>NZ_JAUNTW010000010.1 GCF_030538495.1 Paracoccus sp. (in: a-proteobacteria)
GGGTCGATACGGCCATGATCGGCCCGGTGGCTGACCACGGTGCGATCAAGCTGCGCCTTGAGGGCGTCGCGGAATCCGCCCCATGGCGGCGGGATCGAGCCGGCCAGTTCGTCCAGCCCGTTTTCAACATTGGCCTTGGCGATATCGGCGATGCGTTTGACCATGCTTTGATCGGTTGCGCCGATCACGGCGGCGTCGATCATGTGGTGACGATGATCCTGACGGTTCTTGGCCTTTGACGTGCCGCGATGGGCGTCCGGCAGCAGGCTGTTCAGCTCCCAATGACGGCGCAGCAATTCCGTCAGCTTGCCCGCGACAACCCAGATCGGGCGGCGGCCTTCATGCAGGGCATCGGCATACAGGCTTTCCAGATATTCCCGCGCCAGCCGCGACAGATATTGCGTATCAACCAAGGCGCGGGCGGTGAAATCGCGCGTGCCTTCGAATTTTTCCATGGCATCCGGCTGAAAGCGCCAGCGTTTGCCATCGGGCAGGTTTTTCAGATTGGCCTCGATGATCGACCATTTCGATGTGCCGCCCCACGCCTCCCACGGGGTTTGGTTGCGTTTGTCGCGGTTTGCGGATTTCAGGCAGATG
The DNA here is from genome assembly GCF_030538495.1 of Paracoccus sp. (in: a-proteobacteria). Classification (GTDB taxonomy): domain Bacteria; phylum Pseudomonadota; class Alphaproteobacteria; order Rhodobacterales; family Rhodobacteraceae; genus Paracoccus. Next base: position 598 of record NZ_JAUNTW010000010.1, read on the forward strand.
GTGCGATTGTTAAAGCTGTCGTCCAGCGTGCGGGAATAGGGCAGGATGTGGTCGATGTCGCAACTGCCGTCGAACAGCATCGCCGCCGAAATCATCGTGCCGGTATATGGGCAGCAGCGTTTCAGCGCATCGGCCGACGATTCTTCCCAGACCCGCAAAATGGCGCGATTGCGGCCGTTATCTTCGACCTTTAATTCCTCGATCAGCTTTTGACTGCGCGATTCGGCGGCCTTTTGGTTTTTCGTGTTTTTCTGCGCCAGTTCGCGTTTTTGATCCTCGCTCATCTTCAGATTGCGGGCCAGCTCCAGCACGATCTGATAGGGGCGGCCATAGATGTCGATGATCCGGTTCACCAGCCGCCGGATTTGGCCCAGGCCGATATGCACCGTCGGGTTGGTGATCCGGCCAAAGCGGGTGACATCGTCATCGCTTTCTTCGCCCGTGCCGGGCAGGACGTGACGGTCAAGGATTTGCCCGTAATAGGGCAGCCGGTCCAGCACCTCGCCGGTGGCAAGATGCGAATGGTTCCAGCCGCAAAATTCGACGGCCTCGTTATAGGTGGCGACCTCTTGATCCGCCGTGCCGCCAATCAGCGCGGCAAGAATGCGGCGGGTGGCGGTTTCGCCAAGGCGCCCGAAGCCTTCGGGCAAGGGGGCGTCGGCGATCGCGCGGGCGCGTTCCCGGTCAAAGCCGGTGCGGTCCACCAGCCAGTTCACCAGCTTTTCGCCGTCCTGTTCGTCGCGCAGGTGCTGGATGATCTCCCATTGCTGATCGGGGTTCAGGGTGGACCAGCCGGGACCATAGCGGTCAGGATGGGCAAGGCTCATCCGAACCGGATCGCAGGCAATCGCATCGCGCATCGCCGTTTCCAGAGAGAAGCTTTCATCCGGGCGCAGCTTGATCACCTTTTTCAGCGCAACCAGCGTCAGCTTGTTCGCTCCGGGGCTTTTGGCAGGGGCCTTGCCGTTCAGCGCGGTGATGATCTTGTCGCGCTCCTCGCGGGTCAGGCGGCGCTTGGGCTGACCGGGCGCGGTGACGCGCAGCATGTTCACGGTCTCATACATCGTTCGCTGTTGGGTCAGCGGATGGGCCTTTGGCAAGCGGCGTTCAGGCAGGAACAGGCACCGCCCGATGGCGGGGGCTTTCAGTGGGCGCTGATAAAAGATCGTCTCGAAAATCTGGTCGCGCAGCTCCTCGGTCAGTTCAGGGTGATGCGGGGCCTGCGCCTGCCAGATCTTGTGGAACTCTTCCTCCAGATGGCGGCGGTCGGGATAGAAATCGTAACCCGGCGTTTCTTTACCATCCTCGCCGGTCATATGCGGGTTGATGCGCGTGCGGACCGAGGGCACCGCGCGGGCGTCATCCGCACTGGCACGGCGTTTGTGCAGGAACTCGCCATAGCTGCGCGCGCCCGCCGCCATCATGGCCTGATCCAGCCGGGCCGAGCCATCCGCAATCAACCCGCCTTCGTTGCTGCCCTTGTCCGTGCGGCGGTTCGATTTAAACCCGCGCCGCTGGTTCAAATGGAACAGGGCGCGGCCCAGATGCGTCAGGGGCAGCGCCTGATCCAGCCCGGAGGCCCGCAGCGCATAGGGATCAAGCGCGGTCAGCGCCGCCGCTTCATCGGGATTTTGCGGCATCAGTCCGGCTTCAGCCATGCGCTTCATCAGCATGGTCCGGCGGCGCAGATAACGATCACGCCGCCGCCGCATAGCGCGGGCCGTGCGCCGCCCGACGGCCAGCGACTGCCCGGTCTTGGCTTCGCGCCCATCGCCAGAAATCCGCACGCCGCCGTCGATAATGCGCGCGGGGCGGCCGTTGACGATCTCGTAGAGGATCCACCCGATGGATGAGGTGCCGACGTCAAGGGCAAGGCGTGTGAGCATGGTCGTGTCCTTATTCTTGCGATGGTGGTGGCAGGTTAGCGTGGGGTTGGGGTAAATCGATTTGTTTGGGCGTGTTAATTAAATATCATTGAGGAAATTTTATTTGCGTGTGCGTGGTGGCCTTGGCAAGCTTAATTGTTCGTATTTCCTTGGCGGACTGATCCCAGCATGTTCGTGGGGGCTGGCACATGACACGCGGTTGCTGGTAAGTGGAGACAGGCTAAAGTGCGCAACTGAACGAAAATCTCAATGCCTTCCGAGACTTTTTCAGACCCGGCAGTATCATTGAGTTCCCGCTGGACCGCGTTTCATGACGGCGAATATTGTGCTTGACTATGTGGCCAAGCTGCTGGTAAGGCAAAAAATATTCAGAAATCGTTGGTCGAGTGGCTAACAAGCTCGACAGAGCACCACATTAAAACACGGGCTACGGCCCGTGTTTTCATTTGTGTGCGGATCAGCGTTCTAAGCCAAGCCGGTCTCGTTCGAACGCGCGCGACCCCACCGGCCCTACTCCCGAATTGAAACACCTCGCCCGCGATGCTAAGCCTGCCTGCGTCGCATAACCAAGACGGGGGCAGCAGCATGAACCTTGACCGCGGGCCGCGTGTTCCTGCCGATCCTCGGCTGTCGGTTGTGGTGATGTCGGTGGATTGCGACCCGAACGCGCTGCTGGCGGTTCAGTCGATCCCCGGCGGGTTTGAGAAAATTCTGGTCAATACCGGGCAGGGCAGCTTTCGCGGCGCGGTCGGTCTGGATGACGTGATTCTGGTCGAAGATGATCGCAAAGCCTTGCCCGGCCGCACCCGCAATCTGGGGATTGCGCAGGCAAGCGCGCCGATCATTGCCTTTCTGGCGGCCGATTGTGTCATGCCGGCGGCGGCCTATGACCGGCGGATGGTGGCGCATCGGGACGGCTATGATCTGGTGTCGTCCACGCTGCGGCCTTATGGCGATTCGTTGGCGTCCTGGGCGTCGTATCTTTATCTGCACAAAAGCCGGATGCCCGAATTTCAGAAACCGGGCAGTTCGCTGTTCGGCGTGTCCTATCGCCGCGATGTATTCGACCGGCTGGGCCTGTTCCGCGAAGATATGCGCATCGCCGAAGATACCGAATTCAACGCGCGCTGCACCGGGTTGCGGTCGTTGCTGGCGCGCGATGTGGTGACCTATCATCGTTACCCCGAAACGCTGCGCGAAGCCTGTCGCGATGTGGCGCGGCGCGCAGTGATTGAAATGCGGTCACGGCAGCGCAGCGGGCTGCGTCAGGCGCGGGGTGAGGCTCTGAAATCGCTGAAGCTGTCTCTGGGGATAATGCTGTCGCCCAAGGCCCCGATGCGCGCACGGATGGCGGCGTTTTTGGTGCCGGTGCTGGGCATGGCCGCGATGATGGCGGCGCTGATCGCGCGCAACGCATAAAGCGCCCCTAACGGTCGCTGCGTCGGTATTTATGCGGAATAAATACAATGGTGAGCCCGACAGGATTCGAACCTGTGACCCACTGATTAAAAGTCAGTTGCTCTACCAACTGAGCTACGGGCCCACTCTGTGAGGGGGGTGTTTAGGGATATGTGCCGGGGGGGTCAAGCGCAAAAAACAGGTTTTTGCGCCTCTGGTGAAAAAAAACCGGGCGCATTATATCGGGGGCATGGAAAACACCGCCCCCCTTTCGCTCAGCTTTATGAAAATGCACGGGCTTGGCAATGATTTTGTCGTCCTTGATTCACGTCACCGCGATGCGGTGGTGACGCCGGACCTGGCGCGCGCCATGGGCGACCGGCATCGCGGCGTGGGCTTTGACCAACTGGCCGAAATTCGCGCCAGCGACCGCGCCACGATTGCGCTGGATTTCTGGAACAGCGACGGATCGCGGGCGGGGGCCTGTGGCAACGCGACCCGCTGCGTGGGCGATTTTATCCTGTGTGATCTGGGGCTTGGCGATATGACCATCGAAACGCAACGCGGCATTTTGCAGGTGCGGCGTGACGGGGATCTGGTCGCGGTGAATATGGGCGCGCCGATTCTGGACTGGCAGGGGGTGCCGCTGGCGCAGCCCGTGGACCCCGCGCATCTGCCGATTGCGGGCGATCCGGTGGCGGTCGGCATGGGCAACCCGCATTGCGTGTTTTTCGTGCCGGATGCCGACGCCGTGGACCTGCCGCGCGACGGGGCGGCGCATGAACATCACCCTTTGTTCCCCGAATCAACCAATGTGGAATATGCCAGCCTGACTGCGCCGGACCGGCTGCGGATGCGGGTCTGGGAACGCGGTGCGGGGATCACGCAGGCCTGCGGGTCGGGCGCCTGCGCGGCGGCGGTTGCGGCGCATCGGCGCGGGTTGACGGGGCGGCGGGTTGCGGTCGATCTGGACGGCGGGCGGCTGGACATTGACTGGCGCGATGACGGCGTGTGGATGACCGGCCCGGTCGCCTATGTGTTCAACGGGGTGTGGCTGTGAAACCGCCGGTGTTTTCAACGCTGGGCTGCCGCCTGAACGCCTACGAAACCGAGGCGATGCGCGAAATGGCGCAGGCGGCGGGCTTGGATGGCGCGGTCGTCGTGAACACCTGCGCGGTGACGGCCGAGGCGGTGCGCAAAGCCCGTCAGGAAATCCGCCGTCTTGCGCGCGAAAACCCCGGCGCGGCGGTGATCGTGACCGGCTGCGCGGCGCAGACCGAACCCGAAACATTCGCCGCCATGCCCGAGGTGACCCGCGTCATCGGCAACCACGAAAAGATGCAGCCCGAAACCTGGGCCGCGATGGGGCCGGATTTTATCGGAGACACCGAACGGGTGCAGGTCAACGACATCATGTCGGTGCAGGAAACGGCGGGGCATCTGATCGACGGGTTCGGGCGGCACCGCGCCTATGTTCAGGTGCAGAATGGCTGCGATCACCGTTGCACATTCTGCATCATCCCCTTTGGTCGTGGCAATTCGCGCAGCGTCCCGGCGGGCGTTGTCGTGGAACAAATCAAACGTCTGGTCGGGCGCGGCTTTCACGAAGTCGTCCTGACCGGGGTTGACCTTACGTCATGGGGCGCGGATTTGCCGGGCGAACCGCGTCTGGGCGATCTGGTCATGCGGATTTTGCGGCTGGTTCCCGATCTGCCGCGCCTGCGCATCAGCAGCATCGACAGCATCGAGGCTGACGACAACCTGATGCTGGCCATTGCGACCGAACCCCGCCTGATGCCGCATCTGCATCTGTCGCTGCAATCGGGCGATGACATGATCCTGAAACGGATGAAGCGCCGCCACCTGCGCGATGACGCGATCCGGTTCTGCAACGACGCGCGGCGGCTGCGCCCGGATATGGTCTTTGGCGCTGATATTATTGCCGGATTTCCGACGGAAACGGATGCGATGTTCGAAAACTCGGTCCGGTTGGTGGATGATTGCGGGCTGACCTTTTTGCATGTGTTTCCGTTCAGCGCGCGTCAGGGAACGCCCGCGGCGCGGATGCCGCGCGTGCCGGGCGCGGCGATCAAGGACCGCGCCGCGCGTCTGCGGGCGGCGGGGGATCGCGCGCTGCGCCGCCATCTGGACGCGCAGATCGGCGCCTCGCATCGCATCCTGACCGAAGGCCCACGTCTGGGCCGGACCGAACAATTCACCGAGGTCGCCTTTGACCGCGACATGCCCGAAGGTGCGTTGATGACGTTGACCATTTCGGGACATGATGGGGCGCGGCTGACGGTCTAACGGGGGTTTTCCCGGCGCGGGTTTCGTGAAACGCTGCCCCGATCCGCGAAAGGAGTCCTGATGACATTGCTGTTCACCCATCCCAGTGCCTCGGATCACGTCACCCCGGGCGGCCACCCCGAACAGGTCGCGCGTTACCGGGCGGTGATAGAGGCGCTGGCCGATCTGCCCCTGACCCGGCGTGATGCGCCGCTGGCCGATGACGCGCAGGTGCTGCGCTGTCACCCGGCGGATTATCTGGCGCGCATCCGGGCGGCGGTTCCGGCGCAGGGTCTGGCGATGCTGGACGCCGACACGCATCTGTCGCCGGGCAGTTTGACCGCCGCGCTGCATGGCGTCGGCGGGGCTTGCGCGGCGGTCGATGCGGTGCTGTCGGGGGATGCGCGCACAGCCTTTGTCGCCATGCGCCCGCCGGGGCATCACGCCGAAACCGATACGGCGATGGGGTTTTGTCTGTTCGGCAACACCGCGATTGCGGCGAAATATGCGCTGGATCATCACGGGCTGGAACGGGTCGCGGTGCTGGATTTCGACGTGCATCACGGCAACGGCACGCAGGATCTGCTGTGGACCGAATCGCGGGTGTTTTTCGCATCCACCCATCAGATGCCGCTGTATCCGGGCAGCGGAGCGACGGATGAACGCGGCGCACATGGGCAGATCGTGAACTGGCCTCTGCGCCCCGGATCGGATGGCGGTGATGCGTGGGCGGCGTGGTCCGCGATCCTGACCCGGTGCCGCGAATTTTCGCCGCAACTGGTCATCATTTCCGCCGGTTTTGATGCGCATACCGATGATCCGCTGGCCGAACTGAACTGGACCGACGGCGATTTTGCCGCAATCACCCGCGCAATCTGCGAAATGGCGGCGCAGTGCGGTGCGCCGGTGGTATCCTGTCTGGAAGGTGGCTATGATCTGGCAGCTTTGGGCCGGTCTTGCCGCGCCCATGTTCAGGAATTGATAGGGGCCGACCGTGACCGCGATTGAAAGCATGTCCTTTGAGGACGCGATGAAGGAATTGGAATCCACCGTGGCCAAGCTGGAAACCGGCCAAGCCACGCTGGAGGAATCCATTGCGCTGTATGAACGCGGCGCGGCCCTGCGCGCGCATTGCGAAAAACGCCTGCGCGCCGCCGAAGAACGCGTCGAAAAAATCACGCTGGCCGCGAATGGCCAACCCACCGGCACGGAACCCGCCGGGGGGCTGTGATGGACGACCGGCTGGAACAGGTCAAAACGCAGGTGCAAGTCGCGTTGGATCAGGTGCTGGACACCTATCCGGCGGGCGATTTACGCGATGCGATGCGGTATGCGGTGACGGGCGGCAAACGTCTGCGCGCGTTTCTGGTGATGGAATCGGCGCGGCTGCACGGGATCCGCGATGCCGCCGCCCTGCCGGTCGCGGCGGCGGTCGAGGCGCTGCACGCCTATTCGCTGGTCCATGACGATCTGCCCGCGATGGATAACGACGATCTGCGCCGGGGCCAGCCCACGGTTCATATCCGCTGGTCCGAGGCGACCGCGATTCTGGCCGGTGACGCGCTGCAATCGCTGGCGTTTCAGATGCTGGCTGATCCGGTGATCGGCGATGCCGATGCGCGGCTGCGGCTGATTTCGGCCTTTGGCGATGCGGTGGGCGCGCGCGGCATGGTCTGGGGGCAGGCGCTTGATATTGCGGCCGAAACCGCCGCTACGCCGCTGACGCTGGACGCGATCACCGAATTGCAGGGCGGCAAAACCGGCGCGCTGATCCGCTTTGCTGCGGTCGTTGGGCCTCTGATCGCGGGCGATGATCCGACCCTGCTGGACCGTTACGCCGATGCGCTGGGGCTGGCCTTTCAGATTGCCGACGACATTCTGGACGTGACCGGGGATGAGGCCGTGACCGGCAAGCGCGTGGGCAAAGATGGCGCGGCGGGCAAGGCGACCTTCGTGTCGCTGCTGGGGCTGAATGGCGCGCGCGATGCGGCGCAGGCGCAGGTTCAGGCCGGTATTGCCGCGCTGCACCCCTATGGCGAGGCCGCCGACAACTTGCGCGTGTTGGCCCGTTTCGTTATCGACCGCGACACCTGACGCGAAAGGCCGCCCGTTATGACCGACCGCCCCCATACTCCGATGCTGGACCGAGTGCATCTGCCTGCGGATTTGAAATCCATGACCGACCGCGAATTGCGGCAGGTCGCGGATGAATTGCGCACGGAAACCATCAGCGCGGTCAGCGTGACCGGCGGGCATCTGGGCGCGGGTCTGGGCGTGGTGGAACTGACCGTCGCGCTGCACGCGGTGTTTGACACGCCGCGCGACAAAATCATCTGGGATGTCGGGCATCAATGTTACCCGCATAAAATCCTGACCGGGCGGCGCGACCGTATCCGCACGCTGCGCACCGGCGGGGGCTTGGCCGGGTTTACCAAACGCAGCGAAAGCGATTTTGACCCGTTCGGGGCGGGCCATTCCAGCACATCCATTTCGGCCGGGCTGGGCTTTGCCGTGGCGCGCGATCTGGGCGGCGATCCGGGCGATGCGATCGCCGTGATCGGTGATGGTTCGATGAGCGCGGGCATGGCGTTCGAGGCGCTGAACAATGCCGGTCATCTGGGAACGCGCATGTTCGTGATCCTGAACGACAACGAAATGTCGATTGCGCCGCCGGTGGGGGCGATGTCGTCCTATCTGACGCGTTTGTATGCGGGCAACCCGTTCCAGGATCTGAAGGCCGCGGCCAAGGGCGCCGTTGGCCTGTTGCCCGAACCCCTGCAAGAAGGCGCGCGCCGCGCGAAAGAAATGCTGAAAGGCATGACCGTTGGCGGCACCCTGTTCGAAGAATTGGGCTTTTCCTATGTCGGGCCGGTCGATGGGCATGATCTGGATCAGCTTTTGCCGCTGCTCCGCATGGTCAAGGCGCGGGCGACCGGCCCGGTTCTGATCCACGCGGTGACGAAAAAGGGCAAAGGTTACGCCCCCGCCGAAAACGCCGCCGACCGGGGCCATGCGACCGCGACATTCGACGTTGTGTCGGGCAAGCAGGCTAAGGCGCCGTCGAACGCGCCCAGCTATACCAACGTCTTCGCGCAGGCGCTGATGGATCAGGCCGCGCGCGATGACCGGATTGTCGGGATCACGGCGGCGATGCCCGACGGCACGGGGCTGGCGAAATTCGCGCAGACCTATCCCCGGCGGTGCTTCGATGTGGGGATCGCGGAACAACATGCGGTGACCTTCAGCGCGGGTCTGGCGGCGGGCGGGATGAAGCCGTTCTGCGCCATTTATTCCACCTTTTTGCAGCGCGGCTATGATCAGGTTGTGCATGATGTGGCGGTGCAGGGCCTGCCGGTGCGGTTTGCCATCGACCGCGCGGGACTGGTGGGCCAAGACGGGCCGACCCATGCCGGGGCCTATGACATCGCGTTTCTGGCAAATCTGCCCGGCATGGTCGTGATGGCCGCCGCGGATGAGGCCGAACTGGTCCATATGGTTGCAACCGCCGCTGCCTATGACGCTGGCCCGATTGCGTTTCGTTTCCCGCGCGGCGAAGGCACGGGCGTTGATCTGCCCGAACGCGGTCAGGTGCTGGAAATCGGGCGCGGGCGCATTGTCGCGCCGGGGCAGGGGGTGGCGATTTTGTCCTTTGGCACGCGGCTGGGGCAGGTCATGGCCGCGCGCGAATCGCTGATGACGCAGGGGATTACGCCGACCGTGGCCGATGCCCGTTTCGCCAAACCGCTGGACCGCGACCTGATCCTGAAGCTGGCCGCCGAACACGACGCCCTGATCACGATCGAGGAAGGCGCCGTCGGCGGTTTCGGCAGCCATGTGGCGCAATTGTTGGCGGATGAGGGCGTTTTTGACCGGGGCCTGCGGTTCCGGTCGATGGTCTTGCCCGACGAATTTGTCGATCACGACGCGCCTTATGCGATGTATGATCATTCCGGACTGAACGCCGCCCAGATCGAGGCAAAAGTGCGCCAAGTTCTTGGCACCCCTGACTAAAGGCCGCGTTTCATGCGTGAAATCCACAGCGGCGACCCCCATTATATCACGCGCAGCGGCTGGCTGCGGGCGGCGGTTTTGGGGGCCAATGACGGCATCGTGTCGATCAGTTCGCTGATCGTAGGGGTGGCTGCGGCTGAGCCGTCGCATAATGCGGTGATGCTGGCCGGTCTGGCCGGGCTGACCGCTGGGGCGATGTCGATGGCGGCGGGGGAATATGTCTCGGTCAGTTCGCAATCGGATACCGAACGCGCCGATATGCTGCGCGAACAGGCGGCCCTGCGTGATACTCCGGATCAGGAATTGCACGAACTGGCCCTGATTTATCAGGATCGTGGCCTGTCGCCGGAAACCGCGATGCAGGTGGCGCAGGAACTGACCGCGCATGACGCGCTGGGCGCGCATATGCGGGACGAACTGGGCCTGTCCGAGGTTCACGCCGCCAACCCCCTGCAAGCGGCCTTGGCCTCGGGCGCGACCTTTACCGTGGCGGGCGCGATGCCGTTGATCGCGGCGTATCTGGCCCCGGCGGGCGCGATTATCCCCGTGGTTCTGGTCGCCACGCTGATGGCCTTGGTTGTGCTGGGCGCGGCGGGCGCGCGGACCGGAGGCGCACCGATGGCACGCGCGATTGGCCGCGTCGTGATCTGGGGCGCGTTTGCGATGGGGGTCACCGCCCTGATCGGGCGGCTGTTTGGTGTGGCGGTCGGCTGATCCGTCATTGATAACTGCGCACCAATGCCGCCGCGATCATCGCCCAGCCGTCCACGGCCACGAAAAAGGCCAGCTTGAACGGCAGCGACACCACAACCGGCGGCACCATCATCATGCCCATCGACATCAGCACCGCTGACACGACCAGATCAATGATCAAAAACGGCAGCGCGATCAGAAAGCCAATTTCAAACGCGCGCTGAATTTCGGACAGCATAAAGGCCGGAACCAGCACCGACAGCCGATCCGGCGCGCCATCCGTTCCGGGCGCAATATCGCCCATCGTGGCCAGCGTGCCGGGATCGGTGCGCGCCATCATAAAGGACTGAAACGGGACGATGCCGCGTTCAAACGCCTCGGCGATGCCAATGGTGCCGGCTTGCAGAGGCGCACCGGCCACGTCCCACGCGTCGCGCAGAACCGGGTCCATGATGAACCAGGTCAGGAAAATCGCGAGGCTGACGATCAGCATATTCGGAGGGGCCTGTTGCAGGCCAATCGCCTGACGCAGAATCGACAGCACCGTCACGATGAACGGAAAGGCCGTGACCATAATCGCAATCGCCGGGGCCAGCGACAGCGCGGTCATCGCCACCATCAGCAGCACCGCGTTTTCGCCCAAACCGCCCGCCAGATCGGGCAGACCTTGCGCAAACGCAGCCTGCGGCAGCAGCGCGGCCAGCAGGATCAGCCGTTTCACGCCGCACCCGCCTGACCGATGATGCGCACGCACAGACGATCATCGCCCGACCCGTCGCCGGTCAATTCGCCCCGGGCGATGACTTTGTCGCCGACGCAGATTTCGACGCCGTCTTCGATCGTTTGGTCCAGAACCAGCACGTCATCGGCCCGCAGCGCGGATAATTGCGCGACGGTCTGGCGGGTGCGGCCAAGGCGGATGGTGACTTCGACCTGAATGTGGTCGGTGTTAATCAGGTGGTTCAGGTTGTCCATTCTGGTCATGCTCCGGTCATTTCGGCGATCAGCGCGCGGATGTTGGCGGCTGTCTGTTCGGGGGAAAATTCGATGCGTCCGGCACCCATGGTCAGGGTGACGGCGGTGTGGTCGCTGTCGGTGACGGTCACGCCGTCCATGCCCGACTGGGCCAGACAGCGATCCACCAACCCACGCAGCGCGGGCGGACAGGCGATGTCCGCTGTCAGGGGGCGCGCGCGTCCGGCCAGATGATGCAGTTCATCCAGCAGGGTTTTTTCCAGTCGCGCGGCCTCGGCTGATGGGGTCAGCGCGTCCAGAATCTGCGTCAGGACCGGGGCGAGCGCCGCCACAGCCTCGCGCCGCAGATCGGCGCGGCGCGCTTCGTCATCGCGCAGCGTGTCGCGCAGGCTGGTGATGGCGGCGGTCAGGTCACGAAACTGCGCGTCATCAGCGCGGGCCAGCCCCTGCGCCAGCCCGTCCGCATGGGCCTGATCCACGGCGTCACGGCTGAACATTTGTTCCACCGGCGCGCGGGTTTCCGCGAAGGATTCCAGTTTCAGCACGGCAAGGGTCACTGCGCTTTCTCCTTATTATCAATCCAGCCCGACAGGATTTTCACGCTTTCGTCGTGGCGTTCGCGCATCAGGTTGCGCAGGCGCGCGACCGGATCGGCGGATGGCAGCGACAGCGTTTCCGGGCGCGGCTGGTCGGGCGAGATGTCACGCACATCGGCAGGCGGCGGCGTGTCGGCGGTTTCGATCACCCCCGGAGTCATGGCGGGCGTCAGCGCGGGCGGCGTGCTGTCATCCAGTTCGGGCGCGGCTGCGGGGTCACGGCCACGCAGCACCGGGCGCAGAATGGCGAACAACACCAGCAACGCAAACAGCCCGATCAGCGCAATCCGCGTCAGTGCGTTCAGATCCAACCGATCCATCAGGCCCGGCGCGGCCAGCGTGCCAGCTCCGCCCATATCGGCAAAGGGCAGCGATTTCACGGTCAGCAGATCGCCGCGCCCCTGATCCAAGCCAACGGCCGACGCAACCAGTTCGCGCAGCACCTCCAGCTCCGAATCGGGGCGGGGGACCAGCACTGTCTGGCCATCCGCGCCGGTTTGCGGCACGCCGTTGACCAGAACCGCGACGGTCAGGCGGCGGGTGGACCCCGGCTGGCGCTGAATTTCGCGGGTCAGGCGGCTGACTTCGTAATTGGTTTGCTGGCGATTTTCGGACCGCGCGCTTTGGGTGCTGTCACCGGCCTGCGCCGCCGTATCGGGCAGGTTCGACGCCGCCGTCACCGCGCCAGAGCCGGTGGAATTGCTTTCGTCCTGCGTTTCCTCGGTCACTTGGGAAATCAGGGCGCGCTGTTCGGGATCGAATCGCTGTTCGGTCAGCAATTCGGTTTCGGTCACCAGTTCCAGATTCAGTTCAACAATCGCGTTCCCGATGCCGACATGCGGTTCCAGAATCCGTTCGACATTGCGCTTCATCTCGGCGGCGCGGTCGGCGCCGGTGCTGTCTTCGGACGCGGACACAATCCCGCGCGCCGAATCAATCACCGTCACCGCGTCGGGTTGCAGCCCCGGAACGCCCGATGAAATCAGATAACGCAGCGCGGCGGCCTGTTCGCGGGTCAGCGCCGCGCCAGACGTGGTTAACGTGACCGAGGCGCTGCCCCCCGAATCGCGGCGATAACCGCGCCCGGTTTCCACGGCCAGATGCACCCGCGCTGTCTGCACATTCGGCAGCGCCAGAATGGTGCGGGCCAGTTCGCCTTCTTTCGCGCGCCAATAGGCGGCGTCGAACATTTGCGCGGTCGTGCCAAAGCCCGACATGCCATCCAGCAATTCGTAACCACTGCTGCCTTGCGCGGGCAACCCTTGGGCCGCCATTTCCATGCGCAGCCGGTCGCGTTGATCGGCGGCAACCCAGATCGAATCACCGCGAACCTCATATTTTACCCCGCTGCGTTCGATGCCGGCGATCACCTCGCCCGCCTGTGCAGCGTCCAGACCGCCATAGATCATGGCCATCTGGGTACGGCTGGCCATCCAGCCAAACCCAATAATCATTAGGAAACTGGCCAGAAATGCCCCCGCAAGGATCATTTTCTGCTGCGAGCTTCGCTCATTCCAATAGTCCTGCATTTTTTGCAAAACTGCCCCCTTCGAATCGGCGCTTTATTTTCGTCACCCCCTTCATTGCACGCCGCCTATTAAGAATTGGTTAGTGCGAAGCTGTTATTTCCGTCTTGTCACGACGGAGAATCACCATGAGCCAAGCGGCAGTCGCCACCGAAGATAAGGCGCCAAAGAAAAAAGGAATGCTGGTCGCGCTGTTGGGCGCGCTGGTTTTGGGGGGCGGGGGGTTCGCCTCGACCTATATGGGGATGTGGTCGCCGGGGGCGTTGATGACGCCCGCGCCGGCGGCAGCATCCCTGCCGGATGTCGCCTTTATCGACATTCCGGTGATTGAACTGGCCGTGCCGGGGCCGCGTGCGCGCACGCTGATTCTGGCCGCGTCGATTGAAACCGACGCCACGCATCGCGCCGCCATCGACCATCTGATGCCGCGCCTGTTGGACGCGTTCACCACGTTTTTGTCTGATGTGGACCCCGCCGCCTATGAACGGCGCGGTGTCTTGGAAATCATCCGCGCCGAATTACTGAACCGCGCGCGTCTGGTGTTGGGCAACGACGCCGCCCACAACCTGTTGATTACGGAGTTTCGCTTCAAATGACCCTTGAATCTGTTTTGCAAATCGCCCTGCTGGCGGCGTCTGTGGGTTTGGCCGTGTTTTGCCTGTCGCTGTCGCGGCGGTTGCGGAAACTGAACGATCTGGAAACGGGCCTGGGCGGCGCAATCGCCGTCATGGCGGCCGAGGTGGACCGACTGGAACAGGCCATCCGCACCGCGCGGGACGAAGCCACGACCGCCAGCGAATCGCTGTCATCGGAAATCGAACGCGCGCGCAAAGAACGCGCGTTGTGGGAACTGCGTCAGCGCATCAACAATGCTGCCGCCCCCGCGCCCGAACCCGCAGCCCCCGCCGCCGCGCGCCGCCTGCGCAAACGCGAGGTGTCGCATGTCTAAATCCGCGCTGTCCATTCTGACGCTGGCCTTTGGCCTGCCCGCCGCCGCCGCGCTGTGGCAAGGGCAGGATATGGCCCGCTTTTTCGCAGCCGAGGCCGAGCCGACCACCCTGTTGCAGGGCTGCGGCGACGTCCCCGAGGCCGTCGCTTTGGCCGAAGAACTCCGCGACCGCGCCCTGCGGATTGAACGCTATATGGTGGCGATGGACGATAAAAAGGCCGAATTGGCCACGTCGCAGGCCAGTTTGCGCGAATATCTGGCGCAATTGCGCGCCATTCGCGACAGCCAGCACCGCGCGACCAGCGGCGAATCCGAAGCCGTGCGCAGCGATATTGAAAAGCTGGTCGCCGTTTACGACCGCATGAAACCGGCCGAGGCAGCGGCGGTTCTGACGAACCTTCCCGCTGATTTCGCCGCTGAAATTCTGATGCGGGTGCAGCCGGAAAACGGCGCGCGCATCATTGCCAATGTCGAACCGCGTCAGGCGGCATTGCTGACCGCACAAATGGGCGCGCGCAGCGTCCGCAACCCATAAGGAGCCGCAGATGTTCGGTTTTGTCGGTATTATCGTGACGATGGTGATGGTCTTTGGTGGCTATCTGCTGGCGGGCGGTAAGATGGGGGTGATCCTTGCATCGCTGCCGTTTGAAATGATGATGATTATGGGGGCCGCGATTGGCGCCTATGTGCTGGCCAATGATGGTCACACGCTCAAGGCGACGGTCGGCGGGCTGGTCCGCGCGTTCAAGGGGCCGAAATGGACCGCGCAGGATCATCAGGATGTGCTGTGCCTGCTGTTTCAGTTGCTGAAAATCGCGCGCGACAACCCCGTCGCACTGGAAGGACATATCGAAAACCCCGCCGAATCGCCGGTGTTCAGCGCCTATCCCCGGCTGGTGGCGGATCATAACATCGTGTCGCTGATCGCCGACACCATGCGGTCGGCCAGCCTGAATTACGACGACCCCTATCAGGTCGAAGACATGCTGAACCGCCGCATCGCCACCCTGCGCGAAGAGGAAATGCACGTCCCCCACGCCTTGCAAAACATGGCCGACGCGCTGCCCGCGCTGGGCATCGTTGCCGCCGTTCTGGGTGTGATCAAAACCATGAGCTCGATTGACCAACCGCCTGAAATTCTGGGGAAAATGATCGGTGGGGCCTTGGTTGGCACGTTTTTGGGCGTGTTCTTGTCCTATGGCTTTGTGGCGCCTTTGGCGAACCGTCTGGGCGGCGTCGTTAAGCAGGATTTGGGGTTTTACGACGTGATCAAATCCGTGCTGATCGCCGGGATGCACCAACACGCCACGAATCTGTGCGTCGAGGTGGGTCGCCAGACCACGCCCGAACATTTTCGCCCCAGCTTTGACGTGCTGGAAACCGCGCTGCGCGATCTGAAAAAGGCCGCATGATGGGACCGGAACTGGTTCTGATGGCGGCCTTGGCGGGGGAACCGGACCCGCTGACCGCGTTCACCAATGACGCAACCGAATGGCTGCTGGCGGGGGAATCGCTGCCGCGCGATTACCGCCTGCGCCTGCTGGCGATGGACCCGGCGGACCGGATTCAGGCCATTGTTTTCCTTCGTCGCGCGGGTCTGTTGACGGACCGGGCGTGGCCTCTTGACGATCTGCTGCGCGATACGCCAGCCCCCACGGAGAACCGTGAAAAATGACCCCAATCGGCGCCGTTCAGGCCAAATCATCGCGTTTTCTGGACGCGCCCATTCTGATCACCGGCGGGCTGGTGCTGGTCGTTGTGTCCATGGTCATCCCCCTGCCGCCGGGGATGCTGGATTTCGGCATTGCTTTGTCGATCGCCACGGCCACGCTGGTGCTGGTCATGGCGTCGCTGGTGGATAAACCCACGGATTTTCAGGCGTTTCCGGTGCTGCTGCTGGTTACGCTGGTGATCCGGCTGTCGCTGAATGTGTCATCCACCCGCCTGATCCTGACCGAAGGCCATAACGGCAAAGACGCCGCCGGGCAGGTGATTAACGGCTTTGCCGATTTTGTCGCGGGCGGGTCGCTGTTGATCGGTCTGACGGTCTTTGCGGTGATTTCGGTGGTGAACTTTATGGTCATCACCAAAGGCTCGGGGCGCATGGCCGAGGTGGCCGCTCGTTTCGCGCTGGATTCGCTGCCCGGCAAACAGCTGGCCATCGACGGCGACCTGAACGCCGGCGCCATCGACCACCAAGAGGCCAAACGCCGCCGCGCGCAGGAACAGCGCGAGATCAGCTTTTTCGGGTCGCTGGATGGCGCGTCGAAATTCGTCAAAGGCGATGCGATTGCGGGCATTGTGATCACATTCATCAACCTGATCGTCGGGCTGACGGTCGGGATTATGGTGCATGGAATGCCGGTCGGGCAGGCGATGGCGACCTATTCGCATCTGACGATTGGCGACGGGCTGGTGACGCAAATTCCCGCTCTGATCACGTCGATGGCGGCGGCGCTGCTGCTGTCGCGCGGCGGGGCGACGGATACCACGTCGAAGCTGTTGTCGAACGAACTGACGCGCAGCTGGCAACCGGCGGCGGTGGTGGCGGCCACGCTGGCGGTGATTTCCTTTGTGCCGGGGATGCCGCGCCTGCTGTTTCTGATGATGGCGGCAGGGCTGGCGGCTGCGGCGTGGTTTATTGCGCAAAAACGCGCGCGCTATGATGCGGCGCTGCCCGATCTGCCGGCGGATGACGCGGAACCGGCCCCGGCGGCGCGGATTGGCGATGTGCTGGACACTGACGAATTGTCGGTCGAACTCGGCCCCGATCTGGTGCTGCCTGCGCTGGATCAGGCGCGCGGTTTGGGCAGCCGGATCAACAACTTGCGCATCCATATCGCGCGAACCTATGGCCTGATCTTGCCTGATGTGCGCATCACCGACACCGACGATCTGCTGCCCGGCGATTATCAGATCCGGGTGCAGGGGGTGCTGCGCGGGCGTGGCACGCTGCGTCCGGCGCAGATTCTGGCCTTGGGCGGCGATGACACGCTGCGCAGCCTGCCGGGTGATGCCGTGAAGGAACCCGTTTACGGCAGCCCCGCGCGCTGGATCCCGCCCTCGCAACAGGATGAGGCCGCGACGCTGGGTGCCACCGTCGTTTCCCCGATGGAGGTTCTGTCCACCCATCTGATGGAGGTCGTGAAAACCAACCTGCCCGCCCTGCTGACCATGGGCGCGATGCAGCGCCAGTTGGACGAATTGAAAAACCTGTCGGATGGTGCGCGTGCCGAACGCTATCGCAAATATTTCGACAGCGTGATCCCGGATAAGGTGACGCCGGAACTGCTGCTGGCGATCCTGCGCGCGTTGCTGGAGGAACGGATTTCCATTCGCAACCTGCCTCTGATCGTTGATGCCATCAGCGAATTCCGCCACATCGAATCGGTGGAAACGGTGTATGAACTGGTGCGCAAACGCCTGCGCGGCCAGATCACGCAGCAGTTTTCCGATGACGGCCGCATCGCCGCGCTGCAACTGCATCCGGGATGGGAGGCCGAATTTGTCCGTGCCGATGCCGAAACCGGGCGCGCGGGGGGCGGCGCGCTGACGCCCGCCATGTCGCGCAAACTGGTAGAGGCCACGCGCAAGGCGCTGACCCTGACCGACCCGGCCGAACGCATGGTCGTGATCGCCCCCGACCACCGCCGCCGCATGGTCCGCGCGGTGCTGGGGTCCAATGGCATCGCGCTGCCCGTTCTGGGGCTAGAGGAAGTCGACCCCGCCGCCGATCTGCGCCTGCTTGGCACGGTCGAGGCCGCGTGATGTGGGACGATCTGGCGCAGCTGATGCCGGGGCTGAATTGGGGCGTGGTTCTGGTCTATGTCCGGGTGCAGGCCAGTTTGCTGGTGCTGCCCGGATTTGGCGAACGCGTCATTCCGGGCCGGGTCAAGGTCGCGCTGGCGATGGCAATTGCGCCGCTGTTGGCGGTTCACGCGCCTGCGCCGGTGCATGGCACGGGCTATCTGGCGCAGATCGCGGGTGAAATGCTGATCGGGTTCATGATCGGCGGGCTGCTGCGTCTCTTGGCTCTGGCGATTGATATTGCCACGACCGCGATTGCGACCACGGCGTCGCTGTCGCAGGTGGTGGGGGTGCAGAACGAATCCGCCCCTCATCCCATCGGGAACATGCTGCATCTGGGCGGCATCGCGATTCTGATGGCGCTGGGCCTGCCGATCATGGTGGTGCAGATGCTGGCTGACAGTCTGCTGTTATGGCCGCCCGCGTCCTGGCCTGATCCGACTTACGCTGCGTCACAGGGCGCGCGGATGGTGGCGCAGACATTCTGGCTGGCGATGGTGCTGGCCGCGCCGTTCAGTCTGGGCGGGTTTTTGTATCAGGCGCTGCTGGGGCTGATCAGCCGGGTGATGCCCGCGCTGCCGGTGGTGTTTATCGGCTCACCCGCGGCGATTTTTCTGGCGCTGTCGGGGCTGGCTTTGCTGGCGCCGATGCTGGTCGGTCTCTGGGTCGACGCCGTGCTGTCATTTACCCTGCCGAGGCCATCATGAGCGAGGATAAAGACGACAAACAGTTCGAGGCGTCGGAACAAAAGCTGCGCCGCGCGCGGGAAAAGGGCGACATCCCCCGATCCACCGAACTGAACGTCGTGATGATGTATCTGGGCGCGTGGCTGGCGCTGATGGTGGGGGCGGGCTTTGCGGTGAAACAATGGCTGTCGATGGCCGGGCGCGCGCTGGGGGCCGGGGGGTGGCAACCCGGCGGGACCGGCGTCTTGGCCGCGTCGCTGGGCCAATATGCGGCGGTGGCGGTCGTGGTGCTGATGCTGGTGCCGGGGGTGGCGATCCTGCTGGGGCTGGTCGGGCAACGCGCGCTGATCTTTTCCCCGCAAAAGCTGGCGCCGGATTTTAACCGCTTGAATCCGTTCAAAAACGCGAAACAGAAATTTGGCACGCAGGGGCTGGTGCAATTCGCGATCAATACCGGCAAGGCCAGCTTTGTCTGCATCGGCGGCTGGCTGATGTTTCGCAGCTTTACCGACCGGCTGGCGGCCAGTGCGATGACGGATGGCGCGTGGATCACCGGTTTGTCGGTGCTGATGGGGCAGGTTCTGGCCATGGGAATCGGCATTTCCATCCTGTTCACCGTCCCCGATATGGCGTGGAAATGGTTCGATCACCGCCGCAAAAACCGCATGTCGCGCAAAGAAATGCAGGACGAACACAAAGATTCCGAAGGCGATCCGCATATGAAGGCCGCGCGCCGCCAAAAGGCCGTCGATCTGGCGATGAAGCAGATGCTGAACGACGTGGCCGACGCGGATGTGATCATCGTGAACCCCACGCATTACGCCGTCGCGCTGAAATGGCAACGCGGCAGCGGGCGCGCGCCGGTCTGCGTGGCCAAGGGCGTGGACGACATCGCCGCGCGCATCCGTGAACGGGCGAACAAACATGACGTGCCGATCTGGTCGGACCCGCCCTGTGCGCGTGCGATCTTTGCCACGGTCAAAATTGGTGATGAAATTCAACGGGATCATTTCGGCCCGGTCGCGGCGGCGATCCGGTTTGCCGAACAGATGCGGGCAAAGGCGCGGAACGGATGGTAAAGGCAAAGGATCTGGCCGCTTTGGAACGCATTGCGCGGATCAAGGCGGATATAGAGCTGAAAAAGCTGGCGAATTTCAGCCAATATGTGAACGCCGCGCGTGCGCGCGTGGCCGAAACGCAGGCGGCGATGACGCAAAGCTATGCCAGTGCTGCGCCGCTGACGGTGGCCGATGCGCGCACGGCGAACGCGCAGGCGGGGCGGGCGGCGCGCGAACTGGCGCGCGCGCAGCAGGATCTGGCGCAGATGATGCCGAAATACGACGCCGCGCGAAAACAGGCCGCGCGCGAATTTGGCCGGGCCGAGGCGCTGCGCCGTCTGACCCAGAACCGCCATTAGACAGCGCGCCCGCAAGGTGATAAAGAACGTCGATCATTTGACGAGGGATGACATGCTGCTGACCGATCCGACGACCCAAGCGACGCGCAAAATCTGGACCGCGGCCGAGGCGCGCGCTCTGTTCGATCAGCCCTTTATGGATCTGTTGTTTCAGGCGCAGACCGTCCACCGTCAGAACTTTGACCCCAACCGCGTGCAGATGAGCCGGCTTTTGTCGATCAAAACCGGCGGTTGCCCCGAAGATTGCACTTATTGCAGCCAGTCGGCGCGCTATGATTCCGGGCTGTCGGCGTCGAAATTGCTGGAAGTTCAGCGTGTTATCGCCGAGGCGCGTCGCGCCCGTGATGCCGGGGCCACCCGTTACTGCATGGGCGCCGCGTGGCGCAGCCCCAAAGAACGCGACATGCCGCAGATCATTGCCATGGTCGAAGGGGTCAAGGCTTTGGGCATGGAAACCTGCATGACGCTGGGGATGCTGGACGGCGATCAGGCCCGCCAGTTGAAAGATGCGGGGCTGGATTATTACAACCACAACATCGACACATCGGAATCGCATTACGGAAATGTGATCACAACGCGCAGCTTTGCCGACCGTCTGGAAACGCTGGAAAATGTCCGCAAATCGGGGATCAAGGTGTGTTCGGGCGGGATTTTGGGCTTGGGTGAGGGCAATCAGGATCGCGTCGATATGCTGGTCACGCTGGCCAATCTGCCTGAGCCGCCCGACAGCGTGCCGATCAACATGCTGATCCCGGTCGAAGGCACGCCTCTGGCCGACGCAGCACCGGTTGATCCGATTGATTTCGTTCGCACAATCGCCGTCGCGCGCATCATGATGCCCGCCAGCCATGTGCGCCTGTCCGCCGGTCGCACGGGCATGAGCGATGAGATGCAGGCGATGTGTTTCTTTGCCGGCGCGAATTCGATCTTTGTCGGCGACACGCTGTTGACCAAGGATAATCCGGGCGAAGATCAGGATATGCGGTTGTTTGCGAAACTGGGCCTGTCGCCGATGGCGGTGCATGAACATATGCCCGACCCGAACGAAGCGCGCCGCGAGGCCGCCCGTGCCGCTGACCCCGCCATTCCGGTTTTGCGCTGACAGGCCGGGGGTTTCACCCCCGGACCCCCAGGATATTTTCGCACAGAAGAAAGGCCGGGCGTGGACAGGCTGACGCGGTATCGTGACGATCTGGCAGATTTGGCGGGGCAGTCGCGGTTGCGGGTTTTGGCGCCGCGCGCGGGGATTGATTTTGCGTCGAATGATTATCTGGGGCTGGCGGGATCGGATCGTCTGGCCCGCGCCGCCCGTGCCGCGATTGATGCGGGCGTTCCGGTGGGGGCAGCCGGGTCGCGTCTGCTGCGCGGCAATACCGATGCCCAAGCCTGTTTTGAAGATGAGGCCGCGCGGTATTTCGGGGCGGGGGCTGCGTTGGGCTTTGGCGGGGGGTATGTTGCGAATTTCGCGGTGTTAACCACGCTGCCGCAGCGGGGCGATTTGCTGCTGATGGATGAGTTATCCCATGCCAGCACGCATGAAGGCGCGCGGGCGGGCCGGGCCGAGGTGGCCGGGTTTCGTCATGGCGATGTTGGCCACGCGGCGGATGTGATCACAAAATGGCGGGCGGGGGGCGCGACCGGGGCGGTTTGGATCGCGGTTGAGAGTCTGTATAGCATGGATGGCGACCGTGCGCCTTTGGCTGAACTGGCGCAACTGGCGGATGATCATGGGTTTTTGTTGGTGGACGAAGCCCATGCCACCGGCGTTTACGGTCCCGGCGGGCGCGGTCTGGCGCATGATCTGGAGGGGCGCGACAATGTGATCACGTTGCACACTCTGGGCAAAGCTTTGGGCGGGTCGGGCGCGTTGATCTGTGGTGCGCGGGTGTTGATTGATGTTCTGATCAACCGCTGCCGTCCGTTTATCTTTGCCACGGCACCTTCGCCTTTGATGGCGGAAATCGGGCGGGAATCGCTGCGGATGCTGGCGGATGAGCCGTGGCGTCAGGCCGAATTGCAGGGGCATATTGCGGCGTTTAACGCGCGTTTGGCGCAGCATGTGCCGCATGTTCCGGTCAGCGGCAGCCAGATTGTGCCGCTGATTGTGGGTGGAAATGCGGAAACGATGGCGCTGGCTGCGGCGGTGCAGGCGCGTGGATTTGACGTGCGCGGCATCCGTCCGCCGACAGTGCCGGATGGCACATCGCGGTTGCGGGTGTCGCTGACGCTGAATGTCTGCCGCGAACAGGTGGAGTCTCTGGCGGAAACCTTGGGGGAATTGTGGCCCGATTTGTGATCACAGGCACCGGCACCGATATTGGCAAGACGGTGTTCGCCGCAGGTCTCTGCGGGCTGATGGGGGCGGATTATTGGAAACCCGTGCAATCCGGCCAGCCCAGTGACGCGGATCAGGTTGCCGCGCTGTCCGGGGCGCGGGTGCATCCCGGCGCGTATCACCTGATCCAGCCGTTATCGCCGCATCGCGCGGCGGAACTGGACGGCGTGACCATTGATCCCGCGCGTTTGATCCCGCCTGACAGTCCCATCGTGATCGAAGGGGCGGGCGGCGTTCTGGTCCCTCTGACCCGCCAAAAATTGTTCGCCGATCTGTTCGCCGATTGGGGCATCCCGGTGATCGTGGTGGCGCGCACCGGGCTGGGGACGATCAGCCACAGCCTGACCGCATTGGAATCGCTGCGCGCGCGGGGGGTGCCGGTGCATGGCGTCGCGTTCATTGGCGACGACAACCCCGACAACATCGCCACCATCGGGCAGCTGGGCCGCGTCCGCATTTTGGGCCGGCTGCCGATGCTGCCCACGCTGAGCCGCGCGACCCTGACCGCCGCCATGGCCACCCATTTCAACCCGCAGGATTTCGCATGAGCGCCGTCTGGCATCCGTTTTTTCAGCACGCGACCGAACCCGCGCCGTGGCGCGTGACCGGGACCGAAGGCGCGTATATTCAGACCGAAAACGGGCCGCTGCTGGACGGGATTTCCAGCTGGTGGGTGGTCACGCATGGGCATCGTCCGCCGGAAATCGTGCAGGCGATCACCGACACCGCCGCGCGCATGGATCAGGTGATTTTCGCCGGTCTGACCCACCCCCCGGCCGAAGAACTGGCCGATGCGCTGATCCAGATGGCGCCGCGCGGGCTGTCTCGGGTCTTTTTCAGCGACAGCGGGTCAACGGCGGTCGAGGTCGCGCTGAAGATGGCGCTGGGCTATTGGCGGCATACCGGCGACGGGCGGCATCGCATCGCGGTGATGCAGGACAGTTACCACGGCGACACCATCGGCACCATGAGCATGGGCGAACGTGGCGTGTTCAACGCCGCCTATGACCCGCTGATGTTTTCGGTGGACACGCTGCCCTTTCCGGTGGGGGATGGGCAGGCGACGTTGGACGCGTTCGAAAAGCTGGCCGCGACGGGGCAGATGGCGGCGCTGATTTTGGAACCCTTGGTGCTGGGCGCGGGGGGGATGCGGATCTATGCGCCGCAGGTGCTGGCCGGGTTGCGCGCCATCTGTGATCGCCATGATGTGTTGCTGATCGCGGATGAAGTTATGACCGGATGGGGGCGCACCGGGCGGTTATGGGCCTGTGATCACGCCGGGATTGCGCCGGATATTTTATGCACGTCCAAGGGCTTAACCGGCGGCGTCGTGCCTCTGGCGGCGACGCT
Source organism: Paracoccus sp. (in: a-proteobacteria) (assembly GCF_030538495.1). Taxonomy (GTDB): domain Bacteria; phylum Pseudomonadota; class Alphaproteobacteria; order Rhodobacterales; family Rhodobacteraceae; genus Paracoccus. Next base: position 24,513 of record NZ_JAUNTW010000010.1, read on the forward strand.
GGCCAGCGACCGCATTTTCGACGCGCATTATTCCACCGACCGGCGGCGGACGTTTTTCCATTCGTCATCCTATACCGCGAACCCGATTGCCTGCGCGGCGGCTTTGGCGCAAATCCGGCTGTGGCAGGCGCGCCCGATGGCGGATGTGCTGGCCAATGTGGCCGCGATGCAGGCCGAACGTCTGGCGCATTTGGCCCGCGATGCGCGGTTCGAACAGGCCCGCCAATGCGGCACGATTGCGGCGATTGATCTGCGCGTCGATCAGGCCGGTTATCTGGCCGAGGCTGGCCCCCGGATGCGCGCGCATTTCATGGCGCAGGGGGTGTTGCTGCGTCCGTTGGGGAACACGGTTTACATCCTGCCGCCTTATTGCGTGACAGGGGATGATCTGGACCGGGCCTATGGCGCGATTGCGTCGTTTTCGGGGTAAAGGTCAACCCAAACCAGCCGCCGATGCGATGCCGCCGCGACCGCCGGGGCCAGCGGATCATCGGGGGCGGGCCACACCACGCCGCTGTCGGTGACGCGCGCGCCGCGGGATGGCAGGATGTAATCCAGCCGCAGATTGCCCGGCGCGCGGGCATATTCCGCCGTGTCCTGCGCCGGATCGCCGCGATGCCCGACATTCGGGCCGTCCTGCACGGGTTGCCACGCGCCGCGCGGGGCGGGGTCTTGGGTCACGGATAACAGCGCGGTCAGGGCGGCGGGGTCTCCGTCGCCATCAACGGGGTCGAGGTTCAGGTTCCCCACCACGGCAAAGGGCGCGTCGGGCAGATGCGCCAGCCAGAAGGTGATTTCGTCGTGATTGCGGGGGATGTTGCGCGGTTCAAATGCGGGCGGAGTGGCCGACAGCACCAGCAGATGCAGCGGCCCGTTCGGGGTCAGCACCGGCACATCCCAATGCGCGGTCGTGGACAGGCGCTGAATATCGGCTCCGGGCATATCGTCGGGGATGCGGCTGCCCGGCATGTCGCGCCACAGCATCGCGCTGTAATCCGTGACCGGACCCAAGGGCAGGCGCGACAGAACCGCCATCCCCGCCTGACCGCGAAACCGCCCGTAACCTTGGGCGTCGCGCGCGCGGCCCAGACGCCCGTCTCTGTCCATATCGCGCCCGGTCGGCACGCCGGTATTCGGCGGTCCGGCGAATCGGTGCGGCATGTCGTGGCCCTGCGCGGCCAGCACGTCGCCAAACGCCGCCAAGGCGCGCCCGTCATAATCCCAGTCAAACCCGGTCAGCACAATCACATCCGGCGCAACCGCCGCAATGACGGTCGCCGCCGCGGTGACCTGCGCGTCACCCCGCGCAATGTCGCGCAACAAAAGCCCCGGCCCGTCGCGCATCAATCCGGGGTTCCATGTCGCCACGCGAACGGGGTCAGCCGCCGCCGGTCCCGCCAGCAGCAGCGCAACAAAAAAGGGACGCCAAAGCGCCCCTTTCGTGATTTTTGCCTGAAAAATCAAGCTTTTTTGCGGCGGCGCAGAGCGGCAAAGCCACCCAGACCAGCAACCAGCAGCGCAGCCGAAGCCGGCAGCGGGACCGGGGCCACATCCGCGATTTCGATGAACTGCGCGGTCAGCGACACGCGGGTTTGCAGTTCTTCGGCGGTCCAGATGGTCGGGATGCCGTCGGCGTCCAGATCAAAGCCAAAGTGGTCGATGTCGAACACAAAGGTTTTGCCGCCGATTTCAAAGGTTTCCGACACGTCGGCATTGTGGATCGCCTGCATGCGGTCGGCACAGCCATTGATGTTGATGCCCTGACGGTTCGGTTCGCCATTGTCGCAGATGCGCGAATTGTTGCGCGTTTCCAGCAGCGTAAAGTCATACGCATTCGTCACGGTGCGCAGTTCGCCGTCGATGCGCACATCAAAGCTGAGGTTCAGGCGCGCGGCCGACACCGGCGTGCCAACGGTGAAAAAGTTGTGATGCGTCAGCGAGCCAAGCTCGGCGACGGTGCCAGCGGTCATGGCTTTGTTGGAAACGCCCGCAAAGGACAGGCCGCTTTTCGGGGTGGCGGTTTGCACGCCCCAGAAGATTTCGTTGGTGTTACGACCGGTCACAGCGGTGCCGCCGCCAACAATATTGGTCCACGCACCGGTGACATTTTCGACAACAACGGTGGCTGCGGATGCGCCAGCCGTTGCACCCAGCAGGGCAACCAAGGCGCCTGCGATTGCATTTTTAGTGCTCATGAACATCTCCATCATGAAACATGTACCGCAGGCATCCGCACCACACAGACCTCTGCTGATCGGGGGATGCCAGCAATCCCACATCTATTCAAGACAATTTTATGTAAAAAATGCACGACAGCGCAATGACTGTTGCAAATCACACCCATGGGGCAGTCTGCGACAGTTCAACCTCGAATTGTGTTATCGCAGAAGCTTTTTCCATGGTCAAGCCGATATCGTCCAGCCCGTTCAACAAACAGTGTTTGCGAAACGGGTCCACGTCAAAGGCAAAGCTGACCCCGTCTGATGTCGTCACCGTCTGCGCATCCAGATCAACCGTCAGGCGAGCATTCGCGCCTTTTCCCGCGTCCTGCATCAGCGCGTCCACGGCATCCTGCGGCAGAACGACCGGCAAGATTCCGTTTTTAAAACAGTTGTTAAAGAAAATATCGGCAAAGCTGGTGGAAATTACGCAGCGAATCCCGAAATCCAGCAATGCCCAAGGCGCATGTTCGCGCGATGATCCGCAGCCGAAATTATCGCCCGCCACGATGATCTGCGCATCGCGATAGGCGGGTTGGTTCAGCACGAAATCGGGCAATTCGTTGCCGTCGCGGTCATAACGCATTTCGTCGAACAGATTGACGCCCAGCCCCGACCGCTGAATCGTTTTCAGAAATTGCTTGGGGATGATCATATCGGTGTCGATATTAACCAACGGCATGGGGGCCGCGATCCCGGTCAGGGTGGTGAATTTGTCCATGACATGTCCTCTGGGCGTCGTATTCTTGGCGATTTATGCGTGCGGGGCGTGCGTGGCGCAACCTTATTCTGCGCGCAGCCAGCGGTCAAAGGCCAGCCCCACCGGGCGGGTGCGTCCCGTGGGCTGGCCATTGGCCTCAACATCCGTCAGCGCCATGCGATAGGTTGCGGGGTTCAGCACAATCGGCCCGATCTGGGCGTTTGTGCCGTCATAATCATCGTTTTCGGTCAGCATGTAGCCGTTGTCGTCAAACAGCGCCAGCCCGGTGTCGATCCCCACCGCGGAACCCAGCGTTTTGACGATCAGCACCGTGGGCCGGTCCAGCGTAAAGGTAAACCACTGCGCCGTGCCGTCATGCAGCACAACGGTTTCGCGGGCCTCGGTCAGGTCCAGTTCCTGCATCGGATAGGCACCGGCTTCGGGCGCGGTGTTGCCCCGGCGGAACGCGTCGCTGCGATACGCGTCCATGTCCAGCGTTTCGGCCGACAGGGTGATCGCCCCCGCGCCCGGCGTCACCGCCGCCACGCCGATGCAGTATTCCCCCGACCACAGCGCATCGGGAAAATCCAGCCGCGCGTTCAGACCATCGGCATCGTCATTCGACGCGATTTCATCGCCGTAATCGTCAAACACCGTCATATGCGGGTCCAGATCGTCGCTGGTCGCGCGCAGGGTCAGCGGCGTGTCGGTGTCCAGCCGGAACCGGTAATACTGCGCGCGGCTGCCATCCAGTTCATGCGTCACCGGACCATCGGCCAGCACCGCGTCCAGAACCGCGTCGGTCAGGTTGATGGCCGGGTCGTTCGATGAACAGGGGTGGATCTGGGTGTCATCGCGTTCGATCAATTCGGGATGATCCGGGCGGCCCACGCGCACCGTCGCGTCAAAGCCGTGATCGCCATAGCCTTCCACCCGCAGGCAGTAATCTCCGGCGGGCAGTGACTCATCAATCCGCGATGCCAGCGTGCCTGGGGCGTCGTCGTTAAAGGCCAGATCGTCGCCCGTGGCCGTCATCAGGGTTAACATCGTGTCGCCGTCATCGGTCGGGACAGCCTCGGACCGGACGCGCTGATCGGCGCTGACGCGGAACAGCAGATAGACGGCATCGGTCACGGTCACGGTCGCGTCGATCGCATCCGTGCTGGTGCTGATGTCGGACGCCTCGGCATTGCCGCCAATCCACGCGGCGGGTTCGCCCGCACAGGTCGGCGCATCCGCAAAGGCAGGCAGCGACAGGATCAGGCCAAGGGTCGTGGCCCCCCAGAATATGTGCGACATGGTAAACCCCTGTTGAATCGCGGCGCAGTATAGGCGCACAGACGCCCGAAACCACCCAAAACCGCTTGACCCCGCGCGCGCAGGGCGGTTCAAGGCAGGAAACAGACGGCCCCGATGGGCCACACGGGAAGGCCGCGCACATGAAATTCACGCTCTCTTGGTTGAAAGATCATCTGGATACCACCGCAACCGTCCATGAAATCGCGGATGCGCTGACTGATCTGGGGCTCGAGGTCGAGGAACTGACCGATCCGGCGGCGAAACTGGCGGGCTTTACGCTGGCGCGCGTCGACCACGCCGAACAGCATCCCGACGCCGACCGCCTGCGCGTCTGCCGCGTCATGACGGACGAAGGCGAAAAGCAGATCGTTTGCGGCGCCCCGAACGCGCGGGCGGGCATCACCGTGGTTCTGTGCAAACCCGGCGATTATGTGCCGGGCATTGATACCACGCTGGGCGTCGGCAAAATCCGCGGCATCGAAAGCCACGGTATGATGGCGTCGGAACGCGAATTGGAACTGTCCGACGAACATAACGGCATCATCGAATTGCCGTCGGGCGATGTGGGGCAGCGGTTTGTTGACTGGCTGGCGGAACATCAGCCCGAAAAAATCGACCCGATGATCCATATCAAGATCACGCCGAACCGTCCCGATGCGCTGGGCGTGCGCGGGATTGCGCGCGATCTGGCGGCGCGGGGCTTGGGCGTGCTGAAACCGCTGCGGGGGGCGGATGTGACGGCGGCGTTCCCCTGTCCGATCAATGTGACGATTGCGCCGGATGTTGCGGAAAAAGCGCCGTTTTTCGCCGGTCGCGTGGTGCGCGGTCTGAAAAACGGCCCCAGCCCCGAATGGCTGCAAAAACGCCTGCGCGCGATTGGCCTGCGCCCGATCAATGCGCTGGTGGACATCACGAATTACATGACCTTTGACCTGAACCGCCCGCTGCATGTCTTTGATGCGGATAAGGTTTCGGGCGATCTGACCCTGCGCGGTGCGGCGGATGGCGAAACGCTGACGGCTTTGGATGACAAAACCTATGCGCTGCCGGCGGGGGCTGTGGTGATCTGCGACGATCACGGCCCCGACAGCATCGCGGGGATCATGGGCGGCGCGCGCAGCGGGTCGCAGGACGACACGACATCCGTATTCATCGAGGCCGCGTATTTCGACCCGATCAGCACCGCCACCACCGGCCGCGCGTTAAAGATGAATTCCGACGCGCGCTATCGGTTCGAACGCGGGATCGACCCGGAGTTTACGTTACAGGGGCTGGATCTGGCCACGCAGATGGTGCTGGACCTGTGCGGGGGCGAGCCGTCGGACATCGTGACCGCCGGTGTCGTGCCGGTAACCGACCGCGCCTATCGTCTGGACACTGCGCGCACGGCCAGCCTTGTGGGGCTGGACATTCCCGCCGATGTTCAACGCAGCACGTTGGAATCGCTGGGCTTTCGGATGGAGGGCGACATGGCGCATGTGCCGTCATGGCGCCCCGATGTGCTGGGTCAGGCCGATCTGGTCGAAGAAATCGCCCGCATTGCCAGCCTGACCAAATTGCAGGGCAAACCCCTGCCGCGTCCGCGCGCGGGCGTGCCGCAGCCGGTGCTGACCCCGTTGCAGGTGCGCGAAAAGGCGGCGCGGCGGATGGCGGCGTCGCTGGGCTATAACGAATGTGTGACCTACAGTTTCATTGATGCGGGGGCGGCGGCGCTGTTCGGCGGCGGATCGGACGCGGTGCGCGTCGAAAACCCGATCAGCAGCGAAATGACCCATCTTCGCCCCGATTTGCTGCCCGGTCTGTTGGCGGCGGCGGCGCGCAATCAGGCGCGCGGCTTTGCCGATCTGGCGCTGTTCGAACTGGGGCCGGTCTTTTCGGGCGGCGAACCCGGCGAACAGGTGGTGCAGATCAGCGGGTTGCTGGTCGGCCATATCGCCCCGCGCGACCCGTTCGGCAGCCGCCGCAAGGTCGATCTGTATGACGCCAAAGCCGATGCCGAGGCGATCCTGAACATCCTTGGCGCCCCCGCCAAGGCGCAGATCAACCGAAAACTGGACGCATGGTGGCATCCGGGCCGGGCGGGGAATGTCGCGCTGGGTCCGAACAAACTGGCGACGTTTGGCGAAATCCACCCCAAGGTTCTGCGCGACATGGATGTGAAGGGGCCTGCGGTCGGGTTCACCATTTATCTGACCGCGATTCCGTTCCCCAAGGTGAAAACGCCCACCCGTCCGGCGCTGAATATGTCGGAATTGCAGGCGGTTGAACGCGATTTCGCGTTCGTGGTGGATCCGGCAGTTGAGGCGCTGACCCTGGTCAACGCCGCCGCCGGTGCGGATAAGGCGTTGATCCAGCAGGTGACGGTGTTTGACCAATTCACCGGGCTGGACGGCGGCCAGAAATCCATCGGCATCACCGCTCGCCTGCAACCGCGCGACAAAACCCTGACCGACGCCGAGATCGAGGCCGTTAGCCAGAAGATCATCGACAAGGTGCAAAAGGCGACCGGCGGCACGCTGCGCGGCTAAGATGGGCGCGGTTTCGCCATGACCCTGACCCATCCGCGCATCTGGCTGTTTGCGGCGGTGTTTTTGGCCGTCACCTGCGGGGCGCTGCTGCTGACCGATCCGGCGCGGGCCTTTGTTCTGGGGTTCGATGCGGGGGCCTGTGCGTTCATTCTGTCGCTGTGGCCGTTATGGCACCGGGCGGATGCAGCGCGGTTGCGGGTCACGGCGGCGCGCGACGATAGCGGGCGGGCGCTGACCCTGACGCTGGCGGTTGCGGCCTTGGGGGCGGTGATGGTTGCGCTGGGGCTGGTTCTGCGGCAGAGCAGCGACGGCAATGTCGTGATGGTGGTGGCCACGCTGGTTCTGGCATGGCTGTTCGGCAATCTGATCTGCGCCATCCATTACGCGCATTTTTATTATGACCAGAGGCACGGCGACGACCGGCGCGGGTTGCAATTTCCCGATGACGCGCCGCCGGTCTTTTCCGATTTCTGTTATTTCTCGCTGGCGGTGGGGATGACGTTTCAGGCGCCGGATGTGGTGATCTGCGATGCGGCGCTGCGTCGGTTTGCGACGGTTCATTCGCTGGTGGCGTTTGCGTTCAATATCGGGCTGCTGGGGCTGTCGGTGAATGTGCTGGCGGGCGTGGTCTAGCCCGCCCCACCGATCCCGCACATGAAAAACGGGGCCGAAGCCCCGTTCATCAGATCGCCCCGTGGCAATGTTTGAACTTTTTCCCCGAACCGCAGGGGCAGGGGTCGTTGCGCGACGGGTTGCCCCAGGTGGCGGGGTCGTTTTCATCAAAACCCGGCGCGTGGGCGGATGCGGCGCCGCCCTCGGCCTCGATGTGTTCGGGATGGGATGATGCTTGCAGATCGGCCTGTTGCTGGGCCATCTGGCGCATCATCTGTTCGCGTTCTTCGTCCGTCAGCGGGCGGATGCGGGCCAGTTGCTGCGTCACGTCAAACCGCAGGCTGTCCAGCAGCGTTTCAAACAACTGGAACCCTTCGGTTTTGTATTCCGACAGCGGGTCACGCTGCGCATAGCCGCGGAAACCGACGACCGACCGCAGATGTTCCAGCGTAATCAGATGTTCGCGCCATTTCTGGTCGATCATCTGCAACAGCACCTGTTTTTCGATCTGGCGCATGGTGTCTTCGCCAAAGATCTGCATTTTGTCCGCCATATAGGCATCGGTCGCAGTGACCAGACGTTCGCGCATGGCGTCCTGATCGACGCCTTCTTCGGCGGCCCATTCGGCAATGGGCAGGTCCATGTTCAGCTTGTCGCGCACCGATTCCGTCAGGCCGTCAATGTCCCATTGGTCGGCATAGCTGCGTTCGGGCATGAAATCGGCGACCAGATCGTCGATCACCTGATGGCGCATATCGGCGGCGATTTCGCCCAATTCGGTGCTGTCCATGATTTCACGACGCTGGCCAAAGATGGCCTTGCGCTGATCGTTCATCACGTCATCGAATTTCAGCAGTTGCTTGCGAATGTCAAAGTTGCGGCCTTCGACCTTGGCCTGCGCGCGTTCCAGCGATTTGTTGACCCACGGGTGAACAATCGCCTCACCCTCTTTCATGCCGAGGGTGGACAGAACCTTGTCCAGACGTTCGGACCCGAAAATCCGCATCAGGTCATCGTCCAGAGACAGGAAGAACAGCGACCGGCCCGGATCGCCCTGACGGCCCGAACGGCCGCGCAACTGGTTGTCGATGCGGCGGCTTTCGTGGCGTTCGGTCCCCAGAACGAACAGACCGCCCGCGTCCAGAACCGCCTGTTTGTCGCCCGCATGTTCGGATTCGATGCGTGCGCGCAATTCGTCGGGGTTGGCGTCGGGGTCGGCCTTCAGCGCCTCCATCACCTTGATTTCGACATTGCCGCCCAGCTGAATATCGGTGCCGCGACCGGCCATGTTGGTGGCAATGGTGACGGCGCCGCGTTTGCCGGCCTCGGCCACGATCTGGGCTTCGGCCTCGTGCTGGCGGGCGTTCAGGACGTTATGCGCGATGCCGTCGCGGGTCAGCAGGGCCGACAGCATTTCGGATTTTTCAATGCTGGTGGTGCCAACCAAGGTCGGCTGACCTTTGGCGTTCGCCTCTTTGATGGCTTCGATCACGGCGGCGTATTTTTCGTCTGCGGTGCGATACACGCGGTCGTGTTCGTCCAGACGCGCGATGCCGCGATTGGTCGGCACTTCGACCACGCCCAGTTTGTAGATTTCGGCGAATTCCTCGGCCTCGGTCGCGGCGGTGCCGGTCATGCCCGACAGCTTGTTATACAGCCGGAAATAGTTCTGGAACGTCACCGATGCCAGCGTCTGGTTTTCGGGCTGGATGGCGACGCCTTCTTTCGCCTCGATCGCCTGGTGCAGGCCGTCGGACAGGCGGCGGCCTTTCATCATGCGACCGGTGAATTCGTCGATCAGCATGACTTCGCCGTCGCGGACCATATAATGTTGGTCGCGCAGGAACAGTTTGTGCGCCCGCAGCGCCTGATTGGCGTGGTGAACGATGGTCGTCGATTCCGGGTCATAGAGCGTCTGACCCTCTGGCAGCACGCCATCGGCCTGCAACAGCTGTTCCAGAAATTCGTTGCCTTCTTCGGTAAAGGTGGCGTTGCGGGCCTTTTCATCCAGTTTAAAATGATCATCGGCCAGTTGCGGGATGTATTTGTCCAGCACCAGATACAATTCCGAACGATCCTGTGACGGGCCGCTGATGATCAGAGGCGTGCGCGCCTCGTCGATCAGGATGCTGTCCACTTCGTCCACGATGGCAAAATTATGGCCGCGCTGCACCATTTCGGCGACGCTGCCCTTCATGTTGTCGCGCAGATAATCAAAGCCCAGTTCGTTATTCGTGGCATAGGTCACATCGGCGGCGTAGGCCGTGCGTTTTTCATCTTCGGCCTGAAAGGGATAGACCACGCCGCAGGTCATGCCCAGTTGGGCGAACACTTTGCTCATCCATTCGGCGTCGCGTTTGGCCAGATAATCGTTGACGGTGACGATATGCACGCCCTTGCCGGTCAGCGCGTTCAGATAGGCCGGAAAGGTCGCGACAAGGGTTTTCCCTTCGCCGGTTTTCATTTCCGAGATATTGCCCTGATGCAGGAAAATCCCGCCCATCAACTGCACGTCAAACGCGCGCAGGCCCAGGGCGCGGCGTGCGCCTTCGCGGCAGTTGGCAAAGGCTTCGGGCAACAGCGCATCCAGCGATTCCCCGTTCTGGGCGCGGCTTTGCAATTCGCGGGTTTTTTCGATCAGCCCGTCATCGGACAGCGATTTGAACTGATCCTCAAGCGCGTTGATGCGTGCAACCAGCGGTCGCGTCCCCTTGACCTTGCGGTCGTTAGGGGTGCCAAAAATCATCTTTGCCAGATTACCGATGCCAAGCATGTTACCTTCACAATCCCATGGGTGGGAAGATGCGGCCCGCCGGGCCACTTGCCCGCACCCCGCGCCTTGCCGTATCACGGGCGTAACGAAAGCGGCGGCACCTTCCACAAAGTTGCCTGCGGATGTAGGCCCCGCCCGCCCGACTGTCAATGTTCGCCCCCGGTTCGGACCCCGTGGGGCAGCGAAAAGCAAAGGATTTTCCATGCTCAGATCATCATTTCTGGCCGCAGCCCTTGCCGCGCCGCTGTTGTTGCCGGGCGTCGCGGGCGCGCAGGACGCCGATACCGTGGTCGCCACCGTCAACGGTCAGGACATCACGCTGGGCCAGATGATCGTGATGCGTCAGTCGCTGGCCGATCCGAATGTGGACGGTATGCCGGACGCCGCGCTGTGGGATATGATGCTGGATCAGTTGATCCGGCAAACCGCCGTGGCCTCGGCCGGGGTCGAAAATGCGGGCGTGCGCGCGCAGCTGGAATTGCAGCGCCGCAACACGCTGGCGACCGCCGCCGTCAGCCGTCTGGCCGATGTGGAACCGTCGGATGATGAAATCCGCGAAACCTATGACCGGCTGATGGGCGATGTGGGCGGCGCGACCGAATACAACGCCGCGCATATTCTGGTGGACAGCCCGGAAAAAGCGGCCGAGGTTCGCGCGGAACTGGACGCGGGCGCTGATTTTGGCGAACTGGCCGAGGCGTATTCCACCGGACCCAGCGGCCCGAACCGGGGCGATCTGGGCTGGTTCACCGCCGATCAGATGGTCACGCCCTTTGCCGATGCGGTGATGGCGATGCAGCCGGGGCAGATCAGCGACCCGGTGCAGACCGATTTCGGCTGGCACATCATCCAGTTGAACGACACCCGGATGCAAGAGGCCCCGCCGCTGGCCGATGTCCGCGACCAGATCGCGCAACTGGTCCGCCGCACCAAGGTGGAAGACGACATCGAACGTCTGGTTCACGAAGCGGACGTGACCCGCGATGACAGCATCAACCCCGCATTGATGAACAACCTGACTTTGTTAGAGGCTGAATAACATGGGCAAAGCTGGACTTCCTGTTTCGCCGCTGGCTCCGGCCAGCTTTCCCGATCTGCCGGTCATTGACGGCGTGGATTTCGCCAGTGCTGCGGCGGGCGTGAAATATCAGGGCCGCACCGATGTGACGCTGATCCGCGTGGCTCCGGGGGCCAGCATTGCGGGCGCGTTCACGCGGTCTTCGACCCGCGCGGCCTGTGTGCTGGACAATCAGGCAAAACTGGCCGCAGGCGGGCATGATGACGCAGGCGCCGCGATCATCGTTAATTCGGGCAACGCAAACGCCTTTACCGGCGCGCGGGGGCAGGAATCGGTCGATGCCGTTACCGGGGCCGTGGCCGATGCGCTGAACCTGCCGCGCGCGCGGGTGTTTTCGTCATCGACCGGCGTCATCGGCGAACCGCTGCCGCATGACCGGATTGTTGCCGTGGTGGGCGATCTGGCCGCCGGGCTGGACGCCAACGGAGCCGCAGCGGCAGCGCGCGCGATCATGACGACCGACACCTTTCCCAAAGGGGCCAGTGCCGTGATCGCCGGGCAGGGCGGCGATATTCGCATCACCGGCATTGCCAAGGGATCAGGCATGATTGCGCCCGATATGGCCACGATGCTGGTGTATATCTTTACCGATGCCCGGATTTCTGCGCCCCTGCTGCAACAGGCGCTGAGCGGCGGGCTGGATGCCACCTTCAACGCGATCACGGTGGACAGCGACACATCCACATCGGACGCGCTGATTCTGGCCGCGACCGGGCGCAGCGACGCCGCCGAGATCACCACGCTGGACAGCGGCACCGGCGCGGAATTTGTCGCGGCGCTGCATGGCGTGATGCGCGAATTGGCGCAACTGGTCGTGCGCGACGGCGAAGGCGCGACGAAGTTTGTCGAAATCCAAGTCACCGGCGCGGCCTCGACCGATGACGCGCATCGCGTGGCCATGTCGATCGCCAATTCGCCGCTGGTGAAAACCGCGATTGCGGGGCAGGACGCGAATTGGGGCCGCATCGTCGCCGCCGTGGGGAAATCGGGGGCGCAGGCGGACCGCGACCGGCTGACGATCCGCTTTGGCGATCTGGTCGTGGCCGAAAACGGCTGGCGCGCGCCGGGTTATGACGAAGCCGCCGCCAGCGACTATATGACGCGGGCGGAACTGGTCATCGGTGTGGATCTGGGCTTGGGCGACGGTGCGCGGACCGTGTGGACCTGCGATTTGACGCATGGTTACATCGACATCAACGCGGATTATCGGTCGTGAAAACGGTTCTGGTTTCTGCCGTTGCGCTGATCGACCCGGACGGGCGGGTGTTGCTGGCGCAGCGCCCCCCCGGCAAATCCATGGCCGGCCTGTGGGAATTTCCGGGCGGCAAGGTTGAGCCCGGCGAAACCCCCGAAGCCGCGCTGATCCGCGAATTGCACGAAGAACTGGGGATCGAAACCTGGCAATCCTGCCTTGCGCCGCTGACCTTCGCCAGCCACAGCTATGACGATTTTCATTTGCTGATGCCGCTGTTTGCCTGCCGCAAATGGCAGGGGATCATTCAGCCGCGCGAAGGCCAGCAATTCGCCTGGGTGCGCGCGAATGATTTGCGCAATTACCCTATGCCCGCCGCCGATATTCCGCTGATCCCGGCGCTGCAATTGTGGCTGTGACATAAAAATGCAATAATCACGCGAAATGAAGTGACACTATACCACCCTTGCGTGTAGCTTTGTTCCAAAGGGAGGCGCGCATGATTCGCACAATTCAAATCGCAAAGCATATTCTGGTGCAGGGTGTTGTGGAATCCACAGCCGCGAACGGGCAGATTTGCGTTCGCGTGGGGGACAAAACCTATACCGGGTGGCCGGTGTCGTAACGCCGGGTCACGCATATGCAGAAAAAAGGGGCCGTTCGGCCCCTTTTTTTATCGCGTCGGAACGGGTTCGTCGCCGCGATAGTCGTAAAATCCGCGCCCGGTTTTGCGGCCCAGCCAGCCCGCTTCGACATATTTCGTCAACAACGGGCAGGGGCGGTATTTCGTATCGGCCAGCCCGTCATGCAGCACGTTCATAATCGCCAGACAGGTGTCCAGCCCGATGAAATCGGCCAGTTCCAGCGGCCCCATCGGGTGATTGGTCCCCAGCTTCATCGCGCTGTCGATGGATTTGACCGACCCCACGCCTTCGTAGAGGGTATAGACCGCCTCATTGATCATCGGCATCAGGATACGGTTCACGATAAAGGCGGGGAAATCCTCGGCGCTTGCGGCGGTTTTGCCCAGCTTTTCAACGACCTGAAGCATCAGCTGATAGGTGTCTTCGTCGGTCGCAATGCCACGGATCAGTTCGACCAGCTGCATCACCGGCACGGGGTTCATGAAGTGGAACCCCATGAATTTTTCCGGGCGGTCGGTGCGGCTGGCCAGTCGCGTGATCGAAATCGACGACGTGTTGGATGTCAGGATCGTGTTCGGTTTCAGATGCGGAACCAGATCTTCGAAAATGGCGTGTTTGACGGTTTCGCGTTCGGTCGCGGCTTCGATCACCAGATCGGTCTGGCCCAGATCGGCCAGCTTCAGCGTGGTTTTGATGCGGCCCATGGCGGCCGCCTTATCTTCGGCGGATACTTTGCCGCGGCTGACCTGACGTTCGATGTTGCGGTCGATCAGGGCGACCGCCTTATTCAGCGCATCCTGGCTGATGTCGGTCATCAGCACGTCATAGCCCGCCAATGCAAAGACATGCGCGATGCCGTTGCCCATCTGCCCGGCGCCGATGACGCCCACCGATTGAATTGCCATCACTGTCCCCTGTTCAGGTGTCGCCGCGACGATAGAGCGGCCCGCGCGCGGGATCAATGCGGAATACGGGCGGCGTCGATTTCGCGGCACATCCATCAGTTGTTAGCATTGGTTAAGTTTCAGCTATGCACCCCGCGCTTTACCGTGTTAGCGTCTTCATGTTGACCATAGGTCAAAAAGGTTGTGAATGTTTTAATGAGGACGGCTATGAAAACAAACGTAAAAACGGCCGCGTTTGCGGCTGGTCTGGCACTGATCGGCGGAGCTGCCGCCGCTGATTCTCTGTCGCCTGAGAATCTTCGCGTTACGCTCAGCTATGGGGAATCGGTCACGGTCAACCGTACGGTGACGGTTGATGCCGGGTCGCTGACCACGGGCAAGGTCGATGTGTTCTTTCTGGCTGACACGACCGGGTCGATGGGCAGCTATATCAACACCGTGCGCACCTACGCCGACAACATTTTCGCCGGCACCCAGAACTTTGGCGATGTGGCTTGGGGTGTGGGCGAATACAAAGATTTTCCGCAAGGGTCATGGGGTGATCCCACTGACTTTCCGTGGCGCTTGAATCAGGCGGTGACCCAAGACACCGACGCCCTGCGCACCGGTCTGGGGCAATGGTCGCCGTCGGGTGGCCACGACTGGCCCGAATCGAACCTGTATGCGCTGCAACAGGTCGCGACGGACCCGGCTGTGGGCTGGCGCGACGGGGCCAGCAGATTTGCTGTGTGGTTCGGTGATGCGCCGGGACATGATCCTGTCAGCACCGACGGTTATCCGGGGCCGAATCTGGCGACGACCATCAGCGATCTGAACGACGCCGATATTACGGTGTTTGCTGTGGGATCGTATGATTTGAACATTAACAATCAGGCAACCGACATCACGGGGGCGACCGGCGGCGCGGCCTTTCTGTCGGGCGATCCGGGCGGTTCGATCACCGACCTGATCCGTGGCGCTTTGGATGACGCCTTTGCCAGCTATCGCAGCGTGTCGGTGCTGCCTTCGGGCGATCTGGACGGGCTGGATGTTGTGGTTTCGGCGGCGCATACGGGGTCGTTTGATCGTTCGACCACGCGCAGCTTTGACTTTCAGATCACCTACACGGCGCAGCGCGCAGGCAATTGGGATGTGATGCTGACGACCTTTGTGGACCGCAACAGCGTCGCGCAAGGTCTGGACAGCATTACCGCATCCGGCGCGCTCAGCCCGGCACCCGTGCCGCTGCCGGCTGCGGGGTGGCTGTTGGTCGCGGGCTTGGGCGGCATGGCTGCGCTGCGCCGCCGCCGCTGATCCGGGGGAGACGAACGCGAAACGCCGTCCCATCGGGGCGGCGTTTTTTATGCGCGATCCGGCGGGGCTGTCACGCCCCGCCGGATGATGTCAGGGGTTAACCCCCAGAAATCGCAGCCTTTCGCCTTACGCCCGGCGACGCAGCGCCGCAAAGGCCCCTAGCCCGGCCAGCAGCAACGCCCCACCGGCAGGCAGCGGAACGGGGGCGGGTTGGGGCGCGTCGTTCAGGACGGTGACGGCCAGGGTTTCGACGCGATAACGGAATTGCGTATCGGTCAGCGTTTGCAGCGTGGTCCAATCCATGCGGGTGTGGTATTCGCCGGTAGCTTCATCATATTCTTCGACCTCATGTGTTTCGCCGATATAATGATAATCTGCGAACCAACCGTCGCTGTTTCGTGCATACAGCACGGCTGTCAGGTCAACGTGATCCCACAGGCTAAACGGATTGTCGAAAATCGTATTTGCCCAGACGTAAAGCCCGCTGCCGGAAAAAAGGCGCGAGGTCGGAGTAGATGATGTCTCGGCACTTCTAAGTATATACATGGATTGGTGGTAATAATAACCACCGTCATAATAAACATCCTGATTTACCGACCACCTGTCGAGATTTACAACGGTGCTGAATTCAGCGTCACCCACCCAAACATGCGTCGGAATAGCGGCCGAGCTTTGGGCAATCTCATCGTTGAATACCGGCTTTCCGCCCGCGTAAGAATCAACCTGCGGGGGCGTATAGCGATAATTCTCGAAGGTTGCAGAATCAATAATCCATTCCGCGCGCACGCTTTCGCCGATTATATTACGTCCCGCCTCGCCAAAAATGCCGGTCAGGTCATGGCCGCGGGTCACGGTCCCCGTCGCGGTCACTTTGACCACGGCGGCGGATGCGGCGGATGACAGCAGGGCGGCGGTTAAGGTTAATGTGGCGAATTTAAGCATATAATACCCTTTCACAGAAAACATTCACGCGGAATTGTTATCAGGGGGCCGGGGCGTCACAAAGCCCTTTTTGCGCTGATTGCGCGGCGGTCGTATTCGGGTTACGTCGCCGTCACGCGCCGCCAATAAAAAAGGCGGGGCTGTGACGCCCCGCCGGATGATGTCAGGGGGTAATCCCCCGAAATCACAGCTTTTCAGTCAGTTCCGGCACGACGGTGAACAGGTCGCCGACCAGCCCGTAATCCGCGACTTGGAAAATCGGGGCTTCTTCGTCTTTGTTGATCGCGACGATGACTTTGCTGTCTTTCATCCCGGCAAGGTGCTGAATCGCGCCGGAAATACCGACGGCGACATACAGTTCCGGGGCCACGACTTTACCGGTCTGGCCGACCTGCCAATCGTTCGGGGCATAGCCCGAATCGACCGCTGCGCGCGATGCGCCAACGGCGGCGCCCAGCTTGTCGGCCAGCGTTTCGATCAGCGCGAACTGTTCCTTGGACCCCAAAGCGCGACCGCCCGAGACCACACGCCCGGCCGAGGTCAGCTCGGGGCGGTCGGATTTCGCCACTTCGTCCGCGACCCAGGCCGACAGCGCCGGATCATCGGCCAGCGTCGCATCCGACACGGCGGCGTCCGCGCCAGCACCGGCGGCGTCAAACGACGCGGTGCGGATGGTCATGACCTTTTTCGCGTCCGACGATTTCACCGTCTGGATCGCGTTGCCCGCGTAAACGGGGCGTTCAAAGGTATCGGCGTCCACCACGCCCGACACGTCCGAAATCACCATCACATCCAGCAGCGCGGCCACGCGCGGCATGACGTTTTTCGCATCAGTCGTCGCCGGGGCGACGATATGCGAATAATCGCCCGCCAGCGACACGATCAGCGCAGCGGTCGGTTCAGCCAGACGGTGACCGTAACGCGCATCTTCGGCGACCAGCACGCGGGCCACGCCGTCGATTTTCGCAGCTTCTGCCGCGGCGTCGCGCGCGGATGCACCGGCGCACAGCACGGTGACATCGCCCAAGCCTTTGACGGCATTCACAGCTTTCGCCGTGGCATCGCGGTTCAGAACGCCGCCGGTAACCTCACCCAGAAGAAGAACAGCCATCACACAACCCCCGCTTCTTTCAGTTTCGCGACCAGTTCGTCAACCGAACCCACCTTGATGCCCGCCTTGCGGCCTTCGGGTTCCTTGGTGGAAACCACGGTCAGGCGCGGGGTGACATCGACGCCGTAATCGGCGGCGGTTTTTTCGTCCAACGGCTTTTTCTTGGCCTTCATGATGTTGGGCAGCGACGCATAGCGCGGTTCGTTCAGGCGCAGGTCCGCCGTCACAATCGCGGGCAGGGTGACGCTGATCGTTTGCAGACCGCCGTCCACTTCGCGGGTCACAACGGCTTTGTCGCCGTCGATGTCCACCTTGCTGGCAAAGGTCGCCTGACCCCAGCCCAACAGAGCGGCCAGCATCTGACCCGTCGCGTTCATGTCGTTGTCGATCGCCTGTTTCCCGGCGATGACCAGTTGCGGCTGTTCGGCATCAACCACGGCTTTCAGGATTTTGGCGACGGCCAGCGGTTCGATGTCCTGATGCACATCATCGGCGGCGACGACCAGAATCGCGCGGTCGGCCCCCATGGCCAAGGCGGTGCGCAGCGTTTCGGCGGCCTGTTTCACGCCGATGCTGACGGCAACGACCTCGGTCGCGGCGCCTTTTTCTTTCAGGCGGATCGCCTCTTCCACGGCGATTTCGTCAAAGGGGTTCATCGACATTTTGACATTCGCCAGATCAACACCCGATCCGTCCGCTTTGACACGGGCCTTCACGTTATAGTCGATCACGCGCTTGACCGGCACGAGGACTTTCATGCGCCTCTCTCCCTAAATTGCGTCATATCTGCGACATTTTTTAACGGTGGTCGCGCCGCAATAACAGGGGAAAAATGCGATTTGGCCTAATGGGTCAGCCCATCTGCCCTTTTGTGGGCGCTAACGGCTGCCGCCCGGCACCCATAACACGTCATTGGTGCCGTTTTCATTGGCCACACGCGCGGCCACGAACAGCCAATCCGACAGCCGGTTCAGATACCGAATCGCCGCAGGGTTCGCGTCATCGGCCTGTGCCAGCCGCGTGGCGCAGCGTTCGGCGCGGCGCGCGACGGTGCGCGACAGATGCAGATGCGCGGCCAGAACCGACCCTCCGGGCAGGATGAAACTGCGCAGAGGTTCCAGTGGCGCGTTCATCGCGTCGATTTCGGTTTCCAGCCGGTCCACCTGCGCGTCGATCATGCGCAGCACCGGATAGCCCGCGTCAGAGTCGGCGGCCATGTTCGGGCGCGACAGATCCGCGCCCAGATCGAACAGGTCGTTCTGAATCACCGCCAGCCGGTCGCCCATGGTCACATCGGCGTGCAACCGGCACAGGCCCAGCGTCGCGTTCAGTTCGTCCACCGTGCCATAGGCTTCGACCCGCGCGTCATGTTTCGCCACCCGGCTGCCATCCGACAGCGCGGTGTCGCCCTTATCCCCGGTGCGGGTATAGATTTTGTTCAGAACAACCATCAGCCTGCCGCCAGATAGGAAATGAGGATTAACAACACCACGGCCCCCGCCTGTAAAATCAGACGCCACCGCATCATTTTGTTGCTGGCGGATGGGTTCGCGCCTTTGTTGCGCATGAATTTTCCGATGCCCAGAACCAGCACCGCGACAACGGCGGCGCACAGAATGGCAACCGCGATCAGGCCAATATTGGTGGACATATGCACCGCCTTTCGATGCGGATAACCTAGCCGCGCCGGGCGATGACGTCCAGTATGCGCGTGGACAGCACCCGCCGCCCAATCCCGGCAAGCCATGTCGGCGTGGTGACGTAATACCGGGGCGAGGGGTTGCGCGCGGTCAAGGCGCGGATAATCCGGTCGCTGACCGCGGATGCGGGCAGTTGAAAGCGGTCCTTTTTGCCGCTGTTGTCATACAGCCGCGCCAGCAACCCGCCGCGATATTGATCGGCGCGCGCGCTGTTTTGCCAATCAACCCAGCGTTCAAAATGCGGGATGGCGTTTGCGCGAATATGGCTGGCAATGGGGCCGGGGGCGATCAGAATGACCTTGACCGGGGTGTCGTGCATTTCCAGCCGCAGAACATCGGTCAGCCCTTCAAGCGCGAATTTCGTCGCGACATAGGGGCCGCGCCATGTGATCCCGACCATGCCCAGAACCGAACTGATGCTGATGATTCGCCCGCCATGGTCACGAAAATGCGGGATCAGCCGGGTGGTCAGGTCATGAGTGCCGAACAGATTCGCTTCGAATATCGCGCGCAGGCCGTCGCGGGGAATATCCTCGACCGCGCCGGGCAGGGCAAAGGCCGCGTTGTTGATCAGCGCGTCGATCCGCCCCCCAGCCAAGGCCGCCTGCGCACAGGCCGCCACGCTGTCCGGGTCGGACAATTCCAGATGCAAACACTCCATCCCTTCGGCCCGGCGGGCGGCGATGTCATCGGGTTTGCGGCAGGTGGCAACGACCTGCCAACCTAAATGATGCAGACGCCGTGCGGCGTCCAGCCCGATGCCCGACGAACAGCCGGTGATCAGAACGCGGCCCTTGGGCTTGGTTGTCATTGCAGGGACAGAAACTGGCTGGACATGAACCCCTCGCGTCCTTGTGCGTCACGAATATTGACCCAAGCGGCATCGGTTGGCCCAATTGCGTGAACCCGTGCGCCATTTGTCAAGGCGCCCACTACGCCATCATTCGTCGATGGACCAGAGCGGAAATTCACCCGATTGCCTGTGACCATCATCACCGGCAAATCACTGTCGGGCAGGGCGGTGACGGCGGCAGCGGGTGCCACATCGCGGCCCGCATATTCCGGCGATGACCGCAGGGCCGGGCCGGGGAATTGCTGCACCTGTTCCGGCGTCTGTTCGGTCGTGACAACTTCAGGTTCGGCCACAGGTGCGGGAACCGGCGTGGTTTCCACAACCGGCACCGGTTCTGGCGCGGGGCGACGCGCGGATCGCAGATCATCGCCCCCCATCACCGACAGAACGCCAAACATCGCCACCAAAGTGACCACCAGCAATAGACCCAATCGCAACATGTCCCGTCCTGCATTTCTTGGCGGATATCCCGCCGCTTTACCGTGCCTGCGGTCCTAACGCGACATCTGGTGTGATGTTCCGCTGCGTATCGGCGGAAATTGATCTGGACCGGGGCGGTCCGGGCGCGTATTCCCCCGCCTATGTCTGATGATCTGCCCACCGAACCCGACGATAGCCTGCATTCTGAACCGCTCAGCCGCGCGATTGGCGAACGGTATCTGACCTATGCGCTGTCCACGATCATGCACCGCGCCTTGCCCGATGCCCGCGACGGGCTGAAGCCTGTGCATCGCCGCATCCTGTTTGCAATGCGCGAATTGCGGCTGGCCCCGAACGGCGCGTTCCGTAAATCGGCGAAAATTACCGGCGATGTGATGGGCAACTATCACCCGCATGGCGATGCCGCGATTTACGACGCCATGGCGCGGTTGGCGCAGGATTTTGCCATGCGCTATCCTCTGGTGGACGGGCAGGGCAACTTTGGCAATATCGACGGCGACAACCCCG
The DNA here is from genome assembly GCF_030538495.1 of Paracoccus sp. (in: a-proteobacteria). Taxonomy (GTDB): domain Bacteria; phylum Pseudomonadota; class Alphaproteobacteria; order Rhodobacterales; family Rhodobacteraceae; genus Paracoccus. Next base: position 45,310 of record NZ_JAUNTW010000010.1, read on the forward strand.
CCGCCGCCCGCTATACCGAGGCGCGACTGGCCCAGACATCGGAAACCCTGATGGATGGTTTGGCCGAAGATGCGGTTGATTTCCGCGCCAATTACGACGGCACGCTGACCGAACCCGTTGTTTTGCCGTCGGCTTTTCCGAACCTGTTGGCGAATGGCGCGTCGGGCATTGCGGTGGGTATGGCCACCAACATCCCGCCCCATAACCTGCACGAAGTCATCGACGCCTGCCTGCATCTGATCAAAACGCCCGATGCCCGCGACGACACGCTGGCCGGGATCATCAACGGCCCCGACTTTCCAACTGGCGGCGTGCTGGTCGAAAGCCGCGATTCGATTGCCGAAACCTATCGCACCGGGCGCGGCGCGTTCCGCCTGCGCGCCCGTTGGGAACAAGAGGATCTGGGCCGCGGTCAGTGGCAGATCGTCGTCACCGAAATCCCCTATCAGGTGCAGAAATCCAAGCTGATCGAACGGCTGGCCGAACTGATCCAGACGCGGAAAATCCCGATCCTTGCCGATGTCCGCGACGAATCCGCCGAAGATATTCGTATCGTTCTGGAACCCAAAACCCGCGCGGTTGACCCCGATCAACTGATGGCCGCGCTGTTCCGGGTCAGCGATCTGGAAATCCGCTTTAACCTGAATATGAACGTGCTGATCGACGGGCGCGTGCCGCAGGTGTGCAGCCTGAAACAGGTGCTGCGCGCGTTTCTCGATCACCGCCGCGAGGTGCTGATCCGGCGCGCGAATTACCGGCTGGACAAAATCGCCGCGCGTCTGACCGTTCTGGAAGGCTATCTGGTCGCCTATCTGAACCTTGACCGCGTGATCGAGATTATCCGGCACGAAGACGATCCCAAAGCCGTGATGATGGCCGAATTTGGCCTGTCCGATGTTCAGGTCGAGGCGATCCTGAACATGCGCCTGCGCGCCCTGCGCAAGCTGGAAGAAATCGAACTGCGCGCCGAACGCGACAACCTGATGGCGGAACGCGACGAATTGCGCGCGATGCTGGCCGATGACGGCGCGCAATGGTCCCGCATCAGCGATCAGTTGCGCGATGTGCGCACCATGTTCGGCAAATCCACCCCCGCCGGTCAGCGCCGCACCACCTTGGCCGAGGCCAGCGACACCCCCGTCATTGATCTGGATTCGATGATCGAACGCGAACCTCTGACGGTGATCTTGTCGAAAATGGGCTGGATCCGGTCGATGAAGGGGCATCAGCCGCTGGACGCCGAACTGAAATTCAAAGACGGCGACGGCCCCGGTTTCGCCATCCACGCCGAAACCACCGACAAACTGATGGTGTTCGCGTCGAATGGCCGGTTCTATACCTTGCCCGCCACGAACCTGCCCGGCGGGCGCGGCATGGGCGAGCCTCTGCGCCTGATGATCGACCTGCCGAACGAGGCCGAGGTGATCGCCATGTTCCCGTGGCGCGAGGGTGAAAAATATCTGGTCGCCTCGCGCGCGGGGGACGGGTTTATCGTCGGCGCGGGCGATATTCTGGCGCAGACCAAAACCGGCAAACAGGTGCTGAACGGTGATGCGCTGCTGTGCCGCGCGGTGTCGGGCGATCACGTCGCCGTCATCGGCAGCAACCGCAAAATGCTGGTGTTCCCGCTGTCGGACCTGCCCGAAATGGCGCGGGGCAAGGGCGTGCGGCTGCAAAAATACCGCGACGGCGGCGGTTTGCTGGCCGACAGCCAATTGTCGGATGCCTGTTTCGTGACGCTGGAACAGGGGCTGAGCTGGCCGATGACCGGCGGCAAAACCCGCACGGAATCGGATCTGACGGAATGGCTGGGCAAACGCGCCAGTGCCGGGCGCATGGCCCCGCGCGGGTTTCCGCGGGATAATCGGTTCGCGTGACGCTGACGGATAGCGGGCTGGGGGCGTTGCCCCCACCTGCCGCGGGCGCGGCAGGTTCCCCCAGGATATTTGCACCAAGATGAAAGAGGGGATCACGCCCGGCCTTGGGCGTCAGACGCATCGGCCGGGCGCTTTCACCTTGGGCGGTCATCGGCGTCCCCGCCTGTACCGCCCATTCGGTATGGCAGGTAAACCTTTCATCTTGGTTAAAATATCCCCGCCGGAGGCAAAAAAGTTCGGCGCTGCGGGGTTATTTGTAACGGCCGGCGCGTTGCAGCACCTCGATTTCGTATCCGTCGGGGTCTTGGATGAAAAAGAACCGGGCGATCACCTCGCCACCCGGGGCAAAATCCACCGGCTTGCGCGGGTTCAGACCTTCGGCCGTCATGCGCGCATGTTCGGCGTCCAGATTGGCGACCGAAAACGCGATATGGCCATAGCCGTCGCCCAGATCATAGGGTTCGGTCCGCCCTTTATTGATCGTCAGTTCCAGTTCGGTTTCGCTGTCGTCATTGGCCAGATAGACCAGCGTAAAGGCGTCAAAATCCAGCCGCTGCGCTACGCGCAAGCCGAAGGCGCGTTCATAAAACGCGACCGAGCGGGTCTCATCCAGAACGCGGATCATGCTGTGGATGTATTTTGCCATCAGACCAGCCGCCCTTCGTCCATGGCGGCGCGGATAAAGCCCGCGAACAGAGGGGCGGGTTCAAACGGTTTGGATTTCAGTTCGGGATGCGATTGCACACCGATGAACCACGGGTGATCGGCGTATTCGACCACCTCGGGCAGTTTGCCATCGGGCGACATGCCGGAAAAGCGCAGGCCCGCTTGTTCCAGCTGTTCGCGATATTTCGCGTCCACTTCATACCGGTGACGGTGGCGGTCTTCGATTTCCAAAGCGCCGTCATAGACTTGCGACACGCGCGAATCGGGGGTCAGCACGGCGGTATAGGCGCCCAGCCGCATCGTGCCGCCTTTGTCGTCGCCAACCTTGCGTTTCACGGTGTAATTGCCCTGCACCCATTCCTTGAGGTGATACACCACGGGGGTGAAACGGGTTTCGCCAGCTTCGTGGTCGAATTCTTCGGAACCGGCGTCGGGCATATTGGCCAGATTGCGCGCGGCCTCGATCACGGCCATTTGCATCCCCAGACAGATGCCCAGATACGGCACCTTTTTTTCGCGGGCGTATTTCGCGGCGGCGATCATGCCTTCGGTGCCGCGTTCGCCAAAGCCTCCGGGAACGATGATGCCGTGGAACCCGTCCAGCAGCCGCGCGCCGTCGCGTTCCAGTTTTTCGCTGTCCACCCATTCGGTTTTGACGCGCACGCGGTTGGCCATACCGCCATGGGTCAGCGCCTCGGAGATCGACTTATAGGCGTCCTCAAGCTGGGTGTATTTGCCGACCACGGCGATGCGCACCTGACCTTCGGCATTGTCCAGCCGGTCCATCACGTCTTCCCATTTCGACAGGTCGGGACGAGGGGCGGGGCTGATCTGGAACGCGTCCAGAACCGCCCGGTCCAGCCCGACCCGGTGATAGGCCAAGGGCGCTTCGTAAATGGATTTCAGGTCATAGGCGGGGATCACGGCATCCGGGCGCACATTGCAGAACAGCGCGATTTTCGCGCGTTCCTTTTCCGGGATCGGCTGTTCGCTGCGGCAGACCAGAACATCGGGGGCAATGCCGATGCTGCGCAATTCCTTGACGCTGTGCTGGGTCGGTTTGGTTTTCAATTCGCCCGACGCGGCCAGCCACGGAAGCAGGGTCAGATGCATGAAAATGCACTGACCACGGGGGCGGTCTTGGGCGAATTGGCGGATCGCTTCGAAAAAGGGCAGGCCTTCGATGTCGCCCACGGTGCCGCCGATTTCGCACAGCATGAAATCAACTTCGTCTTCGCCAATGGCCAGAAAGTCTTTGATTTCATTGGTGACATGCGGGATCACCTGAATGGTTTTGCCCAGATATTCGCCGCGGCGTTCCTTTTCCAGAACGGTGGAATAGATGCGGCCCGACGATACCGAATCGGTGCGGCGCGCGGAAACGCCGGTAAAGCGTTCGTAATGGCCCAGATCCAGATCGGTTTCGGCGCCGTCATCGGTCACGAAGACTTCGCCATGTTCGAACGGCGACATGGTGCCGGGGTCCACATTCAGATAGGGGTCCAGTTTGCGCAGCCGCACCGTGTAGCCGCGGGCCTGCAACAGCGCGCCCAAGGCGGCCGATGCCAGCCCCTTGCCAAGCGATGAAACCACGCCGCCGGTGATGAAAACATAACGCGCCATGCTGGCCCCCGTGATGGAATTTCGAATCAATGCGGACCGTCCGAACGCACGGTATCACGGGGCTTAGATCCTAACCGATTTACCCCGTGGTCGCAACGGACCGCAAAATGCAACAGGGGCGGATCGCGCCGCCCCGACAGGATGGGTTCAGTTGGCCGGCGGCGGCGTCAGCGGATCACCCGCCGGAGCCGGAGCCGTCGCCGCAGGTGCCGGCGCGTCGGGCGCGGGCGGGGTCAGCGGATCACCGCTGGTTGCGGGCGGGGGCGTATAGGTCGGCAGCGACGGCACGGTTTGCGTGGCCGGAGCCGGAGCGCCCAGCTGATCCATGATCGACGTGCCGGTCGCCTGACGCGCCGCCATCACCGTCAACCCGATCGAGGTGCAGAAAATCGCGATCCCGAACACCCAGGTCAGTTTGGTCAGCGTATTCGCCGCCTGACGGCCGGTCATGACGCCACCGGCGCCGCCGCCGCCCCCCATGCCAAGCCCACCACCTTCGGAGCGTTGCAGCAACACAACCCCGGTCAGCAGGACTGCCAGAATCAGGTGAACGGTCAACAGGACGTTTTCCACGGAAATGGGCCTTTCATTTGCGGACGCGCCTATCTAGTCATCGAAACGGGTGAAGGCAAGCAAAGTGTCGAAAATGGTTGCGGTGATGATACAGGGGACCGGCTCGAATGTCGGGAAATCGCTGCTGGTGGCGGGTTTATGCCGTTGCGCGCGGCGTCGCGGGTTGTCGGTTGCGCCCTTTAAACCGCAAAATATGTCGAACAATGCCGCTGTGACGGTGGATGGCGGCGAAATTGGTCGCGCGCAGGCGTTGCAGGCGCGGGCCTGCGGGTTGGACGCGCATACCGATATGAACCCGGTGCTGCTGAAGCCCGAAACCGACACCGGGTCGCAGGTCATCGTTCAGGGCCGCGCCATTGGCCGGGCGCAGGCGCGCGATTATGCGGCGCTGAAACCGCAATTGCTGGGCGCGGTGCTGGACAGTTTTCACCGCCTGTCTGCCGCGCATGATCTGGTGATTGTCGAAGGCGCAGGCAGCCCGGCGGAAATCAACCTGCGTCCCCGCGACATTGCCAATATGGGATTTGCCCGCGCCGCCGGGGTGCCGGTGGTGCTGGCCGGGGACATCGACCGGGGCGGAGTCATCGCGCAGATCGTTGGCACTCAGGCCGTCATGGATGCGGACGACGCGGCCATGGTGCGCGGGTTTTTGGTGAACAAATTTCGCGGCGATCCCCGGCTGTTTGACGACGGCTATCAGATGATTGCCGACCGCACCGGCTGGCGCGGCTTTGGCGTTTTGCCGTGGTTTCCCGGCGCGCATCGCCTGCCCGCCGAGGACGCCGTGGATCTGCGCGGCGCGTCGGGGCAGGGGGTGCATGTCGTTTGCCTGACCCTGTCGCGAATCGCCAATTTCGACGATCTGGACCCTCTGGCCGCTGAACCGGGGGTGCGGTTAACCATGCTGCGCGCGGGTCAGGCGATCCCCGGCGATGCCGCGCTGGTCATCATTCCGGGCAGCAAATCCACGCTGGGCGATCTGGCCTTTCTGCGCGCGCAGGGCTGGGACATTGATCTGGCCGCGCATATCCGGCGGGGCGGGCATGTGCTGGGAATCTGCGGCGGCTATCAGATGCTGGGGCGCAGCATTACCGATGCAGGCGGCGCGGACGGAGCGGCGGGGCAGGTCGCGGGGCTGGGCCTGTTGGCCGTCGATACCGTCATGGCGGCGGACAAACGCGTGACGCGCGCGACGGGTCAGGCGCTGGGCCAGCCGGTCGCGGGATACGAAATCCATATCGGGCGCAGCGACGGCCCCGATTGCGCGCGGCCTTTCGCGCATATCCCCCACCCGGACGGCGCGATCAGCGGGGACGGGCGCATCTGCGGCACCTATCTGCATGGGCTGTTTTCGGATGACGCGTTCCGCGCGGCCTATCTGGCGCGGCTGGGGGTGGCATCCGCCCCCGGTTACGAAATGGGGGTTGATCAGGCGCTGAATGATCTGGCCGATCATATCGACGCACATATGGATGTGGACGGCTTGCTGTCGGTTGCACAGCAAGCCGCGCCGGGTTAGGGCAGGGACATGGAACACGCTAAGCCCCCTCTGACCCTGTATCTGGCCGCGCCGCGCGGGTTTTGCGCCGGTGTCGATCGCGCCATCAAAATCGTAGAGATGGCCCTGCAAAAATGGGGCGCTCCGGTCTTTGTCCGCCACGAAATCGTGCATAACAAATATGTCGTGGACAGCCTGCGCGACAAAGGCGCGGTCTTTGTCGAGGAATTGGACGAATGCCCCGATGACCGCCCGGTGATATTCTCGGCGCATGGCGTGCCGAAATCCGTCCCGGCCGAGGCCCGCCGCCGCGACATGGTGTTCGTGGACGCCACCTGTCCGCTGGTCAGCAAAGTGCATGTCGAGGCCGAACGCCATCACGCCGATGGCCTGCAAATGGTGATGATCGGCCATGCCGGCCACCCCGAGGTGTTGGGCACCATGGGCCAACTGCCCGATGGCGAAGTGATCTTGGTCGAAACCGTCGCCGATGTCGCCGTGATTGAACCGCGCGACCCGCAGCGTCTGGCCTTTATCACGCAAACCACCTTGTCGGTGGACGATACGGCGGCCATCGTCGCGGCCTTGCACGCGCGGTTCCCGGCCATCGTCGGCCCCGCGAAAGAGGATATTTGCTATGCCACGACCAACCGTCAGGCGGCCGTCAAGGCGGTTGCGCCCCTGATCGACGCGCTGCTGGTCATTGGCGCGCCCAATTCGTCAAATTCAAAACGGCTGGTCGAGGTGGGCCGCGCCGAAGGCTGCGCCTATTCCCAACTGGTGATGCGCGCGGATGAAATCGACTGGCGCGCCATGTCCGGCGCACGCGCGGTCGGCGTCACCGCCGGGGCAAGCGCGCCCGAGGTCTTGGTGAATGAGGTCATCGACGCTTTTCGCGATCGTTACGATTTATCGGTCGAAATCGTCGAAACCGCGCAGGAAAACATCGAATTCAAAGTGCCGCGCGTGTTGCGCGAAACCTGACGCCGCGGGGGCCAGCCCCCGCACCCCCGGGATATTTATGCACAGAAGATAACCATGACGCTGTATTCCATGCGACATTTATTCAGCGGCTGTGTGATCGCAAACGGTTCAAGAGGTGTGGCCGCGCATGGCTGAGTTATTCGCATGGACCGATGGCGCGTGCAGCGGCAATCCCGGCCCCGGTGGCTGGGGCGTGTTGATGCGCGCGCTGGACGGGGACCGTATTGTCAAGGAACGCGAATTGCAGGGCGGCGAGCCTGACACCACCAACAACCGGATGGAGCTGATGGCCGCGATTTCGGCCCTTGAGGCGCTGACCCGGTCCAGCGACATCGTGGTGGTGACCGACAGCGCCTATGTCAAAAATGGTGTGACGCAGTGGATCCATGGCTGGAAACGCAATGGCTGGCGCACGGCGGATCGTAAGCCCGTGAAAAACGTCGAATTATGGCAGCGGCTGGACGCGGCTCAGGCCCAGCATCGCGTTGAATGGCGCTGGATCAAGGGGCACGCCGGTCATGCGGAAAACGAACGCGCCGACGAATTGGCGCGCGCCGGGATGGAGCCGTTCAAATGACCGCCGCCGGGCTGGTTCTGGCGTTGGATTATGCGTCGGCGTTGATTTTTGCCCTGACCGGTGCCTTGGTCGCCAGCCGCAAGCAGTTGGATGTGACGGGCTTTGTGTTCATGGCGGCGTTAACCGCGTTGGGGGGCGGCACGCTGCGCGATTTGATGCTGGATCGCGATGTGTTGGTCTGGGTCGCGCGACCGTCGCTGATTGTCATGGCGGCGGCGGCGGCGATTGTGGTGTTTTGGACCGCGCATTTGCTGGAAAGTCGCGCGAAAACATTGGTTTGGCTGGATGCTTTTGCGCTGGCGATTGCGGTGCCTGCGGGGGTTGGGGTCGCGCTGGGTATGGGCGTTCCGGCGGTGATCGTGGTGATTATGGGGATCGCGACCGGCACCTTTGGCGGGCTGATGCGCGATGTGGTCGGCAACGAAGTTCCGGTGATTTTCCGGCAGGGCGAATTGTATATCACCGCGGCCTTTGGCGGGGCAATGATGGCGGTGGGGCTGGTCTGGCTGGGGCTGCCGCAGCCGGTGGCGCTGTTGGGTTGCGGGCTGGCCACGCTGGCGCTGCGGCTGGGCAGTATGATCTGGGGGTGGTCGCTGCCGCTGTATAAGCCGCGCCCACCCCGCGTTTAATCAGCGTTTGCGCAGAAATTCCGTGCGCAGGACAAGACCGCGGATACTGTCATGGCGGCAATCCACTTCGTCCGGGTTGTCGGTTAGGCGGATCGATCGGATCACCGTGCCTTGTTTTAGCGTGGTGCTGGTGCCTTTGACCTTGAGGTCTTTGATCAGCGTGACCTGATCGCCGTCGGCCAGTTCATTGCCGGCGCTGTCGCGGACGATACCCGCCGCCGCAGCCTCGGCCGCCAGTTCAGAGGCGGGGCGCCATTCGCCGGTTACCTCGTCATAGACATAATCATCATCGGCCATGTGGTATCCTTTCTGTCGGCTTAGTCGTCGTCGGGCAGTTCGCGCTGCGCGGGCTGAACCCATTGTTTTGACCGGGTTTCGCCCAGATCCTTTAAGATGTCCTTGGCCTGCGGGTTGTCGATGGCGTGGGATGCCATGGCCAGATCTTCGGGGTTGCGAATCCACAGGTCGCGCTGCGGGTGGGGCAGCTCGATGCCTTCGGCGGTGAATCGTTCGGCGATCTGGTGCAGCACCTCGGAGGTGACGCCCATGCCCGACCCGATATCGGACAGAATCGCCCGAACCTCAAAATTGATGGAATCCGCACCGAAGGACCGCAGCAGCACAAAGGGCGGTGGATCAATCGTGACCAGCGGGTGATCCGCGATGATCGACAGCAAGATGTCCTGAACCCGGCGGGTGTCGCTGCCATAGGCGACGCCCACGGGGATGATGATCCGGCCCATCGTATTGCCGCGCGTCCAGTTGGTCACGGGCTGGCTGATCAGGTCGCTGTTGGGGACGATCACCTCGGTCCGGTCAAAGGTTTCGACGCGGGTGGATCGCACCGAAATTTGCTTCACGATGCCCTGCTGGCCGCCCGCGCTGATCCAGTCGCCGACGCTGACCGGGCGTTCGATCAGCAGAATGATCCCGGAAATAAAGTTCGACACGATGTTTTGCAGGCCAAAGCCGATGCCCACCGACAGCGCACCCGCAACCAGTGCGATGCCCGACAGGTCGATCCCCGCGGATGTGATTGCCAGCAGTGCCGCAACCACAATCCCGATGTAACCCACGCCCGCGACGACTGCGTTTTGCCCGCCCGCATCCAGCCGCGTTTTGGGCAGGATGGATCCGCGCAACCCGCCCTGCACGGCGCGGGTAATCGTGTAACCGATTGAAAAGATGATCAGAAATGTCAGGATCGCACTGGGAGACAGCCGCACCCCGCCCAGATTGAACCCGGCCAGAAAGCGGATCCAGTATTCGCCCAATTCGTCAATCGTGGCGCCCCAGATCATCATGAACAGCGGCACCGAGGCCAACATCAGCGACAGCCCGATCAGCAGCGGTGCCAGACCGTCGCGCGCGCCGTCGCGGTCACGTTGCAGCGCGCCAAAGACATCCGACGTGAAATCCTGCAACAAAATCAACGCACCAACCAAGGCCAGCGTCATCAGCCACGGCCACAGGATAAAATTGCCCAGATTGATCAGACCGAATGCGGTGATGACCACGGCCACAACGGCCACCAACCGCGAAATCGCGCCGCACCATGCCAGTGCCTTGTGCCGATACAGCGTGTCGGCCACGTCGCCCTGATCCAGCTTGCGCATCAGCGTTCCCAGACGGAACAGCGCCAGAGCCGCCAGCACGATCAGCACCAGATGCCAGACCGCCGCGCCGGTTTCGGTAAACTGCATCGGCACGCGGTCCGATGTGGTTGTGCCGCGTTCCAACAGGCCCGACAGGGGCAGCACCGCGCGGCCCAGAATATAGTGCAGCGCCAGCAGCCCCGACAGAGTTTTCACCATCCGCCCCGCAGCGATCCGGGGTTTTTGCGCCATCTTAACTGTGTCGTAAACCACGGCATCGGCGGGGAAAATCTGGCGCGCCAGCCACAGCCCGCTGAACAAAATCACCCCGGCAACGGGCAGCACCTGCAAAATCGGTGTGGTCCACGGACCCGACAGCCCGGTTGCGCGCACAGCGTTGATGGCCAGTGCCACCCCCAGCATCGGCAACGCAATCTGGCCCAGCGATACGATAAAGGCCACCACGGCCCGCGTATGGGCCGAGGTCTGGACTGACAGCCGCGAGGGCAGCGATTGCACCCATTGCCGCCCATAGGTCAGCAGCAGAATCGCGGAAAACAAAAACGCCAGAACGCGCGGCATCCGGGGGCGCAAATCCTGCCAGCGATTTGCGTCAATGCTGGTTAATTCGTCCGCCACGCCTGCGGTCAGACGCGCGCCATCAGTCAGCGCATCGGGCCAACTGGACGGCATCAGCGGCGATTCGACCATGCGGGCCAGTTCGAATGCCTGACGGGTGCGAATCACTTCGTCAATTTGGGCGATGATGGTGTTGGCACGGCTTAGCGCCTCGGTCGCGGTGGTGCGGGGGGCGCTTGCCGTGGCCAGCTGTTCGGTCAGCTCGGCGCGGCGGGCGGCGACGTCCTCGGCCTCGGGGGTGCCGTCTTCGGGTGCGGGGCCAAGCGCATCCAGTTGATTTCGCAGCAAAGTGATGCGTTCAGAATTGATCGTTTGGGCGGCCTGAAAATCCGCCCGCCAGTTCACCATCCGCGCCCGCGCCCGCGCCAGATCCTGCGATGACGCATCGGGATCCAGCACCATCGCTTCGGCCCGGTCGGCCAGCAATTGCCATGCCGGATAATTCGGCCCCAGCGATTGTTGCGCCAAAACCGGGGTGGACATCAGGGCCAGAACCGTCAGCAGAACGGCGATCAGCGAACGCATCATAGGATCAATCTTGGTAAACTTCGGGCAGGGTGGGCGTGTCTTTGGTCAGCCAATCCGGCACCGGCAGTCCCTTGGCGCGCAGAAATTCCGGGTTGAACAATTTCGTCTGATAGCGCGTGCCGTAATCGCACAGGATCGTCACAATGGTGTGGCCCGGCCCCATTTCGCGCGCCATGCGAACCGCGCCCGCAATGTTGATGCCGGACGAGCCGCCCAGACACAAACCTTCGTATTTCAGCAGGTCAAAGACGATGGGCAACGCCTCGGCATCGCTGATTCGCCAGCTGAAATCGGGGGTCAGGCCGTCCAGATTCGCGGTAATGCGGCCTTGGCCGATTCCTTCGGTGATCGAACTGCCGGGCGCGTCGAATTCGCCGGTGGTATAGAACGAATGCAGCGCCGCGCCTTCGGGATCGGCCAGACCGATTTTCACGCCGCGCGGTTGCAGCGCCATGGCGACCCCGGCCAGCGTGCCGCCCGAGCCGACCGCGCAGACGAAACCGTCCACCTTACCGCCGGTCTGTTCCCAGATTTCCGGCCCCGTGGTTTCGATATGGGCCTGACGGTTGGCGGTGTTGTCAAACTGGTTCGCCCAGATCGCGCCATTGGGTTCGGTTTTCGCCAGCTCTGCCGCTAACCGCCCGGAATAATGCACATAATTATTGGGGTTTTTGTAGGGGGCGGCCGGCACCTCGACCAAGGTTGCGCCGGCCAGACGCAGCATGTCTTTCTTTTCCTGACTTTGGGTTTCGGGGATCACGATCACCGATTTGAACCCCATCGAGGCCCCGACAAGCGCCAGCCCGATGCCGGTATTGCCCGCCGTTCCTTCGACAATCGTTCCGCCCGGTTTCAGCAGCCCACGCGCCACGGCGTCGCGGATGATATACAGCGCCGCGCGGTCCTTAACCGATTGGCCGGGATTCATGAATTCGGCCTTGCCCAAGATGTCGCAGCCCGTTTCATCGCTGGCGCGATTCAGGCGGATAAGAGGGGTGTTGCCGATGGCGTCGGCCAGATCAGAACAGATTCGCATAAGGCCGTTCCTGCATCAAAAGGGTTAAGATTTCGCAAACACCTACACATTCAACGGCCTTGGGGGCAACCCCGGCCCATCAGCCGCGCAGCCGCGCATGGTTGGCGTCCAGCCACAGCGACAACAGCGCCAGCGGGCCGTTGCTGACCTGTCCCGCTGCCAGCATATCCGACAAATCCCGCCGGTTCAGCAGATGGCCGCGAATATCCTCGGCCTCTGATTCCAGACCGTAAACGCCGGTGGCATCGTCTGGCAAATCCGTAATACCTACAAATTGATACAGATATTCCGTAACCGTTCCGGGGCTGGCATAGACATGCGCCGCAGGGATCAGGTCGCGGATGGTTAACGCGGCCTCTTCGCGGGCTTCGCGGATACCGGCCTGTTCCGGGGTTTCCCCTGCGTCAATGCGGCCCGCGATCGCTTCGATCTGCCACGGCTGAGGGTCGCCGCGCAGGGCCGGAATAACGCGGAATTGTTCGATGACCAGCACCCGATCCCGCACCGGATCCCATGGCAGAATGACAACGGCATCGCCGGAAATAAACGCCTCTCGCTTCACGACCGGACCCATTTTTCCGTTGTGAAAACGGTGGGATAGCTGCCATTCCTGCGCGGTAAAGAACCCCTGATAGGTGGTTTTACAGGCGTGCCATTGCACATCGTCGGCGCCCCGTGGGGCCACCACCGGCGCGCCCGATCCCGGCCCGTTCATGGCGCGCAACCGGCTGCTGGCCCATGTCCCGATCATCGGCAGACGCGCGGCCAGCAGATCAGGCGGCGTCAGCGCGGGCGCGGCCAGCAGCTGGCGCGCGATCTCGACCGCCAGATCGCGGTGCCACGGCCCATCCGCCCCGCCACAGCCCAGCCCCAGAACCGGCCCCTGCGCGGTGTCGCGCGGCGTCAGCCCCATCACGGCGGCATAGCGCGCCACGGCCAGATTCGGCACCACCCGCACCGCCGCCGTCTGCCCGCCGGGTGCCAGCGTGGGCCAGCCCTGACGCGCCAGCCCCGACCGCGCGCCCCCGCGCAGATGCCCGTCGATCATCACCGCATCGCCCGACAGACCCAGCACAGCCAGCATCGCCGGTTCCGCCAGAATACCGCATAGAATCATAGGTCTTGTCCCTGCATATGCACCGCCGCCGCCATCCCCATATCAAAGGACAGCCGCGTGAACACCGCGTCATAGCCCATAAACAGCGCATCCATCAGCGCGCGGCTGTCCGCCGTTTCGGCAAAGGCGATGATCTGGTCCAGTTCCGCATCGTCCAGCGGCGAATAGGCCAGCATGAAATAGGCCGTCAGCCAGTCGCGGGCCTGCGTTTCGATGTCGGCGCGCTGCGCCCAGGTGTCGTTCAGCAACTGCTCCAGCGTCAGGGGCATGTCCTGCGCGCCGCCACGGGCCAGACCGCGCGAAAAGGCGATGCTGGAATTCATCGCCGACGCGGTGTTGGCGTCAACCAGATCGGCCGCGTCGATCAGCGCGCGAATCTGCGCCAGACGGGGGGCGTTCGTCAGATCGGCCAAGGCGACCTGCGCGCGGGCCTGATCGTCGATGTCAGGGTCCAGCATCGCGCGGCGCGTCGATGTTTCCAGCCCGATCACGCGCCGTCCCAAGGCGCTGTCATAGAAATGCAGCGCCGCATCGGTCTGCGCGGCGTTAACCGTCTGCAAAGCATGGTGAAATTCCTGCCGCAGCAGGGCGCGCAACCGGTCGGGCGCATGAATCCGCGCGACGCTGTCCATCCACGGGCCGGGATCGCCGCGAATGAAATCATCCGCAATGGCGCGCGCCTCGGTTTCCGCTTCCTGTTGAAAAATGGCGATAATATCGTCAAACTCCATGACCGACCACAGCCGATCTAGTTGAAGCTGCGCCTGTTCGCGCGACGGCGGCGCGGCCTGCGCAGGCATGGCCAGCCCCGCGCCCAAGATCACCGCCAGCAGCAAAATCACCCGTATCATCGCGCGGCACCCCGATCTTTTTGCGTTGCGCGTATTTTTTCGATGAAACCCCCTTGCACTTCAACCCCCATCCCTTTACATCCCCGCCACCACCCAAGCGCGGAGAGGTGCCGGAGTGGTCGAACGGGGCGGTCTCGAAAACCGTTGAGCCTTCACGGGTTCCGTGGGTTCGAATCCCACCCTCTCCGCCATCATTCATTTATATGTGCTGGCAACAGTTGTGCGCGATGTTGCAGCCTGTCTGCCAAGGCTGCGGCGCGTATTTTCATTGATGTTGCTTGGATCACGCGAATGGCTCAGCCAATCAGGCGGCGTGGTGCCCGGCCAAAATCCGGTCGCATCCCGAACCGACCTGATCCATTGCTGAAAATGCGGCACAGCGCGGGGATGGGCCAGATAATCCGCGATGGGCATCATACGCCAGAATTGGCCTTCGTCCCCGAACCGGATGGCGGCAATGTCGGCCGCCGTCAGATTGCCCCAAAACAGCCACGACACCATCCCCGGCGCCTGATGCGACGGAAAGGGGCGGCCCTGCACGCGATCCGGGGGCAGGGTCAGGCCGAATTCCTCGGTCAGTTCGCGCAGGGCGCAGCTGCGCGCATCCTCGGTCCCTTCGCGGCCGCCGCCGGGCAAATCCCAATGCGCGGGAAAGGGAATGTCGGGTCGTTCATCGCGTAAATAGGTTAACAGCGCCCCATCATGGCACAGCAACAGTTTCGCACCGTGAAAGGGGGCTTCTTCTGTGTCCAAATACTCATCCCCACCCCGCCACGGGGGCGTCAGTCATTAATATCGCGATCCCATATCCGCACATTCCCGCGCGGGCCAGAGAGGCGGCGCAGGGCGAACCAGATAACGGCCGAGAGCAGCGCGGTGATCACCAAGGTCAGCGGCAGGCCCGCGCCCCAGATGCCGGTCAGCAGCAACAGGCCCATGACCGCAATTGCGCCCGAAATCCCCATCAGCACCCATCCCGGCAACACCAGTTCCAGCCCCGCCAGAATCAGCGCAAGGATCAGCCACAGCCAGCCATTCATCATGATGCGCGCCCCCGCATCATTTTGAACGCATCGCCGAACGCCTCAAGAGCGGTTGCGGGCAGGATGACGGTTTGTTTGCCGTCGCCTTGGCCGACGGTGGTTAATGCCTCGACCTGACGCAGGGCCAGTTGGTATTGCGCGGCTTCCAGCCCGCCTTTGGCGATCGCCTCGGCAATGGCGGTGGTGGCAAAAGCTTCGGCTTCGGCCATGATGCGTTTGGCCTTGGCGCTTTGTTCGGCGGCATAGAGATCACCGTCGGCGGCCAGTTCCACGGCGCGGCGTTTGCCCTCGGCCTCGGTCACTTGGGCGCGGCGGGCGCGTTCGGCGTTCAGCTGTTGCAGCATGGCGGCGCGGGTGGCGTCGTCCAGATTCACGTCCAGAATTTCGGCGCGCGTCACCTCGATCCCCCAATCATCGACGACATTGGCCAGCGATTCGCGGATGCGGTCGATCAGCGATGCGCGGTTCGATTGCACCTGGTCCAGTTCCATCGTGCCGATTTCCGACCGCACGATCCCGGCCACCGTGGTGGCAATTGCGGCGTCAATATCGCGGATCCGGTAAACGGTCTTTTCCGGTTCGATGATGCGATAAAACACAGAGGTTTCCACCTGCACCAGCACGTTATCGGCGGTGATGGCGTCTTGACGATTGGTCGGCAACTGGCGTTCCAGAACCGAAATCCGATGCGCCACGCGGTCCAGAAACGGCATGGTAAAGTTGATCCCCGGCCCCAGAACCGCGCGCAGCCGCCCGAACCGTTCCACGACAAACTTTTCCGATTGCGGCACGATGCGCACGGCGGAACTGACCGCCATAAACACCACAATCGCCAGAATAATCAGGGCCAGATTGCCCCCGATCAGCGAAAAAATCTGATCTTCCATCCTGTTACCCCTTTATTCTGCGGCAACGGCATCCTGAGCGCCGCCGATTCGTGCCAGCCGTTCAATCACCCGTGCCAGCCGCGCGGCGAATCGGTCAAAATCCGGGCGCGGCGTCACCTCTGATTCGTTCATATACAGCGAACGGTTAATTTCCAGTTGAAGAACATGCATATTCTGCGCCGGTCGGCCATAATTTTGCGCGATATAGGCGCCGGAAAACGGCGAGTTGCGCCGGATGGTCCAGCCCTGCGATTCGACGGCCTGACAGACGGTGTCGGTGATGCGCGCCGCCGCCGACAGGCCGTGGCGGTTGCCCAGCACCATATCGGGCGGCGCTCCGGTCAGATGGATCAGCGCGTCCTGCGGCATGGAATGCATGTCGATCAGCACCGCCTGACCAAAACGCGCCCGCGTCTGCGCCATCAGCGCGGCCAGTGCGGCGTGATAGGGCCGCCAATAGGCGTTTATCCGGCGCGTGGCCTCGGGGCGGTCGATGGGGGTCCGGTGAATCGCGCGGCCCTGCGACACGACGCGCGGAATGACACCTAACCCCGCCATCGTGCGCTGATTCAGCGGCTGACGCGGCACGCCACGCACGATTTTCGGGTCCATCTCATCGGGGCCGCGATTCAGATCGACCACGGCGCGCGGCATCCGCGCGGTCAGCGTCACCGCTCCAAAATCCGGCGCGCAGGCGATCAGATCATCGACAAAGGCATCCTCGGACGATCGCAGCACGGGCAGGGATAAGTCCGTGTTTTCCAGGAACCAATCGGGATAATCACGGCCCGAATGGGGGGATGCGAAAATCACCCCGCTGGTCCATTCCGCAGGCCGTGTTAAGGTAAAGGGCAGGTCGTTATCCGTCACAATCCGGGTCGCCATTGGGTTGGGTGAATCTTAACGTGAAGATTCTGTGTCGGATAGGGGTTGAAACCCCGATGCCACATCTGTATAGACACCCGAACCGAACGGGATTGTGCCGGATTTGGCAGAATCACCCAACGGACGGGCGGTTAGCTCAGCGGTAGAGCACTACGTTGACATCGTAGTGGCCACTGGTTCGATCCCAGTACCGCCCACCATTTTATTCGCCGCCCCCGGCTAAGGCGTCGGGGGCATTTCGTTTTCCAATGCGGCTGCGAGCCGCGAGGATGGAGAAAACCGATGAAGGTTCGCAATTCGCTCCGCTCGCTGAAAAGCCGGCATCGCGACTGTCAAGTGGTGCGCCGCAAAGGCCGCATCTATGTGATCAACAAAACCAACCGTCGTTTCAAGGCTCGTCAGGGCTGATCGGTTGGCCGCATCTGCGGATCGCATGAAAACGATAAGCCCGCCCGATGGCGGGCTTTTTGCTGTGTAAAACCATGATCTTTCGCCACCACCACGCCGATGGAATCGCGTCGCGGGCCGGGTTTTCGGACTGTGGCCGGTGGCGTTATCTGCTGGAGCGACGCTGGGCGCCGGGGTCGGGGCTGGTTTGGGTGATGCTGAACCCCTCAACCGCGGATGAGATGCGCAATGACCCCACGATTGAACGCTGCCAGCGGCGCGCGGTGCGTCTGGGATTCGGGGCGATGCGGATCGTCAATTTGTTTGCGTGGCGGGCGACGGATCCGCGCGATTTGCGCCGCGCGGCGGACCCGATTGGGGCGGAAAATGACGCGGCCTTGCGGGATGCGGCGCTGTGGGGTGACCAGATTTTGTGCGGTTGGGGTGTGCATGGCGCTTATCTGGGGCGTGAGGCGCAGGTGCAGGCAATGCTGGGCGCGGATCTGTGGCATCTGGGGCTGACGCAGGGCGGACATCCACGCCATCCGCTATATGTCAGCTATGCGGTGGCCCCGCAGCCGTGGCGTTAACCCTTTGCTAAGAAAATGATTTGGAAATCCACGGGCTTGCGGTAATTAGACGTAAAGAGCGTTGCAGGATACAAGCCTATGTTATTACTGAGTGGATTATTGACATTGCTGGCGGCGGGGCTGGCATTGGATTTCTCTGCCCCCGAACAGGCTGCCGGTGACGATGACGCCCCGCCCCCCGCCGATGATGATTTGCCGCCGATCCTGCCCGAACCGCAGGTTCTCTATGGCGATGATGGCGATCAGGAACTGGCCGGTGGGCAGGGGGCCGATACGATTTTCGGCGGTTCGGGCGATGACTGGATTCAGGGCGACGTGGATTACGGCCCCGGCGGCAATGACGTGATTTATGGCGGTGATGGCGATGATCTGCTGGCCGGGCAGGGCGGCGATGACCTGATCTATGGCGGCGCGGGCAATGACACGATTCTGGGCGGGCAGGGCAATGACACTCTGTTCGGTGGCGACGGCGACGATTGGCTGTCGGGCAATGATGGCGATGATGTGCTGATCTCGACTGCCGGGTCCGACGATCTGGACGGCGGCGCGGGCAATGACGTTCTGATCGGGCATAACGGCCCCGAAACCGTCTGGATGAATGGCGGTGAAGGCGACGACACCCTGATGCCCGGCGCGCATGATTTTGTGTCGGGCAATGCCGGAAATGACGTCTTTGTCCTGCGCCCGGTCCCCGAAGGCATCCCGACCATTGCCGATTTCGACGCGGCCGAGGATGAAATCCACATCCATTTGCCGCAGGATCAGGCCGAAACGGCGGTTCTGGACCTGCGCCGCGATGATGACGACACGTTTTTGCTGATGGTGGACGGGAACCCGGTCAGCCGGTTGCTGGGGCATGGCGGTTTGCAGTTGTCGGATGTCAGGATTATCCCGATCCGCTGATTTTGCTTGTCATTTCGGCGCGCTTTGTCTATACGCGCGCATCCGCCCTTGGGTGGATATTTGGGCCTTGCTGGACGACATCCCGGCCTGTGCCGTCACATAAACCCATATAAAGGAGAATCCGATGTCGATCACCGTTGAAGAAAAAGCCCGCGTTATCAAAGAATTCGGCACCAAAGAAGGCGACACCGGCTCGCCCGAGGTTCAGGTCGCGATCCTGTCGTCGCGCATCGCCACGCTGACCGAACATTTCAAATCGCACAAAAAAGACAATCACAGCCGCCGCGGTCTGTTGATGATGGTTGCTCAGCGCCGCAAGCTGCTGGATTACCTGAAGAAAAAAGAAGAAGCCCGTTACACGGCTCTGATCGCGAAACTGGGCCTGCGCCGCTGATTCGATCCGATTTTCTGGAAAATGCCCGTCTTGGACGGGCATTTTTCGTTTTCGGTTCATGTTTTGGTAAGGTCTGTGGTTTAGACCCGTGTCTGAACTGACTTTCCAAAAGGGGTAAATTCCTGTATGTGGCTGAAATCTGTGACGTGAGGCTGGTCCCCGGCCACATGCGTAAGGATAGGGGAAGGCGGCAATGGGGCCGCCACAGAAACGGACGGCCAGAGGGCTGGCGCGTCCAGAGGAATTCAGATGTTTGATGAAGTGAAAAAATCAATCCAGTGGGGTCAGGAAACGCTGACACTGGAAACGGGTAAGGTTGCGCGTCAGGCCGACGGCACCGTCATTGCCACGCTGGGCGAAACCAGCGTCATGGCGAACGTCACCTTTGCCAAAGAACCCAAGCCGGGGCAGGACTTTTTCCCGCTGACCGTGCATTATCAGGAAAAATACTATGCCGCCGGCAAAGTGCCGGGCGGTTTCTTTAAACGCGAGGCGCGCCCGACCGAAAAAGAGACGCTGACCGCGCGCCTGATCGACCGCCCGTGCCGCCCGCTGTTTGCCGCCGGCTTCAAAAACGAAGTGCTGGTGATGTGCACCGTGTTGTCGCATGATCTGGTGAACGATCCCGACATCGTGGCGATGATCGCGGCATCGGCGGCGCTGACCATTTCGGGCGTGCCGTTCATGGGGCCGATTGGCGCCGCGCGCGTGGGCTTTGCCAATGGTGAATATGTCCTGAACCCGGAAATCGCGGATATGGACAATCTGCGGTCGAACCCGGAACAGCGTCTGGATCTGGTCGTTGCTGGCACCAAAGACGCCGTGATGATGGTCGAATCCGAAGCCTATGAACTGACCGAAGATGAAATGCTGGGCGCGGTCAAATTTGGCCACGAACAGATGCAGCCGGTCATCGACCTGATCATTGATCTGGCTGAAGCCGCCGCGAAAGAACCCTTTGATTTCAAATCGCCCGATTATTCCGCGCTGTATGATCGCGTGAAATCGCTGGGCGAAACCGATATGCGCGCGGCCTATGCCCTGCGCGACAAAGGCGAACGCCGCGACGCAATCGACGCCGCCAAGGCGACCATCATCGCCGGTCTGTCGGACGACGAACTGGCCGACGCCAATCTGGGTTCGGCCCTGAAAAAGCTGGAATCGGGCATCCTGCGCGGTGACATCATTTCGGGCGGCGCGCGGATTGACGGGCGCGACAACACCACCATCCGCGCCATCGACAGCGAAGTCGGCATCCTGCCGCGCACCCATGGTTCGGCGCTGTTCACCCGCGGCGAAACGCAGGCACTGGCCGTCACCACGCTGGGCACCGGTGACGATGAACAGATCATCGACGCGCTGCACGGCAATTTCCGCAGTAATTTCCTGCTGCATTACAACTTCCCCCCCTATTCCGTGGGTGAGGTTGGGCGCGTCGGTTCGCCCGGTCGCCGCGAAATTGGTCACGGCAAACTGGCATGGCGCGCCTTGCAGGCGGTTCTGCCCGCACCGACCGATTTCCCCTATACCATCCGCGTTGTGTCGGAAATCACCGAATCGAACGGGTCGTCGTCCATGGCGTCGGTCTGTGGTGGCAGCTTGTCGATGATGGATGCGGGCGTTCCTCTGAA
Source organism: Paracoccus sp. (in: a-proteobacteria) (assembly GCF_030538495.1). GTDB lineage: Bacteria > Pseudomonadota > Alphaproteobacteria > Rhodobacterales > Rhodobacteraceae > Paracoccus. Next base: position 66,223 of record NZ_JAUNTW010000010.1, read on the forward strand.
GGCGCCGGTGGCTGGCGTCGCCATGGGTCTGATTCTGGAAGATGACGGCCGTTTCGCGGTTCTGACCGACATTCTGGGCGACGAAGATCACCTGGGCGACATGGACTTTAAGGTGGCTGGCACCGAAAACGGCATCACCAGCCTGCAAATGGACATCAAGGTCGCGGGCATCACCCCGGAAATCATGCAGCAGGCTTTGGCGCAGGCCAAAGACGGCCGGATGCATATCCTGGGCGAAATGTCCAAAGCCCTGACCGAAGGCCGCCGCGAATTTTCCGCCCATGCCCCGCGCATCGAAACCATGACCATTCCGACGGACAAAATCCGCGAAGTGATCGGTTCGGGCGGTAAGGTCATCCGCGAAATCGTGGAAACTTCGGGCGCCAAGGTGGACATCAGCGATGATGGCACGATCAAAATCGCATCCTCGAACGGGGATTCGATCAAGAAAGCCTATGACATGATCTGGTCGATCGTGGCTGAACCCGAAGAGGGTCAGATCTACACCGGTAAGGTCGTGAAACTGGTCGATTTCGGCGCTTTCGTGAACTTTTTCGGCAAACGCGACGGGCTGGTGCATGTCAGCCAGATCGCGAACAAACGTCTGGGCCACCCCAACGAATTGCTGAAAGAGGGCCAAGAGGTGAAGGTGAAACTGCTGGGCTTTGACGACCGCGGCAAGGTGCGCCTTGGCATGAAAATGGTCGATCAGGAAACCGGCGAAGAAATCGTCGAGAAAAAAGACGACGCTGAATAATATATATGCGCCCCTTTTTAGGGGCGCATAATCACCGCTCCTGCTGAAAGTTCCCCTTAATGTTTCAACATTTTCGGTCTTTCTTTGCGCGTTACCCGAATATTGACGGCAATACGTTTCTGCTGTGGGAACCATGTTCCGCAAGTCATCGTGAGATTTTGCCAGGTTTTGCAAGCTATTTATTGCATCTGGGGTATCGCGTGGTGGTCATATGTGCGCCATCACCGAATGATCAGGGGCTTTTTGATCGCCTGACGCATCCGAATCTAGAGCACGTTTATTTGCCTCGGTGGCGCGTCCGTCAGCTTTTTTCTTCGCCTGATATTACGCAGGCTGCTGGTGTTATGATAACAACGGCAGGCAAGCTGCCAAAGCGGCAAGATGGATATTATGATCTTGACCGATTGTTTCCTGCGGGTCGTTCGCGGTGTTTGGCCGTTGTTGAGCATGATGCGGCCAAGTTGATTGCGTGCAATCAATGGAATCCGCATATTATTACCCTTAGAAAGGTGAATGGTTGCGACGCGAATTCCGTGGTTGTGAATCCGCATCGGTTTGGCAGCGTTCAAAATCACCCGAAAGGTCAAGTGCCTCAGTTTCTGGTCGTGGGCGCGGCGCGCTCCGCCCGCCGGAACCAGAATATGATTTACGATGCCGTGCGGCGTTTGCACGGTCGCGGCCTGACCAATTTTGCTGTTCGTGTCGTCGGCAAGCTTGGGGGTGAGCCGATTCCTGCGGATTTGTCCACGGCAATAAACATGCTGGGTCCGGTTTCTTTTTCGCGTTTGTATCAAGAAGCAGAGCAGTCTGACTTTATCCTGACCTCGTTTCAAGAAAACAATGCCGACCATGCGTTTTATCGGACGACCGGAACATCGGGCGCGTTTCAGCTGGCCTATGGTTTCCACCGACCGATGATCCTGCAAAAATCGTTTGCCGAGGGGACGCCGCTTAACTCCGACAACGCTTTATTCTACGGCAGTGATGACCAGCTGTTTGACGCGATGTTGACGGCAATTGAAATGAGCCAAGCGGACTATGCGCATATGCAAACCAACCTGACAGGCGCGGTAGACGCGCTGTGGTCTGAATCGTTGGAAAATCTTAGGACATATATCAATGAATATTCCGATCGTTTTCTGTTTCGATGATCGCATATTGCTTGGCGCGGGGGTGTCCATTCTGTCGCTGATCGAGGCAGCGGACGATCAGACAGTTTACGACATTCACATCCTGCACGCTGACCTGGCCCCGTCCAGCACCGATGCCCTTGAATCCTTGGTGCGCGACACGCGCCATAAAATGTCATTCCATCGCGTTTCCGCGGATCGCTTTGCTGACGCCCCCAAAAATCGCGGCAGCTGGACCGAAGTTGTTTATTTCCGCCTGCTGATTTCGGAGATTTTGGGCGAATATGACCGGGCGATTTATTCCGATGTTGATGTTTTTTTCAAATGCGACATGGGTGGCCTTTTCCAGTCCGATCTGCAAGGCGCGGAATGGGGCGGCGTTGTTGCTGAGCGAAATTCGCCTGATTTTGTCATGCACAAACATTTCCCGGAAAATGAAAAAGAGTTCATCTATTTTTCCGGCTTCATGCTGATGGACTTGGCCCTGATGAGGCGCAACGCGGCTGTTGGCCGCTATTTTGACGCAATCCGCATGTTTGGTGACCGGCTGTCGTTTTTCGATCTGGACCTATTGAACATCGCCACGCCTCAGATCGCCAGCCTGCCTTTTAAATATGTGACCCTCGAAGATATCTATGAGTCAGACGATATTTCCCAGGCTCGGGATTTCAAATTTCTGAAAAGCGTCTATTCCGTCGATCAGCTGGAACACGAACGCGAAAATCCCGCGATTATCCACTATGCCGGGCCGCGTGGTAAGCCTTGGCAGCGGCGCGATGTGCCGGATTACTATCTGCGTGCCGTGAAAAAGCTGCCGCCTGCGTTGCGAAAAACCACGTTCCGGGATTTTCGCAAACGGCTGCTGGGAAAAACGGGGCGCGCGCATCTGGTATCGCGCACCCCGCATCAGCGGCTCAGTCCATTTTCACGGTTCTGATCCGGCGGGCGCCAGCTTACGCCGGATCCTTGGCGAACCGCAGATAAGGCAATCTGATGTCCAGCGTGCCGAACCGTTCGGTCGCCGCCGCATCATCCAGCGACAGCGCCACGATCACATCCTGACCCGGCACCCAGTTCGCAGGCGTGGCCAGCGGCACCCCGTCGGTTTTCTGCACCGCATCCAAGGCGCGCAGAATTTCAGCAAAGTTGCGCCCCACCGACATGGGATAGGTCATCGTCAGCCGCACCTTTTTATCGGGACCGATGATGTAAACCGTGCGCACCGTCGCGGAATGGGCGGGGGTGCGGCCATCGGTGGGCAGGTAGAACTCGGCCGGCAGCATGTCAAAGGCTTTCGACACCGTCAGGTCGGTGTCGTCGATGATGGGGAAATTCGCCGGGCTTTCGGCAAAGGCGGAAATGTCGCGTTTCCATTTCTGATGGTCGTCCACGCTGTCCACGGACACGCCGATCACCTTGGTGTTGCGGCGTTCCCATTCGGCGGCCAGTTGCGCAACCGCGCCGAACTCGGTCGTGCAAACGGGGGTGAAATCGCGCGGATGGCTGAACAAAATCGCATAGCTGTCACCGATCCAGTCGTGAAAACGGATTTCGCCTTCGGTCGAAGGGGCGGTGAAATCGGGGGCAATGTCATTGATGCGCAGCGACATGGAACATCCTTTCCGTTGGGTGCGTTGCCTGTAACATAGGAACGCCCGCCCCAATTGCCAGAGGGCTTGCGGACCCAGCCGTGCAGTGCCACCCTGCGCCCAACACATGACACCCCGGAGGATCCCATGACCGACATTCAGGACAAACGGACATTCTATATCAACGGCGAATGGGTTGCGCCCGCATCGGCGAATGATCTGGAGGTGGTCGACCCCTCGACCGAGGAAGCCGTGGCGGTCATCAGTCTGGGCGATCAGGCCGATACCGACCGCGCGGTCGCGGCGGCCAAGGCGGCGCTGCCCGCATGGTCGGCCACGTCCAAGGCCGAACGTCTGGCTTTGGTCGAAAAAATTCTGTCGGTTTATAAGGATCGTGCATCGGATATGGCACGCGCCATCAGTCTGGAAATGGGCGCGCCGCAGGATATGGCACTGGACGCACAGGCGGCGTCCGGGACGGAACATATCGAAAATTTCATCGCCGCGTTCCGGGATTTCGAATTCATCCGCCCACTGGGCGATCACGCCCCCACGACGATGATTGCATGGGAACCGATCGGGGTGGTCGGCCTGATCACGCCGTGGAACTGGCCGATGAATCAGGTCACGCTCAAGGTGATCCCGGCGATTCTGGGCGGCAATACCTGCGTGCTGAAACCGTCCGAAATCGCGCCTCTGTCGTCGATGCTGTTTGCGGAAATCATGCATGATGCGGGGACTCCGGCGGGGGTGTTCAATCTGGTGAATGGCGACGGCGAAGGTGTGGGAACGCAGCTGTCCACGCATGACGATGTGGAAATGATTTCCTTTACCGGGTCCACGCGCGCGGGCATCGCCATCAGCAAAGCTGCCGCCGACAGCCTGAAAAAAGTCGCCCTGGAGCTGGGCGGCAAGGGCGCAAATCTGATCTTTGCCGATGCCGATGACAACGCGGTCAAACGCGGCGCGCGGCATTGTTTCAACAATTCGGGCCAGTCCTGCAACGCGCCCACGCGCATGCTGGTCGAACGCTCGGCCTATGATGCGGCGGTGGAAACGGCGGCGCAGGTTGCCCATGACACCGCGGTCGCGACCGCGCATCAGCCGGGCAAACATATCGGCCCTGTGGTCAGCAAGGCGCAATGGGATAAGATTCAGGATCTGATCCAGAAAGGCATCGACGAAGGCGCACGTCTGGTCGCCGGTGGTCCCGGCCTGCCCGAAGGCGTCAATCGCGGCTATTTCGTGCGCCCGACGGTCTTTGCCGATGTAACGCCGGATATGACGATCATGCGCGAAGAAATCTTTGGCCCGGTGCTGTCGATCATGCCCTTTGACGACGAAGATGAGGCGCTGCGCATCGCCAATGACACGCGCTACGGCCTGACGAATTATGTGCAATCGCAGGATGGCGAACGCCGCAACCGCCTGGCGCGGCAATTGCGGTCGGGGATGGTCGAAATGAACGGCGAATCCCGCGGCGCAGGCGCGTTCTTTGGTGGCATCGGCATGTCGGGACGCGCACGCGAAGGCGGCGTTTGGGGGATTGAGGAGTTCATGGATTCCAAAGCCATCAGCGGCTGGGACACCGACGCCTGACCTAAGGCCGCGCTTTGCGTCCCGCGACCGCCGGGGGTTTTGCACCCCCGGACCCCCGCAGGATATTTCCGCACAGAAGATAAAAGCGACGTTCTCTATCTTCTGTGTAAAAATATCCCACAGGGGGTCCGGGGGATGTGAAATCCCCCGGCGCTGTCCACCGGCGCGACGTTTCGGTTCACCCCAATTCCGCCATGAAAATATAGCCCGCGCCGTAGATCGTTTTGATCAGGCGCGGGTTTTTGGGGTCTTCGCCCAGTTTGGTGCGCAGGCGGGATATGCGCACATCCATGGCGCGGTCAAAGCTGTCGCCCGCCGTCCCGCCCAGCGTTTCCAGCATTTGCGCCCGTGTGATCAGGCGGCGGGGATTGTCGGTGAACATGCGCAGCACCTCGGCCTCGGCATGGCTGAGGGGGTGTTCGCCCCCGTCGGGCGCGGTCAGGGTGTAGCGGTCGAAATCCGCCGTCCATCCGGCAAAGCGGACAATCTGACCGCTGCGGGTCTGGCCCGCCATGGGGCGGCGCAGGCGGGCGCGGATGCGGGCCACCACCTCGGCGGGCTCAAAGGGTTTGATGATGTAGTCATCCGCGCCCAGCTCCAGCCCGGTGATGCGGTCCTGCAGCTGTGAGCGGCCCGATACGATGATGATCGCCGCGCCCGATTCCGTCGCCAGACGGTGAACCAGTGCCAGCCCGTCGCGGTCGGGCAGGCCCAGATCAATCAGGCAGGCGTCGGGGGTGATGCGGCGCAGGGCGGCCTCGAATTCCGTTGCGCGGGCAAAGGATTGGGTGCGAAAGCCCGCATCCCCCAGCACCGCCGACAGCAGGCGGCGGATTTCGGGTTCGTCGTCCAGAATCGCAATCAGGGGCGCGTCGGTCATGGCGTATCCTTAACGGCCTCGGCCAGCGTGGCGGCAAGGCGGGCGGTGGTAAAGGGTTTGGTCAGCACCGGGCAATCCGCGCCCGCGCGCAAGGGATGCCCCGGCGGCAGCGAGGTCATCAGCACCGCCGGCAGCGCGCCGCCGGTCAGGTCCAGCCCCAGCCCGTCGCCCAGCTGAATATCGGACAGGATCAGCGTCAGGCCGGGCAGGTCGGTGATGGCGCGGGCTTCGGACAGGGTGGCGGCCTCGATCACGGCGTGGCCGAGGCTGGTCAGTTGATCGCGGATCTGTGCGCGCAGGGTGTCGTCGTCTTCGGCCAGCAGCACCATTTGCCGCAGCACCGGACGCCATGGCAGGCGCAGCGTGACCTGCGCGCCGGTGGCGGTGTTGTCCAGCCGCATCGTGCCGCCCGCGCGTTTGGTCTGGTCATAGACCATCGACAGGCCCAGCCCCGACCCCTGACCGCCTTTCGTGGTAAAGAACGGCTCGGTCCCGCGGGTCAGGGCGTCGGGCGAAAATCCGGGGCCGGTATCGGTCACGGACAGCACCAGCCATTGCCCGCTTTGGCGCGCGGACAGGGTGATCGTTCCGGGGCCAGCCATAGCGGCATTGGCGTTCAGGATCAGGTTCAGCACCGAATCATGCAGCGCGCCGGGATCCAAGAGCAGCGGTTCACCCGGCAGGTCAGCCCGCACATCCAGCACCACCCCGTCGGCCAGCGACGGCCGCGCCAGCGTGGCGATTTCCGCCAGCAACGCGGGCAGGTCGGTGGGTTCAGGCGCCAGATCGCGCCCGCCGCTGATCTGCGACAGCCGGTTCAGCAGCGCCGCCCCCCGGCGCGCGGCGGCCAGAGTCGCCTGCACATCGCCCGCCGCATCCGGGGGCAGATCGCCCGCCGCCAGCCGCGCCTGAAGCCCCAGAATGATGGTCAGCAGATTGCCGAAATCATGCGCCACGCCAGACGTCAGTTGCGCGGCCAGATTGCGGCGCGATGCGTGGGCCAGGGCTTCGCGGGTCTGAACTTCATCGGTGATGTCGGTGGACAGGATATAGACGCCGCCGCCGTCATCCTGCGCGGGCGTCAGGGAAATGCGGATGCGCCGCCCGGATGCGGGATGCGTGACCTCGAACAGTTGCGGTTCGCCCGCTTGGGCGCGCTGCATGAACGGCAACAGCGCGCCATGCGTGGCCGGGTCATGCGCCTGTTCCATGGTCAGCCCGACCACATCATCGGACGCGCCCGGAAACACGGATGCCAGCCGCCGGTTGGAAAAAGTATAGCGCAGATCGGGCGCCATATGCGCAATATGGGCGGGGATCATTTCAATCACCTGCCGGGTGCGCGCCTGCGTTTGGGTCAGGATGCGCTGCGCCTCATGCAATGCCGCGTTTGTGGCGGCCAGTGCGCGGTTGGCGGCGGACAGGCGTTCGGCGTGATCCAGCACCTGTTGCGACAATTCCGCCGAATGGGCGCGCAGCAGGGTTTCTTGGTGCTTCACATCGGTGATGTCGGTGTAAACCGTGATCCAGCCGCCCTGAGACAGAGGCGCGCCCTCGACCCCGACCCAGCGGCCATTGGGGCGTTCGCGTTCGATGTAATGCGGCTGAAAGGCGCGGGCCTGTTCCACGCGCGCCGTGATCGCCGCGTCCGGGTCATCCTGCGGGCCATATTCGCCGCGCGCGACCAGAAAGGCGATGATGTCGGCGAAATCCGTGCCGGGGCGGGTCAGATCATCGGGCAGGTCGAACATCGTCTGAAATTGCCGATTCGACACCGCCAGCCGCAGATCGGCGTCAAAAATCGACAGCGCCTGCGCAATCAGGTTCAGCCCCGATTGCGTCATATCCGCCTGTAATTCAGCGGTATTCCGTGCTGTGTGCTGCATGTTTTCCCCCGATACCGGCTTAGCACCGGGCGAAAAAAACCGAAAGCCCGTAACAATTCGTTAGATTCGGGCAAAATTGCGGTAATGATTAGCCGTGAAGGTCAGGCGATGCAGATGGCAGGGGGGCCATCCGCAACCGGCATTTGGCCGACGAGGGAGGACACATGACACATCAGCAGCCGCCTGCGGGCGAATGGCAATCTATACCCGCGCTGCTGGCGCGGAATGTGGCCCGTTTCGGGAACAGGCCCGCCTATCGCGAAAAGGAATTCGGCATCTGGCAAAGCTGGACCTGGGCGCAGGCGGCGGATGAAATCCGCGCGCTTGCCTTGGGGATGTTGGTTCTGGGTCTGCGTCCGGGCGATCATGTGGCGATCATCGGGCGCAACCGTCCGGCGCATTACTGGGGCATGATTGCGGCGCAGATGTGCGGCGCGGTGCCGGTGCCGCTGTATCAGGACGCCGTGGCCGAAGAAATGGCCTATGTTCTGGACCATTGCGGCGCGCGTTTCGTGATCTGCGGCGATCAGGAACAGGTCGATAAGGTGCTGGAGGTTGAACAGACCGTATCGGGCATTGATCAGATCATCTACACCGACAAACGCGGGATGCGGAAATACGACCATACCCGCATGAACGCCTTGGCCGATGTGCAGGCCGAAGGCCGCGCCGCCGCCACCCGTCTGGGTGCGGAACTGGATGCGCGCATCGCGGCGCTGACCTATGACAGCACCTGTGTGATGCTGTATACATCCGGCACCACCGGCAAACCCAAAGGCGTGGTTCTGTCGAACCGCAACATCATTGAAACGGCGAAAAATTCGTCGGCCTTTGACAATCTGGATCACCGCGAAGAGGTCGTCGCCTATCTGCCGATGGCATGGGTGGGGGATTTCATCTTTTCGCTGGGTCAGGCGATGTGGTCGGGCTTTACCGTGAACTGCCCCGAAGGCGCGCATACGATGATGACCGATATGCGCGAAATCGGGCCGACCTATTTCTTTGCCCCGCCGCGCGTGTTCGAAGGTCAGTTGACCAGCGTCATGATCCGCATGGAGGATGCCGGCCCGTTCAAACGCTGGCTGTTCAAACGCTATATGGATGTGGCGCGCCGGGTGGGTCCGAATATGCTGGACGGAAAACCCGTCAGCGCGGGCGACAAATTCGCCTATAATCTGGGCAAGTTTTTCATCTTTGGCCCGCTGAAAAACACGCTGGGCCTGTCGCGGGTGCGCGTGGGTTACACCGCGGGCGAGGCGATCGGCCCCGAGATTTTCGATTTCTACCGGTCCTTGGGCATCAACCTGAAACAGCTTTATGGCCAGACCGAGGCAGGCGTGTTCGTCACCCAGCAGCCCGATGGTCAGGTGCGGTCGGACACGGTGGGCGTCCCCAGCCCCGGCGTCGAGGTGCGCATCGGCGACAATGGCGAAGTGTTCTATCGCAGCCCCGGCGCCTTTGTTGAATATTACAAAAACCCCGAAAGCACCGCATCGACCAAAGACCCCGAAGGCTGGGTCGCCACCGGCGATGCGGGCTTTTTCGAAGAAGGCACCGGCCATCTGCGCATCATCGACCGCGCCAAAGACGTGGGCAAGATGGCCGATGGCAGCATGTTCGCGCCCAAATATGTTGAAAACAAACTGAAGTTTTATCCCAACATTCTTGAGGCCGTCGTGCTGGGCAATGGGCGCGATTATTGCACCGCGTTCATCAATATCGACCTGACCGCGGTTGGCAACTGGGCCGAACGCAACAACATCGCCTATGCGTCCTATCAGGAACTGGCGGGGCATCCGCAGGTCTATCAGACGATCAAACAGCATGTCGAAGAGGTGAACAAATCCGTCGCCCAGGACAAAATGCTGTCGGGCTGTCAGATTCACCGCTTTCTGGTGCTGCACAAGGAACTGGATCCCGATGATGGCGAAATGACCCGCACGCGCAAGGTGCGCCGCGCGGTCATCAACGACAAATTCGCTGATCTTGTGGCCGCGCTCTATGACGGGTCGCGCAGCGTCTATACCGAAACCGAAGTGACCTATGAAGACGGTCGCAAAGGCAGCATCAAGGCGACCTTGCAGATCGAAGATGCGCAGGTGTTCGGCGACGCCGCCCGCAAAGGGGTGGCCGCCGAATGAACGCAAACACATACGAAACGGGCAGCCGTTCACAGCAAAAAGGGGGGCGGCATGGCCTATGATCCCGCAGCCGAAGGTTACGTCACCGCAGACGGTCGCCAGATCGGCGGCGTCCTGATGGAGATGAAAAACATCACCCTGCGATTTGGCGGTGTGGTGGCCATCAAGGACATTTCGTTTGACATCCGCGACGGCGAAATCCGCGCGATTATCGGCCCGAACGGCGCCGGGAAATCGTCGATGATGAACGTCATGTCGGGATTCTATGTCCCGCAAGAAGGCGAGGTTTGGTTCAAAGGATACCGCCGCGGCCCCATGCGCCCCTATGAGGTGGCGCGTCTGGGTCTGGCCCGCACGTTCCAGAACATCGCCCTGTTCGACGGCATGTCGGTTCTGGACAACATCATGACCGGGCGGCTGAATAAGATGAATTCGGGCTTTCTGTCTCAGGCCCTGTGGTGGGGTGCGGCGGAACGCGAAGAAAACGAAAACCGCGAACAGGTCGAAAAGATCATCGACTTTCTGGAAATCCAGAACATCCGCAAAACGCCGGTCGGGCGTCTGCCCTATGGCCTGAAAAAGCGGGTCGAACTGGCGCGCGCACTGGCTGCGGAACCCAAATTGCTGATGCTGGACGAACCCATGGCCGGCATGAATGTCGAAGAAAAAGAAGACATGTCCCGGTTCATTCTGGACGTGAACGATGAATTCGGCACCACGATTGTTCTGATCGAACACGATATGGGCGTGGTCATGGACCTGTCCGACCGCGTGGTCGTGATGGATTACGGCAAGAAAATCGGTGACGGCACCCCCGACGAGGTGCGCAACAACCAAGAGGTGATCGACGCCTATCTGGGGGTGTCACATGACTGATAACACAACAATTTCCACGCGGGGGGCCGTCTGATGGACCAGCTTATCTATGCCGCCGAGGTGTTTCTGAACGGTCTGATGACCGGCGTGATGTATGCGCTGGTTGCGCTGGGTTTCGTGCTGATCTTTAAGGCGTCGGGCGTGTTCAACTATGCCCAAGGGGTGCTGGCGCTGTTTGCGGCGCTGACCTTGGTTGGCATCCAGAACGGGCAAATCCCGTTTGCGCATCTGATCAACGCCATTTTCGGCACGCATCTGCATCACTTTGGCTGGACGGTTCCGGCGGTGCTGGCGATCCTGCTGACGGCGGGCGTGATGGTGGTGCTGGCCTTTCTGATCGAAAAGCTGGTGTTGCAGCATCTGGTCGGTCAGGAACCGATCATCCTGTTCATGGCAACCATCGGTCTGGCCTATTTCCTGGAAGGCATGGGCGATGTGATGTGGGGCGCGGACGTCAAAACGCTGGATGTCGGCCTGCCGCAAGGGGTGTCGGACACCATCGAAAACGTGACCGACAGCATCTTTGGTTACGGCTTCTTTATCGACCGTCTGGACCTGTGGGCGACCTTTGTCGCGGCAATGCTGGTCGCGTCGCTGGTGGCCTTTGCGCAATACACCAAACAGGGCCGCGCCATGCGCGCCGTGGCCGACGACCATCAGGCCGCGTTGTCGGTGGGCATCAGCCTGCGCTTTATCTGGGTGATGGTGTGGTCGATTGCGGGCTTTGTCGCACTGGTCGCGGGCATCATGTGGGGGACCAAATCGGGCGTGCAGTTCAGTCTGTCGCTGATCGCGCTCAAGGCGTTGCCGGTGCTGATGCTGGGCGGCTTTACGTCCATCCCCGGCGCGATCATCGGCGGCCTGATCATCGGCGTGGGCGAAAAGCTGTTCGAATTCTGGATCGGCCCGATGATCGGAGGCGCGACGGAAAACTGGTTCGCCTATGTGCTGGCGCTGCTGTTTCTGGTGTTCCGCCCGCAAGGTCTGTTCGGCGAAAAAATCATCGAGCGGGTGTAACAATGAACGCAACCATTTTCGCACCCAATCCGCCCGCAGCGGGCGCAATGACGGCAAAGGGGGAAAGCCATGCTGTATCGTGAGGCAGGCGATTTCAAGACAAGCTATGGCGATGACAGCCAGACCTTTCCAATCCGGCTGGACCGCATGGGTTACTATGTCGTGCTGGCGGTTGCCTTTGGGATCATTCCGTTTCTGGTCAATGATTACTGGGCGAACGCCGTGCTGGTGCCGTTCCTGATCTATGCCATTGCGGCGCTTGGGCTGAACATCCTGACGGGCTATGCCGGGCAGGTCAGTCTGGGGACGGGCGGCTTTATGGCCGTGGGCGCCTATGCCGTTTACAAACTGATGACGGCCTTTCCCGACATCAACATCGTGATCCACATTCTGTTGGCGGGCGGGATTACGGCCATGGTCGGCGTGGCCTTTGGCCTGCCCAGCCTGCGGATCAAGGGGTTTTATCTGGCCGTGGCCACGCTGGCGGCGCAGTTCTTTCTGGTCTGGCTGTTCAACAAGGTGCCGTGGTTTTACAACTATTCCGCATCGGGTCAGATCAACGCGCCGGAACGCACCATTCTGGGCCATGCCGTGACCGGCCCGGCGACGACCGCCCCGGCGAAATACCTGATCTGTCTGTGCTTTGCCTTTGTGCTGGCATGGGTGGCGCGCAACCTGACGCGCGGCACGCTGGGCCGCAAATGGATGGCCATTCGCGACATGGACATCGCCGCCGAAATCATCGGGGTGAACCCCTTGCGCGCGAAACTGTCGGCCTTTGCGGTCAGCAGCTTTTTCGTGGGCATCGCCGGCGCGCTGCTGTTCGCCGTCTATCTGGGCGCGGCCGAAGTGGGCGAGGCGTTCGGCATCAACAAATCGTTCCTGGTGCTGTTCATGATTATCATTGGCGGTCTGGGCAGCATTTTCGGCAGCTTTGCGGGCGCGGCGTTTCTGGTGCTGTTGCCGGTGATGCTGAAGAACCTGCTGGTCGGCGTCATGGGCTGGCCGACCGATCTGGCCGCGCATATCGAATTGATGATCGTGGGCGCGCTGATTGTGTTCTTCCTGATCGTCGAACCGCACGGGCTGGCCCGTTTGTGGTCGCTGGTCAAGGAAAAGCTGCGGCTGTGGCCGTTCCCGCACTAATCCACAGAACCGGATAACCGGCTGTAATCTTGGGGAGGAGAACCCGAATGAAACTGAAACTTACCGCAATGGTTGCCGCGGGCCTGATGGCCGCAGCCCCTGCATTGGCCGATCTGGTCGTGCCGAACCTGTCTTATCGCACCGGCCCCTATGGCGCGAACGGCACCCAATACGCCGACGGGTTCAACGATTACTTCACGCTGCTGAACGAACGTGATGGCGGCATCGGCGGCGAACTGGTCCGCACGCCGGAATGTGAAACCGCATATAACACCGAACGCGGGGTTGAGTGTTACGAATCGACCAAAGGCAGCGGCGCATTGGTCTATAACCCGCTGTCCACCGGCATCACCTATCAGCTGATCCCCAAGGTCGCGGTTGATAAAATCCCGCTCTATACGCCGGGTTATGGCCGCACCTCGGCCAAGAATGGTCAGGTGTTCGAATGGGTGTTCAACGCGCCCGCGAACTATTGGGATGGGGCGTCGGTGGCGGTGAAATACCTGCTGGACGAAAACGGCGGCGATCTGAGCGGCAAGAAAATCACTCTGCTGTATCACAACAGCGCCTATGGCCGCGAACCGATCCGCACCCTGCAAGAACTGTCGAAAAAGCACGGCTTTACCTTTACCGAAATGGCCGTTGATGCGCCCGGTCAGGAACAAAAAAGCCAATGGCTGTCGATCCGCCGCGACCGTCCCGATTACGTCCTGATCTGGGGCTGGGGCGTTATGAACCAGGCCGCGATTCAGGAAGCCGCGAATATCCGCTTCCCCATGGAAAACTTCATCGGCATCTGGTGGTCGGGGTCCGAAGTGGATGTGCGCCCGGTGGGTGCGGGCGCCAACGGGTATAAGGCGCTGACCTTCCACGGGGTTGGCACGGATTATCCGATCTATGCCGACCTGAAAACGCATGTTCTGGACACCGGCAAGGCATCGCAGGGCGGCCAGCATGTTGGCACGGTGCTGTATTCGCGTGGCATGTATGCCGCCGTTGTTATTTCCGAGGCGATCCGCAAGGCGCAGGACATCCACGGCACCGCTCAGGTCACCGCCGAACAGGTGCGTGACGGGTTCGAGGCTTTGGACATGACCGCCGCCCGTCTGGAAGAACTGGGCCTGCCCGATTTCGGCCCGGAATTTAACATCACCTGCGACAACCACGGCGGCAACGGTCAGGCCCGGATGCAGCAATGGGATGCCTCGGCGGGTCGCTGGAACCTGATCACCGAATTCACCACCCCCGACGCCGAGGTGCTGGATCCGCTGATCGCGGAAGACAGCGCAGCCTATGCGGCGGAAAACAACATCACGCCGCGCGATTGCTGATGCCATTTCCCCGGCGGTTCGCCGCCGGGGTCCACCAAAGGAGATTGCCATGCTGGACGCGACCGCGCCGCAGGAAAACCTGCTGGAAGTCAACAATATCGAGGTGATTTACAATCACGTCATTCTGGTGCTGAAAGGCGTCAGCCTGTCCGTGCCTAAGGGGTCGATCACCGCCTTGCTGGGCGGCAATGGCGCGGGCAAAACCACCACGCTCAAGGCCATTTCGAACCTGCTGCAATCCGAACGCGGCGAGGTGACGAAAGGCAGCATCGTGTATCGCGGTGACAGCGTCACCGACCTGAACCCCGCCGCTTTGGTCAAAAAGGGCGTGATTCAGGTGATGGAGGGACGCCACTGTTTCGAACACCTGACGGTCGAAGAAAACCTGCTGACCGGCGCCTATACCCGCAGCGATGGCGGGGCCGTGGTGAAACGCGATCTGGAAATGGTCTATGAATATTTCCCGCGTCTGCGCGAACGTCGCCGGTCGCAGGCGGGCTATACCTCGGGCGGGGAACAGCAGATGGTGGCCATGGGCCGCGCGTTGATGAGCCGCCCGGAAACCATCCTGCTGGATGAACCGTCGATGGGTCTGGCCCCGCAATTGGTTGAACAGATTTTCGAAATCGTCCGTGCCGTGAACGAAGGCGAAGGCGTGACCTTCCTGTTGGCCGAACAGAACACCAATGTCGCGCTGCGTTATGCGCATTACGGCTATATTCTGGAAAACGGCCGCGTGGTGATGGACGGCCCGGCGGCGGCGCTGCGCGAAAACCCGGATGTGAAGGAATTTTATCTGGGCATGTCCGACGAAGGCCGCAAATCCTTCCGCGACGTGCGCAGCTATCGCCGCCGCAAACGCTGGCTGGCCTAAAATGAGCGGCCTGAAACGCGGGTGTAAGATTTGACAGCAGGGGAACGGTGATGACCGGATATTACGACGAACTGGAAACCCGCAGCGATGATGAACGCGCGGCAGGGTTGGCGCAGGCGCTGCCGGTGGCCTTGGAACGCGCGCGCATGGCCCCGGCGCTTGCGCGGCTGTTGCGCGATATTGACCCCGCAGAGGTGACGGATCGCGCGGCCTTGGCCAAACTGCCGGTGATCCGCAAGGCCGAACTGTCCGAGGCGCAAAAGAAATCCCCGCCCTTTGGTGGCTTTGCCACGCGCAAAGCGGCTGAATTTGACCATATTTTCCAAAGCCCCGGCCCCATTTACGAACCCGGCCGCCGCGACGGCGATTGGTGGCGTCTGGGCCGGTTCCTGCACGCGGCGGGCGTGGGGCGCGGCGATATTGTGCAAAACTGTTTCGGCTATCACCTGACGCCTGCGGGGATGATGTTTGAATCGGGCGCGCGCGCCGTGGACGCCGCCGTGCTGCCCGCTGGCACGGGCCAAACCGAATTGCAGGTGCGCGCCGCCGCTGACATTGGCACGACCTGTTACGCCGGAACACCCGATTTCCTGAAAATCATTCTGGATAAGGCCGATGAGATGGGCGAAACCCTGTCCATCACGCGGGCCGTCGTAGGGGGCGGGGCGTTGTTTCCGTCGCTGCGTCAGGGCTATGCTGATCGGGGGATCGTGACGCGGCAATGCTATGCCACGGCGGATCTGGGCAACATCGCCTATGAATCGGACGCCATGGACGGCATGATCGTGGACGAAGGCGTGATCGTCGAAATCGTCCGCCCCGGCACCGGCGACCCGGTGGCTGATGGTGAAGTGGGCGAAGTGTTGGTGACGACTCTGAACCCCGACTACCCGCTGATCCGGTTCGCGACCGGCGATTTGTCGGCGGTTCTGCCGGGGATCAGCCCCTGCGGTCGCACCAATATGCGGATCAAAGGCTGGATGGGCCGCGCCGACCAGACAACCAAGATCAAGGGCATGTTCGTGCGCCCCGAACAGGTCGCGGCCTTTGTCGCGCGTCACCCCGAAATCACGCGCGCGCGCGTGGTGGCGGATCGCGACGGCGACATGGATGTGATGCTGGTTCAGGTGGAATCGACGGCTGATTCGGCGGATGCCTATGCCGCATCGGTGGCGGAAACGCTGAAAATGCGCGGACGGATCGAGATTGTCGCCCCCGGCAGCCTGCCCAATGATGGCAAAGTCATCGAAGACCGCCGGAAATATGATTAACGCCCGGTTAAATAATTCGCATTTTATGCGTTAACTTGTTTGGTCCCGCTGTCGCTGCAACATACCCCTGTAACGTGAAAAGGGGTGGCCAAAATGGCTAAGACAGCGGGCCAAAACAGGCCATCTATTATTATTAAACGTGTCGAAGGTGGTGGCGAAGCTGGCCATCATGGCGGCGCATGGAAGGTTGCCTATGCGGATTTTGTAACCGCGATGATGGCGTTTTTCCTGTTGATGTGGCTGCTGAACGCCACAACCGAAGATACGCGGGTTGGGTTGGCGGATTATTTCAACCCGACGATTATTCACACCGCTGGCGCGTCCGGTGATGGGGTCGAAATCGGGCATCGCGTTGTTTCGCCAGATGAAACGACGGGCGACGATGCCGGGGCGTTTGACGAAATGGCCCGCCATATTCAGGACGCTCTGACCGGATCGGGGGCCGAATCGGCGCAGATGGCCAATCTGTTGCGCCATGTCGTGACCCGCATCACCGACGAAGGGCTGGTGATCGAACTGTCCGATCTGATCGACCAGCCTTTGTTTGTGGATGACACCGCGCAGCCGCAGCCCGAACTGGCCGAATTGATGCGCCTGATGGGCCGCATTATCGCGCAGACGCGCAACGAACTGGCCTTGGCCGGGCATGTGCGCGCCTATCCCGAAACGCTGGTCAATTCGCCGGTCTGGGCGCTGTCGGACGCGCGCGCGCATATGGTGCGCAACCTGCTGGAACAAACAACGATTGATTCGCAGCGAATCCAGCGGGTGACCGGATTTGCGGACCGCAAAAACCGCACGGACAACCCGATGGACCCAAAAAACAACCGAATTGAGCTGATTTTACTGCGATAGCCGGGATTCATCGCGGCGGGGTTAGGCTTATCTTAAACCTTTGGCGCGATAACGGGGACAAGGATTGACCAGCAAAGGGTGTCAAAATGTCTATGTCTGCCGCGATGAATGCCAGTGTGTCCGGTCTTGTCGCAAATTCCTCACGTCTCAGCACGATCTCCGACAACATCGCCAATTCGCAAACGCATGGCTATAAACGTGTCACGACCGAATTTAGTTCGATCTTTCTGAATCAGGGCCGTGCGGCGGGCTTGTATGCGGCGGGGGGCGTCCGCTTCGAATCGGGCCGCGTCGTGGAAGAGGACGGCGCCCTGATTTCCACCACCCATCCGCTGGATGTTGCCGTGGCGGGACGCGGGATGTTGCCGGTCATGGGCCGACATTCGGACGAAGGCAGTGCCTTGCTGATGACGCGGACCGGATCGTTCCGCCCCGACGCCGAAGGGGTTCTGACCACGGGCAGCGGGCTGACCCTGATGGGCTGGCCGCTGGACCGGGACGGCACTATGGCCCCGCCGGCGCGCGATTCAGTTGGGCAGCTTCAGAAAATCGTGCTGGGCAGCAATCAAAGCTATGGCGACCCGACCACCACCGTGCGTCTGGGGGTCAACCTGCCCGCAGATGAAACCCGCCCGACCGGCGGCGGTTCTTATGACCTGCCGTTGGAATATTTCGACAATTTGGGCGCCTCGCAGACGCTGAACACGACCTTTACCCCGGCGACGGATGATGACGGCGATATCATCGCGAATACCTGGGTCATGGAAATCCGCGACATGGCAAATGCTGCGCCGGGCGGCCAACTGGTCGGCAGCTATACCCTTGAATTTCATAATGACCCCAATCTGGGCGGCAGCCTGAAATCGGTAACGGCGGGCGATGATTCCGCGGAATATGACCCGGTTCTGGGCGCGGTCGGGGTTCAGGTCGAAGGCGGCGGCACGATTCAGGTTGGCATTGGTATGCTGAACGGGCCGGGGGGGATGACCCAGCTGTCCGCCAGCTTTGCGCCCACCAATATTTCAAAAGACGGCTCACCGGCGGGGCAGCTGCTGGCGGTCGAAATCGACGGGCAGGGGATCCTGAGGGCGACCTATGACACCGGCCATATCAAGGCGCTGTATAAAATTCCGCTGGTTGACGTGCCGAACCCGAACGCGCTGACGGGGCTGGATAATCAGGTGTATAAAGTGTCGTCCAGCTCGGGGGCGTTGTATCTGTGGGACGCGGGTGATGGGCCGACGGGTTCGGTGGTGGGCTATGCCCGCGAAGGTTCGACCGTGGACATCGCGCATGAACTGACCAGCCTGATCCAGACGCAGCGCGCCTATTCGTCGAATGCCAAGATCGTGCAGACCGTCGATGAGATGCTGCAGGAAACCACCAATATCAAGCGTTGATCTGACATAGGTGTAACATGAACATGATGCGCGCGCTGAACAGCGCAATGTCCGGCCTGACGGCGACGGCGCACGGGACCGAAACGGTTGCGGCGAATCTGGCCAATATCAAAACCCCCGGCTATGCCCGGCGTGAGGTTGTCCAATCCGCCCAGACCATGGGCGGAAACGCGGGCGGCGTGCGCATCGACAGCGTGGACCGCGCCGTGAATGCGGCCTTGCTGGCGGAAATGCGGCTGGCGACCTCCGCCCGTTCGGCGGCGGCGGCCCACAGCCATTTTACCACCCGCGTCGAAGGCGTCATCGGAATGCCGGGCGAACCGCAGGCGCTGACCACCACGCTGACGACCTTTCGCGCGGCGATTGACCATGCGGCCAACCGGCCCGATGACGACCTGCGCCTGATGCGGCTGGCGGAAACGGCGGATCATCTGGCACGCGGGCTGAACGCGGCCAGTCGCGATATTCAACAGGAACGGCTGCAGGCCGATCACCGCATTGACAGCGATGTCCGCGATCTGAACAGCGGGTTGCAACGCGTGGCCTATCTGAACCGCCGTATCGCCGTGGTCGAAGCTGCGGGCAAGGATACGTCATCTCTGGCGGATGAACGCCAGTCCACCATCGACCGGCTGGCTCAGATCGTCCCCCTGCAAGAGGTGACGCGCCCCGGTGGTGCGGTCGCGCTGTTTACCCTGTCCGGCGGGGTGCTGCTGGATGGCACGCGTCCGGCGGAATTCGGGTTCACGCCCTCGGCCCAGATGGCGCCGGACAGTGTGGCCGGAGACGGAACCGTGTCGCATGTGACACTGAACGGGCAGCCTCTGACCGGCACGCGTCTGGCGATGTTCAGCGGCGGCACCTTGGCCGCAAATCTGGACATTCGCGACAATCGCGCCCCGGCGATTCAGCGCGATCTGGATATGCTGGCCTTGGATTTGTCGGTTCGGGTTGGGGTGCTGGCCGACCCCGATGACGACACGCAGCCGGGCCTGTTCACCGATGCGCAGGATGTTGTCCGCGCCGATCAGGTGGCCGGGCTGGCGGCGCGTCTGGCGCTGAACGCGGCGGTGTCGCAACCGGCTCAGGCGTGGCGGATGCGTGACGGCGTGGCCACAGCCGCGCCCGGGAATATTGGTGAATCCGGGCGTCTGCACGCCCTTGCGCAGGCCCTGAATACGGTCCGCGCGCCCATGGACGGCAGCAGCTTTACCGGCGCGGCGGACCTTGCGGGGCGCTTTGCGCAGGTGGAATCGCGCGTCGCGTCGTCTCGGGTGGCCGATGACGCCGATCTGGCGGTGCGCAACAGCCGGATGGAGATTATCACCGCCCGTTTCCTGAAAGACGGCGTTGATAGCGACGCCGAAATGCAGCGCCTGCTGCAATATGAACAGGCCTATGCCGCCAATGCCCGTGTGATCCGGGCGGTTGATGAAATGCTGGACCAATTGCTGAGGATCTGATCCATGAACCTGTCATCCATTGGCGACCAGTCGCGCCAGTTTTCGCTGCACACCCAGACGCAGCGCACCAAAGATCAAATCGCCGATCTGACCAAACAGGTCACGACGGGCGAATACGCCGATATGGCGGCGCAGCTGCGCGGCAATACCCGCGGGCTGAGCGATATCGAATCCAAAATCACCCTGCTGGGTCAGGCGCAATCCAACCTGACCGAGGCGGCGCAGCTGACCGATCTGATGCAGCATCAGCTGAACGGCGTTCATCAGATGACGTCCGATTTGTCGCTGCGCCTGATCGGCTTTCAGGGCGCAAGCAGCATTGAAAATACTGATGCGGTGCAAAGTCTGGCCTTGACCTCGCTGGACATTGCGGTGGCGCGGCTGAATGCAACGGTGGGCGGGCGTTATGCCTTTTCCGCGACGCGGCCGGATCAGCCGTCACTGATTTCCGCGCCGCAATTGCTGGACGCGGCGCGTCAGGCGGCCGAAGGCGCGGACACCGCCGCCGATATCATCGCCGCCGTGACGGCGTGGTTCGACGCGCCCGTCGATCAGCCCGGTTATCTGCGCGATGCCTATGGCGGGTCGGTTGATGCGCCGGTGCATTTGCCCTTGGGGCAGGGGGCCACTACGGCGATCACGCTGTCGGCGGCATCCGACCCGATTCGTGACGCGCTTAAGGCGTTGACCTTGGCGGCTCTGGCGCAGGATTACGCGGCGGATCAACCCGACATTCAGCACCAGATGTTGGGGGCTGCGGGCGCGATGATGCTGGCCGGCGATCCCGAACTGGTGGGCGCGCAAGGCCGTCTGGGTGCCGTGCAACAACAGATCGAGGCCGCGCAGGTCGAAGCGCGTTCCTATATGTCCACGCTGGAACTGGCCCGCAACGACATTCGCGGCGCTGATGTGTACCGAAGCTCGACCGAGCTGACCGAAGTGCAAAGCCAGCTTGAGGCGATCTATGCCCTCACCGCGCGTCTGTCGCGCCTGAAATTGGTGGATTTCCTGCGATGAACTATCTGATGGCGGTGATGATGTGGGTGATGCTGGCGGTGTCGGCGGCGGCGAACCCGGTGCGGATTAAGGATCTGGCTGATTTCGACGGCGTGCGCGGCAATGATTTGGTGGGCTATGGTCTGGTTGTGGGGCTGGACGGCACCGGTGACGGGATGCGCAACGCCCCCTTTACCGAAGAGATGCTGGCCGGGTTGCTGGAACGGTTGGGCGTGAATGTCAGCGATGACGCGCTGCGGTCGAAAAACGTCGCGGCGGTGATTGTGACGGCGGCGCTGCCGCCCTTTGCGCGATCGGGCAGCCGCATTGATGTGAATGTGTCCACGATTGGCGATGCCAAAAGCTTGCTGGGCGGCACGCTGGTTATGACCCCGCTGAAGGCGGCGGATGGCAATATCTATGCCGTGGCGCAGGGCTCGATCATCGCGGGCGGGGTGTCGGTGTCGGGCGACGCCGCCCGCGTGGTCGAAGGCGTGCCGACCGCCGGGCGCATCCCCGTGGGCGCGCGGGTGGAACGCGAGGTCGAATTTGACTTTGCCGCCATTCAGGACCTGCGCATCGCGCTGCGAACCGCCGATTTCACCACGGCCGCGCGGGTCGAGGATGCGATTAACCGCGAATTTGGCCGTCAACTGGCCGTCGCTGTGGACAGTGGCACGGTGCAGGTGAATTTTCGCGGTCTCGGTTCGGTCAATCCGGCGCGTGTGGTCGGGCGGATCGAAAACCTGACCGTCCAGCCCGAAGATCGCGCCAAAGTCGTGATCGACCATAAGGCCGGAACGATTGTGATGGGCGAACGCGTTCAGATTTCGCGCGTGGCTGTGTCGCAAGGCAGCCTGACCCTGCGCGTCAGTGAAGCCCCCGTCGTGTCGCAGCCCAACCCGTTTTCGGCGGGCGAAACCATCACGGTTCCGCGCAGCAACGCCGAAATCCGTCAGGAACCCGGCATTGGCTTTGCCGAGGTCGGCGGTCAGGCCAATCTGACCGATCTGGTCGAGGGGTTGAACGCGCTTGGCGTGCGTCCGCGCGAAATGATCGACATTTTGAAGTCGATCCATTCCGCCGGGGCGCTGCACGCGGAATTGGTGATCGAATAGGGCCGTTTCGCACCCGCCGTTCAGCGCCACCGGCGCGGGCGGCGGGGTTGCGGGACGGGAACCGCGATGACCGACGAACCGCAGGTCAGGGCGACCCCCTGCGACACCAATTCGCGCAGCGGGCCGTCATTGACCGCCAGCCCCCCGGTATAGACCCCAAAGGACGGCAAAATCAGGTGATCTTGACCGACCAGAAAGCACCGTCGCCTCTGACCCGCCAGTTGGATGCAGGGGTGATAATGGCCCGACACATCCGGCCCGTCCCCGGCCTGATGGCGAAAGGTCAGGGCGCGGCGCCATTCAGGGGCGCACTGACCCGGCAGATTGGTTGGGTTGGGGTCGTGATTGCCCGTCACCCACAACCACGACCTGCCACGCGCCATCTGCTCCAGCCGGTTGCGGATGTCGTCGGTCAGGTCATCGGTGGCCCGGTCATCGTCGAAGCTGTCGCCCAGACTGACCACGGTTTCGGGGCGCAACGCGTCAATCTCTGCGCCCAAACGATCGAGGGTTGCGTGATTTTCATAAGGCGGCAACAAGGCACTCCCGCCGCGCGCCCAGCGGTCGGATTTGCCCAGATGCAGGTCGGACACAATCAGCGCCCGTTCCTTGGGCCACCACAATGCACCCGATGGGCGGGCGATAAAGTCCTGCTCGGAAAAGGAAAATGCGTAATCGGTCGGTTGGGTCATGGCGATCCGTCCACGAACAGACGGCAGAGGGGGGGGGCGGGGCTGCGGTCGGGTGATGCGCCCCATTGGCACAGTCGCCCCACTTGGCGCAAGGTGGGGCGTGGCTGCTGCGATCCGCGCCGGTATCCTTGCCGTCACGCCGCATCATCCATCGCGCGTCAGCCGGCTGCGCCCAGCGGCCGCGATACACCTTCCGCATGCCGTGCGCTGCGTTGGCTGTGGGTTGGTGGGTGGACGGCGTTTGGCGGATTACTACGGGGCGGATAGAGCCATGTCTGCGGTGTGATTATGCTGAATCCGTGGCCAGATGTTATGGCGTTATGCGTGTTCCGCATGCGCCACCCTGAACCGGCTGTCGGTTGTGTGGGTGGGCGGTATCTGGCGGATTGCGGGGGCGTATTGGGCTATGCTTGCGGCACCGTAGTGCGATAACCGCGGTCCGGTGTCTATCGTTGTGCGCGCTCCGCACTCGCACCCTGATTCGGCTGTGGGTTGTTGAGTGAAGGGCATTGGGGAATTACGGGGCCTGAAGGGCCATGTCTGCGGTGTGATTATGCTGAATCCGTGGCCAGATGTTATGGCGTTATG
>NZ_JAUNTW010000011.1 GCF_030538495.1 Paracoccus sp. (in: a-proteobacteria)
AGGTGGTTTTCTTGGTGTCGCGGATGCCCACGATTTCCAGTTCGTCGCCGACGTTCACCGCGCCGCGTTCCACACGACCGGTCACCACGGTGCCGCGGCCCGAGATCGAGAACACGTCTTCGATCGGCATCAGGAAGGGCTGGTCAACAGCGCGTTCCGGGGTCGGGATGTATTCGTCGACAGCCGCGATCAGCGCGCGGATCGAGTTTTCGCCGATTTCCGGGTCGCGACCTTCCATAGCGGCCAGAGCCGAGCCTTTGACGATCGGAATATCGTCGCCCGGATAGTCGTAGGAGGACAGCAGCTCGCGCACTTCCATCTCGACCAGTTCCAGCAGTTCTTCATCGTCCACCTGGTCAACCTTGTTCAGGTAAACGACCATGTAGGGGATGCCGACCTGACGGCCCAGCAGGATGTGTTCGCGGGTCTGCGGCATCGGGCCGTCAGCGGCGTTCACCACCAGAATCGCGCCGTCCATCTGCGCCGCGCCGGTGATCATGTTCTTCACATAGTCGGCGTGGCCGGGGCAGTCCACATGCGCGTAGTGGCGCGAATCCGATTCATATTCAACGTGAGCGGTCGAAATCGTGATCCCGCGGGCCTTTTCTTCCGGCGCGCCGTCGATCTGGTCATACGCCTTGAAGTCACCAAAATATTTGGTGATCGCCGCCGTCAGTGTCGTCTTGCCGTGGTCAACGTGACCAATCGTCCCGATGTTGACGTGCGGTTTCGTCCGTTCAAACTTTGCCTTTGCCATGTCGGCCTCCTGATCAGCGGGGCATGGCGGTAACGGCCCCGGAGTGAAACGTGCGCCGCGATTTATAGGGCGTGAAAGGAAAAATCAAGGGCGGGAAAGATTAAAGATTGCAGTATTATGATCCTTGACGTGGACGTTCTGCACCCCAATTCTGTGATGTGAATGGCGGGAACCCGGGCTGGAGTCCAGCCGTTTGCGCGTTACACGGCCACCATCCCGGTGGCTGCACCCTTGTAAAAGGACGTTCAGATGAGCCTGATGAAAAGCCTTGCCCGTGTTGCCGCTGGTGTCATGCTGGCCAAAGGTGTCGGCACGATGATGCAAAATCGCCAGCAAAGCAGCACAACCCCGCAACAGGGCGGCGGTCTGCTGAACGATCTTCTGCGCAACAATACCGGTGGCGCCGGGGGCAGCGTCACCGACATGCTGGGTCGCGCTTTGGGCGGCGGTGCTGGCACCGGTCGCCGTTATGGTGGGGCCAATTCTGCGGGCGCGCAGGGCGGTTTGGGCGGCTTGCTGGATCAGTTGGGCGGCCGTGGCGGCGCGGGTCTGGGCGATGTTCTGGGGGGCTTGCTGGGCGGTGCCGCTGGCGGTCTGGCGCAAAAGGATTCGCAGGCGCGCAATGACGCGACCTTTGGGGAATTGTTTAACGATGCCGTCAGCCATACCGGCGAACCCGAGGTTGCACCGACCGCTGAACAAAACGCGCTTGCTGGCCTGATGCTGCGTGCGATGATTCAGGCCGCCAAGGCCGATGGTAAGATTGACGAACGCGAACGCGCGCATCTGATGGGCCAGTTGGGCGATGATCTGGACGATGACGAACGCCAGTTCATTCGTGAACAGATGGCGGCCCCGGTTGATGCGCAGGCTTTGGCCAATGACGTTCCCAAGGGTCTGGAATCACAGGTTTATCTGATGTCGCTGCTGGCGATCAGCTTTGATAACGAAGCCGAGGCGCGCTATCTGAACGACCTTGCCACGGCCATGGGCCTGTCGCGTTCCGCCGTGAACGCGATCCATGACGAAGCGGGCGTCGCGCCGCTGTATAATCGCAGCTGATTTAACCTTTGCGTAACAGGTTTGTGTTACGTTCATTCAAAAGGTTGAACGAATGGTCCCGCTCTGTCACCCTGAGCGGGACTTATTTTACAGGAGTATGTCATGCGCATCGCCACATTTGCCGCCATTGCGGCCCTGATTGCAACGCCGTTGATGGCGCAAACGCCGGATGACGCCATGCAGGCCCGCCAAGGCTATATGAAGCTGGTCGCGGCCGAAATGGGCAAACTGTCGGGCATGGCGCGCGGAGAAATCGCCTTTGATCAGGCGCTTGCCGATGCAGCGGCGGCGAATCTGGCGGCTTTGGGCAGCTATGACGTGGCGCAGTTCTTTGTCGAAGGCACGTCGTCGAATGATCTGGCTGATTCGGACGCCTTGCCCGCGATCTGGGGCGATTTTGCCGATTTTCAGGCGAAATTGGCGGCGTTTTCGGACGCGGCTAAGGGCGCTCCGCAAGCCGTTGCGGATGCGGGCGGCAATCTGGGGCCAGCTCTGCAAGGTCTGGGAACCACCTGCCGCGACTGCCACCAACCCTATCGCCGCGACCGCTGATGCAAACGGGCGCCGATAAGGTCAGGGTCTGGGATCCGTTTTTGCGGATATTTCACTGGCTGCTGGCCGTGTTGGTGATCGCCAACTGGCTGCTGGGTCAATTCGGCCCGGCGGTCATGACGCTGCATTTCTGGCTGGGCTATGCGACTTTGGCGCTGATTGCGATGCGCATTGTCTGGGGCTTTGTCGGGCCGGAAACCGCGCGGTTTACCCATTTTATCCGGGGGCCGGGGGCGGTGATCGACTATGCCCGCCATATGCCCGAACGCCGGCCCAGCCATTGGTTTGGGCATAATCCGCTGGGCGCGCTATCGGTGGTGGCGATTCTGGCGATTTTGCTGTTTCAGATCGCCACCGGGCTGGTCGGTGATCCCGATGATTACATCAATATCGGCCCGTTGGCACCCTATGTCAGCCGGGCGACGACCCGCGCGGCGGTTGGATGGCATCAATGGGGCGCGAATGTCATTCTGGGTCTGGTCGTGCTGCATGTCGCGGTCATCCTGTTTTACCGCCTGTGGAAGCACGAAGATCTGATTCGCCCCATGATCACCGGCTGGAAATGGGTGCGCCGCAGGTGAGCGTCGACGTCGCGCATTTTCAAAACCGGCCTTGGCTGGCGGGATCGGCCGCGGTTTTACGGCCGACCCGGCATGTGCCGACGATGCTGACCGGGCAGGAACAGCGCCTGTATTATTGGTTAACGCACGAACAAGTGGCAGGGCCGGGGGCGATTGTCGATCTGGGTTGTTTTATCGGCGGATCGACGGCGCGGTTGGCGCAGGGCTTGGCCGATGGCGGGCGCGGCGGTGTGATCCATGCCTATGACCGCTTTACGGTGGATGCCGAAACGCGGCGACGTTTTCTGGCCGATCCGGCGCTGCCGCCCATTCCCGGCACCGATATTCTGCCCGCCGCGCGGGAATTGCTGGCGCCTTGGGCCGATGTGATCCGCCTGATCCCCGGTGAAATTCACCACATCGGTTGGGACGCGGCGCATGGGCCGATTGCGCTGTTGATTTTGGATGCGTGCAAACGCACCGAATGGACCGACCAGATGGCGCAGGATTTTTACCCCGATCTGATCGCCGGTCAGTCGATTGTGAACCATCAGGACTTTGGCCAGTGGCATCATTTCTGGGTGGCTGCGCATATGGCGTTGATGGCTGATTTCTTTGAACCTTTGGTTTATGTGCCTGGTGGGTCGATGCTGTTTCGCTGCATCCGGGTGCCGGACCGGGCGCAGCTGCGTGAACGCCGCGTCGCCGATCTGGACGATGCGCAGATGATCGCCGCGCTGCGTCAGGCGCGGCGGTGGTTGCGCGGCTTTGGCGTGGGGCAGATCATTGAAACCATGATTCGCACGGTCGAACAAAACCCCGGTCAGCGGTTTTTCTGGGAATTGAAAAACCCGCATGACATCGCCACGTGATAAAAAGGCCCGCTATGTTCGGTTGGTTTGAACGCCGCATCACCCCCTATCCCGACGCCGCGCCGGATATGCCGCCGCGCGGGTTTTTGGGCTTTATGCTGCATTACACGCAGGGCGCGCGGCTGTGGCTGGTGTTGCTGGCGCTTGGCTCTGGCGCGATTGCGCTGATCGAGGTGATCCTGTTTGGCTGGCTGGGTCAGTTGATCGACCGGCTGGCCGACACCCCGCGCGACCTGTTCTGGTCGCAAGAAGGGGGCCGCATCGCCATGATGGCCGCGGTTCTGCTGATTGCGGCGCCGCTGTTGAATATGGTGAGCACGTTGATTTTGCATCAATCCCTGATGGGCAACCTGCCACAGCGGATCCGTTGGCTGGGGCATCGGTATCTGTTGCGCCAATCGGTCGGTTATTTTCAGGACGAATTCGCCGGTCGCATCGCGCAGCGGCTGATGCAAACCGCGCTTGCCGTGCGCGAGGTGGCGATGAAAATCATGGATGTCGGCAGCTATATCCTGATTTATTTCGTGGGCGCTTTGGTTCTGGCAGCCAGTCAGGATTGGCGGCTGGCGATGCCCTTTGTCGTGTGGGCGGCGGCTTATGGCGCGCTGTTATGGGTGGTGGTGCCGCGTCTGGGCCGCGTGGCCGAGGCGCAGGCCGACGCCCGCAGCGCCATGACCGGGCGGATCGTGGACAGCTATACCAACATCGCGACGGTGAAGCTGTTTTCCCATTCTGACCGCGAAGAACGCTGGATGCGCGACGGCATGGATGGGTTTTTGCAGACGGTTTACCGCCAGATGCGCCTGTCCAGCGGTCAGGATATTGTGCTGAACCTGATCAATGTCTGGCTGCTGGCCGCCGTTGCGGGGATCGGGCTGTGGCTGTGGTCGAACGGCGATATTGCGGTGGGGGCGGTTGCGATTGCGGTGCCTCTGGCCATGCGCATGAACAATATGTCGCATTGGATCATGTGGGAATTCGCCGCGCTGTTTGAAAATATCGGCACGGTCCGCGACGGCATTACGACGCTGGCCATGCCGCGCGATGTGCGTGACGCCCCCGATGCGCGCCCGCTGGAACCCGGCGCGGGGGCGGTGCGGTTTGACAATGTGACCTTCCGCTATGCCGGGGTGGGGCGCAAAATCGCCGTGCTGGACGATCTGACGCTGCACATAAACCCCGGCGAACGGGTGGGGCTGGTCGGGCGGTCCGGGGCCGGAAAATCGACGCTGATCAATCTGTTGCTGCGGTTTTATGATATTCAGGACGGGCGCATTTCGATTGACGGGCAGGATGTCGCGCAGGTCACGCAGGACAGTTTGCGCGCCTCGATCGGGGTGGTGACGCAGGACAGTTCGCTGCTGCATCGGTCGGTGCGCGAAAACATCGCCTATGGTCGCCCCGGCGCGTCGGATGACCAGATCACCCACGCCCTGCGCATGGCCGAGGCGGATGGCTTTGTCCCCGATCTGTCCGACAGCCACGGGCGGCGGGGCCTGGACGCGCATGTCGGTGAACGCGGGGTCAAACTGTCCGGCGGTCAGCGCCAGCGAATCGCCATTGCGCGGGTGGCGTTGAAAGACGCGCCGATCCTGATTCTGGACGAAGCGACCAGCGCCCTGGACAGCGAGGTCGAGGCCGCGATTCAATCCCGTCTGGATGTGCTGATGCAGGGGAAAACCGTGATCGCCATTGCGCATCGCCTGTCCACGATTGCGGCCATGGACCGGCTGATCGTGATGGATCAGGGCCGGATTGTCGAACAGGGCAGCCATTCCGACCTGTTGGCGCAGGGTGGGATTTACGCGCGGCTGTGGGCGCGGCAGTCGGGCGGATTTTTGGCGGCCGATGATGGTGAATAACCCCTTGCGCCGGGGCGCGGGGTGGATTATCCAACCCCACGGCCTAGGGGTATAGCTCAGTTGGTAGAGCATCGGTCTCCAAAACCGAGGGTCGGGGGTTCGAGTCCCTCTGCCCCTGCCAGCCGTTTCCTGACATTGTTGTTTGTCCCTGTTTTTCTTGGGATTTGGGTGTGCCGTGCGGTCCGATGAATAGACCAGCGGCGGTTCCCGGTGATTCGGCT
Source organism: Paracoccus sp. (in: a-proteobacteria) (assembly GCF_030538495.1). Lineage (GTDB taxonomy): Bacteria > Pseudomonadota > Alphaproteobacteria > Rhodobacterales > Rhodobacteraceae > Paracoccus. The sequence goes on from NZ_JAUNTW010000011.1 coordinate 5,887, forward strand.
GCCGGTCGGGTGAAGGATGCTGGCCTGTTCCTTGATTCCATGATGATTTTGCCGCATCCTTTACAGCGCCCCAAGGCCCGCCGGCTTCGGCGATGACGCGCCCGCTTTGACAAAGGTGATGCCATGAATGACATAGATATTGCGCGCGCCGCCGCGAAACGCCCGATTGTGGACATCGCGGCGCGGCTGGGGCTGACGGCGGATGACATTCTGCCCTATGGCCATGATAAGGCGAAAATCACCCATGACGCCGTGGCGGGGCTGGCGGATCGGCCGCAGGGGCATCTGGTGCTGGTGACTGCGATCAACCCCACCCCGGCGGGCGAGGGGAAAACCACAACCACCGTCGGGCTGGGCGACGCGCTGAACCTTATTGGCAAACGCGCGACCATCTGCATCCGCGAGGCCAGCCTTGGCCCCAATTTCGGGCAAAAGGGCGGCGCAGCGGGCGGCGGTTACGCCCAAATCGTCCCGATGGAGGATATGAACCTGCATTTTACCGGCGATTTCCACGCCATTACCTCAGCGCATAATCTGCTGGCGGCGATGGTGGATAACCATATTTATTGGGGAAATACGCTGGATATTGACACGCGGCGGATCACCTGGCGGCGGGTCATGGACATGAACGACCGCGCGCTGCGTGATGTGGTCGTGGGACTGGGCGGCGTGGCGAACGGGTTCAGCCGCCCCACCGGTTTCGACATCACCGTCGCGTCCGAGGTGATGGCGATTCTGTGCCTGTCGCGCGATCTGGCCGATTTGCAGGACCGGCTGGGTCGCATCGTCATCGGCTATACCCGTGATCGTCAGCCGGTGACCGCGCGTGATCTGAACGCGGACGGGGCGATGACGGTGCTGTTGCGCGATGCGTTGCAGCCCAATCTGGTGCAGACGCTGGAAAACAACCCGGCTTTGGTGCATGGCGGGCCGTTCGCGAATATCGCCCATGGCTGCAACAGCGTGATCGCCACCCAAGCCGCGCTGCGCATGTCCGATTATGTCGTGACCGAGGCGGGCTTTGGCGCCGATCTGGGCGCGGAAAAGTTTCTGGACATCAAATGTCGGCTGGCGGGGCTGGCGCCGTCGGCTGTGGTGCTGGTGGCGACGATCCGGGCGCTGAAGATGAATGGCGGCGTGGCGCGGGCCGATCTGGGTGCGGAAAACGTTGATGCCGTGGTTCAGGGCTGCGACAATCTGGGGCGGCATATTGAAAACCTGACGGGTTACGGCCTGCCGGTGGTGGTCGCGCTGAACCATTTCGCGGGCGATACCGACGCCGAAATCGCGGCGGTGCGCGAATATTGCGCGGCGCGGGATGTGCGCGCGGTTGTGGCGCGGCATTGGGCCGATGGCGGAGCGGGGGCCACCGATCTGGCCCATGCGGTTGTCGATCTGATCGACGGCGGCGCGGATTTCACCACGCTCTATCCCGATGACATGCCGTTGTGGGACAAAATCGAAACCATCTGCACCCGGATTTACCGCGCGGATCGGGTTGAGGCTGGCCCCGGCGTGCGCGCGCAATTGCAGGCGTGGCAGGATCAGGGCCATGGCGCGATGCCGGTCTGTATCGCAAAAACGCAATACAGTTTCAGCACCGACCCCAATCTGCGCGGCGCGCCCACCGGCCACACCATCCCCGTGCGTGAGGTGCGCCTGAACGCAGGGGCCGGGTTCATCGTCGCAATCTGCGGCGATATTATGACCATGCCCGGCCTGCCGCGTCAGCCCGCCGCGGAAACGATCCGGCTGGATGACCAAGGGCAGGTTCAGGGCCTGTTCTGACCCGAACGTGACTTGCGCCCCGCGAACTGGGATGGCAGGTCGGGCGCAAAACGGGGGCGCGTATGATTTGGGTTCAGCGGCTGGTTGCGGTGGTCTTTGCGGTGGGCGTGGTGACGCTGGCCGTGTTCTATGGCGGGATTGCGTGGCGGGCCGAAGGGGTGCCGACCATGCCGATTTTCATGGGGCTGATGGGTGTGATCGTGCTGATCCTGCTGGCGGGGGCGTGCCTTGCGATGATCTCGGTCGCGCAGTCTGCGCGGCGGGCGGCGGATGCGCTGCAACGGATGGCGAGGCAGGGCGGCGCGTTGCCGGTTCAGACCGACAGCGTGGTGCCGTTCAGCGACAGCGGGCTGGCCACGCCGAAACCGACCACCCGCCGTCTGGTCGCGGAACGCTAAGCCGCGTTATTTTTTCCCGATGCGCGGCTCGGTCCCGTTCATCAGCCGCGTTATATTGGCGCGGTGACGCACGAAAATCAGCACCGCCATGAACGCCGTGACCCCGGCCAGCGGCCACATCCCCATGGCTCCGGCAAAGACCGGCATCAACGCCGCCGCCAGCAGCGCCGACAGCGAACTGATCCGGCTGACCGCCGCCGTCGCCGCCCAGATCGCACAGGCGGTCAGGCCCAGCGGCCAATACAGGGCCAGCACCGTTCCCAGAAATGTGGCCACGCCCTTGCCGCCGTTGAACCGCAGCCACACCGGAAAGCAATGCCCCAGAAACGCCGCGCCGCCCGCCATGATCGCCGCCGTTTCGCCGCCGAAATACCGCGCCAGCAGAACCGCAATCGCGCCTTTGCCGGAATCCAGCAGCAGCGTGGCCAGTGCCGCGCCTTTGTTCCCGGTGCGCAGAACATTGGTCGCGCCGATATTGCCCGACCCGATCTGGCGCAGATCGCCCAGACCCAAGGCCCGCGTGATGACCAGCCCGAACGGAACCGACCCCAAAAGATAGCCAAAAACGGCCCAGATCAGCGCGATCATCCGAATACCCTTTCGCCCGCAACCCAAGTGCCGATGACGCGCCCTTCCATCCGGGCGCCGTCAAAGGGGGTGTTTTTCGATTTCGACAACAGCGTGAACCGATCCAGCACAAAGGGCGCGTTCGGGTCAAACAGCACCAGATCCGCAGGCGCGCCGACCGACAGACGCCCCCCGGGCAGGCCCAGCCGCCGCGCCGGGTTCAGCGACATGGCGCGCCACAATTGCGGCAGGCTCAGCCCGCCCTGATGATAGAGCCGCATCGCCGCCGGCAGCAGCGTTTGCAGGCCAACCGCGCCGGGGGCTGCGGCCTCGAAGGGCAGGCGTTTGGATTCTTCGTCCTGCGGGGTGTGGAAGGATGCGATGACGTCGATCACGCCTTCGGCTACGGCCTGCACCATGGCCAGACGGTCGTCTTCGGACCGTAAGGGCGGGGTGAACCGGAAAAAGGTGCGGTAATCACCGACATCAAATTCGTTCAGTGTCAGATGGTGGATTGAAATGCCCGCCGTCACGTCCAGCCCCGCATCGCGCGCGCGGCGCAGGGCGGGCAGGCTGGCGGCGGTCGTGATCTGATCGGCGTGCCAGCGGCACCCCGTCATCGCGACCAGTGCCAGATCGCGGTCAAGGCCCATCACCTCGGCCATGGGGGACACGGCAGGGATGCCGTAAAGCGACGCGAATTTGCCGCTGGTCGCCGCCGCGCCCTGCGACAGCGCCGCGTCCTGCGGGTGGCCCACGATCAGCGCGCCCATCCCCCGCGCATAGGTCATGCAGCGCCCCAGCAGTTTCGCGTCCCGCACCTGACGCACGCCATCGGTGAACGCAACCGCGCCAAGGTCGGTCATCAGGCCAATCTCGACCATTTCGCGGCCGTCGCGGGATTTGGTCAGCGCGGCCATGTGGCGGATATTGACGGGCGCGTCGGCGGCGCGGCGGGCGACGAAGTCCAAAGCCTCGGGCGTGTCGATGGGGGGCTGGGTGTCGGGGCGCGCGATGATGGTCGTCACGCCCCCCGCCGCCGCGGCCAGCCCGGCAGTGCGGAAGGATTCTTTGTGCCGTTCGCCGGGTTCCCCGATTTTCACGCCCCAGTCGATCAGCCCCGGTGCCAGCACGCGCCCGCCGCAGTCAATCACGGTCGCGCCATCCGGGGCCGCGCCGTCGCGGGCGGTGATCTGGCCACTATCCACGGTCAGAGTGCCGCGGGCGTCCGTCTGGCCTTCGGGGTCGATCAGGCGGGCGTTTTCGAAATGGATCATGTCAGGCCCCTATTCGTTCAGTGCTTGGGCAATCAGATTGGCAATCGCCGCCCCGTTTGGCAGATGCGCCAGCCGGGGCGATTTGCCGCCAAAGTGCAACGTGGACAGATCGCCGGGTTCGGGGTCGATCTGCGGCACCGCTCCGCGCGGCAGGCGCCAATCGCGCAGGCTGCGCGGGTCGCGCGCGTCCAGCGTGATCACGCGGCGATTGGTCACGGCATAGTTCACGCGCCCCATCTGTTTCTGCCGCTGGCGCATCTGGCGAAAGGGGATGCCTGCGACCAGCACCGCGCCCAGCATCCCGGCAAACAGCCAGCCCGCCGCGCTGTGGCTGTCCACCATCCGCGCGATGACCAGCACCGCCAGAAAGCCCACAGCCCCAAGCGCGCCGATCATCCATTCCCGCGATGTGGGCCGGATCAGAGACAGCGACGGATGCGGCTGCCCGGACCAGATCAGAACTTCGCCCGGTTCCAGCATGGGTTTCCATGGAAAGGCGCGGGTCATTGCGCGCCCCGGATCATGGCGGCGGTGTTTGCGGCGTCGGCCTGGTGTTTGATCAGGTGCTTGCGCCCGCCACGGGTCACGATCTGCACATCGCCCATCAGGTTGCGCACGGTGGTGATGTCGGCCAGTTCAAACCGATCATTGCCCGGCGCGATCACGGCGCGGTCGGTCAGCAACCACCGGGCGCGCATGGCGTCGGCGTAGAACCACAGCCCGCGCAGGGTCAGCGCCGCCAGCACGCCCAAAATGCCCGCCCACAGATGATCGGCCCGCCCGATCAGCCACATCACGACGACCACGGCGACCCCGCCCCAGCCGGCCATGGCCAGATGGTCGCGGATGTATCGCGCGCGGTCCGGGGCAAACAGCGCAATCTGGCGTTCGCCATCGGGCAGGCTGGGGGCGGCCAGACGGTCGCGGTATTCGGGCGCGCGGTCGGGTGTGGGGTCAGTCATGGCGGGCGGTCCTGATAGCGGCGGTAATCTGTTCAGCGGCGCGCGTGGGCCGGGGGAGCGAGCGCAGCGCAATCGCCGTATCCGGCCCCATTACGGTCACGTCTCCGGTGATCGAGGTTTTGACCCGCACCACATCGCGCAGCGGGATGGTCTGGCTGCGCATGTCGGACAGCGCGCGGTCGGTCAGCGTCCAGACCTGATGACGCGCCATCAGCCATTGCGCGACGCCGAACACCAGCCCCGCAATCAGCGCGCCAAAGACGATGCGCCCCCAATCGACCGGTCCGTCCGACAGGGTCCGCATCATGCCGATCACCGCGCCGACAACGCCGGTGACAATCGCCGCCCCGCGCAGCGCGCCGATGGCATCGGGGCGAAACTGGACCGGCGCGGTCATGGGGTCACCTGCTGGCGGGCTTGGCGGGCGGTTTCGATCTGGCGGGCCACGTCCGGCGCGCCGTGGATGCAGCGCAGGCGCAGCTTCAGCCCCGGTTGCGCCACGACGATGCCGCCAAACAGGCGGTCGATGCGGACGGGTTCGGCGGCGCTCAGGTCGATGGCACGCCCCCGGCGGTCGTCGATCAGCCGCTGATCCGTCAGCCGCCAGCGGTCGCGCAGACATGACAGCGCCAGCCCGGCAAAGATCGCCAGTGTAAAGATCACGAACTGCACCACCATGGCCGCGGGCGGCGTGGGTTGCCAGCCGGTCAGCCCCATCACCAGCATCAGCACAACATAAATCACGCCATAGATCAGCGCGTCCCGCCCCACGCCGCGCAAAGACGGGCGGGCGGTCGCAATCTCGTGTTCGCCGGGGTTCAGCGCCATCATCTCACGCATCCCCCGCCGCCTGCGCGCCACGTTCCGCGCGCAGGTTGCGCGCCAGCAAATCCAGTGCCGCCATGCGCACCGCGACGCCCATTTCAACCTGATCCTGAATCACGCTGCGGTTGATGTCGTCCGCAATCGTGCCGTCAATTTCAACGCCGCGATTCATCGGGCCGGGATGCATGACAATCGCATCGGGTGCTGCCGCCGACAGTTTCGCCGCGTCCAGCCCCCAGCGGTGATAATATTCGCGTTCCGACGGGATAAAGCCGCCATCCATGCGTTCGCGTTGCAGGCGCAGCATCATCACCACATCCGCGCCCGCCAGACCGGCGCGCATGTCTTCGTACACCTCGACCCCCATATCGGCGGCGCCCGATGGCATCAGCGTGGCTGGCCCCACCAGACGGATGCGGTTTTCCATTTTTCCCAGCAAAATCAAGTTCGACCGCGCCACACGCGAATGTGCAATATCGCCGCAGATCGCGATGGTCAGGCGGTGCAGGCGGCCCTTGGCCCGGCGGATGGTCAGCGCATCCAGCAGCGCCTGCGTCGGGTGTTCGTGCCGCCCGTCGCCCGCGTTCAGAACGGCGCAGTTCACCTTGGACGCCAAGAGATTTACCGCGCCGGAATTGGGGTGGCGCACGACCAACAGATCAGGATGCATCGCGTTCAGCGTCAGCGCCGTGTCGATCAGCGTTTCGCCCTTTTTGACGGATGACTGCGCGACGGCCATATTCATCACATCCGCGCCCAGCCGCTTGCCCGCCAGTTCAAAACTGGCCTGCGTCCGCGTGCTGTTTTCAAAGAACATATTGATCTGCGTCATCCCGGCCAAAGCGTCGGAATGTTTGACCGTCCGCTGATTCAGGGCAACGTAATCATTGGCCAAATCCAAGAGGGTCAGGATTTCGTCCGGCTTAAGGTGGTCAATGCCAAGCAGATGGCGGGCGCGAAAGGTCATGTTGCGGCCTTTTGATCGGGGTTGGGTGATCTATTGCAGATGGGGGCGCGCGCGGCAAGGCGGGGGGCTGTCTGCCCCCCGGCCCCCCGAGGATATTTTCACACAGAAGATGCCCGCAGCTTGTTTCATCACGGTTTTGCCGGTAACGCGGAGGATATGGATATGACCCGTTACCGCCCGCATATTATCGCCACCTTGACGCTGGGTTTGCCGCTGATCGGCAGCCATCTGGCGCGCATGGCCATCGGGGTGGGCGATACGGTGATGGTGGGCTGGTATGGCGTCACCGAGCTGGCCGGGCTGGTCATTGCGACATCGGTTATTCACATCCTGATGTTTCTGGGCATGGGATTTGGCATCGGCCTGTTGGGCGTGATCGCCAGCGACATTGCCGCCGGGCGCGAAACCGAGGTGCGGCGCGGCACCCGCATGGCGCTGTGGCTGTCGGGGGTTTATGGTCTGCTGGTCATGCCGCTGATGTGGTGGTCGCAGCCGGTATTGCTGGCCTTGGGGCAGACGCCTGACACTTCGCTGTTGGCGCAGGATTATCTGCGTGTGGCGGGCTGGGGTCTGGGCGTCGTTCTGGCGCAGATCGCGTTGTCATCTTATCTGGCGGCGATTGAGCGGGCGCAGATTGTGATGTGGGTGACTCTGGCCGGGTTGCCGGCGAATGTGGCGCTGAACTGGGTGTTGATTTTCGGCAATCTGGGCGCGCCGGAATTGGGCGTCACCGGCGCGGCCCTGGCCAGCGTCACCGTGCAGGTTCTGCAATTGCTGGCGCTGATCGGTTATGCGGCGTGGCTGCCGATGGCGCGGAAATACGCGCTGTTCCAGCGGTTCTGGCGTCCTGACTGGCCCGCTATGGCGCAGGTGGCGCGGGTGGGTTTTCCTATCGGCGTCACCATGCTGGCCGAAGGTGGGTTGTTCGTTGCGTCCAACATCATGATGGGCTGGATCGGCACGCTGGAACTGGCCGCCCATGGCATTGCGCTGCAAATCACCGCGATCACGTTTATGGCGCATCTGGGGCTGTCCAATGCCGTGACGGTGCGGGTCGGGCAGGCGCGGGGGCGCGGCGATCCGGTCTGGATGCGCGACGCCGCCGTGACGGCCATTGGCATGTCGCTGATCTTCGCGGCGATCTGCATTGTGATGTATCTGACCATCGGAGGCCCGCTGATCGCGCTGTATCTGGACCCGAACGGCCCGCTTAGCCCCGCCATCATCCGCATTGGCGCGGTGCTGCTGGCCTTTGCCGCGCTGTTTCAGCTGACCGATGCGATGCAGGTCATCGCTTTGGGTTGTCTGCGCGGGGTGCAGGATACGCGCGTGCCGATGTGGATTGCCGGGTTCAGCTATTGGGGGTTGGGGATGCCCGCGGCCTGGGCGTTCGCGTTTCCGTTGGGGATGGGGCCGGGCGGGCTGTGGCTGGGCCTGTGTGTCGGGCTGACATTCGCCGCCGTGCTGCTGATGCTGCGGTTCTGGTCCGGGATGCGGCGCGGGGACTGGACGCGCGGCCACGCGCCTGCATAATGCCCGAAACAGAGGAATCCCCATGCGCCCCGTTTTCGTTCAATTCCGCTGCGCGCCCGGCCAAACCTATCAGGTGGCCGACGCCATTTATGACCGCGAGGTCGTCAGCGAACTGTATTCCACATCCGGCGATTACGACCTGATCGCCAAGGTTTATATCCCCGAAGGCGAGGATGTTGGCCGCTTTCTGGCTGAACGCCTGTTCGATATTGACGGCATCAGCCGCACCCTGACCACCATGACATTCAAGGCGTTTTGATGCCGGTTCTGGTCATCACTGGCGCGTCGGGCGGGATTGGCGCAGCGGTTGCGACGTTGGCCGTTGCGCAGGGCTGGCAGGTGGCGGGCCTGTCGCGGCGGGCGCAGGCCCCGGACGGGGTGCGCGCAATCGCCTGCGATGTGACCGACAGCGCGGCGGTTCAGGCCGCGTTCGATCAGGTGGCGCGGGATTTTGGCCGCGTTGATGTGGTGTTTGCCAATGCCGGGGCCTTTCCCCGCGCCGATACCATCGACCAGATCACCGATGACGAATGGCGCGCGGGGCTGGCCGTCAATCTGGACGGGATGTTTTACACCTGCCGCGCCGCATTCGCGCAGATGCGGGCGCAGTCGCCTCAGGGGGGGCGGATCATCATTAACGGATCGGTCAGCGCGCAGTCGCCGCGTCCCAATGCGTTGGGCTATACCGTGGCGAAACATGCGTTAACCGGGATGACGCGGCAACTGGCCGTGGATGGGCGCGCGTTCGGGATTGCGGCGGGCCAGATCGACATTGGCAACGCCGCAACGGAATTGCTGGCCGGAATTGCCGCCACGCAGGACAATCCCGAACCGATGATGCCGGTGGAACAGGCGGCGGCCTCGGTCCTGCATATGGCGGGGCTGCCTGTGGGCAGCAATGTGCTGACGATGACCGTGATGGCCACGAATATGCCGCTGGTGGGGCGCGGCTGATGCGCTTTGCCCCGATCCCCGACAGCCTGCCCGCGACGGTCCCCTTTACCGGACCCGAGACGTTGGAGCGTCGCGCCGGTCGCCCCTTTGCCGCGCGTCTGGGCGCGAATGAGAACGGCTTTGGCCCCAGCCCCCGCGCGATTGCCGCCATGTCGCGGGCTGCGGCCGAGGTTTGGAAATACGGCGATCCCGACCTGTTCGATCTGAAAACCGCGCTTGCCGCGCAATGCGGCGTGACGCCTGCGCATATCACCGTGGGCGAGGGGATCGACGGCATCCTTGGCAATCTGGTGCGGCTGATGATCGCGCCGGGGGATGCGGTGGTCACATCCGACGGAGCCTATCCGACCTTTAATTACCACGTCGCGGGGTTTGGCGGCGCGCTGCACAAGGTTCCCTATCGCAACGATGCCGAAGACCCTGCGGCCCTGGCCGCCCGCGCGGCGCAGGTGGGCGCGCGGCTGGTCTATCTGGCCAATCCCGACAACCCGATGGGCAGCTGGGTGCCGGGCGCTGACATTGCCGCGATGCTGGACGCGTTGCCGGGGGATTGCCTGCTGGTTCTGGATCAGGCCTATGGCGAATTTGCGCCGGATGACGCGGTGCCGGACATTGCCGCCGATGACCCGCGCGTCATTCGGATGCGCACCTTTTCCAAAGCCTATGGCATGGCGGGCGCGCGCATTGGTTACGCGATTGGCGCGCCGGACCTGATCGCGGGGTTTGACCGCATCCGCAATCATTTCGGCGTCAGCCGCATGGCGCAGGCGGGGGCCTTGGCGGCGCTGAATGACCGCGATTGGCTGGCCCAGACCGTCGCGCAGGTCGCCCGCGCGCGGGACCGGATCGGCGTGATTGCGGCGGAGAATGGTATGCGGGCGCTGCCCTCGGCCACCAATTTCGTCGCCGTGGATACCGGGCGGGATGGCGATTTCGCGCGCAGGGTTGTGGCGGGGCTGGCCGAACTGGGCGTGTTCATTCGGATGCCGGGGGTCGCGCCTCTGGATCGGTGCATCCGCATCAGTTGCGGGCCGGATGCCGAACTGGATGTGCTGGCCGATGCGCTGCCCCGCGTTCTGCGCGGTTAGAGTTTTTTCCGATACCACCCGGCGCGGGGCTGCGGTAACATCAGACATCTGATGTTTGCCAAGGGGGATGCCATGACCGCCACCATAATCCTGGACCGCCTGCGGGGCGGGCTGATCGCTTCGTGCCAGCCGGTCGATGGCGGGCCGATGGATGACCCCGCGATCGTCGCCGCCATGGCGCGCGCGACGGTCGCCGGAGGGGCCTCTGCCCTGCGGATCGAAGGCGTTGCCAATCTGCGCGCCGTGCGTCCCGTGGTCGATGTGCCGATCATCGGGCTGGTCAAACGCGACCTGCCCGACAGCCCGGTGCGCATCACTGTGACCGTGGATGACGCGCGCGCCTTGGCCGATGCGGGGGCGGACATCATCGCCTATGACGGGACGCCGCGCGCGCGGCCGGATGCGCGGGACGCGATTCTGGCGGCGATTTTGGACGCGGGGCGGCTGGCCATGGCGGATTGCGCCACGGTTCAGGATGGCCGCGCGGCATTGGACGGCGGCGCGGCGATCATTGGCACCACGCTGTCGGGTTACACCGCCGAAACCCAAGGGCTGAACACCGGCCCCGATTTCGACCTGATCCGCGCCTTCCGCGCGATGGGCGGTTTTGTGATGGCCGAGGGACGGCTGAACACCCCCGAACTGGCCGCGCAGGCGATTGCGGCAGGCGCGGATGCGGTGACCGTGGGCAGCGCGCTGACCCGGTTGGAACATGTCACCGGCTGGTTTGCGGACGCGATCCGGGGCGCGAAATGACGGTTTCGGGCTGGGCGGTCGATCTGGGCGGCACGAAAACCGCCGCCGCACGGATTGACAACGGCGCGGTGACCGAACGCCGGCAGGTGCCGACTGATCCGAATGCGGGCTGGCAGGCGCAGGTGGATGCCATGGCCGGGTTGCTGGTGGAACTGGGCCACGCGCAGGGCGATCCGCTGGGCGTCGCTGTGGCGGGGCGCGTGGATCGCCACGGCAATTGGCACGCGGTCAACACCGGCACATTTCAGGGCATCACCGCCGCGCCTCTGGGCCGGGTGCTGCGCGAACGGTTTGGCGCCCGGTCGGTTGCGCTGAACGATGCCGCCGCCGCCGCTTTGGCGGAATCGCGGTTGGGCGCGGGGCAGGGGGCGGCGAATTTTGCGTTCCTGACCGTATCCACCGGGGTAGGCGGCGGCATCGTGCTGAACGGGCGGCTGGTGGACAGCGGCAACGGGCTGGCGGGCCATGCGGGCTTTGTGACCTCGCGCCTGTCAGATGCGCAATGCGGGTCGGGCCGCATCGGCACGGTCGAAAGCGTGGCGTCGGGCCGCGCAATCGCCGCCGCCGCCGGTCTGGCTGACGGGCGCGCGGTCTTCGAATCCGGCGCGCATGACGCCATCATCGACCGATCCGCCGCCGCCGTCGCGGGGTTGATCGCGGATATGACATCGCTGTTGGGGCTGGACCGCGTGGCTGTGGGCGGCAGCATCGGATTGGCACCCGGATATCTGCCGCGCGTCATCGCTCATCTGAACGACGAACCGGAATTGTTCCGCCCGCAGGTCGTGGCCGCGCAAATGGGCCATGACAGCGGGCTGATCGGGGCCGTGATTGCGGCGGGGGGCTGACCCCCGCCGCCACCGGATCACAGCATATCGACGTCGTGCAGAATGGCGCGGATCTGGTCCAGAACCTCGCCCTCAAGCGCCTTGACCGGGAACGCCATCGTCCCGGTCGAGATCATGCCAAGCGCCGCCATGGCCGCCTTGAACGCGCCCACACCCGCGGCATCGCCCGAACGGCCCTGCGCGCAAAACACGATTTCAAACAGGCGGTTAAGGTGGTCCTGTTCCTCCATTGCGGCGGTGCCGTCCCCCTCCATTGCGGCGGCCCACAGCCGGACATAGGCGCCCGGATCGACATTCGCCAGACCCGGCACCGCGCCATCGGCACCGATCATCGCCATGGCGTCCACGACGACCTCGTGACCCGTAAACACGGCCAGAGGCGAACCGGCGGCGCGGTTCAGCGCGATCAGGCGGCGGAACCCAACATCATCGCCGGACGAATCCTTAATGCCGACGATGGTGCCTTCGGTCCCCAGATCAACCAGCAGGCTGGCGGGCAGTTTCTTATGCACCCGCACCGGCACGTCATAGGCAAACAGCGGCGCGTCGATCAATTCGCGAATCCGGCGGAAATGATCTGCGATTTCAACGGCATCGTTGATCGCATAGAGCGGCGCGGTCGTCACAATCGCATCCGCCCCGGCGCTGACCAAGGCGCGGCCCGCCTGACCAATGCGCGATGCCGTCAGGTCAATCGCGCCCGCAATCACCGGCACGCGGCCGTCAACGGCCTTGGCCACGGTTTCAACGACCGACAGCCGTTCGGCATCGGTCAGATAGGCGACCTCACCCGTGGAACCCAGCGCGAAAATCCCATCGACGCCCTGTTCGATCAGGTGGTCGGTGTGGCGGGCCAGATCGTCGTGATTGATCGACCCATCCGTATTTAGCGGGGTAACGATCGGCGGGACAATACCGTGAAAATTCAATGTCATAGTCAGCGTTCCTTAGTGGTTCAGCAAGCCCGGCGCTGCGGCCAGCAGCGTGCGGGTATAGTCGTCGCGGGGGGTGCCAAAGACCTGCGCGGCGGTGCCGGATTCGACAATCCGCCCGTTGCGCATGACCACGATGTCATCCGACACATGGCGCATCGTCTGAATGTCGTGGGAAATGAACACCATCCCCAGATTAAGGTCTTTCTTCAGGTCCAGCAGCAGGTTCAGGATCTGCGCGCGCACCGATACGTCAAGCGCGCTGGTCGGTTCATCCGCGACGATCACCTGCGGTTCCAAAGCCAAGGCGCGGGCAATCGCCACCCGCTGCCGCTGACCGCCGGACAGTTGCGCCGGGATCGCGTCCAGCACGGATTGCGGCAGGCCGACCCGCGCAATCAGATCGGACACCCGCGCGCGGCGGGTGGTGGCGTTGCCGATGCCGTGAACCTCCAGCGGGTCGGTCAGGGCGTCGCGCACCAACATGCGCGCGTTCAGCGCCGTGGCGGGGTCTTGGAACACCACCGACACGACGCGCCCTAACCGGCGGCGGGTGGCGGCGTCGAACCGGCGAATCTCGACGCCCGCGAACATCACCTGTCCCGCGCTGGGCTGCACCAGCCCGATCATCACCTTGGCCGCCGTGGATTTGCCCGACCCGGATTCGCCCACGATGCCAAGCACTTGCCCGGGATGAACGGCGAATGACACGTCATCCACGGCGCGGACATAATGCGGCCGGAACAGGGTCGATGCGCGGGTGCGAAAATCAACGCAGACATTGCGTAATTCGATGATGGCGGTCATGGCAGCCTCTGGGTCGGGGCGTCGTCGGGATGGGCGGCATACCAGTGATCGGTGCCGTCGATCCGGCGCATCTGACGCGTCACACCGGCATTACGTGCGGGATCCGACGACCGGGGCGCAAAGCGATCACCCGGCGGGAAATCGCGCGGGCTGGGGACCGTGCCGCGCACTTGGTGCAGGCGTTCGGCCCCGGCCTCGATCGACAGGACAGCGCCCAACAGGCCGCGCGTGTATTCATGCACCGGCTGGGTCAGAATATCGCTGGTCGGTCCCTGTTCGACCATCTGCCCCGCATACATCACCGAAATGCGATGCGAGATTTCCGCAACCAGCGCCAGATCATGCGACACAAACACCATCGCAAAGCCCAGTTCCTGACGCAGCCGGTTCAACAGCTCGATCACCTGTTTCTGAACGGTGACGTCCAGTGCGGTGGTGGGCTCGTCCGCGATCACCAGTTTCGGATCGCGCGTCAGGGCCATGGCGATCAGCACCCGCTGCCGCTGCCCGCCCGACAATTCGTGCGGATAGCTGTTCAGCGTGCGGTCCGGGTCCAGCCCCACCAATTGCAACAGATCATGCGCCGACCGCGTCCCCCCGCGCGAGGTCAATTGCGCCATCTGCGACCGGATCAGCATGGCCGGGTTCAGCGCCGACAGTGCATCCTGATAGATCATGGCGATGCCGCGCCCGCGCAGGGCGTTGCGTTGCCGGGGCGTCATGGTCAGCAGGTTTTCCCCGTTAAACAGGATTTCACCGCGAATCCGCGCTTTGGGGTCCAACAGACCCATGATGGCCAATGCGGTGATGGATTTGCCGCAGCCCGATTCCCCGACCAGCGCCATGGTTTCGCCCGGCCGCACGTCAAAGGAAATGTTGTCCACCACATCCACATCGCCATGCCGGGGAAAGCCGATGGACAGGTTGCGCACCTGCAACAGCGGCGCGTCATCGCCCGGATAGATCAGCCGGTCGCCGCGCGCCAATTCCGCCGCGCGCAACTGCGCCAGACTGTCGGCCAGATCGGGGCCGGGGGTGTGGGCTTCGGGCGCGGCCTCGATTTCGGCCTGCACTTTGGCGGCGCTGACATTGGCGCGGGCGCGGGGGGCGGCCATGGCGTCGGTCATCCCCTCGGCCACGATGTTCAGGGCCAGAACGGTGGTGGTGATCAGCATCCCGGCAAAAAAGGTCGGCCACCACGCGCCGGACATGACCAATTGCCGCCCCGCCGCGATGACGTTGCCCCAGCTGGGTTCGGGGTCAGGAACGCCAGCCTGGATAAAGGACAGGGACGCCTCGAACACAATCGCGTCGGCGACCAGAACCGTGGCAAACACCAGAATCGGGGCCAGACAGTTGCGCGCGACGTGTTTCAGCAAAATACGATGCGTCGGCGCGCCCATCACGCGGACGGCGGCGACGTAATCTTCGCCATATTGGTCGATGATATTCGCGCGGATGACCCGCGTCAGCTGCGGCACATACAGAAAGGCAATCGTCAGCACCAACACCGGCAGCGACTGGCCGAACACCGTGACAAAGACCGCCGCCAGCGCAATCCCCGGAAAGGACATGACCATATCCAGCGCGCGCATCAGCACCTCGGCCAGCCATTGATGCGCAGTCGCGGCAATGGAGGCCAGAACGGCGGCCACGGCCAGCGCAACCCCGGTCGCCGCCAGCCCGATGACCAGCGAATAACGCGCGCCATAGACCAGCCGGGAAAAGATGTCGCGCCCCTGCCGGTCGGTGCCGAACCAATGCGCGGCGTCGGGTGCCGCCGGTCCGCGCGTCAGCCCGGTGGACAGCGGGTTATGCGTGGCGATCAGCGGCGCAAACACCGCAATCAGCGCGACCAGCACCAGAAACACCAGCGCCACCCGCGACGACAGAGGCAGCGACCGCAACGCAGCCAGCCGCAGCCCCGGAACCGACAGCCGTTCGGTCAGACCCGCGCGCAGCATCAGACCGACCGGATGCGCGGGTTGACCAGCACATAAAGCAGGTCAACGATGATGTTGATGACCACAAAGGCCAGCGCGACGGTCAGGGTCACGCCCTGCACCAGATTGGGTTCGTTATTCGTCACCCCGTTCAGGATCAGCATACCCATCCCGTTGATGTTAAAGATGATTTCAATGATGACTGCGCCGCCCATCAGATAACCGATGCGCAGGCCCAGAACCGTGATCGGCGTGATCAGCGCGTTGCGCAGCACGTTGCGCCCCACCACGATCCGGCGCGGGATCCCAGCGCCCAGGGCGGTGCGGACGTAATCTTTGTCCAGTTCCTCGACCACGGCGGTGCGGACGACGCGGGACAACTGCCCGATAACCGGCACGGCCAAGGCAAAGGCCGGCAGCAGCATCCGCAGGAACCAGCCCGACGGATCATCCATAAAGGCCGGCAACCGCCCCGAGGTCGGCAAGATCGGGATCAGCCCCACCCGGTTGCCGAACAGCTGGATCAGCAGCACCGCCAGCCAAAAGGACGGCGTGGACAGCGACGCAATCGACACAATGCGGATGATCTGATCCGGCCAGCCTCCGCGCCAGATCGCCGCGATGATCCCCAGCACCAGCGCCGATGCCACCGCGATAATCAGCCCCAGAAAGGTCAGTTGCAGCGTGATCGGAAAGGCGCGCGCGACTTCGTCAATCACGGGCAGTTGCCGCGCGGAATAGGTTCCCAGATCGCCCTGCAACAGCCCGCCCAGAAAACTGACATAGCGCGTCAGCAGCGGGTCATCCAAGCCATGCGCCAGACGATAGGCGGCCCGCGCATCGAGCGAGGCCCCTTCGCCCAGCGCGGTAATCGCCGGGTCGATTTTGGAAAACGACATGATGAAGAACACCAAAAAGGTGATGCCCAGAATCATCACCGGCAACTGGATCAGCCGACGACCGATCAGGTTCAACATGTTCATCATAATGGCGGCTTCTTTTCTTGATCTTGGTTAGCGGACCCCGACAAGGGGGGAGGGGCCGGGGTCCGTGACCGGCCACATGATGTGGTATCAGATGGCCGGTATCAGGGGGCGGCCCGCATGGGACCGCCCGCAGCTTATTTCGCCACGCCCACATCCAGGAAGGACAGGCCCGTGGTCGGAACCGGCGCAAAGCCAACCAGTTCGCCGTCATTCCACGCCGTCGGCAACATGCGGTGGAACAGCGGATACAACGGGACTTCGTTCGACAAGAGGTCAAACGCTTCGTTCCACTTGGCCTGTTGGGCGTCGCCATCCAGTTGCTGCGCCTCGGCCAGCGTGGCGGTCAGGGTTTTGTAACCCTCGCTGTCGGCCCAGCGGTAACGTGTGGTCGGCCAGATGTTGTCGCCATACCACCACTGCATCAGAATGTCGGGGTCGTTGCCGAACACCGACGGGTCGCCCGGCGCGATCATGACCTGCATGTCGCCCGCATCAACCTTGCCATACTGACCGCCCGACTGGCCGATGTCCAAGGTCGTCTGGAAGCCAACGGCGTTCAGCGATTCCTGAATGATCGGGGCCACGTCGCGGACCCAGCCGTGATCGGTGGACATCAGCGTGATGGCGGGGTTTGCCTCGCCCGCATCGGCCAGCAGGGCGCGCGCTTTATCGGGGTCATAGGTGTAAACCGTTGACGCCTGATGATAATTCGGATGCGTTTCCGGCAGGAACGACGACGCAGCGGTCGCGTTGTCCAGCATCCCGGTGCCGATGATCTTGTCCATGTCCAAGGCATAGAAGAACGCCTGACGCACACGCACATCATCAAAGGGTTCGGCCTGCGTGTTGAACATCGCAAACAACAGCCCAAACGACTGCGCCTTTTCCAGCGTTTCCGATGCGGCCACCATGTCGGCATCGACATAAGGCACATCTTCGATCGCCATCACCGTCCCCGAGGTCAGCGCGTTCACACGCGCAGTCGGGTCGGAAATCAGGTTCCAGACCATTTCGGCGGCCTTGGCCGGGCGCGGGCCGGTATAGGCGTCAAAGCGTTCAAAGATGATTTTGTCTTCGGGAACCGCCGAAATCATCTTATAGGGGCCGGTGCCGACCGGGGATTTGCCAAAACCTTCGGCGTCCGATTCGATCAGCGCCTTCGGCACGATTTTCACCGAACCCAGACGTTCGTTGAACAGGCTGAACGGGTATTTCGTGGTGATTTTGACGGTGGTGTCGTCAACCGCCTCGACGCTGTCGATAAAGGCCACGAACGACCGGAACAGCGATTTCGATTCCGGGTCCAGAACGCGGTTAAAGCTGAACACAACATCATCTGCCGTCACAGCATCGCCGTTGTGGAACACCGCACCATCGCGCAGTTTGATGGTGTAGGTGGTGCCGTCATCGGTTGCGGGCATCGCAGCGGCCAGCGCGGCATAGGGCTGGCGCGTCACCGGGTCCAGATCAACCAGACCTTCGAATGTGTGCCAGTTGGCGCCCAGCGTCACCGCGCCCGATGCGTTCAGCGGATCAAACGTGCCGGACAGGCCATAGGCGATCGCGGCCTGAATGGTCGCGTCGGGGTTCACCTCTTGCGCAAACGCGCCGGTGGTGGGCAGCGCAAAGGCCATGCCAGCCACAAGGCCGGTGGCCAGCAAAGCGCGGCGCGAAATTCCGTAATAGACGTTTTTCATAACTACCTCCCAGTCAGTTGACATCTGACGTCTGATGAATGTTAGACTCATCCCAATCCAACATGCAAGCATCTTGCACAAACAGGTTAATAAATCGAAAACGCCGTTTTGATCCGGGGGGGAGCCATGCCGATTCTTCGTGACAAGCGCCGTAATGCCGCGGCGGAACAGATCAAGTCGCTGATCTTGGCGCGCGGGCTGCGTCCGGGTGATCTGATGCCGACCGAAACCGACTTATGCGCCGAATTGGGCATATCGCGGTCATCCCTGCGCGAAGCGATGCGCACCCTGACCGCCCTTGATATCGTTGAGGTTCGCCACGGTCACGGCACCGTCGTGGGGCAAATGAGCCTGGATTCGCTGGTCGAAACGCTGGTGTTCCGGGGCGTCTTGTCGCGGGGCGATGATCTGGCTGTTCTGCGCGAGGTGGTGGAACTGCGCTGCGCCCTTGATCTGGCCATGGCCGATGCGGTGATGGCGGCGCATCAGGGGCGCGATGACGCATCGCTGGCCGAATTGGTCGCGCAGATGATTGACCGCGCGAATCGAGGCGAAACTTTCGTGCAGGCGGATCGGCAGTTTCACACCGAATTGCTGGCCCCCATCAACAACACGCTGGCCGGGCAAATGGTCGCGGCGTTTTGGGACATTCACACGGCGGTGCTGCCGCGTCTGGGGCTGGCGCTGCCCGCCGATCTGCGCCAGACGGCGCGGGCGCATGGGGAATTGCTGCGCGCAGCGCAGGCAGGGGACGCCGCGGCCTATCGCGCGGCGGTGCTGGATCATTACGAACCACTGCAGCGGATGCTGCGGGACGGTGACGCGGGCCGGTGATCCGACGCGCCGCGCCGTTTAGGTCACCCCAAAACACCCAAAGTTCCCGCTGCGGCAACTACTGCGGCGCCCAGCGTTTTCAGATGCTCGGCCCCCAGACGATGCGCCGGGCCGTGCAGGCACAGCGCCCCGGCCACGCGTCCCGACAGATCGCGCACCGGTGCCGCCACGCCGATCATCCCGTCCGCCGATTCGTTCTGGTCGATCGCATAGCCTCGGTTCTGAATGCGCGTCAGGTCGTCTTGCAGCTGCTGGGGATCGGTGATCGTGTGATCGGTCAGCCGGGTCGGAGGCGCGCCGTTCAGCACCGCCTGCATCAGGTCCGGGTTATGCGCCAGAATCGCCTTGCCCGGAGCGGAGGCATGCAGAGCCGCGCTGCTGCCAATGGCGAAATCCGCGCGGATGGCATGGGGCGATTCCGACTGCGCCACAACAACCACCGCATCGCGCTGTTCCAATGCCAGCGTCGCGGTTTCCGCCGTGTCGCCCGACAATTGCCGCAACAGCGGACGCGCGCGTTCGGTCAGCCCGCCCGCGCGCAAAAAGGACGCGCCCAGATAGAACCCGCCGGTCCCGATGCTCCATGCCTGCGTGGCCCGGTCGGTCTGGACCATATTGTGACGTTGCAGCGTGTGCAGCATCCGATGCACGGTCGAAGGAGACTGCCGCGTGAGGTCCGACGCCTCGCTTAGGGTCAGGCTGCCATGCTTGGCCAAGGTTGTCAGCAAATCCAGTGCGCGTTCCAGCGACTGAATGGTTCCCTGCGGCTCGGTGTCCTGTTTCGGGGGACGCCCCCGGCGGCGTATGGTATCAGACATCGCGCGTTCCCTGTTTCCTCAGCCATGTCTTTGGGCAGTTTCTGCACCTGCACAAGGTTAGACTGACATAAATCTGCAAAACAACGAAAAAAACCGTGTTTTGTCTAATTCACCTGTAAAAATCGTGATGTAAATGTCTGAAAATTAACGAATAGACCGGGGTAGAAACATGCAGATTGTGCAGGTTTTGATTTTGCCAGTTTTGTAAAAATATATTCCAACATTGTGGCCTCGGTAAATTGCACATATGGTATCCATATATAAACAAATGGTTTTTATGTAGAATATTTTAACCTGCCAATGTAGATGATTCGGGCGTGGCTCTGATGCGCGGCTGTCGTCACCTCATGGGCAGAAAATGCGCCGAATGCGATCGCGTCCCTTTTGTTCAGGATGGGCCGACGCTATCAGAAGGCTGTCATACGGAAGGGGCAGTGTCATGTTCAAAATTACGCCGGTGCTGATGGCGGGCGGGTCCGGGACGCGGTTGTGGCCGGTGTCGCGCAAAAGCTTTCCCAAACAGTTCGCGCAACTGATTGGCGATGAAACGCTGTTTCAGGCGTCGGCGCATCGGCTGTCGGGGCCGCTGTTTGATGCGCCTGTGGTGATGACGAATGCGGATTTCCGGTTCATCGTGGCGGAACAGCTGGATCAGATGGGGCTGACGCCGGGCGCGATTGTCATTGAACCGTCAGGCCGCAACACCGCGCCCGCCGTTTTGGCCGCGGCGCTGATGGCCGACAGCCCCGACACGCTGTTGCTGGTGGCGCCGTCCGATCATGTCATCCCCGATTCGGACGCGTTTGCGCGTGCGGTGGAACAGGGCGCGGCTGCGGCTGCCGATGGCCGCATTGTGACATTCGGCATCACGCCGGACCGCCCGGAAACGGGATATGGTTATCTGGAACTGGCGGGGCAGGGCGACGGCCCTCAGCCTCTGGCCCGGTTTGTCGAAAAGCCCGATGCCGACCGCGCGGCGCAGATGCTGGCGCAGGGCAACTATCTGTGGAATGCGGGGATTTTCCTGTTCCGCGCCGGCACGATGATCGACGCCTTCCGCGCCCATGCGCCGGACTATGTCGCGCCCGTGCAGCAGGCGATTGACGACGCGGCCACGGATCTGGGCTTTTTGCGACTGGCGCGCGCGCCGTGGGACAGCCTGCCCGATAATTCAATCGACTATGCCGTGATGGAAAAGGCCGACAATCTGACCGTCGTTCGGTTTTCCGACGGCTGGTCGGATCTGGGCGGCTGGGACGCCGTCTGGCGCGAAGGTCTGGGCGGCGCCGATACCGGCAATGTCGCGGATGACTGTTCGACGGCGATTGATTGCGAAAACGTGTTGCTGCGGTCGGACAACCCCGATGTGCAGGTCGTGGGCATCGGCCTGCGCGATACGGTCGTGGTGGCAACCGGCGATGCGGTTCTGGTCGCCGATAAGAACCGCGCCCAGGACGTGCGCAAGGCCGTATCCGCCCTGAAATCCAAAGGCCGCAAACAGGCCGAGGCGTTCCCCCGCGATCATCGCCCTTGGGGCTGGTTTGAAACGCTGGCCTTGGCGGATCGTTTTCAGGTCAAACGCATCGTGGTAAAACCCGGAGCGGCCCTGTCGCTGCAAAGCCATGTTCACCGGTCCGAACACTGGATTGTGGTCAGCGGCACCGCGCGGGTGACGGTGGATGACCGGGTGACGCTGGTGACGGAAAACCAGTCGATCTATGTGCCGCTGGGCGCGATTCACCGCATGGAAAACCCCGGCAAAGTCCCGATGATCCTGATCGAGGTGCAAACCGGCAGCTATCTGGGCGAAGACGATATTATCCGCTACGAAGACGTCTATTCCCGCAGCAGTGAGGATTGATATGGGATTTATCGTTGCCATTGATGGCCCCGCCGCGGCAGGCAAAGGCACGGTGTCGCGCGCGATTGCGGCGATGTTTGGCTTTGCGCATCTGGATACGGGGTTGCTGTATCGGGCGACGGGGGCCAAGGGCGGTGATCCGGTCGCGGCGGCGCGGGGGCTGTGTGCCGACGATCTGGCGCGCGACGACCTGCGCAGCGCCGAGGCCGGGCAGGCCGCAAGCCGCGTTGCCGCCATCCCGCAGGTCCGCGATGAGCTGGTTGAATTTCAGCGCCGCTTCGCGCGTCAGGAACCCGGCGCGGTGCTGGACGGGCGCGACATTGGCACGGTGATTTGCCCCGATGCCGATGTGAAATTCTTTATCACCGCATCCGATCAGGTGCGGGCGGAACGCCGCGCGGCGGAATTGGGTGCCGATGTGGCGCATATTCTGGCCGAATTGCGCGAACGCGACCGGCGCGACCGTGAACGGGCGACCGCGCCGCTCTGTGCCGCGCCCGATGCGGTTGTGATCGACACCAGCGATCTGACGGTGGATCAGGTGATTGATCAGGTTGCGCAATGCATCAAGAACCGGGCGAAATTCGCCTGAAACCACCCGATTGTCACAATTTTGTCACCTTTACGGGGCAAAGTCCGGTTAACTGTTTCTGACCCGAGGTTACTATGCGTTCTGTTTTGCTGTCTGGCGTGGCCCTGACGATGTTGATGGGGGGCGCGTCGTTTGCGGGTTCCTGTGATGCGGTTGCGATTGGCGGGGAAAGTCAAATTATCCGCTGCACCGGCGGCGAAGCCGGGCCGCAGGTTGTCAGCGGTTCTAACACATCCTTCACTGTTGGAGACGACGCCTCGCTGACGTCGAACAATCGCAGCACGCCTGCCGCAGCGATCACGGGCGACAATGTCAGGTTTTACAACCTAAATACCGTCTCGAACACCGACACCCGCAACAACGCCAATGCGATCGACGTGACCGGCGGCGGCGTCTATGTCGAAAATCGTGGCACCATTTCCAGCGGCGATCGCGCCATCCACATCACGGGCGAAGGTGCTGATGCGTTCAGCATCGTCAATGACGGCGTGATCACGTCGCGTCGTCAGGCGATTCGGACGCTGAACGAACTGGCCATCCCGTATCTGAGCGTCGTTAACAACGGCACCATCAGCAGCAGCGACGGCCGCGCGATCCAGGGTCGCGGCTTTGGCACATGGGTGCAAAATAACGGCCAACTGTTCGGCTGGGAAGAAGTGATCGAGGCCCGCGACGGCTTTGCCCTCGACAATCGCGGTGTGATCGAGGCTGGCCGCCCGATCTATGACGCCGAAGGCACCATCACCGGCTTTGAACGCAAGGCCGACGAAGACGGCGTGCAATTCGCCAGCGGCTCTGTGGTCAACTATGGCCGGATTGTCGGCACCGATGACGGCATCGACATGGACGAAGGCACGGTGGAAAACCGCGCGGGCGGTGTTATCATCTCGCTGGGGCCGGATAACGACCCGGACAAAGCCGCGATTGATATTGACGGCGCGTTTGACAACAGCCGCGATCCGCTGCGTTCGGCCACCACCGTCAGCATCGTCAACGAAGGCTATATGGAAGGGCCGCGCGGCATCACCGTCGAATACGACCCGACCCGCGCCGATGACGATGTGAATAACGCGCGCCAGCGTGTGACCATCGTCAACAGTGGCGAAATCGTCGGCCGAGGCGGCACGGCGATCTGGCTGGCCCCCACGCAGGGCGACAGCAGCCTGACCGTGACTGGCAACTCCATCATTCGCGGCGATGTCGTGATGGGCGGCGGCGATGACACGCTGACCTTTGCCCACCTGTCGCATACCGGCGACTGGCGGATCGACAACCTGTTTGATGGCGGGGCCGGCTATAACATCGTTGATATCGACTATGACTTTGCCGAGATTACGAACGCGACCCAGATGACGCCCAGCGTGCTGCGTTTGGCCTTTATGAACACCAATGCCGGTCTGGAAATGAACGCGCGGTTCACCAATTGGGATATGTTCTTCTTTAGCAGCGGTCATCGTTTCACGCCCAGCGAATTGCTGGCGCAGTTTGCGCAGATCGCGCCGGTTCCGCTGCCTGCGGGGGCGGTGCTGCTGGTGTCGGCCCTTGGCGGCATGGCGGCGCTGCGCCGTCGCAAAGCGGCCTAAGCCACCGGTTTT
Source organism: Paracoccus sp. (in: a-proteobacteria) (assembly GCF_030538495.1). GTDB lineage: Bacteria > Pseudomonadota > Alphaproteobacteria > Rhodobacterales > Rhodobacteraceae > Paracoccus. Next base: position 29,915 of record NZ_JAUNTW010000011.1, read on the forward strand.
TAAACGAAAACGGGGCGCATCACGCGCCCCGTTTTTTTATACCGCCACCTTGGCCGGGGTGTAATTCAAAATCGGGGCCAGCCAGCGTTCGGCGTCGTCCAGTGACATGCCTTTGCGCGCGGCGTAATCGCGGACCTGATCCTGTTCGACCTTGGCCACCCCGAAATAATAGGCGTCGGGATGCGCGATATAGAGACCCGAGACCGACGAACCGGGCCACATCGCCATGCCCTCGGTCAGGCGAACGCCGGTGGTGTCTTCGGCGTTCAGCAGGCGGAACAGGGTCAGTTTTTCGGTGTGATCGGGCTGCGCCGGATAGCCGGGGGCGGGGCGGATCCCGGCATAGGGTTCCGCGATCAGTTCGACCGGCGTAAAGGCTTCATCCGCGGCATAGCCCCAGAATTCGCGCCGCACCCGTTCATGCAGCATTTCGGCCATAGCCTCGGCCATGCGGTCGGCCAGGGCTTTGACCAGAATCGCGGAATAATCGTCATGTTCGGATTCGAAGCGGGCGGCGATCTCGGCTTCTTCGGGGCCTGCGGTGACGACGAAACCGCCGACATGGTCGGGCGCGTCGGGTGCCACGAAATCCGACAGCGCGACATTCGGGCGTGCGCCGCGTTTGTTCACCTGTTGACGCAGCGTGTGCAGCGTGGCCAGTTCCTGTTCGCGGCTGGCATCGGTGAACAGACGGATGTCGTCGCCCACCGCATTGGCGGGCCAGAACCCAACCACGGCGCGCGGCGTGAACCATTTGCCGTCGATGATCCGGCGCAGCATCGCCTGCGCGTCATCAAACAGGGCGCGTGCGGCCTCGCCTTGTTTTTCATCGTCCAGAATACGCGGGTAAACGCCCTTCAGTTCCCATGTCTGGAAGAACGGAGTCCAGTCGATGTAATCCGCAATCGCCGCCAGATCCCAGTCATCAACGACCCGAGCGCCGGTAAAGCTGGGCGCGACCGGCGTGTAATCCGACCAGTCCAGTTTCAGCGCATTGGCGCGCGCGTCAGCCAGAGGCAGACGCTGTTTCGCGGCCTCGGACCGTTCGTGGCGGTCGGCGACTTCGGCGTATTCGGTGCGCAGATTGGCGATGTAGTCGGCCTGCTGGGTGGGGCTAAGCAGCGACGACACCACCCCCACGGCGCGGCTGGCATCGGTGACGTAAACCGCCGCACCTTTATGATAACGCGGGGCAATTTTGACCGCCGTGTGAATTTTCGACGTGGTGGCCCCGCCGATCAGCAGCGGCACGGCAAAGCCTTCGCGCTCCATTTCATTGGCGACATGGACCATTTCGTCCAGACTGGGCGTGATCAGACCCGACAGCCCGATGGCGTCCACATTTTCGTCGCGCGCCACTTGCAGGATTTTCTGCGCCGGCACCATGACGCCCAGATCAATCACCTGATAATTGTTGCAGGCCAGCACGACGCCGACGATGTTTTTGCCAATATCGTGAACGTCGCCCTTGACCGTCGCCATCAGGATTTTGCCCGCGCTTTCGCGGTCGGCGGCGCCGGTCAGACGCTTTTCTTCCTCCATATAGGGCAGCAGGACGGCGACGGCCTGCTTCATGACGCGGGCCGATTTCACGACCTGAGGCAGAAACATCTTACCCGCGCCAAACAGATCGCCCACCACATTCATGCCCGCCATCAGCGGGCCTTCGATGACATGCAAGGGGCGTTCGGCGGCCTGACGGGCCTCTTCGGTGTCGGCGTCGATATATTCGGTGATGCCGTTGACAAGCGCGTGTTCCAGCCGCTTTTCAACCGTCCATTCGCGCCAGGACAGGTCTTTTTCGCGGGCCTTGGTGCCGCCTTCGCCACGGAACCGTTCGGCCACATCCAGCAGGCGTTCGGTCGCATCGGGGCGGCGGTTCAGCACCACATCTTCGCAGGCGTCGCGCAATTCCGTGTCGATCTGATCGTAAACCGCCAGCTGACCGGCATTGACGATGCCCATATCCATGCCCGCCTGAATGGCGTGATACAGGAACACGGCGTGCATCGCTTCGCGCACGGGTTCGTTGCCCCGGAACGAAAACGACAGATTCGACACCCCGCCCGAGATATGCGCATGAGGCAGATTTTCGCGAATCCAGCGGGTCGCGTTAATGAAATCAACGCCATAATTGTTGTGTTCCTCGATCCCCGTCGCCACGGCGAACACATTGGGGTCAAAGATGATGTCTTCGGGCGGAAAGCCCACCTCGTCCACCAGAATACGATAGGCGCGTTCGCAGATTTCGATTTTGCGTTCGAAACTGTCGGCCTGACCCGTTTCGTCGAAGGCCATCACCACGACCGCCGCGCCATAGGCCAGACACAGACGCGCCTGTTCGCGGAACTGGTCCAGCCCCTCTTTCATGCTGATCGAGTTGACGATCGGCTTGCCCTGCACGCATTGCAGGCCCGCCTCGATCACGTCCCATTTGGAGCTGTCGATCATCACGGGAACGCGGGCAATATCGGGTTCGGCGGCCAGCAGGTTCAGAAACTCGACCATGGCGGCGCGGCTGTCGATCAGCCCTTCGTCCATGTTGATGTCGATGATCTGCGCGCCGTTTTCCACCTGATCGCGGGCCACGTCCAAAGCGGCGGCATAATCGCGATTCGTGATCAGTTTGCGAAACCGGGCGGAGCCGGTCACGTTGGTGCGTTCGCCCACATTCACAAACGGAATGTCCGGGGTCAGCGTAAAGGGTTCCAGCCCCGAAAGGCGCAGCAGGCGGTCAGACATGTTCAGGCACCTTTCGCGGGTTCAGTGTCGCCACGGCGTCGGCAATGGCGCGGATATGATCGGGGGTCGTGCCGCAGCAGCCGCCAACGACATTCACCAACCCCTCGCGGGCGAAATCGGCGACTTGGCGCGCGGTGTCGTCGGGGCCTTCGTCATATTGGCCGAACGCATTGGGCAGGCCCGCATTGGGATAGGCGCAGATGCGCGTATCCGCCACGCCCGCCAGTTCCGCCAGATGCGGGCGCATGGCGGATGCACCAAGCGCGCAGTTCAGCCCAACGGTCCACGGATTCGCGTGACGGACCGAATACCAGAACGCGGTCGGGGTTTGCCCCGACAGGGTGCGGCCCGATGCGTCGGTGATGGTCCCCGAAATCATCAAAGGCAGCGCCTGCCCGTGATCCTGCATCGCCTCAAGACAGGCAAAGATCGCGGCTTTGGCGTTCAGCGTGTCAAAGATGGTTTCGATCAGCAAAATATCCGCGCCGCCCGCGATCAGCCCGCGCGCCTGCTGCAAATAGGCGACGCGCAGATCGTCAAAGGTCACGGCGCGATAGCCGGGATTGTTCACATCGGGGCTGATGGATGCCGTGCGGTTCGTCGGCCCAATCGCGCCCGCCACGAAACGCGGCCGCCCGTCCTGCGCCGTGGCGCGGTCAAGCGCGCGACGCACAATCTGCGCGCCCTGCACATTCAGATCATGCACCGCGTTTTCCATGGCGTAATCGGCCTGCGCAATCGTGGTTGCGGAAAAGGTGTTGGTTTCCACGATATCCGCGCCGGCCATGGCGTATTTGTAATGGATTTCCTCGATCGCGTCGGGCTGGGTCAGGATCAGCAGATCGTTGTTGCCCTGTTGCGGATGGTCGGAATGGTGGCGGCAGACATGGCCGGATGCGTGGCCGGTATAGTCGTCTTCGGACAGGCCAAGCTGTTGAATCTGCGTCCCCATGGCCCCGTCAAGGATCAGGATCCGTTCGGATGCCGCGTGGTTCAGCGCCTGAAAAACGGGCGAAAGGGGTAATCTGCCGGTCATAATCGCGTCCTTATGGTTGAACGCGCTATAATGCCTGCGGATGCTGGCCGCAAATTCATAATCTGCGACATGATTATGAACGCGGGTCAAGTGCCGTTATAATTCAATCTGCGGCGCGTCGGGGTTGAGCGGGATGTCAGGCGTCAGCCGCCGCAGGTCATCGCCAATCGGCGGCGGGGGCGGCGCGTCGGGGCGGCGGCGGATCAGAATATCGCCGTTGTCCAACCGCTGCGGCAGTTCGTAATGGCGGATGTCGTCCATGATGACGCCCAGATCCTGCATCGCGGGGGCAAGGCGGTTCATCGCGCCCCCTAACCCGCGCGCGGCGTCGTCCAGATCGGGGCCGATTTCGTCCAGCAGGTTTTGAAACAACAGACCCAGCCCGCGTTCGATCAGGTCAAAGCCATCATCCTGCGCCAAGGCGGCACCGGGGGGCAGGGACAGGGCCAATATGACAGCAAGCCGTTTCATATCGCTAAGGTGGGGGCGCCGCCGCCCGGACGCAAGAGGGATCACGCCCCCGCCGGGTCAGGTGCCTGATGCAGCGCGCGAAATTTCTGCCACGCGTCGTTCAGAACACGGGTGCGGGCCTCGGCCAGACGGACGGCCTCGGGGGGCAGGCCGCGGGCAATGGCGCGGTCGGGATGCGATTCGCGAACCAGATCGCGCCAGCGTTTGCGCGCCTCGGGCAGCGGAGTGTCGGGGGTGACGCCCAGAACGTCGCAGGGCGGGCAGCCATTCGGAACATGACGGCGGCGGATCGCGGCCAGTTGCGGGGCCGGGACGCCGAAAATCCGCGCCACTTCGTCGATAAAGATCACCTCGGCGTCGTGCAATTCGCCATCGGCAAGGGCGATGATAAACAACCCCTCGATCACGTCCAGCAGCACGGGATCGGCGGGCGGAAACATCGCCGCAATGCGCCGCGCCCACGCGTCAAAGCCCGCCACATCCTGCCGCGCCAGATCAAAGACGCGGGCGGCGTTTTTTTCCTCGGACCGGGGGATGATGAACACGCGGCGAAAGGCCGTCACCTCGGACCGCGCAACCATGCCGTCGGCCTTGGCCAGTTTCGCGCCCAAGGCGATCACGGCAATGGTGAAGGCGACCGATTTTTCCGGCGGAGTCGCCGCCCGCGCCCGCCCGACCAAGGCCGCTAGCCGGTCGCCAATGCGCTGCCAAAAGCTGCGCGGCTTAGGCAGGGCGGGGCAGGGACACAAAGGCTGGGCGCAACATTCCATACGCCTATGTTAGCGCCAGTTCCGCCCCCCGAACAGAGGGCGCGGGTCACGCCTGCGTCAAATCCTTACCCCACAGGGTAATGTCATGATATTCGCCGAATTTACAGCCGATGCCGGGCAGGGTGGCCCATTTGCCGTAACCGTTGCGGTCGTGGAAATCCTGCGACGGCTGGTTGTCGCCGGTGATCGACCCCACCAGCACACGCCCGCCATGGGCGCGGACGTGATCTTCGATTGCGTTCAGCATCAGTTCGCCGGTGCCGTCGCCCTGATGGTCGGGGCAGATATAGATCGAATGTTCTTTGGTATGCGCGTATCCCGGCCCGTCGCGGAAATGGGTGTAGGTGGCAAAGCCCGCAATCGCGCCGTCTTGGGTCGTGGCAACCAGAAAGGCGTGGCCGTCGCCCTGATTGCGCGCGATCAGGTCCACGATGTCCTGTTCGGTCATCTCATCGGCGCGCACGGTCAACAGCGTGTCGCGGATCACCGGATTCCAGATGGCGACAATCGCCGCCGCGTCATCGGCGGTCGCATTCCGCAGGCACAGATCAGCCACGATGCGCCCCCGCCGCCAGATCGCGCACGAAATCCAGAACCTGCGCGACGGGGCGACCTTCGCCGATCATTTTGACAATCGCGCTGCCCACAACGCAGCCATCGGCCACGCTGGCGATTTGTTCGGCCGCGTCCGGGGTGTTGATCCCAAACCCCACCACAACCGGCAGATTGGCGGCGTCACGGATGCGCGCGACCTGAGGCGCGACATCCGCCGCATTGGCCGCCGCGCCGCCGGTGATGCCGGTGACGCTGACGTAATACACAAATCCGCTGGTGTTTTTCACCACGGCAGGCAGGCGGCGGTCATCGGTGGTCGGCGTCGCCAAACGGATAAAGTTCAACCCGGCGCGCGCGGCGGGGATGCATAATTCGTCGTCTTCTTCCGGGGGCAGATCAACGATGATCAGCCCGTCAACGCCTGCATCGGCGGCATCGGTCAGAAACTGATCCACACCACCGGGCCGGGCATAGATCGGGTTGTAATACCCCATCAGCACAACCGGAGTGGTGTTATCCTGCTGCCGGAACGCGCGCAGCATGTCCAAGGTCTGCGACACACTGCCACCGGCGGCCAAGGCGCGTTGCCCCGCCGCCTGAATGGTCGGGCCATCCGCCATCGGATCGGTGAAGGGCATCCCCAATTCGATAATATCAACCCCTGCCGCCGGCAGTCCCTGCATGATCTGCAACGCGGTGTCGTGGTCCGGGTCAGACGCCATCATATAGGCGACAAACGCCTTTTGCCCCTGATCACGCAGCCGCGCGAAGGTGTCATCAATCCGGGTCATCACCTGTCTCCGTCCGATCTATGCCGCTGGTGTGGCCCAGATTGCCGCGATGTTCAAGCGCGCCTTGCGATGCGGGTGACGGAAACGTCAACAACTCTGCTTTTGGTTGATTAGATTGTTTATTTTCAATCGCTTATCTGAAATTAATAAATTGCAAACATAGTTGACAATGGTAAACAGAACCCATCTCATATTCTGACAGGAGACGATAATGAGTTTTGCACGTTACGCAGCCGCGGCCTTGACCACGGCAGTGATCGCCACCGGCGCACATGCCGCATCGCTTCCCGCGGATTGGGTGGTCGACGGCAATGCCGGCGTTGCCATGCCCGACGGCATCATGACCGCGCCGCCGGAACAGGGGCCGGGTTATTATTACGTCACGACCTTTGAAGGCAAATACGGCGTCGGCGCGTTGCCGGGCGTGGGTGGTTCCGGGACGCCGATTGATGGCAGCACGCTGACCACGTCGTCATTCGCGGCCAAGGCTGGCGATGTTTTGACGTTCTTTTTCAACTATGTGACCTCGGACGGGGCAGGTTATGCTGACTACGGCTGGGCGCGTCTGCTGAATACGGCCGGCGATCAGGCCGCGTTGCTGTTCACCGCGCGCACCACGCCGGGCGGCAACAGCGTTCCGGGTTTCTCTATGCCCGACGCGCAAGCCACGCTGGAACCCGGCGTTGTCGATATTATCGCCGGTAGCCCGGTGTGGTCTGTTCTGGGGAGCGAAAGCGGCACCTGCTACAGCGTCGGCTGCGGTTACACCGGTTGGGTCAAATCGACTTATGAATTCCTGAATGACGGTGATTTCAACCTGCAATTCGGTGTCACGAACTGGAGCGATACCAACTATGCTTCGGCTATGGCGTTCGCCGGTGCGCAGATTGCGGGCGTGGACATCACGCCCCCGACGCAGCCCGCGCCGGTTCCGCTGCCCGCCAGTGCGGCACTGCTGCTGGCCGGGATGGGCGCATTGGCCGCCACCCGCCGTCGCAAAGCATAACGCTGCAACGCATAAAAATGTCAGGCCCGCCCCACCCGGCGGGCCTTTCTGTATCGGCGCAGGCTGGACTTGGCCCCTTATTCCGCGTAACAGACGCCGGATTTCACATAAGACAGGGAACAGGGTCATGGGCTTTCGCATGGGGATCGTCGGTTTGCCGAATGTTGGTAAATCAACGCTGTTTAACGCGCTGACGAAAACCGCCGCCGCGCAGGCCGCCAACTTTCCTTTCTGCACCATCGAACCGAACGTAGGTGAGGTGGCCGTCCCTGATCCCCGGTTGGACCAGTTGGCGCAGATCGCCGGGTCGAAACAGATCCTGCCCACGCGGATTACCTTTGTGGACATCGCCGGTCTGGTCAAAGGCGCATCCAAGGGCGAAGGTCTGGGCAACCAGTTTCTGGCCAATATCCGCGAAGTGGACGCAATCGCCCATGTTCTGCGCTGTTTCGAAGACGGCGACATTACCCATGTCGAAGGTCGCGTTGATCCTATGGCCGACGCCGAGGTGATCGAAACCGAACTGATGATCGCGGACATGGAATCCATCGAACGCCGTCTGGCCAACCTGCAACGCAAGCTGAAAGGCAACGACAAAGAGGCCGCCGAACAGGATCGCCTGCTGCGCGTGGCCTTGGCCGCGCTTGAGGCCGGGCAACCCGCGCGCAGCGTGCAGGTGGCCGATGACGACCGCAAGGCGTGGAATATGCTGCAATTGCTGACGTCAAAACCGGTTCTGTATGTCTGCAACGTGGCGGAATCCGAGGCCGCGAACGGCAACGCCCTGTCGGATAAAGTCGCCGAGATGGCGCGCGAACAGGGCGCGGGCCATGTCGTGATCTCGGCCCGGATCGAAGAAGAAATCAGCCAGCTGGACGCGGACGAAGCCGAAATGTTCCTTGGCGAAATGGGGTTAGAGGAAGCGGGCCTGGATCGCCTGATCCGCGCGGGTTACGACCTGTTGGGCCTGCAAACCTATTTCACCGTTGGCCCGAAAGAGGCGCGCGCCTGGACCATCCGCAAAGGCACGCTGGCCCCGCAAGCGGCGGGTGTCATTCATGGCGATTTTGAAAAAGGGTTCATCCGCGCCGAAACGATTGCCTTTGCCGATTATGTCGCGGGCAACGGCGAATCCGGCGCGCGCGACGCGGGCAAGCTGCGGGTCGAAGGCAAAACCTACGAAGTCAAAGACGGCGACGTCCTGCATTTCCTGTTCAACGCATAAAAAAGGGCGGCCACGGGGCCGCCTTTTTGTTTCCGCGTGGGGTGCGGCAAAACCTGCGCCGCCAAGAACGGCGGCGCTTGGATATGGGGTTGCGCGCATGACGATGGGCGGCGATTGGGTCGCCCTGTCTCTCTATTGGTGTGCCACCGGCGGGCCACGGGACTGACCTGTGATTGCAACAACGGCCATGTTCTGCGGCGCGGTTCGGCGCGTCAGAACGGGCGGGTCGTGACACGCCTTTCGCGGTCCGTGCGGGTTGCGCCCGGTTTTTCACCGTCCGGCAGAGCGCGGGCGCGGCAGGTCACGGGCCAGCCCGTCGCCGCGAAAGACGGCGACGTTTTCCATGTTCTGTTGAACGCGGGAAAGGGGCGGCCTTTTTGTTTCCGCGTAAGGGCGCGCCCCGTTTTGCAACGTCACCCGGCGACAAACCCCGCGACGTTTCAGTTGCATCTTGGCGCATAAAAAAGGGCGGCCACGGGGCCGCCTTTTTTCCTATCCGCGCCGATCAGTCCTGATTTTGCTGGTCGATATGTTGCAGCGCCGCCGACAGGAATTCATCCATGGCGATTGAAATGCTTTCCTCGGGTGCTTTGCCGGTGGGTTGCCAGATGCTCAGATAGTCATCCAGCATCATATCCGCGATCCCGAACATGCAGCTGCGCATAATCATCGGCCAGACCGAATGATCATCCACATTCAGCAGAGCTTTGAACAATTCGCGGAAGCTGGCATCGCAATTCGCCACAATGCCGCTGGTGCGCTGCGGCGTCAGCAACAGGCTGGCGATGACGCGATACAGATTCGGGTTTTCAGCCACCCAACCCAGATAGGCCGTTGCCGTGCGATGCAGGCGGGTGCGCAAATCGTCGTTCGAATAATCGTCCAGCGTTGTCAGCAAACATTGGGTCAGGCTGGTCATCGCATGGTTCACAATGGCCGTTTCCAGCGTTTCATCGGTGGGAAACATTTTGGCGAATGCGCCGGGGGGCAGCTGCATCGCCTCGGTCAATGCGTTGACAGTGCAGGGGCGTTTTGCGGCGCGGACCATCATGTCTGCGGCCGCGTTAATGGCGTCGTCCTGGCTGGGTATGCTGGTCATGCTAAATTCTTATTTGTGTGCATTAATACTGATGGCGGTGCCGCTGGGCAGGCACGGCGGCGCCAATCCCGTGTTTGCCTTGCTATAACGCTAAGTTAACTCGCCTGAAAGTGGTAACGCGCACGTCAACCCCGCAATACGCCGCAGTTTTTAAGAAAAATTTCTTTGATTATCTTTGGGTCATGCCGCAGTCCGGTTTGTTGACCCCGGTTGCAGCGAATCGACTGCGCTAAAATGCGCGGCGTTGTCAGCGTTTTTTATGTCATGGACAATGGTGCTGTGAGAGAGGATTGAACTCTCGACCTCTCCCTTACCAAGGGAGTGCTCTACCACTGAGCTACCACAGCATCGTGGAGGGGCGTTTAGCCCGTGGCGTTGCGCCGCGCAAGGGGGATCGTCACATTTTTTCGATTTTTTGCCGACGCCGCGTCGAAAGCCCTGCGATTGCTGGACGTGGCGCGCATGGGGCGGTAACAGGGGCGAATGACCGACCAGATCAATGACAAAAACAGCAAACCCAGCCGCGATGATCGGCTGCGCGCGGCGTTGCGGGCGAATCTGCAACGACGCAAGGCGCAGGCGCGCGCGCGGGCGGATCAGGCGGATAGCGAAACGGGCAGTAAGACAGGCAAGGATAATGGATCAGATCATCGTTAATGGTAATGGCCCGCTCAGCGGCGAAATCCCGATTGCGGGGGCGAAGAATGCGTGCCTGACGCTGATGCCGGCCACGCTGTTGACGGATCAGCCGCTGACCCTGACCAATGCGCCGCGCCTGTCGGATATTCGCACCATGACCGCGCTGTTGCAAAGTCTGGGCGCCGAAGTCGCCAGCCTGCAAGAAGGTCAGGTGCTGGCCATGTCCAGCCACGACCTGACCAGTCAGCGCGCGGAGTATGACATCGTGCGGAAAATGCGGGCCTCGATTCTGGTGCTGGGGCCGCTTCTGGCGCGCTATGGTCAGGCCGAGGTGTCGCTGCCCGGCGGTTGCGCGATTGGTGCGCGGCCCGTGGACCTTCACCTGAAGGCGTTCGAGGCTATGGGTGCCGATCTGGACTTGCGCGACGGCTATGTTCACGCCAAGGCCCCGCTGGGCGGTCTGCGCGGCGCGGTTGTGGATTTCCCGCTGGTATCGGTCGGGGCGACGGAAAACGCGCTGATGGCGGCGGTTCTGGCCAAAGGGACCACGGTTCTGAACAACGCCGCGCGCGAACCGGAAATTGTCGATCTGGCGCAATGCCTGCGGGCCATGGGCGCGCAGATCGACGGTGACGGCACCAGCACCATCACCATTCAGGGCGTCGATTCGCTGCATGGCGCGACGCATCAGGTCGTGACCGACCGGATCGAGCTGGGAACCTATATGCTGGCCCCCGCCATGTGCGGCGGCGAGGTGGAATGTCTGGGCGGGCGCATCGAATTGCTGGCGGCGTTCTGCGAAAAGCTGGACGAAGCCGGCCTGACGGTCGAGGAAACCCCGCGCGGTATTAAGGTCAGCCGCAAAAATGGCCGGGTGCGCGCGGTGAATGTCACGACCGAACCTTTCCCCGGTTTCCCGACCGACCTTCAGGCGCAGTTCATGGCCATGATGTGTCTGGCCGAAGGCACCAGCGTTCTGGAAGAAACCATCTTTGAAAACCGCTTTATGCACGCGCCCGAACTGATCCGCATGGGTGCGCGGATTGATGTTCACGGCGGCCACGCCACCGTCACCGGCGTGGAAAAACTGCGCGGCGCGCCCGTGATGGCCACCGATCTGCGCGCCTCGGTCAGCCTGATTCTGGCCGGTATGGCGGCCGAGGGGCAAACGACCGTCAGCCGCGTCTATCATCTGGATCGCGGTTATGAAAAAGTTGTGCGGAAACTGCGCGGCGTCGGCGCGCATATCGAACGCATCAAAGACGTGAAAGAGGACTAACCATGCAGGACGCGCGCTTTGCCGATGCTGACCCCCGCCCTCTGGCCTTGATGGCGGCGGATGACGCGGATTTGCGCGTCATTTCCGCGCTGTCGCAGGATGCGGTTCTGCCGGGGTCGGACATCATCTATGACAGCCGCGCGCGTCAGGTGGCGTTGCTGCTGAACCGTTTCCGATGGGAAGATGCCACGGATGCAGAACGAGAAGGCCGCGCCTTTGAACGGGTGCGGTCGGTGCTGCTGATCCGCGACGCCCTGCGGCTGCAATCGGACGGGATCACCCGTGACGGGGAAACCGTGCTGGAATTGCTGGCGGTGCAGTGGCAACCGGGCGATGACGGCACCGGGCGGCTGGTTCTGGATTTCGCGGGCGACGGGTCGCTGGCCGTCGATTGCGAATGTCTGAACGTCGAATTGCGCGACGTGACGCGGCCCTATGCGGCGCTGTCGGGGCGGAAACCGGTCCACCCCGACTGATCGTGGTTAACCGCCGGTTTCACGGCGCATGGTGTAAATCTGATCGGCGGTCAGAAAACCCGTGACGGGCAGGGCATGATCGCCTTGCCAGCGGCGGATCGCGTTGCGGGTGTTCGGCCCGAATGTCCCGGTGGTGCCGCCGGTGTCGTAGCGCAGAATGGTTAACCGCAACTGCACTTCGCGGCGTTCGGCATCGCTGAGCTCTAATGCGCGTTCCTCGGCCTCGGCGGATTGAGGGGCCGCCGTGGGCGTGCGGGCGGCGGCCTGTTGGCCGATCTGGCGCACCTGCGCGGCGGTGACATATCCGGTCACGGTTTCGCCCTGTGCGCGCTGCCAGTTGGAAATCGCGGCACGGGTCTGACGCCCCCACAACCCATCCGGCGATCCCGGCTGATGGCCCAGCGTGGTTAATTCGCGCTGAATCCGGGTGCGGTCGGCGCGGGTCAGGCCGATGGCCGATTCCGTCCGCGCGGCGCTGTCGCTGATGACCGGCACGGTCGGGGTGGCGGGAGTCGCGGGCGTGGCTGGGGTTGCCGGGGCAGGCGTTGCCGCGCCCAGACGCGTCAGGGCCGCCCGCGCCTGCGCGGCGTAAATCCCCTGCGGATACTGGTTCAGATAGGCGCGATACCCCGCCGCGGTATTGGCCTTTTGCGCATCGGCCCAGGCGGTTTTGTCCAGTTCCTGCGCCAGCAAACCTTGGGCCACGCCCTGAATGATCTGGCCCAGATCTTGGGCTTGAACGGTGGGCGGGACCAGCAGCGTGGCCCCCAACAGGATGGCGGGAATGACGGGATGTCGCATCGGTTCCTCTGACTGGCCGGGATGGCCTTGATGAATGATGGTCCGTTAACGTGCGCCGCGCAAAACAATTCCGCACGCGCCGGATTTTGTGATCGGCTTGAACGGGGCGGCTCGGGCCTGCTAAGAAAACGCCAACACAAAGGGGGCGCCATATGCCGGTATGTCTGAACAGCGCGGATGCGGATTTCGAAACGGGCTTTCGCCAGATGCTGAACGCTAAACGCGAAGATTCCGCCGATGTGAACGATGTCGTGGCGGGGATCATCGCCGATGTGCGCGACCGGGGCGATGCGGCGCTGTGCGAATTGACCGCGCGCTTTGACCGGCTGGACCTGACACCCGAGACGCTGCGTTTCAGCGACGACCAGATCGCAACCGAAATCGCCCGCGTCACGGCCGAGGACCGCGCGGCACTGGAATTGGCGGCGGATCGCATCCGCGCCTATCACGCGCGGCAGATGCCCGATGACGCGCAATGGACCGATGAACAGGGCGCGACGCTGGGCTGGCGATGGACGCCCGTATCGGCGGCGGGGCTGTATGTGCCGGGCGGGCAGGCGGCCTATCCGTCCAGCGTGCTGATGAATGCGATCCCGGCGCGGGTGGCCGGGGTGGAACGGCTGGTCATCTGCGTGCCGACTCCGGGCGGGGTGGTGAACCCGCTGGTGCTGCTGGCCGCGCAACTGGCGGGCGTGGATGAGATTTATCGCGTGGGTGGCGCGCAGGCGATTGCGGCGCTTGCCTATGGCACCGATACGATTGCGCCGGTCGATAAAATCACCGGCCCCGGCAATGCCTATGTCGCGGCGGCGAAACGTCAGGTCTTTGGCCGCGTGGGCATCGACATGATCGCTGGCCCGTCCGAGGTCCTGGTGATCGCCGATGCCGACCAGAACCCCGACTGGATCGCGTGGGATTTGCTGGCGCAGGCCGAACATGACGCCGACGCGCAGTCGATCCTGATCACCACCGATCCCGCACTGGCGCAGGCCGTGGCGGCGTCCGTGGATCGCATCCTGCCGACGCTGGAACGCGCCGATATTGCCGGTGCCAGCTGGCGCGATTACGGCACGATCATCACGGTGGATCATCTGGATCAGGCGGCGGCGCTGTCGAACCGCATTGCGCCGGAACATCTGGAACTGTGCGTTGCCGACCCCGAAGGGCTGGCGCAGAAATGCACCCATGCGGGCGCGATTTTCCTGGGCGCCTATACCCCCGAGGCCGTGGGCGATTACGTCAGCGGCCCGAACCACGTTCTGCCCACGGCGCGGTCGGCGCGGTTTTCGTCCGGCCTGTCGGTGATGGATTTTCTGAAACGCACCACGCTGGCGCGGCTGACGCCCGGCGCTTTGGCCGCGATTGGTCCCGCCGCCGTGCAATTGGCCGCGTCCGAGGGGTTGCAGGCGCATGGCGCTTCGGTTCAGGCTCGGTTGGGGATGTTGAATACCGGGGGGGACGCATGACGCGCATTATTCGGATTGAGATTGACGACAGCGCCTTGCCGCCCGCCACGCCGGAAATGGAACAGGAACGCCGCGTCGCGGTGTTCGACCTGATCGAAGATAACAGCTTTGCCGTTCCGGGCCGCGACGGCGCGCCTGCGCCCGATGGGCCGTTCGTGTTGGAACTGTGCGTGCGCGAAGGGCGGCTGGTCTTTGATATGACCACGGAAACCGCGGATAAGGTTGCCGAATTTCACCTGTCGATGGGGCCGTTCCGGCAGGTGGTCAAAGATTACTTCCAAATCTGCCAAAGCTATTTCGACGCCGTGAAACGCCTGCCCCCCGCCCAGATCGAGGCGATCGACATGGCCCGCCGCGGCATCCACAACGAAGGCGCCCGCACCCTGCAAGAACGGCTGGACGGTAAGGCCGAACTGGACATCGACACGGCGCGGCGTCTGTTTACGCTGATCTGTTCGCTGATTCCGCAGGGGTGACGGATGGCGGAACGCTTTCCTTCCTCGGTTCTGTTTTGCTGTGATCACAATGCGATTCGGTCGCCGATGGCCGAAGGATTAATGAAACAATTGTATGGCAGGCGCGCCTATGTCCAATCGGCGGGGGTGCGCAACGATCAGGAAATCGACGGTTTCGCCATTGCCGTCAGCGGTGAAATCGGCGTCGAATTGTCCAATCACCGCAGCCGCAGTTTCGAGGAAATGCAGGATTGGGGCGATGATCTGGGCCAGTTTGACCTGATCATCGCCCTGTCGCCCGCCAGTCTGCGTCTGGCGCAGGAAATGACCCGCACCGCGCATATCGACGTGGAATATTGGCCGATCATGGACCCCACCGGCATGGCCGAGGCGCGCGACGCGAAGCTGGCCTTGTATCGGCAAAGCCGCGACCAGATTCGCGCGCGGATGATCGAACGGTTCGGCGCGCCCACCGATTAAGCGCGGCGCGATTCCCCCGACAGCAGCCACAGCGATGCGCCGACGATCAGCGCGGACCCGATCCACATGCTGCCCGGCGGCACAAATCCGAATGTGATGATCCCCAGCCCGACATTGAACGGCAATTTGATATGGTCAAAGGGCTGCAAAAACGCCGCATCCGCAATGGAATAGGCCCGCGCCAAGGCGTATTGCGCCGCCGCCGTCAGCAGCCCCGCAACCGCCAGTGCCGCCAATGCCGCGCCGCTGATGGCCAGCCCGGCCCCCGGCGTCAGGGTTAACGCAAGGTTCAGCGGCGTCAGCAGCGCCAGCAGATACAACGTCAGCGTGGCCGGGCTTTCGGTGGCGGTCATGCGTTTCGTCATCAGCGATGATGCCGCCCACAGCGCCGCCGCCCCCACCGGCGCGAATGCCCACACCGTGAACGCATCCGACCACGGCGACAAAATCACCGCGCCGCCGATAAACCCCGCAACCACGGCGGCCCAGCGTTCCACCGTGACCCGTTCGCCCAACAGCACCGCCGCACCGATGGTGACGAAGAACGGAGACAGCATAATCAGCGAAATCGCCTGCCAGATCGGGACATGGGCCAGCCCCATGGTCCATAACTGCACTCCGCCCACGGCGAAGGCGACGCGCAGGATATGCGCCGGCAGCCGCGCGGTGCGCAGGGCTGACAGGTCGCGCCCCTGCCACGGCAACAGCACGATCAGCGCAATGGCATATTGCCAGAACGTCGCCGTGGGCGAGGCCAGCCCCAGCCGCATGGTCACATATTGCAGCATCGTGTTGACGCAGGCGAACATCGCCCCCGCCGCGATCATCAGCGCCGCGCCGTGGCGGGCCGGATTGTCGAATAAGGTCATCGCGCGTCCTTTCTGTCCTTGCGCATTGACCCAAGGCAGAACGCCCCGCAAATGCGGGTGCGCCATCTCTTTCATCCGGACTGTAACCGTCGGCCCCGGAATTTCACCGGATCTGCTGACCCTGCCGATGGGCAGGCGCTCGCGGGCTGTAACCGCCGGTGGGGAATTTCGCCCCGCCCTGAGATAATCCGGCGGACATATCCCCACACGCGACCGCGCGCAAGATCACCCGCGCAGGTCGTGCAGCGCGCGCACCAGATGCAGCGTGGACGCATCCTGACCCGGCGCGTCCTGCCCCCGCAACAGCGGTTCCAGACGCAGGGCCAGTTCCTTGCCCAGCTCCACCCCCCACTGGTCAAAGCTGTTGATGCCCAGAATCACGCCTTCCACGAACACGCGGTGTTCATACAGCGCGACGATCTGGCCCAGCGTAAACGGCGTCAGTTGCGGGATCAGCAGCGTGGTGGAGGGGCGGTTTCCGGGGAACACGCGGTGCCGCGCCTGACGGTCCAGTTCGTCGCCCGTCAGCCCGCGCGCGGACATCATCTCGCGCGCCTGTTCCAGCGACCGCCCGCGCATCAGCGCCTGCGACTGCGCCAGACAATTCGCCACCAACAGAATGTGGTGATGATCCAGTTCCGGTTCATGCCCCCGCGCGGCGACGATAAATTCGCATGGCACAACGCCCGTGCCTTGGTGGATCAGCTGATAAAAGGCGTGCTGGCCGTTCGTGCCGGGTTCGCCCCAGACAATCGGCCCGCTGACGCGCGGCAGGTCGCTGCCATCCATAGCCACGCGCTTGCCGTTCGATTCCATTTCCAATTGCTGCAAATAGGCGGGCAGCCTCAGCAACCGGTTGTCATAGGGCAGCACCGCCCGGCTGGCATAGCCGCAAATCTGGTGATGCCAGATCCCCGTCAGCGCCAGCACAACCGGCAGGTTCTGAACCAACGGCGCGGTGCGGAAATGCGCATCCATGGCCGCCGCCCCCGCCAGAAACTGCGCGAAGTCATCCGGGCCAATGGCCAGCATCAGCGACAGCCCAATCGGCCCCCAGACGGAATAACGCCCGCCCACCCAATCTTCGAACCCAAAGACGCGCGACGGGTCGATGCCGAAATCGGCGGTTTTATCCGTGGCCGATGACAGCGCGGCGAATTGCGCCGCCGGGTTGTCCACGGCCTGCGCCATCCAATCGCGCGCGGTGCGGGCGTTTGTCATGGTCTCGATGGTGGTGAATGTTTTCGACGCCACGATGATCAGCGTCGTGGCCGGGTTCAGCCCGCGCAAGGTGTCGGCAATATCGGCGCCGTCCACATTGCTGACGAAATGCGTGCGTGGCCCGTCGTGATAGGGCGCAAGCGCCAGCACCGCCATGACCGGCCCCAGATCGGACCCGCCGATGCCGATATTCACCACATCGGTAATGCGCCCGCCCGCGCCGGTAAACGCGCCCGACCGCACATCGCGGGCAAAGCCCTGCATCCGGGCATAGGTGTCACGCACGGCGGGCATCACATCCACGCCGTCCACCATCACGGACCTATCGAGATTGCGCAGAGCGGTGTGCAGAACCGCGCGGCCTTCGGTTTCGTTGATGCGCTCGCCCGCAAACATCGCGTCACGCCGCGCCGGCACGACCGCCGCCAGTTCCAGCAGCATATCCCGCGCGGCGGCGTCGATCATGGTTTTGGACCAGTCAAACACCAGCCCATCCGCCACCGTCGTGAACGTCCGCGCCCGGCCCGGATCAGAGGCGAACAGGTCATCCATCCGGGCATCGCCCTGCGCGTTGCGGTGATGGGTCAGGCGGTCCCAGATCGTCATCAGATGTTCCTTATTCGGCCCAGTGAACCGTTGCGTTATCAAGGAAAGCGCGGATCGGCGCGACCGTCGGGTCCAGCTTTTGCGCGTTTTCCAATGCCTCGCGCTTTTCCGGTCCCATGATCAGGATATGCAGATGCAGCGCGTCGGCCAGCACCGGACGGGTCAGAGTGATGCGCGGTTCTTCGGCCCCGTCGGCGCGGATGGGCAGGACGGCGGGCGCATCCGTTGCCAGTGCAGCCGCCAGATGATCAGCGCCCGGAAACAGGCTGGCGGTGTGCATGTCATTGCCCATCCCCAGCAGCGCCACCGTCAGCGGCAGATGCGCCGCCAGCCGTTCGGACAGGGCCGGGGCCGCGTCGTCGGGTGTCGCGTCGCCGGTGAACAGGTCAATGTAATCCGCCGCCGCCGCTTTGTCGCGCAGCAGGTGGCGGCGCAGCAGGCGCGAATTGGACCGCGCATGGTCGCCATCAACCCAGCGTTCATCCCCCAGAACGACCGTCACCCGGTCCCATTCCAGATCAGCGCCCGACAGCGTTTCAAAGACCTGAACCGGGGACGTGCCGCCCGGAACGCACAGCGTCGCGCGGTCATTGGCGCGCAGCGCCTGCGTCAGGTTCATCGCCAGTTTGTCGGCCAATGCCAAGGACAGCATTTCGCGGTCGGGATATTCGACGAATTCCATGCTCATGATCTGATCTCTCTCCAACGGCGGTTGTCGCGGTGCATCAGACGCAACGCTTCTTCGGGGCCAGAGGATCCCGCGTCATAGGGTTCGGGTTCGGCTTTGCTGTCGTCCCATGCGGCGATGATGGGGTCGGTCCAGGCCCATGCGGCTTCGACTTCGTCCCCGCGCATGAACAAGGTCTGGTTGCCGCGGATCACGTCCATAATCAGCCGTTCATAGGCATCGGGCATATCCGCGCCATCCGCCCCCAAGGCATCGGCAAAGGACATATCCAACGGCACCTGCACCAGACGCATACCGCCGGGGCCGGGTTCCTTGATCATCATCTTGAGCTTCATCCCTTCATTGGGTTGCAGCCGGATGACCAGTTCATTCGCGCGCGGCGTGCCTTCGTCGAAAATGGAATGCGGCGGTTCTTTGAACGTCACGGCGATTTCGCTGGTGCGGGCGCGCAGTTTCTTGCCGGTGCGCAGATAGAACGGCGTGCCTTGCCAGCGCCAGTTCGCAATCCGCACCTTCATCGCGACATAACTTTCGGTGCGCGAATCGGGGTTTTCGGCGTCGTCGCGATAACCTGCCGTGCCATCATCGGGCTGATACTGCCCGCGCACAATGTCGCCCGGTTCTACGGGTTCCAATGCCCGGATGACCTTCAGCTTTTCGTCCCGCACCGCGTCGGGGTCGAAATGATAGGGCGGCTCCATCGCAATCAGGCACAGCAATTGCATCATATGGTTTTGCACCATATCGCGGATCGCACCCGATTTGTCGTAATAGCTGCCGCGCCCGGCCACGCCTACGGTTTCGGCCACCGTGATCTGGACGTGATCGACATATTGCGCGTTCCACAAGGGTTCAAACAGGATATTCGCAAAGCGCACCGCCATCAGGTTCTGCACCGTTTCTTTGCCCAGATAATGGTCGATGCGGTAAATCTGATGTTCGTCGAAATGCTGCGCCAGCGTGGCGTTCAGTTCGCGCGCGGTTGCCAGATCGCGGCCAAAGGGTTTCTCAACCACGATCCGGCTGTCGGTGTCCGCAATGCCGTAACGGGCCAGCCGCTGCGCAATATCGCCAAACAGCGCCGGCGCGACGGAAAAATAAAACGCGTGAACCACGCCCTGCCGCATATGATCGCACAGCGCCTGCCACCCGTCGTCCCCGCGCGCGTCAATCGCGACATAGCGCAGCAGCGCCAGAAAATCATCCAGCCGCGCCATATCGCCAGTGCCGCCAAATTCCGCGATTGCGGCGGCGGTTTCGGTGCGGAAGGTGGCGCTGTCCTGTTCGGTGCGGGCCGCGCCGATGATGCGCGCGCTGTCGGGGATTTGCCCCGCGACAAAGCGGCGGAACAGGCCGGGTAAAATCTTGCGCCGGGCCAGATCGCCGGTGGCGCCAAAGATCACAAGGTCGAAATCATCGACCGGAATGACGCGGGAAACCATGCTGTCCTCCGTCTGAGTTTGCGGATGTGTTAGCGTTAACCGCACGTCCGTTCAACCTTTTACCGCTTTCGCCAGCCGGGGCAGGCGGCTGCGTTTCAGCATATCGGGGACAGTCATATCGCCCCCCATCCGCGCGGCTTTGTCGCGCGCGGCCTGAACCGCAGCCACCACAGAATGCGGCGCGCGCGCGTGCAGTTCCAGCAAAAAAGCATCGGGGTGAATGGCGCGCAGGTCGAACCGCGCCATGATGGGGCGCGGAAAATCGCGCAGATTGGCGGTGACGATCAGGTTCGCGCGCCCCGATAATGCGGTGTCCAGAACATGCTGATCGCCGGTATCGGGCAGGTCGGCTGCGGCCTGTGCTGTGGTCGCGGTCAGCGCATCGGGCAGGCGGTCGGAAAGCAGCGCGATTTCCGCGCCCGCAACCGCTGCCTGATCCGGTCCCAGACGCGCGGCGGCGTGGCGCCATTCGTCCAGAATCCGCGCCGACCAGATCGGCGCATACAGCCCCGTCGCCGCAAGGTCGGTCAGAATTTCCCGCAGGATCGTGGGAAAAAGAACATTGGCGTCCAGAACCGCGCGCATCAATCCAGCCGGAAAAACAACGCCTTGAGGTAGCCCGTTTCCGCCAGTTGCGGCAGGGTCGGGTGGTCGGGTCCGGCCTGTCCGGTGTGGATCAGCACGCCGCGCCGCCCGCCGCGCCCAATGCCGCGCGCGCTGACATTGCGAAACGCGGTCAGGTCGGCGGCGTGGCTGCAACTGCACAGCCCCAGATAGCCCCCAGGCGCGACCAGCGGTGCGGCCAGCTTTGCCACCCGTTCATAGGCGCGCAACCCGGCTTCAAGCGCGGGTTTGCTGGGCGCAAATGCGGGCGGATCACAGATCACCACGTCAAAGGTGCGGCCATCGGCGGCCATTTGCTCCATGGCGGCAAAGGCATCGGAACGGATGGTTTCCAACCGATCCGCTGCGCCCATGGCCGCAGCACCCCCTGCGGCCAGTTCCAGTGCCGGGGCGCTGCCATCCACGCAGGTCGCCCGCGTGGCCCCCGCCGCCAGACCGGCCAGACCAAAGCCGCCGACATGGCTGAACACGTCCAGAATCGTGCCGCCGACCAGCCGCTGCGCGAATGCGTGGTTGGGGCGTTGATCGTAAAACAACCCGGTTTTCTGCCCGCCCATCACATCGGCCAGATAGGTCGCGCCGTTCATCGACACCGGCACCGGCGCGTCAGGCGCCGTGCCGCGCAGAACCTGCATCCGTTCGGTTAACCCCTCTAGCCCGCGGGCGCGGCCCTGACCGTTCAGGATCACGGTTTTGACCCCCGCCACGGCGATCAGCGCGTCGGCGATGTCGTCGGCCATCGTATCCGACCATGCGGCATTGGGCTGCATCACCGCCACGTCGCCAAAGCGGTCGATGACCAGACCGGGCAGACCGTCGGCCTCGGCGTGGATCAGCCGGTAAAACGGCGCGTCATACAGACGGTCTCGCATTGCCAAGGCGCGGCCCAGACGGATGCGCAGCCAGTCGCCGTCAATCACCGCGCTTGCGTCGGTATCCATCACGCGCGCCACGATTTTTGATACGGGGTTTACGGTCACCAGACCCAGAGGGCGGCGCTCGGCGTCCTCTAACACGGCAAAGCCGCCGGGGGGCAGGGCGCGGGTGCGGCGGTCCAGAACGGCCTCGTCGGCGTAAACCCACGGAAAGCCGTGGCGGATCGCCTGAGGTTTGGATTTCGGGCGCAGGCGGATCACGGGCAGGTCGGTCATGTGGTATCCTTTCGCCGCCTGATGTGACAGCTTGCCCGCTCCGGCACAAGCGCCGCGTTCGCCGGTTGCGTTGTTATCGCTAACGGAGTAGGATGCGGCAACAGATCCCGGAGGCTGCGATGACCCTGAATCCCACCCTTGACCGCGTGACCGACCGCATCCGCGAACGGTCGCATCAGACCCGCGCCGCCTATCTGGCGAAAATCGCCACAGCCGCCGAACAAGGACCGCGCCGCGCGCATCTGTCCTGCGGCAATCAGGCCCATGCCTATGCCGCCATGGATGATAAGGCTGAACTGGCCGCCGGGCGCGCGCCGAATATCGGGATCGTCACATCCTATAACGACATGCTGTCGGCGCATCATCCTTATGAACGCTTTCCCGATCTGATCCGGGCGGCGGCGCGCGACCAAGGCGCGACGGTGCAGGTGGCGGGCGGCGTCCCGGCCATGTGCGACGGCGTGACCCAAGGCCGCGCCGGGATGGAGCTGTCGCTGTTTTCGCGCGATGTCATCGCCCTGTCCGCCGGGGTGGCGCTGTCGCATGACTGTTTCGACGCAGCGATGTATCTGGGCGTCTGCGATAAAATCGTGCCGGGTCTGGTGATTGCGGCGGCGACCTTTGGCCATATCCCCGCCGTGTTCGTTCCCGCCGGTCCGATGCCGTCGGGCCTGCCCAATGACGAAAAGGCCCGCGTGCGCCAGCAATTCGCGACCGGAGAGGTGGGCCGCGACGCCCTGATGGCGGCTGAAATGGCCAGCTATCACAGCCCCGGCACCTGCACATTCTACGGCACGGCGAACAGCAACCAGATGCTGATGGAGTTTATGGGCCTGCACCTGCCCGGATCGTCATTCGTGAACCCGAACACGCCGCTGCGCGATGCGCTGACGGTGGCGGCGACGCAGCGGGCGGCGGCGATCACGCGGTTGGGGAATGATTACCTGCCCGCTGGTCATGTGCTGGACGAAAAGGCGTTTGTGAACGGCATTGTCGGGCTGATGGCGACGGGCGGGTCCACGAACCTGATCCTGCATCTGCCTGCCATGGCGCGCGCGGCAGGGGTGCTGATCGACCTGTCGGATTTCCACGATCTGTCGGAATCGGTGCCTCTGATGGCGCGGGTTTATCCCAACGGTCTGGCCGATGTGAACCATTTCCACGCCGCCGGAGGCTTGGGCTATATGATCGGGCATCTGCTGGATGCGGGGCTGCTGCACGCGGATGTGCAGACGATCAACGGCACGGGGCTGGACGGATACACCGCCGAACCGAAACTGGACGGCGCCGCGATCCGCTGGGAATCGGGCGCGCGCGACAGCCTGAACGACCGGATTTTGCGCCCGGCCAGCGATCCGTTCGCCCCCACGGGCGGGCTGAAGCAACTGTCGGGCAATCTGGGGCGCGGCGTGATTAAGGTCAGCGCCGTGGCCCCCGAACGCCACATCATTCAGGCCCCCGCCCGCGTGTTCAACGATCAGGAATCCGTCAAAACCGCGTTCAAGGCGGGTGAGTTCACCACCGACACCGTGGTCGTCGTCCGGTTTCAGGGGCCGCGCGCGAACGGGATGCCGGAACTTCATTCTCTGACGCCGACGCTGGCGGTGTTGCAGGATCGCGGTTTGCGCGTGGCGCTTGTCACCGATGGGCGCATGTCGGGCGCGTCGGGCAAAGTTCCCGCCGCCATTCATATCGCGCCCGAGGCGGCGAATGGCGGCCCCCTGTCGCGTATTCAGGACGGCGATGTGATCCGCGTGGATGCGGTCGCGGGCAGCATCGACTGCCTGACGCCGGGATGGGATGCGCGCGACCCCGCGCCCTTTGACCCCGCGCCGAACGCGGTTGGGATGGGGCGCGAACTGTTCGCGGCGTTTCGTGCGGCGGCAGGGTCGGCGGATACCGGGGCCTGTTCGGTCGTCTGACATCTTTTCCTTGGCGCGGTTTCCGCTTAGGGTTTCGTGCAGATCGAAAAGGGGCCGCGCATGTCGTTTTTTTCTAAACTCAAGGATCGTTTGACCCGGTCTTCGTCCAAGATCGGGGCGGGGCTGGATGATCTGGTGGGCGAAGATGTTGCGCCCGCGTCGGAACCTGCGCCCGAACCCGCGCCTGCCCCCGGCCTGATGGGCCGCCTGTTTGGCCGCAGCGACGCGCCCGCGCGCCCGGCGGAACCCCGTCGCGCCCTTGACGACGCCATGCTGGAGGAGCTGGAGGACATGCTGGTCCAGGCCGATCTGGGCGTGGAAACCGCCCTGCGGATCAGCGCCAACATCGCCGAAGGCCGCATGGGTCGCCGCATCTCGGCCACGGAACTGAAGGAATTGCTGGCCGATGAAATCGCGCGGATCATGACGCCGGTCGCGCGGCCCTTGCCGATTTACGCCAAAAAACCGCAGGTCGTGCTGGTCGTCGGCGTCAATGGCGCGGGCAAAACCACGACGATTGGCAAATTGGCCAGCCAGTTTCGGGCGGCGGGCAAATCGGTGGTGATCGCGGCGGGCGATACCTTCCGCGCGGCGGCGGTCGAACAGTTGCAGGTCTGGGGCGAACGCGCGGGCGTGCCGGTCATGGTCGCGCCGACGGGCAGCGACCCGGCCAGCCTTGCCTTTGACGCGATGACGCGGGCGGAAACGGACGGCGCTGATTTGCTGATGATCGACACCGCCGGGCGTCTGCAAAACCGCGCCGATCTGATGGAGGAACTGGCGAAAATCGTCCGCGTCATCCGCAAAAAAGACCCCGAGGCCCCCCACAACACCCTGCTGGTTCTGGACGCGACCACGGGGCAGAACGCGCTGAATCAGGTGGAAACCTTCCGCAAGCTGGCCGATGTGTCGGGGCTGGTCATGACCAAGCTGGACGGCACAGCGCGCGGCGGTGTGTTGGTGGCCTTGGCCGATAAATTCGGCCTGCCGATCCATGCCATCGGGGTGGGGGAACAGATCGACGATCTGGACGCGTTCGACGCGGACGAATTCGCCCGCGCCTTGGTCGGGTTGGACTCAGCGGCCTAACATCCGCATCAGGCTGCGGTTGCGCTGCACGAAATGGTGAACCAGCGCGGCGGCGGCATGAACGCCCGCGATCACCAGCAGCAGGTTGAACAACACGCCATGCGCATCGCCCGCCGGTTCAACGCCGCCGAAAAACGCCATCATGCCGCTGACCGGCACCAGAATCATCAGGGCATACGGCGCGCGATGCGCCCAGGTCGATGCCGCCTGTTGCCATGCGGGCGCGGGCAGGGGGGCCGGCACGCCCGACAGGCCGCGCACAATCAGACGAAGCGCGACCAGAGCCAGAACCGCCAAGCCGATGATGGCATGGGGCGGGGTGCCGGTGGCAACGGTCGCGCCCTGTTCGGCGGCCTCTGCCCCGATTTCGGCCAGATCGCCCATGCTTTCGCCGGTGATCCAGTGCAGGATGACGCGCAGGATGGAATAACGGTCGGGATGGGCCATGGCGCTGCCTCTTGGGGTGTTGCGCTTTGTGTCATCCCGGCTTTATCATAAATCAAGCCCCAGCTGCGCCAGAAACCGTGACAGGTCGGGGCCGCGCGCGTGCCGCCCCGCAAACAACGTCGCCTGAGACCGCAAAATCGGTTCCCCCGCCAGCACCCGCAAGTTATTAGCGCGCAGCGTTTCGCCAGAGCTGGTGATGTCGGCGATTGCCTCGGCGGTTTGGTTGGCGACGGTGCCTTCGGTCGCGCCTTGGCTGTCAACCAGTTGATAATCCGCGACTTCTTGTGCGGCCAGATGGGCGCGCACCAGCCGGTGATATTTCGTCGCGATCCGCAGGCGGAATCCATGCGCAGCCCGGAAATCGCGCGCGACCGATGCCAGATCGTCCAGCGTTTCGCAATCGCGCCAGCAATCCGGCACGGCCAGAATCAGGTCGGCATGGCCAAAGCCCATCGGCGCGATTTCCGCGACCGTGGACGCCCAACCCGCCAGCTTTTCCCGCACCAGATCGGTGCCGGTGACGCCCAATTCAATGCGCCCCGCGGCCAGTTCGCGCGGGATTTCCCCCGCTGACAGCAGGACCAGCGACACGTTATCCGCGCCTTCGACCCGGCCCGCATATTCGCGGTCGGACCCCGCGCGCGACAGCCGCACGCCGCGTTCCGCGAACCAGTCAAAGCTCTGTTCCATCAACCGCCCCTTGGACGGCACGCCAAGGCGGATCATGCCACGCCCCCCAATTCCGCGATCAGGCCGGGGCGGATGATGCCGCCCACGGCGGGGATTTCACGGCCCTTGCCCAGAACCCGCGTCAATGCATCGTAACGCCCGCCCGACGCGACCGGAGGCCAGCTGTCACGATCCGCGCTGAAACTGAACGTAAAGCCGTCGTAATATTCCAGCGTCGTGCGCCCGTGGCTGGCGTTGAACGTAATGCGCGCGGGGTCGATGCCACGCGCCGCGATTGCGTCCATGCGCGCGGCGATGCGGTCCACGGCCCCGGCAATCGCGGGCATATCCGCCGCCAGATCGCGCAGTTGCGCCAATGCGTCGGGCGCGGGCGCGCACAGATCAAACAGCCGTTGCAGCCGTTCCCCCCACAAAGGCGGCAGAGGCGCAACAGCGGCATCCGTGCGCAGCCGCGTGATCCGCGCAATCATATCATCGCGCGTCCGCAACCCGGCCCAAGGGGCTGAATTATCGGGGAAATCGCGCACAGGCGTGGGGTGTGAAAACCGGTCCAGCAGGCGGGCGAACCGACCGGGCCGCCAGATATGGTGCAGCAACGCATCGCGCCGCGCATCGGGCAAAGGCAGGCCCCGCACGGCATCCAGCAACAGCCCCATATCGCCCATTTCCGCCCGCAGATCATAGGGCGCCAGCAGGTCATGAAACAGGCCGAACACCTCGGCATCGGCGGCGGGGTCGCGGCTGAACAGTTCAAATCCCGCTTGCAGATATTCGCTGTCGCGCGGGGTCTCGGGGCGCGTGTCACCCATATCCTGTTTGCGGAACACCTCGCCCAGATAGCAATAGCGTGCGGGTTCCGCGCCGTTTTCCATATGCGCCTGAACGACCGGGACAGTGAAATCCGGGCGCAGCATCATTTCGCCACGGATCGGGTCGCTGGTGACATAGGCGCGGGCGCGAATATCCTCGCCATACAGATCCAGCAGGCTTTCGGCGGGCAACAGGATGTTGGGCGCGATTTCCTGCGCGCCCGCATCGCGGAACGCGGCCAGCAGGCGCAGGCCCGCAGCCTGTTTGACGGATTTCGGCGTCATCCCAAAATCCGCCGCAATTCGGCGACCAGATCGGCGCGGGGAACCTCGGTCTGGGCGGGTTGGGATTTCCATTCCTCGACGCTGGCCTGTGCCGCGATGCGGGCGCCCAGAATCAGGTCTTTGATCTGCACCACGCCGCGCGCGGCTTCGTCCGCGCCCTGAATCACCGCCGCAGGAGAGCCGCGTTTATCAGCGTATTTCAACTGGTTGCCAAAGTTCTTTGGATTCCCCAGATACACTTCGGCGCGGATGCCAGCGGCGCGCAATTCGGCGGCCATGGCCTGATAATCCGCGATGCGGTCGCGATCCATGACGGTGACGACGACCGGGCCAACGGGCGGCGTGCCAGCCAGTCCCTTGGCGCGCAACGCGGCCAGCAGGCGGTCCACGCCGATCGACACGCCGGTCGCAGGCACCTTTTGTCCGGTAAAGCGTTCGACCAGCCCGTCATAGCGCCCGCCACCCGCGACCGACCCGAATTGCCGCTTGCGTCCTTTTTCGTCCAGGATTTCAAAGGTCAGTTCGGCTTCGAACACCGGGCCGGTGTAGTAACCCAAGCCGCGCACGACCGACGGGTCAATCACCACGCGGTCGGTGCCAACCCCCATGGCGGCCAGCATGTCGGCGATCTGGGCCAGTTCGTCAACGCCTTCGGCCCCGGTGTCAGACGTGCCAATCGCGGCGCGCAGATTGGCCAGCGTGGCGGCGTTGTCCGCGCCTTTCGAGGTCAGGAACGCCAGCACCGGCGCGGCCTGCGTGTCCGACAACCCGATGCCGTCGATGAACGCGCCGCTGTCGTCTTTGCGGCCTGTGGTCAGCAGGGCCAGCACGCCGGATTCGCCCACCTTGTCGAATTTGTCGATGCTGCGCAGTACGTCATCGGCCTGTTCGGGGGCGACCTGAGCGGCCTCAAGCACGCCGGACAGAACCTTACGGTTGTTGATGCGCACGATGTAATCGCCGCGGGCAATGCCCACAGCTTCCAATGCGTCGGCCAGCATGGCGCAGATTTCGGCGTCGGCGGCGACTGATGCGCTGCCCACGGTGTCGGCATCGCATTGATAAAACTGACGGAACCGGCCCGGCCCCGGCTTTTCATTGCGCCAGACCGGACCCATGGCATACCGGCGATAAGGCGACGGCAGATCATTGCGGAACTGCGCGGCGACGCGGGCCAGGGGCGCGGTCAGGTCGTAACGCAGCGCCAGCCAATCGCCGGAACCGCCGCCCGGCACGTCGGCCTCTTGCCACGCGAACACCCCGGCATTGGGGCGGTCCACATCGGGAAGGAATTTCCCCAGCGATTCAACTGTTTCAACCGCGCTGGTTTCCAACGGGTCAAAGCCATGGCGGTGGTAAATTTCCGCGATGCGGTCCAGCATCGCCTTGCGTTCGGTCACGTCTGCGCCGAAATAGTCGCGAAAGCCCTTGGGCGTCTCTGCCTTGGGGCGGGGCTGTTTTTTCTGATCTTTTGCCATGGTGCCTGTGCCTTGTGGGCCAAATCCGTGGACCGCTTACCGGAAGGAAACGACATGGACAAGCACGACGACCGGATTCGCCAGCTAGAAGAATCGCTGGCCCATCTGGTGCGCGTCACCGATGACCTATCCGAGGTGATCGCCCGACAGGATGCCGAGCTGGCGCGGCTGACCCGGCGGGTTGAGATGCTGATGCAGGCGGCGGCAGAGCAGCAAACGGAATCGGGATCGATCCCGCTGGCCGATCAGCGCCCGCCGCATTACTGAGCCGGATTTACTGGCCCAGATCACCCCACAGCGCCGCCAAGGCCGCCGCCGGGTCATCCGCCGACCAGATTTCGGTGCCGATGGCCACGAAATCGGTCACGGGGGCCAGATCGGCCAACAGGGCGCGGGTGATCGCGCCTTCGGCGACGACGGGAACCTCGATCATTTCGGACCACCATTGGAACAGATCCAAAGGGGCCGGTTCGCCGCGCCCAAGTGCCGTTTCGCCCAAGGGGCCAAAGGCGACATAATCGGCCCCGGCCTCGGCCGCGTTCATGCCGTCATGGCGCGAATTGCTGCAAAATGCGCCGACAATCGCATCCGCGCCCAGTTCTTTGCGCGCGTCCCGCACGCCGCGCGCGCCATCGGTCAGATGCACCCCGTCCAGCCCGTGCCGCTGCGCCAGCCGGATATGATCGTCGATCACCACGGCAATATCGCGCGCATGGGCGATGTCACGCACCTGATCCGCCACGCGGCCCAGATCGGATTCATCCCCTGCACCGGGGATACGGATGCAGGCGAGGGGGTGGCGGTCCAGAACCGCCGTCAACGTATCGGTCAGGGTCGCCATCGGTGCGCCGGTCGGCAAAATCAGATAAAGTTGCGGCTGCTGGGTCATGGTCGATCCTTTCCTGTTCCTTGTGCCATAACCCAGCCGCGCGACTGGGGAAAGTGGGGCTGTTGGTGGCGGAGCCTGGTGTGATGCGGCGAGCGCCGGGGGTTTCACACCCCCGGACCCCCGTGGGATATTTTTGCACAGAAGATAGATAGGTGCGTCTTGCTGTGGGGGCGGTGGCGGGATAATGTGCGCGGATGAAAACCCCCGTCATTATCCTTGTGCGTCCGCAGATGGGCGAAAATATCGGTGCTGCCGCGCGTGCGATGCTGAATTTCGGGCTGACCGAGATGCGGCTGGTTGCGCCGCGTGATGGTTGGCCCAATCCGCGTGCGGTTGCCATGGCGTCCGGCGCGGCGGGGCGGGTGTTGGACACCGCGCGCGTTTATCCGACCCTTGCCGACGCGATGGAGGGGATCACATTCGCCTGGGCCACAACCGCGCGCGGGCGTGAATTGACCAAGCCCGTTCACACCCCTGCCACGGCCATGCAGGCGGCGCGCGACCATGACGGGCAATCTGCGATTATCTTTGGTCCCGAACGCACCGGTTTGGAAAATGACGACATCGCGCGGGCCAATGCGATTGTGACGGTGCCGGTTAATCCTGACTTTCCGTCGCTGAACCTGGCGCAGGCGGTGTTGCTGATGGGCTATGAATGGGGGCAGGGGGTGTTGCCGCCGGAACCCGCGCCTCATGGTGGGCGTCCTGAATCCGAGGCCCTCGCGGATCGGGTCGAAATTGAACGGCTGGGCGATCATTATGAAGAACGGCTGGTCGATGCCGGGTTTTTCTTTCCCGAAACCAAGGCCGCGTCGATGCGTCTGAACCTGCGCAATATGTGGGCGCGGCTGGCGCTGACGCGGGGCGATGTGCGTATTCTGCACGGCGTTTTGCGGCAATTGACGCGACCTCGTTAATGGTGCCGCGTTAACGGTTTCGCAACGGGTGCGTGTTAGGACGGTCGCGGTTGACCACGCCCCCGCCGGGGCCTAAGTTCCCCGCGTTTTGTGGCAGGAGTATCCGATGGCCAAACGACCCGTGTTTCAGGATGTGACCACGGCGGAACCTCTCCGCCCGGTTCAGACCGGCATGATTGACGCGCGCCCACGCGGGGCGCGTCTGGCGATCCGGGCGTGGCTGGTGGTGCTGTTTGTGATGGTGCTGGCCATGATCGTGATTGGCGGTGCCACGCGGCTGACCGGATCGGGGCTGTCGATCACCGAATGGGCGCCCGTCACCGGCACCATCCCGCCGCTGTCGGATGCCGATTGGCAGCGCGAATTCGATCTGTATCGTCAAATCCCGCAATATACCGAAGTCAACGCCGGTATGTCGCTGGCCGAGTTCAAGACGATTTACTGGTGGGAATGGGGGCATCGCCTGTTGGGCCGTCTGGTTGGGCTGGTCTGGGGCTTGGGGTTCCTGTTTTTCTGGGCGACGAAGCGGATCCCGACGGGCTGGACGCCGCGGTTGTTGGGCTTGGGTGCGCTGGGCGGGTTGCAGGGCGCGATTGGCTGGTGGATGGTCAGTTCCGGGCTGGTCGATGGCATGATCCGGGTCGCGTCCTATCGGCTGGCGGTGCATCTGGGCATTGCCTTTGTGATTCTGGGCCTGATCGTGTGGTATGTGCTGCAATTGTCCCGGTCCGAGGCTGACCTGCTGCGCGCCCGCCGCGCGGGCGAAGCCAAGCTGTTTTCTATGTCCACCGGCCTGCTGCATCTGTGTTTTCTGCAAATCCTGCTGGGCGCTTTGGTTGCGGGGATTGATGCGGGGCGGATGTATACCGGCTGGCCGATGATGGGCGGGGAATGGATTCCATCGACCATCTGGGACGCGACCTTAGGCTGGCGGAATATCTTTGAAAATCCGGCGCTTGTGCAGTTTGTTCACCGCATGGCGGGCTATTTGCTGGCGGTGTTCGGGGTGGTTGTGTGGCTGCGCGCGCGCCGGTCACCGCATCCGGTGACGCGTGGGGCCTTTACGGTGATGATCGTGGGCATGGGCGCGCAGATCGGGCTGGGCATCCTGAATGTGCTGCACGCGTCGCCTTTGCCCTTGGCGCTGACGCATCAATTTGGCGCGGTGGTTTTGTTCGCGCTGATCCTGCGCGCGCGGCATCACGCGCGTTATCCCTTTGAAACCTCGATCCGTGGGGGTGTGCGATGAGCGCATTGGACGATCTGTTTGCCTTTCAACGCCAGACCGAGGCCCTGTCCGCCGTGGCGGAACGTCTGGGTTGGGATCAGGAAACCGTCATGCCGCGCGGGGCGACCGAACAACGGGCCGAGGAAATGGCCGCGATGGAAACGGTTCTGCACGACCGCCGCACCGATCCGCGCCTTGGAGAATGGCTGGACGCGGCAGAGGCGCGTTCGGATGCCGAACAACGCATGTTGGACCTGATCGCCCGCGATTATCAGCGCAGCAGCCGTATTCCCGCGCGTCTGGCGTCGGAATTGGCGCGGCAAACATCGCTGGCTCAGGGCGTCTGGGCCGAGGCGCGCGCCAATGACGCGCCGCAGGATTTCTTGCCGACGCTGGATCAGATCCTGATGCTGAAACGGGAAGAGGCGGCGGCCTTGGCCGATGGCGGCGATCTGTATGACGCGTTGCTGGATGATTACGAACCCGGCATGACGGGGGGCGAGATCGCGGCGCTGTTTGACGCCATGCGCCCGCGTCTGGTCGCGCTGCGCGACGATATTCTGGGCGCCGATCATCAGCCTGCCGCGCTGACCGGCCATTTCCCGCAGGAAACGCAGTTGCGGCTGGCGCGTGCCTGCGCCGGGGCGTTCGGTTACGACTGGTCGCGCGGGCGTCTGGATCTGGCGGTGCATCCGTTCAGCAGCGGCCGTTGGCAGGACAGCCGGATCACCACGCGCGTGGTCGAAACCGACCCGTTCAACTGTCTCTATTCCACCATCCACGAGGTCGGCCATTCCAGTTACGAACTGGGCATCGACGATGATTATGCCTTTACGCCGCTGGGGCGTGGGGTCTCGATGGGGGTTCACGAAAGCCAAAGCCGGATTTACGAAAACCAGATGGGGCGCGGGCGGGCGTTCTCGGGGTGGCTGTTTGACCGGATGACGGGGGCCTTTGACGGGCTGAACATTACCGATGCGGATGCGTTCTATGCCACCGTGAACCGCGTCACCCCCGGTTATATCCGGACCGAGGCGGATGAGGTTCAATACAACCTGCATATCATGTTACGCTTTGATCTGGAACGGGATTTGATCGCGGGCCGTCTGGATACGGCGGACCTGACGGAGGCGTGGAATGTGCGGTTCCTGTCGGATTTCGGCGTGGCTGTGGACCGGCCCGCGAATGGCGTTTTGCAGGATGTGCATTGGTCGGTGGGGCTGTTTGGGTATTTTCCGACCTATGCGCTGGGCAATGTCTATGCCGGGTGCCTGAACGTCGCGCTGCGTCAGGCGGTGCCGGATTTGGACGCGGCGCTTGCGCGGGGCGACGCAACCCCCGGCACCGAATGGCTGCGTGAAAATCTGCAACGTCATGGCGGGCTGTTGCCGCCGCGTGCGTTGATCGAACAGGCCAGCGGCGCGGCGATCCGGCCCGAACCTCTGCTGGATTATCTGGACGACAAATTCGGCGCGATTTACCGGCTGTAACCGGGCTTTCGCCGGGCCTGCAAACACGATAAGGGCAGGTGTAACTTAGGAACACGGAAAGGATCGCGGTATGGCCAATGTGGTGGTTGTCGGCGCGCAATGGGGCGACGAGGGCAAGGGCAAGATCGTGGACTGGCTTTCTGAACGTGCCGATGTGATCGCGCGTTTTCAGGGCGGCCATAACGCCGGTCATACGCTGGTGATCGGTGAACAGGTGTTCAAACTGTCGCTGCTGCCGTCGGGCATTGTGCGCCCGGGCAAGCTGGCCGTGATCGGCAATGGCGTGGTTCTGGACCCGTGGGCGTTGTTTTCGGAAATCGACAAGCTGGCCGCGCAGGGGGTGCAGATTGGCACCGACAACCTGATGATCGCGGAAAACGCGCCGCTGATCCTGCCGCTGCATCAGGATCTGGACAAGCTGCGCGAAGAAGCCGCGGGCAAGGCCAAAATCGGCACCACGGGGCGCGGCATCGGCCCGGCCTACGAAGACAAAGTCGGCCGCCGCACCATCCGCGTGGCCGATCTGGCTGACGAAGAAACGCTGGATGCGCGGCTGGATCGCCTGCTGGCGCATCATGACGCGCTGCGCGCCGGTCTGGGCGCGACCCCGATTGACCGCGCCGATCTGCGCGCGCGGTTGCTGGAAATTGCGCCGAAACTGTTGCCCTATGCCCAGCCGGTGTGGCGGATCATGGCCAATGCGCGCAAATCCGGCAAACGCATCCTGTTCGAAGGCGCGCAGGGGTCGCTGCTGGATATCGACTTCGGCACCTATCCTTATGTCACCTCGTCCACCACAATGTCGGGCATGGCGGCCAGCGGCACCGGCATGGGGCCGGGCGCGATTGATTTCGTGCTGGGCATCGTCAAGGCCTACACGACCCGCGTGGGCGAAGGCCCGTTCCCGACCGAGCTTGACGACACCGATGGTCAGCGTCTGGGCGAACGCGGGCATGAGTTTGGCACCGTCACAGGCCGCAAACGCCGCTGCGGCTGGTTCGATGCGGTTCTGGTGCGCCAGACCTGCGCGATTTCCGGCGTGAATGGCATTGCGTTAACCAAGCTGGACGTGCTGGACGGGTTCGAGACGCTGAAAATCTGCGTCGGTTACGAAATCGACGGGCAGCGTTATGACTATCTGCCGACCGCCGCCGCGTTGCAGGCCCGCGTGACCCCCATTTACGAAGAAATGGAGGGGTGGCAGGAATCCACCCAAGGCGCGCGGTCCTGGGCCGATCTGCCCGCAGCGGCGATTAAATATGTCCGCCGGGTCGAGGAATTGATCCAATGCCCCGTTGCTCTGCTGTCCACCAGCCCCGAACGCGACGATACGATTCTGGTCACCGACCCGTTTTCGGACTGACGCGATGAAGCTGCAAACCCGCAAACGCCTGTCGATCCTGATTCTGGTCGTGCTGATGCCGCTGTATATCGTGGCGGCGGTCACGCTGATGAACTGGCTGGATGCGCGTTTCGGGCGCCTGCCGATTCTGGCCGAGGTGCTGGTTTACATCGTGCTGGGCATCGTCTGGATCCTGCCCTTTCGCCGCGTGTTTCGCGGCATTGGCAAGGGCGAATGACCCGGCCGGTTTCGGCGGATGGGGTGACCTTGGTCGGCGGCGGAGAGTTATCCGCCGCTGATCTGGAACAGGCCCGCGCGATTGCGCCGCTGCTGGTGGCGGCGGATGGCGGCGCGGACCGTGCGCGTGATCTGGGCCATCAGCCTGATTGGATCATTGGCGATCTGGACAGCCTGACGGGTGCCGCGCGGGCGTCGGTGCCGCCCAGTCGCCTGCTGCATGTCGCAGAACAGGACAGCACCGATTTCGTCAAATGCCTGACCCGGATTGACGCGCGTTTTGTGCTGGCCGTGGGCTTTGCGGGGGGGCGCGTGGATCACACGCTGGCCGCGATGACGGCCTTGGTTTCGACCGATGCGCGCGTGCTGATGCTGACGGGCGATGACGTGATTTTCGCCGCGCCGCCGGAATTGCGGCTGGATGTGACGGCGGGAACGCGGGTGTCTCTGTTTCCGATGGGACCGGCCACGGGAACCAGCACGGGTCTGGAATGGCCGATTGATGGGTTAACCTTAACGCCCGCCGGTCAGATCGGCACATCGAATCGCGCGACTGGCCCGGTTTCGTTAACCATGAACGGCCCTCTGCTGGTGATCCTGGCGCGCGATTGTCTGGGCGCGGTGATGGCGGGGCTGAACCTTTGACGCGAGCGCGCAATTGGCGTATCTGCAACCCAAAGAAATGAGGCCCCCATGTCGCTGAATCCGATCCGTCCGTGGCGCAATATCGAACGGCGCACATCGCGTCAGATCATGGTTGGCAATGTGCCGGTTGGCGGCGATGCGCCGATCAGCGTGCAGACCATGACCAACACCAACGGCCATGACGTGCGCGCCACGCTGGATCAGGTGATCCGCGCCGCGGATGCGGGCGCCGACATCGTGCGGATCAGCGCGCCCGATGTGGAAACGACCGCCGCGCTGCGCGAAATTTGTCGCGAAAGCCCGGTGCCGATCGTGGCGGATATCCATTTCCACTATAAACGCGCGATCGAAGCGGCGCAGGCCGGCGCCGCTTGTCTGCGCATCAACCCCGGCAATATCGGCGACGAAACCCGCGTGCGCGAGGTGATCAAGGCCGCGCGCGATCACGGTTGCAGCATCCGAATCGGCGTCAATGCGGGCAGTTTGGAAAAACACCTGCTGGATAAATACGGCGAACCTTGCCCCGATGCGATGGTTGAAAGCGGGCTGGACCATATTAAGATCCTGCAAGACAACGATTTTCACGAATTCAAAATCAGCGTGAAGGCGTCGGACGTGTTCATGGCCGCCGCCGCCTATCAGTTGCTGGCCGACGCCACAGACGCCCCCATCCATCTGGGCATCACCGAGGCGGGCGGCTTTGTCGGCGGTACGGTGAAATCGGCGATCGGGCTGGGCAACCTGCTGTGGTCCGGCATCGGCGACACGATTCGCGTCAGCCTGTCCGCCGACCCGGTCGAGGAAGTGAAAGTCGGTTTCGAAATCCTGAAATCGCTGGGCCTGCGCACGCGCGGGGTGCAGATTATTTCCTGCCCGTCCTGCGCGCGTCAGGGCTTTGACGTGATTAAGACCGTGGAAATGCTGGAAAAACGGCTGGAGCATATCAAAACTCCGATGAGCCTGTCGATCATCGGCTGCGTCGTCAACGGCCCGGGTGAGGCGCTGATGACCGACATTGGTTTCACCGGCGGCGGGGCAGGGTCCGGCATGGTCTATCTGGCGGGGCGTCAGAGCCATAAAATGACGAATGATCAAATGGTTGACCATATCGTCGGCCTGGTCGAAGAACGCGCCGCCCTGTTGGAAAGCGAAAAAGATGCTTAAATTTGCGTGGCTTATCCCGGTTGCGGCCTGTGCAGCGCCGGCGGTGCAGGTGGCAAACCCCGCATCGCAATATTGCGCGAGCCTTGGCGGGGCGACCCGAATCGTGGCGACGCCGGATGGCGAGGTCGGATATTGCGACCTGCCCGACGGGCGCAGCATCGACGAATGGGATCTGTTTCGGGCGTCTCAACGGGCGAATTAACCGGTTGTTAAGGCGGGGGCGCTATACCCGCTTTATGACATGGAACGAATCATATGCTTTGGTGGTGCGGATGGCCGTTCTGGTCGTCGGCGTGGTGATGCGACTGCTGCGCCGTGGCGGCGGTAACAGACCGGTCACAACCGCGCGGTTGCGCCGTCCGGCAATGGACGCGCCACCCCGCATCGCGCTAAACTGCCCAAAATTGCAGGAGAAAACGATGCGCCCCATTCACCCCGCCGCCGCGTTGATGCTGACCGCCGCTTTGCTGGCGGGTTGTTCGAATATTGCGATGACAACCGCTCGCCCGGATGCCCCTGCTGCGACACCGGACACCGCGCCCGCGCCGGTCGCCACGCAGATGACGCAGGAACAGGTGCAAAAGGCGGTTGCGGTGACACGCGCGCCCGCGCCGCGCCCCGCCGCCCGCGCGACCGCCGCGCAGATGAACACCACGACGCGGGAACAACGCGCTGCGGCCGCCGCGCCTGCGAAAACCACCGAATCACGTCTGGGAACCACGGTCGCATCGCTGGGCAACCCGACCGAGGGCGGGTTTTGGGTAAAAACCCCGCTGGTCAAAGAACGCAGCATGGGCCGCGTCGTGAACCCCGCGAATGGCAAATCGGCGCAGGTCGAACTGATCCCGCTGTCGGGTGGCACGGGATCACAGGTGTCGCTGCCCGCGCTGCAATTGCTGGGGGTATCCCTGACGGACCTGCCGACGCTGGAGCTGTTCAGGTCGTAATCAGCCGCGCGGCTTCGCGCCGGGCAAAGGGCTTCATCCGCGCGCCGTGATCGTCCAGAAACGCGGTGACGGTGGCGGGATCGCGTTTCGACAGATCGCGCAGCCACCACGCCACGGCCTTTTGAATGAACCAGTCGCGGTCATCGACCATCTGCGCGGCCCAGCCCAGAATACGCGCGCGGACTGCCAATTCCTCGGGCTTTGGGTTGTTCATTTTGGCCCAAGGCAGCGTGCCGACCAAAGCCGCGCGGCGCGTCCACATATTCGGGTGATCCAGCCAGCCGGCCACCTGATCCACACGCGCAGGATCGGCAATCAGCCGTTTTTGCCCCGCAATCATCGCGTGATCGGCCACGGCCCAGCCGTCAAATTGCGGCACCCAGTCGCAGATCAGCGACCACACCGCGTCATCCGGCCTGATCCGCGCCTGCGTTAACAATTTCGCCGCCGCAATGCGTGCTTCGTGAATGTCGCTGTCCCATAACGCACGGGCCAAATCGACGCGCCCCGCGACATCACGCGCCGCGCGCCAGTCCCGAACCAGATCGTCAATCGCAGGATTGGACACGCCCAAATAACGGCGATCCACCTTATGATAACCTGCCATTTGCGCGGCCTTAGCGTCATCGGC
This sequence comes from Paracoccus sp. (in: a-proteobacteria), assembly GCF_030538495.1. Lineage (GTDB taxonomy): Bacteria > Pseudomonadota > Alphaproteobacteria > Rhodobacterales > Rhodobacteraceae > Paracoccus. The sequence goes on from NZ_JAUNTW010000011.1 coordinate 68,017, forward strand.
CAATGAAATCAGAGTGTTCAGTTCGTCCATATCCGGCCCCTTTTGGTTGCGTCTAACATTGCGCAGGGGCAGGGGAAAGCCGGGCGGATGCGCCGCCCGGCGGGATGGTTAACGATGTTCGGGATAGCCCACACCCTGCAACACTTCGGCAATTTCGCCCAAGATGTCGGGATCGTCGATGGTGGCGGGGGTGTTGAATTCCTCACCATCCGCGATTTTTACCATGGTCGCGCGCAGGATTTTGCCCGACCGCGTTTTCGGCAGGCGGTCCACCACGCAGGCGGTTTTGAACGCCGCAACCGGCCCGATCTGGTCGCGGACCATCTTCACCACCTCGGCCACGACCTGTTCATCGCTTTGTTCGGTGCCTTTTTTCAGGCACAGGAACCCCAGCGGGGCCTGACCTTTCAGCTTATCCGCCACGCCAATCACGGCACATTCGGCAACGGCGGGGTGGGCGGACAGAACCTCCTCCATGGCGCCGGTGGACAGGCGGTGACCGGCGACGTTAATCACGTCATCGGTGCGCGACATGATGTAAAGATAGCCGTCATCATCCAGATAACCCGCATCGCCGGTTTCGTAATAGCCGGGGAAATTGGTCAGATAGGACTTTTTGAACCGATCTTCCGCGTTCCACAGCGTCGGCAAAGTCCCCGGCGGCAGCGGCATTTTAATCACGATGGCGCCCAGAGTGTTCGGGCCGACCGGCTGGCCCGCTTCGTCCAGAACCGACAGGTCATAGCCCGGCACCGGGACCGAGGGGCTGCCCTTTTTCACCGGCAGCAATTCGGTGGCATAGGGGTTGCACACCGCAGGCCAGCCCAGTTCGGTTTGCCACCAGTGGTCGATCACGGGAACCTTCAGGTGATCTTCGGCCCATTGGATCGTGTCGGGATCGGCGCGTTCACCGGCCAGGAACAGGGCCTTGAAATGCCGCAGATTGTAATCGCCAATCAGTTCGCCATTCGGATCTTCGCGCCGGATGGCACGAATCGCGGTGGGCGCGCTAAAGAAGATCTTCACCTTGTGGTTTTGCAAAACCCGCCAAAAGGTGCCAGCGTCCGGGGTGCCGACGGGTTTCCCTTCGAACACGATGGTCGTCGCGCCGCGGATCAGCGGGCCATAGCAGATAAAGCTGTGGCCAACGACCCAACCCACATCGGACGCGGCCCAGAACACTTCGCCCGCATTGATCCCGAACAGGTTTTCCATCGACCAGTTCAGCGCGACCAGTTGACCGGCGGTGTGGCGCACCACGCCCTTGGGCTGGCCCGTGGTGCCCGATGTATACAGGATGTATGACGGGTGGTTGCCCTCAACCGGGACACATTCGGCGGGCTCAACGCCGTATTGGAACGAATGCCAGGCGTAGTCGCGGCCCTCGATCAGTTGCGCAACCTCTTGTTCGCGTTGGAAAATAACGCAAAAATCGGGCTTGTGCGCGGCCATGTCGATCGCGCGGTCCAACAAAGGTTTGTAATGCACGACGCGGCCCGGTTCCAAACCGCAGGACGCGGCGATGATCGCCTTGGGCGTTGCGTCGTTGATGCGGGTGGCCAATTCATTCGCCGCAAAGCCGCCGAACACGACCGAATGGACCGCACCCAGACGCGCGCAGGCCAGCATCGCCTCCAATGCTTCGGGGATCATGGGCATGTAGATGATCACGCGGTCGCCTTTTTCCACGCCCTTGGCACGCAGCGCCCCGGCAAGGCTGGCCACGCGATCGCGCAATTCGCGATAGGTGATGCCGCGGGTGGAATTGGTGATCGGGCTGTCATGGATGATGGCCAGCTGGTCGCCGCGCCCGGCCTCGACATGGCGGTCAACTGCGTTCCAGCAGGTGTTGGTCACGCCATCCGCGAACCATTCGCCCGCAGGCCCGGTGTCAAAAAACGCGCGGCTGGGTTTCTGGAACCAGTCGATCTGCTGCGCGGCATCCATCCAGAACGTTTCCGGATCATTTTGCCAAGACTGGTAAACCTGCTGATAGCCCATAATTTCCCCCTCCATCAGTTTCGCCCATTTGTTACGCAAATTGCACATAGGCGCGCAAGGATGTTAGCGATAAGGGGCGCCTAACAGCGCAATTATTTTACCAAACCGACCGCCACAGCCCCCGCGAACGCACCGCCCGCTCTTTCATCTTGGCCTCAATATCCCGGGGGTCCGGGGGCTGGCCCCCGGCGTCCTCCACCAAAACAGCCCTCAGGACCGCAGCCCCGCCTCGGCCATCAATTCGGCGGAACGGGTTTCGATCTGATCTTCCAGATGCGCCATGAACTGATCGGCGGGGATGTCGGGACCGATGGCGGGCAGAAACTCGATCACGGCGCGGCCGGGGCGGACGCCCCAGCCCTTGCGCGGCCAGAACATGCCGGTATTCACCGCGACCGGCACAACGGGCAGGCCGGTATTGTTCCGAATCGTCGCCACCCCGTGTTTATAGGGTTTGCGCGTCCCCGGCAGAGTCCGCGTCCCTTCGGGATAGATGATCAACTGGCCCAAGCCTTCGCCCGCGATGCGTTGATTGATGGTGGCGGAAATGGCGGTCATGGCGTCGCGGCCCCGGCTGCGGTCAATCGGAACGCAGCCCGATTTCCACGCATACCAGCCCATGATCGGAACGCGCTTAACCTCGCGCTTCATGATAAAGGCGCGGCGGGGGACGGCGTGGGCAATTGCCAGAATATCCAGAAAACATTGATGTTTTGCCGCGACGATGCAGTCATGGGTGGGCGGCGTGCCGCGCACCTCAACCCGGACGCCCATATGAAACCGCGCGGCCCACAGCATGTAACCGATCCAGCGGGTCGCGACCCGGTTCGCGCCGTCGCGCCCGTGGCGCATCGTGACCGGAATACCCGCCAGCCCGATGATGATGGTGGCCACGGCAACATGCAGATAATACAGCACATTTTGCACATATTGCCATGCCGTCAACGGGCCGGGCATGGGCGTATCGCAGCGTTTCGTCATCGCACATTCCTCAGCATTTTCAGCGCCGCCCAGCGGGTGGCAAAGAACCCGACCCCCGCCGCGACCACCGGAATCAGCAACGGCAGCAACCAGCCCGCACCGGCAAAGCCAAGGCCCGTCATGAACCCGCCCGCCGCGTTCATATTCGGCAACAGCGCAATGCCCGCCATGCCCAGCAATGTGCCGACCGAGGCCCCCACAGCGGCACGGCGCGTAAACCGGCTGACAAAGGCCGTCGCAATCGTGATGTCCCGCGCCCCGATCAGGCGCAGCACGCGGATCACCTGACCATTGGCGGCCAGTGCCGCTTTGGCCGCCAGCGTGATCATCGCCGCCGAGGCCGCGCCGATCAGCAGCAGCGACACCACCCCCAACAGCCGCAACCGGCTGGCCGCCGAGACCAGAGGCCGCCGCCAGGTCGTGTGATCGTCCAGCACCGCGCCCGGCGCTTCGGCCTCTAAACGCAGGCGCAGACCCTCGGGGTCGAAATCGCGGCCGGTCAGCGGCACGTCGATCAGTGCCGGGACGGGCAACGCATCGACCGGCATATCGGGGCCGAACCACGGCTCCAGCAGATCGGCGACTTCATCAGCGGGCAACAGGCGGGGGCGGCCGATCCCCGGCGTGGTTTGCAGAATCTGCATCGCGGCCTGCGCGCGGGCGTCCTGTTCCGCGGCGGGCGCGCTGACCCGCACCGTCACCGACCCCGCCAGTTCCGACGACCAGCGATCCGCCAGCCGCCCCGTGGACAGCGCAAGCGCAAGCGCAAACACCGCCAGAAACGCCATGGCCCCCGCCGAAAACAGCGTCAGTTGCGCGGTAAAGCCCGTTGGCGGCACGATCCGATCGCCCGTGCCGTTTTCGCCGCCCGACAGCAGCCCGTTCCACAGCGCCCGCAGATTGATGCCCCGAAAATCCACCCGTTTCACAGATCCGCCCCCGCCAGATGCAGCGTTCCGCCCGAAATGCGCAGCACCCGCGCCTGAACCTGCGCCTTGGTTGCGCGGATCAGGTTCAGGTCATGCGTGGCGACCAGCACCGTTTTGCCTGATTTGTTCAATTCAACCAGCAATTGCATCAGGCGCATCGACATGTCCCAATCCAGATTGCCCGTCGGTTCATCCGCCAGCACCAGATCGGGCGACAGAATCACCGCCCGCGCCAATGCCGCGCGCTGACGTTCGCCCCCCGACAGCGACGGCGGCAGCGCGCGCGCATGTTGCGACAACTGCACCCAGCCCAGCAGATCGCGCAGGGCCTGCATGTCCACATCCTCGCCCGAAACGGTCAGAGGCATGGCGACGTTTTCGGCCAGCGGCAGATGGTCCAGAAATTGCGGATCCTGATGCACCACGCCGACGCGACGGCGCAGCATGGCGATGTCATCGCGCGACAGCCCCCGCATATCCTGACCAAAGGCCGTCATCTGCCCCGATGTCGGCAACAGATCGGCGTAGCACAACCGCAGCAGCGTGGTTTTGCCCGACCCCGACGGCCCGGTCAGGAAATGGAACATACCGGCCTGCAAATTCAATGACATATCCGACAACAGTTCCGGCCCGCCCTGATAGCCAAAGCCCACATTCTGCATCTCGATCATGCGCACCTCATCGTTTTTGCGGCCATTCTGTCGCGGCCATCGCCTGCCCGCTGGAAAGCTGGCACCACGCTTGATAAAACAGACGCGACATAATTACGAGGGTGGCATGTCTGAAATCAGGTTGATCTGTCCGGGATGTGCAGCCGAATACAGCCTGCCATCCGACGCAATCCCCCGCGACGGTCGCGAAGTCGAATGCAGCGCCTGCGCCCATATCTGGCACGCCCTGCCGGTGGGGGCGGAAAACCGCGTCGATCTGACCGATTATCACCTGCGCTTTGGCGGTCAGGCGGCTGTGGAACGCGCCGCCCCGCCTGACCTCGCACCCGAACCTGCGCCCGCACCCGAACCCGCCCCCGACACCCCGCCGTCGCGCCGTATCCCCGCCGATGTGCTGGATATTTTACGCCAAGAGGTTGAGTTCGAAAAAGCGCAGCGCCGGACCGAGGCGGGCGGCAAGCGCGCCGATCCCGAACCGGATCAGGGCGCGCCGGAACGGGTGCATCGGCCCTTTGATTGGGGGGATGCAAGCAGCACGACGGAAATCGTTGCCTCGGAACCGCCCCCGGTCGATGTGATTCGCCATCCCGCAGGTCCCGATTTTCAACAGGTCTGGGCCGGGGCATCCGCCGACGAATCACCTGTTCCGATGACCCCGCCGCTGGATGATGCGCCGCCCCCGGCGCAGCCGCCGAAACCGGCCAAGACCGGCTATGTCATGGGATTCGGCGTGGCCATCATGGTGCTGGCGGCGGGGCTGGCGCTGTATATTCTGGCTCCGTCTTTGGCAGAACAGGATGCGGCTCTGGGCGCGCGGGCGATGGAATGGCGCGCCATGGTGGATGGGCTGCGGATGATGCTGGCGGATTGGTTGGCCCAGCTGTGACAGCGCGCATCCGAAACCTGATGATCGTCGCCCAAGCCGGGCGGCTGGAATACGAAGCCATCCTGTTTCTGGCCAGCCTGCGCCATTGCTCGCCGGGCTGGACCGGGCGCGTGATTGTGGCGGAGCCTCAGCCGGACGGGGCGTGGTCGGGGCATGACACCCGCATCCATGACGACAGCCGCGCGCTGCTGGTGGATATGGGGGCCGAGATCGTCCCCTTTACCGCACGCCATTTCGGCGCAAGCTATCCCAACGGCAATAAAATCGAGGCGTTAGGCATCCTGCCCCCCGGTGAGCCGTTTGTTTTCTTTGACACCGACACGCTGATCACCGGCCCGCTGGACCGCGTGCCGATGGACCCGAACCGGCCCGCGGCGTCGATGCGGCGCACGGCGACGTGGCCGCGGATTCCGTTGTATCAATTGGGCTATGCCGATATTTGGCGGTCGCTCTATGATCGGTTTGGGCTGGATTTTGACAGCTCGCTGGACACGGCCTATCCCGAACACAACTGGCAACGGTATTTGTATTTCAACGCGGGCTGGTTTTTTGGCGCGGACCCGGTCGAATTTGGGCGGCGATTTACCGACTGGGCGGTGACGCTGCGCAATGATCCGCACAGCGAAATGGCGGCGCAGGTCATGGACCCGTGGCTGGATCAGATCATCTTGCCGCTGGTCATTCACAGCTTTGGCGGCGGTCGCCCCGGCCCGGAGCTGGCGGGGCTGGATGGCGATGTGACCTGTCATTACCGCAAATTGCCGCTGCTTTATGCGCGGGAAAGTGACGGGGTGGTGGACCTGCTGGAAACGATCACCGCCCGCAACGCGATCAAACGCCGGTTGCGGGAATGGGAACCGGCCAAGATGTTGATTTATCAGGGAAAGGGGCGCGACAAGGTGCGCCCGATTTTCGCCGGTCAGCCGATCCCAACGGTCGAACGGGTCATCCGGCGCGACATTAAACGCGCCGGATGGTGGTTGGTTTAACCCGCCAGAACCTCGTTGCAGCGCGCGCAGACCCCCGCATGGGCGTGGCTGCCGACATCAGGCAGGATTTTCCAGCACCGCTGGCATTTTTCGCCCTCGGCCGTTTCAAAGACCACGCCGATGCCGGGGGTTTCGGGCAACCGGAACGCCTCGGCGGGCAGGGGGTCGGCGGTCAGAACGATGTCCGAGGTGATGCAAATATCGTCGAAATTCACCGATTTCAGCGCGGCCAGCGTGGCGTCGTCGCGGATATGAACCACGGGCGCGGCTTCGAGGCTGGCGCCGATGGTTTTGTCGCTGCGCTTGACCTCAAGCGCGGCGGTCACGACACGGCGGGCGCGGCGCACCAGTTCCCATTTCGCGGCCAGCGGTTCGTTCAGCCAATCCGCCGGAGTCACCGCAAAATCATGCAGGTGAACGCTGTCGTCATCGGACGGGAACCGCGACAGCCACACATCTTCGGTCGTAAAGGGCAGGATCGGGGCCAACCACGTCACCAGACGGTGGAACAGCAGATCCAGAACCGTCCGCGTGGCGCGGCGGCGCAGGCTTTCGGCTGCATCGCAATACAGCGCGTCTTTGCGGATGTCGAAATAAAACGCTGACAAATCGACGGTGCAGAACTGGAACAGCGTCTGGAACACGCCTTGGAAATCATAGGCATCGTAACCGCGCCGGACCTGATGATCCAAGCCCGCCAGGCGGTGCAGAACCCATTGTTCCAATTCCGGCATATCCGCCGCATCGACCCGTTCGGCGTCGTCAAACCCGGCCAAAGCGCCCAGCATAAACCGCAGCGTGTTGCGCAACCGGCGATAGCTGTCGGCGGTGCCTTTCAGGATTTCTTTGCCGATGCGGCTGTCGGCGGTGTAATCCACCTGCGCCACCCACAGGCGCAGAATATCCGCGCCGTATTCGCGCACAATATCGGCGGGCAGCACGGTATTGCCCAGCGATTTGGACATTTTCATGCCCTTTTCGTCCAGCGTGAAGCCATGCGTCAGCACCCCGCGATAGGGCGCGCGCCCGCGCGTCGCGCAAGCCTGCAACAGCGATGACTGGAACCAGCCGCGATGCTGGTCGGTGCCTTCCAGATACAGATCCGCGATGCCATCGGGCGATCCGTCGGCGCGGTCGCGGATGACAAAGGCATGGGTCGAACCGCTGTCGAACCACACATCCAGCACGTCCATCACCTGATCGTAATCATCGGGATTGGCGATTCCGTCCAGCATCTGGGCGGCGAATCCCGGGCGATACCACACATCCGCGCCGTCTTGTTCGAACGCCGCGATGATGCGGTCGTTCAGCCGCTGATCGCGCAGCAGGAAATCGGGATCATCGGGCCGCGCGCCTTTTTTGACAAAGCAGGTCAGCGGCACCCCCCAGGCGCGTTGCCGCGACAGCACCCAATCGGGCCGGTTTTCGACCATGGAATGAATCCGGTTGCGCCCTGTTTGCGGCGTCCATTTCACCAATTGGTCGATGCTGTTCAGCGCGCGGGCGCGGATGCTGTCGCCATAATCGCCCATCCCGTCATCCAGCGGCTTGTCAATCGCGGCGAACCATTGCGGCGTGTTGCGATAAATCAGCGGCGCCTTGGACCGCCAGCTATGCGGATAGCTGTGTTTCAGTTTGCCCTTGGCCAGCAACGCGCCGGCACCATGCAGCGCCTTGATATTGCTGACATTCGCCGGGCCTTCTTTGCCGTCGGGCTGGATGATCAACTGCCCGCCAAACAGCGGCAGATCGGCGCGATAGCTGCCATCGGGTTCGACGTTATAGGTCATCGGCACGCCATAACGCAGCGCCAGCTGATAATCGTCGTCGCCATGGCTGGGCGCGGTGTGAACGAACCCGGTGCCCGCATCATCGGTCACATGATCGCCCGGCAGCATCGGCACGTCGAAATCCCATTCGGCATTGCCACCGTCGATCCCGCGATAAGGATGCGCCAGCACCAGCCCGGTCAGTTCATCCACGGTCACATCCCGCAACCGGCTATGCCCGCTGACTTTGGCCGCCGCCAAAACCCCTTCCGCCAGAGCATCGGCCAGAACCAGCTTTTCCCCCACAACGGCGGTGCCTTCGGCCTCGGTCACTTCGTAAAGGCCATAGGCGATGTCAGGCCCAAAGGCGACCGCACGGTTCTGCGGAATCGTCCACGGAGTCGTGGTCCAGATCACGACCGACGCGCCATCCAGCGACCCATCCACGGGCCGGAACCGCACCCAGATCATGTGGCTGGTGTGGTCGTGATATTCGACCTCGGCCTCGGCCAGGGCGGTCTTTTCGACCGGCGACCACATCACCGGCTTGCTGCCCTGATACAGCGAGCCATTCATCAACAGCTTCATGAAATCGGCGGCGATGACGGCCTCGGCGTGATAATTCATGGTCAGATAGGGGTCATCCCATGTCCCATAAACGCCCAGACGTTTGAATTCGTCGCGCTGCACCCCGACCCAATGTTCGGCAAAGCGGCGACATTCCTGACGAAATTCGATGGTGTCCACGGCGTCTTTGTCGCGGCCCTCGTTGCGATATTTTTCTTCGATCTTCCATTCGATCGGCAGGCCGTGGCAATCCCAACCGGGGACATAGCGCGCATCGCGGCCCATCATCTGCTGCGACCGGGTGATAAAGTCCTTCAACACCTTATTCAGCGCATGGCCGATATGCAGATTGCCGTTGGCATAGGGGGGGCCGTCATGCAGGATAAACGGCGCGCGGCCCTCGGACCGTTCGCGCAGACGGTCATAAATCCCAATCCGCGCCCAGCGGTCCAGCCATTCGGGTTCCCGCGCAGGCAGGCCCGCACGCATGGGAAAATCCGTTTGCGGCAGAAAAACAGTATCGCGATAGTCGGGGGTCTCGGCGCTCATCTGGCGTTCCTTCAGGTAGGGTGTGGGGCAACAAGGGCAAACCCGGCAGCGCGAAACGTCACGCCACCGGGCCGCTAATTCGTATGCCGACACCCAGAAATTCCATGCGCCATCTATAGGAACGCCCGCGTCAGGCCGCAAGCCGATGCCGCTTCTTCTGTGCATAAATACTCCTGCGACAGGACGGCGCTTGAATCGGGCGCGGATTCCGCGCGATGCTGGCGGCACATCAGGGGGGGCGCTATGTGCAAAAACTGCAACTATACCATCCACGCGGCGCAGCATCATTTCGGCTGGGACAATGCGATTGCGCCGGTGCTGCGGGTTGACCCGGGGGCGGTAATCGAATGTGAATGTCTGGACAGTTCGGGCGGTCAGTTCACGCCGCAATCGACCGCCGCTGACATTGCGGGACTGGATTTCGCGCGGGTGAATCCGGTGAACGGCCCCATCTGGGTGAATGGCGCGGAACCCGGCGACGCGCTGAAAATCACGCTGGACGGGTTCGCGCCGCGCCGCGTCGATGGCGCGGGCTTTGGCTGGACGGCGAATATTCCGGGCTTTGGGCTGCTGGCCGATCAGTTCCCGGATCCGGCGCTGACGCTGTGGCGCTATGAGCCGGACCAGATGACGCCCGCGCTGTTTGGCGATCAGGCGCGGGTGCCGCTGAAGCCCTTTGCCGGGACGATGGGAACGGCATTGGCGGAACCGGGTCAACATTCCGTGGTGCCGCCGCGTCAAACGGGGGGCAATCTGGACATCCGCGATCTGGCGGCGGGGTCCACGCTGTATCTGCCGGTTCAGGTCGCGGGCGCGCTGTTTAGTGTCGGCGACACCCACGCCGCCCAAGGTGACGGAGAGGTCTGCGGCACCGCCATCGAAAGCCCGATGAACGTGACCCTGAAAATTGATCTGGTCAAAGGTGCGAATCTGCGCTTTCCGCGCTTTTCCACCCCCGGCCCGGTGACGCGCCATCTGGACGCGCAGGGGTATGAGGCGACCACCGGCATCGGTCCCGACCTGATGACGGCGGCGCGCGATGCGGTCGCGGGCATGATTGACCATCTGACGGCCACGCGCGGCATGTCGGCGACCGATGCCTATATGCTGTGTTCGGTCTGCGGATTTCGGAAATCGTCGATATGCCGAATTGGGTGGTGTCGTTCTATTTCCCGCGGATGGTGTTCGATTAAGGCGCGGGCGGGCCGAAACTGGCACGCGGCGGCGGGGCGGATCGGTCCAGCGTCAGCGAGGGCGGAGGGGGTGGCATTTCGCCCCCGCCCGACAGGTCATGGCGGGGGTCAATCGCGGCGGGGGTGCCGCTGATGCGGGCGCGGTAAATCGGCATCGCCTCGGTCACGCGCATGACATAGTTTCGGGTTTCGTCAAAGGGGATCAGTTCCACCCAATCCACCGGGTCGATGGCGTCGGTGCGCAGATCGCCGAAGTCGCTCAGCCAGCGGGCCGGCCGCCCCGGCCCGGCATTGTAACCCGACGCAATCAGCGCGACCGACGGCCCGAACCGATCCGCCAGCCCCGACAGATAGGCCGACCCGATCACCGCGTTATAGGCCGCGTCCCCCGCCAGCCGGTCGGCGTCAAAGGGGATGCCAATGCGCCGCGTCACCTGTTCCGCCGTCGCGGGCATCACCTGCATCAGCCCCTGCGCCCCGGCATGGCTGCGGGCGGTGTGGTTGAATTCCGATTCCTGCCGCGCAATCGACATGACCAATTCGGGCGGCGGGCCAAGGCGTTCGTTTTCCAGCCCCGTCAGCGGGAAATGCGCGACCGGCCAGACGACCGCCTTATTCGCGGATTGTTTTGCCAGACGCAGCCCGTGCCACGGCGCGCCATATTCATACATCAGCCGCGCCATGCGGGCGATGTCATCCGGTTCGGCGCTGCGCGACAGATGCAGAAAGAACCGTTGCGCTTCGTCCCGGCGGCCTGTGGCCAGCAGCCACAGCCCCGCGCGAAACACCGGATCATCGCGCAGCGCGCTGCTGCGCCAATCGGGCAGCGTGTCAAACGCCGCGCCGGGGATCGCGTATTCGGGCGGCATCGGCGCGCCAATTTCGTTGGCGGCCAGTTGCCCGTAATAGGTGGCGGGCAGGGCGGCGGCGCGTTCCATCTGCGCGCGCGCGCCTGCGTCATCGCCCAGATCCTGCAAGGCGCGCCCCTGCCAGTAAAAGGCCCGCGACAGGCTGATCGCGCTGCGCACGACGGTTTCCAGATGGCGGAAATGATCCAGTGCCACATCCGGCGCATCGGTTTTCAGCGCGGCCCACCCGGCCAGCCATTCCAGATCGGCGTAATGGCGGTTGGACGGGGCCAGATGATGCGGCGTCGCCAGATCGCGCGCGCGCTGCCAATCGCCGTTGCGCATGGCCAGACGGGTGTAATCCACCCGCATCTGCGCCCATTGGTCGGGGTCTCGCAGATCATGCGCGCTGCCCGATGATTCCAACATCAGCGCCTGCGCGCCGTCATGTTGCCGCGCCGAAACCCGCCACAGAAACCGGTCCATCGTCAGGCCGGGATCGGCGCGTTGGTCATCGGGCAGGGCGAGGATCAGGTCATCCACCCCGTCGCGCCCCGCCTGCAACGCAATCCGCGCCGCCAACAGGGGCTGTTGCACGGGGTCAATGTCATCAATCAGCCGTTCGGCCTGCGCCCAGTCGCGCCTGTCCAGCATCCCGATGGCGCGCGCCAGCAGATGCGGGGCCAGTTCGCTGCCATAGGATTCCAGCATCGCGGCCTGATCGGATTCCGACATGGGTTGCGTCAGGAAAAACCGTTTGCGTTCGGCGCGGGCGGCCTCATCCCCCAGCGTCGCGGTATAGGCGGTCAGCGCGCGATAGGTCGTGGGTTTGCGCCCCGAAAACCACTGCGCCACCTGACCCTGGGGCAGGCCCGCGCGCAGTTTCGCATCACCGCGTTGCTGCAACTGATCCAGTCCGGGCCAGTCGGGGTTTTGCGTGACAAAATCCAGATAATCGTCAAAGCTGCCATGGCCCGCCCGCAGCGATTGCCAGCCAACCAAAGCCTGTGCCATCGGTCCCGAAACCGTCGCGGCGTCCCATGCCGTCACCCAATCGCGCGCCTCCGCCGCTGACAGCGCCAAGGCCATGGCCCCCGCATCTTCGGACGCGGCAGGCAGGGGGGCGGCCAGAAAACCGGCCAGAATTATGTGTCGCAGATGTCTCATCACTGCCCTGTGTGGTCTTTGGGCGTTGTGGATGCAATTCACAACCTTGGCAAGTTCAGCGCGTCCCGTTAAACCGACGCAAGATTTCATCTTTCTGCAAGGAGCGTGTCATGTTCAAAGGGTCTCTGCCCGCACTGGTCACGCCGTTCACCCCGGACGGCGAACTGGATCTGGACACGCTGAAAAAGCTGGTCGAATGGCATATCGACCAAGGCACGCACGGCCTTGTGCCCGTCGGCACCACCGGCGAAAGCCCGACCCTGACCCATGACGAACACCGCCGCGTGATCGAGGTGGTCGTGGATGTTGTCGCCGGTCGCATCCCCGTGATCGCGGGCGCCGGGTCGAACAGCACCCGCGAAGGGCGCGGTCTGGTGCAATTCGCCGCCGAGGTCGGCGCGGATGCCGCGCTGGTCGTCACACCCTATTACAACAAACCGACTCAGGCGGGGCTGATCGCGCATTACACCGAATTGCACGACGCCGCCGATATTCCGATCATCATTTACAACATTCCGGGCCGGTCGGTTGTGGATATGACGCCCGAAACCATGGGCAAACTGGCCGAGCTGCCCCGCATCGTCGGCGTCAAGGACGCAACCGGCAAATTGGAGCGCGTCAGCCAGCAGCGCATCACCTGCGGCACCGATTTCATCCAATTGTCGGGCGAGGACGCGACAGCGCTGGGCTTTAACGCGCATGGCGGTGTGGGCTGCATCAGCGTGACGGCAAACGTCGCGCCCAAACTGTGCGCCGAATTCCAGAACGCCACCCTGCGCGGCGATTATGCCGCTGCGTTGGACTATCAGGACCGGCTGATGCCGCTGCATCACGCGATTTTCGTGGAACCTGGTCTGGTCGGCGCGAAATACGCCATGTCGCGGCTGGGGCTGTGCCACGACCGCGTGCGCTTGCCCCTGACGCCGCTGACGGAACCGACCCAACGCCTGCTGGACGCCGCGCTGGAACATGCCGGGTTGATCTGATTGCGTCCCGCGACGGCCGGGGGGCCAGCCCCCCTAGCCCGCCCCACGGGGGCGGGCGTTCGACGGGAAAAAGGTCCACTGGACCTTTTTCTGATCCGTCTCACCCCAGGATATTTAAGCACAGAAGATAAAGGGCGGGTAAAGTCCGCGCGTTTCTTTCCATCAACGAAACCCGCATCCGCCGCAATAAACAGCCTGTGAGCGCCCTCGGATTGTCAGGGAATCGTCACAGTCGGGGGTTTTCATTCCCGGACCTGCGCCCCATATTGCAGGCATAAGGAAGGAATGCCTATGCCGCTGCCGTATTTTCTGTTGCTGATCTGTGCTGTTGCTTTGGCCGCTGCGGTGACGCTGTGGGTCAGTTTTGCCGCCGGGATCCCGGAAATTATGATTGCGCTGATCGCTCTGTCAGGGGTGGTTGCCCTGCATCTGGGGCAGCGGCGCGACCGGCAGGGCTGACGGGCCGGATCAGCTTTCCAGTTCCGCGTCCCAATACAGAAAATCCATCCAGCTGTCGTGCAAATGGTTCGGCGGGAAACGCCGTCCGATGCTGTGCATTTCTTCGGGGCAGGGCTGGCGCGGGGTTTTGCGCAGGGTCAGGCCGGAATGGCGCAGGCTGCGGTTGGCTTTGCGCAGGTTGCAGGGGCTGCACGCCGCAACGACGTTTTCCCAACTGGTCACACCGCCGCGTGACCGAGGCACCACATGGTCAAAGGTCAGGTCGCCCTTGGCCCCGCAATACTGACAGCAAAATTCATCCCGCAAGAAAAGATTAAAGCGCGTGAAGGCCACGCGCTTTTGAGGTTTTACATAATCTTTCAGCACCACGACCGAAGGTATGCGGAACGCCTGTCGCTGGCTGCGCACCACTTCGTCATATTCGGCCAATATGGTCACGCGGTCCAGAAACACGGCCTTGATCGCCTCTTGCCACGGCCAGAGCGACAGCGGGTAATAGGACAGCGGGCGATAATCGGCGTTCAGCACCAGTGCCGGGTGGTGGCGCAGGTTTGCCGGTTCGCGCACGAATTGCGTTCGGAAATCGGTTTGGTGATGATCCAACATTACTGCCTTCCTGCCTGCCCCGTGGGGTGGCGGGGCGTCCCGTCGATCCTTGACGCTGACTATATATCGCGGCAGCGCCGAAGCAAGCCCCTGCATCTGTGCCGGGGGGTTAACTGCGCATAAACGCCGCAGGTGACATGCGTATGACAGATTGCACGCGCGGCGCGGACATGCGACGATTTGACCATGACACAGGCACCGAAATTGCTGGGAACCTTGGAAAGCGCGTTATATGCGCGCGATCTGGATGCGGGGCGCGCGTTTTATGAAAACGTGCTGGGACTGCGCGCCTTTCAGGTGGTGCCGGGGCGGCATGTGTTTTTCCGCGTCAGCGATGATCCCCGCGCGCAGGTGCTGTTGTTGTTCAATCCCGATGCGACGGTGCAACCGCCCGGCCCGGATGCGCGCCTGCCGGTGCCGCCGCATGGCGCGACGGGGCAGGGGCATTACTGTCTGGCCGCCGATCCGGCCACGCTGGACGATTGGCGCGCGCATCTGGAACGCGCGGGCGTGGTGATCGAGGCGGATTTTGAATGGCCGGGCGGCGGGCGGTCGCTGTATTTCCGCGATCCGGCCGGCAATTCCATTGAAATCGCCGACCCCGCGATCTGGGATTAAGGGGGCCGCAGCCCCCTTGGATCAGGCTTTTTCCAGCAGGGCGTTGCCCGCGCTGATGGTGCAGTTGCCGGGCGAATCCTCGATGTCCACCACGTCAAAGCTGCCGTCATTCAGCAGCGCCGCAAAGCGTTTGCAACGGCCATAGAGCCCCGCCGGGGGCGCGTCGAAATCCAGACCCAGCGATTTGGTCAGGCTGCCATCGGCATCGGCCAAGACCTCGATCCCGGCGGCGTCGGCACCGGTTTCGGTCGCCCATGCGGATGCGACAAACGGATCGTTCACGGTGATGCAGATGATGCGGGTCACGCCCTTTTCGCGGAATGCATCGGCGCTGCGCACAAAGCTGGGCATATGGGCATTGGTGCAGGTGCCGGTAAAGGCGCCCGGCACGCCGAAGATCGCCACGCGGCCCGTGGCCAGATCGGTGGTTGCGATTTCCTCGGGGCCGTTTTCGCCCACGCGCAGCAGTTTGCCGGTGGGCAGGGTATCGCCAGCCTTGATGGTCATGTTGTCCTCACTGAATTGCAACGGATTCGGGGTGACTATAGGGTGACACAAGTTTTCAGAC
This sequence comes from Paracoccus sp. (in: a-proteobacteria), assembly GCF_030538495.1. GTDB lineage: Bacteria > Pseudomonadota > Alphaproteobacteria > Rhodobacterales > Rhodobacteraceae > Paracoccus. The sequence goes on from NZ_JAUNTW010000011.1 coordinate 83,804, forward strand.
CAGAGAAGGCGCAACAGATGCGGATTGTGATTATCGGGGCGGGGCAGGCGGCGGCGTCCATGGCGGCACGGCTGCGCGCGCAGGGGCATGACGGGCCGCTGACCGTGATTGGCAATGAACCCGCCGCCCCCTATCAGCGCCCGCCTTTGTCCAAGGCGTATCTGCTGGGCCAGATGGGGCTGGACCGGCTGACCCTGCGCGCGCCGGAATGGTGGGGCGATCAGGGGATTGATCTGCGCACCGGCGAATCTGCGCGGTCGATTGACCCGGTGCGCCGGGTGGTCACTACGGATCGGGGCGTGGTGGAATATGACGCACTGGCCCTGACCACGGGGGCCACGCCGCGCCGCCTGCCCGCCGCGATGGGCGGTGATTTGCCCGGAACCTATGTCATCCGCAGTCTGGCCAATGTCGATGCGCTGGCCCCCGAAATGCAGCCGGGGCGCAACCTGATCGTGATCGGCGGCGGCTATATCGGGCTGGAGGCCGCAGCCGTCGCCCGCAAACTGGGCCTGACCGTGACCCTGATCGAGGCCGCGCCGCGTATCCTTGGCCGCGTCGCCGCGACGGAAACCGCGGATATGATCCGCGCGCTGCATCAGGCGCATGGGGTCACGATCATGGAAAACACCGGCATCACCCGGATCATGGGGGACGACCGGGCCACCGGGGTCGCGCTGACCGATGGCCGCGAATTGCCCGCTGATTTTATCGTGATGGGGATTGGCGTTTTGCCCGAAACCGATCTGGCGCAGACGGCGGGGCTGGCGTTGGATAACGGCATTGCCACCGACGAATATGGCCGCACCAGCGACCCGGCGATCTGGGCCGCAGGCGATTGCGCCAGCACCCCCCATCAGGGCGCGCAACTGCGACTGGAAAGCGTGGGCGGTGCGATTGATGCGGCGGAATGTGTGGCCGACAATATGCTGGGCAAAACTCGCGCCTATACCCCGAAACCGTGGTTCTGGTCGGATCAGTTCGACGCGAAACTGCAAATCGCGGGGCTGAATACGGGCTATGACGGTGTGATCACGCGCGGCGGCGATGGCCATTCGGGGTCTGTGTGGTATTTCCGCGCCGGGCAGTTGATCGCGGTGGATGCGCTGAACGACGCGCGCGCTTATATGATCGGTAAACGCCTGATCGAATCGGGCCGCAACGCCGACCCCGCACTGATCCGAACCGCCGATGATCTGAAGGTGCTGATGTGACTGTCTTCTGTGTGCAAATGTCCTTTTGGGGTGAGACGGATCAGAAAAAGGTCCAGTGGACCTTTTTCCCGTCGAACGCACGCCCCTGTGGGGCGGGCAGGGGGGGCGAAGCGCCCCCGGCTGGCCGCGCATGAGAATCGTCGGCGGCAATTTACGCGGTCTGAAACTGGCCGAGGTCGGCGCGGGCGATCCCGCCGCCCATCTGCGCCCCACGACCGACCGCGTGCGCGAGGCGATTTTTAACCTGCTGATCAACGGCGCGGGGCCAAACCCCATCCCGGGCGCGCGGGTGCTGGATCTGTTTGCCGGCACCGGCGCCTTGGGGCTTGAAGCGCTGTCACGCGGCGCGGCCCGCGTGGCCTTTGTGGACGAAGGCGTCAAAGCGCGCGCCCTGATGCGCGACAATATCGAACGCGCTCGCGCCATGGGTGTGACCGATCTGTGGCGGCGCGATGCCACGCGGCTGGGTCCGAATCGCGGCGCGGGATTTGATCTGATTTTCCTTGATCCGCCCTATGGTCAGGGATTGGGGGAACGGGCGATTGCCTCGGCTCTGGATGGCGGCTGGATCGCGCCGGGGGCGGTGATTGTCTGGGAAGACAGCCGCCCGCCGGTCGTTCCGGCACCGTTGGAACAGGTCGATCAGCGCCGTTACGGCGATACGGTGGTGACGCTGGCCCGGATGCCCGCTTTGCCGTGATTCCGTCATGTTTTTGTTATTTTGCGTTGTTATACTGGTTTTGTGACGTTTGGGCCTGTTTTGGCGTGTGGGGAAAACGCGTTGTTTATCAG
>NZ_JAUNTW010000003.1 GCF_030538495.1 Paracoccus sp. (in: a-proteobacteria)
TGTGCGCTGCTGGCCAGGCCGGTCTGGGCCACTCCGGTCTGGGCTGGTCCGATCAGCGTGCCTGCGGGCGGGGACGCGTTGAAAACCGCCATCGCCGGGTCAGCGCCCGGCGATGTCCTGATGCTGGAACCGGGGCTGCATCACGGCCCCGTCACCATCAACCACCCGCTGACCCTGCGCGGCCAGCCCGGCGCGCAGATCGACGGCGGCGGCATGGGCAGCGTGGTGTTGATCAACGCCGAAAACGTCACCATCCGCGATTTGCTGATTACCGGATCGGGCAATTCGCATCAGAATATTGATTCCGGCGTGCAATTATCACGGACCGCCCATGGCGGCGTGATTGAAAACAACCGGTTTGAACAAAACCTGTATGGCGTTGATGTGCATGGCGCGAACAATACCATGGTGCGCGGCAATACCGTGATCGGCGGGCGTGGCCATCGGATGAACAGCCGTGGCAACGGCATTTACATCTGGAACGCGCCGGGAACGCAGGTCATCGGCAACACGATCCACTATGGACGCGACGGGATTTTCACCAATTCATCGCGGCGCAATATCTTTGCCGATAATAGGATGCACGATCTGCGTTTCGCCGTGCATTATATGTATACCAATGACAGCCAGATCAGCGGCAATATATCCGTCGGCAATCATATCGGCTTTGCGATCATGTTTTCCGACCGCCTGACCATCACCGATAATCTGTCGGTGAATGACCGCGATCACGGCCTGATGCTGAATTACGCCAACAGCGCGGATGTGGCCGGAAATCTGGTCGCGGGCGGGCCGGATAAATGCACGTTTATTTACAACGCGCATCGCAATCTGATCGCGAATAACCGGTTTGAATCCTGTGACATCGGGATTCATTTCACCGCCGGGTCAGAACGCAACGGGCTGACCGGAAACGCCTTTATCGGCAACCGCACGCAGGTGAAATATGTCGGCACCCGCGACATTGAATGGAGCCTTGAGGGGCGCGGCAATTTCTGGTCCGATCATGCGGTCTTTGATCTGAATGGCGACGGCATCGCGGACAGCCGGTTTCGCCCCAATGATCTGATGGATCACATCCTCTGGTCGCAACCGGCGGCGGCGCTGTTGACCGGATCGCCGGCGGTGCAGCTGATCCGCTGGTCTCAGGCCAATTTCCCCGCAACCCTGCCCGGCGGCGTCGTGGACAGCTTTCCGCTGACGCGCCCGGTCACAATCGACATTCCCGACGATATTCGGCGCATGGCCACCCAGCCGCCGATTTGGGCCACACAAAGGACAGATGATGATGGCGCTGACGCTTTCGCACCTCACTAAGCGGTTTGGCGATTTCACCGCGCTGAAGGATGTGTCGCTGACCGTTGCGCCGGGGCAGCGGGTGGCGCTGCTGGGGCATAACGGTGCGGGCAAATCCACGCTGATGAAGATTGTTCTGGGCCTGATCCCCCATGATGGCGGGGATGTGTCGGTGATGGGCGCGGCACCGGGCAGCGGGGCGGCACGCACGCAGGTGGCCTATCTGCCGGAAAACGTGGCCTTTCACCCGGCCCTGACCGGGCGCGAGATGCTGCATTATTACCTGCGCCTGCGGGGTCAGCCGCGCACGCAGGCGGGGGATTTGCTGGAACGCGTGGGCCTGGGTCACGCCATGGACCGCCGCATCGGCACCTATTCCAAGGGGATGCGCCAGCGGGTCGGGCTGGCACAGGCGCTGATCGGGCGGCCGGGGCTGTTGGTGCTGGATGAACCGACCTCGGGGTTGGATCCGGTGTCGCGGCGGTCATTTTACGCGCTGTTGGATGATCTGGCCGCCGATGGCGCGGGCATCCTGCTGTCATCCCACGCCCTGACCGAGGTCGAGGCCCGCACCGACCGCATCACCATCCTGTCCCATGGCCGCCGCGTCGCGGAAGGCACGCTGAACGATCTGCGCAAACAGGCGGCGCTGCCCGTGACCTATCTGTTGACGCCACAGCCCGGCGCGGATGCGGCACTGGCGGCGGCGCTGCCCGATGGGCGCGCGGTGCCGGGCGGCTGGGCGCTGACCGGCGCGCAGGGGGATAAAATGGCGATGCTGGCGCGGATCACCGCGCGGTCGGATCTGGTCGCGGATGTCGAGATTACTCCGCCCAGTCTGGAAGATATTTACAGCCATTTCGGCCAAGGGGGCGCGTCATGATGCGGATTTTTGCAACAGCGGGCGCGGAATTGCGGATCGCGCTGCGCAACCGTTGGGTGGCAATTGCGGTCGCGATGATGGCGGTGTTTGCGCTTGTGTTATCGGCGGCGGGATCGGCGCCTACGGGGGCTTTGGGCGCGGATCGGCTGTCGGTGGTGGTGGCGTCGCTGACCAGCCTTGCGGTGTATCTGGTGCCGCTGTTGGCGCTGCTGATGTCCTTCGATGCTGTGGCGGGCGAAGTCGAACGCGGCACCCTGCCCCTGCTGCTTACCTATCCCATTGCGCGGGCCGAGATTCTGGCCGGGCGGTTGCTGGCGCATCTGGCGATTTTGGCCCTGGCGGTCGGGGTGGGTTACGCCTTGGCGGCGATTGCCGCGATTGCGACCGACCGCGCGGCCATGGCGGGGCTGCCGTCGCTGTGGCGGCTGTTCTGGACATCGCTTCTGCTGGGGGCCAGCTTTCTGGGCGCGGGCTATGTGATTTCGGCGCTGTCGCGGCGTCCCTCTGGCGCGGCGGGGCTGGCCATCGGGCTGTGGCTGGTCGCCGTGGTTCTGTATGATCTGGGGCTGCTGGCCGCGCTTGTCGCATCGGGCGGAGAAGGCATATTCGCCACGGCCCTGCCCGCACTGCTGCTGAGCAATCCGGCGGATGCGTTCCGCCTGTTCAATCTGGCGGCATCCGACGTCACGGCGGCAGCGGCGGGTCTGGGCGGTGCGGCAAACACCATCCCGCCCATGGCCGCACTGGCATCGCTGCTGATCTGGCCCGCGCTGATGCTGGGGCTGGCCACGCTGGCCTTTCGCCGGGTGACGCCATGAAGCACCTGATCCTGTTCACCATTCTGGCGCTGTCGGCCTGTCGCACCGAAACCGTGGCGACCCCCGACCCGGTGCCGATGACCGCCGGTTCGATCGGGCATTTCTGCCAGATGAACCTGTTGGAACATCCCGGCCCCAAGGCGCAAATCCATCTGAACGGCGTGATCGGCCCGCTGTTTTTCAGCCAGGTGCGCGACGCAATCGCCTATCAGCGGATGCCGGAACGCGATTACGATATTCTGGCGATCTATGTCAGCGATATGGACGGCGCGGATTGGGAAAACCCCGGCGCGGATAACTGGATCGACGCGACGGGGGCGGTGTTCGTCACCGGATCGGCGCAACAGGGCGGCATGGGCGCGGCCGAGCTGATCCCCTTTGGCACCGAATCCGCGGCGCGTTCGTTCATCGCCGCGCATGGCGGCGACATGCGGCGTCTGGACGACATCCCCACAGCCGACATTCTGGCCCCCGAACCGATCACCGACGACACCAGCCCACAGGACGACAACGCAGGCTATGCCGACCGCCTGCGTCAACTGAACCAACAGGGGGGCAACTGATGCAGCGCCGCCGTTTTCTGACCATCACCGCCTGCGCCGCACTGGCCGGGCTGCCCGCGCGCGCCGACACCATGCCGGGCGACGTTGTGCAATGGCGCGGCGTTGCCTTGGGCGCGCGCACCACGATCACGCTGGGCCGCGACGATCCCGCCCTGATGCGCGCCGTCCGGGCCGAAATCGACCGGCTGGAACGTATCTTTACCCTCTATCACCCCGATTCGGCGCTGATGCGGCTGAACCGGGGCGAACTGGACGCCGCCCCGCCAGAGTTGGTCGAATGTCTGATGCTGGCCGGGCGCGTGCATGACGCAACGGCTGGGCTGTTCGATCCGACCGTGCAACCGCTGTGGCAGGCCATAGCGCAGGGCGGTGATCCGGCGACCGCGCCCGTGGGCTGGGACGGCGTGACCATCACGACCTCGCGCATCACGCTGCGCCCCGGCATGGCGCTGACGCTGAACGGCATCGCGCAGGGATTTATCGCGGACCGCGTGGCCGCGCTGATCCGCGCGGCGGGGCTGAATAACGTGCTGATCGACACCGGCGAAATGGTCGCCCTTGGCCCGGCCCCGAACGGCCAGCCTTGGCCCATCCGCTGGCCATCGGGCGGCGGCACCGGGCTGGCGGGCGCGGCACTGGCCAGCTCATCCCCCTCGGGCATGATGCTGCCCACGGCACACGGCCCGGTCAGCCACATCCTGAACCCCCTGACCCGCACCCCCAGCCCGCACAAATGGGCGCAGATTTCCGTCACCGCGCCGTCGGCTGCGGTGGCCGATGCACTGTCAACGGCGTTCTGTCTGATGCCCGACCGGCGACAGATGGACGCAGCCTGTGACCCTTTCCGCGACACTCGGGTTATACTGACCCGAATCGCATAACCGGCCCCCAACCGGCGGCCACAACGCAAGAGGAAGACCATGAAAAGCACGCTGATCGTGACGCTGACCATGCTGTCAATGGCCGCGCCCGCATTTGCGCAGGGCGACGCCGAGGCAGGCGCGCGTGAATACAACAAATGCCGGTCCTGCCACATGATTCAGGACACTGACGGCAATATGATCGTTCAGGGCGGCAAGACCGGCCCGAACCTGTTCAACATCGTCGGCAGCAAATTCGCCGCCGAAGAGGGCTTCAAATACGGCAATGGCCTGCCCGCCGTGGCCGAGACCCATCCCGACGCCGTCTGGGATGTCGCGTCGCTGTCGGAATATCTGGTGAACCCGACCGATTATGTGCGCGCCCATTCGGGCAACGCCACGGCGCGGTCGCTGATGACCTTCCGTATGCCCAAAGGCGCAGCGCAGGACAATCTGATCGCCTATCTGGTGTCGGTGTCGCCGGACGCACCGGAACAGCCGACCGACAGCGACGGCGCACCGCTGGCGCCGCCCGCTGCGGAATAACCCACCGACGCGGCCCGCCCCACAGGTGGGCCGCCGTCCACAGCACAGCGCCATCCTTTCATCTTGGCCCAAATATCCCCGCCGGAGGCACCCGCCCCCGCAACCCGCGCCAGCGTCAGCCGTTCCCCCCCCGGTCACCATAAGCCCGTGTCAGGATTAAAGTTTGATGAGAAATTATATACCCTGACATTGACTTAAAATAAGCGCCGCCACTTAAAATCGCTTTTTGATATAATTTTCGCCATCGGGAAAGGTTGCCAGCAGCGGACCTGTTTCCATCACCTTATTCCTTTATCCCGAATATGGCGGCGCTTATGACATCAGCCGGAACGTAGTCGCGGTAAGCATGAATAACGGCGAATGGAACCTGATTGTCGTAAAAATATCGTGTGCGGACTGAGGGCACATATCGAGATACGCCCGGAATCGTTGGCATGTCTATTGTGTCGCGATGCTGGATCGGATTTCGAAGGTGATCAATAACGACGTCCTCCTGAATATCAGAGGCATCGCTTACCTTATGGATGCAGTGGCGCATATTATTGCTGACGCCTGAGCCGGAGCCAATAAAAACCACGGCATAATTGGACGGTACGCCTTTAGTGAGTTTCTCGCCATCTATAGTTTTGCCAGACTTGCCGCAGGAAATTTCATCTCGGTATTTTTTAATACGCTCAACCGAAAATTCAGAGGAATCCGAGCAAATTACCAGTGTCATGTCTTCACCCCCCGAAAGTTGATAGAACGACCCCCGAGAGAAAGCATTTTCAGGTTTTGGCTGGCATACATCCGCAAATGCAGTGCCTACCTGCATCCACGAAAGGCCACCCAATGCAATCGCGGATAAAACTGAGATCAAATTCAATTTTCCCCTCCATTTCCAGGAAAAATTAACTGAAAATTGACAAAGTAAGCCACTCTTATCGTTGCTGTCATCCTTTATTATACGTGCCTCAACCGGCTACATTAACATCACCGCAATCAACGCCCCCGCCAGACCGGACGCCATGGCGACCAGCCACAGCGGTGCGCGGCGGGGGATGACGACGACGGGCCGGGTTTCTTCGGGATGGGCGCGTTCCCACAGCATTTGTTCCACCATCCGCGGCAGCAATGGGCCATAGCGGCCCAGCGTCTGCACGACATTGGTGGCGTCGCGGACCATGGCGCGGGGGCCGATGCTGTCTTTGATGTAATCCGACACTACGGGTTTCGCCGCGTCCCAGATGTTCAGTTGCGGGTCGATGGACCGGGCCACGCCTTCGACCACCACCATGGTGCGTTGCAACAAAATCAGTTCGGTGCGGGTCTGCATCCCGAATCGCTCCGTCACCTCGAACAGATAGGACAGCAGATTGGCCATGGAAATGCGGCTGGCATCGGCGCCGAAAATCGGTTCCCCCACGGCACGCAGCGCGCGGGCAAAGGCCGCCTGATCGCGGTCACGGGGGACATAGCCCGCCTCGAAATGGACGCGGGCCACGCGGTTGTAATCGCGCTGAATAAAGCCCATCAGAATCTCGGCATAGACGCGGCGGGTGTATTCGTCGATTTCACCCATGATCCCGAAATCATAGGCGATAATGTCGCCATTCGCCGCCACCTTCAGATTGCCGTGATGCATATCGGCGTGGAAAAACCCGTCGCGCAGCGCGTGCGACAGAAACAGTTGCAGCACGCGCCGGGCGATTTTGGCGGTGTCGTGACCGGCGGCGATCAGCGCGTCACGGTCGCCCATGGGCAACCCCTCGGCCCATTCAGCGGTCAGCACGCTGCGCGCGGAATGGCCCCAATCGGGGCGCGGCACCTGAAAATCGGCGTCTTTGGCGGTGTTTTCGGCAAACAGCGACGCCGCCGCCGCTTCCAGCCGCAAATCCAGTTCCCCCATCACCACCGATTCGAAATGGCTGACCACATCGCGCGGACGCAGCCGCCGCGTGCCGGGGGACAGCCATTCGATCATCCGCGCGCCGAAATGAAACGCGTCGATGTCGCGGCGGAATGCGGGGCCGATGCCGGGGCGCACGACCTTGACCGCAACCTGCGCGCCCGAGGACCGCAGCCGCGCGCGATGCACCTGCGCAATGGACGCCGCCGCCACGGGTTCGGAAAATTCGGAAAACAGCACCTCGACCGGTTCGCGCAGTTCGGACGCAATGACCTGACGCGCAATGTCGGTCGGAAAGGGCGGCAGGCGGTCCTGCAACATCCGCAACTGCCCCGCCAGTTCCGGCCCGACGACATCGGCCCGCGTGGACAGGATTTGCCCGAATTTGATATAGGCCGGACCCAAAGCCGTAATCGCCCGCGTGATCGGCGGCAGGTTCGGATCGCCTTTATATCCCAGCCAGCGAAACGGCCAGCCCAGCACGCGCGCGGCCACGCGCAGGCGCACGGGGGCATCGACGGCGTTCAGAACCGCCTCCATCGCGCCGGTGCGTTCGAATGTGGCGCCCGTGCGGATCAGCCGCAGGATGTTATGAGGTCCGCGCATCGTTTACAGTTTCCAACCCGAATGCAGCGCGGCAATGCCCATCGACAGATTGCGCCAATCCACCCGTTCAAACCCCGCCGCGCGGATCATATCGGCAAAGGTATCCTGATCGGGGAATTTGCGGATGGATTCGACCAGATATTGATAACTGTCGCGATCCCCCGTCACCGCCTGCCCCATGGCCGGAATGACGTTGAAACTGTAACGGTCATAAGCCCATTGCATCGCCGGAACCGGGATCTGGTTAAACTCCAGCACCATCAGACGACCGCCGGGGCGCAGAACGCGAAACGCCTCGGACAGCGCGTCGGGGATGCGGGTGACGTTGCGGATGCCAAAGCTGATCGTATAGCGGTCAAAGCTGTTATCGGCAAAAGGCAGCGCCATAGCGTCGCCCGTGACCCAGGCCAGCCGGTCGGCCTTATCGACGGCATCGGCGCGTTTGCGCCCCTCGACCAGCATGGATTCGGTCATGTCGCAGACGGTGACGCGCGCGCCCGGTGCGCGGTCCAGAAACCGGAACGCAATATCGCCGGTGCCGCCTGCCACATCCAGCAAATGCTGACCCGCGCGCGGTGCCAGCCAGTCCATCATCGCGTTTTTCCAGACGCGGTGAATGCCCGCGCTCATCAGGTCGTTCATCAGGTCGTAACGCGATGCGACGCTGGAAAATACGCCGTGAACCATGCTGGCCTTGGCGTCCTCGTCCACGGTTTGAAAACCGAAATGGGTGGTTCTTTTGTCGTTCATCACGCTTGCCGTTTCTGTCTCTGCCCGCCAGATAGAACGGGATTGCCCCGCGCACAATGCGACGAAAGGGAACGAATTGCCAGAACTGCCCGAAGTCGAAACCGTCCGCCGAGGACTGGACCCCCATATGACCGGCCACCGGATTGCCCGCGCGCAGGTGAACCGCCCCGATCTGCGCTGGCCCCTGCCGCCGGATCTGGTGCAGGTGATGACGGGCGCGACGATCACCGCATTGCGGCGGCGGTCGAAATATCTGCTGGCGGATCTGGACCGGGGCGGCACGGTGCTGTGGCATTTGGGCATGTCGGGGCGGATGCTGCTGTCGGGCGGGGTGTTGGGCGGTTTTCAACGCGATCCCGGTATTCACGTGCGCCACGATCATGTGGTGCTGGTGATGGAATCGGGCGTCACGATCACCTTCAACGACGCCCGCCGGTTCGGCATGGTTGACCTGATCCGCGACGGAGCGGGGCATCCGCTGCTGGATCAGCTGGGACCAGAGCCGTTCGATGCCGATTTCACCCCCGATTATCTGGCGCGCTGTTTTGCGGGCAAACGCGCGCCGGTGAAACAGGCGCTGCTGGATCAACGCATCGTGGCGGGCTTGGGCAATATCTATGTCAGCGAATCGCTGTTTCGGGCGGGGATTGATCCGCGCCGCGCGGCGGGTCAGATCCGCGCCGCCGATCTGGGCGCGCTGCATGGCCATATCCGCGACGTGTTAACCGATGCGATTGCGGCGGGCGGGTCGTCGCTGCGCGATCACCGGCAGACGAATGGCGAATTGGGCTATTTCCAGCACAGTTTCCGCGTCTATGGCCGCGAAGGCGCGCCCTGTCTGCGCGACGGCTGCACCGGGACGGTGGCGCGGATCGTGCAATCGGCGCGGTCCAGCTTTTACTGTCCGGTCTGTCAGTCCTAAGGCTTGGCTTTGCCGCCCCCCGCCTGTTAGGAACGTGGCAATGTCACGAAACCCAAAGGGGGGAAGCCATGGCCTTTGACACCATTCTTGTTGAAATCGACGACGACGTTGCCTTGATCCGTCTGAACCGTCCGCAGGCGCTGAACGCGCTGAACGGGCAGTTGCTGACCGAATTGTCCACGGCCCTGGCTGATGCCGACCGCAACGACAAGGTGCGCTGCATCGTTCTGACCGGCAGCGAAAAGGCGTTCGCCGCCGGTGCCGACATCAAAGAAATGTCCACGAAATCCTTTGTGGACGTGTATCAAGAGGATCTGTTTGGCGACAAGATCGAGACGATCAACCGCGTGCGCAAACCGATCATCGCCGCGGTCAGCGGTTACGCTTTGGGCGGCGGCTGTGAATTGGCGATGATGTGCGATTTCATCATCGCATCCGAATCGGCCAAGTTCGGCCAGCCGGAAATCAATCTGGGCGTGGTTGCCGGCATCGGCGGATCGCAGCGTCTGACCCGCTTTGTCGGCAAATCCAAGGCCATGGACATGAACCTGACCGGCCGTTTCATGGACGCAGCCGAAGCTGAACGGTCCGGTCTGGTCAGCCGCGTGGTTCCGAACGCGCAATTGCTGCCCGAAGCCATGGCCGCCGCCAAGAAAATCGCCGCCAAATCGCAAATCGCGGTGAAAACCGTGAAAGAGGCGGTCAATCGCAGCTATGAAACCACCCTGCGCGAAGGTCTGCTGTTTGAACGCCGCGTGTTCCACGCCCTGTTCGCGACCGAGGACCAGAAAGAAGGCATGGCCGCATTTACCGAAAAACGCGAACCGCAATTCCGCGACCGCTGATCTGAACGGGGGGCGTTTGCCCCCCTTTCGTTAATCGTCCAGAAACTGCACCTGCCCGGTGGCAATGTCGTAAACGGCGGCAACGATGCGCAGTTGACCGTCCTTGATCGCATCCGACAGTGCCGCCGATCGCGACGCCAGCCGCAGGGCCGACAGCCGCGCATTCTGCGCAATCGCGCGATCCAGCAACGCCCCGCCGTCTTCGGCCTGCGCCCGCGCCACGGCGGGCAGGATCGACACCGCCAGTTGATCCAGATTGCCGGGCAGAATCTCGTTCTTATCCGCGACCTTAATCGCCGCATCGACCGCGCCACAGCCCGAATGGCCCAGCACAACGACCAGCGATGTTCCCAAAAACGCGACCGCATATTCCAGACTGGCCAGCACATCGGCATTCACGACATTGCCCGCCAGACGGCACACGAACAGGTCGCCCGGCTTCAGATCAAAGGCCAGTTCGGGGGCCACGCGGCTGTCAGCGCAGCCCAGAATCGCCGCAAAGGGCGCCTGCGACGCCGCGCGTTCCACCCGCCCCGCCGCATGATCGCGCGCCGGTATCTCGCCCGCGACGTAACGCGCGTTCCCGTCCCGCAGCCGCACCAGGGCCTGATCCGGGGTCAGCCCCGCGCGGTCTTTGTCCAGAACCGACCCGGATTTATCGCTGTCTTTCATCAGCTTGTCGGCGGCGTCTTTGGCGTCATGAAAGATGTCATCGCTCATCGCGTTCTCCTGTTTTGGGGATAACCCGGTGGTGGCGGGGGCGTTCCGCGACAAAGGGGCTTTTCTTTTCGGTGCAAATGCCGTAATGGCTGCGGCTTACATGCGCGTGGGCCCGCTTAGGCAAGAATCATGACCGTTCCCTGCGGGGTTCGGGGCCGTGGGTCTTTTGCGCAAACGAAACGCAAATGACCCGATAAGGACCAAAAAACATGGCCAATACGCCCCAGTCGAAAAAACGCGCCCGCCAGATCGAGCGTCGCACCGAAGTGAACAAAGCCCGCCGTTCGCGCATCCGCACCTTCCTGCGCAAAGTCGAAGAAGCAATCGCCGGCGGCAATGCTGACACCGCCCGCACCGCGCTGCAACAGGCGCAGTCGGAACTGATGCGCGGCGTCAGCAAAGGCATCATCCACAAAAACACCGCATCGCGCAAAATGTCGCGCCTGTCGGCCCGCGTGAAAGCCGTGGCGACCGCATAATCGCCCCCGGCCTGCGGGCCGAATCGCAATATCGAATATTTTTTCAAAGGCGCCGGTTTATTCCTGCGCCTTTTTTGCCGATGCAGCGCCATCATTCGGAAAAGTGTTGGGAAACAAGGCGCTGAAAAAATCTGTAACAGACTCAACCCATTCGCAGATTCGCGGCGCATCAATCGCTGTCAAGCGCGTTGTTCAGTTGCGCAGCGTGGACGCTTGGGGATAACTTGGCCCCTGCGATTCACGGGTCGCATGGGGACGGGCCACCGACAGAATCAGGACAACAGCCTGACGGTCGGGGGCGGACAGGGCAAACGTCCTGTCCAAAGATCCGCGGTGACTGGCTGCCACTGGCCGCCGCCGGATCTTGTGTCTGACAGGATAACGGGCCTGCGCCCATTCATGCGACCCCGCCGGGGCCGTTGGGTGGGTTTTTGCCTGTTGCCGCCATGCAATGCCGGATCGGGCCGCATCAGATGGGCTGATGCGGGGGCATAACCGTTGTGGGGCAAAAAATGGAACAGATCTGGGGTCAAGCCTGCGCCGAGCTGGAAAACAGCATCGGGCAAAACAATTTTAACCACTGGATCAAACCGTTGCGCCTGACCGGGATTGATGATGGCGCCGCCCTCTTCACCAGCCCGACCCGGTTTATTTCCGATTGGGTCAGCCGCCATTTCACCGCGCAGATTCTGGCCGTTCTGGGCGGTCTGGGCCTGCCCGCCGAACGGCTGCGTTTTGACGTGATCGCTCAGCCCGCGCGCCCGGCCGCGACCGACACCGACACCCCGGCCCCGACCCGCACGGCCCCGCGCGGCGATCTGGGCGCGCCGCTGGATGCGCGCTTCACATTCGACAATTTCGTTGTCGGCAAGCCGAACGAGCTGGCCCATGCCGCCGCCCGCCGCGTGGCCCAAGGCGGGCCGGTGGGGTTCAACCCGCTGTTTCTCTATGGCGGGGTGGGGTTGGGCAAAACCCACCTGATGCACGCGATTGCGCATGATTACCAAACCCGCCACCCGGCGTCGCAGGTGATGTATCTGTCGGCCGAACAATTCATGTATCGGTTCGTTCAGGCCCTGCGCGAACGGGCGATCATGGACTTCAAGGGCCTGTTTCGCAACGTGAATATGCTGATGGTCGATGACGTGCAGTTCATCGCCGGCAAAGACAGCACGCAAGAGGAATTTTTCCACACGTTCAACGCTTTGGTTGATCAGGGCAAACAGATCGTGATTTCCGCCGACCGCGCCCCCGCCGAAATCAAGGGGCTGGAAGAACGGATCAAATCGCGCCTGTCCTGTGGTCTGATCGTGGATTTGCACCCGACCACCTATGAATTGCGGCTGGGGATTTTGCAGTCGAAAACCGACGCCTTCCGCGCGCAGCACCCCGATCTGCAAATCGGCACGGGCGTGCTGGAGTTTCTGGCGCATCGCATCACCACCAACGTCCGCGTGCTGGAAGGCGCGCTGCAACGCCTGTTCGCCCATGCCAGCCTGTTGCGCCGCGAAATCACGTTAGAGGTCGCGCAGGAATGTCTGACCGATATTCTGCGCACCAATGACCGCAAAATCAGCATTGATGACATTCAGCGCAAGGTCGCGGAACATTACAACATCCGTCTGGCCGATATGATGGGGCCGAAACGCGCCCGCAACGTCGCCCGCCCGCGCCAGATCGCGATGTATCTGTCGAAACAGCTGACCAGCCGGTCTTTGCCCGAAATCGGGCGGCGTTTTGGGGGCCGCGACCACACCACCATCATGCACGGCGTCCGCAAGATCGAGGAATTGGCCAGCGACGACACCGCACTGGCCGAAGATCTGACCATGCTGCGCCGCCTGCTTGAGGCATAACCATCTTGTGACCGGGCGCGGCTGCGGTTACACAGCGGGTTCGGGCATGGCCTTTCGGAACAGGGGAAACGGATGAAATTCTCGATCGAACGTGCGGTTCTGGTCAAGGCCGTGGCACAGGCGCAATCCGTGGTCGAACGCCGCAACACCATTCCGATTCTGGCCAACGTCCTGATCGAGGCCAAAGACGATGCCGTCAGCTTCCGCGCCACCGATCTGGACACCGAGGTTGTGGACCGCGCCATGGCGCAGATCGAACGCCCCGGCGCCACCACCGTCAACGCCGCGCTGCTGAACGAAATCGCGCGCAAACTGCCCGATGGCGCTCTGGTCCAGATCAGCGCCGATGACGCCACGGGGCGTTTGACGGTGCAGGCGGGGCGGTCGAATTTCAGCCTCGCGACCCTGCCGCGTCAGGATTTCCCGGTGATGGCAACCAGCGAATACAGCGCCAATTTCACCGCCAAGGCGGGCGTGCTGCGCCGGTTGTTCGATAAGGCGAAATTCGCCATCTCGACCGAGGAAACGCGGTATTATCTGAACGGCGTTTACATGCATGTCGCCCAGACCGAAGACGGTCCCGGCCTGCGCTGCGTGGCGACCGATGGTCACCGTCTGGCGCGGATTGATGCGCCCCTGCCGAACGGCGCGGCGGATATGCCGGGCGTAATCGTGCCGCGCAAAACGGTGGCTGAATTGCGCAAGCTGCTGGATGACGAAGACGCCGACATCGCCGTGTCGGTCAGCGAAACCAAGGTGCGCTTTGCCACCCCCACCATCACCCTGTCGTCCAAGGTGATCGACGGCACCTTCCCCGATTATGGCCGCGTGATCCCCACCGGCAACACCCGCCAGTTAGAGGTTGACGCCGCCGATTTCGCCCGCGCCGTGGACCGCGTGGCCACCGTGTCGTCCGAACGGTCGCGCGCGGTGAAACTGTCGCTGGATGCCGACCGTCTGGTGCTGTCGGTGAACGCCCCCGATGCCGGGGCGGCGGACGAAGAACTGATCGTCGCCTATGCCGATGAACCGCTGGAAATTGGCTTTAACGCCAAATACTTGCAAGAAATCGCCGCGCAGGTGGATCGTGACAATGCGGTGTTTCTGTTCAACGGCTCGGGCGATGCCGCGCTGATCCGCGAAGGCAGCGATCAGACGGCGGTCTATGTCGTCATGCCGATGCGCGTGTGACGCTGCACCGGCTGACGCTGGCGCAATTCCGGTCTTGGCCGCGTCTGGAACTGGACCTGGACGCGCGGCCGCTGGCGATCTATGGCCCGAACGGGTCGGGCAAAACCAACATTCTGGAAGCGGTGTCGATGCTGGCCCCCGGTCGTGGTCTGCGCGGCGTTCCCGCCCCCGATCAGGCGCGGCAGGGACCGGACGCGGGCTGGCGCATCCGCGCGGGTCTGGGCGATGACGATGTGGCGATCACCGCGCCGCCGGGCGGGTCGCGCAGCGTGGCCGTGAATGACAAGGCGGTGCCGCAAACCGCGCTTGCGCGGCTGGTGCGGGTGGTGTGGCTGGTCCCGGCCATGGACCGGCTGTGGTCGGACGCGCCCGAAGGCCGACGCCGCTTTCTGGATCGGATCACGCTGTCGCTGATGCCCGATCATGCCGATCATGCGCTGACCTATGACCGGGCGATGCGGGAACGCAACCGCCTGCTGCGCGATGAGGTGCGCGATCCGGGCTGGTATCGCGCCTTGGAATCGCAGATGGCGGATGCGGGCGCGGCGCTGACGCGCAACCGTCAGGCGGCGCTGACTGCGATTATGACGGCCCAGACGGGGGGCGATTTTCCCGCCGCCACCCTGTCCCTGCTGCCCGGTGAAGGTCACGCCGATGACCCCGACCCCGCCAGCATCGCCGCGCGTCTGGCGGCGATGCGCCCGCGCGATCTGGCCGCCGGGCGCAGCCTGTCCGGCCCGCACCGCGCCGATCTGGGCGCGCAGTGGGGGCCGCAGAACATGCCCGCCGCCCTGTCATCGACCGGCGAACAAAAGGCGCTGCTGTTGTCGTTGATCTTGGCCAATGCCCGCGCGCTGTCGGATCAGCCGGTGCTGTTGCTGCTGGATGAGGTCGCGGCCCATCTGGACGCCGACCGCCGCGCCGCGCTGTATCACCAGATCACCACCCTTCCCGCGCGCAGTCTGCTGACCGGGACCGGCGCGGAATTATTCGCCGATTTCCCCGCCGCCCGGATGCTGTCCGTGGCCAAGGCGGGTGGCGCGTCACAGATCGCCGCATATCCGTAAAAAACCAAGGCTTTTGCGTGACTTTGCCCCGCCGTGACGCTATATCGGTGCGATAATGACAGGACGAACCCACCCATGACCGACAGCACCCCCCAAAATACCGAATACGGCGCCGATTCCATCAAGGTTCTGAAAGGGTTAGAGGCGGTGCGAAAACGCCCCGGCATGTATATCGGTGACACCGATGACGGGTCGGGCCTGCATCACATGGTCTATGAGGTGGTCGATAACGGCATTGATGAGGCTTTGGCCGGTCACGCCGATTATGTCATGGTGAAAATCCACGCCGACAGCAGCGTCAGCGTGCGCGACAATGGCCGCGGCATCCCCGTGGACATGCACCCCACCGAAGGCGTATCCGCCGCCGAAGTCATCATGACCCAACTGCACGCCGGCGGCAAATTCGACAGCAATTCCTATAAGGTGTCAGGCGGCCTGCACGGGGTGGGCGTGTCGGTGGTGAACGCGCTGTCGGATTGGCTGGAACTGCGCGTGTGGCGCAATGGCCGCGAACATTACGCCCGGTTTGAAAACGGCGAAACGGTCGAACATCTGCGCGTTGTGGCTGACGCCCCCGGCGAAAGCGGGACCGAGGTTCGGTTTATGGCATCCGCCAAAACGACGCGCGACAACGGCACCTTCAGCAATCTGGACTACAGCTTTAAAACGCTGGAAAACCGGTTGCGGGAACTGGCTTTTCTGAACAGCGGCGTGCGGATTATTCTGGAAGATGAACGCCATGCCGAAGTGCAGCGCACCGAATTGTTCTATGACGGCGGCGTGCGCGAATTTGTCAAATTTCTGGACCGCAGCAAAACCCCGGTGATGGAAAGCCCGATCTTTATTTCCGGCGAACGCGGCGGAATCGGGGTCGAGGTCGCGATGTGGTGGAATGACAGCTATCACGAAACCGTGTTGCCCTTTACCAACAACATCCCGCAACGCGACGGCGGCACGCATTTGGCGGGCTTTCGCGGGGCGCTGACGCGGGTCATCAACAACTATGCCCAGTCCAGCGGCATCGCGAAAAAAGAAAAGGTCGATTTCACCGGCGACGACGCCCGCGAAGGTCTGACCTGCGTGTTGTCGGTCAAGGTGCCGGACCCGAAATTTTCCAGCCAGACCAAGGACAAACTGGTCAGTTCCGAAGTCCGCCCCGCCGTCGAAAATCTGGTGAACGAAAAGCTGACCGAATGGTTTGAAGAAAACCCGGCACAGGCCAAAACCATCGTCGGCAAAATCATCGAAGCCGCCTTGGCCCGCGAAGCCGCGCGCAAGGCCCGCGAATTGACGCGCCGCAAAACCGCCATGGATGTGGCATCCCTGCCCGGCAAACTGGCCGATTGTCAGGAAAAAGACCCCTCGCTGGCCGAAATGTTCATCGTCGAGGGGGACAGCGCCGGCGGATCGGCCAAACAGGGCCGCGACCGGAAAAATCAGGCCGTGCTGCCCTTGCGCGGGAAAATCCTGAACGTGGAACGCGCGCGGTTTGACCGGATGCTGTCCTCGGACCAGATCGGCACGCTGATCACCGCTTTGGGGACCGGCATTGGCCGGGATGAGTTTGACCTGAAAAAGCTGCGTTACCACAAAATCGTCATCATGACCGATGCTGACGTGGACGGCGCGCATATCCGCACGCTGCTGTTGACGTTTTTCTTCCGCCAGATGCCGCAACTGATCGAGGCGGGGCATCTCTATATCGCGCAGCCGCCGCTGTATAAGGTGGGGCGTGGCCGGTCCGAAGTCTATCTGAAAAACGAAGCCGCATTGGAAGATTACCTGATCCAACAAGGGGTTGAGGGCGCGACCCTGCGCCTTGCATCGGGCGAAGAGATCAGCGGCAATGATCTGGCCCGCGTCGTCGAAGAGGCGCGCGTGGCCCGCCGCATCCTGCGCGCCTATCCCACGCATTACCCGCCCCACATCACCGAACAGGCTGCGATTGCGGGCGCCTTGCTGCCCGGTCGCGTGGACGCCGACGCGCAGGGCGTGGCCGACGCCGTCGCCGCCCGCCTGAACCTGATCGCCGAGGAATACGAACGCGGCTGGACCGGCCGCCCGACACAGGATCACGGCATCCGTCTGTCGCGCACCCTGCGCGGCGTCGAAGAAGGCCGCACCCTGGACGGTCAGATGCTGCGCAGCGCCGAAAGCCGCCGTTTGGCCGATATGACGCAGGCCTTGCAGGATGTGTATGCCCGCCCGGCCATGCTGGTGCGCAAAGACCGCGATGTGCAGATCAACGGCCCGCTGGGCCTGTTGGGCGCGGTGCTTCTGGAAGGGGAAAAGGGCCTGTCGCTGCAACGATACAAGGGCTTGGGCGAAATGAACCCCGGTCAGCTGTGGGAAACCACGCTGGACCCCGCCGCCCGCACCATGCTGCAAGTCCGCATCGAGGACGTGACCGAGGCCGAGGATCTGTTCACCAAGCTGATGGGCGATGTCGTCGAACCCCGGCGCGAATTTATCCAACAAAACGCGCTGTCGGTGGAAAATCTGGACATCTGACGCTGGGGAATGGGGCCGACACGGCCCCATTCTGTGTTGTGCCTGACGGGATGCCGCCTGTGCGACGGCGCGGTCGGCAAACGTCAATGGCGGCCTCCAAAACCTCGCGGACGATTCGTTAACTAAACAGGCGCGGGAACGTGCGAACGATACGCCGGCAGGTGGGTCCGCTGCGGCCCGCCCCGGCAGCAGCCCCCCAAACAAGGGCGGTCATCCGTCAACCAAACTGCCCTGCGACGTGGTTATGTCATCCGGCAAAGCGCAGGCGGGACATGGGGGCGCATCGGCCCCACTCTGCCTTATGCCAGACGCGACGACGCAGCATCCAAGAAACCCGACGGATGAGATGGGCAAACCCGCCTTAAATACCCCCTTTTCGGCCGAAAATCTGGACATTTAAGGCGCGAGTTAGGGAAATCTTTATCCTTTGCCCCTAAGACAGCGGGGCCGGGGGATGTTCCCGGCGCCGTTTCAGGGGCCGCGCGTGATCCGATACCTTGCCATTGTGATGATCTGCGCCGCATGGGTGATGCCGTGGCTGGTGCGGTTCATCAAACTGATCCGGCTTAGGCGCAATTTTGCCCGGAAAACCGCGCTGCCAATCGACGAACTGGACCTTGCACGCCGCGAAACAGGGCCAATATTGCCCGATTTTACGTTGCCCAAGCCTGAACCTGGCAACATTCAGGCACTGGCCGATGATCCATTCGCCAACCGGGCGCGCGACGTCGTCGAGCATCGGCACGGGATTATTCCCCCGGTCGGTGGAGCATCTGGGTGTTTGGCACAGAGGGATGCGGCTCTATTTCGCCTAATGCCGGACGGGACGCAGCAGCATCGACGCCGTGGGCGACGGATCGCTAACCATACCGACAGGCGACATGCTGGAATATTAGCGCAAGGTTATCCCCGGTCAGCCGAAAATCTCGGCCTTCCCGGCGGTGACATGGGGCCGATGCGGCCCCATTCGGCATTACGCCAACCGCCGCGCCGCCGCGTCCAGACGGTCAACGGCCTGCGCGATTTCCTCAGCCGTGATGTTCAGCGGCGGCAGCAGGCGCAGCGTGCTATCCGCCGCCGGAACCGTCAGCAGATGTTCGGCATAGGCGGCCTGCACCAATTCACCCGGCGCGATTTTGCATTTCAGGCCCAGCATCAGCCCGACCCCGCGCACCGATTCGAACAGGTCGGGATGAGCGGCGACCAGACCTTCCAGCCGCTGGCGGAACAGGGCGGCTTTGCGGTTCACCTCGGCCAGAAAACCGGGGTCGGTGACGATCTGCATCACCCGCGCGCCGACCGCGCAGGCCAGCGGGTTGCCGCCATAGGTGGACCCATGCGTTCCTGCGACCATCCCCGACGCCGCGTTTTCCGTCGCCAGCACCGCGCCCAAGGGAAAGCCGCCGCCGATGCCCTTGGCCACCATCATAATGTCGGGGGTGATGCCCGCATATTCATGCGCGAACAGGCGGCCCGTGCGGGCGATGCCGCATTGCACTTCGTCCAGAACCATCAGCGCGCCGGTGTCGTCACAGGCCGCGCGCACCCCGCGCAGGCAGACATCGGGCAGCGCGCGGATGCCGCCTTCGCCCTGCACGGGCTCCAACATGACGGCGGCGGTTTTGTCGGTGATCGCGGCGCGCAGGGCGTCGTGATCGCCCCACGGGATTTGGCGGAAACCGGGCATCAGCGGGCCAAAGCCCTTAACCATCTTTTCCGACCCGGCGGCGGCGATTGCGCCGGTGGAACGGCCGTGAAACGCGCCTTCGATCGTGATGATTTCGGTGCGGTCCGGCTGGCCCTGATCATGCCAGTATTTGCGCACCATTTTGATGGCCAGTTCCGCCGCCTCGGTCCCGGAATTGGTGAAAAACACCGTATCGGCAAAGCTGTGTTCGACCAGCAGATCGGCCAGCTTTTCCTGTTCGGGGATCTGATACAGGTTCGACACATGCCAGATCTTGCCCGCCTGCTGCGTCAGCGCCGCGACCAGATCGGGGTTGGCGTGGCCCAGCACATTCACCGCGATTCCCGCGCCCAGATCCAGATATCGGGTGCCATCCGTGGCAATCGCCCAAGCCCCCTGCCCCCGGTCAAAGGCAATCGGCGCGCGGTTATAGGTCGGCAGAACATGCGGGATCATTGGAACCTCGTGCAATATGATGAGACCAGTCAAAGCAAAAATGCGCGCCCAAGCCAAGCCCCGTCGATGCGCGGAAAGGTCTTGACCGCCGCGCGCCCGGCGCGCAGGAGTGGGACATGACCACGCCCCCATCTGACCGGCGCGTGACCGTGGCGCTGATGGTCGCGGCAACGGCGCTGTTTGCATCCACCAGCCTTCTGGCCAAAGCGGTGGGCAGCGGCGCATTGGGTCCGGCGCTGCATCCGCTGATGGTCAGCGCGGGGCGGTTTGTGTTTGCCTTTATCGCCGTGGCGACGGTTGTTGCCGCGATCCGCCCGCGTCTGACGCGGCCCGATTGGCGCACGCACATCACGCGCACGATCTGCGGCTGGGTGGGCATTTCGCTGATGTTTGCCGCCGTGGCGCAGATGCCGCTGCCTGATGCGACGGCGATTTCGTTTCTCAGCCCCGTGTTCACCATGCTGCTGGCCATTCCGCTGTTGGGGGAACGGGTCGGTCCGGTCCGCTGGTCAGCGGCGGGGATTGCGCTGTTGGGCGCGGTGATTTTGCTGCGTCCGGCGGGGGATATTCAGATGGCCGCGTTTTTTGCCTTGGGCGCGGCGGTCGCCATGGGGACGGAATCCATCTTTATCAAACGCTTGGCCGTGCGCGAACAGCCCTTGCAGGTGCTGTTTATCAATAACGGGATCGGCGCGGTGATTGCATCTGTCGCGGTGATGGCGGTGCTGTCCCGCGCGACGCCCGCGCAATGGGGCGCGCTGATGGCGATTGGCGGGCTGATCGCCTGCGGGCAGGCGCTGAACCTGTTGGCGATGCGGCGCGATGACGCCAGCTTCGTGGTGCCGTTTTTCTATCTGACGCTGATCTGGGCGGCGCTGTTCGATCTGTGGTGGTTCGAGGTTCTGCCCGACGGCATCAGCCTGATCGGCGCGGCGGTGATTATCGCGGGCGCGCTGCTCTTGGTGCTGCGCGACCGGCGGCGGGGCGGCGCGGGGGTCATGCCCTCGACCCAGCGGGGGGATCAGGGTTTCAGGCGGTAACCCGACCGCAGCCACCGCCACGCCAACAGCAAAACCGCGGCCACGACCAAGACCGACACGATCAGCCCGCGTTCGGGGGGGCTGTCGCTGACGCCGGTCACGCCATAACGCGCGCCGTCGATCAGATAGAAGATCGGGTTCCAATGCGACAGCGTGTTGAACGGCTCCGGCAGGGCCTGCACCGAATAAAAGGTGCCGGACAGGAACGACAGCGGCGTGACGATGAAATTGGTGATCGCCGCCATCTGGTCGAATTTCTGCGCCATGATCCCGGCCAAAATCCCCAAAGCCCCCATCATAAGCGCCGCCAACAGAATGAATGTCAGCGCCCAGACCGGATGCGCAATCCCGCGCCCGGTCACGATCACCATGCCCACGCCGATCACGACCGCGACCAGCCCGGCACGCGCGACCGCGCCGGTCAGATAGCCGGCCAACAGCTCACCCGCCGACAAAGGCGGCATCAGCGTGTCCACGATATTGCCCTGCACCTTGGCGGCCACGATGCTGGATGATGTGTTCGCGAATGCGTTCTGAATGACCGTCATCATCAGGATCCCCGGCCCCAGAAACACCAGATAAGGCAGGCCCATCACCTGCCCCCGCCCCTGCCCCAAAGCCAGGGCAAAGATCAGCACAAACAGCCCCGCCGTCATCAGCGGCGCAAAGATTGTTTGCTGCCACACGGCCATAAAGCGCATCACCTCGCGCCCCGCCAGCGTTTGCAGGCCCAGCCAGTTGACGCGGCCAAATCGGCGAACGCCCGGTTGCGGCGAGGTGGTCAAATTCGGCTGACGCATAGCTGGCGGTCCTTGAATTATGATGCGGCGACGGGTAAATCCGGGTATCCCGTATGTGACGGGTGAAATCACAGGTTTCAAGATGGACGGCAGGGCGACCTGCCCGGAAAGGCTGCCATGTCGTGGACGGATGAACGGGTCGAGACGCTGAAACGCATGTGGGCCGAAGGACAATCGGCCAGTGCCATTGCCAAGGAATTGGGCGGCGTGACGCGCAATGCCGTGATCGGCAAGGTGCATCGTCTGGGCCTGTCGAACCGCAACGACGACGCGGCGCCTGCGCCTGCGGCACCCGAACCCGCGCCCGCACCGGCCCCCGCGCCGGAAAAAAAGGCGGAAAAAAAACCCGCGCCCCAGCCTGTGCCAGAACCGGAGCCCCAACCCCAGCCGGAACCGCAGGCGGACCCCGAACCCGAAGAGGAACCCGCGCCCCAGCCGGTCTTTACCCCCGCGCTGCGCCGCCCGATTGTTCCGGCGGGCCAGCCCTTGCCGCCGCAGCCATCCGCCAACGAAATCAGCCCCGAAACGCTGGCGACCGCGCGCGAAGTTGAAAAACGGTCCCGCAAGCTGTCGCTGATGGAGCTGACGGAACGCACCTGCAAATGGCCCATCGGCGACCCCGCTACCGATAAATTCTGGTTCTGCGGTCTGCCCAGCCAGCCCGGCAAACCTTATTGCGAAACGCATGTCAGCGTGGCGTTCCAACCCATGAGCAGCCGCCGCGACCGTCGCCGGTGAGGCATGTTCTGCCGCGCCTGCGCTGACTTGCTCAGGCGCGGGCTGAGCGGCAAACGTGCCAGCGTCACGCGCAAACCTCGGCCAGCCCTTATATGCGGAGCATCTCTGCGTGGGTATCACGACGCGAAATATCCAACGTCACCACGCCGCACCCCCTGCCGGAATCCAAGCACCGCGCGATAAGCGTCGCCCGCCGCGGGGCCAAAGCGTGATCTGATGACACGGCGATATTCAGGTGTCACGAACGATCACGCCGCGAATGTCGGCCCCCGCCACCACACGGACGAATCAGATAAAGGGCGCAGCGCGGCAGAGGGGCGGGAACGCCTCATATGCGCATAGTTTTATCGCATCATGTGGACCCCGAAATGCCCCGCCCCCTTCTGGACCATCCGAAACACCCCTTGACTTAGAGCGCGCTCGAACCCCCATCATACCGGGCGTCTGATACGAAAGGGACGCCATGAAGATCGCCGAACTGGCCCGACGCAGCGGCCTGACGCCTTACACGATCCGGTATTACGAACGCATCGGCTTAATGCCGATTGCGAACCGAGACGGGGCGGGGCATCGGGATTACGGCCCCGACGCGCTGCGATGGGTGACGTTCATCGGTCACATGAAATCTGCGGGAATGTCGATCTCGGACATGCTGCGCTATGCCGCGCTGCGCGTTCGGGGCGAAACGACCGGCCCCGAACGCGCCGCCATGTTGCGACAGAGACGCGACACCGTGGCCGCGCGCATCGCGGAATTGCAGGGGGTTCTGGACGTTTTGGACAGCAAAATCGCTGGCTATGACACAGAAGGAACGCCCCATGACCACCGACACCGAAACCCGGATGCAGCGCGGCGCGCGGCTGCTGAACACCATTGACGGCAGCGCCGGGCAAAACGTCATCGACGCGCTGTCGGACATCGCGCCCGATATGGCGCGCTATATCCACGAATTCACGTTCGGCGATATTTACGCTCGCCCCGGCCTGTCCCTGCGCGACCGCCAAATCGCCACCATTGCCGCGCTGACCGCCATGGGAACCGCCACGCCGCAACTGCGCGTGCATATTCAGGCGGGGCTGAATGTCGGCCTGACCCGCGATGAAATCACCGAGGTGATGATCCAGATGGCCGTCTATGCCGGTTTCCGGCGGCGCTGAACGGGCTGTTTACCGCAAAGCAGGTGTTTGACGGCAACGGGTGACACTTTTCTTTGCGCGTCATCGGGCGTAAGGAAACGCCAACACCAAAAGGACGCGACATGGCCCGGCATCTGATTACCTCGGCGATCCCCTATATCAATGGCATCAAACATTTGGGCAATCTGGTGGGCAGCCAACTGCCCGCCGATCTGTATGCCCGTTACCTGCGCGCGCGCGGCGATGAAGTGATGTTTATCTGCGCCACCGACGAACACGGCACTCCGGCTGAATTGGCGGCGGCCAAGACGGGCGAGGCTGTGGCCGATTACTGCGCCCGGATGCACGCCACGCAGGCGGAGCTGGCGCAGGGGTTTGGGCTGTCCTTTGACCATTACGGGCGGTCGTCAAGCCCGCAAAACCACCGTCTGACCCAGCATTTCGCGGGCCGTCTGGCGGATGCCGGCCTGATCCGAGAGGTCGCGGAACAACAGGTGTATTCCCACGCCGACAACCGTTTCCTGCCCGACCGCTATATCGAAGGCACCTGCCCCAATTGCGGTTACGACAAAGCGCGCGGCGATCAATGCGAAAACTGCACGAAACAGTTGGACCCCACCGATCTGATCAACCCCCGCAGCGCGATCAGCGGCAGCACCGATCTTGAGGTGCGCGACACCAAACATCTGTATCTGCGTCAATCCGCCCTGCGCGACCAACTGGCCGAATGGATCGACAGCAAAACCGACTGGCCGATTCTGACGACATCCATTGCAAAGAAATGGCTGAATGACGGCGACGGCTTGCAGGATCGCGGCATCACCCGCGATCTGGATTGGGGCATCCCGGTGAAACGCGGCGACCAGGACTGGCCGGGGATGGAGGGCAAGGTCTTTTACGTCTGGTTCGACGCCCCCATCGAATACATCGCCGGAACCGCCGAATGGGCCGACGCGAATGGCGGCGATTGGGAACGCTGGTGGCGCACGGATAAGGGCGCGGATGACGTGACCTATACGCAGTTCATGGGCAAAGATAACGTGCCGTTCCACACGCTGTCCTTTCCGGCCACGATCATCGGGTCGGGCGAGCCGTGGAAGCTGGTCGATTACATCAAATCGTTCAATTACCTGACCTATGACGGCGGGCAATTCAGCACCTCGCAGGGGCGCGGCGTGTTCATGGATCACGCATTGGACATTCTGCCCGCCGATTACTGGCGGTGGTGGCTGCTGTCCCATGCCCCCGAATCGGGCGACAGCGAATTTACCTGGGACAATTTCCAGCAATCCGTGAACAAGGATCTGGCCGATGTGCTGGGGAACTTTGTCAGCCGGATCACGAAATTCTGCCGGTCGAAATTCGGCGAGGTGATCCCCGAAGGCGGCAGCTATGGCCCCGCGGAAACCGCGCTGATCGACGCGCTGACCGCCCGCATCCGCGCCTATGAAACCCATATGTCCGCGATCGAGGTGCGCAAAGCCGCATCCGAATTGCGCGCCATCTGGGTCTTGGGCAACGAATATCTGCAAAGCGCGGCGCCGTGGACGGTGTTCAAAACCGACCCGGAAACGGCGGCGATGCAGGTGCGGCTGGGGCTGAACCTGATCCGGGTTTATGCGGTGCTGTCGGCCCCGTTCATCCCCTTCACATCGCGCGCGATGCTGGATGCGATGCAGACCACGGATGACGCATGGCCGGGTGACGTGTCGCAGGCGCTGACCGCCCTGCCCGCAGGCCACGCCTTTACCGTGCCGGATGTGCTGTTTGCGAAAATCACCGACGAACAGCGCGATGACTGGGCGGAACGGTTCAAGGGTGTGCGGACCTGACGCCCTACGCCCTGACGCAAAACGACCCGCGCGGCACTGGACCTTTGCCGCGTGATGGGGCCTTATGGGCGCATCACAACCCAGAGGAACGACATGACCCACTGCATCCTGATCGGCGCCCCCGTGGACGAAGGCCAACGTCGCCCCGGCTGTCTGATGGGACCAGCGGCCTATCGCACGGCGGGGCTGGCGGGAACGCTGGCGGCATTGGGCCATTCGGTCGATGATCGCGGCGATGTCACGCCCGACGCGCCCGGCCAGGAAACCTGCGCCAATCCGGCGGTGCATCACCTGCCCGAAACGATCCAATGGACCCGCGCCCTGCACGCGGCGACCGAATCAGCCCTGCCGGACGGAATGCCCATCATCATGGGCGGCGATCATTCCATGGCCATGGGAACGCTGTCGGGCGTTGCTGCCCATGCCGCGCGCATCGGCCGGCCGCAATTCGTGATCTGGCTGGACGCGCACAGCGATTTCCACACGGTCGAAACGACCACATCGGGCAATCTGCACGGCACGCCGATGGCCTATGCCAATGGCCGCGCGGGCTTTGACCCGTTCCCGCCCTTCCCCGCGCCGATCCCCGGCGAAAACATCTGCATGTTCGGGATTCGCAGCGTGGACCCGGCGGAACATGCCGCAATGCAAGAAACCGACATTACCGTCAACGACATGCGCGTGCTGGACGAACAGGGCATCGTCGCCCCCCTGCGCGATTTCCTTGACCGGGTGCGCGCGGCGAACGGAATGCTGCATGTGTCGCTGGATGTGGACTTTCTCGACCCCTCAATCGCCCCCGCCGTTGGCACCACGGTTCCCGGCGGCGCGACGTTCCGCGAAGCGCATCTGGTCATGGAATTGCTGCACGAATCAGAATTGGTCACCAGCCTTGATCTGGTGGAACTGAACCCGTTTCTGGACGAACGCGGCCGCACGGCGAAACTGATGGTCGATCTGGTCGGCAGCCTGATGGGCCGCAAAGTGTTTGACCGCCCGACCCGCAGCTTTAACTGATCGCACGATCTTCTGTGCCTAAATATCCTCTGGGGGTCCGGGGTGCGAAGCGCCCCCGGCCTCACCCCCCGCGCAACGTCATTTTCTTGTCGCATCCCCGGAAACAATGTGGCAGAACACGCGGCAATGCGGACGTGGCGAAATCGGTAGACGCAGCAGACTTAGATTGTTGAGTGCTTGCCGGGAAACCGGCGATGCAGAACCGCTCAAATTCGGGGAAAGCTCTGGGGGAACCCGTGCCAATCCCGAGCCAAGCCCGGAAACGGGAAGGTGTAGAGACTAGACGGGCGGCGCCTAAGGCCAAGGCTAGGGCGAAGGGATAGTCCAGACCACGAACGCCATCCGGCGGCGGCGAAAGCCGAAGTGGTATGAAAATCTGTTTTCCGTATGGAAGTGCGGGTTCAAGTCCCGCCGTCCGCACCAAAAAAACCCGGCACCGTTCACACGGGCCGGGGATTTTTTCATTCTCGCCATGCTTCGTCACGCCGCGATTATTCGTCGTCGTGACCGTGATGGTCGTGATGGTCGCGCGGGGGGCGCCCGATAATGTCACGCAGCGCGTCCAGTTCGATGAAGTTATCGGCCTGACGGCGCAGATCGTCCGAAATCATCGGCGGCTGGCTGCGGATGGTGGACACCACCGACACGCGCACGCCCTGGCGCTGCAACGCCTCGATCAGAGGGCGGAAATCGCCGTCGCCGGAAAACAACACGACATGATCCAGACGCGGCGCCAATTCCATGGCCGTGACGGCCAGTTCGATGTCCATATTGCCTTTGACCTTACGCCGGCCCATGGCATCGGTGTATTCGCGCGCGGCCTTGGTCACCACGCAATAACCGTTATAATGCAGCCAGTCGACCAGCGGACGGATGGGGGAATAGTCTTCGCCCTCGATCAGTGCGGTATAATAATAGGCGCGCATCAGCTTGCCCCGACGGTCAAATTCCTGCCGCAACAGCTTGTAATCAATATCAAAGCCTAACGCTCGTGCCGCTGCATGTAGATTGGCCCCATCAATAAAGATGGCAAGCCGATCGTCTTTATAGAACATCATTATTGCCTTTGCAGAAAGGATCATCCAACCAGAGACAGCAGCCACACCGGCACGCCGCAATCTGGCTTTTTTTGTATCTTAGGGATCGCACCATGCGTAACCTGTCTTTTGGTCTTGTTGCGCTGGGGTGCAACCTTGCATCTGGCGCGACCAGCTTGTCCGCAACCCTGCGCCAAGCATTGCACGTCATGCAAGACCCGAATGACGTGACGATCACCGCAATCAGCCGGTTTTGGCGGACACCCGCCTATCCTGCGGGGGCCGGGCCTGATTTTGTGAATGCCGCCATAGCTCTGAAAACACAGCTTTCCGCCGACGATTTTTTAGCACGGCTGCATGGGATCGAATCCGATGCGGGCCGCGATCGCAGCGCGGGCCGGTGGGCGTCAAGGGTTCTGGATCTGGATTTGATTGCCTTTGATGATGTGGTCTTGCCAGACGCGGCGACACAGCGCGATTGGGTCAACCTGCCCGCCGCCCAGCAGGCGCAGATCGCGCCCGACCGCCTGATCCTGCCCCATCCGCGGATGCAGGATCGCGGCTTTGTTCTGGCGCCTCTGGCCGATATTGCGCCCGATTGGCGTCATCCGGTCACCGGGCGCAGCGTGGCGCAGATGCTGGCCGATCTGCCGCCGGGTTCGCTGGACGGGATAGAGCCGCTGCGGGATTGTTCTTGACAAATCGGGCGGATGCGTTCAATGATTTGCCTTCGCCCGAATACCGATTCGCAATAACACAGGTGATTCATGGCCCGCGTCACGGTCGAAGACTGCGTAGATAAGGTTCCGAACCGTTTTGATCTGGTGATGCTTGCATCCCACCGTGCCCGCGAAATTGCGTCGGGCAGCCCGCTGACCGTTGATCGTGACAACGATAAAAACGCCGTCGTTGCCCTGCGCGAAATCGCTGAGGAAACGCAGGCCGTTGACGATCTGCGCGAACGGATGATCGAAAACAACCAAACCCAGATTGAGGTGGACGAACCCGAAGATGACGCAATGGCGTTGCTGTTGGGTGCCGAAATCGACCGTCCGAAACCGGCCGACGAAGAATCCGAAGAACGGATGCTGCGCATGATGCTGGAAGCTGGCCAGCGGTAAGTTACAGATAAACAAGGGGTCTTCGGCATAACATGATTGACGTCGAAGACCTGATCGCGCTGGTCAAGAACTATAACCCGCACTGCAATGCGGGGCTGATCCGCGCCGCCTATGATTACGGGATGCAGGCCCATGCGGGGCAAACCCGCCATTCGGGCGAACCCTATTTCACCCATCCGATTGCCGTTGCCGCGATTCTGACCGAAATGCAGCTGGATGATGCCACGATCATCACCGCCCTGCTGCATGACACGGTCGAAGATACGGGATCGACCAAATCCGAAATCGCGGACCTGTTCGGCGCGGAAATCGCGGATTTGGTGGATGGCGTCACGAAATTAACCAATCTGGAACTGTCCAGCACCCAGTCGAAACAGGCCGAGAACTTTCGCAAATTGTTCATGGCCATGTCGCGCGATTTGCGGGTGATTTTGGTCAAACTGGCCGACCGGCTGCACAATATGCGCACGATCCGGTCCATGCGCCCGGAAAAGCAGGTCAAAAAGGCCCGCGAAACCATGGATATCTATGCCCCCCTTGCCGGTCGCATGGGGATGCAGTGGATGCGTGAGGAACTTGAGGATCTGGCCTTTAAGGTCATGAACCACGAAGCGCGCAATTCGATCATCCGCCGGTTTGTGAACTTGCAGCGGGATGGTGGTGATATTATTGGCAAAATCACCGCCGACATCCGCATCGAATTGGAAAAAGCCGGGATCGAGGCCGATGTATTTGGCCGCGCCAAGAAACCTTTTTCCGTTTGGCGGAAAATGCAGGAAAAGCAACTGGCCTTTTCCCGCCTGTCCGACATTTACGGGTTCCGCATCATCACCCGGTCGGAATCGGATTGTTACCGCGCTTTGGGTGTCATCCATCAACGCTGGCGCGCCGTGCCGGGGCGGTTCAAAGATTACATTAGCCAGCCAAAATCAAACGGTTACCGGTCGATCCACACCACCGTTTCGGGCCGCGACGGCAAACGGGTTGAGGTGCAAATCCGCACCCGCCAGATGCACGAAGTGAACGAAGCCGGCGTCGCCGCGCATTGGGCTTACCGCGAAGGGGTGCTGGCGAAAAACCCCTTTGCGATTGACCCGGCGGAATGGATCGCGTCCCTGACCGACCGGCTGGACGGCGAAGATCACAATGATTTTCTGGAACATGTCAAACTTGAGATGTATCAGGATCAGGTGTTCTGCTTCACCCCCAAGGGTGAGGTGATCGCCCTGCCCAAAGGCGGCACGCCGTTGGATTTCGCCTTTGCCATTCATACGCGGCTGGGCAATTCATGCGTCGGCGCCAAGGTGGACGGCATCCGCGTGCCGTTATGGACGCGGCTGAAAAACGGGCAATCCGTTGAAATCATTGCAGCATCGGGGCAGAAACCGCAATCGACCTGGCTGGATATCGTCGTCACCGGTCGCGCCAAATCCGCCATCCGTCGCAGCCTGCGCGAGGCCGACCGCGACGGCTTTATCCGTCTGGGCCGCGAATTGGTGCGCGTCAGTTTCGAACATCTGGGCCATAAGGTCAGCGATGCCGCCCTGCGCACCGCCGCGCGGCAAATGGGCATGGCGGATGCTGACGATCTGCTGGCCCGCATCGGCAGCGCGGAAAACTCTGCGAAAGAGGTGCTGGAACTGCTCTATCCCGAGGCGGGTGACCATCACGACGAAATCGACATGCGCCGCCCCTTTGCCGGGCTTGAGGCGGATGCCAATTTCAAACGCGCGCCGTGTTGTAACCCTCTGCCGGGAGAACGGATATTGGGCATCACCTATCGCGGCAGCGGGGTGGTGATCCACGCCATCGACTGCCCGGTTCTGGCCGAATACGAAGACAATCTGGATCGCTGGGTGGACCTCCGCTGGCGCGAGGGGCGCCACCCGCCCGCCTATAACACCGTGTTAAATATGACGATCCGGCACGATCCGGGGGTGTTGGGGCGTATATGCGGCTTGATCGGGGCGCAGGGGGCGAATATCTCGAATCTCGAGTTTATTGACCGCAAGCCCGACTTTTACCGAATCGAGGTCGAAGTCGAATTGCGCGATTACGAACATTTGCATAAGCTGTTGACCGCGTTAGAGGCTGACGGCGATGTCGCCCAAGTGGCGCGGGTCCGCGACCCGGCGCTGAAACCTTAACCGGCGGGCCTGAGGTCCGCGACACAACGGACGGACCCGTGTTTAAACGTCGCAATCGCCGCAGTCTGGGCCAGGTGGCCGGGGCGCTGATTTATCCAAAAGGCGGCTGGGGCCGCGCCAGCACCTATGTGATGCACCGCATGCGCCGCCTGCCGGATCAGCCGCACCGCATCGCGCGCGGCTTTGCCTGCGGGGTGTATGTGTCCTTTACCCCGTTGTTCGGACTGCATTTTCTGCTGGGCGCGTTGATGGCATGGGTGATCCGCGGCAACATCATCGCATCCGCATTAGGGACATTCGTGGGCAACCCGCTGACATTTCCGCTGATCGCGGTCGTGTCGATCGGGCTGGGGCGGTATCTGCTGGGCGTGCCGGGCGATCTGTCGCCGCAAATGATTTTCTATGAATTTTCAGGGGCGACGGCGCAGCTGTGGCACAATGCAACATCGCTGTTCGGCCCGGAAACCGCGCAATGGGACCGGCTGGCGGTGTTTTTCCAGAACCTGTTTTTGCCGTATTTGGTTGGCGGGTTGATCGTCGGGATCCCGGTCTCGGTCGCGTTTCATTATATGACGGTTCCGGCGTTCAAGGCGTATCAGCGGCGGCGTCAGAAAATTATGGCGGATCGGATTAAACGCGTAGCGGCTGGGGGCAAGACCGGGGGCCAGCCCCCGGACCCCCGGAGTATTTCGGCACAGAAGAAGCCCGGGGATCAGTAACCCCGTTCGCGGTCCACGAGGTGACGGATCGGCTGGCCTGACATCGCGCGGCGCAGGTTGTCGGCGACGGTCAGCGCCGCCGTTTCGGGGCGGGTCGCGGCGGCGATATGGGGTGTGACGGTGATCTGCGGATGCGTCCAGAACGGATGATCGGCGGGCAGCGGTTCGGTCCGAAACACGTCCAGCACCGCGCGGGCGGTTGGGTTTTGCGCCAGCATCGTGGTTAACGCGGCCTCATCCATCAGCGTGCCGCGCCCGGGATTAATGATCCACGCGCCTGCCGGAAGCAGGGCCAGACGCGCCGCGTCCAACAGGTTTTCCGTGTCCGGCGTGGCGGGCAGCAGGGTGATCAGAAGATCGGTGCGGGGCAGCAGGTCGTTCAGATCGGTTAACGGGTGTGTAGGAAAACCGGGGACGGGGTGGCCCGAGCGGTTGGCTCCGACAACGTCAAAGCCCACCCCCGCCAGCATCCGCGCCGTCGCCTGCCCCAATTCGCCCATGCCCAGCACCACCACCCGGCGCGCGGCGGCCAAAGGCGGCGTGTGGTCGCGCCACACCCCATCCTGCGGGTAGCTGTCCATCCCCAGATGCGCGCGCAGCGCCCAGCCGGTGCAATATTCCGCCATCCCCTGCGCCAGCCCCGGATCGACCATGCGCGCCAGCGGTTGCGTCAGCGTAGGATTCGTGACGATGCGTTCCACGCCCGCCCACAGGTTTTGAACCAGACGCGCGCGGGTATAGGGCGCGAAATCCGTAATATCGCCGCTGGGGGCATAGATGATCGCGTCGAAGCTGGCCGGATCGCCGGTTTGGTGCAGGTCCATTTCCGGGCAGGCCGCGCGCAGATGCGGCGCCCAGTCGTCCCATCCGGCTGCGCTGAACCGGACCTTCATCGTGGCCTGTGGACATGCGCGGACTGCACCAGCCCAAACCCCAACAGCAAGATCATCAGCGACGTCCCCCCATAGCTGACCAGCGGCAGCGGTGACCCTTTGGCCGGCAGCATCCCCATCACCGTTGCCATATTGATCGCGAAATACAAGAAAAACGTGCCGCTGATGCCAATGGTGATCAGGCTGGCGAAGCGGTCACGATTGGTTAACGCCGAATAGAGGCAGAAGCCCACGATCAGCATATACAGGATCAACAGGGACGATGCGCCGACAAAGCCAAATTCTTCGGCCAAGACGGTAAAGATAAAATCGGTGTGCTTTTCGGGCAGAAAGTTCAGCCGCGATTGCGTCCCCTGCATAAAGCCGCGCCCGGACCAGCCGCCGGAACCCAGGGCAATCTGGCTTTGAATGATGTTGTATCCCGCACCCAGAGGGTCGGCGGTCGGGTCCAGAAAGGTGTCGATGCGGCGGAATTGGTAATCCTTCAGCAGTTGCCAATCGGTGCCACGGCTGTTCATCACCGCTGCAACCAGCCCCACCCCCATGCCGATCACCGCGCCGAAATACCACAGCGACACCCCGGCGGCGAACATCACAATCGCCCCCCCGGCCACCAGCATGATCGAGGTTCCCAGATCAGGCTGGATCAGCACCAACCCCGTCGGCAGCAGGATCAGCACCACCGGCACAATCACCCATAGAGGCCGCGACACCTTGCCAATATCCAGCCAGTCGTAATAAGCGGCCAGCAGCAGGACCAGCGAAATCTTCATCAATTCCGAGGGTTGCAACCGCAGCGGGCCAATGTCGATCCAGCGTTGCGCGCCCATACCGATGGTGCCGAACAGTTCGACCCCCACCAGCATCAGGAAACACACCACATAGGCCGCGACCGAGATTCCGCGCCAGAACCACATCGGCA
This sequence comes from Paracoccus sp. (in: a-proteobacteria), assembly GCF_030538495.1. Taxonomy (GTDB): domain Bacteria; phylum Pseudomonadota; class Alphaproteobacteria; order Rhodobacterales; family Rhodobacteraceae; genus Paracoccus. Next base: position 33,347 of record NZ_JAUNTW010000003.1, read on the forward strand.
CAAAGGCCAGCAGCATCATGATCACCATGCCCACGGCAAAGCGATACATCTGGGGTTGCGCCCATGTCTCGACCCGGCCACCGGCAACCGATGTCAGCATCAAAAACCCGATGCAGGACACCGCCGTAATCAGAAACACCAGCGGCCAGTTCAGATACAGGATCTTGCGGATGCCGGTTGGCACCTGCGACACTTTGTAATCAAGATAGGACATTACACGCGCGTCCGTCCTGTGCGGGGCTGTTCGGGGGCGTAAAACTGCATCGCGTCGTGGCGTTCCTGCATGGCGGCGCGTTGATCGGACGGCACCGCGTCCAGCGGCGGCAGGCCATTGTTCAGCGCATACAGCAAAATATCGCGCGCCAGCGGCGCGGCGGCGGTCGATCCGCCCCCGCCATGTTCCACCACCAACGACACGGCATAGCGCGGCTTGTCATAGGGGGCGTAACACACGAACAACGCGTGATCGCGCCGGTTCCACGGCAGTTGCGCGTTTGAAATCACGCCGCGCGCGCGTTCGGCGGCGGTGATGTTGCGCACCTGACTGGTGCCGGTTTTGCCCGCCATGCGCCAATCATCGCGGATGATGCGGGACCGGCGGGCGGTGCCGCGCGCGGCGTTCATGACGGCGTCCATCCCCTGACGCGCGATGCGCAGGGTGGACGCGCTGATGTCCAGGGGCGCATATTCGGGAAAATCGCGCCGCACTCCGTCCACGGCGCGCACCAGTTGCGGTTCAACCGCGCGGCCCGACGCAATCCGCGCCGTCATCACCGCCAATTGCAGCGGCGAGGCCAGAACATAGCCCTGCCCAATGGACGCGTTCAGACTGTCGCCGATTTGCCACGCGGTGCCGTGGCGGTTCATTTTCCAATCGCGGTCGGGGGCAATGCCTTCGGCGACGGCGGACATGGGCAGGTCGTGGCGCACGCCCAGCCCCAGCTTGCGCGCCATGGCGGCGATGCGGTCAATGCCCACCCGCTGCGCCAGTTCGTAATAATAAACGTCGCAGCTTTCTTCCAATGACTTGATCGCGTCCACGGACCCATGCCCGCCGCGGCTCCAACAATGGAAACGTCGCCCGCCCAGTTCGGTATAGCCGGGGCAGAAATAGCGGGTTCCGGCGTTGATGACACCCGCCTCAAGCCCCGCCATCAGCGTCACCATTTTGAACGTAGACCCCGGCGGATACACCCCCTGCACCGTTTTGTCGGCCAGAGGCCGGTGGTCGTGATCCATCAGCGCGCGATAATTCGCCACGGAAATGCCGCGCACAAACATATTCGGGTCAAAGGTGGGCGATGAACAAATCGCGGTCAGTTCGCCGGTGACGCAATCCATCACAACAGCGGCGGCGCTTTCGTCGCCCAGCCGCTGTTCGGCATAGTTTTGCAACCCCGCATCCACGGTCAGTTGCACGGATGACCCCTGTTCGCCCTCTTGCCGGGACAGTTCGCGCATTTCGCGGCCGGTGCTGTTCACCTCGACCCGGCGGGCGCCCGCTTTGCCGCGCAGGGTTTGTTCCATCCGCGCCTCGACCCCGACTTTGCCCAGTTGGAAATCGGGCAGCATCAGCACGGGGTCGGGTTCGTCGATGCGCGACAGGTCGTAATCGCTGACCGGCCCGACATAGCCCATGACATGCGCAAAATCGCCCCGGCGCGGATAGACGCGCGACAGCCCCGATTCCGGGGTGACGCCGGGCAGCGACGGGCTGTTCACGGCAATCGCGCTGAAATCATCCCATGACAGGCGGTCGGCCAGAATGATCGGCGTGATCGCGCTGCGGATTTTGAATTCATGCAGCAATTCGTCGATGCGGGCGTCCGACATCGGCACGATCTGGGACAGGCGGCGCAGCACCGCCTCGACATCGCCGCCGGCTTCTTCGCGGGTCAGGGTCACGCGATAGTTCTGTTCATTGCTGGCGATGATGATGCCGTTGCGGTCCAGAATCAGGCCGCGCGCCGGGGGCAGCAGGCGAATTTTGATCGAATTGCCGTCCGACAGCATCCGGTATTGTTCGGCCTGATCCAATTGCATCGACCGCATTTTCATCGACAGCGCGCCCACCACGGTCAATTGCACGCCAATCAGCATCAACCCGCGCCGAGTGATCTGGCGGTTGCTGTCCAACACCTCGCGTTCGGATTTTTTCATCGCCCGACCCTTACCATCCCGATTCGGCCTGCGATGCGCGACGCAGACCAATCAGCCAACGGGCCACGAACACCACCACCGGATAGGCGGCGACCGTCGCCAGATAATTCAGCAAAACCGGCCCCAATGCGGGCAGCGGCACCATGAACACGAACAACACCACGCGATAACCGACGACCATACCGGCCATCAAAATCGCAACCCGCAGCCATTCAATCATGAATGACTGATCGCGCCAACGATGTTCACGCAGACGTGCGGATTCCGCCGCCAGCAGGGTGAACAACGCCCAAATGCCCAAGGGACGCAGCAGCAGAATATCTTCAATCACCACGGCCAGCACGATGACGGCGGCGGGCAGTTGATCGGGGCGGCGCAGCACCCAGGCAAAGATCAGCGCCAGCCCGGTATCGGGTCCGGGCCAGATCACCGGCCCGCCCGACAAAGGCAGCAGCCGCAGAAACAGGATCACGCCATAACAGGCCAGAAACAGCGCCGATCCGATCAGAACCGTGCGGGTCGGCGTCCCGTTCATGGCGCGGCGACCGGCAATTGCGGACCAAAGGCGCGGCTGTCCAGAATGATCGCGTCGCTGTCCACAACGGCCTCGGCGGGGTGGGACCGCAGGACGCGCAGAAACTCCAGCCGGTCGTAATCGGCGGCCATGCGCAGACGCATCCGGCCATCGGTGGCCTGCGCGACCTGCCCGACCAGCATCCCCGGCGGAAACAGCCCGCCATCCCCCGACGTCACCACCCGGTCGCCCGGACGCACATTGTCGGGCATTTCGATGAAATCCAGCAGCGGCAGCGCGGTGTTGTCACCGGTCAGCAGCGCGCGTTCGCCCGAGGGCTGCACCGCCACCGGAATCCGCGATGACGGATCGGTCAGCAGCACCACCCGGCTGGTCCGTTGCCCCACGCCGGAAATGCGCCCGACCAGCCCCAGCCCGTCCATGGTGGCCCAGCCCTCGATAATGCCGTCCTGCGCGCCGACATTCAGCAGCACCGATTGGCGAAAGGCCGAACCGCTGTCCACCATCACCACCCCGGTCACGCTGGTAAGCGCCGGATCAATGCGCACCTGATTTTGCGCCAGCAGTTTGGAATTTTCCTGTTCCAACTGCACGGCGGCCTCTTTCCAGGCGCTCATCCGTTGCAATTCGCGGCGAAGTTCCTGATTCTGTTCGTAAATCCGGGCATAGCTTTGAAAACCCGCCACCATTTCGACCGTTTTCGTGACCGGGACTAATGCCCATTCAAAACGCGGCACGATGCGGTCGATGATCGCCATGCGCATCTGTTCCGCGCGCGGGCTGTCAATGCGCCAGAACAGAAACAGCGCCAGCAGAGCCAGCGCCATTAATGCAATCAGAACCCGACGGATGGGGGTTGCGAAATCTGGCCCCTTGCGTGCCATCGGGCCTTAGCTTTCGTAGTCGATGACGTGGCGCAATTGCTTTTCAAATTCCAGAGCCTTGCCGGTGCCAAGCGCCACGCAGTTCATCGGCTGATCGGCCAGACTGATCGACAGCCCGGTCTGTTCACGCAGCGCCAGATCCAATTCGCCCAGCATCGCACCGCCCCCGGTCAGCATGACGCCGCGATCCACAATGTCGGCGGCCAGATCGGGCGGTGTCGCCTCAAGCGCGACCATCACGGCTTCGCAAATGGCCTGCATGGGTTCGTGCAGCGCCTCGGCCACCATGGCCTGACTGATTTCGATTTCCTTCGGCACGCCGTTCAGCAGGTCGCGCCCGCGCACCATCAGCGTGGCGCCGCGCCCGTCATCGGGCATCCGCGCAGTGCCGATGCTGGTTTTGATGCGTTCGGCGGTCGATTCCCCGATCAACAGGTTCTGATTGCGCCGAAGATAGTTGATGATCGCTTCGTCCATGCGGTCGCCGCCGATGCGAACCGAACGCGCATAAACCACGTCGCCCAGCGACAGAACCGCAACCTCGGTCGTGCCGCCGCCGATGTCCACCACCATGCTGCCGGTGGGTTCGGTGATGGGCATACCTGCGCCAATCGCGGCGGCGATGGGTTCGGCAATCAGGCCCGCCTTGCGCGCGCCTGCCGACAGAACCGACTGACGGATCGCGCGTTTTTCAACCGGAGTCGCGCCATGCGGAACGCAGACAATGATTTTCGGTTTGGAAAAGGTCGTGCGTTTGAACACTTTTTTGATGAAGTGTTTGATCATCTGTTCGGCGCTGTCGAAATCGGCAATGACGCCTTCGCGCATGGGGCGGATCGCCTCGATGCTGCCGGGGGTGCGACCCAGCATCAGTTTCGCGTCTTCGCCCACGGCCAGCACCTGACGTTTGCCGTCTTTGACGTGATACGCCACGACCGACGGTTCGTTCAGGATGATGCCTTTGCCCTTGACATAGATCAGGGTGTTGGCCGTCCCCAGGTCGATTGCGATATCGGTCGAAAACAAACCAAAGAATGCCATACCACTGTCCTTTCGCCGGTTCGCCCGGCTGCCCGTTTATCATATATCCCGCAGGACCGCCCGAATCGCCTGTCGGGCTGGCACCGTATAAAAGCCCTGCCCCCGCCGGAAAAGCCCCGTTACGTTAAGTTTTACAGGCGGGCGGGTTTTTGCGCGGCGGGGCCGGTTGCCCGGCCCCAGATGGTTCAGGCGGAATACATGCTGATTTCCTTGCTGTCCTTGCCCACGCGGTCGCGGCGCAGGATCAGACGGTTCAGCGCGCCGACATAGGCTTTGACGCTGGCCAGAATGGTGTCGGTGTCGGCGGATTGGCCGGTGACGATGCGGCCGTCTTCCTCCATCCGGACCGAAACGGTGGCCTGCGCGTCGGTGCCGGCGGTGACGGCGCCCACCTGATACACCTTCAGCCGCGCATTGTGCGGGAAAATTTCCTTCACCGCGCTGAAGCACGCATCCACCGGCCCGTCGCCCGTGGTCGTGGCTGATTTTTCCACACCGTCCACGATCATGGTCAGGTCGCAGGACACTTCACCCGTGCCGCAGATGACGCGCAGAGCCTTCACCTGCAAATGATCGTGATCGGTGTTGGCGGCCTGATCCTGCATCAGCGCCAGAATGTCGTCGTCGAACACCTCTTTCTTGCGGTCGGCAAGGGCTTTGAAGCGGACAAAGATATCCTTCAACTGGTTGTCGCCGATGTCGTCAAAGCCCAGCTCGGCCAATTTGGCCCGCAGCGCCGCGCGGCCCGAATGTTTGCCCATCGCGATGTTGTTGTCCGTGAGGCCAATATCGGCGGGGCGCATGATTTCAAAGGTTTCGACGTTTTTCAGCACGCCGTCCTGATGGATGCCGGATTCATGCAGGAACGCGTTTTTGCCGACAATCGCCTTGTTGAATTGCACCGGGAAACCCGACACCTGCGCCACGCGGCGGCTGATGCCGATGATCTTCGTCGTGTCAATTCCGGTCGAAAACGGCATGATGTCGTTGCGGGTGCGCATCGCCATCACGACCTCTTCCAAGGCCGTATTCCCGGCGCGTTCGCCCAGACCGTTGATGGTGCATTCCACCTGACGCGCGCCCGCCTGCACCGCGGCCAAGGCGTTCGCCGTCGCCAGCCCCAGATCGTTATGGCAATGCGTGGCAAAGATAATGTCATCCGCGCCCGGCACCCGTTCCAGCAACATCTGGATCAGTTCCGCCGATTCGTTCGGCGCGGTGTAACCCACGGTGTCGGGAATGTTGATCGTGGTCGCGCCCGCCTTGATCGCGATGTCCACGACGCGGCACAGATAATCATGTTCGGTCCGCGTGGCGTCCATGGGCGACCATTGCACATTGTCGCACAGATTGCGGGCATGGGTGACGGTCTGGTGGATGCGTTCGGCCATCTGGTCCATGTCCAGATTGGGAATCGCGCGATGCAGCGGCGAGGTGCCGATGAAGGTGTGGATGCGGGGGCGGCGGGCGTGCTTTACCGCCTCCCAGCAGCGGTCGATATCGGGCAGTTGCGCGCGGGCAAGGCCGCAGATGACGGCGTTTTGCGACTGGCGGGCAATGTCGGATACGGCGGCAAAGTCGCCTTCGGACGCAATGGGAAAGCCAGCCTCGATCACGTCAACGCCCATTTCGTCCAGCATGGATGCGATTTCCAGCTTTTCGTCATGGCTCATGGTGGCGCCGGGGGATTGTTCGCCGTCGCGCAAGGTGGTGTCAAAAATAATAACGCGGTTCTTATCGGTCATGTCCGTTGCTTTCGTCTGAAATGTCAGGGGGTCCGGGCGCTGTCCTGACTGAGCGGCAGCCCGGAAGCCCGCTCAGCCCAGCGTAAGCAGGGGCAGACCACGAAGAATCACAGCGCGATTCGCGCAAATCCGCGCGTCAAAAGCTGTGGCAAGGGCGTGCATCCGTGTCATGTCGCGAAATATGCCGTCTTGGGGCGCGGTTGAAAAGCACAAAAATGACCAAAGCCGCGCAAAAGTCGGATGAATCATGCTTTTCAATTTCGCGCGATGTTTCGTGCTAGGCGGATTCTATAAGACAGACGTATTAATATTTTACTACTGGGATGGAGGAAAACATGCCCCGGAAATTTCTGGTCGGCTTTGACGGCAGCGAAAGCGCGCAACGGACGTTGGATTTTGCCATCGAACGCGCCAAGGCGCAGGGCGACAGCATCCTGATTGCGCATGTGCTGGAATGGTCGCCCTACAGCTTTCTGACGCAGAGCGAACTGGCCGAACGCCATGCCCGCCGCGCGCAGGAACTGGAGCGCGCAAAGACCGCCGTTCTGGACCCGATGGTTGAAAAAATCCGCGCCGCCGGTGTGCCGGTCACAACCGTGCTGAAATACGGCAATATCGCGGAAACCCTGGTCGACATCGCGACCGAGGAAAACGCATCCATGATCTTTATCGGGCGCACGGGTCATTCCGCCTTTGCGAACCGTTTCTTCGGATCGGTGGCTGGCACGCTGGCGCAGGTTGCGCCCGTCCCCGTTGTTATCGTTCCGTAATTTTTCCTGAGGGGGGAAACACCATGAACCGCATGATGCAATCGCTGCTGTTGGCAGCGGTTACAGCCGTCATAACCGCGTCACACGCCGCGGCGCAGGGGCTGGATCAGAAAATCGACACATTCTTTGCGAAGGTCACCGGCCCCTATGTCGGGCTGATCTTTTCGGACTTTCCCGGCACCAACTTTCCGTGGATCGTGGCGTGGCTGGTGATCGGCGCGACCGTGTTCACGCTGTATTTCGGCTTTGTCCAGTTCCGCGCATTCGGTCTGGCCATCCGTCTGGTGCGCGGCGATTATTCCAACCCCAAAGACGCGGGTGAGGTCAGCCATTTTCAAGCCCTTGCCACCGCGCTGTCGGGGACCGTGGGCCTGGGCAACATCGCGGGCGTCGCCGTGGCCATCGGCATCGGCGGACCGGGCGCGACGTTCTGGATGATTGTTGCGGGCCTGCTGGGCATGGCCGCGAAATTCACCGAATGCACGCTGGGCGTGAAATACCGCAACGAATATGCCGATGGCACCGTGTCGGGCGGCCCGATGTATTACATCAGCAAAGGCTTTGCCGAACGCGGGATTCCGGGCGGCAGAGTGCTGGCCGCAGCCTTTGCCGTGTTTTGCATCTTGGGCTGTTTCGGCGTGGCGATGTTTGGCACCAACCAGACGCATGGCCAGTTGATCAACGTCATGGGTGACTTCCCCGGCTGGATCACCGGCGCGATTACCGCAATCGCCATTGGGCTGGTCATCGTCGGCGGGATCAAATCTATCGCCAGCGTGACCGAAAAGGTCGTGCCGTTCATGGCGGTTCTGTATGTCGGCGGCGCGCTGACGATTATTTTCATGAACTGGAACATGGTCGGCACCGCGTTTAACCAGATCATCACCGGCGCCTTTACCGTTGACGGCGCGGTCGGCGGGGCCATCGGCGCGCTGATCCAAGGTTTCCGCCGCGCGGCCTTTTCGAACGAAGCGGGCGTCGGTTCGGCGGCAATCGCCCATTCGGCCGTGCGCACCAAGGAACCCGTGACCGAAGGTTTCGTGTCGCTGCTGGAACCGTTCATCGACACCGTGATCATCTGCACCATGACCGCTTTGGTCATCATCATCACCGGCCAGTTGGTGACGGATCCCGAAACCGGGCTGTTCCTGCTGAACGAATCGGGCCGTCACATTCAGACCGTGACCGGCAATCAGGGCGTGGCGCTGACCTCGGATGCCTATGCCACCGTGTCGCCGTGGTTCCCCTATGTGCTGACGGTCGCCGTGATCCTGTTCGGGTTTTCGACAACCCTTGCGTGGAGCTATTACGGCCTGAAATCCTTCACCTATCTGGTGGGCGAAGGTCAGGCCAAAGAAAACATCTTTAAGGTCGTGTTCTGTTTCTTCTGCGTCATCGGCGGCGCGGCCAGTCTGGGCGCGGTGCTGGACTTCACCGACTCGGCCATTTTCTCGATGGCTGTGGTGAACATCATCGGTCTGTATCTGCTGATGCCGGTGGTGCGGGCGGAAATGAACAGCTTCCTCGCCCGTCTGAAATCGGGTGAGATCAAGACATACAAACACTGATCCCAACCGGATCGGGGTTTCAGGGGGCGGGCAACCGCCCCTTTTTTATGTCCGCTGTGGGATCAGTTGCTGCGCGGCCCCGGCCAGCAACAGCCATGCGGACGTGACGATCAAGCCCCAGATCGCCCAACTGCCGGGGTGGAAATCCACCCATGCGGCCCAGCCCGCGAACAACACCCACGCCACGGCCATGGGCAGAGACACCAGACGCCAGCGTTCCGTGCGGACCGGGTGAATGAATTTGATATTCGTGAACATCGCGACGCTCAGCGCAGTGACGATGACCAGCGACACCGCCCAATGCGGTTGCACCGCGAACAGCACCAGCACCACCATATTCCAGCAGGCCGGAAAGCCCGCAAAGGAATTATCTTTGGTTTTCATGCGGGTATCGGCGAAATACACCACGCTGCCGAACACGATAGCGATGATCGCGAACCACCCCGTCCAGCCGGTCAACAGCCCCGATTTGAACAGCGCAAAGGCCGGGATGAACACATAGGTCAGGTAATCAATGATCAAATCCATCAGAACGCCGTCATAGGATGGCCAGTTCTTGGTCACCTCATACCGGCGGGCCAGCGGGCCGTCGATGCCGTCCACGACGAACGCAACGACCAGCCACAGGAACATCAGCGACCATTGTTCTTCGACAGCGGCCAGCATGGACAGCATGGACAGAACCGCGCCAGTGGCGGTCAGCAGATGGACGGACAGGGCTTTATGACGAATTTGCATCGCCGCGTTTTGGCAGGTTACGGGCGGTTTCGCAACCTATCGCAGAATGGGCGGCCCCTTGACGCGCGGCGGCGGCGCGGGGCGTTCGGGCGGCGTCAGATCGAATTGCAGCGCGTTGCCGGGCAGTGCGTCGGCAAAACTGACATCCACGCCGCCGGGCTGATCGGGCAGAAAGGCCAAAGCCTCGGCCAGTGCTTTGGCGATTGTGGGCTGGTGGTCAGGTTCCGCGCCGGTCAGGATCAGCACATGCCCGCCCCCCTGCACGCCCGCCAAGGCCGCGCCGGAAATCAGCCCGCGCATATCGCCCAGCCGTTCGGCCAAAGGCTGCGCCAGATCGTCAACCGTCCCATCACGCGGCGCGGTCAGCGCCAGCCGCGCCTGATCCGCCTGCGGTGCCGCCGCTAACACGCCGGTCAGCCAGTCCAGCATCCCCGCATCCAGCAGCATTTCGGACGGCAGGCCGGGATTAACCAACAACCCCGCCCCCTGATCGCGCAGCAACGCCGCCACGGCCCGCCCCGGCATCGCGACATAGGCAACCGCCGCGCCAAAGAAATCGGCCAGACGATCTTCGCCGTCACAGGCAAGCGCGACCGCGCCGGTGTCCAGCGGGAACATGCGCAGCGTCATCCGGTCATCCACCGGCTCCGCCGTCAGCGCGACAAATAATTCGGTATCCGCCAGCCGCGACAGCATCCGCGCGCGCTGCGGCGCATCGGCATCGTGGAACGGCTGAACGGCCAGATCGTCAAGCGCGCTCATTCAATGATCTGACCGGCGGTGACATTGCCGACATTGCGCATCAGTTGCGCGATCAGCGAAATCTGCTGCACGCCGCCTTCGGTCACGCGGCGCGACAGAGTAATCACGCGGCCGCGTTCCAACCCAAAGCGTTCGACATTCGTCACAACGCCATTTTCGGCAAACGAAATCGCCACGACCTGGCGGTCAATTTCCTGCGGCTGCTGCGCGCCATAATGCCGCCAGCGAGACCCGACATAATACCAGCCCGACCCGGTCAACAGCCCTTGCGCCGAAGGTCGCCCAATCAATTCAGGCAGTTGGTCCGCCGTGGTTTGCCCCGGAACGACCTGCGCCAGATCAATATCGGGCGGGACATAGCCGTGATTGCGAAACACCGGCGCGCAGGCGGCAACGCCGAAAACGGCAAGCAGGGCCAGAATCATCAGGTGGCGAAGGGGATTCATCGGGGCCTCTTTCATTCGGGCGGTTGACGCGGCTGACCTTGCCTAGCAAAATCGGGGCGCGCGCTCAAGAATATCAATCACCTGCGCCCCACCTGAATGATAATGGCCCCATGACCGCATCTGAACAGCATCCCGTCCGCCTGCGCGTGGCGCATCTGAACCCGAACGCGCCGACCCCGTTTGCCCTGCGCCCCGATGGCGCGCTGCGCGCTGAAATCGCACAGGATCTGGGCATTGATGCGGTCACGCGGCTGGACTTTACCGGCGATATCCGGGCCGAAGGTCGCGACGGCTGGCATCTGCGCGCCACCCTGCGCGCCCGCGTGACGCAAGCCTGCGTTGTGACCCTGCGCCCGGTAAAATCCGACATTGACGACGCCGTGGACCTGCATTTTTCGCCCCACGCCACCACGCCCGACGGGGATGAGGTCGAAATGGGCGACGAAACGCTGGAACCGCTGGGTTCGTTCATCGACCTGACCGCCATTATGACGGAATCGCTGGCCCTGTCCCTGCCCCAATATCCGCGCGTGGATGGTGCCGAGCTGGACCAGCCCGACCCGGAACCCGAATCAGGCGACACCCGCCGCCCCTTTGCGGGTCTGGACAAATTGCTGAACCGCGACAGCTGACGCGCCGGTTCACAGGGCGGCTGTCATAAAACTGGCGCAATTTTCGGTATATTTTGCTTGTCAGCTCGCGTTTGCCGCCGTATCGCAGGGGCAGACGCGCAAAGACGAACCAGAATCGCGCCGCCGCAACCCTGTTGGGACTTGCGGTAAGGGTGATTTTGTCGTATCAGCGCGGTTCATTTGGAATTCACCTACGGGCGCTTGGTCTCTGCCGCGCACCGTCTAACCCCGAGGTTGTGACATGGCTGTCCCTCAGAATCGCGTAACCCGCTCGCGTCGTAACATGCGCCGTTCGCATGATGCTCTGGTTGCGGGTAACCCGAACGAATGCACCAATTGCGGCGAATTGAAGCGTCCGCACCACGTTTGCCCGTCCTGCGGCCACTACGCAGATCGCGAAGTGATCGCACAGGCGAACGAAGTTGATCTGGACGACGACGCGGCCTGATTTCGGCTGACTGCGCCGCCACATGACCCAGACGACGCCCAACATCGCGCCACGCGCCCCCCAAAACGGGGGCAGCGTGGTGATTTCGGTTGACGCCATGGGCGGCGATCGCGGCCCCAGCGTCGTGGTTGCCGGCATGGCCGAAAGCGCCGCGAAAAACCCGGAAATCCGGTTTATTGTGCATGGCGACGAAACCGAACTGACGCGCCTGATCGCGCGGCGTAAGGTCTTGGCCGGGCGCTGCGACATCCGCCACACCGACGGCATCGTCACGATGGAGGATAAGCCCAGTCAGGTCGTCCGCAAAGGCGCGGGCAGTTCGATGTGGTCCACCATCGAATCGGTCAAACAGGGCGAAGCGCAGGTCGCCGTATCCTGCGGAAATACCGGCGCGCTGATGGCGTTGTCGATGCTGCGTTTGCGCAAATTGCCGGGAGTGAACCGCCCGGCGATTGCGTGTTTGTGGCCGTCGCGGAACCCTCAGGGCTTCAACATCATGCTGGATGTGGGCGCCGATATTCGCGCCGACGCGCCCGATTTGCTGCAATATGCGCTGATGGGAACGTCCTATGCCCGCAACGGGCTGGGGCTGGATCGCCCGCGCGTCGGCCTGTTGAATGTCGGGACCGAAGAACACAAAGGCCGCCCCGAGCTGAAACAAGCCCATGAATTGATCGAGGCCGCCGCCGATGCTGGCCAGTTCGATTATGTCGGCTTTGTCGAAGGCGGGGATCTGCCATCCGCGCGCGTTGATGTGATCGTGACGGACGGATTTACCGGCAACATCGCCTTGAAGACCGGCGAAGGGACCGCCAAACTGGTCGGACAATTCATGAAAGAGGCGTTTGCCAATTCCATTATGTCCAAATTCGCCGCCCTTCTGGCCATGACATCGCTGAAACGCCTGCAAAAGCGGATCGACCCGCGCCGGGTGAATGGCGGCATTTTTCTGGGCCTGAACGGCACGGTCGTGAAATCGCACGGCTCGGCGGACGCAACCGGCGTGTCGGCGGCGATTAAGCTGGCCTTTACGCTGGCGAAATCGGGCTTTCAGGACAAACTGGCCGCCCGCGTGGCCCAAGGCGCCGCCGCCGCCGCCACCACAGACGAAGCGGGGTCGGTATCGTGACGCGCCGTTCGGTTATCATCGGCACCGGCCATTATCTGCCCGAACGGGTGGTCGAAAATGCGTGGTTCGAAGACAAAATCGACACCACCGACGAATGGATTCGCAGCCGGTCGGGCATCGAACGCCGCCATTTCGCGGCTGAAGGCCAGACCACCAGCGATCTGGGCATCCGCGCCGGGCGCGCGGCACTGGAACGCGCGGGGCTGACCGCCGATGATCTGGACGGGATCGTCGTTGCGACCTCGACCCCCGATTTTACCTTTCCCGCCGTTGCGACGATGATTCAGGCGGGCTTGGGCGTCAAACGCGGCTTTGCCTATGATATTCAGGCGGTGTGCGCGGGGTTTGTGTTCGCCTTGGGCAATGCCGATGCGATGATCCGCGCGGGTCTGGCCGAACGGGTGCTGGTGATTGGCGCGGAAACCTTTTCCCGGATCATGGACTGGACCGATCGCGGCACCTGCGTGTTGTTCGGGGACGGCGCCGGGGCGGTGATCTTGCAGGCGCAAGACGGCGACCGGGGCGTGCTGGCCACCGATCTGAACAGCGACGGCAGTTTGCGCGAATTGCTGTATGTCGATGGCGGCGTGTCCACGACCGGCACGGCGGGTCATCTGCGGATGCAGGGCAATCTGGTGTTCCGCCATGCCGTTGAAAAACTGGCACAAACCGCGCATACGGCACTGGATAAAGCGGGGCTGACGCCCGCTGACGTGGATTGGCTGGTCCCGCATCAGGCGAATATGCGCATCATCACCGCGACCGCGCAGAAAATGGGCCTGCCCATGGATAAGGTCGTGCTGACCGTCGCGGATCACGGCAACACATCTGCCGCGTCGATCCCGCTGGCCCTGTCGGTTGCCGACGGCAAAGGGCTGCTGAAACCCGGCCAGATCGTCGTGACCGAGGCGATTGGCGGCGGCCTCAGCTGGGGTTCGGTGGTTCTGCGGTGGTGAGGCTGGGGGCGCGGGCGCGCCCTAGCAACCGTTTGATTCTGAATAGTACTCTTGCTTTTGACCCATACAGCCGGCCAAAGAATACCAGCGAATCGCATGATGGTTCACACGTCACCTAACGCATGAACCCCAAGGCTTGCCGGCCCGCCGCTTTAATATCCGCGAAACTGACAGAATTTTCGCAGATCGAGACAATCGGCGTGCAAAAAATGCACATAACGAGACAGACGCCACCCATCCCCGCCGCAAGACGGGCAGAACCCTGCGACCCCGCCCCTTAACATCCGATATGATCCCGCGCTTTCGCCGATCGCCATGACCGGCGGGGCGTCGTCTGACGGATACCCGTCCGCTTACCCGCTGCACGTGGACCGCAGCAATCAGCCACGCCGTCCAACCCACGAGGATCACAGAACTTTTCCAGATCACCACGATGCACGACGGGATGATTTGGACAGACCGACCGATGATCGCCCCGTTCCCAACGGGGCCAGTGCATCACGCCCGTTAGCGGTTAAGGTTAACCAGCGTTCACAGATGACCACGACGCGCAGCGGAATAATCTGCGCCGGGCTGGACGGATGCCCGTCCGCTTACCAGCTGCGACGCAGGCCATATCCGGTCACCCCACGGTTTCCCGTCAATCTCCGCGCGCGACACAAACCAACTGCCGCATGGCTTTAGCCGCCGTGATTGCAAACCCTCGCAGGGCCAGATCGGCCCCACGACACCAAAAAACCCGCCGTTACAACGCGTTCAGGATACGGTCCGCCTCGGCCTGACAGGGGGTCAGGGTGCTGCGGTCTTCGCCGGGGAAGAAACGCCCGCGAACGGCGGTTGGCATCGGCGCGGGTTCGTCGATCACGACGCGGGGGCCGTGCTGCGCGGCCTCGGCCTGCCAACTGCGGGCAAGGGCGATCTGCGCCGCCTTGGTCGCGCCATAGGCGCCGAAGAACTTTTGCCCGCCCCGCGCGTCGTCGAAAAACAGCGCCGTGCCGTTCCGCATCCGCAACAGAGGTTCCAGCAATGCAATCAGCCCGCGCGTGACATCGACGTTGACCAGCACCGATTTCGCCCAATCTTTCCCCTCGATATGCGGGGCGGGGGCCAAGGGCGCGGTGTGGATCGCGGTATGCGCCCACAGGTCCAGCCCGCCCCAACGGTCGGCAATCGCCTTGGTCATCTGCTGCATCGCCGGAGCCTCGGCCACATCCATGGGGGCCAGCGTGGCCTGCCCGCCCGCCGCGCGGATGCGGTCGTCCAATTCCTCAAGCGCGCCAACGGTGCGGGCGACGGCCAGAACGTGATATCCGCGCGCGGCCAGCCCCTGTGCCAATGCCGCACCCAGACCACGCGACGCACCCGTCACCAGAGCAAGTTTTTGTTTTTCCATGTCTTTACCCTTAACGGAAAAGGGGGCCGCAACGGCCCCCAAACCCGGCGCAGCACCGATTAGCGGCTGCTGACATCCACATAATCGCGGCGGTCGGAACCGACATAGAGCTGACGCGGCCGACCGATTTTGTTTTGCGGATCGCCGATCATTTCTTTCCACTGGCTGATCCAGCCAACCGTCCGCGACATCGCAAAGATCGGCGTGAACATCGAGGTCGGGAAGCCCATGGCCGACAGGATGATGCCCGAATAGAAATCGACGTTCGGATACAGCTTTTTGCTGACGAAATATTCATCCTCAAGCGCGATGCGTTCCAGTTCCTTGGCGACCTTCAGGGTTTCGTTGTTTTCGATGCCCAGCAGGTCCAGAACCTCATCTGCGGATTCCTTCATCACTTTGGCGCGGGGGTCAAAGTTTTTGTAAACCCGGTGACCAAAGCCCATCAGGCGGAACGGGTCGTTCTTATCCTTGGCCTTGGCGATGTATTCGGGGATGCGGTCCACGGTGCCGATTTCTTTCAGCATTTCCAGACAGGCCTGGTTCGCACCGCCATGCGCCGGCCCCCACAGGCAGGCGATGCCCGCCGCGATACAGGCGAACGGGTTCGCCCCGGACGAGCCCGCCAGACGCACGGTGGACGTGGATGCGTTCTGTTCGTGATCGGCGTGCAGGGTGAAAATCCGATCCATGGCACGGGCCAGTTCGGGCTTGACCACATAGTCTTCGGCCGGGACGGCAAAGCACATATGCAAGAAATTCGCCGCATAATCCAGATCATTGCGCGGATACACGAACGGTTGCCCGATCGAGTATTTATAGGCCATGGCCGCAATCGTCGGCAGTTTCGCGATCAGGCGCATGGCCGCAACTTCGCGTTGCCATTCGTCGGAAATATCGGTCGAATCGTGGTAAAACGCCGACATGGCGCCGACCACGCCAACCATGGTCGCCATCGGATGGCTGTCGCGACGGAACCCGCGGAAGAAATAGTGCATCTGTTCATGCACCATCGTGTGCCGCGTGATGCGGTTTTCGAAATCAACCATCTGTTCCTTGCTGGGCAGTTCGCCGTGCAGCAGCAGGTAACACACCTCAAGATAGTGCGATTTTTCGGCCAATTGTTCAATGGGATAGCCGCGATACCACAATTCGCCCTTATCGCCGTCGATATAGGTGATCGTCGAATCACAGCTGGCGGTCGAGGTAAAGCCGGGGTCATAGGTGAACACATCCGCCTGACCATACAGTTTGCGAATGTCCAACACATTCGGGCCTGCCGTGGGCTTTAGCACGGGCAATTCGTAATCTTGTCCGTCAATCGTCAGCTTGGCCGGGTTCAGATCTGCCATGTTACGGCTTCCTCTCTCTGTGGCGTCAATCCGCCTGTTCGAATTGGTCGGTCAGCCGCGCGATGGTTTCATCGCGGCCAAGCGCAATCATCATATCAAAAATGCTGGGGGTGGATGCGCGACCGGCCAAGGCAGCCCGGACAGGGGCCGCGATTTTACCCAAGCCCACGCCCGCATCCTCTGCCATGGCCTTAGCGGCCTCCTCCAGATCGCTTCGGTTCCAGCTAACATGCTGCAGTGCAGAAGTCAATGTTTTCAGCATACCACGGGATACCGAATCCAAAGCATTTGATGCTTTTTGTTCCAATTCCACGGGGCGGTCGATCAGCGCAAAATGCGCCTGATCCAACAGCGCGGGCAGTGTTTTCGCCTTTTCTTTCAGCGCACTCAGCGCGGGGATCAGGCGTTCGGATTGCGCATCCGACAAAGGAGGCTGGCCGATTTCGGCGCGGAAATCCTCGATCCCGGCCAGAACGGCGGCGTCGGACATCGTGCCGATATGGTGGCTGCTGACATGTTCCAGTTTCTTGAAATCCAACCGAGCGGGCGCGCGACCGATTCCCGACAGATCGAACCATTCCAATGCCTGCGCGTCGCTGAACAATTCGTCGTCGCCATGGCTCCACCCCAGACGGGCCAGATAATTGCGCATCGCGGCCGGAGGATAACCAAGCGCTGCAAATTCATGCAGGCCAACCGCGCCGTGACGTTTCGACAGCTTTTTCCCATCTTCGCCATGGATCAGCGGGATATGGGCATAGGTCGGGCGCGGCCAGCCCATGGCGTCGATGATCTGGACCTGACGCGCGGTGTTGGTCAGGTGGTCATCGCCGCGGATGACATGCGTCACGCCCATGTCGTGATCATCCACCACCACGGCCAGCATATAGGTCGGCGTGCCGTCGCTGCGCAGGATGATCATATCGTCCAGCTGATCGTTGCCGACACGCACCTGCCCCTGCACCTGATCGTCAATCACCGTTTCCCCATCACGCGGCGCGCGCAGACGCAGGGCATAGGGCGCGTCGGGATGGTCCGTCGCGTCGCGCCACGGGCTTTGAAACGGCTGACGGGGGTTGTTGTCGCGCCACTGAGCGATTTCTTCCGGCGTGGAAAAACATTTATACGCCGCGCCGCGCGCCAGCAATTGCTGGGCAATCTCGGCGTGGCGGTCCTTTTGCGCGAATTGGCTGACGGGTTCACCGTCCCAATCCAAACCCAACCATGTCAGACCCTTGAGGATCGCCTCGGTCGCGTCAGAGGTGGAACGGGCGCGGTCGGTATCCTCGATCCGCAGCAGGAATTTGCCGCCCCGGCCCCGCGCATACAGCCAGTTGAACAACGCCGTCCGCGCGCCCCCAATATGCAAATAACCAGTGGGCGAAGGGGCAAAGCGGGTCACAACAGGGGATTGGGTCATCGGAGCCTTTGGAAAAGTATATGCCGGCGCAGCGATCTTAACGATTTAGTAAGACCCACCGTGCCATTCTGGTTCCATGTGATAGTCAAGCGACCGTGAAAGAACAAGGATGAACCCCGGCCCCACATCTGCGCCCCGCCTGTCAAAACACGCAGCGCCCCCACGCCTGCGCGCCACAGCGGCCGTGCGGGGCGGGCTGTTTTTGTGGGTGCCGGTGTGCCTGTCGGTGGGGATTGGCGCGTGGTTTCTGCACCCGTTTCTGTTGGCGTGGACGCAATGGGGCGCGGTTCTGGCGGCGCTGATTCTGTGCGCTGTGGTGGCCTTTGGCGCGCCGCTCTGGGCGGAACGCGGGCGGATCAGCTGGCCCGCCGCCGATTGGGCGCGGCTGCTGGCACTGGCCGGAGTGATGATCGTCGGCGGTTATGGGCTGGCCGGGATGCGCGCGCAGATGGTCGCCGCCCCGGTGATAGATTGGCGGTATTACGGCCCGGTCGAAGGGCGCGTGATCGACATTGACCGATCGGCCCGCGACCGCAAACGCCTGCTGCTGGATCAGGTGGTGCTGCGCGATCACGGCCCCGACCGCACCCCCAACCGGGTGCGCCTGTCGCTGATGGATACCCCGGATGACGAACTGCCACAGCTGGGGCAACGGGTGATGCTGACCGGCCATCTGGGACCGCCCCCCGGCCCCGCCGCACCGGGCAGTTTCGATTTCAGGCAACATGCGTGGTTCATGGGGCTGGGCGCGGTGGGTTACAGCCGCACCCCGATTATGACGGTCGCGCCGCCTCAGGGCGGGATGTGGTGGATGCACCGCGCCCGCATGTCGATCAGCGCCGCGATGCAGGACCGTATCGGCGGCCAACAGGGCGCGGTTGCCGCCGCGCTGATGACCGGCGACCGTTCCGGCATTGCCGAGGCGACAAACGACGTCATGCGCGCGTCGAACCTGTATCACATTATCTCGATTTCCGGCTTGCATATGAGCATGTTAGCCGGTTTCGTCTATACCGCCCTGCGGCTGGTTCTGGTGCTGGCGCAGGGCTTGGGCGCCGCGCCCCGCATCGCTGTGCATAAGATCGCGGCGGGGGGCGCGCTGTTTGCCTCGGCCTGTTATCTGTGGCTGTCGGGGGGCGGCGTGGCGACGGAACGGTCGTTTATCATGGTCGCGGTGATGCTGGCCGCGATTCTGGTGGACCGGCGCGCGATTTCCCTGCGCACCATTGCCGTGGCGGCGGTCGTGGTGCTGATCTATTCCCCCGAATCGGTGACAACGCCGGGCTTTCAGATGAGCTTTGCCGCCACCGTCGCGTTGATCCTGTCGGCGGGACCATGGGCGCGCATCGCGCCGCGCCTGCATTGGGTCATACGCCCCGTGGCGATGCTGCTGGTGTCGTCCTTTGTGGCGGGGATCGCGACCTCGCCCATTGCAGCGGCGCATTTCAACCGGATGGCGCAATATGGGATGCTGGCGAACCTGCTGGCGGTGCCGGTGATGGGCGTGTTCGTGATGCCCGCGGGCGTGATCGGCGCGCTGCTGGCCCCGCTGGGGTTGGAAGGCCCGGCCCTGTGGGTGATGGGCATGGGGACGCTGTGGATGCTGTGGGTGGCGGAATGGGTAGCAAGCATCGGCGGCGCAGTCACGGCGATTCCCCTGCCGCCGGCGTCGGTCGTGCCGCTGATGGGGTTTGGATCGTCGCTGATGATTCTGTGCTGGCGGCGCGATCTGCGGCTGACGCGGGCGGGACCGCTGATGGCGGGGTTCTGGTCCGGCGCGGTCATGCTGATTCTGGCGGGCGCGTTGTGGTTAACGACCACCCGCCCCCTGATCCTGATCGCGGCCGAGGGCGAGGCCGTCGGCCTGATGACCCCCACCGGCCGCGCGGTGTCCAAACCATCGGGCGGAGGCTTCGCCATCAGCACATGGCTGTTGGAAGACGGCGACATCGCCAGCCAATCCCAATCCGCCGCCCGCCCCGCCTGGGACGGCGACCGCCGCGACCGCTGGGCCGCCCTGCCGCATGGCTGGGACATCGGCCATTTTACCGGCAAAGGATCGGGCGACCGCGCCGCCGCCGAATGTCAGCCCCGCCGTATTCTGGTCGCGACCGAGGCCATCCCCCTGCCCGATGACGCGGCCTGTAGGGCCTTTGACCCGGTGCGGCTGCGCGATGCGGGCGCCTTGGCCGTGGATATGACACCCGACGGCCCGGTCATCCGCAGCGCGGCTGAGGTGCATCCGCGGTTAAGGTTAACGCGGTGAGGGTAAGGCGGGCATGCGCGTCAGCAAAACGGCAATCGCAGCGTGAACCTTGCGCCTGCGGCACGGGCCATATGCACGCCCAACCACGGTTAAGGTTAATGCATCGTAAGCTTCGATACCGCAACGCGGCAATCGCCACCTGCACCCTTGGCGTTAGAGTCAGGTGAGATATTTGCCCGATCTTTCGCGGCCCGACCGCCAAATCGAAGCGAATAAGCCCGACACTCGGCGATCCGTAGCGCATCCCCGCATTAAGGTTAATGCGTTAAGCCCCAACTCCCCCTGCCGCAACGCCGCAATCGCGGCTTGCACCTTGGGCGTTCGGTGCAAATCCATATGCGTCACCAGCCACAGTGGCGTGTCCCGATCAGGCAGATAACCTGCCAAATCGAACCGCACGAACCCGACGCCCAGCGATCCGCCGCGCATTCGCCATTAAGGTTAATGCGTCCCTGAAAGACTCCTGCCGCAACGCCGAAATGGCGGCCTGCATTTTGGGCGTTCGGTGCAAATCCATATGCGTCACCAGCCACAGTGGCGTGTCCCGATCAGGCAGATAACCTGCCAAATCGAACCGCACGAACCCGACGCCCAGCGATCCGCAGCGCATTCGCCATTAAGGTTAATGCGTCCCTGAAACACTCTTATCGCAACGCCGCAATCGCAGCTTGCGCCTTGGGCGTGCGGTGCAAATCCATATGCGTCACCAGCCACAGTGGCGTGTCCCAGTTCGGAATACTCACGATTTCACGTAACCCCGACGCCGCAGCGCGTCGCGACAACTCGCACCGACACACACAAACGCGCAGCGCGTCGCCGGTTAACGTTAACGCGGTGAGGCTAATCGCCCCCCAGACCGAACCGCACACACCCGCAGTACAGCAATCCCCCGCGCATCCCCGGTTAAGGTTAATGCGTTAAGCCCCAATCACCCCTGACGCAACGCGCCAGTCGCGGCTTGCAGATTCGGCATATCGTGTAGATGCCGCATTCATCCGATCTTTCGCAGACCCGCCGCAGGATCGCGGCAAACCAACCCGACGCCCAGCGATCCGCCGCGCATTCGCCATTAAGGTTAACGCGTCCCTGAAACACTCTTATCGCAACGCCGAAATCGCGGCCTGCATCTTGGTCGCGCAGAGCAGCTGCGGCATTTGCCCTATTTTTCGCGCCAAAACCGCCAAATCGAACCGCACGCCCGACGGCCCGCCGCATCCCCGCATTAAGGTTAATGCGTTAAGCCCCCACTCACCCCTGCCGCAACGCCGCAATCGCGGCTTGCACCTTGGGCGTGCGGTGCAAATCCATATGCGTGACCAGCCACAGCTGCGTGTCCCAATCGGGCAGATGCCCGATTTCGCGCAGCCCAACCGCCAGATCGGACCGCACAAACCCCACCCCGACGCCCGACCCGATCAGCGCACGCTGCGCCGCGGGTTCATTCGCCTGCGCAATCCAGCGTTCCGCCGGGACATTGTTGCGCAGCCAGGCGGACCAGGGCGCGCCCGCCTCATCCGCACCGGGGCAGACAAAGTTATTCGCCGCCCAGTCCGGCAGCGCCGCATAATCGGGCGCCGCATACAACGCGACCCGCAGCCGCAAAAACGGCTGAACCACATAATCGGGGTTTTGCGGCGGGGTTTCGGCGGCGCGGATGGCGATATGCGCTTCGCCCGTGTCCAGCCGGAACAGCCGCGAACCGGTCTGATAGTCCAGCCTCAATTCCGGGTGCTGCGCCAATAACGGCACCAGACGCGGCGTGATGATCCAATGCAGATCGGGCAGACAGGTCACCGTCAGACGTCCGCTGATGCTGGAGCCGCCCGCAATCCGGCTGGCCATCTGCGCCAGATGATCTTCGACCGATTCGGCGGTATCGCGCAGCGTTTCGCCCGCATCGGTCAGGCTGTAACCGCGCGCCCCGCGCAGGAACAGGCGTTGATTTAACCGCGCCTCTAACGCGTCGATCCGGCGGATCACGGTGGCGTGATGAACGCCCAGAACATCGGCGGCACCGCTGATCGTTCCCGCGCGCGCGACCGCCAAGGCCACACGGACATCGTCCCATTCATCCATCATGTGCAGCCATGCACAGAACCTGCGCGCTTGTTCCCGTTTTCTTTTCCCACGACTAGCCCCAGATCACCCCTCAGACAAGCAAAACAAGGGTTAACGCCATGCATATTCTGCACATCGACAGCGCCATTACCGGCGACGCATCCGTTTCGCGCAAACTGACCGCGGATGCGGTCGCCCGCCTGCGCGCGACGAACCCCGACGCAACCGTCACCTATCGCGACCTGAACGCGGGCGTTCCGGCGATTGATACCGATTGGTTCCACGCCGTGCGCATGACGCCCGACCAGCCAAGCGCCGACCAACAAGCCCTGATTGCCACATCGGACGCGCTGCTGAAGCAGGTGCAGGATGCCGATGTGCTGGTCATCGGCGCGCCGGTTTACAATTTCACCATCACCGCGCAGTTGAAAAACTGGCTGGATCAGATCGCGCGCGCGGGCATCAGTTTCCGCTACACCGAAGCCGGTCCCGAAGGTCTGCTGACCGGCAAGCGCGCCTTTATCGCCTATACCGCCGCTGGCACGCCGATGGGATCGGATATAGATTTCGCGTCGGGCTATCTGCGGCATATGCTGGGCTTTCTGGGGATCACCGATGTGACCTTTATCCCCGCCGACGGTCTGGCCCTGGACCGCGATGCTGGCATGGCCCGGGCGCAAACGGCACTGGATCAGATCGCGGCGTAACGCGCGACGGGGCGGCGGTTGACTCGACCGCCGCTTTTTCGTATGAAACCCCAGATTCCCGGAAGGATGTGCCTTCCGGTCCCCGTCAGATGCGGGGATCGCCCCCCGTCAGCGCGTTGCGCCCACGGGGGCAACCGTGTTTGGACCGACAGGAGGCCCGCCGATGTTTGAAAACCTTTCCGACCGTTTGGGCGGCGTTTTTGACCGGCTGACCAAACAAGGCGCGCTGACCGAAGATGACGTCACCGCCGCCATGCGCGAAGTGCGGGTTGCGTTGTTAGAGGCTGACGTGTCCCTGCCCGTGGCGCGGTCATTTGTGAAATCGGTGACGGCCAAGGCGACGGGCGCATCGGTCACGAAATCCATCACGCCGGGCCAGCAAGTCGTTAAAATCGTTCATGATGAACTGATTAAGGTGCTGCAAGGCGACGGTGAACCCGACGCCCTGCGCATCGACAACCCGCCCGCGCCGATCCTGATGGTCGGGTTGCAAGGCTCGGGGAAAACCACCACGACCGCCAAGCTGGCCCTGCGCCTGAAGGACCGCGAAAAGAAACGTGTGCTGATGGCGTCGCTGGACACCAACCGCCCCGCCGCTATGGAACAGCTTGCGATTCTGGGCCAGCAGATTGGCGTTGATACCCTGCCCATCGTGGCGGGCGAATCGGCGGTGCAGATCGCGAAACGCGCGAAAACGCAGGCCAGTTTGGGTGGTTATGACGTTTACCTGCTGGATACCGCAGGCCGTCTGCATATTGATCAGGTGCTGATGGACGAAGTGCAGGCCGTCCGCGACATCGCCCAGCCGCGCGAAACGCTGTTGGTCGTCGATGGTCTGACGGGTCAGGACGCGGTGAATGTCGCCACCGAATTTGACGCCAAGGTCGGCGTGTCCGGCGTGGTTCTGACGCGGATGGACGGCGACGGGCGCGGCGGTGCGGCGCTGTCGATGCGCGCGGTGACGGGCAAACCGATCCGCTTCGTCGGCTTGGGCGAAAAAATGGACGCGATCGAAGCGTTCGACGCCCAGCGTGTCGCAGGCCGCATCTTGGGCATGGGCGACATCGTGGCGCTTGTCGAAAAAGCGCAACAAGTGCTGGAGGTCGAACAGGCCGAACGCATGATGAAGCGGTTCCAGAAAGGGTTGTTCAACATGAACGACCTGAAAGGCCAACTGGAACAGATGCAAAAAATGGGCGGGATGCAGTCGGTCATGTCGATGATGCCCGGTATGCAGAAAATGGCCAAACAGGCCGAGGCTGCGGGCTATGACGACAGCGCGATCCGCCGCCAGATCGGGTTGATTAACTCGATGACGAAAAAGGAAAGGGCCAATCCTGATCTGTTGCAGGCCAGCCGCAAAAAACGCATCGCCGCCGGTGCGGGGCTGGATGTGGCCGATCTGAACCGTCTGCTGAAAATGCAGAAACAGATGGCCGACACCATGAAAAAGCTGGGCAAAATGGGCAAAGGCGGCATGATGAAACAGGCCATGCGCGCCATGACCGGCAAAGGCGGCGGCCTGCCCGATATGGAAAACCTCGACCCCGCAAAAATGGCCGAGGCGCAGAAAATGCTGCAAGATCCGCGCGGTCTGGGCGGTCAATTGGGCAAAGCGGGCCTGCCGGGCGGGCTGTCCGGGCTGTTTGGCAAAAAATGACCCTGCCCGCCGTCCATATCCCGGTGATCGAAACCGAACGCCTGATCCTGCGCGGGCCGTCGCTGGACGACCTGCCAGCGTCCGTGCGCTTTGGCGCGTCGGACCGGTCGCATTTCGTGGGCGGCCCGCATCAGGACTGGCAGGTTTACGAAAAAATCGCTGCGCATATCGGCTATTGGGCGATCCGCGGTTACGGGGTGTGGACCGTGACCACGCGGGCGGGCGACATCGCGGGGCGCATCGGCATTGTGCATCATCTGGACTGGCCGGAACCCGAACTGGGCTGGACCGTCTTTGACGGGTTTCAGGGTCAGGGCCTTGCCTTCGAAGGCGCCATGGCCGCGCGCGACTATGCCGCGCGTCATTTCGGGCTGGGACCGCTGGTGTCGAACATCCATCCGGATAACACCCGCTCGCGCCGTTTGGCCGAACGGATGGGCGCGACGGTTGAACGCGAAACGACCCTGCGCAACGAACCGTGCCTGATCTATCGCCACCCGCAGGAAACCGCATCATGACCCACACAAACGCCCCCACGATCCACAGCGAACGCCTGACCCTGCGCGCCGTGCGCGAGGATGACTTTGATATCTTTGCCGAATTCATGGCCGACGACCGCAGCAGCTTTGTCGGCGGCCCGCGCGACCGGTTCGAAAGCTGGATCTTGTTCATCGCCAATCCGGGCCATTGGGCGATGCGCGGCTATGGCTATTGGATGATCGAAGAAACCGCCTCGGGGCGCCTGCTTGGCACCTGCGGGATCATCAAACATGACGGCTGGCCCGCGCCGGAACTGGGCTGGCAGCTGTTCAACGGCTGCGAAGGCCATGGCTATGCCCGCGAAGCCGCGATTGCCGCCCGCGACTGGGCCGCAGCGCAGGGCATGGACCAACTGATTTCGTTCATCGCACCGGACAACACCCGGTCACTGGCACTGGCTGCGAAACTGGACGCGATGCAGATGGGCGAAGGCGACAGCCCGTTTGGCCCGATGACCGTCTGGCTGCACCCCAAGGGGAACGCATGATCTTCTGTGCGCAAATATCCTGCGGGGGTCTGGGGGTGCAAAACCCCCAGCCTCGCCGTGCCAAGCCGCACTTTACCAGTGGGAACCGCCCATGACCGACGCCGCCACCCGCGCCGCCAGCCTCTTGGCCGGACATCGCGCCAGCATTGACCGGCTGGACGCCATTTTGGTGTTCACGCTGGCCGAACGGTTCAAACATACCCAAAATGTCGGCCTGCTTAAGGCTGAACATGATCTTCCGCCGTCTGATCCCTTGCGCGAATCCGCGCAAATCGAACGGCTGGAACGCCTCGCGCGCGAGGCCGACCTCGACCCGGAATTCGCGCGCAAATTCCTGAACTTCGTGATCGCCGAGGTGATCCGCCATCACGAAAGCTATCAATCCTAAGGGGCAAGGCCCCAACCGCCATTTATAAGGAGAACACCAATGGCAATGAAAATCCGTCTGGCCCGTGGCGGCAGCAAAAAACGTCCCCACTATGCCATCGTCGCATCCGATTCGCGTATGCCGCGTGACGGCCGCTTTATCGAAAAGCTGGGCACCTATAACCCGCTGCTGCCCAAAGACAGCGAAGATCGCGTGAAAATGGATCTGGAGCGCGTGCAGCACTGGCTGGCCCAAGGCGCACAGCCGACCGACCGCGTGGCGCGTTTTCTGGAAGCTGCTGGCGTGCGCGAAAAGGCGAACCGTCAGAACCTGAAAAAAGGCGAACCCGGCAAAGCCGCCCAACAGCGCGCCGCCGAAAAGGCTGAAAAAGCCGCAGCCGCTGCGGAATCGGCCGAAGGCTGATCCCATCTGTGGGGCGGGGGACACCCTGCCCCACATCTGATCTGATAAGGAATGACCACATGATCCGTTTGATTGCGATTTTTGCCGTTGGCCTGATTCTGGGCGTGGCGGGCGAACGCTATCTGGCCAAAGATGCCTGTCTGGATCTGGGCGGCACAATGCAGGGCGGCATCTGCCGCGGGGTCAATGTCTGATAAGATTTGCGTCGGTGCCATTGCGGGCGCGTTCGGCGTCAAGGGCGAAGTGCGGCTGAAAAGCTTTTGCGCCACCCCGGACGACATCGCGACCTATGGCCCGCTGCTGTCCGAAGACGGCAAACGCAGCTTTGCCGTCACCCTGACCCGGCCTGTGACGGGCGGGCTTGGCGCGCGCCTGTCGGGCGTGGCCACCCGCGAAGACGCCGAGGCGTTAAAGGGCGTGACCCTGTGGGCGCCGCGTTCGGCGCTGCCGTCGCTGCCTGACGATGAATTTTACCACGCCGACCTGATCGGGTTAGAGGTCGTGGACACCGGCGGCGTTATCCTTGGCCGCGTGCGCGCGATTTTCGATCACGGCGCGGGCGATATTCTGGAAATTGTGGGCGGCTCGCAGGTGGTGCTGCTGCCCTTTACCCGCGCGGCGGTGCCAACCGTCGACCTGACCGCGCGCCGCATCGTTGCCGATCCGCCCGGCAGTGACGATGACTGACACCCCGAAATCGCATGGCCGGTTGACCATTCGCCCCAGCCTGCGCCCCCGCGAATTGGGCGCGGAACCTCAGGTCATGGGCGCGTGGACCGCCCGCATCATCACCCTGTTCCCCGAGGCGTTCCCCGGCATTCTGGGCCTGTCGCTGACCGGGCGCGCGCTGTCTCAGGGGTTGTGGAATCTGGAAACCATCCCGCTGCGCGATTTCGGCGTGGGCCGTCACCGCAATGTCGATGACACCCCGGCGGGTGGCGGGGCGGGCATGGTGATCCGCGCCGATGTGATGGACGCCGCCCTGCGCCATGCCGGGGGCGGGCTGCCGGTGGTGTATATGTCTCCGCGCGGGCGTCCGCTGACGCAGGCCCGCGCGCGCGAACTGGCGCAGGGGCCGGGGGTCACGCTGATCTGTGGCCGCTTCGAAGGCGTGGATCAGCGCGTGTTGGACGCCCATAACGTGCAGGAAATCAGCATCGGCGATTATGTCCTGACGGGAGGTGAAATCGCGGCTCAGGTCTTGATTGACGCGACGGTTCGGCTTATACCGCGCGTGCTGGGGAATCAGGATTCGCTGGCCGAGGAATCCTTTTCCATCGGCAATCGGGGTCTGCTGGAACATCCGCAGTATACGAAACCCGCTGAATGGGACAACCGTGCGATCCCGGATGTTTTGTTATCCGGCAATCACGCGGCCATTGCCCGTTGGCGGGCCGAACAGGCCGAAAGGCTGACCAAGGAACGCCGCCCCGATCTGTGGCGGGCATACGACAGTATGGACCCGGCAAAGGACCGACAGCTCTCGGGCGCATCAGACCAATCGCGGAATCACCGCGAGCCATGAAAGGAACAGCGATGAACCTGATCGCCCAACTGGAAGCCGAGCAAATCGCCGCGCTTGGCAAGACCATCCCCGACTTTAAAGCCGGTGACACCGTGCGCGTCGGCTATAAAGTGACCGAAGGCACGCGCACCCGCGTCCAGAATTACGAAGGCGTGTGCATCAGCCGCAAAGGCGGCGACGGCATCGCCGCGTCGTTCACCGTCCGCAAAATCAGCTTTGGCGAAGGCGTGGAACGTGTGTTCCCGCTGTATTCGACCAATGTCGAATCGATCGAGGTTGTGCGCCGTGGCCGCGTCCGCCGCGCCAAACTGTATTACCTGCGCGATCGTCGTGGTAAATCGGCCCGTATCGCCGAAAAAACCAACTATCGCCCCAAAGCCGACACCAAAGCATAAGGACGTCTGACGATGAAAAAAGACATCCACCCCGATTATCACATGATCGAAATCAAAATGACGGACGGCACGGTCTATCAGACCCGTTCGACCTGGGGCAAAGAAGGCGACACCATGTCGCTGGACATCGACCCGACGTCGCACCCGGCCTGGACCGGCGGCTCGACCAAGCTGATGGACACCGGCGGCCGCGTGTCGAAATTCAAATCGAAATATGCGGGTCTGGGTTTCTGATCCCTGCCCCATTGTTTTGCGAAACGCCGCCCCGTGGGGCGGCGTTTTTCGTTGGGGTTAATGGCAATGCACTTTGCCCGCCCGGTTGTCCATGTGACAGCATTGTCCCGGCGGCGATGATTTGCGGCACCCGCCGCCATGGGCATCGGCAGGAACGGGTGAAAACGCGATTGCGGCCGCAAACGCCGCAGCAAGTGTGATAAAACGCATTCTGGCGGTCCTCCTGATCCTAAGAATGTGTTAATTCATGCCGTTCTGGTAAATTTTTTCACCTGTCTTTTTGTGCAATTCCGCCAAATGCCCGACCTGAAACCGCCGCGCCGATCACGCAACCGGCGGATGAGGCGCTGATCCTGGCGGCTGGGGCCGGGCCGGCTGTGCTGCGCCGCCTAACCCTCGGGGCGCGTTCATAATTTCTTAATGCGCGCGTGGCATAATAGATCAAATGCAACACAACGCACGGGGCGCTGTTGACAGGCGCGGGGGCTTTGGAAAAGACTGCCACAACCAAAGGTGCAGAACGCACACCACCCGAGGGAGGGACAGAGATTGCCAATTATCCGTCTGATTGACGGCATCAATGAAATCGTGGGACGCATCGTGTCGATCGTCGCGATTATTTTTGCCTTCATCATCATCTATGATGTCATCATGCGTTACATGGGCCAGCCGACACGCTGGGCCTTTGACGTGACGAAACAGCTTTATGGGTTTTATTTCATCATGCTGGGCGGTTATGCCCTGCGCCATCAATCGCATGTGCGGGTGGATTTGCTGACATCCCGCATGGGGCCGGGGCTGCGCCGCTGGGTGGATCTGGCGGGCTATGTCATCTTTTTCTTTCCGTTTGCGTGGATTTTTGCGCGGCGCAGCTGGGACTTTGCGATCACGTCGTGGAATCAGGGTGAACTGACCTATGGCGCGGTGCAACTGCCTGTTTATCCGTTGAAAATGGCGATGTTTGTGGCGGCCTGTCTGTTGCTGATCCAAGGCATCAGCGAAGTGTTAAAGCTGATCCTGAACGTCGAAAATACCCCCGACCCGATGGAGCCGATGGATGTCCGGTGAAGCAATTGCGTTGATTATGTCGGGCCTGCTGGTGCTGGGCCTGTTCATGGGCCACCCGCTGGCCATGGTTCTGGGCGGCACGGCGATTCTGGGCGCCTTCATCGCGGGCCGTCCGCAGGTCTTGGGCATCGTGACGAACCGAATTTTCGGTGATGTGCTTGATAACTATGTCCTTATCGCCATTCCGCTCTTCGTGTTGATGGCGCGGTTTCTGTCCGACAGCGGCGTGACCGACCGAATGTTCGAGGCGCTGCGACACCTGTTGGCCAATGTCAAAGGTGGTCTGGGTCTGGCCGTGGTGTTCATTTCCATCCTGCTGGCCGCGACGACCGGGATTATCGGCGCGTCGATCACGGTGATGGGCATGATGGCCCTGCGCCCGATGCTGCAATACGGCTATGACAAACGGCTGGCGACGGGTCTGATCGGGGCCTCGGGCTGTTTGGGCATCCTGATTCCGCCGTCGATCATGCTGATTCTGATGTCGTCCTATGCCCCCGGCCTGTCGGTGGGGCAGTTGTTTGCCGGCGCAATGATTCCCGGTGTTTTGCTGGGCGTTCTCTATGCGGTGTATGTCGCGCTGATCGCGTGGCTGAAACCCGAATGGGCGCCCGCGATGCAGGAAACCGACCGCATCAGCAAGGCCGAAATGTGGAAAATGCTGCTGGTCGAAGCCGTGCCGCCGCTGATTCTGATCCTGGGGATTCTGGGCTCGCTCTTGGCCGGGATCGCGACCGCGACCGAGGCAAGCGCCATCGGCGCCGTGCTGTCGCTGCTGATCGTGATTGCCCGCGGGCGGTTTGAATGGCGCACCTTTTATTCCGCGCTGCTGGAAACCGGCCGCACATCGGCGATGATTCTGTTCATCGTGGTGGGCGCAACCGCCTTTACCGGCGTGTTCAACATCACCGGCGGCCTGCGCGCCAGTCAGGATGTGATGCGCGGGCTGGCCAGCGACCCCTATACCTTGGTTGCGGTGATGCTGATTGCGGTGTTCATTCTGGGCATGTTCCTGGATTGGACCGGGATTGTGCTGCTGTCCTTCCCGATCTTTTTGCCGCTGGTCAACGAAATGGGCATCGACCCGCTGTGGTTCGTGATCCTGATGGCCGTCGTGCTGCAAACCAGCTTTATGTCGCCGCCCTTTGGATATGCGCTGTTCTATATGCGCGCCATTGCCCCGCCCGAGGTGAAAACCGGCGACATCATCATCGGCGTTGTGCCGTTCATCGGTCTGGTGCTGCTGATGTGTCTGCTGGTCATTCTGTTCCCGCCGCTGGTCACATGGCTGCCGGCTACGATCTATGCCGGATAACGGCAGCGCATTGATAAACAAGGAGGAAAACATGAAAAAACTGATCGCTTCGGTGGCCTTGGCAACCGCGATGTCTGGCCCGGCATTGGCCGAAACCTGGACCATGACGACCACTTGGCCGTCCAGTCTGGAACTGATCGAGATGGACAAGAAATGGGTCGAACTGGTTGGCAAGCTGGTTGATTCGTCCACATTGTCGATTGATTTCTACGACGGCGGCAGTCTGGTTCCCGCGGGTGAGGTGTTTGGCGCCGTGCAATCCGGCACCATTCAGGCGGGCGCGGACTGGCCGGGGTATTGGGCCGGTCGCGACGCGGCGTTTTCGCCGCTGGCCACCACGGCCAGCCTGTTCAACGCCGTTGATTATGTGAACTGGATTCAGGAATGGGGCGGCGCGGACCTGTATAACGAAGTGTATGGCCGCTTTGGCATGGTGTATCTGCCCTATGCCGTGACCAATAACGAATCGGGGTTCCGCACCACCAACAAAGCCATCAACACGGTCGAGGATTTGCGCGGCCTGCGCCTGCGTCTGTCCGGTCTGGAACAGGGTAAGTTGTTGGAAAAGCTGGGCGGTAACCAAGTCAGCATGGCGGGCGGCGAAATCTATCAATCGCTGGAACGCGGCGTGATTGACGGTGCGGAATTTTCGACCCCCAATGTCGATTATTCGGGCGGTTTCCATCAGGTGACGAAATACTGGTCAACGCCGGGCTGGCACCAATCGGCGTCGGTCTTTGGCGTCATGATTAACAAGGCGGCGTGGGATCGTCTGGACGCCGACACGCAGGACCGCCTGAAAATCGCTGCCGACGCCACCATGCTGTGGAGCCTGTCCTTCACCGAAAAACACGCCGCCGACGCCTTCGCGAAATTCAAGGCGGCTGGCACCCAGATCACCCGCATGGATGACGAATCGCTGGCCCGGATTCAGGAAATGGCGAACGAAACCATCACGGAAATCGCCTGTGCGAATCCGACTGCGGCCAAGATCTATTCCAGCCAGCTGCATTATCTGGCGGACTATGCCGATTGGCGCAATGCCTCGGCTCCGTTCAATCTGGGCCGTGATGCGCAAGGCCCGGATGTGGCCGCCATTGACGCATGTGTGCAATAATTGCATGATATGCACAGATAAGTGACGGGCGGGGAACGATTTCTCCGCCCTTTACATTGACAGCCCGATGAAACCGAACCATCCTTTCGGGCAGCAATGGGGAAAGATAATGGGCGAAAAGACACTGACCCGCATGGATCTGGCCGAAGCGGTCTTTCGTGAGGTGGGATTATCCCGCCACGAATCCGCACAACTGGTCGAAAGTGTGCTGAACCATATTTCCGACGCGTTGGTGCAGGGCGAACAGGTGAAGATTTCGTCCTTTGGAACCTTCAGCGTGCGTGACAAAAACGAACGCATTGGCCGCAACCCCAAAACCGGGGAAGAGGTGCCGATCACGCCGCGCCGCGTGCTGTCGTTCCGTCCGTCGCATCTGATGAAGGACCGCGTGGCGGCCGGCAATAAACGCTGATCGACGCGATGTCGAAAGGCGCAGGGGCATTCCGTTCCATCGGTGAGGTGGCGCAGCTGATTGGTGTTGCGCCGCATGTTTTGCGTTATTGGGAAACGCAGTTTTCTGCCCTGCGCCCGATGAAGCGCAGCGATGGGCGGCGTTATTACCGCCCCGATGATGTGCGGCTGGCCGCGGGGCTGTGTCAGGTGCTGCGCGATGATGGCATGACGATTCGCGGCGCGAAAAAGATGATTGCGGCGGATCGCGGCGCGGCATTGCGGGATTTGGGCGATGCGCGGCTGGCGCAAGGGCCGGTTGAACCGCGCGCCAAGCCCGCCCCCCTGCCCCGCCGCGCGCCGCGCGGGCCTGCGCCGCTGCCGTTGTTTCCGGCCCCGCCCGCATCCGCGTGGCTGCCCCGCCTGACCCGTTTGGCGCGGCAATTGGACCGCATGACCGCGCAGGACGCCCGGTGGCAGCACGCCCGCCCGCTGGCGCTGAAACTGCGGCGCGCGATCACGGCGACGTCCTCGGCGGCTTCGTGACAATTTGACGAAAATTTCCGACATGCGGCCCTTGTGCTGGGGGGCAACTTGGCCCTATACGGTGCGGGTCGGGCCGTGGCGCAGCCTGGTTAGCGCGTCCGTCTGGGGGGCGGAAGGCCGCGAGTTCGAATCTCGCCGGCCCGACCATTCCGAAAACGCCTGTCCCTGCATGGGGGCAGGCGTTTCCCTTTTCCGGCTTGGGGTGATGTGATGAACGGCGTTCTTTCCGACAGCGAAATCCGCGACTTGATCGCGGGCGGCACGATTACCGCAGACCCGGCGATCATTCCCGAACAGGTGCAACCGGCCAGTCTGGATTTGCGGCTGGGGACCACGGCCTATCGCCTGCGGGCCAGTTTTCTGGCCGGGCGCGGGCAGCGGATCACCGACCGGCTGGCCGATTTTCAGATGCATCAGATGGACCTGTCCGGCGGCGCGGTTCTGGAACGCGGCTGCGTTTACCTGATCCCGCTGATTGAACGCTTGCGCCTGCCCGCTGGGTTAACGGCGGTCGCGAACGCAAAATCATCAACCGGGCGGCTGGATTTGCTGACCCGGCTGGTCACCGATGACGGGACCGAATTTGACCGCCTGCCCGAAGGCTATGACGGACCCCTTTATGCCGAAATCTGCCCGCGCAGTTTTTCCGTGCTGGTGCGTCCGGGGATGCGGCTGAACCAGTTGCGGCTGCGGCGCGGTCAGGCGGTGCTGTCGGATGCCGAACTGGCGGATTTGAACGCGCGCGAACCGCTGGTTGCGGGACCGGCGCTGATTGATCAGGGTCTGGGCTTTTCGGTCGATCTGCGCCCCGATGCGGGCGATCTGGTCGGATACCGCGCCCGCCCGCATAGCGGCGTGATTGATCTGGACCGCATCGGCGCCTATGACGCGCGCGATTTTTGGGATGAATTGCACAGTCAGGATGGCCGCCTGATTCTGGATCCGGGGGCGTTTTATATTCTGGTCAGCCGCGAATCGGTGGCGATCCCGGCGGATTACGCCGCGGAAATGGCCCCCTATCTGGCCATGGTCGGCGAATTTCGGGTGCATTACGCCGGGTTTTTTGACCCCGGTTTCGGCATCGGCACCGGGCGCGGCGCGCGCGGCGTGTTAGAGGTGCGGTGCCACGAAGCGCCCTTTGTTCTGGAACATGGGCAGGTGGTCGGGCGGCTGGTCTATGAACGCATGGCCGCGCGGCCTGAACGTCTGTATGGTCAGGATATTGCGTCGAATTATCAGGGTCAGGGGCTGAAGCTGGCCAAACAGTTCCGCTAAGCCACCCCCTGCCACAGCCGCACCTTCAGCCCGCCATGCGCCACGACCGGCCCGCCGGTCAGGTTCAGCCCGGTGGCGCGGGCAAGGCTTTGTTCCGATGTCACAATCCCCACGCGCCACCCCGAAAACCGAGTGCGAAACACCTCGCCCATGGCGGCGTGCAGGCCGAACAGCGGGCCTTTGTTGCCGATCCGCGCGCCATAGGGCGGGTTGATCATGATGATGCCCGGCGGGCCGTCGGGGCGTTGCAGGTCGCTGACCGGGGCGCAGGTGAACTGCGTCAGCCCCGCCACCCCGGCGCGTTCGGCGTTCTGGATGCTGCCCCGGATCGCGCCCGCGTCGCGGTCGCTGCCGTAAAACCGCAGCCCGGTATCGCGCGGCGTGACCGGCGCGCGCAACGCGGCCCACGCCTGCGCGTCAAAGCTGCCCAATTCTTCAAAGGCAAAGCTGCGGCTGCGTCCGGCGGGCAGACCGGCGGCGATTTCGGCGGCCTCGATCACAAAGGTTCCTGACCCGCACATCGGGTCCAGCACGGGTTGCGAGCCGTCAAACCCCACCTCGCGCAGGAACATCGCGGCCATGGTTTCGCGCATCGGGGCCTTGGCGACGGCCAGTTTATGCCCGCGTTTGTGCAACGATTCGCCGGTGGTATCGACGCTGAAGGTGACCAGATCATCTTCGATCCGGGCCTTGATCACGATGGGCGCGTCGGGGGTGATGGGCGCGCCCAATTCTTCGGTGATCGCGCGTTCGATGCGCTGTGTCGCCGCACCCGCGTGATAGATTTTCGACGCGCGGCAGACGGTTTCCACCCGCACCGGCAGATCAGCGCGCAGCAGATCGGCCCAGGGGAATTTGCGCGCGCGTTTGTCCAACTGCGCCAGATGCATGGCGCGAAACCCGCCGATGCGGGCCAGAACCCGCGTGGCTCCGCGCAGATGCAGATTGGCGCGCCACACATCGGGCCAGCCGCCGCGAATGGTCACGCCGCCGGGTTGAATGACGGGCTGCCATCCCAGTTCGGTGGCCTCGGCCGCCAAAGGGGATTCCAGCCCCGGCGTCGCCACCAGAAAAATGTCGAAGATGCTATCCATCGGCGGACCCTATCCCGCCCGCGCGCCAAAGGTAAGAGGTCAGCGCCGGTTCATACGGTTCAGGTTGCGCATCCGCTGGGCCATTTCGCGCGTTTGTTTTTTCTGCGCGGGCGTTTGCGGCTGATCCGATTTGCCGCGCGACATGGTTTGCAGGCCCTTCGTGATGCCCCAATTCATAGCGCGGCGCATGACCAGCCGGGTGAACATATTGATGATTTGGTTCATATTCATTGGCGGTTCCTTATTCGTCGGCGAACAGATCATCGTCGGGGTCGGTGGGCTGTATATCGTCATCGGCATCGCGCGGCACAAGGGGGGGCATCCCCTGCGCGGGCCGTGATTCCAGCAAACCGGCGGCGCGCAGTTCCGCCAGCCCCGGCAGATCGCGCGCCGATTCCAGCCCGAAATGATCCAGAAACGCATCGGTGACGACAAAGGTTGCCGGACGCCCCGGCGTCATCCGCCGCCGCCCCATGCGCACCCATTCCATTTCGATCAACTGATCCAGCGTGCCACGGCTGACGGCGACGCCGCGGATTTCCTCGATCTCGGCGCGGGTGACGGGCTGGTGATAGGCGATGATGGCCAGCGTTTCCGTGGCCGCGCGCGACAGGCGGCGCTGATCCACGGTTTCGGTCTGCATCAGAAATGACAGATCGGCCGCCGTGCGAAAGGCATAGCCATCCCCCACCCGTTCCAGCACCACCCCACGCCCGGCATAGGCGCGACGCAGGGATGCCACGGCCTCGGGGGCGTCGCAACCGGCGGGCAGGCGCGCGGTCAGGTCGCGCATGGTCAGGGGGGTGGCGGCGGCGAACAGGATCGCCTCGACCATGCGTTCCTGTTCGTAAAGGGGAATGGGGAAATCAGCGGTCATCGGGCTTTTGGCGGTAACTGATCGGGGCAAAGGTATCGGCCTGCCGTATCTGAAGCCGCCCCTGTCGGGCAAGCTCTAACGCGGCGGCAAAGGTCGCGGCGGTCGCGCTGCGGCGGCGTTTGCCGTCCGATTCCCAGCCTTCGGGCAGGAACACCGACAGATCGGTCCATTCGCCCGCAAAGCCGATCAGGCGGCGCATCCGGTCCAATGCCTGTTCCATCGTGAAAACATCTTTGCGGTCAAAGGCATAGGGCCGGAATTCGTCCCGCGTTTTCAACCGGGCATAGGCGCGCATCAGGTCAATCAGCCCCGCCTGCCATTCGGTTCGGCGCTGTCGGGCGACGGTTTCCGGCGCGCCACGCTGAAACCGCGCCAAGCCCAGCCGGTCGCGGCCCATCAGCCGTTCTGCCGCCTGACGCATTGCGGCCAGCCGTTCCAGTTGAAACGCCAGATGCGCGGCCATGTCCTGCGCCGATGGGCCTTCGGCCTGCGGATCGGGGGGCAAGAGCAGGCGCGATTTCAGGAATGCCAGCCACGCCGCCATGACCAGATAATCGGCGGCCAGTTCAATGCGCAGCGCGCGGGCCTGTTCGACAAAGGCCAGATATTGTTCGGCCAGATGCAGAACGGAAATCCGCATCAGGTCCACCTTTTGCGTGCGCGCCAGCGTCAGCAGCAGGTCCAGAGGGCCTTCGTAGCCGTCCACATCCACGATCAGCGATTCATCGGCGCGGCGCTGCGCGACCGATTCGGCGTCGAAATCCAGACGCGGTTCAGGCGGGCGCGCCACGGGTCACAGCCCCGTCAGGGCGCGCCATTCCGCCATCAGCGCATCGAAATCCGCCGGGACCGGAACATGACGGCGCGACAGGGCGGCATCGGCGCGGCGCTGCGCATCCGGCGTCATCGCACCAGCAGCGGCGACTACGGGTTCCATATCGGAAATCGAGCCGTTGCAATGCAGCACCAGATCGCAACCGGCGGCAATGGACGCGGCGGCGCGGTCGGCCTGCGTCCCCGACAGCGCGTTCATGGTGATGTCATCCGTCATTAGCAGCCCGTCAAACCCGATCCGGTCGCGGATCAGCCCGATCATCCGCGCGGATGCCGTGGCGGGCGCATCGTCCAGATCGGTGAATCGGATATGCGCGGTCATCCCCATCGGCAGATCGGCCAAGGCGCGGAAGGGCGCGAAATCCAGTGCCTCCAGATCATCCGCGCCCGCTGTCACCACGGGCAGATCGTGGTGGCTGTCGGCAATCGCGCGACCATGACCGGGCATGTGCTTCATCACCGGCAGCACCCCTGCCGCCAGCATCCCATCCGCCGCCGCGCGGCCCAGTTCCGCCACCGTCGCCGGGTCGGTGCCGAAACAACGGTTGCGCAAAAAGGGGTGGGTGTCGTCCTGCGCCACGTCCAGCGTCGGCGCGCAATTGCTGTCAATTCCGACCGCGCGCAGTTCCTGACCAATCAGATTGTATCGCAGCCACATCGCCCGCGCGCCCGCCCCCGCCTGATCCAGCGGCGCGGGCCATTCGGTCCAGTCGGGACCGCGCAGACGCTGCACGCGGCCGCCTTCCTGGTCCACGGTGATGACCGCATCGCGGCCCAGACAGGCGCGCAGATCGCCGGTCAGGCGGCGCAGTTGGTCGGGGCTTTCGACATTGCGCCCGAACAGGATGAACCCCCACGGGTCGGCGTCACGGAAAAAGGCGGCCTCGTCGGGGGACAGGCTGACCCCGGCGATGCCGCCCAGAATGGTTGCGTTATGCGTCACGGGTTCAGGGCAAGGCAATCCGTGCCGCCCGATTGCAGGGCGGAACAGAACTGCCGCGCTTCGGACAACGACCCAAAGCCCGCGACCCGCAGCCGCCAGAAGGTGCGGCCATTCGCCTGATGCTGTTGGATCACCGGCGATTTACCCGAAAACAGCGAGGCATTGCGCCCCGACAACCGGCCCCATTGCGATTCGGCAATGGCTTTGCTGTCGAACGCGCCGACCTGAACCACGGGACCGCTGGCGGTCGTCGCCGCAACCGGCGCGGGCGTCGGTGCCGGGGTCGCCGCCGGGGTTGCCGCAGCCGCAGCCGCCGGGCGCGCATCGGTCGCAACCGTCGCCGCCTGTGCCACGCGCACCGTGCGCGGACGCGGCGCGGGGCGGGCCGATGCGGTCAGAACGCCGGGGTTCGCCTCGGCCTGAGCCTGCGCCAGACCCTGCGCAATCGCATCCGCCTGCGACGCGCCGGATTCGTCGGTCACAACATCGGTGATCGCGCCATCCGCGGCGGGGGCGTCGATGATTTCGGCCTGCGCCACGGCCTGATCGGCGGCGGCGCGGTCAGCCTCGGCCTGAGCCAATTCGCGGGCTTCGGCGTCCGACATCGGCACGATGGGCGCGCCGTCGAAATTCAGCGCCGTTTCCGACATCTGCGCGGGTTCATGCGCGGTTGCACCCAAGGCGCCCATGGCCACATCTTCGTCGGTCAGATCGACGGGCGCGGGCGCAATCGCAACCTCGGTCGTCGGCGCAGCCGCCGTGCCGCCCGCGACATTGTTTACCGCCATGCCGGTGCGCGCGGTCAATTGCCCGCCCGGATCGTCGGGGGTGGTGCGGGCCGCGCCTTCGATCGCGCGGATGACCGGCACGCCGGACACGTCGCGCGACACCAATTGCCAGCCCCACACGCCCATCACGATCACCAAACCAACGGACGCGAACGCGCCCATATATTGGGTAAACCGCCCGACGCGCCCCATCAGCCCAGCCGAGGCCGACGCCCCCGGCGCGCCTGTGGCATCGTCCCATCCCTGTTGGTCATAGGAAAACTGACGCTGCACTTTGTGCCGCGCGAAAACATACCCGCCTTCGCGGAAATCCATCACTGCCATAGCCTGCCTGCCTGCCGGTTGATCCGGGTTTGTGTCTGCCTTGGTGGTCCGGCGGGCTGCGTTAACGCATTTCTGTCGCCGGAGTTACGCCAAGGATACCCAGACCGCTTGAAATAACAACGCCAACCGACCGCAACAGTGCAATTTTTGCCTGAGACGTTGCGGAATCGCCATCCTGCACAAACCGCAGCGACAGATCGTCATTGCCACGATTCCACAGCGAATGCAGGTCCGACGCGATGTCATACAGGAAAAATGCGACCCGGTGGGGTTCATGCGCGCGCGCGGCATGTTCGACCAAGCGTGGCCATTCTGCCACCTTGCGGGCCAGTTCCAATTCCGCCGGATGGCTGATCGCGGACAGATTCGCGGATGACAGCGCCGAATCGGTCACGTCGATTCCCGCATCGGTCGCGCGGCGCAGAACGGAATGAACGCGGGCTGATGCGTATTGCACATACCAGACCGGGTTGTCTTTGGACTGTTCCAACACCTTGGCGAAGTCGAAATCCAGTGCCGCGTCGTTTTTGCGCGTCAGCATGATGAACCGGGTCACGTCGGCGCCCGCTTCGTCCACCACGTCGCGCAGGGTCACGAAGGTGCCGGCGCGTTTGGACATCTTGAACGGTTCGCCATTCTTATACAGCTTAACAAGCTGGATCAGTTTAATGTCCAGCGGCACGCGGCCATCGGACAGCGCCTTGACCACGGCGGTCAGGCGTTTGACGTAACCGCCATGATCCGCGCCAAAGACGTTGATCAACTGATCAAAACCCCGTTCGACCTTATCCCAGTGATACGCAATATCCGGCGCGAAATAGGTCCACGCCCCGTCCGATTTCTGAATCGGGCGGTCCACATCATCGCCATGCGCGGTTGCGCGGAACAGCAATTGTTCGCGGGCTTCCCAATCTTCGGGCAGTTTGCCTTTGGGCGGTTCCAGCACGCCGCGATAGATCAGGCCCATGCTTTCCAGACGCCCGATGGCGGCTTCGATTTTGCCGGTGCCATACAGCGCCTTTTCGGATGAATACACATCCATCGTCACGCCTAACGCGGCCAGATCCTGCCGGATCATGTCCATCATCGCGGCGGTCGCACATTCGCGAATCTCGGCCAGCCAATCCGATTCGGGTTTGTCCAGCAGGCTGTCGCCGTATTTTTCCGCCAAAGCCTGCCCAACCGGGATCAGGTAATCGCCGGGATACAGACCTTCGCGGATTTCGGGTTCCAGACCGTTCGCCTCGCGATACCGTTCAAACGCGGACCGAGCCAGAACATCCACCTGCGCGCCGCCATCATTGATGTAATATTCGCGCGTCACATCATGGCCCGCGAAATCCAACAGCCGCGCCAAAGCATCGCCAAAGACCGCGCCGCGCACATGGCCCACATGCATCGGGCCGGTCGGGTTGGCGCTGACAAATTCCACATTCACGCGCTGACCCGCGCCCATATCGGACCGCCCGAAATCATCGCCCGCCTGAATGGCCGACCGGATCACGTCATGCCAGACGCCCGGCGACAGGCGGATGTTCAGGAACCCCGGTCCCGCGACCTCGGCCCCCGCAATCCGGGGATCGGTCAGGCGCGCGGCCAGTTTGTCGGCGATGTCGCGCGGCTTCATCCCGGCGGGTTTGGCCAGCACCATGGCGGCATTCGTGGCCATATCGCCATGCGCCGGATCGCGCGGAGGCTCGACCGCGACATTGGAAAAATCCAGACCGGCGGGCAATTCGCCCGCGGCGGTCATCTGGTCCAGTGCATCGACGACAACGCCGCGCAGATCGGTAAAAAGGTTCATATCGGGCATCCTGATCTATCCCTGCGGGTTAACGCCACAGCCCGCCCCGCGTCAACGCCCCGCGCCCGAAACCGCGCGTTTTTAAGGCCAAATCTTGACGCGGGGCGGGGTTTCGTCTAGGGGGTGCGGGGCCTGCATCCGGCGGGCAACAGGCGGGGCGTCCGGTATTGCGTCCCATCACCGCCGAAACAGGCTGGCACGCCTGCGGCCATGGAACGCGCCCGCGATGACAGCGGGCATATTTGGAAAGCTGAATGACCAAATTTTCGGACCTGAAACTGGACCCCAAAGTTCTGCAAGCCATCACCGAAGCTGGCTATGAATCCCCGACCCCCATTCAACAGGGCGCGATTCCGCCCGCATTGGATGGGCGCGACGTTCTGGGCATCGCCCAGACCGGGACCGGCAAAACCGCCAGTTTCACCCTGCCGATGA
The DNA here is from genome assembly GCF_030538495.1 of Paracoccus sp. (in: a-proteobacteria). Taxonomy (GTDB): domain Bacteria; phylum Pseudomonadota; class Alphaproteobacteria; order Rhodobacterales; family Rhodobacteraceae; genus Paracoccus. Next base: position 74,798 of record NZ_JAUNTW010000003.1, read on the forward strand.
TCACGCTGTTGGGGCGTGGGCGCGCCCGCGCGCGGATGCCTCGGTCTTTGGTTTTGTGTCCGACGCGCGAATTGGCCGCGCAGGTGGCTGAAAACTTTGACATTTACGCCAAGCATACGAAACTGACCAAGGCGCTGTTGATCGGCGGGGTCAGCTTTGGCGAACAGGACAAGCTGATTGATCGCGGCGTGGATGTGCTGATCGCGACGCCGGGCCGGTTGCTGGATCATTTTGAACGCGGCAAATTGCTGCTGACCGGCGTTCAGATCATGGTCGTGGACGAAGCCGACCGGATGCTGGATATGGGCTTTATCCCCGATATTGAGCGTATTTTCCAACTGACGCCGTTCACGCGCCAGACCCTGTTTTTCAGCGCGACCATGGCGCCGGAAATCGAACGCATCACCAACACCTTCCTGCACGCCCCCGAACGGATCGAAGTCGCGCGTCAGGCCACGACCAGCGAAACCATCACGCAGCGGCTGGTCGAACTGACCCCCACCCGCCGCGACCAAAGCGCGAAACAAAAACGCGAATTGCTGCGCGCCCTGATCGACGCCGAGGGCGAGGGCCTGACCAATGCCATCATCTTCTGCAACCGCAAAACCGATGTGGATATTGTTGCGAAATCGCTGTCGAAACACGGCTATGACGCGGCACCCATCCATGGCGATCTGGACCAGAGCCAGCGGATGCGCACGCTGGACGCCTTCCGCGACGGCGGGCTAAAATTGCTGATTGCCTCGGATGTGGCGGCGCGCGGTCTGGACATTCCGGCGGTCAGCCATGTGTTCAACTATGACCTGCCCAGCCATGCCGAAGATTACGTTCACCGCATCGGCCGCACGGGCCGCGCCGGTCGTCTGGGAACCGCGGTCAGTCTGGCCACCCCGGCGGATGAAAAATACCTGACGGCGATTGAACAGCTGGTCAAACAGACCCTGCCCCGCGCCGACGCACCCGAAGGTTTTGCGCTGTCATCAGCCGCGCAATCGGCACCCCGCGAACGCGATGACCGCAAAAACGGCCGCGACAATGGCCGGGGCGACCGCCGCCGCAAAGGTGACCGCCGCGACGATCGCGCCGACCGGGCCGAGGAAAAACCTGTTGAACGCCGCGACGAACCGCGTGCGGATCAGCGGAATGATCAGCGGAACGAACGCCGCGACGATCAGCGGAACGATCAGCGTGGCGACCGTCAAAACGACCGCCGCGACCGTCGCGGTCGTGACAATGGCCATCAGGTCACCGGCATGGGCGATCACGTCCCCGAATTTATGCTGGTCGATCTGCGCCCCAGCTTCGAGGCGATTCAACGCGCCGCCTCCCAGCCCGAGGTTGAGGACACCCCCGACACCGTTGAGGCTGCGCCGGAAAAAACCGACAAGCCGACGAAATCGCGCCGTTCGCGCAGCCGCCGCAAATCCGCGCCCGATGCTGCCGACACGCCCGAAACTCAGGTGACCGAAGCCCCCGCTGACACGGTCGAGACGGCTCCGGCTGTCGAAACGCCGGTCGAAACTACCACCGAAACCCCGGCTGAACCCGCAGCGGAACCCGCCGAGGCTGCGCCCGAAAAACCCAAACGCACCCGCCGGAAAAAGGCCGAACCGGCGGCGGAAACCGCTGACGGCGACGCGCCCGCGCCCGCACCCGCCGAACCGGCGGAAAAACCCAAACGCACCCGGCGCAAAAAAGCCGAACCGACGGCGGAAACCACCGAGGCCGAAACCCCGGCTGAACCCGCCGAAAAACCCAAACGGACGCGCCGTAAAAAGGCCGAAGCCCCGGCGGAAACCGCTGACGGCGAAACCCCCGCAGAACCGGCGGAAAAGCCCAAACGCACCCGCCGGAAAAAGGTCGAACCAGCAGCCGAAACCACCGACGCGGCCCCCGCTGACGGGGACGCCTCGGCCAGTTGATGCGCCCCCCGCGCCTGCCCCGCCGGGACCGCCCCGCCCTGCGGCAGCTTTGGCCCGATCTGGTGCTGGGCGCGGTCGCGGCACTGGGCCTTGCGCCCTTCGGGATCTGGACGGCAACGCCGGTCGCACTGGCCGCGCTGATCTGGCGGCTGGCCCGCGCACGCCCGGCGGCGGTGTTCTGGCACGCTATGGCGGCGGGCATGGGCTGGTTCGCCCTGTCGCTGTCATGGATTGTCGAACCGTTTCTGGTCGAACCTGACATTTACGGCTGGATGGCGCCCTTTGCCCTGATCCTGATGGCGCTTGGCGGAGGGTTATTCTGGGCCATCCCCGCATGGATCGCCGCGCGCCTCACCGCCCAATGGCGCGCGCAGGCCGTGGCGATTGCGGCGATGCTGGCGCTGTCGGATTGGCTGCGGGGCTGGATCTTTACCGGCTTTCCATGGGCGCAAATCGGGCAGGTTTGGGTGAACACGCCGGTTGCGCAAACCGCCGCCTTGACCGGCGCACTGGGCCTGTCGGCGCTGACGCTGACCGCCGCCGCGCTGCCCACGGCCCTGTGGCGGCCCCGCGCGGGTCTGGTGCCGGGCGCGGCCACGGGCGCAGCCACGGCCACCCTGCTGATCGCGGCCATCTGGGCGGGTGGTCTGGCCCGCCTCGCCGCGCCCCTGCCACCTGACACGACCACCCAGATTCGCATCGTGCAGCCCAATGCGACCCAAGCCCTGAAATGGGATCCCGAATGGGCGCGCGTGTTTTTTCAGCGCCTGCTGGACCTGTCGGCCACACCGGGCGACCGCGATCTGGTCATCTGGCCGGAAACGGCGGTCAATTTCCTGCTGGATCAAGCGGGTGATCTGCTGCCGATCATGTCACAGGCCGCCGATGCGCCGCTGATCCTTGGCATCCAGAGACGGCAGGGAACGCGGTTCTACAACAGCCTGGCCACAATCGCACCGGGCGGCCAGGTCACAGAAACCTATGACAAATTCCACCTTGTGCCGTTTGGGGAATACATCCCATGGGGCGATCAGATGGCGCGCATCGGCATCACCGCATTCGCCGCGCAACAAGGCAACGGCTACAGCCCCGGCCCCGGCCCGGCGATTATGCACGGCCACAGCGCCCCCGATTTTCAACCCCTGATCTGTTACGAAGCGATCTTTCCCCACCATCTGCGCGCCCTGCCCACCCGCCCCGGCTGGCTGTTACAGGCCACAAATGACGCGTGGTTCGGCCAGTTTTCGGGACCGTATCAGCATCTGGCACAGGCGCAGTTGCGCAGCATCGAAACCGGCTTACCGCTGATCCGCAGCGCCAATACCGGCGTCAGCGCGGTGATTGACGCGCGCGGCACGCTCCGCGCCACGCTGCCCCTGAACGAAAGCGGCATCATCGACGCCCCCCTGCCCGGCGCGCTGCCCGAAACGGTATGGACCCGCTGGGGCAACACGCCGCTGCTGATCCTGCTGGCGCTCACGCTCGCGGCCACAACCCGCCGCCGCTTTCATCTTGGCTAAAATATCCCGGGGGGAATCCGCGGCACGCGGATGGGGGGCTGGCCCCCCTGCCCCCTCACCAGAACAGCGCCACCCTCACACAACCGACACCAAACGCAAATCCCCATCCAACCCAATCACATCACGCAAAGCCGTGCCCGCCGCGACGCTCAGCCCCGGCAGCCCCATGGCCGCGCGCGGCGCATCCGTCGCCATGAAAATCGCGCGATCCAACGGCACGCCCGCATGGCGGTGCAGATTGGCAAGGCTGGTCACCATGTCGATATGCGCCCCCGCCAATGAACCGGCGGCGTTTACCAACCGCCCGTCGCGCACATAAATATCGGCACCATAGAGGTTAAAATGATCCGGCCCGCCCACCGTCGCCATGGCGTCCGACACGATGAAGGTCCGGTCGTCCCGAGGCCGCGCGGCCAAAGCAATCCGCAGCATGTCCCAATCCACATGGATGCCGTCCGCGATGATCCCGCACCACGCATCCGACAGGATCGCGGCGGCAATCACGCCGGGGTCGCGGGAACTCATTTGCGGCATGGCGTTGAACAAATGGGTGAACATGGTGACGCCGTTCGCCATCCCCTGCCGCGCCTGATCGGCCGTGGCCATGGTGTGACCGGCGGACACCACCACCCCCAGATCGGCCGCCGCGCGGATCAGGGCAAGATCGGTTTCTTCGGGCGCGAGGGTCAGCAAAACCGGCACATCTGCCGCGCGCAACCGGCGCAGCACCGCCATGGTGCGGTCGTCCAGCGGGCGGATGTAATCGGCGTTATGGGTGCCTTTGCGCACCGGGTTGATATGCGGGCCTTCGATATGGATGCCCAGAATACCGGCTTCGCCCATGCAGGCGATGATGGCATCGGCGGCGGATTCCATGATGTCGGGCGTGTCGGTGATCACGGTGGGCAGGATCGCCCCGGTTCCCAAACGCGCATGGGCGTCGCGGATCGCGCGGATGCCGTCGGGGGTGGGCGTGCTGTTCAGCATCACGCCCCCGCCGCCATTCACCTGTAGATCGGTGCAGGCGGGCATGATCAGGTGATGGTGCTGGTCGGCGGTATCACGACCCAACGGGCGCAGCGCGGTGATCGTCAGACCGTCGGTTTCAATCGCCATATCGGGACGCAGCGCGCCATCTGCGTAAATATAGTCAGCCGAAATCAGCATGTTACCCTCTGCCCTGTTATCCTGCGATCCACCCACGCGCGGGACCGCTGCACCACCGGCGCGCCTAACACATTGCCCGGCACATGCAACCGCCGCAAGCGACACCGCGCCGCAGCCCGTCAAAATCAGTCACTTTCTGAACAGCATGGGTTGATTTTCGCGGGCTTTGGGGCTTTGTGCGGGGAAATTACACATTCCCGTCACACAGGGACCGTATTGGAAAAGCGACGCAGGGCCACAGGCGGGCAACAGGATGGATGACGGCAGGCTGCCCTTTTTGACCGATGCGGTTCAGCATCCGCCGAACGAACGGATGCGGGCGATTTTTCTGTCCGACCTGCATCTGGGCGCCATGGGGTGCAAAGCGCGGCTGCTGCTGAGCTTTCTGGAACAGCACGACGCCGAAACCATTTATCTGGTGGGCGATATTATCGACACATGGCGGCCTTTGGGCAGCAACTGGCCCGACAGCCATCATGCGGTGCTGCAATTGCTGACGGCGCGGGCGCGTATGGGAGCGCGGGTGATCTTTATCCCCGGCAACCACGACGCCTTTTTCCGCCACCATATCGGGACCGAGCTGTTCGGCTTTGACATCCGCCGCGATGCGGCCCATCGTCTGCCGGATGGGCGGCGGCTGCTGGTCACGCATGGCGACAGCTGCGATATTTTTTCCGAACGCCTGTCGATGTTGTCCAAGGCGGGCAGCTGGCTGGAAAGCGGCATCCGCCGGCTGGGTCTGGGCATTAACCTGATCCGTCAGCGGGTCGGGCGCGACGGCTGGGACGGGCTGGAAACGGCCCTTGCGCGGTTCAACCGGATGATGCGGGCGCGGGATCGGTTCACCGTGCGCCTGACGGATAAGGCGCGCGGGCGCGGCTTTGACGGCATTGTCTGCGGGCATTTCCACCAACCGGCGCTGCATACCGATCACGGCGTTCTGTATGTGAATTGCGGCGATTGGGTCGAACATTGCACCGTCGTGATGGAAACGCCGCAGGGGGCGCTGCGGCTGATCCGCTGGGCCGACACGCCCGAGGCCACCACCGAGATGCGCTCGGAACTGGTTGCGGGATGATCCTGCTGGCCGGTGTTCTTTTGGCGGTGCATCTGGTCACGATTGCGATTGTTCTGTGGCGGATGTCGCGGCCTGTGCGCCGGGAAACCGATATGCCGCAGGTGACGCTGATTCGTCCGGTCTGCGGGCTGGATTATGGGATCGAACAGACGCTGGCATCGGGGTTTGCGCAGGACGCGCCGGGCTATCGCCTGATCCATTGCGTGCAGCGCGACGATGACCCGGCGCTGCCGCTGCTGCGGCGTTTGATGGCGGCGCATCCGGGCGTTGACGCGCATCTGACCGGGCCGGAACAGGTCATCACCGGCAATCCGAAGCTGAACAATCTGGCCAGCGGGTGGCCTTTGGTGGCGGGCGAATGGGTGGTCATGGCCGACAGCAACCTGTTGTTGCCACCGGATTATCTGCGCGTGGTGATGGCGCGGCGGGGGCGCGGCATGGTGTCATCGCCCGCCTGCGGCACCAACCCCGCAACGTTCTGGGCGCGGGTCGAAGCGGGGTTTCTGAACACCTATCAGGCCCGCTGGCAATTGGCGGGCGACAGTCTGGGCAATGGTTTCGCGCAGGGCAAAACGCTGGCCTATCCGCTGGACTGGCTGAACGCGCAGGGCGGGCTGCCCGCTTTGGGGCATGACCTGGCCGAGGATGTGGCATCCACCAAACTGACCCGCGCAGATGGCGGACGGGTGAGGCTGACGCCGCGCCCCTTTGCGCAACCTCTGGGACCGCGCAGCCGGGCGCAGGTTCTGGGGCGGCAAATCCGCTGGGCGCGGCTGCGGCGTGCAGGCTTTCCAATGATTTTCGCGTCCGAGGCTCTGACCACCCCCGCCCTGCCCCTGTTGCTGCTGGCCGGGGCGTGGCCCGCCGCAATCCCGGCATTTCTGGCGCTGTGGTATGGCGCGGAATGGTTGTTGGCGCGGCGCGCGGGCTGGCCTGCGGGCGCGGTTGATCTGGCGGCATGGGTGACGCGCGATGCGTTGCTGTGGCCCATTTGGGCCGCGGGCTGGCGTCAGGGCGGCGCGCTGACATGGCGCGGAAACGCCGTTACGGACGCAAAGGACGCATAATGGACCTGACCACGATCGAACGGATTATTCAGGATTGGGGCCTGCTGGTTCTGTTTCCGATCTCGATTCTGGAAGGTCCGATTGTCACGGTCGTGGCGTCGTGGTTCGCGCGGCAGGGGCTGATGAACATCATCGGCGTGTATATCGTCTGCGTCGTGGCCGATGTGGTCGGGGATGCGGGCTTTTACTGGCTGGGCCGTCACGGGCTGTCGCCCCGCTGGCAGAAACGGCTGGGCCTGACACCCGCCCGCCGCCGCGTGCTGAAAAACCAGTTCCGGCGCAACGGCGCGCGTATTCTGGTGCTGGGCAAACTGACCCATTCGGCGGGTCTGGCGGTGCTGGTCGCGGCGGGGGCTTCACGTTTTGGTTTTGGGCGGTTCATTTTGTGGAACACCATTGCCACCATGCCGAAAACGCTGTTCTTTGTCATTATCGGCTACAGCTTTGGCGGCGTGTCCGATCAGGTCGAAAGCTGGATCGCGCGCGGATCGTTGCTGATGCTGGCGCTGATTGTCGCGGGGGCGGGCCTGTGGGTCGCGCGCCGCAAATTACTGGGGGACCAAACGCCGTGACTGTGACCTGCATCATCCCCGCCTTTAACGAAGGGCCACGCATCGCCACCGTCGCCGGCATCGCCGCCCGCCATCCGGCCTTGGCCGAGGTGATCGTCGTCGATGACGGTTCCGCCGATGATACCGCGATACAAGCCGCCGCCGTGCCGGGGGTGCGCGTCATTCGTCAGGCGAAAAACGGCGGCAAAACGGCGGCGCTTGCGCGGGGTCTGGCCTGTGCGCGGGGCGATTTCGTGCTGTTGCTGGACGCCGACCTGATCGGCTTGCGCGCCGAGGATATTTCCGCGCTGATCGCGCCCGCTTTGTCGGGGCAGGCGGCGGTGACGATCAGCCTGCGCGGCAATGCGCCCGCGCTGTGGAAACGCATCGGGCTGGATTACATTTCCGGCGAACGGGTGGTGCCGCGCGCATTGTTGCTGCCCTATCTGGATGCGCTGCCCGGCCTGCCGCCTTTCGGGTTCGAGGTGTTTCTGAACCACCTGTTAACCGATGGCCGCCTGCCGCTGGCCGTGGTGCCATGGCCGGGCGTGTCCAGCCCGCTGAAGCGGCGCAAATACGGGTTCTGGCGGGGCCTGCGCGGCGATGTCGGGATGCTGGCGGATATGTTCCACGTCCATGGGCCGATCACCCTGATGCGGCAGATCAGTGCAATGCGGGCCTTGCGGGTGACGCTGCCGGACGCGGCAGGAACATCCTATAAATTGCTGGCACGACCACGCCCATCAACAGCGCCGCAAACACCACATCACTGACAAAATGCCCGCCAAAGGCGACGCGCAGCATCGACCCGGCCACGACATAGGTGGCCGCCACGCCCCCCGCGACCATCCGCCCCCGCGCCGTCAGTCGCGGCCAGATCAGCAACAGCACGATCAGTGCCATGGCGGCCAAGGCGCTGCCTTCGCCGCTGGCAAAGCTGCAATTGCGCAGGCATTGATCCGTGAGCGACAATGGCGGAGTGAACTGCGCCCATCCGCCGAAATCGGTGATCTGCACGGGACGCGCGCGGCCCCAGTGATCCTTGAGCAGCACATTGATCAACAGCCCCGGCCCGATGGCATAGGCCGCAATCGCGAACCCCATGGCACGGCAATCGCACCACCGTGCCACCCTCCGGCGGCGCGCAATCATAACAGCGATCAGCAGGATCAGCACCAGCACCATCACGCCGCTGGTGCTGGCGATGAAGAACTGCCTCCAGCCCTGCCCCACGATGCTGCGCGCCACGGGAAAGGCGTCGCTTCGTGATCCGAATTGCCCGCTGATGATCAGGTCCAGCCCGGGCCACAGCGTGAACAGGACCGCCGCCAGCAACAACCCCAGCAGGCTGGCGCGCATGATCCGCCCGCTCAGCCGGGCCATCATGCGCCCCGTTTCCGGGTCGCGCGGGATCAGAGGCAGCTTCACCGCACCCCCCGCGCGCAATCGGCGTCGGTCAGCCACGCGGACAAGGCGCGGCCTTGCCATACGCCGCGCCCGGTCAGCGGGATCGGCTGCGCCCCCGGACAGGGGGCCGCACCCGCCACCACCAGCACCGGCCCGGTCAGCGCGTCGGGGATGGCAAAGGTTTGTTCGTAATAATTCCGCGCCCGCCCTTGCGGCTGGGGCGCGTAAAACGCCACGCCCGCATCGCGGCCGGTATAGAACAGATCGGCCAGAATATCGCGGTGAACGGCCAGAACCGCCGCCCGCTGCGTCTGCGCCGCCGCGATGATCTGCTGGCTCAGATCCGCACGACCCAGATAGCGCACCAGCACCGGCTGCCCGTTCACCACCGGCCACGGCGCAACCGCGATCAGCACCGGCAGCAGAACCGAGGGGATCAGATTGACCGCAACCGCCACCCGCAACCACCGTGCGGACAGCGCCGTCACCACCAGCACCGTTCCCGCGAAATAGGCCGCAATCGCCCAATTGGCATAGGCTTTGTCCAACAGCGCCTGCGTCAGAACCGCGACCAGCGGCGGCAGGGTCAGCATCACCAACCCCACCTGCGCGCCGCGCGCCCGGATCATCGCCACCAGCAGCGCGGCCATGGTCACCGGCCCGAACACCGCAAACTGGCTGGCGGCAAATTCGGCCATAGATGACAGGTTCAGCCCCGCGCCATGCCGGACCCAGCCGATATTATCCGCCGTGTGTTCAAAGGTGGTCAGATCATGCGCCATGTTCCAGATCAGGTTCGGCGCAGCCACAGCGGCAAAGCCCAGCCCCATCAGCGCGGCATTGCGCCAGCCGGGCCGCCAAACCGGGCTGAACAGCGCGGCCAGTGCCAATCCGGGGATCAGATACATCGCTGCATATTTGCCCAAAAACGCGGCACCTCCGCACAGCCCGGCGATCAGGGCATCACGCGCGCGACCGCCTTGTGCGGCGCGCCAGCCAAACAGCAGCGCCCCGGCCCAGAACGGCGCCATGACGGTATCGGTCGAAATCAACGCCGAGCCGACCGCAACAAAGGGCAGCGTGACATACACCGCCGCCGTCCAGATCGCCGCGCGCGCCCCCGCTATCTGCGCCGCCAAACCCGCCAGAATCAGCGCGGTGATCCCATGCAGCACCGGCGCAGGCGCGCGCAGCCAGAACGCCGCATCCGACCCTGCCAGAGTCGTGACCGCCCCAATCAGCCACGCAATCGCGGGCGGTTTGGAATAATAGCCGAAATCGAACCGCTGGCCCCATAACCAATACTGCGATTCATCAACGAACACATCCGTGGGCGACAGCGCCAGCGACAGCAGACGCAGCGCCACGGCAACCGCGACGATGCCCGCCGCGACGGGCAACCAGCGGTCAGTCCCGCCGGGGCGCATGGATCAGCCACAGGTTGCGGGAATAGATCAGCACGCCCAAAGCCTGCCCCATGATGAACACCGGGTCGCGCCGATGAATGGCATATGCCAGCAGCATGATCCCGCCCAGCAGCGAAAAATACCAGAACGCCACCGGCATGATCGACGCGCGCGCCCGTTCCGACGCGATCCATTGCACCAGAAAACGCGCGGTAAACATCAACTGCGCGGCAAAGCCGAACACCACCCACCACAATTCGGCGCGGGACTGAACGGCAAAGAAATTCATCAGCCAATCCATCGGCTTAGCCCTTTACTTCGGTCGGTTGCGCCTTTTTGCGGCGGCGCAACAGCCACGCCACGCCCGCCAGATCAGCAATGCTGACCAGCCCGCGTTGCAGGTTGGAATAATGGGACCGGCCGCCGCCTCGGGCGCGGTGCGTCACGTCGATATGCGCAATGTCCCAGCCGTCGCGTTTGAACAGCGCGGGCAAATAACGGTGCATATGGTCGAAATAGGGCAGGTTCAGAAACCCGTCGCGGCGAAACGCCTTGAGCCCGCAACCGGTGTCGCGCGTGCCGTCGCGCAGGATGCGCGCGCGCAAGCCGTTGGCGAATTTCGACGCCCAGCGTTTGGATGCCGTATCCTGACGGCCCACGCGCTGCCCTGCGACCAGCCCCAGCCGCCCGGTCGTGTCGTTCAGCAGCGGAGCCAGCAGGTTCGGCAATTCATGCGGCGGGTTCTGACCGTCTCCGTCCAGCGTGGCGATCAGGGGCGCGACGGATGCGCGCACGCCCGAATGAACCGCCGCCGATTGCCCGCCCGAACGGTCATGCCGCAGCACCCGCAATTGCGGCATCTGCGGGCGCAGGCTGGCCAAAACGCCCGCCATCCCGTCATCGGATGCGTCATCGACAACAATAATTTCATACGCGCCCAACGGGTCGCAGGCGGACGCGATGCCGGTCAGCAATTCGGTAATATTCTCGGCTTCGTTCTTGGCGGGAATGACGATGGAAAAGGCAGTCATGCGGGATCCTTATGTCGGATGCGGGCGACCCCGCGACGGGTGGCGTGGCTGAGTGCCGCGTATATCCGGGCGGCGGTCGGGGGCAATCGTTTTCGGCGCAGAGGGGCAAACGAGGCGCGCGACTGTGGCCGGCGAAACCCGATCCCACGCGCGGACATGCGGCGATAGATCAGCACCGCGCCGAACGCCCCCAGCATCGCGCCCGCGAACACATCCGACAGCCAATGCACGCCAATCAGCATCCGGCTGGCCGCGCCCCAGGCGCCCAGACACAGAAACGCCACCCGGTAACGCGGCCATAACAGCGACAGCGCAACCGCCAGTGCCAGTGCCGTGGTGGAATGGCCCGATGGAAAGCTGGCCCAGCGGGCATTGAACGCCCCCAGATCAAAGGCCATGACCTGCGCAGGCTCTAACGTATAGGGCCGCGCCCGCCCGATGGTGTTTTTGATCAGCGACGCCGTCACCCCCGTCACCGCCACCACCGTAAACACAAACAGCGCCTGTGATTTCGCAAATCGCAGCACCGCCCGGTCGCGCCAGCCCGCGAACCGTGACGCGCCCCAGAACAGCGCAATCAGGATCAGACTGCCCAAAAGTGACCAGAAACTGTCCCCGATTTCCGTGACCAGACGCAGGGCGGACAGGGTGCTTGCGTCCATTCCTCGGGCCAGTTGGTTGACGGGCGCATCCAGCAACACCGCCATGGCCAACAGGGCGGACGCGATCAGAACGCCCCGCTGCGCGACCGGCTGCGCGCGCCACCAGCTCCACAAACACGCCCGTTTGCGCGGTTTTTCGGGGGACATCAGGGTCATGGCGCACCTGCGGGTTGGTAAAGGCGTATCGCGACCCGCCGCCCTGCGCCCAGTGAAAAGGCGTCAAAGGTTGCGATCTGGGTCAGCCCCTGCGGGATATCAACGATAACACGCTGATTATCAAGTGCAATCACCGCGCAGGGGTCGGCCAGCACATCATCCGGCAGCGCCTGTTCCCCGGACAACAGGCGCGTATCCCGTCCCGCACGCACGACCAGCGACGGTTCGTTATAGCCCCAGCCCGTCAGATGCGGCGCGGCACATCCTCGGGCAAGGGCCGCAGGGATGGCGTGCGTCATGATCTGTTCGGTCGGCCAGATCGCCGGGATGCGCGCCAGCGTGGTGAACGCTGCGCCATGCAGCACCGCCCCCGCAAGTGCCGCCATCAGCGCCGCCGACCACCGAAAATCCGTGCGCATGGCGATCAGCGCCGCAGCCCCCGCCACGGCGGCCAGCACCGCGCCCAGCAGCATCGGCCACAGCGCGGCAATGGGCGTGCCAAGGTCGCGCGCGAACACCCACACCGCCACGTGCAGCAGCAGCGCCACGATCAGCGTCCCCCCCGACCCGAGGCGCAGGCCCAGCCCCGGCGCGCGGTCGCGCCCCAGCCACAGCCACGCCGCCAGCACGGCAAGCGCGGGATAGGTCGGCATCGTGTAATGCACCAGCTTCGTGGGGACCAATTCAAACATGACCCAGGTCGGCACGATCCACGCGATCAGAAACATGACCGCCGGATGCGCCCTCTTCCGCCACAGCCCCGCCATGGCAGGCACCACAATCAGCGTGGCCGGAAACAGCGTCAGCCACATCATCCCCAGATAGGTGCCGGGGGGCGCGCCTTTGCCTTCGACGCCCGACGCGGCTTTCGCCAGCATGTCGTCGCCCAGCGAGGCGCGCCAGAAATCGCCGCCGCTGATGATGCTGATGGCGGTCAGCCATGGCAGAAACACCGCCAGACCGGCCAGCAGGCTGGGCCAATGCGCCAGAGGGGCCAGCCAATCCACGCGCCGCCGCCACAGGCTGACCACACCCGCCGTCATGCCGATGACCAGTGGCGCAATCGGCCCTTTGACCAGCACCGCCGCGCCGACGCTCAGCCAGAACGCCCATGCCCAGCTGCGCCCCTTAGCCGCCGGGGCCAGCCCGGTTGCGCCCGCATGGAGCCGCGCCAGCACCCCCTGCCCCGCCACGATCAGCGCCAGCAACAGCGCGTCGGTTTTGGCGATGCGCGCCTCGGCCCCCAGAACCAGCGTGGCGGCCAGCAGCAACCCGCCCATCAGCGCAGGCCCCGCGCCGACCAGAGGCGCCGTCAGCGCGGCGGTCAGAACCACGGCCAAAACCGCCCCGATCAGCGACGGCAGACGCCACACCGCCAGCGGCGCATCCGCCCCCTGCCCGGACACCACAGCCGCCAGCGATTGCGCCCAGTAAATGCCGATGGGCTTTTTATGGCGGGGTTCGTCCTGAAACCGAATGTCGATCAGATCACCCGTCGTGACCATCTGACGGCTGGACTGAACAAAGCGCGATTCGTCCCGATCCATTGCCGGTAACGTGCTGTATGCAGGCAGAAAAACCAGAACCGCCACCACGGCCAGAACCGCCAGACGCGGCACCGCAGCTAAGCCCGCCCAGACGCGCGCCAGATCGTCCAGCCAAGACAGGGCGCGTGAAATGCGGGGCGAATTATCCAAAGCATAAGTCCAAATCAGTTCTCCGCCGGATTATCAAAGTTTTACGACACTTCAATGAACAAGATTGCGAATAAATCGGCCCTGTGGCAGGTGAGCATTGTGTTTACGTCAGGGGGGCTGATGCGTCGGGTCTTTATCACCGGAACGGCTGGGTTCATCGGCTTTCACCTTGCGCGTCAGTTGCTGGACGCTGGCTGGCGGGTGTATGGTTTCGACGGGATGACGGATTATTACGACGTCGCGTTGAAGCACAGCCGCCAGAATATCCTGCTGGCGCATCCGAATTTCAGCACCACCACAGCGCAGCTTGAAGATGCCCATGCCGTCGCCCGCGCCTTGACCGACGCCGCCCCCGAAGCGGTCGTGCATCTGGCCGCACAGGCGGGCGTGCGTTATTCGCTGGAAGCGCCGCGATCCTATATCGACAGCAACGTCACCGGCACCCTGAACGTGATCGAGGCCGCGCAGCGCGCCGGGGTTGCGCATCTGCTGATGGCGTCCAGCAGTTCCGTTTACGGCGGCAACACCCGCCTGCCGTTTCGCGAAACCGATCAAACGCAATTGCCGCTGTCGATCTATGCCGCGACCAAAGCCGCGACCGAGGATCTGGGCCACGCCTATGCCCATCTGTATAATCTGCCGGTGACCTGTTTCCGGTTCTTTACCGTTTACGGCAGCTGGTCGCGCCCCGATCTGGCGCCGTTCAAATTCGCCCGCGCGATCCTGTCGGGCCAGCCGATCGACGTGTATAACCACGGCGATATGTATCGCGACTTTACCTTTGTCGGCGATCTGGTGCGGGCGGTTGAATTGCTGATCGACTGCCCCCCGCCTGCCCCCGGCGCGGCGCGGATCGACGGGGATTCCCTGTCGCCCGTTGCCCCGTGGCGCGCCATCAATATCGGCAATTCCAACAAAGTGCGCCTGACCGATTTCATCGACGCCTTGGAAACCGCTTTGGCTGTGCCAGCCACGCGCAATCTGATGCCGATGCAGCCCGGCGATGTGCCGGCAACCTGGGCCGATGCCGAATTGCTGCACGCGCTGACCGGCTATCGCCCCGACACCAAATTGCGCGACGGGATCATCAGCTTTGTTGACTGGTTCCGCGACTATCACCACATCCCCGCCTGAACCAAACCGAAAGGAACCGCCATGCAGCGCGTAACATTGGGCCGCAGCGATATTGAGGTCAGCCAGATTTGCCTTGGCACCATGACCTTTGGCAATCAGACCGACCCGGCGGATGCATTCGCGCAGATGGATGCGGCACTGGATTGCGGGATGACGTTTTTCGACACCGCCGAAATGTATCCCGTGAACCCCGTGCGGCGCGATACCATCGGCCGGACCGAAGAGATCATCGGCCGCTGGCTGGCGCAGACCGGCAACCGTGACCGCGTGGAAATCGCCACCAAAGTCACCGGTCCCAGCGGCATGGTCCGCGACAACGCGCCCTTTGACGGGGCGGTGATCCGCGACACCATCGACGCATCGCTGCGCCGCCTGCAAACCGACCGGATCGACCTGTATCAACTGCACTGGCCGGTGCGGGGGTCGTATGGCTTTCGCCAGAATTGGGACTATGACCCCAGCGGCCAGAACCGCCAGCAAACGCTGGACCATATGGCCGATGTGCTGGGCGCGCTGTCAGAGGCCGTGGCGGCGGGCAAGCTGCGCGGCGTGGGGTTGTCAAACGAAAGCGCATGGGGTCTGACCCGCTGGTGTGACATGGCCGAACAGACCGGCGGCCCGCGTATGGCGGCGATTCAAAACGAATATTCGCTGCTCTATCGCCTGTATGACACCGATCTGGCCGAGGTGGCGGTGAACGAAGACGTCACGCTGTTGGCCTACAGCCCCTTGGCCGCCGGGTTGCTGACCGGGAAATACACCGGCAAGGCCATCCCCGAGGGCAGCCGCGCCGCTGTGGATCGCGCCACGGGCGGCCCCGGCAATCTGGGCGGGCGGCGCACGCCGCGCGGGATCAAGGCCGCCGATGCCTATGCCCGGTTGGCGGCGGATCACGGCGTGGACGTGGTGCATATGGCGATTGCGTGGCAATTGACGCGGCCCTTCAAAAACGTGCCAATCATCGGAGTCACCTCGCTGGCGCAGCTGCGGCACATGATCGACGGGTTCGGCAAACCGCTGCCCGATGACCTGATCCGCGCGATCAACAAACTGCACCGGCTGCACCCCTTGCCCTATTGATCTGCGCCCCTATCTTGGGGGGTAACACAGATAAAAGGACAGCCAATGGCGGGCGACCCGTATCAGGCGCTGGGCCTGACAAAAACGGCCACGGCGGACGACATCAAAAAGGCCTATCGGCGCATCGCCAAGGCCGATCACCCGGATCTGAACCCCGATCCGGCGGCAACGACGCGGTTCAAGGCCGCGTCGGCGGCCTATGACCTGCTGAAAGACGCGGAACAACGCCGCCGCTTTGACGCGGGCGAAATCGACGCGCAGGGGCAGGAACGCCCACAGCAGCGATATTACCGGCCCCATGCGGAACAGGCCAGCAACCCCTATGCCCAGTCGCACGGGTTTGACAGCGACCCCGACCTGTCGGGCGTGTTTGACGATCTGTTCGGCGCGCGCGCCCGGCGTGGTGGGTATGGGGGCGGTTACGGCGGTTACGGCGGGCAGGCGCGCGACAGGGACGGCCCGGATTACCGATTCGCGCTGACCGTGGATTTCCTGACTGCCGCGCGCGGCGGCACCACGCAAATCACCCTGCCCGAAGGCGGCACCCTGTCCGTCACCATCCCGCGCGGCCTCCGCGACGGTCAGGCCATCCGCCTGCGCGGCAAAGGCGGCCCCGGCATCGGTCAGGGGCAACCGGGCGATGCGTTGCTGGAAATATCGGTCAGCGATCACCCCACCTTCCGGCGCGAGGGCGACGATGTGCATATCACCCTGCCCATCACGCTGGACGAAGCGATTCTGGGCGGCAAAGTCGCCACCCCCACCATCGACGGCACGGTGAACCTGACCATCCCCTCTGGCGCCACCAGCGGCCAACGTCTGCGCCTGCGCGGTCGCGGGATCAATGGCGGCGATCAGCATGTGGAATTGCGCGTGATGACTCCGCCACAGATTGACGACGATCTGGCGGATTTCATGCGGAGATGGCGCGACACCCACCCCTATGACCCGCGCAAAGGAATGGCGATATGACCCGCACCTATTCCCGAACCGAAGTCGTGACGCTGATCGACGACCTGACCGACACGCAACTGGACGTGATCCTGACCGCGCGCATGGTGCAGCCGCTGCAATCCGAAACCGGCCCGCAATTTCGCGACATTGATCTGGCGCGGCTGCAACTGATCACCGACCTGACCACCGATTACGACATGCGCCCCGACGGGCTGACGCTGGTTCTGTCCCTGATCGACCAATTGTCGGGCCTGCGCGGCGACATGCGCGCCCTGATGGCGGCATTGGCCAGCGAACCGCCCGAGGTGCGTCAACGCCTGCGCAGCCATGTGCAGCGGGTGCGGGTGGTGGAATAGGACCGAAAAAGGGCGGCCCGATCAGGCCGCCCTGCTGTTTTCACAAAGTCACATTAAACCAACGGCTTACCGTCCGGGTGACGACGGGCCGCGTCTTCTTCGATTTCGACTTCGGTTTTGCGAACCGTGTCCTCGACCGTTTCGGTGTGGGTTTCGGTCACGGTGTTCAGTTCGATTTCTTCGACCACGCGGGCCTCTTTCTGAACGACCGCTTCTTCGCCATAGGCGCGCGCCTCGATCACCTGATCGGTGAACGCGCCCTGACCGGCGGGGCGATCAACGGGGCGACGTTCCACCTGCACGCGCTGATGGGTCAGTTCGACATCTTCGCGCACCGGCGTTTCACGGACATAGGACCGCACGCGGACCGTGCCGTGATCGACATCGCGTTTTCCGATACGCACCTGTTCTTCGACCACCTCGACGGTGCCGTCACGCACCGGCGCATCGCCGTGATAGGCGGCGCGGTCCCAGCCCGAATCGCGCCATTCGGTTTCGCGCGTCTCCAGATCAACCGAACCGTCGCGGTCCAGAATATCGGATGCCTGACCGATCAGATGATCGGGAACATCACGCGCCGTCACCAGATAGCCGCCACGCGACAGACCTTCGGCATAGGCGGCGCGGTCCTCATCGGGGAAAAAGAAATCCCCCAGAGCGTCAAAAAAACCGCGCTGTTCGTGTTCCTGATGGCGCATCTGGCCATAGCCGGGGTTGTCCTGACCATGCAGTTGCACATCGGTTACACCCAACTGGCGCAGTTCCTGCACCGCGCGGTCGGCCTGATCGCGGCTGTCGAACATGGCGGTCAGCGTGCGGCCGTGGCCGGCGTGACCCAAATGGGCGTCGGTTTCATAGGTCATCATCTTTTCCTTCAATCTGTGTCAGACTGGATTGTCGTCTGATGGAGGCAAAGGCGTTTCAAACGCCTGCTGCACGTGACGCGTTACCGGAATATCGAACCGTTCGGTGGTATCGGTCTGAATAACATGGATTTCTTCGACCAGAACCAGATCGGTGCGCACAACAACGCGTTCTTCCAAAACGGGGATGATCGTTACGCCGTTTTCTTCGCGGATGCCGGGGACTTCGCTGACCAGTTTATTCACAGGAACCCGAACCACATCGACATTGCGCGACCGGAGATCAACGGGGATCAGCTCGTTCACCTCGGTCGTGCGGGTTTCGATCCGAACCCCGCCACGGTCACGAACATGGCGTTCAATCCGGGCGCTTTCCTCGGCAATCTCGATAATGTCGCGCATCCTTGCCGGGGGCATCCCGTCCTGTGGGGTCATCGTCGCCTCGATCATCTGCGTTGCACATCCGGCAAGGGAACACGTCAGCGACAGGATGGGTCCATTAATTTTTGTCAGTTAATCGTCAGTTGACCGAGGGCGTCCGACGGGTTCAGGCCCGCCCCGCCGCGCCCGATAACATCGACGGATCAATGCCTTGGCTGCGCAGGGCAAGGCCCCATTTGTCGGCATGTGACGCGCTGAAAATCAGATCGCCCGTCAGCCAGCCGTTTTGCAGCATTTCCGATTCCAACTGGCCCGGACCCCAACCGGAATAACCCAGCGTCAGAACCGCGCTGTCGGGACCGGCACCTTGGGCCAGATCCTCCAGAATGTCGCGCGTGGTCGTCATCGCCAGATCGCGGTTGATGCGCAGCCGCCCGTCGGGATCATCGCCATGCGCCGGGACGTTGTGCAGCACGAACCCCCGCCCCGGTTCGACCGGCCCGCCAAAGCGCACCTCGATATTGCGGGCGGTTTGGGTGGTGTCGATGCCCAATTGCTGCATCAGATCGCCGAAATCCACATCCGGCGCGGGCTGGTTCAGCACCAGCCCCATGGCGCCGTCGTCCGAATGGGAACAGATCAGCACAACCGCCCGTTCAAAGCGTGGGTCGGACATGCCGGGCATGGCGATCAGGATTTTACCGGTCAGGTTGTCGTGCTGTTGTGGGGTCATGGCGGCTCCTTCCCGGTTCAAGATGGCGGTTCTGGCGCGCGATGCAAGCCCCGCGCGGGAAAGTGACTTTGCTTTTGCGGCGCGCGGCCCTAACGATGCGGCTATGCGATACTTTGCCCTGATCCCCGCTTTGATGATGCCGCTGTCGGTCGCCGCGCAGGAACTGCCGCCCGGTCTGGCGGGCGCGCGCCTGTTGCCGGGCTGGGTGGACGCGGCGGGCAACCGGATCACGGCGCTGCAACTGGATTTGGAACCGGGGTGGAAAACCTATTGGCGCAGTCCGGGCGATACCGGCTTGCCGCCGCATTTCGACTGGGAGGGGTCCGAAAATCTGGGCGCGGTCGCGCTGCACTGGCCCGCGCCGCAGGCCATCGAATCGGGCGGAGCGGTCGAACCCGGCTATCATGACCGGCTGGTCTTGCCGATGACGGTGACGCCTGCCGATCCCGGTCAGCCGGTGCAGATCGCGGCGCAGATTGATCTGGGGCTGTGCGAAAACATCTGCGTTCCGGCGTTTTTGACCCTGACCGCCCCCGCGCCGGGGGGGCATGACCCAGTGATTCAGGCCGCCATGGACGCGGTGCCGCAGCGGTTGGATGACGCGCCCGATTGCGCCGTCACCGACCTGTCCGACGGGCTGCGCCTGTCGGTGGCGCTGCCGGGGCCTGCGATTCTGGCCGCGGTCGAGCTGGACGGCCACCCCGATGTCTGGGTGTCCGGCGCGGAATTGGACGATGGCCGCGCCGTGGTGGATATGGTCGGCCCGACCGCCGCGCCCTTTGACCTGCCGCGCGAACAGGTGCGGGTCACGGTGCTGTCGGATGATGGCACCGCCGTGGAATCATGGGGTTGCGCGGGTTAGACGCCACGCCGTCACCGCGCCGATCCCCCCAACCGCCGCCAGCAACGCCACGGCATAGGCGGCAAACGCGGCCCCCGGCGACAGAACCGGCATCCATGCCGGTGCCACGCCCAGCATCGCCAGCCCCACCGGCGCCAATGTCGCGGCAAAGGCCAGCCCGCCCAGAGCCAACCCCGCGCTCATCGCCCCACGCAGATGCGGCGCGCGGATGGCGCGGCGGAACCCCCGGCGCGCGCGGTCCAGATCATGGCCGATCACCATAATCGCCGGGACCACCAGCAGCACCAAGATCATGCCGAACCCCAGACCATAGGCCATCGTCACGACCGTCGGTTTCAAAAACAGCGCCTGGGATGAGCGTTCATACAGCAGCGGCGCAAGGCCAAACACCGTGGTCGCCGTGGTCAGAAACACTGGCCGGAACCGCTGGCACACGGCGTCGATAATGGCGGGGCGCAGACCCCGGCGGCGGGAAAATTCGTCGATGGTGGACACCAACACGATAGAATCGTTGATGATAATGCCCGACATGCCGATCAGGCCGACGATGGAAAACAGCGTCATCGGCAAGTGCCAGATGTGATGCCCCCAGACCGCGCCGATCAGGCCAAAGGGGATCACCGACATCACCACCAAAGGCCGGGTCCAGCTGGCAAAAATCCACGCCAGCACCATATAAATGCCGGTCAGGGCAATGGCGAACCCAATCGCGGCCTGTTGCAGAAAGCTTTGTTCCTGTTCGGCCAGCCCGGTGACGTCAAAGCTGACGCCGTAACGCGACGCAATATCGGGCAGGATCTGGGTGTGCAGCGCCTGCGTGATCTGAGCCGCGCGCACCGGGTCATCGCCGGAAATATCGCCGGTCACCGAAATCATCCGCTGCCCGTTTTCGCGCCGCACGACCGAGAAACCCGCATCCGACCCGACCGTGACAATATCGGCCAGCGGCACCCATTGGCCCGCCTGCGTGCGCATCAGCATCCGGTCCAGAAAATCGCCGCGCCGTTCGTCGGGGGCCAGTTCGACCCGGATCGCGCCGGTGCGCGTGCCATCGGGGAAGGTCGCGGCCTGTATCCCGTTCAGCCGCTGACGCAAGTCGCGCGCCAGCGACGGGGTGGTGAAACCCAACGCCTCGCCGCGCGGGGTCAGGTGCAGGGCCAGTTCCTCTTTGTCATAGGGCATACTGTCTTCAAGCGCGGACACCTCGGGATATTCGGACAGTTGGGCCTGCACATCCTTGGACGCAGCTTTTAGCACGCCCGCATCCGCGCCGGTCAGACGCACCGATATGGCGTCGCCGCCCGGACCCGACCGGAACCCGCGAAAGCTGATCGTTTCCAGTCGCGGATCAGACGGCATCGCCGCCTGCAACGCCGCCACAAAGTCAAAGCTGGAATAGGGCCGAAAATCCGGGTCAATCAGTTCAATCTGCACCGCGCCCAGCAGATCGGCGTCTTTGGTTTCCGCGCCGGGCAGCGGACGCCCGGAATTGCCGCCGATCATCGTCATGGCGTGGGTGATGGGGTTGACGCCGTAACGGTCGGCGTAATCCGCGCCGACCTGATCGACCGCATCCTGCACCATCCCCATCACGCGCAGCGTGTCGTCGCGCGTGGCGCCGGGCAGCATCGCGAAATTCCCTGCCACGCTGCCCTGTTCGGGGGCATCAAAAAATCGCCACGGCACCGCTCCCGTCATCAACATCCCCGATGCCCAGGCCAAGACCGCAATCACCCCCGCCATCACCGGATAACGCAGCCGGATCACCCATTCGGTGCCGGGGCGCAGGATGCGGGCGATGACCCAATCCATGCCGCGATTGACGTGTTTCGACGGCAGATCATACCACCGTTCCCGCGCCGCCCCTGCCAAAGCGTGCGCCATGTGATTGGGCAGCACCAGAAAACATTCGACCAGCGACGCGGCCAGCACCAGAATAACCGTCCACGGAATATCCGCGATCATCGTGCCGAAGCGCCCGCCGATCATGACCAGCCCGGCAAATGCAATGATCGTGGTCAGCGTTGACGACACCACCGGCGCGGCCATGCGTTGCGCCGCGCGTTCGGCGGCGATGACGGGTTCTTCGCCCAGATGGCGGGCGCGGTAATCGGCATGTTCGCCCACCACAATGGCGTCATCCACGATGATGCCCAGCGTCAGGATCAGCGCGAACAGCGAAATCATGTTCAGCGTCATGCCGGTGACATACATCAACGCCATGGCCGCCAGTAACGCCGCCGGAATCCCCGCCGCGACCCAGATCGCCGTGCGCACATTCAGGAACAAAAACAACAGCGCCAGCACCAGAGCCAGCCCCACCACGGCATTGTCCAACAACAGCGTCAGACGCGCGCTGATCTGTTCGGCGCGCGCGCGGACCAGTTCGATTGTGACGCCTTGGGGCAGGGTCGGCGTCATTTGCGCGACGACCCGTTCGACATCGCGTTGCAGCCCGATGGCATCGCCCGCAGCACTGCGTTCAACCGCCACGATCACCGCCGGGTGGCCGCCAACGTAATAGGCCATGCCGCGATCAATGCCGCTGGCGCGCACATCGGCCACGTCGCCGATGGTCAGTTGCGTGCCGTCGGGCTGGGCGCGAATGACCAAAGCCGCGACCGCCGCCGGGTCGCGCCGTTCCGCGCCGGTGCGCACGCGCGCCGCCCCCGACGCCACATCCCCCGCCGGGCTGACCGATGTCGCGCCGCCGATCACCGCTGCCACCTGTTCCAGCGTCAGATCGTGGCGCACCAGATCATTCATGCGCAACTCGACCCGCGTTTCGGCGGGCGACAGGCCGGTGATCGACACCCGAGTCACCCCTTGGGCATACAATCGGTTCGTCAAATCATCCGCAATCCGCCCCAACTGATCCAGACCCAGAGGCCCCGCAATCACCACATCGGCCACGCGGTCACGCCAGGCGCGGCGGGTGATTTCGGGATCCTCCGCGCCTTCGGGCAGGTTGCCTGCGCCCGCAATCGCGGTTTCCACATCCGCCACGGCGCGCGCCATATCCCAGCCGGGTTCAAATTCCAGACGCAGCCGCGCCGAACCGGGGCTGGATTGGGCGGATGTGGTGGTCACCCCTTCGACCCCCATCAGGGCGGGTTCCAGAACGGCGATGATGGACTGGTCCGCATCTTCGGCCCCGGCGCCGTCCCAGCGGGTCGTCACGTCGATCTGTTGCACCACGGTGTCGGGGAAATACTGCGCCCGCAGGCGCGGCGCGGCATAAAGCCCCGCCACAATCATCACCGCAAAGATCAGATTGGCCAGCGTCGCATGACGCACGAACAGCGACAGAAACCCGCGCGGCCTAACCATTAGGGCGGCCCTGACGTTCCGGTGTGGGGTCCGAGGCATCCCGCACGCGAATCCCCACGCCCAGTTGCGGGGCGCGTTCGGTGACGATCCGGGCCTGTGCCAGATCGGGCGGCACGGCGATCACCACATCATCGCCCTGACGGCGCAGGATGGTGACGGGGGCCGCGCGCAGACGGTCGCCGTCGTCCAGAACCAGAACCGCGCCATCGGGTCCGACCGCCGCCGCCGGGATCACCGCCGCGCCATGGGTCGCGGGTTCCGTGATGTCCACGCGCACAAAATCCCCCGGACGCAGCGCCTCGGCGCCGGTGGTGACGCGGGCGAATACGATGCGACCGGCCTGCCCTTCGGCCACGGATGCCGCCGCGCGGTCCAGTTCGGCATCCGCCGTCAGCCCGCCCGCGCGGCTGTCCAGAACCACCCGCGCGGGCGTCCCGGCCAAGGTCGCGCCCCCCGCCAGCAAGCGCCCGAATTGGTCCAGCGACAGGGGGATCTGCACCTCAAGCGCCAAGGGGTCGATCAGTTGCGCCAGTTGTTCATTCATGCTGACCAGCCCGCCTTCGACCACGGACACCGCCGTCACCTGTCCGTCAAAGCCTGCGCGGATGTCCGTATCGGCCAAGGCGCGGCGCGATTCCGACAGCGCGATATCTGCGCGGCGCAGGGCGTTTTCCGCCGTTGTCACCGCGCTGTCGGCATTGGCCAAGGCCGCGCGACGGGTGATCACGGCCTGCGCAGCGGTTGATGCGGCCAGTTCAACCGCCTCGCGTTCGGTGGTGGTCCCCAAGCCCCGCCGCGCCAGATCGGATTGCCGCTGAACCGCCGCCTGTCGCAATTCGGCCTGACGTTCGGCGGCGGCCAAATCCTGCGCCGCAATATCCACGCTGCGCCGCGCGTCCTGCAACGCGCCCGTGGCGTCGTCGCGCGCGGCCCGTTGGCTGTCCAGTGCCGCCTGCGCCGCGGATGGGTCCAGACGCGCCAGAACCTGTCCGGCGCTGACCCGCCCGCCTTCGTGCAGGTCGGGGGATAATTCGACGATCCGCCCCGCCACGCCTGCGCGCAATTCCAACCGCCGCCGCGATTGCACGGTGCCATACACCTGCATGACCGGGTGGATGGTGGCGGGTTCGACCGTCAGCAGATGCACGGCATAGACCTGTTCCGCCGCCACGCGCGCGGGCCGTCCGTCGCCTGCGGGCGTCAGCGCCTGCCATAGCTGCACCCCCGCCAGAAACAGCAGGCCCAGCGTCAGCAGCGTGATGAACAACCCGGTCAGGCTGCGAATCAAAAAGGTCATTGGTCGTCCCCGTATCCGCGCCGTTTTACCGCATAAACCCAAATAAAACCTAAACGGGCGGCAAATCCAGCCGCGCGGCCAGCGACAGCACATCCGCCCATGCGTCCGCTTTCGCCGCCGCGTTGCGCAGCAGATAGGCCGGATGCGTCATCGGCAGCGCGGGCACGCCAAAGGCCGTATCCCATTGCCCGCGCAGTTTCAAAATCCCGCGTTTGTTCAGCGCCGCCTGACAAGGGATGTTGCCCATCAGCACGATCACATCGGGCGTGGCCAGTTCGATATGGCGGCGCAGGAATGGCAGGCTCAGGTCAATCTCATCCGGGCGCGGGTCGCGATTGCCGGGCGGGCGCCATGTCAGCACATTGATGATATAGAGCGCGTTTTCCGCATCAGGCGATCCGCGCGACAGCCCGATGGCGGCGAACATCTGATCCAGCAACTGCCCCGCCGCGCCGACAAAGGGGCGCCCCTGACGATCTTCGGCATCGCCCGGAGCCTCGCCCAGAATCAGGACGCGGGCGGCGGGGTTGCCGTCGGAAAACACGAAATTGCGCGCGCCCTTTTTCAGCTCGATCCCGTCAAAGCTGCGCTGCGCATCGGCCAAGGCGTCCAGCGTGGCGGCCCCCGCAGCCAGTGCCTGCGCCTGTGCCAGCAGATCGGCCTGATCGCTGTCGGGGGTGGGTTTTGCCGCCACGGGCGCAGGCGCGGCGACAGCGGGCGGCTCCACCCGCGCGGGCAGGTCGAACCGATCCAGCGGGTTGTCGCGCATCGCGACATCCGCGCCCAGTTCCGCCTGCCATTCCAACAGCGCCAAGGCCGTGGCCCCGTCCAGTGTGATTCCCTGATATGTCAGCGCGCTGTTCATCGCGCCAAATTAGGCCAGCCCGCCCTAGTCCACAACCAGCATATAGCCCGTCCCCCGCACGGTTTGCAGATAGCGCGGGTCGCGCGGATCGGGTTCGATTTTGCGCCGCAGCCGCGTCATCTGCACGTCAATGGCGCGGTCGCCGCTGTCGGGGTCGTCGCCGCTGCGGCCCAGATCCTCGGACAGATCGGCGCGGCTGACGGGGGTTCCGGGGGTCGCGGCCAGCCGGCGCATCAGCGCCTGTTCGCTGCCCGTCAGACGCAGGGGGGTGTCGCCCTGCCACAATTCGCCCTTATCGGTGTCATACCGCAGCAGCCCCAGCGTCAGATATTTCGGCTGCGCGATTTCCGGCGCGGGCGCGCGGCGCAAAATCGCGGCGATGCGCAACAGCAATTCGCGCGGCTCGAACGGTTTGGGCAGGTAATCATCGGCGCCCGATTCCAGCCCGCTGATGCGGTCTTCGGTTTCGCCGCGCGCGGTCAGCAGCATGATCGGGGTGTCCATGCGGCGGCGCAGATCGCGGGTCAGCGACAGGCCATCTTCGCCCGGCATCATCACATCCAGCACGATCAGGTCAAATTCCAAGCCCCCGAGCAGCCGCCGCGCCTGTGCCGCGTCGCGGGCGGTCGTGACCATATACCCGCTTTTGCGCAGGAATTTCCCCAACAGCGAACGGATGCGTTCGTCGTCATCAACGATCAGCAAATGGGCGTCGGGGGTGGTCATGGTTTATCGGCTGTCCGCGGCTTCTTTCAGGGATTGATACTGTGTGCGGGTGTCGGGGTCCATCATCGCCTCCAACACCTGACGGAACCCCGCCACGGCCTGCGGGCCGACGCTGCGATAGGCGGCGCGCATCCGGGCGCGCTGTGCCTCGGACACGCGGCGTTCCAGTGCGGCCCCGGCGGGGGTCAGAAACAACAGCCGTTCGCGCCGGTCGCGGCGTCCGACGCGGCTTTCGACCAGCCCGTCATCAATCAGCGTGCGCAGCACCCGGTTCAGCGATTGTTTGGTCACGCCCAGCACCGCCAGCAGCGCCGTAACCGTCAGCCCCGGTTCGCGCCCGATGAAATGCAGCGCGCGGTGATGGGCGCGGCCATAATCCATATCGGCCAGAATGATGTCGGCGTCGGATGTAAACGCGCGATAGGCGAAAAACATCGCCTCGATCCCGCTGCGCAACTGGTCATCGGTCAGGAACAGTAAGTTTTCGCCCATCATGGGGTGAATCCGGGCCTTTTCCTGCATCCGTCACGTCCTTATCATCGTCTTGTCAATACGGCAGCGTTGTTGACTTTCTACGCAAGGATTGTTAGCCGTCAAGCGGATTGCGAATTTTTTGTGTCAATTGCGACCTTTGACGCGCAAGATTCGGCAAAAAACCCGGCGACAGGAGGAATAAATGACAGCGGCCTATGATGATCGTGACGGCAAAATCTGGATGGACGGCGAACTGATCGACTGGCGCGATGCCAAGGTTCACGTCCTGTCCCATGCCCTGCATTACGCCAGCTCTGTGTTCGAGGGGGAACGCTGCTACAACGGCAAAATCTTCAAAGGCCACGAACATTCGCTGCGTCTGATTGAATCGGGCCGGTTGCTGGACATGCCGATCCCCTATTCGGCCGACGAACTGGACGCCGCCAAGGAAGCCGTGTTGCAGGCCAACGGGTTCGACAACGCCTATATCCGCGTGGTGGCGTGGCGCGGGTCAGGGTTGGATATGGGCGTGTCGGCGCGCCGCAACCCGGTTCATGTCGCCGTAACGGCGTGGGAATGGGGCAATTACTACGGCGATGCGAAAATGCAGGGCGCCAAACTGGACGTGGCCAAATGGAAACGCCCCAGCCCCGAAACCATCCCGACCGCAGCCAAGGCGGCGGGTCTGTATATGATCTGCACCATGTCCAAACACGCGGCCGAGGAAAAAGGCTGTTCCGACGCGCTGTTCATGGATTTCGAAGGCTATGTGGCCGAGGCGACCGGCGCGAACATTTTCTTCGTCAAGGATGGTGAGGTTCACACCCCACTGGCCGACCGCATCCTGAACGGCATCACCCGGCGCACCGTGATTCAGATGCTGCAAGACAAAGGCATCACCGTTCACGAACGCCGCATCACGCCGGACGAACTGGACGGGTTCGAACAATGCTGGCTGACCGGCACCGCCGCCGAGGTGACTCCGGTCGGGCAGATCGGCGACTGGACCTTTACCGTGGGCGACCTGACCCGTCAGGTGGCCGAGGATTACGAAAAACTGGTCCGCGCCTGATCGGGTGACATGAACGAAAGGCCCCGCATTTGCGGGGTCTTTTGCGTTTCGGGGGGGGCGGTTTCTCGCAAGGCGCGTCAACGCCGCTGAACCCGGTTGAGCCATTGCCGCAACCCGCGCCGGTGCCGCTGCCCGCGGGCGTGCTGCTGTTGGGGACCGGGCTGTTGGCGCTTGCCGCCAAACGCCGCCGCGCCTGACGATCCGGGGCTGCCCAAGTGGCGGCCCCTATTTCCCGCGTTCGATCCGCAGATATTGCGCCGTTTTGCGCCCGTCATCGCGGGTTTGCGGGCGGGTATGCAGCGCGATAACTGCCGGATGCCGCCCGGATTCGCGTTCCGCGCGCAGATATTCGCGCAGCCGGGCATCGCCTCGGTCGCGCGGATGATCGGTGATGTGTCTGGTCATGTGAACGGCCCCCCTGCCATGGCGGCAGGATAGGGCCGAATCAGAACGGGACAAAGCGATTAAACCGCCTTGATCCCCTGCGCCGTGGACAGAACCGCGTGCAGCGCGGTCGGGTCATCATTGGCGCGCAATTTGTTGCGCAAATCCGCGTCCCGCAGCGTCCGCGACACCAAAGCCAAAGCCTTGAGGTGGTCCACCCCCCCGGTTTCAGGTGCCAGCAACGCAAAGACCAGATCCACCGGCTGGCGATCCACGGCGTCAAAATCCAAAGGCTTTTCCAGCCGCAGGAACATGCCCACCACCGTGTCCAGCCCATGCAACCGCGCATGAGGCAGCGCCACCCCGTGACCAACCCCGGTCGGCCCCAGCGATTCGCGTTCTTGCAGGGCGTCCAACACCTCGGTCGGGTTCAGGGCGTATTGGGTGTTCGCCAATTCGGCCAGTTCCTGAAACAGACGTTTCTTTGATGTGACTTGGCCCAAGGTGCGCACAGCGCCGGGTTTAAGAATTTCGGTAAACTGCATCAGATCCAGTCTTTCTGAATGATCCGCCCCCGCACATCGCTGCCGGGGGCGAAGCCAGATGTCAAGCGTGATGCGCCGGGATTACCCCATATTGCGCGGGTCGATCCAGCCGACATTGCCGTCGTCGCGCCGGTGAACCACGTTCACGCCCCCATGTTTTTCGTTGCGGAACACCAAAAGCGGTGCCCCCGACAGCTCCATCTGCATCACGGCGTCACCGACCGACAGGGTGGGAACGCGCGTTTCCATTTCGGCGATGATGATGGGTTCGATACCGCCGTCCTGCGATTCCCATTCATCTTCGTCAGCGGCCAGCACATAACTGCCTGCCTGCCCGAATACAACAGGTTCTGCACGATCTTTGTGATGGTCCTTAAGCCGGCGTTTGTAACGGCGCAGCTGTTTGTCCATCTTTTCGCGGCACGCTTCGAACGCGGCATAGACTTCGGTGGCGGCACCGCGCGCCTGCACATTCAGGCCGGTGGACAGGTGAACCACGGCGTCACAGGTGAATTGATGTGCGTCCTTGGAAAAGGTGATGGTGGCATCGGTCGGGCGTTGCGAATATTTTTCAATGGTTTCGCCCAATTCGGTTTTGACATGCGACGTCAGGGCATCGCCCACGTCGATATGTTTCCCGCTGATGGTGTAACGCATCATGTCTCCTTCACGGTTGCCCGCGCTGCGACCCGTCCGGTTGTGCCTGCACGGGTCAGGCGGGATGACGAGGCCGCCTGTTTCGCGCCCCCGTATGTTTCAATTTGGTGACACATCCGGGCAACTGTCAACGCCCTGCACGGGCTGTTGAAAAAAATATCGCCGCGCGTTCAGGATTTAGCGCGAATCACTGGTCGCAAAGGTATCGCCCAGATACACTTCGCGCACGCGCTGATCGGCGATGATGTCGGCGGTCGTTCCCGACATCAGCACATGCCCGTCATGCAGGATATAGGCCCGGTCCACGATGCCCAGCGTTTCGCGGACATTGTGATCGGTGATCAGCACGCCAATGCCGCGCGATTTCAGGTCATGCACCAGCCCGCGAATTTCCGCGACCGCAATCGGATCCACCCCGGCAAAGGGTTCGTCCAGCAACAAAAACGCGGGGTCCGATGCCAGACAGCGCGCGATTTCCGTGCGCCGCCGTTCGCCCCCGGACAAGGCCAAAGCCTGCGCGTTTCGCAGATGGGTGATGGAAAAATCGGCCAGCAATTCCTCTAACCGGTCGCGGCGGCGATGCGGGTCGCGGATGGCGACCTCTAACACGGCCATGATGTTTTGTTCGACCGTCAGGCCGCGAAACACCGACATTTCTTGCGGCAAATATCCGATGCCCAGACGCGCGCGGCGAAACATCGGCAGGGCCGTGGCGTCGCGCCCGTTGATGGTGACCTGCCCGCCATCGGGTGCCACCAGCCCCGCGATGCAATAAAAACAGGTGGTTTTGCCCGATCCGTTCGGCCCCAGCAGAGCCACCACCTCGCCCCGCGACAGGTCCATGGACACATCGCGGATCACCAGCCGGTTGCGATAGGATTTGCGCAGATTGCGCACCCGCAGCCCGTCGCCCGTCATGTCGGCAGCACCCGCCATCAGTTGCCGCCCGGTTGCAGGATCGACCGCACCCGCCCCTGAACCTGCGCGGCACCTGTGGCCAGATCAACCACCATCCGGTCGCCCGCCAGCACATTTTGCCCCTGAACCAGCGTGACATCCCCGATCAGCGTCACCGTGCCGCCGTCCACGTCGTAATCGGCCTGCTGCGCCTCGGCCGCGTCGTCGCCTGACACCAGCACGACATTCCCGCGCGCCGTCAGCGAAGCGATGCGGTTCTGCCCGCCCGCGCCATATTGCACCGTCACCTGATCCGCCGACAGCCGCATATCCCCCTGCCCAATCACGACATTGCCGGAAAACAGGGCGTTGTTGTCGGATTGGGTCACGGTCAGGTTGTCAGCGGTCACCTCGACCGGGGCCGAGGTGTCGGCCCGCATCCCGCCAAAGGTGACGTTCTGCGCCGCCGCAGGGGCCGCCATCATCAGGGCAATCAGCATTACGCGAAACATCGGCACCTCTCTTTCGTTAGGGCTGGTATAGCAGACGAACCCCGCCGGAAAAGTGCAAGATCGCGTCATCGCCCGCCGGCGCGGTCATCTGCATCTGTCCGGCGGTCACGGTGCCGAATGGGGCGCGCGCGTCAATCCCCTGATCGGCGGTCAACAGCGACTGATCGGTGGCCGCATCCAGACGCGGGGCGTTGATCGTCCAACCGGCGGATGTTTCCATCACCACGCCGCCATCCAGATGGATGCGGTCGCCATCGACCCCGCCCGTCGGTGCGGTGACATCGGCACGCAGCCCGTCGCGCACCCAATCCAGCCGCAGATCGCGCGCCGCACCGCCCCCCGATTGCGGCACCGCACTGGCTGCGCGCAACGCAATCTGCGCCCCGTCCCCGGTCACACCGGCATATTCGGGCGCGGTGATGCGGCCTTCGCGCACAACGGCCTCGGCATCGATCTGAGCGTAAGGGATGCGCGATTCGCTGTCCGATCCGCGCGAAAACAAAAACATCGTGGACAGCAACGCAAGCGCGATCAACGGCAACAGCACCCGCAGCCAGCGGACAATCCGGGTGCGGTTGACCATCACACCATACCCGCGCGCAAACAGTCATGGATGTGCAAAATCCCGCGCGGCGTGCCGTCATCGACCGCAAACAAACAGGTGATCTTGCGCGCCTGCATTTCGGCCAGTGCCGTGGCGGCCAAAGCATCGGGCGCAATCACACGCGGCGCGCGCGTCATGACATCGCCCGCGCGCCGGTCCAGCAATCCATCCATATGCCGCCGCAAATCGCCATCGGTGATGATGCCAACCAACCGCCCCGATGCATCTGTCACACCGGTGACACCGTAACCTTTCTGGCTGATGACCAGCAGGGCATCGGTCATCGGCGTATCCTCGGCCACCAGCGGCAGGTCGGATTGCATCAGATCGCCCACCTTGGCCAGCAACGCGCCCAGCTTGCCGCCGGGATGAAAGGTGCGGAAATGTTCCGGCGTGAATCGCCGATGCTCCATCAACGCCACGGCCAGGGCATCGCCCAAAGCCAGCGTCATGGTGGTGGATGTGGTCGGGACGATGCCATTGCCGCAGGCTTCGGGCGCGCGGGGCAGGATCAGCGCCACATCCGCCTGACGCAGCAAGGTCGATTCGGGGCGCGAGGCAACGCCAATCAACGGGATCTGAAACCGCCGGGTGTGGGCGATCATATCGGCCAACTCCGGCGTTTCGCCGCTGTTGGACAGCATGATGACCACATCGCCCTGCGTCACCATGCCCAGATCGCCATGGCTGGCCTCGGCGGGGTGAACGAATTGCGCGGGCGTGCCGGTTGATGCCAACGTCGCGGCAATCTTGCGCCCGATATGGCCGGATTTGCCCATGCCCGACACAACCACGCGCCCGCGCGCAGCCAACACCACTTCAACGGCCCGCGTAAACGCATCACCCAAGCCCGCCGACAACGCCGCCAGCCCGTCGATTTCGGTCGCGATCACACGCCGCGCGGTGTCCAGATAATCAGCCAAAGCGCCCGTCCTATCTTCTGTGTCAAAATATCCTGCGGGGTGAGACGGGAAATGAAAAGGTCCAGTGGACCTTTTCACCGTCGAACGCCCGTCCCTTGGGCGGGCTGGGGGGTGCAAAACCCCCGGCGCTATCCACGTCCGCCCCGGTCAGTGGTGGAAAATATCCTTGTCATCGCCCCAGCCCAGCAAATCCAGATGGGCGCGCGCGGGCAGGAAATCAAAACACGCCTGCGCCAGCCCCAGCCGGTTTTCGCGGCGCAGGCGATCCTCAAGCGCGTCTTTCAGTTTGTGCAGATGCAGAACATCGGATGCGGCATATTCCAGTTGCGCATCGCTCAGATCCTCGGCGCCCCAATCGCTGGTTTGCTGCTGTTTGCTGACATCGACGCCGACCAGTTCGTTCAGCAGATATTTCAGCCCGTGCCGGTCAGTATAGGTCCGCACCAATTTCGACGCGATCTTCGTGCACCACACGGGCGAGGTTACCACCCCGAACGCGTTTTCCAGTGCCGCGATGTCAAAGCGCCCGAAATGGAACAGCTTTTGCACCTTGGCGTCGGTCAACATGCGGGTCAGGTTCGGAGCCTCGGTCTGGCCGATGGCGATCTGCACCAGATGCGCTTCGCCATTGCCCGACGACATTTGCACCAGACACAGCCGGTCGCGGCGCGGGTCCAGCCCCATGGTTTCGGTGTCGATGGCCACGACCGGACCCAGATTCAGATCATCGGGCAGGTCGTTTTGATAAAGATGTATGCTCATGGCGGTTCCGTCTGTCAGGCTGCTGCCCTCTATCGTCAAAAAGGGGGCGATAATCCAGCAAAAAACCTAGAGCCTGCGGCCAGTCAGCAGGCGCGGCATGGGGTCAATCGACAGCCCCGCCGCCTGACGCATAAACCCGCGCCGCAGCCCCGGCACCGCGCTGACCAGCCCCATGCCAACCCCGCGCGCCGCCGCGATCAGCGGGTTTTCTGACGCAAACAGCCGGTTCACGCTGTCCATCCCCAAGGCAAGCGCGGTCCCATCAAACCGCCGCCACCCCTGATAGCGTTCCAGAACCAAGGCCGCGCCAATATCTTCGCCGCGCCGCGCGGCATCGACCAGCGTTTCGGCCAATGCGGCGACATCGCGCAGGCCCAGATTCAGCCCTTGCCCCGCAATCGGATGCACGCCATGCGCGGCGTCGCCCACCAAAGCCACCCGATCCGCGACGTAACGATCGGCCAGAGACAGCGACAGCGGGTAACTGAACCGCACCCCCGCCAGCCCGATCTTGCCCAGAAAATCCCCGAATCGCGGGCGCAGCACGTCCAGAAACGCGGCGTCATCCAATGCCGCAATCGCGCGCGCATTGGCGTGGGTTTCCGACCACACCACACTGGACCGGTTCCCCGGCAGCGGCAAAATCGCCAGCGGGCCGGTGGTCATGAAATACTGATGCGCGATGCCGTCATGGGGTTTGTCATGGTCAATCGCCGCGACCAGGGCGGTTTGCCCGTAATCCCAGCCGCGCCGTGGGACGCTTGCGCGTTTCGCCACGCCCGATCCGCGCCCATCGGCACCGACCAGCAGGCGCGCGGTCAGGCTTTGTCCATCCGACAGCGTGGCGGTGACGCCGGCGGGGTTGGTTTGATGCCCCGTGACCGCGCGCCCCGGCAGATGCGTGATGCGCCCCGCCCGTTCGCCAATCGCCGCCAGCAGGGCGCGATACAGGAACCGATCTTCCAGCATGTAACCGACCGGACCTTCTTCGATCTCGGCGCTGTTGAAATGCAGGAAAAACGGGGCGGCGCCGTCTCCGGCGCGGCCTTGGGACGCTTTGACCTGACGGATGGGCTGGGACTGCGCGGCCAGCCCGTCCCACAACCCCAAAGCGCGCAGCAACCGCTGCGACGCGACGGCCAAGGCATAGGCGCGCCCGTCGAAATCATCGCCCGCCCGCGCATCAGCCGGGCGCGGATCGACAACCGCGACCGACAGCCCCGCATCGGCAAGCGCCAGTGCCAGCATCGGGCCATTCAGCCCGCCCCCGGCAATCAGAACATCAACCTGTGTCATGGCGCGATCAATGCACATAAGGCGGCGCGATTGCAATGCGGCGTGGTGTCAGCCCCCGGACGCCAGCAAATCGGCCAAACCGCTGTGATAATCAGGATACCGCAGCGTGACGCCCAAGTCGCGTTTGATTTTGTCATTCCGCACCCGTTTGCTGTCGCCATAGAACGACCGCGCCATCGGCGACATATCCGCCTGATCGAACGGAATCGCGGGCGGGACGGGCAGGCCCAGCAGTTCGGCGGCATGGGCGATCACGTCCTGAGGCGGGGCGGGGTCGTCATCGCAGACATTATACGCGCCCCCCGGCCCCATGCGCGCCAGCGACGCCATCAGCACCTGCGCAATATCGGTCACATGGATGCGGGAAAAGACCTGACCGGGCTTGATGATCCGCCGCGCGCTGCCGTCGCGCAGCTTGGCAAAGGGGCCGCGACCGGGGCCGTAAATCCCCGCCAGCCGGAACACATGCAGCGGCCAGCCCGCAGATACCGACAGCGCGCGCCAGTCATCTTCGGCGCGGATGCGGGCCTGACCGCGTGGACCTTGGCCATCCAGCACGCTGGTTTCATCGACCCAACCGCCCTGACGGTCGCCATAAACGCCGGTGGTGGACAGATAGCCCACCCATTTCAGCGGGGCCTGTGCCAGATCATCGCGGAACGCCGCCAGCACCGGATCGCCCGCCGCCATAGGGGCGGCGCTGACCAGCACGGCGTCGGCCTCGCGCAGGGCCGCGCGCACATCATCATCCTGACCCGGCCAGATCAGCGCGCGCGCACCCGCCGCCGCCACGCGGTCCGCATCGCTGCGCGTCGTGCCGGTCACATCCCAGCCCGCCGCAATCAATTCCGGCGTCAGATAGCCCGCCGAATACCCATGTCCAAAGATCAGCATTTTCATGACGCCAGCGTAACGCCCCCGCCCGCGATGCGCCAGATGCTTGCCCCCGGCGCGGGTGGCTGGCATTTTGTCGCAAGCAAAAGGATTGCATAATGACCCCGGATTCCCGTTTTCTGCCCGTTGACACCCCCGATTGCTGCGATCCGCAGCATTACACCGATGCCGCCGCCGCAATCGCCGCGTTGCAGGAACTGTATGGCAAAGCCACCGATTTTCTGGCCGGTCATTTCACGCGGCTGCTGGATGGAGGGCAACCCGCAGCGCGCTATCGCGCCTTTTACCCGGAATTGCGGCTGGTTGTGCCGGTTCACGCGAAAATTGATTCGCGCCTGTCCTTTGGCCATGTGGTCGCGCCCGGAGTCTATGCCGCCACGATCACCCGGCCCGATCTGTTCGACACCTATCTGACCGAACAGGTGCGGCTGTTGATCAAAAACCACGGCGTGCCGGTGCAGGTCGGTTACAGCGACACCCCCATGCCCGTGCATTTCGCCGTGGCCGCCGTCAGCGATCTGGCCGTCCCGCAGGAAGGCGTGTTGGATTTTTCCCTGCGCGATGTGTTCGACGTGCCGGATCTGG
The DNA here is from genome assembly GCF_030538495.1 of Paracoccus sp. (in: a-proteobacteria). Lineage (GTDB taxonomy): Bacteria > Pseudomonadota > Alphaproteobacteria > Rhodobacterales > Rhodobacteraceae > Paracoccus. The sequence goes on from NZ_JAUNTW010000003.1 coordinate 110,648, forward strand.
CGACGATGAATGATGACATCGTGAACGGCGTGGCGGGGCCGATGCCCGATGGCAGCCTGCATCTGGCGGCCTTCACAGCGCAGCGGGTGGATTATTCGCTGGCCCGGTTGCAGCATTACACCGCCACCGGCGCGCAGCATTTCCAGAACTTTGTCCTGTTCACGAATTACCAGTTCTATGTCGATGAATTCGAAGCCTATGCCCGCCGCGTTCTGGGCCAGCCAGAGCTGGGCTATACCAGCTTTGTCGCGCCGGGGGATCAGGTCATCACCGCCCCCGATGGCCGCATCGACACGCTGTCGAAAATGCCGCAAATGCCCGCCTATCACCTGAAACGCGCGGATGGGCAGGGCATTACGCTGGTCAATATCGGCGTCGGGCCGTCGAATGCGAAAACCGCAACCGACCATATCGCGGTGCTGCGTCCCCATGCGTGGCTGATGGTCGGCCATTGCGCGGGCTTGCGCAATTCGCAAAGTCTGGGCGATTTCGTGCTGGCCCATGCTTATCTGCGCGAAGATCATGTTCTGGACGATGACCTGCCCGTCTGGGTGCCGATCCCCGCCCTGGCCGAGGTTCAGGTCGCCCTGCAAGAAGCCGTGGCCGAGGTCACGCAGCTGGACGGCTACGAACTGAAACGCATCATGCGCACCGGCACCGTCGCCACCATCGACAACCGCAACTGGGAACTGCGCGATCAATCCGGCCCGGTGCATCGGCTGTCGCTGTCGCGCGCGGTTGCCTTGGACATGGAAAGCGCCACGATCGCGGCCAATGGATACCGGTTCCGCGTCCCCTATGGCACGCTTTTGTGTGTCAGCGACAAACCGCTGCATGGCGAATTGAAATTGCCGGGGATGGCGACGGATTTTTACCGCACTCAGGTCGCCAGCCATCTGCTGATCGGGATTCGCGCCATGGAAAAGCTGCGCCAGATGCCGTTGGAACGCATCCATTCGCGGAAATTGCGATCCTTCAGCGAAACCGCGTTTCTGTGATCGCCAAGATGACCTTACGTCGCGGCAGGATGACGCCCGAATAGACAAAATGAACACGAAAAAGGCTTGAAAATCACAAGAAAACCGTGTGTAGCAAGCAAGATGCCGAAACCGGCGCGGAAAAATCGCCCGAATGGGCAAGATGGAGACAGGAATATGACGGCTTCTGCTAAACCGATGACCAAGACGCAACTGGTGGCCGCTCTGGCCGAGGAAATCGGTTCGGACAAAAAAACCGCAACGGCGGCACTGGATGCAATCACCGCCATCGTGACCCGCGAAGTCGCCGCAGGCGGTTCGGTCACCCTGCCGGGCATCGGCAAAATCGCCTGCCGCGCCCGCCCCGAGCGTATGGTCCGCAACCCGCAGACCCAGGAAATGATGCCGAAGCCCGCCGACAAACAGGTGAAAGTCACCGTCGCCAAGGCGCTGAAAGACAGCGTGAACAGCTGATCTTTGCTGGCATGACTTTAAAGGCCGCGCCGGTTGGTGCGGCCTTTTTGCGTTGTTTCGGGCGTTGTTTTCGGGGATGGCGCCGGGGGCTTCGCGCCCCCGGACCCCCGCGGGATATTTGTGCCAAGATGAAAGCGCGAGGGGGGGGGTGATGGCGGCGGCGGTTGGGGCCGCCGCCGTCGGTTAGTAGTCGCGTTCGTAGAACAGGCCCAGACTGCTGGCGCCGTCGCTGCCGACGGTTCCGCGGGCGCGCAGGCTTTTGGTGACGTCCAGATTCAGGTTGATCGTGCTGCGCCCGCTTTCGTCGATGGACACATCGGTATAGACGTTTTCCGACAGATACCGGCCCGCGCGCAGTTGCACATCGCCGTCATCGCTGGTCGTCAGGTCCAGATCGTCCAGCCCCAATTGATCGCGCAGATTGCCGATGATGCCTTCGCCGCCGGTTCCGGCCAGAACCGCAATGGAATTGGCCAGCTGCGCGGCTTGAATCGCGCTGATATTGTCCAATCCGCGCCCGAACAGCATCTGGGACAGGACTTCTTCCTGTGGCAGTTCGGGGTTGGATTCGAACCGAATGTCGGGTTCGGACACCGGGCCATCGATGATGATGCGGGTGGTGATGCCGTCGCGTTCGGTTTCGGCCACCAGACGGATCACCGGGTCAAAGCTGCCTTGCAGTTCGATCAGCCCTTCGGTCAGGACAAAGCGGTTGCCCAGCAGGTCAACCCGCCCCCGGATCAGTTGCAGGCTGCCGGTTGGCACGACATTGCGCGTCGTGCCGCCGACCTGAAAGCGTCCGCCCAGTTCGGCGTCCACGCCGCGCCCGCGCACGAAGACGCGGTTCGGGGCGTTGATGACCAGATCAAGCTGCGGCGCGGGGCCGGTGCTGGCCGGGCGCGACGGGCCCGACGTCGCGGACAGGTTCGCGCGCGCCCGCGTGGCCCGCACCGGCGGGCGCTGATCGCCAATATGGGTGATGTTCGGGATCGCCCGCGCGCCGCCGAGGCCGGTTGAGGGGATACGCAGTTCTGCCTCGGACACGTCCACGCGGCCCTGGATCAGCGGCGCGGCCATCGGGCCGGTGACGCGGATATTGCCAGAGGCCGTGGCCTCATACAGGTTGGGGTCGCGCAGAACCGCGCCGTTCAGCGCAATCGCGATGTCCAGACGGTTTGCGTTCAGATCGACCGGCCCGCTGACGCGCAGCCCGCCACCTGCGGACAGCGCCGCGCCGCCGTCAACCATGATCCGCGCGCCCTGAAAATCGGCGGTCAGGTTGATGCCGTCCAGTCGCGCGCCCAGATCGGGGTCGGCCAATTGCCCGCCCGTCAGCGCCACCCGCCCGGTCAGCGATTGCAGTTCGGGCGGCCCGGCCAGACGCAGATTGATCGCCAGCGGTCCGGTCACCGCGCGGCCGTCCAGAAACGGATTGGCCAGTGCGGCATCCGCGCGCCCCGCAATGGTCAGATCGGCGCGCGATCCGTCCCGCGCGGCGGTGCCGTTGACGCGCAGATTGGTATTCCCCGGCGCGGTCGCGTTCAGGTCCAGGGCAAAGCTGTTGCCCTGTTCGCGGATCGTGCCGGTCGTGGTCACCGCGCCCTGAAATTCGGGGATCAGCAGGCCCAGATTGGCCAGACGCGCGTTCAGATTGATGCCGCGCGCGGGGTCTCCGTCCGCGGTCACGGTCAGTTGCGGGTTGGTGACGTTCAGGCGCTGAACGGAAATCCCGCCCGGCGACTGGCTGGCCGCCAGATCAAACCGCGTTTGCCCGCGCAGAACCGCATCGGCCTGTTCCTGCCCCACGGCCAGCCCGTTTGCGGTGCCGGATGCCGTGATGCGGCGGGTGTTGCCCTGTTCCGTCAGGCGCAGATCGCTGGTCAGCGCGCCGCGGATGCCGTTGCCCAGAAACCGCAGATCGCTGGCGTTGAGCTGAGCGGTCACATCCGTTGCCCCGCCGCCAACGGTGCCAGAGGCATTGGCGCGCAGGCGGGGGTTGTCGATCTGCGCGCGGTCAATTGTCAGCACGCCGCCCTGTTCGGTGCCGGTCACCGACAGGCGCGTATCGCCGGCAAGCGCGCCATCCACCTGCGCCTGACCAAAGGACAGATTGCGACCCAGACCCGAGATGTCCAGACGGCGCAGCCCGTCGCCCGCTTCGCGCAATGTGCCTTGGGCCGACAGCGACCCGCGCCAGCCGGGGCCAAAGGTGGCCAGAGTCGGCACTTCGGCTTCGGCCATCAGGTCGGTTTCGCCGCCGCCGATGCTGCCCGATGCGGTCGCACGCAGTTGCGGGTTTTCGATCCGCGCCGCGTCGATGCGGAACGTGCCGTTTTGTTCGGACCCCTGCACGACCAGTTGCGTGACCCCGGCCAGTGCGGCATCCGCCTGCGGCTGACCCACGGCCAGATTGCGGCCCGTGCCGGTCAGGTCCAGCACGCGCAGCCCGTCGCCGGTGTCGCGCAGCGTGCCGCGCGCGGTCAGCGCCCCGCCAAAGCCCGGCCCAAAGGGCGCAAGCGACCGGATATCCACATCGCCCGACAGATCGGTGATCCCGTCGCCCCAGGTTCCCGCCGCCTGCACATCCATCTGATTATTCGTCAGTTTCAGATCGCGCAGGGTGATGGTGCCGTCACGTTCTTCGACCTGCGCGCGCAGATTCGTGGTGCCGGTCAGCGCGCCTTGCGCCTGAGCTTGGCCAAAGTCCAAATCCTCGCCCTGCCCGGTCAGGTCCAGAAACCGGGTGCCGTCCTGTTCGCGGATCGTCGCATCGGTGGAAAACGTGCCGGACCATTCGCGGCGGATGGCGGACAGGTCCACCACCTGAACCTGCGCCAATGCATCAATGGCGCCGCCGATAAAGCTGCCCTGACCGCTGGCGTTCAGTTGCGGATTGGCGATGCGGAAATTCTGCAACTGATAGCCCGCATCGGTTTCGCCCGCCAGAATGGTCAGATTCGTGCGCCCCTGCAACGCGCCATCCAGTTCGGTGATGCCGATGCGCAGATCATCCGCCTCGCCGCTGACCGACAGACGCCGCGCGCCGGATGGGCCGTTCAGATTGGCCGTCGCCTGCAATGATCCGTTGAAATCCGGGTCAATATCGGACAGCGACGGGACCGAAATCACCGCCTGCACATCCGACGACAGCTTCGTCAGCATCCCCTGCGCCTGCGCGGTCATCCGCTGGGCGTTGATGCTGAATTCGGAAATCTCGGTCCCGGTTTCGTCGCGGCGCGCCAGCAACACGATGCTGGATTCGCCCGACAGCAGCCGGTCGCCCTGCGGGTGATCGACGGTGATGTCGGTGCCGGTGATCTGGGCGTCAATGTCAAAGCTGCGGTTCAGAACGATGTAATAGCCCTGCGCCTGCAATTCAGCCGCGCCGGACAGGGGCCGCCCCGCCACGCCCGACAGGCGCGACAGATCGGCATATTCCGCCTGCGTGGCAAGGGCCAGCGTGATGCCGCTGGACAGGCCCGAAATCAGCAGATCGCCGGTCAGGTCGTAATCCGTTCCCGCCAGTTCCAGATTTTCGATGTCCACGGTGCTGCCGGGGGCAAAGCTGAAATCGGCCGATCCGCCAATCGCGTCGCCCACGGCCTGCGCCATGGCCGGATCGTCAAAGCCGATCCCCGTCGCGCCAAAGCCCAGCAGACCGGTGATTTCCGACAATGCGCCGCCGTCCAGCACGACAACGCCCTGACCGTCCAGCCGCAATTCGCCGATGCGCGTTTCGCCCAGATCAAGCTGGCCGATGATGCCGTCCAGCGTCCAGCCCTGCCCCTCTGCGGCGTCGTAATTCAGGTTCAGACGCCCCGATTCAACCGTCGTCCCGTCGCCCGCAAAGGGCAGCGCGACCGGCACCACGGCGGCGTTTGCGTCGCGCCCCAATGCGATGTTCAGTTGCGCCCGTTCCGGCGCGGATTGCGCGTTCAGATACAGCGATCCGTCAATGCCCAAGGCGTCGGTCGCGATGCGCAGTTCGGGGATTTGCAAGCGGCCATCTTCGGCCCGCCAGCCCTGCGCCGACAGATCGGCACGGTTGCCGAAAAACGCGCGGTTTTCGGGCGCCATCAGCGCGGCAATATCGCCGCCGATCTGGGCGCGGAACCCGGTGCCGGGGCTGCCATCGGGACCGGTTTGTTCGGCGGCCATGACCGTGCCGGTAACGCGCGGCTGACCATCGGTTGCCAGCGAAATATCGGCGCTGAAATCGCGGATTTCACCTTCGCCGCTGATGTCGGCCTGAATGGCGGGTTTGTCATAGATATTGGCCAGATTAACCAGCAGACCGTCGGCGTCTTCGTCCAGCTTCAGGTTCAGGCGCAGGATTTGCGTGTCATTGGCATAACCCGCATCCAGCACAAATTCCCCGCGCGCGGCGTCCAGACGGTTGATGGTCAGTTTGGCCTCGCCCTCGCCTCCGGCAAGGCTCATTTTGCCATCAACCGAAATCGCGGCGGCGACGCCGATCAGCGGCTCGCCCAGTTCAACCCGCTGCGCGATGATCTGGTCAATATTCAGCGCAACCGGCAGTTCCGGCAGCGCAAAGACCGGCGCATCGACGGATACGGACGGCGTGGCTGACCCTTCGGATACCGGCGTGCGCGGGATCAGGATTTCCGCCGCCGACAATTCGGCAATTTCAATCCGACGGCGCAGCAGGGCCGACCGGTTCCACTGAATCGCGCCGTCGCGCAGGGTCAGCCAGACCCCTTCGTTATCGGCAATGCGGATTTCGCGGAACGTGGCGCGCGATGACAGCGCGCCTTCGAACCCGTCGATCACCACCGTTCGCCCCGCGCCCGACAGGTTGCGTTCCAACAGCCCGGTGATAAAGCCCCGATCGTCCGAGATTTGTTCCGACAATTCCGCCGCGGTCTGCGCGATAGCCGCCATGGGCAGAAACAGCGCAAACAGATAAATCCAGATGTTCCGCATCAGAATGCCTGCCCCAGTCCCAGATACAATTGCACGCCGCTGCCCGTGTTGCCGCTGACCGGCCCGGCCACGTCAAACCGCAGCGGCCCGATCGGCGTGTCATAGCGCACGCCCAGCCCCGCCCCGGCATGCGATCCGAAATCGCCGCCAAAGCCGCCATCCGTCCAGACGCGCCCGTAATCGGCAAAGGCCACCACGCCGATGCGTTCGCGGACCTGATACCGGATTTCGGCGGTTGCGGTCGCAATGCTCATCCCGCCGGTTTTGATCGTGCCGCTGGCACCTTGGATCACATTCACGCCCAGCGATTGATAGGGCTGGCCGCGCACGGTCCCGCCGCCCCCGGAATAGAACAGATAACTGCGCGGGGTTTTGCGAATATCGGCGCCCAGCACCGACCCGATGCGCGCCCGCCCGGCCAGCGTGATCGCGTCATCCGCCCCGAACGAGACATAGCCGCGCCCCTCACCAATGACCTGCGCGCCCGAATCGGTATCGCCAAAGCCAACAAAGGGCGTCACATCGCCGCGCAGGTAATAGCCGCGCTTGGCGTTGTTTTGCGGGTCGCGCCGGTCCAGCACCACATCCGACGGCAGCGCCAGCACCCGGAAATCGGTGCGGATATCGTCTTCGTAAACGCGGGCAAAGCGGTATTGAATCGCGGTGTTCGCGGTCAGTTCATCGCTGACGATATGGCTAAATCCCAGAGCGACGCTGCCGGAATCTTCGCTGTAATCTTCTTCGCGCATCCGGGCCAGTTTGGTTTCCAGATAGGCGGTCGTGTCGGGTGTGATCGTGGCGGGGCGGTCGATGCGGATGCTGAACTGTTCGTCGCGTTCGCTGAGTTTTGATCCGATGTCGCTGACGCGGCCTTCGACCCGGAACCGTTCGCCGCCGCCAAGCAGGTTGCGGTGCATCCAGAACCCCGACACCATCACGCCGTCGGTGTTCGAAACCTCGACCCCGGCACCGATGCGGCGTTTTTTGTTTTCCACCACGGTCAGGTCAACATCCATGACATTGCCGGGGCGCAAGTTGTCCGATTCCGTCAGCGTCATGGCGGAAAACACCCCGCTGCGGCGCAGGCGTTTGCGCACCGTGTCCAGATCGGCGGGGTCAAAGCGTTCGCCTTCGGGGAACCCGGCGATTTTGCGCAGACGGCGTTCGTTCATACGCTCCAGCCCGCTGACATGCATGTGCCCGAAGGTCACCAGCGGGCCGGGATTCAGCGCGATGCGGCTGTCCACGCGGTTGTTGGTGTGATCGGCCACGATGGCCTGATCAGCCAGATCAGCCTTGGCATGGCCGTGATCGCGCCAGCCATCCACGCCCGCCATGGCCGCGCGACGCATGGTGCCGGTGCCTGCGGTTTCGCCCACGGCATAGCCCGACGGCAGATCGGTTCCCGGCGCGACGGGGGCAATATCGGCGCGGCTGAACCGGAAACGAGGCCCCGGTTCGACCTGCACGGTGACGCGGTTCACCACGCGCGGGCCGTCCAAGGGGGCGATGTCGGCGGCCTCGCGCCCGTCCAGTTTGATGTTGATGACGCCGGAATAATAGCCTTCGTCATACAGCACGCCAAGGATGCGGGCATAATCGGCGCGGGCGGCGGCGATCAGATCGGGTCCGGTGCTGCGGTCTTCGTCCAAGGCGCTGCGGATCAGAGAAGCGTTGCGAATGGCGCGTTCCAGCCCGCCATCATCGCCCGCCACGTTCAGGTCCAAGGCAACCGCACTGGTGCTGGCGGTGTCGCGGCTAAACCAGCCCGAAAACGGGTTCGAGGACTGCGCAACCGCCCCCCCCGCACAACCCAAAGCCGTGGTCGCCACAGCAACCGCCCAAAGATATGCCCGCATTTGTCTGCCCCTGTCCGTGCTTTGCCACATAAAAACAGAAAAATGGGCGGGAAATCCAGCACTTCGTTCACAGAAATGGGTCAGCGTCACTTAACCTTTGTAAAAAGGCGGCGGAGTGCGTCTGGATATTTTGGAATCACGCGTCAAATCGCCGTCATGATCTGACCGAAAGGAATGCCCCCCGCCTGTTATCGGCGGGGGTTGTCTGGCGGTTGAGCCAAACGTGCTAGCAGGTTATCCAATTGCGCAAATGCGATCCATGGCAGGGCGTGCAGATACCACGCGCCCCCCGCGGCGTAGATCACAAAATGCGCGATTGCGACACAGGTAATCCCCAGCCGCAAAAAACGCCAATCCTGTGGCGTCATTGCCAAGCTGGGCGCGACGGGGGCGGGTTGATCTGACCCGCGCGCAGTCACGGGCAGGGCTGCGACCTCGTCAGGCGTCAAAGCGCCCAAACGCGCTTGGGGCGGGCTGGTGCGGATCATGCGCGCGGGCCGTGTTTGGCCGCTGCGATCCAGAGTCGTGAACCGACAATGCCCGACACCAAATTCGCGCGCGAACTCAATTGTCGACGCGCATTGGCTGCGCACAATCGTCGGAATGTCGCGGGCCGATTGGCTGGCGAAAATCAGCGCGACGCCTTTTGACTGCATTTGACGCAGGGTTGCATCCACCGAACGCATCAGGGCGGGGGTGGCCCCATCGAACAGGGAATGCGCCTGGTCAATCACGATTGCCACGTTAGGGCGGGGCAGATCCCCACATTCGCGCAGGCGGGTGGCGTATTCGCGCAACAGATACAGCATCATGGCGCCGTAAAGAGCAGGCGAATGGATGAGTCGGGAAACATCAATAATGCTGACCTTTCCGTCAGGCACCGAATCCGCAATATCATAATCAGGGGAACCGAACAGATCGCCGAAGCCCTGCGTTTCGATCCGCAGCAGCGCGCGTTGAACCGTGCCGATGCTTGCAGGGGTGACGTAACCCAAATGCGCGACCTGTTGCGGATCAGCTGCCATCAGCGCCAAGAGATTCCGAAAGTCTTTCAATGTATTCAGATAGTAATCTCGTTCTTTTGCGAACGCAAACGCAATTTCCACGGCCCCCGCCTGCGCATCGGGCAGTTCCAATGCGCGGGCCATCAAATCCGCGCCCAGCCGCCACATCTCAAGCCGCATAGCCACGCCGGGGCCGGTCAGAGGCTGCAACACGCTGACATTACAGGATCGGGTCAGCGCCATCAGATCACCTTTCATATCCGGCGCGATGACCGCGGCCCCCCTGTCGGCAAAAGATTCCATCAGCTTCATCATGGTGACGGTTTTGCCCATGCCGGCGGGGCCGGTGATGACCGTATGACGGTTGGCAAACCGGGCCGGGATACCCACGCCGGGGGCAATGTGGATCATCGGCATAAAACACCCTTTCCAGAAAAACCGTCAGCCATCACCAGAAACGCATATTCTGCGCCCGGTCGCAAATCTTTGTCGGCGTTGTCCTTAACGCGCCGCGCCCGCCGCCACCAAACACCCCTGCAACGCGGCCATATCGTCGCGGATCAGCAGGATGGGGGTGTTTTGCGGGATATGCGCCATCAGCGGGTTGCCCAGGAAACCGCGGGTGAAATCGTCCATGCGCGCGGCCAGACTGCGCCCGACGCTGCCTGCCAGATACAGCCCCGCCAGTGGCATGAACCGCAGCGCCAGATCGCGGCACAGCACCCCCGCCAGTTCGGCAAAGAACGCGCAGGTCGCGCGGGCGGCGGCGTCCCCGGCATCGGCGGCGGTGACGACATCTTCGGCGCGGCAGGGCGCGGCGGCGGTCAGGGCGGCGTGCAGCGCGGCAAGGCCACGGCCGGCAAACAGATCCTCGGTCGTGGGGAAGGCGTCGGCCTGTGCGCCGATGCGATCCGACAGCGCGCGCCAGATGGGGGCGGGCAAGGTTGTGTGGCCTTCCTCGGCCTCAAGCGCGACGGTCTGGCCCGCCTGCGTCCGCGTGGCGCAGACATTGAACCCGGTGCCAAAGCCCACGACCAAAGCCTGTCCGTTCTGCGCCCGGGTCTCGGGGGCCGCGCGCAGCATCGCCACGCCGTCGCCCGACAGCGCGGCGGTCGCAAAGCCCAATGCGGTCAGGTCGTTCATCAGCACCGCGCGCCCCGCCCCTGTCAGATCGCGCAACCGGGTTTCGGTAAAATCCCAGTCGCGATTGGTCAGCCGCGCCGCCCCGCCCGCGACCGGCCCCGCCACGGCGACACAGACCGCATCGACCGAGGGCCGCCCCTGTTCGTCCAGAAACCGCGTCACCACATCGTCAAAGCGGGCGAAATCATCGCCTCGGAACCGGGTGATCGTGGCCGCGTCAATCGCGCCATCCCGAACCAAGGCCAGCCGCGCATTCGTGCCGCCCACATCGCCCACAACCATCACCATGCCGGTTCCTCTGCTGAAATCACGCCGCAGGCATAGGGCATAACGCCGCCGGGTATAAGGGGGGATGACGGGCGGCGTTCAACCGGCTGTGACCGGGCCGGATGGAACCGCGCGCAGCGATTGCACGTTTCCCCGCCATGATGAACGCATTTACGAACCCCGAGGCCGCCATGTTCCGCACCCTGATCCGCACCGCCCGCATGACGCTGGCCGCAGGCATGGCCGCGGTGCTGGCTGCCCCTGCCATGGCCAGCATTGACCAGCCGGTTCAGGCATGGTCGGCCATGTCCGGCACTACGCCCGCCGCGCTGATGGCGCAGGCTCCGGCGATGCCGCTGTCGGATGATGCGATTGACGATCAGCCCTATTGCGCCAGCGACGCGGAAATCGCCATGACGCTGCGCCATGATTTTGCCGAAAACCCCGTTGATACGCAGCAGGTCGCGGGGGCCGAGTTGTGGGGGTCCGACGTGCTGGGGACGTGGACCCTGGTGGCCGAGCGTGACAACGACACCAGTTGCATCATCGCATCCGGCATCGGGTATCAGGACGAACGCGCCGTCACCGATTATTATGTCGTGTCGGGTCTGATGTGATCAGATCATGGCCTTGATTGCCGCGACATGGGCGGGATCGGCGGCGCGCACATCGCCCGCCCAGTCCCGCGCCGTAGCCATCAGATCATCCCCCGAAACGATATGATCCACCAATCCCCACAACAGCGCCTGATCCGCCGAGGCCTTGATCCCCGCCATCAGGATCATTTTCGCCCGCGCGGGTCCGACCAGATCGCGCAGCCGCCCCGGATCGGCGGGCTGCGGCAGATAGCCCAGCCGCATCACCGGATAGAAAAACCGCGCCCCCGGCACCGCCACGCGCAGATCGCAAGCCAGCACCATGCCGAACGCGCCGCCCGCCAGCGTGCCGTTCAGCGCCGCGATTGTCAGACAGGGCAGCGCCGAGATGCGCCCCGACAACTGATCCCACAGCGGCGACGTGGCCAGCCCCGCGCGTGCCTGATCCAGATCGGCGCCTGCGGAAAACACCGACCCCTCGCCCGTCAGGATCACCGCGCGGATGCCCGCATCCGCCACCCGGTCCAGTGCCGCGATCAAATCCGACAGCATGTCACCGGTCAGAGAATTGGCCTTATCCGGGCGCGCAATGGTCAATGTCATCACGCCGTCATCAATGTCACATTTGATCACAACTTGTTCCCTTTCCTTAGGGCTGACGCTGTGTCACAACCCTGCCAACCCATCCTTTGAAGAAAGGTATCTGATATGTTTCGCACTCTTTCAACCTCGGGTCTGGCGCTGATCATTGGCGCAGGCGCTGTGTTTGCCGATGTGACCCCGGCGCAGGTCTGGGACAATATGCAACGCGCTTATGTCGATCAGGGCTATGCCGTGACGGTCGGCGGTCAGGACATCGCAGGCGACGTGCTGACGGTGAACAACGTCGTGCTGGCCCTGCCGACCGAAGACCACAGCCGCGCCGACATCACCATTCCGCGCATCGTGTTCCGTCAGGACGGCGCGACCGTCCGCAGCATCGCCGAAGGTGACATCCTGATGGCGCTGCGCGCGACCGATGACGACGATCAGGAAACCGGCATCGACGTGGTTCTGACCATGCCGGGCAATGAAACCGTGTCATCCGGCACGCCGGACGACATGCGTCACGACTTTACCGTGCCGACCACAACGCTGGCCGCGCGGATGACGGACACGACCAACCCGACCCCTGTGACCGGCACCATGACCAACCTGACCGGCTGGCATCATGTGACGAAAACCGCAGCCGGGACCGAACAAACATCTGAAATGGCCGCTGATTCGCTGGACCTGCGTATGGCCATGACCATGGATCGGGATGAAGATGAAAGCCACGAGGGCGAACTCGACACCCTGACCGCGAATCTGACCATCACCGGCCTGACCGGCACAACCGCCGGCGCCACGCCCGAAGGTGCCGATTTCAACGAAGCCCCCGGTCAGGCGCTGCGCGACGGCATGGCGGTTGACGCGACGCTGGGCTTTGCCAGCCTGACGGGCCGCTTTGACATGACCGGCACCGATGAGGACGGCGAAACGACCGCAGCAAACGGCGAATTTTCGGGCGGCGAAATGGCGCTGACCCTGAAAATGTCGGCGGACGGGCTGTATTACGGCAGCACCGGCCGCGACGGCCGCGTGACCCTGAACGTCCCCGACATGCCGGTCATCGACTATCGCATTGCGGAAACCGCCTTTGGCCTGACCATGCCGATGCTGGCCGCCGAACAGCCGCAGAATTTCGCCCTGACCTATGCCCTGAAAGGCGTCGAGCTGGGCCAAGGGGTCTGGACGCTGTTCGACGCCGAATCGAAACTGCCGCGCGATCCGCTGAACCTGACGATCGACCTGTCGGGTCAGGCCACGATGAAGGCTGACCTGACCGATCTGGCCGACCACGAAGACGTTCCCGCCACGCTGCACAGCCTGGACGTGAACAAAGTCGCTCTGGACGGCGCAGGCGCAAGCGCCAATGTGACCGGCGCCCTGACCTTTGGCGAAGACCTGACCGCGCCCACCGGCACCATCAACGGTCAGTTCAGCGGCGTGAACGAATTGGTGAACACGCTGGTCGCCATGGGGCTGATCCCGCAGGATCAGGCCATGGGCGCGCGGATGATGATTGCGATGTTCGCCCGCCCCGTGGACGGTCAGGCCGATGTGCTGGCAACGGAATTCGAATTCCGCGACGATGGCAGCATTTTCGCCAATGGCCAGCAAATCCAGTAACCGGATCTTTACGATTTGATGCGAGATTGGGGGTCGGGGCGCTTGTCCCGGCCCCTTTTTGCTGCGGTTGTCATTTCGCACGCGGCGCGGCACAACAGGGGGAATGTGAAAGGAAACCCATGTCGGCCGATCTGTCATCCCTTGCCCATCAGTTGATCGACGCGGCCCGCCGCGCCGGGGCCGATCAGGCCGATGCCTTGGCCGTCGATGGCCGTTCCCTCAGCATCGAGGTGCGCTCCGGCCAGCTGGAACAGGCCGAACGGGCCGAAGGGGTGGACATCGGCCTGCGCGTGCTGATCGCGGGGCGTCAGGGCTGTGTGTCCGGGTCGCTGACCGATGCGGCGACGATTGCCGCCATGGCCGAACGCGCCGTCGCCATGGCACGCGAAGCGCCGGTCGATGACACGCTGGGGCTGGCCGATGCGGGCGAATTATCGACGCGGCGCGATGCGGATGGGTTGGAATTGGCCGACAACGCCCCCGAACCCAGCCCCGATGCGTTGCAGGACATGGCCCTGCGGGCCGAGGCGGCGGCCCTGTCGCGCCCCGGCATTTCGCAGGTCGAATCGGCGGCGGCGGGTTATGGCCTGCGGCGGATGTGGCTGGCGGCGACGAACGGGTTTTCGGGCGGTTACACGCGCAGCACGCACAGCCTGTCCACGGTCGCGATCACCGGCGAAGGTTTGGGGATGGAACGCGACTATGCCGGAGAGGCGCGCGCCTTTGCCAGCGATTTGCCCGACCCGGAAAGCATCGGGCATCTGGCCGCCGACCGCACGCTGGCACGCGCCGGGTCGCGCAAACCGCCCACCGGCGCGTTCCCGATTTTGTATGATCACCGCGTGGCGTCGTCCCTGATTGCGCATCTGTTATCCGCGGTGAATGGCGCGGCGATTGCGCGCGGGGCCAGTTGGCTGCGCCGCGATCTGGGCGCGCAGGTGCTGCCTGCGGGCTTTGACCTGACCGATGATCCGCTGCGCCCGCGTTACCCTTCGTCGCGCCCCTTCGACGCCGAAGGGCTGGCCACCCGTCCCCGCCAGATCATCGCGGATGGCGTGCTGACCGGCTGGACGCTGGATTTGGGGACGGCGCGCAAATTGGGCATGACCAGCACCGCATCAGCCGCGCGCGGTATGGCATCCGCGCCCAGCCCGACGAATGGCAATGTCATCCTGACCTCCGGCACCGCCAGCCGCGACGATCTGATCGCTGACATGGGGCGCGGGCTGATCGTCACATCCATGCTGGGCGCGTCGGTCAACGCCACCACCGGCGATTATTCGCGCGGCGCGGCGGGGTTTTGGGTGGAAAACGGGCGCATCGCCTATCCGGTGAATGAATGCACCATTGCGGGCAATCTGCGCGATATGCTGATGACGATGCGCGCGGCCAATGACGCGCCGCCGTTCCGGGGGGCCACGGTCCCCAGCCTGCTGATCGGGGGGATGACCGTTGCCGGCGCCTGACGACGACCTGAGCCTGCTGACCCGCGCCGCCCGTCTGGCGGGCAGCATCTCTATGCGGTTCTGGAAGAAATCGCCCAAGGTCTGGGACAAAGGCGACCAAGGCCCCGTGACCGAGGCCGATCTGGCCGTCAACGACGCCCTGGCCGATCTGTTGCAAACCGCGCGCCCCGATTACGGCTGGCTGTCCGAGGAAAGCGAATCCGACGCCGCCCGTCTGGACGCGGAACAGTGTTTCATCATCGACCCCATCGACGGCACCCGCGCCTTTATCGACGGGCAGGACGGGTTTTCCCATTCGCTGGCCATATCGCGCGGCGACCGGATCGTGGCGGCGATTGTCTATCTGCCGGTCCGCGATCTGGCCTATACCGCCACAGCGGACGGCCCCGCGCTGTTGAATGGACGCCCGATTGCGCCGTCCGATGTGGGGATCGACGGCGCGCGGGTGCTGACCTATCGCGCGGCGACGGATGGGGGGCATTGGCGCGGCGGGCGCGTGCCGCCGTTTCGGCGCGAATTTCGCCCGTCGCTGGCGTGGAGGCTGTGTCTGGCCGCCGAAGGCCGGTTCGACGCCGCCCTGTCGCTGCGCGGCGCGTGGGAATGGGACATCGCGGCGGGCAGCCTGATCGCCGAACGCGCCGGTGCCGTGGTCAGCGACCGCCACGGCGAACGGATGCGGTTTAACAGCCCGCAGGCGATGATCGACGGGCTGGTCATTGCGGGGCCGCGACTGCATGGCGAGTTGATGGAGCAGCTCTCGGTTGAATAATTCGAATCAAATTCGATGGAAATGCGCGCCAATTGATGCGCGCGTTAACCCTGATAACGCACACAAACCCGCGCGACGGTGGTAACACGATCATGACCGGTCCGCCGGTTCCCGCAAGGCGGGCGTTCATAGTGACGGGTTAAGTGTTATCGCCTGCGGGCGGATCGGTGCGGGCCAACCGCGCCGATCCGGCTTAGCCCCCGAATATGTCGGCATACGCCGGTGCGGATTAAGGCGCATCGGATCAAACCCGGCGCGAAATGCGCGCGGGTTCTTTTGGCCGATACCCGCAGCCCCGACGTTCGAAACAACCGCCCCGTCGACACCTTGCGCCGTTATTCGCCGGTATCTTTGTGCCAATCATGGGTAAGCATCTTTCCGCTCTTTGGAACCGTCGCAACACAACCGATAGCAATGATCGCACAACGCACGGCGGCTTAACTGCAAGCATTCACGCCATGACCATCCACACATAGCGCATCTCGCCCCCAAGCATCTGCCGCCCCACCTGCCCCGCATCGTGACACAACTTCCGTGCAGCCGGGACAGGCGGGCCGGACCTTACCTGAATGGAACCAGTTTGATCGCATGGCGAAACGCGCGGGACCCACATCGCCAAACCTGCACCGGTAATCAGCCCCGCGCCAAGAGGTTCATGTCCAATGCGCCGATCAGAGTGACGCAACAAACGGATGACCGCATCGCCGCGATAGGGCACCAGCACAGGGCGCGGATCGGAAACCGATTCGAGCGCGTGGCAACCCAGCAATAGGCGCATCTTAGCCACCGGCACATCGTGCATCGCCCCTAAGCGTCAGCCGCCCCACCTGCCTCACATCGCAGCGTAGCCCCTGCGCCGCCGGAACATTCGGGCCGGACCTCACCTGAATGGAACCAATTTGATCGCATGGCGAAGCGTGCCGGACCCACATCGCCCAACCTGCGCCGGTAATCAGCCAAGCCAAAAGGGTTCAGTGTCACAAGCCCCCTGCCCGTGTGCCGGCGCAGTAGGACACCAGCACAGGCCCCATAAGACAGCGCGGAGCGTATGACAGGCGACGGCATGCACATCATCACCATCGACGCATCGCGCATTGCCCCACCATCGGCCCGCGCGCCGAACCTTACACGACCAACCTGCCCCTGTCGTCGGCAGCCCCCATACGCCCCACAATGCTGCACAAAACCCCTTGGGCATCATCCTGCGCGCCCTGCCCCGCCCCCTCGCGCAGCCGTTAACCGATTCGCATACCGTTCCCCCATCTTGACCCCGCCCCCACATCGCGTCACCATCCGCGCATGTCCCTGCCTGTTACACCCGCCCATCTGTCGCCTGCGGACGACGCCGCGCTGACCGAACTCTATCGTCGCGGCACGCCGCAAAATACCTTGCGGGCGTGGGAACGGGATTTGGTCTATATCACCGCGTGGAAGGCCGCGGCGTTTAACGCGCCCTTGGAGTGGCCCGAGGCTGAAAACGTCGCGCTGCGGTTTGTGCTGGATCACTCGGTCGATGTGACCGACGCCGCCGGCCCCGCGCGGCAGGTGGCCGATGCGCTGATCGCGGCGGGGTTGCGGCGCAGTTTGGCCTGTCCGGCACCGTCCACGCTGGACCGTCGCATCGCCAGTTGGCAGGCGTTTCACCGGATGAAGAACCTGCCCAGCCCCTTTGACGCGCCGCTGATCCGGCAGGCGCGTGGGCGCGCGCGACGGGCGGCGGCGCGGCCTGTGGCGCCGAAATCGGACAATCCCATCACGCGGGCGGTGCTGGAACAGATGCTGGCGACCTGTGATCACAGCCATCGGGGGATGCGCGACCGCGCGGCGCTGATGCTGGGCTGGGCGTCGGGCGGGCGCAGGCGGTCGGAAATCGTGGCGCTGAACCGCGATGATATTGATGACCGCGACTTTGACGGCTCGGGGCTGTTGCGCATCCGGTTGCTGGTCACGAAAACCACCGGCCCGCAGGACGCGCCGCGTCTGCCGCTGAAGGGGCGGGCGGCGCGTGCGGTGATGATCTGGCTGCGTGCGGCGCGGATCAGCGACGGCCCGGTGTTTCGCCCGATCAGCAAAACCGACCGCGTGTTGCCCCGCCGTCTGGACGCCGCCAGCCTGCGCGACATTGTGCGCAACCGGCTGGTTCTGGCCGGATACCCGCCCGATTTTGCCAGCACGCACGGGCTGCGGTCGGGGTTTCTGACGCAGGCGGCTCTGGATGGCGCACCCTTGGTTGCGGCGATGCAGCTGTCCCTGCATCGCAGCGCCGCGCAGGCGCAGCGGTATTACGCCGATATTGACATCGCCGATAACCCCGCCACCGATCTGCTGGGTTAGATCACCATATGGCGCACCCGCGCCGACACCCATTCGCTGATGACCACGGTGGCCAGCACCACCAGAATGATCAGCGACACCTGCGGCCAGGCCAGCACATTCAGGCTGGATTGCAGTTGCATCCCGATGCCGCCCGCGCCGACCAGCCCCAAAATCGCGCTTTCGCGGATGTTGATGTCCCACCGAAACACGCTGATGCCGTAAAAGGTCGGCAGCACCTGCGGCACGATGCCATAGGTCAGGATCTGCCCCTGAGATGCGCCGGTTGCGGTGATCGCCTCGATCTGTTTGATGTCGGTTTCCTCGATCGCTTCATACAGCAATTTGCCGATGAAGCCGACGGACCGAAACCCGATGGCAATGATGCCCGCCAGAATACCGGGGCCAAGGATCGACACCAGCAACAGCGCCCAGATCAGCGAATTGATCGACCGCGAGGCGACGATGCAAAACAACGCAAAGGGCCGTAAGATCAGCACCGAAGGCGTCGTGTTCCGCGCCGCCAGAAAGGCCAGCGGCACCGCGATGATGATGCCCAGCAGCGTTCCCAGCGTGGCGATGTTGATCGTGTCCCAGAGCGGCGCCCACAGCCGTTCCATATAGGACCACCGCGGCGGCACCGCCCGGCCCAAGAGATCGCCCGCGGCCTGCGGCGCGTCCCAGACAAAGCCCCAATTCGTCCGCGCCGTCATCAATTGCCAGCACCACACAAACAGCGCGACGGTCAGAAACCAGCCAAACCAGATCGCCAGACGCGCGCGGGGGCTGCGGTAGTGCCACAGTTTTTCCATCACTGCACCCATTTGCGCAAATGCCCCGATGCGTATTCCGACAGCATCACAATGGCGATGATAATCAACAGAACCGCGCCCGCGCTGCTGTATTCATAGCGCGACAGCGATGTGTTCAGCGTGGCCCCGATGCCGCCCGCGCCGACAATGCCGATGACGGCGGATTCGCGGAAATTAATGTCCAGCCGATACAGCGACAGCCCGATCAGGCGTGGCATGACCTGCGGCTGGATGCCGTAATTGATCAGCTGCATCCAGGATGCGCCGGTGGCGCGGATCGCCTCGGCCTGCTTTTCGTCGATGTCCTCGATGTCCTCGGCCAGCAATTTGCCGATAAAGCCGATGGTCGAAAAGGCCAGCGTCAGGAACCCGGCAAAGGCCCCGAACCCGAACAGCGCCACAAAGAAAATCGCAACGATGATTTCCTGCAAGGCGCGGCTGATGGCGATGATGCTGCGACAGATCAGATACACCCACCGAGGCGCCAGATTCCGCGCCGCCCCGATGCCGATGGGAATGGAAATCAGCACGCCAATGACGGTTGACGTGAACGTCATGGTCAGGCTTTCGATCAGCCCCGCTGAAATGTCGCGCCAACGGGTGGTGAAATCCGGCGTCAGAAAGCCGGTGACAAACCGCTGCCCGCGTTCCAGACCGGCGGCAACGCGGGTCCAGTTCACCTCGATCGTGCCGAAGGCGGCAATCAGATAGATCAGCGCGCCCATGGTCAGCGCCACCCGCCAGAACCGCGACTTGATCAATTGCGGCGGGCGTTTCCATGTGGTCGGATGGGTCATAACGCCTCTAACATGCTGTGGGCTTCGCGGTCATGGGCCTCGGCCTCGGCGTCTTCGTCGGCGGATTTGCGCATGGCGGCCCAGTCTTCTTCGCCGTAAATCTGGGTCAGGGCCTCGCCGGTCAGATCGCCGGGCGCGCCGTCAAACACGATCTGCCCCGCGCGCAACCCGATGATGCGGTCGGTGAATTGCTGCGCCAGCACCACATCGTGAATGTTTATGATCGCGGGCAGGCCCCGTTCGCGGCAGATTTCCACGATCAGCCGCATGATCTGACGGCTGGTTTTCGGGTCCAAACTGGCGGTCGGTTCATCGACCAGCAGCAATTCGGGGTTCTGTTCCAGTGCGCGGGCAATGCCGACGCGCTGACGCTGGCCGCCCGACAGCGCATCGGCGCGTTTATCGACATGCGCCGCCAGCCCCACCCGATCCAGCAGGCGAAAGGCGTTCTGAATATCGGCGGGCGGAAACCGCCGCAGCAGGCTGCGCCAGAACGACACATAGCCCAGCCGCCCCGACAGCACGTTTTCCATCACCGTCAGCCGTTCGACCAAGGCATATTCCTGAAAAATCATGCCGATGCGCCGACGGGCGCGGCGCAGATCGCCCGACCGCAGCCGCGTGATGTCGGTGTCGTTCAGCCGCACCGCGCCGCTGGTCGGTTCCACCAGCCGGTTGATGCAGCGGATCAGCGTGGATTTCCCCGCCCCCGATGGCCCGATCAGGCCCACGACCTGCCCCGCAGGAATGGTAAATGACGCATCCGACAGCGCCTTATCGCCGGTGCGATAGGTTTTCGTCAGCTTTTCTACGGTCAGCATTGCAGCCCCCAATAACAAAGGGCAGGCAGGGTTGCCCCCGCCCGCCCCGATCTGCGGCAATCGTCAGTTGCAGGTATAGGTCACGCCCATGGCTTCGTCGATCTGGCGGATGACCGACCAGTGGTCTTTGAACGAAATCGGGATGAACTGCGTTTCGCCCTGCGGGCCGAATTCTTTTTCCAGCCCCGTGCCGGCCCAGTCAAAGCTGAAAAACGCCTCTTGGATTTTTTCCTGCAATTCGGGTTTCAGGTTATAGACAACGCCGTAACCCGTGGTCGGGAAGGTGTCGGATTTATAGACCGTGACCAGATCGTCTTTGTTCACCACACCGCGCGCGGCCATGCGGGTCAGAACCGAATTGGCGATTGCGGCGGCGTCGTAATCTTTGTTCGCGACGCCCAGAATGGAATTGTCGTGGCCACCCGAAAAGGCGGGGGTGTAGTCGCGTTCGACCTGCAAATCAAATTCGGCTTCCAGCAGCGCCTGCGGGGCCTTGAACCCCGAATTCGACGTTTCCGATGTAAAGGCCAATTGCCGCCCCTTCAGATCGGTCAGTTCCGAAATGCCGCTGTCGGGATAGGTGATGATTTCCATTTCATAGCCATAGGACCCGTCGGCATTGGCCATCATCGCAAACGGACGGAACCCCGAACACGCGACCGCAATCGCGTTGCCACCGGTGTTCACGCCCGCAATGTGCAGACGACCGGCGCGCATGGCCTCATACTGGGCGGCGTTGTTCTGGACGGGGAAAAACTCGACCGGTTTGCCGGTGACGTCGGACATGTGGTCCAGAAACTCTTTCCAGACATCGACATAGACCGCCGGATCTTCGACCGGGGTATAGGCAAAGATCAGCGTGGCGGGGTCCACCTGCTGCGCGGGATCGGTCGGAATATCGGCGACCATATCGCCATCGGCATCGGTGAAACGCGGATCCAGTTTGAATTCCGCAACGGCGGGCAGCGCCAGCAAAGTGGCCAAGGCAGTGGCGGCGGTCAGACGCAGGGTGGTCATCATCGTCTCCTGAGATATGAATTTGACGGTCAGACTAGGGCGGGATTGTGACGTGAATGTGCAAATCGCGTGACAATCGCGTGACGTTTTGCGCCGCCCCCTTTGCGCCGTTTGAGGGCGGGGCAAGGGGCGTTGCCCCTCGGCCCCAAGGGGCCTCACCCCAGGATATTTGCGCACAGAAGATACGCACCGGGGTTTCTTCTGTGCATAAATACTCAGATAGCAACTTTTCCAACCCCGCGTTTGACTTCAAGATGGGCGACGGCTACCCTAAAATTGGAAAGATGGTGGCCCGGCAGGTAAGGGTGATGGTCCTATAATGGGCGATTTGTGTGGGTTCGAGCCCCACCCATCTTTCTATTTTGACGCCCAATCCTCGCACGCGACATTCAGCATTTAAGGCGACGGGGCTTCTTCTGTGCATAAATACTCAGATAGCAACCGTGCCGCCGGAGCTGACCTGTCGGATGTGGTGCAGCCAGTCCCGGATCACTGCGACCGCCTGCGGTTCGTCCAGAAACGGGATATGCCCCCGGTCGGGGATTTCGGCAAACAGCATATCGGGGCGGCGGGCGCGCATTTCGCGGGCGGTGTCCGGGCTGAGCAGATCCGACCCTGCCCCCCGGATCAGCGCAATCGGCAGCCCCGCCAAGGCGTCAAACAGTGGCCATGCATCGGGCAGCGGGTTGGCCTGCATCGCGGTGTCGAATGACTGGCGCAGCGCCGGATCATAGGTCAGCCCCACCCCGTCATCCGTCTGGACATAGTGGCGGACGGTTTCATCCGCCCAGCGGCTGGCCGGGACATTCGCAAATCCCGGCATCGCGGCAGGCAGGCGGTCGGCGATTTCCTGCAATGTGTTAACGGTGGGGGCCACGCCGATGAACTGCCCGATGCGCAGCAGCCCGTCGCGTTCAATCACCGGCCCCACATCATTCATGCACAGCCCCAGCAGCCGATCCCGCGCCGTGGCCGCAATCGCCAGACCCAGCAGCCCGCCGCGCGATGATCCGATGATCGCCGCCGCGGCCACGTCCAGATGATCCAAGAGCGCGATCGCGTCCTTTGCCTCTTGCCCGACGGTATAGGTGTCCGCGCCGGTCCAGTCGCTGTCGCCTCGGCCGCGACTGTCCAGCCGGATCACCCGGCAATCGCCCAGATGCCGCGCCAGATAGGCAAAGTCGCGCCCGTCCCGCGTCAGCCCCGCCAGACACAGCACCGGCAGGCCCTGCCCCTGATCGCGATAGGCCAGCCACGCGCCATCGGCTGTCTGAAACCGTGGCATGGTTCAGCCGCGCGCGGCACCCGCCGCGTCGTCGGTCAGGTCCATTTCCGGCACCGCATCCGGGATGATCAGCGTCGCATCGGTCGCGGCAATGATGTCATCGACGCTGACCCCCGGCGCGCGTTCGCGCAGGATCAGCCCCGATCCGCTGGGTTCGATCACCGCCAGATCGGTGACGACCAGATCCACCCGCCGCAGCGCCGTCAGCGGCAGCGTGCAGACCGGCACGATTTTCGACTGCCCGCGCGCGGCGTGCTGCATGGCCACCACCACGCGCGCGGCCCCGGTGACCAGATCCATGGCGCCGCCCATGCCGGGAACCATCTTGCCCGGCACCTTCCAATTGGCCAGATGCCCGGCTTCGTCCACCTGCAACCCGCCCAGCACGGTCATATCCAGATGCCCGCCCCGGATCAGGCCAAAGCTCATGGCGCTGTCAATCGACGCAGCCCCCGGCACGGCGGACACAAAGCCGCCGCCAGCATCGGTCAGATGCGGATCCTCCATCCCTTCGGGCGGGCGGGCGCCCAGACCGATGACGCCGTTTTCGGCCTGAAAGAACACGCCACGATGGGACGGCACGAAACTGGCCACCATGCTGGGCAGGCCGATGCCCAGATTGACCAGCATCCCCGGCTGAATCTCTTGCGCCACGCGGCGCGCGATGCGTTCTTTGGCGTCCATGATCGGTCCCCCTTACATCGGTCGCAGCAACAGATGATCGACCAGCACGCCCGGCGTTTTCACCGCATCGGGCGCGATCACGCCAACAGGCACGATCATTTCCGGTTCGGCAATCACGGTTGCCCCCGCCAAAGCCATCACCGGGTTAAAATTGTGCGAGGTCAGCGAATAGGCCAGATTGCCGACATAATCGGCCTGAAATGCGGAAATCAGCGCGAAATCGGCGTGAATCGGCGGTTCCACCAGATAGGTGCGGTTGTTGACCTGCACGGTTTGTTTGCCCTGTTCGACCTCGGTTCCCAGACCCGTAGGGGTCAGCACGCCGCCCAGGCCCATACCGGCGGCGCGGATCGCCTCGACCAGGGTTCCTTGCGGCATCAGGTCCACCTGAATCGACCCGTCGATCATGCCCGCCTGCGTTTCCGGGTTCAGCCCGATATGCGATGTCACGACGCGCGCCGCCGCGCCCGCCGAAATCAGCTTGCCGATCCCCACACCGGGCCGCGCGGTGTCGTTGGCGATGATGGTCAGGTCGCGCACCCCGCGTTCGACCATGGCGTCGATCAGACGGTGGGGCGATCCCACCCCCATAAAGCCGCCGATCATGACGCTGGCCCCGTCCGGGATCAGCGCGGCGGCGTCGTTTGCGGTGATGGCGCCCTTCATCCTTATCCCCCCATATCGCGACAGGCGCGGGCGATGACGATGCTTTCATCCGTGGGGATGACCATGACATGACCGCGCGAAATCTCGGTGCTGATAATCAATGCGTTATCGGCGTTGCGGGCGTGGTCGATCTCCAGCCCCATCCATTCGGTGCGTTCGCAGACCCGCGCGCGGATCAGGGCGGCGTTTTCGCCAATCCCGCCGCAAAACACCAAAGCGTCGATCCCGCCCATAGCCGCCGCCATGGCGCCCAGTTCGCGCTGAATACGGAACACAAAATAATCAATCGCCTGCCGCGATTCCGCCGTGTCCGCGTCAATCAGCGCGCGCATGTCGTTCGACAGCCCGCCCGACAGGCCCAGCAGCCCGGATTGTTTATACAGCAGGTCGGAAATCTGGCGGGCGTCCATGCCCTTTTGATCCATCAGATACAGCAGCACGCCGGGATCGACCTGCCCGCTGCGGGTTCCCATGGGCAGCCCGTCCAGTGCCGAAAACCCCATCGTGGACGCGACCGAGCGCCCGCCCTGAATCGCGCACATCGACGCGCCATTGCCCAGATGCGCCACCACCACGCGGCCATCCGCGATCAGCGGCGCAACCCGGCGCAATTCGCCCGCGATGTAGTCATAGCTCAGCCCGTGGAACCCATAACGCCGCACGCCTTCGTCATACATCGCGCGCGGCAGGGCGAAGGTGTCGTTGACCCAAGGCTGATGGCGGTGAAACGCGGTGTCGAAACAGGCGACCTGCGGCACGCCGGGAAAGGCCGCCATGGCCGCGCGCACGCCCGCCAGATTGTGCGGCTGATGCAGCGGCGCAAAGGGCGACAGCGCATCCAGACGCTCCAGCATCGCGTCATCAACCACGACCGGCGCGGAATAATCCGTGCCGCCATGCACGACGCGATGCCCGACCGCGACCACATCCAGATCGGGAAAGTTCAGGCGCAGGCTGTCCAGCACGGTTTGCATCGCCTGCGCGTGATCCGACAGCGCCCCGTCCGACAGGCGCAGCGCAGCGCCGTCCGGGGATTTCAGCTTCATCTGCGGGGCGGATTCGCCGATGCGTTCGACCAGACCCGAGGCCAGCGGCTCCAGATCATCCGCCGCATAAACCGCGACCTTTAACGATGATGACCCGGCATTCAGCGTCAGGATCGCGCGGCTCATGCCCGTTTTCCTTTGGCTGCGGCGTCAAACAGCGCGGCCACGGCGCAAGAGGCCAGCCGCGACATCGCGCTGTCGGAACGGGAATTGAGGATCACCGGCACGCTGGCACCCAGCACCAGCCCCGCGCCTTCGGCATGGCTGATAAAGGCCAGCTGCTTGGCCAGCATATTGCCCGCATCCAGATTCGGCACGACCAGAATATTCGCGCGACCTGCCACGTCGCCGCGCAGGCCCTTGGTCCGGGCCGCGCCCATATCAACGGCGTTGTCCATGGCCAGCGGGCCATCGACCTTACCGCCGCGAATCTGGCCGCGTTCGGCCATTTTCGACAACAGCGCCGCGTCGATGGACGACTGAATCGCGGGGTTCACGGTTTCGACCGCCGACAGCACGCCGACGCGCGGTTCAAACCCAATCGCCGCCGTCAGGTCGATGGCGTTTTGCACGATGTCCATTTTCGTGGCCAAATCGGGGGTGATGTTGATGGCGGCGTCGGTCACGACCACGGGTTCAGCCTGCCCCGGCACATCCATCACAAACACATGCGTGAACCGGCGACCGGCGCGCAGGCCGTTCGTTTTATCCAGCATCGCGCGCAGCAGGTCATCGGTGTGCAGATGCCCCTTCATCACAGCTTTGGCGCGGCCTTCATGGACCAAGGCGCAGGCCCGCGCGGCGGCGGCGGAATGGCCGGGAACGTCGATCAGTTCAATCCCGTCCAGCGACGCGCCCAGATCATCGGCGGCGGCGCGAATATCGCCCGCATCGCCAATCAGGATCGGCACAATGATGCCCTCGGCCGCGGCCTTTAGCGCGCCGCCCAGCGAATTGGCGTCATCCGGCACCACAACGGCGGTCGGCATGGCGGGCAAAGCGCGCGCCTGTTCGACCAGCATTTCAAAATGGCGATGCCGTTCGACGATCAGCCCCGGCACATGAATATCGGCGCGGTCGAATTTGTTTTCCGGCGCCGACACCATGGCCGAGCCGCCCAAAATCAACGCATCATCGCTGACCCGGCGCACGATGGTGTCCAGTTCCACCCGCCCGTCGTCATGTTTGGCGGTGACCGTCACCTGACAGATGATTTCATCGCCCGCATGGGCGCGTTCGTAAAAGTTCAGGCTTTGCTGACGATAGAGCGTTCCCGGCCCCGGCAGTTTCGTTCCCAGAACCGCCGAAATCAGCGAGGCAATAAACATCCCCGGCGCGATCTGGTCAATTTCACCGTCTCCGTCGCCGTCCTGATCGGGCAGATGCATCGGGTTGAAATTGCCCGATGAATTGGCAAAGACGAACAGATCGTCGGCGGTGATCAGCCGGCACAGTTCGGCGCAATCACCGACATTGATTTCCGACAGGGTGCGGTTGACAAGATGCATATTCATTCGGCCTTTTCCTTGGGTTTGGCCGCGCTTTTGCGCATGATGCGCCCGGTTTTGCTGCGATTTGTGTCATCGGCTTTGCAATCACCATCCTGCGCATCGGCCAGAGGATCGTCTGTCACGTCCGCTGTGATCGGGTCAAGATCCAGCACCTGACGGAAACGATCCAACAGCGCGCGGGTTTCCTGCGACATTTCGTCCAAGGCGCCGGGGATATACTGCGCCACAGCCGCCGCGCGTTCGCGATCATCCGCGTCGGGCAGCAATTTCGGCAACGTCTCAATCGCGGCATCGGGTTCATAGGTCGCGATCAGAGTTTGCTGATGAATGATCATCGCGCGCCGTTCCGCCCCCAGACTGGCAAAGGGTTCGTCACAGGTCAGCACCCGCCCCGACCGTTCTAACCGATCACGCCGCACATTGCCGCGATTATCAGCCATCAGGATCAGCATACGGATCACGGCTTCGGCAAAGCCGCCCTGTTCGATCTGGGCCAAGGCGGTTGCCACTTCGGGCAGGCCGCGCAGTTCATCGCTGCTTTTCAGGGTGCGGCGGGCCTGATGGTTGCGGCCAAAGGCGCGCGCGGCGGGCGTGGACCAGAACGAATGAAACGCCAGTTCATAGCCCATATCCCGGCAATCGCGCCAGAAATCCAAACCCTGTTCGGCAGCGGCCACCCAGTAATCTTCCCATGCCAGAAACGGATTGGCGGCATCGGTTTTGTGACGATCCGCGCGGATCTGGTCGGCACGGCTGGCGACCGCCCCCATCACCGGGTTGCGCGACGACATAACCGCGCGCTGCACCCGCTGGGGATGAAAGGCGCGGCTGGCCTCGGCCATGGACGGGGTGATCATCGCCTGCACCCACGGACGCACCAGCGTTTCATAGATCTGTGCGTGAATTTCCGATGTGCGCGCCACGGCGGCAAAGGGGCGTTCGTCGTTAAACCCGTCATCCAATGCGCGAATATCGTCCAGCGTGCGTTCCACGAAACCCACGGTAAACTCAACACCGCCGTCTTTGTGGTCCACATCCTCGATCTTCATTTCATACAAACCGGGGGCCAGGGCCTCGATCGTTTTCAGGGTCGAGGCCATTTCCGTATGTTCTTTTTTCGCGATTTTCGACGACACGAAAATGCCCAGATGCCCGACCTGTTCGTGAACCATGTAAACGATGCGCTGCCCGCGGATGCGGATTTCATGCACATCGGCATAGGTTTCGGCAATCCAGTTCAGCGCCTGTTGCGGCGGGGTGATGTTGTCGCCGTGGCTGGCAAAGGCGATGATCGGCGCGCGGATCGCCTTGAGGTCAACGGGGCGGCCCGGTTCAATGCGCGCTTCGTTTTTGACCAGACGGTTGCCGACAAACAACTGTTCCACGATCCAGCGGATTTCCGGTTCAGTCAGCAGGAAAAACCCGCCCCACCATTTTTCAAACTCCAGAAATGCGTCATCGCCTGCGTCGATATTGCGGAACAGATCGGTGTATTTGCGCAGCAAGGTGCGCGACGGGTTCAGCAATTCAAAGTTCTGCACCAGATGCGCGCCGTCAAAAATACCGCCGCCCAGATCGGAAAAGAACATCGGAACCCATGTCCCGCCCAACACGCCGCCATTGTAACGCATCGGGTTTTCACCCACCTTCCCGGCCCAGGGCGCGACCGGCGCGCCGTTGATCACGATGGGACCGGTCAGATCGGGATTGGTCGCGGCCAACAGCAGCGTGGCCCAACCGCCCTGACAATTGCCGATAATCACCGGGTTGGATGCGTCGGGATGGCGGCGCATCACCTCGCGCACAAAGGCCGCTTCGCTGCGGGTGACATGCGACAGATATTGCCCCGGCTGCGGTTCGCGGTGAAAGGACACGAAATAAACCGGATGCCCTTCGCGCAGGGCCACGCCGACCTGACTGTCGGATTTGAACCCGCCAATGCCCGGACCATGCCCCGCACGCGGATCAATGATGATATAGGGGCGGCGCGTGTCATCCACCGTCACCCCATCGGGCGGCAAAATCCGCAACAGGACATAGTTTGACGGAAACGGCAGATCCTTGCCGTCCATCACCACCTCGTAATCATAGATCAGAACCGGGGGACAGCCCGCCGCTTCATGTTCCAGAAAAATATCGCCGCGCTTGCGCAGCGTGTCCGAAGCCAAAACCGCGCGTTCGCCCGCATCCAGCAGATAGGCCGCCCAAAGCTGCGCCAGATCCTGCGCCCGGCCCGCATCCTGCATCGCCTGCGCCAATTCGCGCCCCCGCCCGGCCAAAGCACGGCTGCGCGCGATATGTTCGTCCATGATCCGTTGCATCTGACGCCCGAATGCCTGCGCGATGATGCCACGGCTTTCATGGCTGGCATCCAATTCAGCGCGCGCCTGTGTCATGGCGCGGTCCATCAGATGCGCCATGTCCCCCGCCGGGTTGCCAGCGTTGCGCGCCGGGTCGATCAGGTCAAACAGGTTTGCCATAGCAGGCTCCTTTTGCGTGTTACGCCGTGATGGAATAGCCGCCGTCAATCTGATGAACGCCGCCGGTGATGTTGCGTGCCTCGGGCGAGGCCAGAAACGCGGCCATGGCGCCCACATCGGCAATCGTGGCCAGTTGATGCGTCGGGGCGCGGTCGGTCGCCTGCTGCATCAGCTCGTCGAAATGGTCGATCCCCGATGACGCGCGCGTGGCCAGCGGTCCGGGCGACAGCGCGTGAACCGAAATGCCCTGCGGTCCCAGTTCGGCGGCGACATAGCGCACGGCGCTTTCCAGTGCCGCCTTGACCGGACCCATCATGTTGTAATGTTCCACGACGCGGAACGACCCCATGAACGACACCGACATGCAGGTGCCGCCCGACGGCATCAGCGGTTCGGCCAGCCGGATCATGCGCAAGAAGGAATGCACCGAAATATCCATGGCGGTGCTGAAGCCTTCGGCGGAACAATCAATCACCCGGCCATGCAGATCATCGCGCGGGGCAAAGGCAATCGAATGAATCAGCGTGTCCAGACGCCCCCACTGGTCGGTGATCTGGTCAAAGACCGCCTGCATCTGGCCCGGTTCCGTCACATCCAGCGGAGCCATGATTTCGGCCCCGATTTCTTCGGCCAGAGGGCGGACATGCTTTTCGGCCTTTTCGTTCAGCCAGGTGATCGCCAGATCCGCACCCTGCGCGCGCAAGGCCTGCGCACAGCCCCACGCGATCGAATCGCGGTTGGCCACGCCCACAATCAGCGCCTTTTGTCCGGTCAGTGAAAACATCGCATCACCTTTTGGCTTATGTCAGCGGCTGATTAACGCGCCAAAGCGACGCCACGGTGACAGTTCCGCGGCGCTTGCGCGACAGGGCCGCGCCCCATCCGCACCCTTTGCCCAGGCCGCATGGTTGCTATTTGAGTATTTATGCACAGAAGAAACCCGGTTGCGCTTCTTCTGTGCATAAATACTCACTTCGCTGTCCCATCCGCCCGCGCGACGCCAGCTTAGGGGCCAGAACCGGGCGGCGTCATTTTGCCGCGATACCGGGTGGATATTTTCGCAGCCCCCGGTCGCGGCGTGCTGGCGCCTGCGGCGTGCATCCGGTCAACGCGCTGTTCCGCATCGGCCAGCATATCCGGGATCAGCCGCGTTTCAGGCAGGTTTTTCCAATATTTGCGCGGCATTTCCGCCCGCATCGCGCCCAGCTTGACCCGCGCGGGGTTAAAGATATTGGCGTAATAGGTGTGCCACAGACCTTCGGCGGCATCATCAGGCAGATCGGGCCGCGCGCCGCCCGCGCCAAAGCTCAGCGCGCCGTTTTCGAACCGCGCGCTTTGGCTGGGCGTGACGATCAGCCAATCCATATCCCCGAACCGGCGGGCAAAGAACGGCGCGCCGGGTTCCAGCGTGTGATGATCGGGTTCAAACCACGCCCCGAACCGCCGCCGGTTGCCGTCCCCCGGCAGTTCGCGAAACCGGACAAAGGCGTGCATTTTGTGAATATCGCGCCGGACTGCTTTCGCCATCTGGGCCAGCCGCGCGCCCAAGGGATCAGCGGCGTGGATCGCGTTATCCCCCGCGTCCAGCCGCCACAGCGCCGAATACAGCAGCGCAAACCGTTCGGGGTCGCGGTGCCAGATCACCGACCCCGCCAGTTTCAGAAAATCCGCCCGCACCCGCGCCTGATGCGGCCCCATCCGACCGGGCAGCGGATCGCCCGCAAACAGACCCGTGCCGCCGGTCCAGTCGATGTCCTGCGGCCGGATATGGTGGCTGATCGCGCGGCGGGCGGCATCGCGCCAGACCGTCCACGCCCCCGCATCCGGGACCGTCACCGCATACATCAGAACAGCGCCAATTGTTCGGGCGGCGGGGCAAAGCGCGCGCGCAGATTGGCGCTGTCGGTTAACGCTCCGGGCGACCATCCGGGCAGCGTGATGAACGGCTGCGCCTTGCGCACCAAGGCACCAATGCGGATCAGGTCATCGTAACGCAGGCTTCGGTGGCGGCGCGCGGCAATGATCCGGTCCACGCTGCGCACCCCCAGCCCCGGCACGCGCAGCAGCATATCGCGCGGCGCGGTGTTGATGTCCAACGGAAACAATCCGCGATGCTGCAACGCCCAGGCCAGCTTTGGATCAATCGCCAGATCCAGATGCCCAGCCGTTGCTCCGGTCGCGATTTCATCCGCGCTGAAGCCGTAAAACCGCAGCAGCCAATCGGCCTGATACAGCCGATGTTCCCGCATCAAAGGCGGTTTGATCAATGGCAACGCCGCTGACGCATCCGGGATCGGGCTGAACGCGGAATAATAGACCCGACGCAATTTATAGCCCGAATAGAGCCGCGTCGCGCTGTTCAGCACCGCCACATCATCGGACGCATCCGCGCCGATGATCATCTGCGTGCTTTGCCCCGCGGGCGCGAAACGCGGCGGGCGGCGTCCGGTATGGGTTGTGTCGCGGGACGCCTCGGACTGGGCGCGGGTGTGGGCCATGGCGGCGCGGATGGTTTCGGGCCGCTTTTCCGGGGCCAGTTGCCGCACCGACGCATCCTGAGGCAGTTCGACATTGATCGACAGACGATCCGCCCATAACCCCGCCTGCCGGATCAGGTCGGGGTCCGCGTCGGGGATGGTTTTCAGGTGGATATAGCCGCGAAACCCATGATCCTGCCGCAGCGCCTGCGCGATGCGCACCATATCACCCATGGTCTGATCGGGCGATTTGATGATGCCGGATGACAGAAACAGCCCTTCGATATAATTGCGGCGGTAAAATTCCAGCGTCAGGTTCACGACTTCGTCGACGCTGAACCGCGCGCGTTCGACATTGCTGGATACGCGATTGACGCAATAGGCGCAGTCAAAGATGCAGAAATTCGTCATCAGAATTTTCAGCAGACTGATGCACCGCCCGTCGGGGGTATAGGCGTGACAAATCCCCGACCCGCCCGACGATCCCACGCCGCCTTTGCGCGAATCGCGGCGCTGCCCTCCGCTGGACGCGCAGGACGCGTCGTATTTCGCCGCATCCGACAGAATCGCCAATTTGGTTTCTAACGTCATCTTTGCCATATGCGGAACATGAATGTTCTGCATATGTTCGTCAAGACGACTTTGGTTAATCGCCCGTCAACCCGCGCACCAATTCCACAAAATGCGCGCCGCGTTTTTCGAAATTGGGGTATTGGTCGAAACTGGCCGCCGCAGGGGCCAGCAGCACGGTGTCACCCGGTTCCGCATCGGCATGGGCGCGGGCCAGGGCCTGATCCATCGTGTCGAACAGTTCGTGCGGGGTTTGGCCGATGTCCAGTGCGAAATCCCGCGCGGAATGGCCAAACAAATACGCCTTAACCACATTGCCCAGATGCGGGGTCAGGGCGGTGATCCCGCCGTCTTTGCCCAAGCCCCCCGCGATCCAGCGGATGCGGCCAAAGGCCTGCAACGCCTTGGCGGCGGCGTCGGTATTGGTCGCCTTGGAATCGTTGACGTAACGCACGCCGTCCAATTCCGCGACCATCTGGCTGCGATGCGGCAGCCCGGCGAAGGTGTGAAACGCCGATTCAATCTGACGCGGGGCCAGCCCGACCGCGCGACAGGCCGCATAGGCGGCACAGGCGTTTTGATGGTTGTGCGCCCCCGGCAGGCCCGCGATCCCGCGCAGGTCGATGGATGCGGCCTGACGCCCTTTGCGGTATTCCGACAGAAAGCCTTTGCGCGCAAAGACCGACCACGCCGCCGCATCCAGTTTCTGACCCGAGGACACCCGGATCACCCGATCATCCGCCGGTCCCATGGCCATCTGACCGGCGAGATACAGCCCTTCGGCTTCGTCAATGCCAATCACGGCGCGGTCGGGGCCGCCTTCGGCGAACAGACGCCGTTTGGCCGCGAAATAGCCGCCAAGCCCCCCGTGCCGGTCCATATGGTCGGGCGACAGATTGGTGAACACCGCCACATCCGGCGTCAGCGCCCGCGCCAGATCGGTTTGATAGCTGGACAGCTCCAGCACGACAACCTCGCCATCACAGGCGGGGTCGAGCGACAGGACTCCGGTCCCGATATTGCCACCCATCTGCGTGGGCCGACCCGATTCCTGCAAGATGTGATGGATCAGCGCGGTTGTGGTGGATTTGCCGTTACTGCCCGTGACGGCAATCACACGCGGCGTCTGATCGAACCCGTCCCAGTCGCGCGTCGCCCAGCTGCGGAAAAACAGCCCGATGTCGTTATCAACCGGCACCCCGCGCGCATAAGCCGCCGCGATCACCGGATGCGGGCGGGGATAGAGATGCGGAATCCCGGGGCTGACAATCAGCGCCCGCACCCCATCCCAGCCCGAATCCCGCGTCAGATCGGTAATCGCGATGCCGTCCTGTTCTGCCTGCGCCCGCGTATCCACGCCATCATCCCACGCGATGACATGCGCGCCCCCTGCCGTCAGCGCCGCAGCCGTCGCCCGCCCCGAACGGCCAAGGCCCAGAACGGCAATGGTTTGGTTTTCAACGTGTTGAACCGGGATCATTGTTTTATCCTTTGACCGCCGGGGGCCAGCCCCCCAGCCCGCCCCACGGGGCGGGCGTTCGCCGGGGGAAAAGGTCCACTGGACCTTTTCCTGATCCGTCTCACCCCGGGATATTTTTACACAGAAGATAAAGCCTAGCGCAACTTCAACGTCGCCAGTCCAATCAGCGCCAAAATCAGCGCGATGATCCAAAAACGAATGACGATTTGCGGTTCGGCCCAGCCTTTTTTCTCAAAATGGTGGTGGATCGGGGCCATCAGGAACACGCGTTTGCCGGTGCGTTTGAAATAGAGGACTTGGATGATGACGGACAGCGCCTCGACCACGAACAACCCGCCGACGATGGCCAGCACGATTTCGTGCTTCGTCACAACCGCGATTGCGCCCAAAGCGCCGCCCAGGGCCAGCGATCCGGTGTCGCCCATGAACACCGCCGCGGGCGGCGCGTTATACCACAGAAAGCCCAAGCCGCCCCCGATCAACGCGGCGACGAAGATCAGAATCTCGCCCGTGCCCGGCACATGGTGGACGCCCAGATAGTCGGTAAAGTCCACGCGCCCCACGGTGTAGGCGATCACCCCCAGCGTGGCGGCGGCGATCATCACCGGCATGATCGCCAGCCCGTCCAGCCCATCGGTCAGGTTCACCGCATTAGCCGCGCCGACAATCACGATCATCGCAAAGGGGACAAAGAACCAGCCCAGATTGATCAGAACATCCTTGAACACCGGCAGCGCCAATTGGTTGGACAGCCCCGCCGGATGCATCCATGACGCGGCGATTGCGGCCAGTGCGGCGATGACCAGACCCAAAAGCATCCGCACGCGCGAACTGACGCCAGCCGTGTTTTGTTTCGTGACCTTGGCATAGTCATCGGCAAAGCCAATCGCGGCAAAGCCCACCGTCACCAGCAGCACCACCCAGACATAGCCATTGTCCAGACGCGCCCACATCAGCGTCGAAAACACCAAGGCCGACAGGATCAGAAGCCCGCCCATGGTCGGCGTTCCGGCCTTGACGAAATGGCCTTCGGGGCCGTCATCGCGGATCGGCTGGCCCTTTTTCTGGACGCGGCGCAGGTAATTGATCAGCGGACGGCCAAAGATAAAGCCAAAGAACAGCGCCGTGAAAAACGCAGCCCCCGCCCGGAAGGTGATATAGCGGAACAGGTTAAAGACGTCTCCGCCTTCGGACAGGCTGCTGAGCCAATAAAGCATTGCGTTATCCTTTCGGCTGGGCTGCGCGCAGGGCGTCCACCACGCCCGAGATCTGTGACGATTTCGACCCTTTGACCAGCACCACATCGCCGGTCTGGGTCAGTTCTGGGGCGATTGCGGCCAGTTCCGCGGCGGTCGCGGTCCATTGCCCGCGTTTGGCCGGGGGCAGCGCATCATACAAATGCCGCATCAGCGGACCGGCGCAATGCACCAGATCGACCGACGCCATGGCCGCATCACCCGCGACGGCGGCGTGAAGGGCAGCCTCATCCGCGCCCAATTCCAGCATATCGCCCAAAATCGCGACCCGGCGGGTGCCGGTCAGACCGGCCAGCGTCGCCAGCCCCGCCGACAGCGATGCCGGATTTGCGTTGAACGCATCGTCGATCAGGTCGATGCCGCCCAAGGTTTCGACCGCGCCGCGACCGCGCGGGGGCAGCCAATCGCCCAGACGAATTGCGGCGTCCTGCGGGTTGGCGCCAACAGCGGCCAGTGCCGCCAGCACGCCGACCGCGTTCATCGCGAAATGCGTGCCGGTCGTGGCCAGCGTGAAATCCAAGCTCTGCCCCGCCACACGCGCACGGCAGGTCAGCGCGCCATCCGTCACCTGCGCCGAGATCAGCCGCGCCATGCCGTCACGCCCGAACCCCAGAACCAAGGCCCCCGCATCATCCGCGCAATCGCGCAGGATCTGCGTGACCGGCAAATCTTCGGGGATGATGGCGTGGCCGGGGGATTGCAGGCCCTGAAACACCGCGCCCTTTTCGCGGGCGATGCCGTCGATCGCGCCGAACGCGGCCATATGCGCCGGGGCGACGGTGGTAATCAGCGCGACATGCGGGCGGGCCAGACGCGACAGAGGGGCGATTTCGCCCGGATTGCTCATCCCGATTTCGATGATCGCGTAATCGGTATGGGCGGGCATCCGCGCCAGAGTCAGCGGCACGCCCCAATGGTTGTTGTAACTCGCCTCGGCCGCGTGGATGCGCCCCTGCCCGCGCAACGCCGCGCGCGCCATATCCTTGGTCGAGGTTTTGCCGACTGAACCGGTGATCGCAATGACCTTGCCGGTCATGCGGGCGCGACCGGCGCGGCCCAGCGATTCCAGCCCCGCCAGAACATCCGGCACGATCAGCAGAGGCGCGCCATCCGGCACCCCGTCCGGCACACGACTGACCAAAGCCGCCGCCGCGCCCCGGTCCAATGCCTGCGCCACGAAATCATGCCCATCCCGCGCGGCCTGAAGCGCGACAAACAGATCGCCGGGCTGGATTGTGCGGGTGTCGATGCTGACGCCGGTTGCGGCCCAGTCACCAATGGCCCGCCCGCCCGTGGCGGCGGCGGCGTCGGCTGCGGTCCACAAGGTCATATCTTACCATCCAGTGCCGCAACCGCGACGGACGCCTGTTCCGCATCGTCAAAGGGATACACATCCGACCCGACGATCTGGCCGGTTTCATGGCCCTTACCGGCGATCAACAGCGCATCGCCCGGTTGCAGGGCATCCACGCCGCGCAGGATCGCCTCGGCCCGGTCGGCGACTTCGGTTGCGTCGGGGCCTGCTCCGCCCATCACGGCGGCGCGGATGGTCGCGGGGTCTTCGGTCCGGGGGTTGTCGTCGGTGACGATCACCACATCGGCGAATTCGCGCGCGGCTTCGCCCATCAGGGGGCGTTTGCCCCGGTCGCGGTCACCGCCTGCGCCGATCACCACGACGATGCGGCCCAGCACATGCGGGCGCAGCGATTGCAGCGCCGCGACCAAAGCGCCGGGTTTATGCGCGTAATCCACAAACACCGCCGCGCCATTGTCGCGCTGTGCAGCCAACTGCATCCGGCCCCGGACCGTGGTCAGTTCCGGCAGCGCGCGGATCAGGGATTCGGCGCTGTCGCCCGTGGCCAGTGCCAGCCCCATAGCGGCCAGCACGTTTTCCGCCTGAAACCCGCCGATCAGGGGCAGGCGCACCATATAAGGTTGCCCCATGACCGAGAACCGCAAATCCTGCCCCGTCGCGTCATAGCGTTGCCCCAAAATCCGCAGCATCGCGTTGTCGCCCGTGCCAACGGTGGTCAGCGCCAGCCCGCGATCTTGGGCAATATCGGCCATCTGACGGCCGCGCGCGCTGTCGATATTGATAACCGCCGTCGCGCCGTCGTCCAGAATGTGATTGAACAACAACGCCTTGGCCGCGAAATATTCGTCAAAGCCCGCGTGGTAATCCAGATGATCCTGACTGAAATTCGTGAACGCCCCGGCCTGCAACTGCACCCCGTCCAAACGGCGCTGATCCAGACCGTGGCTGGACGCCTCCATAGCGGCGCGGGTGACACCAGAGGCGGCGGCATCGGCCAGAATACGGTGCAAGGTCAGAGGGTCGGGCGTGGTGTGCGACAGCTTGGCGTCGAAATCGCCCTGAACGCCCATGGTCCCCAGACTGATAGCGCGATGCCCCAGCAATTGCCACAGCTGGCGGGTAAAGCTGGCGACGCTGGTTTTGCCCGATGTGCCGGTGACGGCGACGACCTGTTCGGGCTGGGTGTGAAACCACAGCGCGGCGGCGCCGGCCAGTGCGGCGCGCGGGTCTTCGGCAACGACTAACGCGCCGTCCCAGCCGTCCAGCACATCGGCGGCGATCTGCGCGCCCTGACGGTCGGTCAGAATGGCGGCGGCGTCCATGCGCAGGGCGTATTGAATAAATTCGCCGCCATGCACGGCGGAACCGGGCAGCGCCGCGAACAGATGACCGGGTTTGACCATGCGGCTGTCCAGCGACAGGCCGGTGATGTCCGGGTCGCGCCCGTCTTTCGCCCGCAGCCCCAGCCCGGACAGTTTCGCCTTATGATCCACCATGCGCCCCGTCATTGATTTGCCGCAAGGCTTATCGCAGAGCCGGGGCCGGGTTCAACACGCGGCTGAAACCGCGCCGGGATGGTCGGCAGTTTTTTGTCGGTTTTGGGTTCCAACCCCAGCAGAGGCGCGACGCGGCGGATCACCTCGGCGGCGACGGGAACGGCTGTGACGCCTGCGGTGCGGATTTCGCCGCCGCCTGCGGTTTGCACCACGGGTTCATCCAAGGCGACGATCAGCACATATTGCGGGTCAGACGCCGGGAAAATCGACGCAAAGGTCGAAATCACCTTATTTTTGTGATACCCCCCCGATGCGCGCGGCTTGTCGGCGGTGCCGGTTTTTCCCGCGACTTCGTATCCCGGCACCTCGGCCTGACGGGCGGTGCCGCGGGTGACGACCTGACGCAGCATATCCACCGACATCGCGGCCGCGCGGGGCGAGATGACCTGTTCGCCTTCGGGCCGGACGCGGCCATGAACCAGCGTCGGCGTCACCTGTTTGCCGCCATTCGCAATCGTGGCATAAGCCGCCGCCAGATGCAGCGGGCTGGCCGCCAGACCGTGACCAAAGCTGACCGTCGCCGACGTCACCGCAGGCCAGCGTTGCGGCACCAGCGGTTGCCCTGTGGGGGCCTCGACCATTTCAATCTGCGTGGGCGCGAACAGGCCCAGCTTTTCCAGAAACGCCTTTTGCCGTTCCACGCCGATCATCTGCGCAATGCGGACGGTGGCGACGTTCGACGATTTCACGATCACATCGGTGACGCTTAACTGCCCACCGTAATTGTGAAAATCGTTGATCAGGAATTTGCCGATCCGCATCGGCGCCGTGGCGTTGATCCCGGTGGACGGGTTCACCAGCCCCAGATCAAGCGCCTGCGCGACCGGGAAAATCTTGAACGTAGAGCCCAATTCATACTGCCCCTGCACCGCGCGGTTAAACAGCGGGCTGTCGGACGGATCGCCCTGCAACAGCGGACGCGGGCGGTTGTTGGGGTCAAAATCGGGCAGGCTGGCCATGGCGACGATTTCGCCGGTTTTCACCTCAAGCAAGATCCCGGTCACGCCTTTGGCGTTCATGATCTTCATGCCGCTGTCCAGCACGTCCTCCATGGCCTGCTGCACGGTCAGGTCGATGGACAGGGCCAGAGGCGCGCCTTCGTTCGACGGATCACGCAGCCACGCATCAAACGCCTTTTCGACGCCGGCGATGCCGATGACCTCGGCGCTGCTGACGCCTTCATTGCCGAAACCGGACCCGCCCAGAATATGGCTGGCCACGTCGCCATTGGGATAAACGCGCATCTCGCGCGGGCCGAACAACAGGCCCGGTTCGCCAATATCATGCACCGCCTGCATCTGTTCGGGGCTGATCTTGCGTTTGATCCACAGGAATTTGCGGTCGCCGGTGAAATCGCGGATCAGGCGGTCTTCGTTCAGGTCAGGAAACACCCGCGCCAAACCGCGCGCGGCGTTGATGGGGTCCACCATCTGATGCGGATGCGCGTAAACGGAATGGGTCAACAGGTTCGTCGCCAGAACGCGCCCGCGCCGGTCGGTGATATCCGCGCGCTGCGACATAATTTGCGCCGACAAAACACGCGATTGCGGTTCCGCCGCGTCGGTATTGGCCAAGGCCGCCATCCGCACGCCCACCACGGCAAAGGCCATCACAAACAGCCCCGCCATCAGCACCAGCCGATTTTCGGCACGCCGCCGGGCGCGGTCCTGATTGTGTTCGTGGCGCAGGCGGCGGTTTTCGGCCTCGATATCGTCGGGATTTTCGCCGCGTTCGCGTGCGCGCAGAATACGGGCCAAGGGGCGCAGAGGGGTGCGGATCATGGCTGATGCTCCTGTTCAGGCGGCGGCGGTTTGGGATAGTCGATATTGCCCAAATCCATAAACTGTCCCGATTCGACGGGGACCAGTTGCAGACGGTCAAAGTTCAGATCAACCAGTTCGCGCAGGCGTTCGGGTCGGTTCAGATAGGCCCATTCGGCGCGCAACACGCCCAGTTCTTCGCGCAGGCCCGCTATGTCGCGCTGCACCTGCCCCATCTGGGCCATCGACGCCTGCGTGGCATAGTTTTCGCGATAGGCCCAGAACGCCAGGGCCATCACCACCAACACCGCCGCAACATAGGATAACGCGCGCATCACCGCCCCCCTTTGGCGACGGGCAGGCGCGGCATGGCAAGCGCGCCATCATCGGCCAGCCCCGCCGGTGCCTCGGTGCGCACCGCCACCCGCAACAGCGCCGACCGCGCGCGGGGGTTGGCGTCCAATTCGTCGGGGTCCGGGCCAATCGCGCGGCGAAACGGCAGGGAAAAGGCCGGGTTCAGCGCCTGCGTGACGGGGGCATAGCGGTTGCCTCCGCCGCCCTGATCGGCGCGCGCCTGCATGAACCGTTTGACGATCCGATCTTCCAGCGAATGGAAACTGACAACCGCCAACTGCCCGCCCGGACGCAGTGCGCGTTCCGCCGCCGCCAGCCCGTCCACCAATTGCCGGAATTCGTCATTCACCCAGATGCGGATCGCCTGAAAGCTGCGGGTTGCGGGGTGGCTTTGCCCCGGTTTCGGGCGCGGCAGGCAACCCGCGACCACATCGGCCAGTTCCGCCGTACGATGCAGCGGGCGCGCCGCGACAATCGCGCGGGCAATCCGGCGGGCGGCGCGTTCTTCGCCGTAATGATACAGCACATCGGCGATCACGGCCTCGTCGGCGGTGTTCAACAGATCGGCGGCCGACGGCCCATCCTGCGCCATCCGCATATCCAGCGGGCCGTCGCGCAGAAACGAAAAGCCGCGATCCGCCTGATCCAGCTGCATGGAGCTGACGCCCAGATCCAGCACCACCCCGTCCAGAGGCTCGCCCGCCAGCCGGTCCATATCGGCAAACACGCCCTGCACCAGCCGCAGCCGGTCGCCATAGGCCCCGCGCCACGCATCGGCCATGTCAAACACCGCCGGGTCGCGGTCCACGCCAATCACACGATCCGCGCCCGCATCCAGCAGACCACGGCTGTAACCGCCCGCGCCGAATGTGCCATCCAGCCAGACACCCCGCACCGGCGCGACCGCGCGCAGCAAGGGGTTCAGCAAAACGGGGATATGCGGATCGGACACGGCCTATCCCTCTTGCAGAAATTCGCGCGGGTCAAAGCCGGGGCCATAGCCCGCAGCAAATTCCTCAAGCGCGACCACATCTTTGGGCCGGCTGTCGGGCAGATAGACCTGAATATAATCGCCGCGCGATTCGAAAATGGTTTCCGCCCCATCCACAAAGCCCAGCTTTTCGCGCAGCCTGGCGGGCAGAATCAGCCGGTTTTCGCGGTCGATTTCCAGATCCATGGATTGCCCATTCATCAGCAATTCCAGCCAGCGGCGTTTTTGCGAACCGCGCGGCATCTGGCTGATCTGGTCGTCGATTTCGTCAATCGCATCAATGGAATAGAGTTCGATCCAATTCCATTCTTCGGGGCCGTGAACGGCGACCAACTGGGTGCGTCCCGTCGTCGATTCGGCATAGCTGGGATCGCCCAGATCAAAGACACGCCGCAGCCGCGCGGGGATCGCCATGCGCCCCTTGCTGTCCACCTTGACGGTGACGCTGCCTCGTAGTTTGCGTGCCACCTTTGGTCCGCCC
Organism: Paracoccus sp. (in: a-proteobacteria); assembly: GCF_030538495.1. Classification (GTDB taxonomy): domain Bacteria; phylum Pseudomonadota; class Alphaproteobacteria; order Rhodobacterales; family Rhodobacteraceae; genus Paracoccus. Next base: position 152,030 of record NZ_JAUNTW010000003.1, read on the forward strand.
TTACTGTCCTTGCCCATTCCGGCACCCGGAAAAGGAAAAGGCGGATCGGGCTGCTGCCACTGCCCGATCCGCCGCCCTCGTTCCCGTGTGCCGGGCCCCTTTTGCGGGGTTCGCTGTCCGCCTGCGCGCCACCCGTGGGGTTGGGTGCTGCCCGCGCGCCAATGGCGGCTTCTGATTGGAAAACGGATGCCTGCACAAAGCCTGCCTCGCCGTGGTGGGGTCTTATCGCCCCTTGCTGCCCGTTTTCATGTCTCCGTTCTGACATGGGATTTTACGGGAAGCAACGGTAAAAATCGCCATTCGCGGGGCGTTTGGGTCCAAGCCCGCCTGACCGGATGCGCGAATCAGAACGACGAATCGTGAACGCGCAGAGGGGCGACAATTTCTAGCGAAAGACCCCGCATTAACCACAATATGTTGGTTAACGAAAGTTTCGACCACAACGCGTTGCGTGGTGCGATTATGCCACAGTTTCCACAAAGCAAGATAAAACGACCTTGCGCAGATAAATTTTTGTCACCTCATCACAGCGAATCACGCAGATGAGAGCGGCGAATCGCCCCTGTCCCTGAAAATCCCAACCGTCCCGGATTTTCCCAGATCGCGCTTCCCAGATGATCCCACAGCGCGTAACCTGCCGCCAGCCACGCATGGGGGATCACATGGACTGGACCACACCCATCAACATCTATTGCGAACGGTTGGGGCCGCATTTCTGGGCTGAACCGGTGAATGCCATCACGAACCTGTCCTTTGTTCTGGCCGCGATCTGGGGCTGGGTCGAGGCGAAACGCCGTGCCGAGCCCAACCCGCTGATCTGGGTGCTGATCGTGCTGGCGGGAATAATCGGGATCGGGTCGTTCCTGTTCCACACCTTTGCGAATCGCTGGTCGGCACTGGCGGATGTGCTGCCGATCTGGGTCTTTGTGGCGCTCTATGTGCTGGTCGCGATCAACCGGCTGGGCGGCGTGCGTCCGGGGCGCATTGTCATGGGGCTGGCCGTGGTGATCGGGATTGGCGCCATCTGGGTGGCCATGGGCGACGGCGGCGGCGGCGACGCGGCACCCACGCAGCCCGATCCGTTCAACGGATCACTGCAATATCTGCCCGCCGTGATCGCCTTTGCCGGTTTCGTGGTGCTGACCCAATATCGCCGCCATCCGATGCGGCACTGGATTTTGGGCGCGTTCGGGGTGTTTGTGCTGTCTCTGACGGCGCGGACGATTGATGTGCGGGTCTGCGATGCGTTTCCGTTGGGAACGCATTTCCTCTGGCATATTCTGAACGGGCTGATGATCGCGCTGATTTTGCAGGTGCTGCTGCGCAGCCCGCGCCCCGCTTAACCGTTATCGCGCAGCACCCGGCCCGCCAGATAGAGCGACCCACAAATCAAAATGCGTGCGGCCGGGTCGCGCGCGACAATCGCCGCAATCGCCGCCGCGGCATCCGTCGCAGTGTCGGTCGGGATGCCCACACGCGCGGCAACCGCCGCCGTTTCCGTGGCAGGCAGCGTGTTCGGTTCGCCCGGAATATCAATTGCGGTCAGGCTGGCCGCCTGCGCCGCCAAGGGTTCCAGATACCCGGCGATGTCTTTGGTGTTCAGCATCCCGCAAACCAGATGCGTGGGCCGCAGCGGCATCGCCGCCAAAGTCGCCGCGACCGCCTGACCGCCCGCCGGGTTATGCCCGCCATCCAGCCACAGTTCCGCCCCCGCCCCCGCCAGATCGACCAGAGGACCACGCCGCAGCCGCTGCATCCGCGCGGGCCATTCCGCCCGCGTCACGGCGGCGCGCGCCATATCTTCCGTCGCGCCCAACTGACGCAGCGCGGCCAAAGCGGTGCCAGCGTTCTGGATTTGATGCGCGCCGATCAGGTTCGGCAGCGGCAGATCCCACAGGCCTTGATCGTCCTGATACACCATCCCGTCGCGATCGCGCGCGATCGTCCACTGCTGGCCATAGGCGAAGATCGGCGCGGTCAGGCCGGAGGCGCGATCTTCGATCACGCGCAGGGCATCATCCTGCTGGGGCGCGATGATCACGGGCGTGCGGGGTTTCAGAATACCGGCCTTTTCCGCCGCGATCAGGGGCAGCGTGTCGCCCAGATATTGCGTGTGGTCGATGCTGACCGGCGTGATCACCGTCAGGCGCGGGTGTGTGATCACATTCGTGGCGTCCAGACGACCGCCTAAGCCGACCTCTAACAAAGTATAATCCGCCGGGGTCCGCGAAAACGCCAGAAAAGCGGCGGCGGTCGTGATTTCGAAAAAGGTGATCGGATCGCCCGCATTCACCGTTTCGATTTCCGCCAGAATCGCCGCCAGTTCGGGTTCCGCGATCAGTTCCCCCGCCAGCCGGATGCGTTCATGAAACCGCGCCAGATGCGGCGAGGTATAGGCATGGACCCGCGCGCCCCCCTGTTCCAGACCGGCCCGGATCATGGCCTGCGTGCTGCCTTTGCCATTCGTGCCAGCGATATGGATGGCGGGCGGGATGCGCTGTTCGGGGTTGCCAAGCGCGGTCAACAGCCGGTGCATCCGGTCCAGTGACAGGTCAATCACCTTGGGGTGCAGCGTCATCAGACGGTTCAGAATGTCATCCGATTGGTTCATACCGCACCCGCCGGGGGTTTCACCCCCGGACCCCCAGGATATTTTTACACAGAAGATACAGAGGGTTCTGCATCGGTTTCGGGTGCGGTCTGCGGTTCCGGTGCGGGCAGTTCCCCCGCCACCGGCGCGGGCAGGCCGCCCAGCATCCGCAGGATCGAGATCAGTTCATCGCGCAGTTTCCCGCGATGCGTCACCCGGTCCAGCATCCCATGTTCCAGCAGATATTCGGCGCGCTGAAAGCCTTCGGGCAGTTTTTCGCGGATGGTTTGTTCGATCACGCGCGGCCCGGCAAAGCAGATCAGCGCATTGGGTTCCGCGATATGGATATCGCCCAGCATCGCATAGCTGGCCGTCACCCCGCCCGTCGTCGGATGGGTCAGCACCACGATATAGGGCAGGCCCGCTTCTTTCAGCATTTCGACCGCAACCGTCGTGCGCGGCATTTGCATCAGGGACAGGATGCCTTCTTGCATCCGGGCGCCTCCGGCGGCGGAAAACAGCACCAGCGGTTTATGCACCGCAACCGCGCGTTCGGCGGCGGCGATGATGGCGTTGCCGACATACATCCCCATCGACCCGCCCATAAAGCTGAAATCCTGCGCCGCGCAGATCACCGGGGTGCGGCCGATTTCGCCTTCGGCGACCAGCATCGCTTCTTTTTCGCCGGTGGTTTTTTGCGCGGATTTCATCCGGTCGGGGTATTTTTTCTGATCGCGGAAATGCAGCGGATCGGCGACGGGTTCGGGAACCTTTACCTCGACGAACACGCCGCCATCGAACAGCGCGCCGAAGCGGTCGCGCGGCGTGATCGCCATATGGTGATCGCAATTCGTGCAGACGTTCAGGTTGTCGGTCAGTTCGCGGTGAAACAGCATCGTCCCGCATTCGGGGCATTTCGTCCACAGGTTTTCCGGCACATCCCGCCGCGCAAACAGCGAATTGATTCGCGGACGCACATAGTTCGTAATCCAGTTCATCGCCGGTTCCCTGCGGTTGTTTCGGCCCCGAAATAGGGCGGCGCGCGTCAAATTGCAATTGCAGCCGGTGACGCAACCGCGTTTGATGGGCGTCATGTGGACCAGCCTGATCGTTTCCGCCCATTATCTGATTGCCTTTGCGATTGCCGTTCGGGTGCTGCTGCATCCGCGGATGGAGCCGCCTGTCCGGCTGGCCTGGGTTCTGTTTATCATCGCGCTGCCCGTCATTGGCATCATCGGTTACGTCCTGTTCGGAGAGGTCCGTATGCGTCAGGCCGAGGTTCAGAAACGCGCCGATGTCCGCGACAATCTGACCGGCCGGTGGCAGATCAGCCCTCAGATCGTGGATAATCCCGGGTTTCAGGTGGCCCCGGTCGTACAGGCCAATATCGCACTGGATGGGTTTTATGCCGTGGGCGGCAATCGCCTGCATCTGCTGCCCGAAGATGACCGCGCGATTGATGATCTGGTCGCGGCGATTGATGATGCGCGCGATCATGTGCATGTGCTGTTTTACATCTGGCTGCCCGATGACAGCGGCGCGCGGGTGGCGCGGGCCGTGGCGCGGGCGGCGGCGCGGGGGGTGACGGTTCGGGTGATCGTTGACGCCTTGGGATCGCGCGGATTGGTGCGGTCGCATTTATGGGGGGAAATGACGCAGGCGGGGGCGGAATGTGTGACCGCGTTACCCTTTGGCATGCCCTTGGTGTCGCTGCTGTTTCAGCGGCTGGACCTGCGCAATCACCGCAAGGTGGTGGTGATCGACAATGACATCGCCTTTACCGGCAGCCGGAATTGCGCCGATATGGCCTTTGCCGTCAAAGCGCGGTTTGGGCCGTGGATCGACATTTTCGTGCAGCTGCGCGGCCCCGCCGTGCGCCAGTTGCAAGGCGTGTTTCTGGCCGACTGGATGAGCTATACCGGGTCAGACCTTGGCGATATGTTGCAGATGGTGGACGCCGCCGATGATCCGGGCGCGGTTGTGCAGGCCGTCGCCACCGGGCCGGACCGGTATCTGGGCAGCATCGCGGATTCGCTGACCACGATGTTATATGCCGCGCGCGAACGGGTGACGATCACGACGCCCTATTACATCCCGGATCAGGCACTGGATGCCGCGATCCGGTCGGCGGCGCGGCGGGGCGTGCAGGTCACGATGATTTTGCCCGAACGCAATGATTCGCTGTTCGTGGGTGCCAGCAGTCAGGTGTTTTACCACGGCCTGATCGAATCGGGGGTGCGGCTGATGCTGTTTCAGGGCGGGTTGCTGCATTCGAAAATCATGACCGTGGACGGGGCCATGGCGATGATCGGCAGCGCGAATCTGGACCGGCGCAGCTTTGACCTGAATTATGAAATGAACTTGCTGGTGGTTGACCGCGATTTTGTGGCCGAGCTGGACCAGAGGCAGGCCAGCTACATCGCCCGCGCCCGTCCGATTGACCTGCCCGAAGTCCAAGGCTGGTCCGCCATCCGCCGCGTGCGCAACAACCTGTTGGCACTGGCTTCACCATTATTATAGGGGACGCGCTATGCAAAAACTGACCCATGACCAGATCGCGCAGGGGGTGGCGGGATTGGACGGTTGGGCGCTGTCGGATACGGGCGATCAGATCAGCCGGCGGTTTGACTATAAAGGCTTTGCCCGCGCGGTCGAAATGGCCAATCTGGCGGCGTGGCTGGGCAACAAACTGAACCACCACCCGGATGTGCGCTTTGGCTGGGGCTATTGCGAGGTGGCGTTTACCACGCATGACGCGGGCGGGGTGACGGCGGCGGATCTGGACGCGGCGGCTCGGTTGAATGATCTGGTGGCCTAAAGGGTTGCCGCGCGGGCCGGTCGCGGCTAATCCCGTGCCGGACAACGGGGCGCGACCAGAACAAAGGACTTCAGGATGATCGGATGGATCAGATCCGCAATCAACGGTGAACGCCGGTCGCCCGCCGAATGGGACGCTCTGACGGCGCGGATGCGGGACCGCCGACGGCCCGTATCGCCCGATCTGCGCGCCGCAGCGTCGGAACTGTCCGAGGCACTGACCGAGTTTCTGCATCACGCGGCGGATTTGGCCAGCACGCCCACCGCAACACCCGAGCCCGAGGGCCTGCCCGCAGGCACCGACTGGACATGGCGGCCCATTATCTTGCGCGGCGAGGCGCGGCAGCAGGTCTATGTGGCGCCCGACAGCGGGGTTTGGCTGACGCCGGAATTGCAGCTGTATCACGATTGCCCGCATCGCGCGCTGATCCTGCGTCAGGCTCTGAACCGCGACCTGACCACCCCTTGCGCCTTTGGCCTGACGACCGAAATCATGGGCCATGGCGGCAGCTATGTGTCGCTGTCCATCACCCTGCCCAAAGACGCCGTGCAGGGGCTGGGGCCGGATCATATCCTGCGGATGGACACGGTGATGACGGCGGAACGCGAGGTGACGGCCTATGCCCGGCTGAACATCGCGCAGGGGCCGAACACCGCCACGATGCTGCGCCAGCTGGGCGACCCGATCAGCGGCCCCAACACCCGGCGCGAGGTTGAATTTGATCTGGGCTTTGCCGATCTGACCAGCCGTGCGATTGAAAATGTCTGGATCGACGTGATCTTTGAACGACCCGGAATGAACGCGGTCACGATGGCGGATGCCGTTATGTCACGCCATGCCCGCGCGCAAATCTAAGGAAACGCCATGACCCAATTCGACGATCACGGTTTGCAGGACGGCGCGTGGCGCGGAACGCTGACGGGGGACCGGCCCGCGCGTCTGGCAGTCATTCATCTGGGGCAGGTGGTGGCCGAAATCGCGCCGGACAGCGATACGGTTGCCCTGCCCGTTCCGGCGCGGGCGCTGTCGTCGGGGCTGCAAACGCTGCTGCTGATGGGGGATAATGGCGCGCCGGGTGAACCTTTGCGCGCGGATGCACAGCAATTGGGCCATCTCGCCATTCTGGCCGGGCAACCACTGGAACAGGACGCCTTGGCCGAAATCGCCAGCCTGCGCGCGGAACTGGACCTGATGAAACGCGAATTTCGCCGCTTTGCCGCCGAACGGAATGGCGAACAGGGATAACGTCACGCGCGTTTCACGCAGGTGTTACCTTTTCTTGCGAAAAGCGTTCGGGATTGCTATATCCGGTCTTTCTGTTTTCCCCATTAAAGGACGGCCCTGATGAACCAACCGCAAACGCCCTTTTACCTGATCGACGCGGCGAAACTGCGCGCCAATATGGAAAAGATCGCGTGGTTGCGGGACCAGTCCGGGGCCAAGGCGCTGCTGGCGCTGAAATGCTTTGCCACCTGGTCGGTGTTTGACCAGATGCGCGACTACATGGACGGCACCACGTCGTCATCGCTGTTTGAACTGCGTCTGGGCCACGAAGAATTTGGCAAGGAAACCCACGCCTATTCCGTGGCTTGGGGCGATCACGAAATCGACGAGGCGGTCGGTTACGCCGATAAGATCATCTTTAACAGCCTGACCCAGCTGGACCGTTTCGCGGATCGCACTGGCGGGATTGCCACTGGCCTGCGCCTCAATCCGCGCTTTTCGACCAGCGGTTTTGATCTGGCCGACCCCGCGCGTCCGTTCAGCCGGCTGGGCGAATGGGATTTGCCGCGTCTGGAACAGGCACTGGACCGCATCAGCGGCGTGATGATTCACTATAACTGCGAAAACCGCGATTTTGACCTGTTCGACCAGCAACTGACGCGGATTGAAACCGAATTTGGCGGCATTTTGCAGCGTCTGGATTGGGTCAGTCTGGGCGGCGGCATTCACTTTACCGGCGATGATTACCCGCTGGACCGTCTGGCCGAACGTCTGCGCGCGTTCCAGGACCGGTTCGGCGTGCAAGCCTATCTGGAACCCGGCGAAGCCAGCATCACCGGCACCACCACGCTGGAGGTCAGCGTGCTGGACATCATCGACAACGGCAAACAAGTGGCCATCGTCGATAGCAGCACCGAAGCGCATATGCTGGACCTGCTGATCTATCGCGAAACCGCGAAACTGCCGCAATCGGGTGAATACGACTACCAAATCGCGGGCAAAACCTGCCTTGCGGGCGATATTTTCGGGGATGCGCGCTTTGACGCCCCCCTGTCCATCAATGACCGCATCAGCATCGCGGATGCCGCCGGTTATACGATGGTTAAGAAAAACTGGTTCAACGGCGTGAACATGCCCAGCATCGCGATCCGCGATCTGGACGGCACCATCCGCACCGTGCGCCAGTTCCCTTATTCCGAATACAAAAGCAGCCTGTCCTAAGGCATCCACCTCTGCACCTCTGGAAAGGAGACAGACTTGGCTCAGAAAAACGTGCTTATCATTGGCGCCGGTGGCGTGGCGCAGGTTGTCGCGCATAAAGTCGCGCAACATGCGGCCGAATTTGGCGATCTGCACATCGCCAACCGCACCCAGTCCAAGGCCGATGCCATCATCGACAGCCTGCGTGACAAAGGCCACACCATGGCCTTTACCAGCCACGCATTGGACGCGATGAACCCCGATGCGGTCGAATCGCTGATCCGCAAACTGGATGCGGGCATCGTGATCAATGTTGGCACCGCCTTTATCAACATGACCGTGCTGGAAGGCTGCATCCGCGCCGGTGCCGCCTATATCGACACCGCCATTCACGAAGACCCGACCAAAATCTGCGAAACGCCGCCGTGGTATGGCAATTACGAATGGAAACGCCGCCAAGACGTCGCCAAGGCCGGGATTACCGCAATCTTGGGCGCGGGCTTTGATCCGGGCGTGGTGAACGCCTATGCCCGTCTGGCCGAAGATGAATATTTCGACCAGATCGACAGCATCGACATCGTGGACATCAACGCCGGGTCGCATGGCCGCTGGTTCGCCACCAATTTCGACCCCGAAATCAATTTCCGCGAATTCACCGGCGTGGTCTATTCATGGCAGGGCGGCGAATGGCGCACGAACAAAATGTTCGAGGTGGGCCGCGAATGGGATTTGCCCGTCGTCGGCAAATGCAAAGCCTATCTGTCCGGCCATGACGAAGTTCACAGCCTGTCCGCGCGTTACAGCGATGCCGATGTGCGGTTCTGGATGGGCTTTGGCGATCACTACATTAACGTGTTCACCGTGCTGCAAAATCTGGGCCTGTTGTCGGAACAGCCCGTGACGACCGCCGAAGGGGTCGAGGTCGTGCCGCTGAAGGTGGTCAAGGCCGTGCTGCCCGACCCCGCCAGCCTTGCGCCTGATTACACCGGCAAAACCTGCATTGGCGATCTGGTCAAAGGCCGCCTGAACGGGAAAGAGGGCGAGGTGTTCATCTATAACGTCGCCGACCACAAAGAGGCGTTTAACGAAGTCGGTTCCCAAGGCATCAGCTATACCGCTGGCGTTCCCCCGGTTGCGGCGGCGATTCTGGTCGCGCGCGGCGTCTGGGACGTCAAGAAAATGGCCAATGTCGAAGATTTGCCCGCGCGTCCGTTCCTCGAACTGCTGGGCGATATGGGTCTGCCGACCCGCGTGATCGACGGTCGCGGCGACAACCCCATCTGATCCGCGATTGATTTTTCGCAAACCGCAGCACAAAGCACGGGGCGGGCCGGAACATCCGGCCCGTCTTTTGCGTTCAGGGGCAGCGATTTTTTCAGTTGGATGGACGACATGGCGCAACGGTCCGGGCATTATTTCCCCGATTTCAAAGAAAACCCCGACCGCCCGCCTAAAAACCCGGCCAACTGGGCCATTGTCGGCATTTTCCTGATCATGGCCTTTGCCGCCGTGGCCGCCGGGCGCGATTTCCTGATGCCCGTGACCATGGCGATTTTGCTGTTTTTCGTGTTCACGCCGCTGCGTCGTTTTGCCGAACGTCGCGGGGTGCCGGATGGGTTGACCGCTCTGGGCGTGACGGCGGGGATCCTGATTTCGCTGGCCGTGCTGGCCTATGCCGCCAGCGGACCGTTGTCGCAAGCCGTGTCGCAAATGCCCCGGATCAGCGAGACGCTGGAAACAAAATTCGAAAACGTCCGCGATTCCTTTCGCGGCATCGAAGAGGCCGCGCGCCAGATCGACGAGGCGCAGCGCACTCCGGCAACCGATCCCAATGCCACCACGGTGCGCGTGGAAACCGAAACCGAAACCACCATCGGCACCATGGCCAAGGTCACGCCGCTGCTTCTCAGCCAGATCATCCTGACGCTGGTCTTGCTGTTTTTCATGATGGCGTCGGGCGATCTGCTGTATCTTAAAGTCGTGCAGAGTTTCGACCGGATGCGCGACAAACGATCCGCCTATCTGGCCCTGCGCGAGATCGAGGATTCGCTGGGCAATTACCTCAGCGCAATCACGATCATCAACGCCTGTCTGGGCGTCGCCATCGGGTTGGCGATGTGGGCATGGGGGATGCCCGCGCCGCTGCTGTTCGGGGTTGCGGCCTTTGTGTTCAACTTTATCCCCTATCTTGGCGCGATTGCCGGGGTCAGTCTGGCGGCGGTTGTGGCCTTGGTGGAAATGCCGGGGCTGTTCGTGCCGATGCTGGTGGCTGGCACCTATCTGTTCCTGACCGCGCTTGAAGGGCAGATCATCACCCCCTATTTCGTGTCCAAACGGTTGCAGATGAACACGGTTGTCGTGTTTCTGGCCGTGGCGCTGTGGGCGTGGCTGTGGTCGGTGATCGGCATGATTATCGCCGTGCCGGTGCTGGTTGTGATCCGCGTTCTGGCCGAACATATCCCCGGCTGGGAAAAATTCGGCAACTTCCTTGCGGGCGAGGATCCTCCGCAGCTTGAAGATAACGACGAAGCCGAGGCCCGCGACATCGTGGAAACCGGATCGGATGCCGAAGACGAACCCGCCGCCCGAGACGCGACCGCGCCGCTGGTCGGCGACGCCGAGGCCGCGCGCAATTAATCAGCTGCTGCGCGCCCGTGCCACGGTGTCGCGCAGCACATTCATCGGCACCGCGCCCGCGAACACGCGTTCGCCCACAATGTAACCCGGCGTGCCTTGCATCCCCAATGACGCGGCCTGACGGGCGTTGCGGGATAACCAGCCCTCCCACCGTTCGCGATTGTCCAGCCAGCCATCCATAGCCGCCGTGGTGTCCACCCCCGCCCCGGCCAAAGCGCGCGCGATTTGCGGGTCCGACAGCCGCCCCGGCGTTGCCATCAACGCGCCATGCGCCGCCGCATATTGCCCGCTGGACGCCGCCCCCAGCACCACCTGCGAAGCCGTCATCGACGCAGGCCCCAGAATCGGCCAGTCCTTCATCAACAGGCGGATATTCCCGTCGCGCTGCACCAAATCCATCAGCGCCGCATAGTCGCGTTTGCAGAAACTGCATTGGTAATCAAAGAACTCGACAATGGTCACATCGCCGTTCGGATTGCCCAGAATCGGCCCGTCGGTTTCGCTGATGATCGCGTCCAGATCAGCCGCGCCGCGCCGGGGCCGCCATGTGATTGCCGCCATTCCCAGCCCGTAAACGCTCGCCGCCGCCAGACCGGCCAGAACCGTGCGCCGCGTTGTCATGGCCGACGTGTCCCCTGCCCCGACTGTTCGCGGGTCAGAACGATGATATTGGTCATGCTGGGCGTGTTCGCGGCCAGATGGATGGCATCCTGATTGAACATGCGGATGCAGCCGGAACTGGACGCGGTGCCGATCGACGCCGGATCATTCGTGCCGTGAATCCGATAATAGGTGTCGCCGCCGCTGTTGTGGATATACAGCGCGCGCGCGCCCAGAGGGTTACGCAATCCCCCCGGCAATCCGTCGCGCATCGGGCCGTAATGTTCGGGCTGGCGTTCCAGCATCCCATCGGTCGGCTGCCAGCGGGGCCATTCCCGCTGATAGGGGATATGCGCCGCGCCCGTGAACCCGAACCCCGCCGCGCCCACACCCACGGCATAGCGCATCGCGCGGTTGTTCGGGCGGATTTGATACAAATACCGCGCATGGGGATCAACGATGATGGTGCCAACGGGTTCGGATGACCAATAATCCACCTCGGACCGGACGCGGTTTGGCGTCAGCAGGTTGTCGGGGATCGCCGGGATCGCATGGCCGCCATCATTGACCGCCGCATACATGGCGCGCGTTGCCGCCGACACCGCCGGGCGTTCCGGCGCGGCAGGCGGGCGAGCCTCTGCCACCGGCACCGCAACCGGCGGGGGCGCGGAAACAGCACCGGGGTCACGCGACATAAACGGTCCCAACGGATCAAAGCCCGGCGCGCAGGCGGTCAGAATGAAGGTGGCGCTCAGCGCAGCGGCGGGACGGTTCATGGCGTTCTCCTTTATGCGACCGCATCGCGCAGATCACGGGCCGTTGCAAGGACGCTCTCGGATTGGTGAAGGGTCCGGGGGGAACGCAGGCCCTTATCTCACGTTAACACGGCATGAATGAACAAAGGATAACGACGATGTTCACGAAAATCATTCCCGCCGCTGTGGTCGCGCTGATGGCCGGCCCCGCTTTGGCGCAAACCGCCGTGGTTGTCACCCCCGACGCCCCGGTCGCCATCGTGACCGAAGACGCACGCGCCACCGGCACCCCGGCCGGTTTTGTCGATTATGTGCCGATGCTGGAACAGTTCGACAACAATGTGGTGATCGCCGAAACGCTGGTCGCCCAAGGCTTTACCAATATCGCCATTCACCGCGAAGGCACGATCATGACCGTGACCGCCACCCGCGACGGCCAACCGGTTGAGCTGGTTTACAGCACGGCGAACGGTCGCCTGATTTCCGTAAACGGCGAACGCCTGCCCGAAGATCACGGCGATCATTCCAACGATCCCGCCGACAGCCGCAGCGAAGCCGACGAAAACGACGCATCGTAAATCAAAGGGGGGCGCCGACTGCGCCCCCTTTTCACATCCTCTGCCCCGGCAATTTTGCGGCCTGCGCCACCCAATCACGGAACTGCGCGGCGTTGACGGGTTCATGTTCCGCAATATGCAAATAACGGACATCCGGCTGTTTCGACCCCACCGGCGGGGGCGGGATCAGAGACGCGCCATGAAAAAACGCGACCTTGATATAGCGCGTAAAGCAATGAAACGACAGGAACCACGCCCCCGGCGTCACGCCGTAAAAGGGCGAATTCCACCGAACCGCGCGCGCCACATCCGGGATTTCTGCCGCGATCAGGTCATCCAGTTCCTGCCCAATGGCGCGTTTCCACCCCGGCATCGCCGCGATATAGGCGCGCACCGGCGCGTCTCCGTCCCCCTTGGCGATTTGCGGATTGCCGCCGGACAACAGCACCGTCATGGCAGGTCGAACGGCACCGAAAATTCGCCAAGACGTTGCCGCACCACGGCCATATCCGCGCCGTCATCACAGACGATCTGCGCGACCAGACCGCGTTTCTTATCCTCGGCCACGTCGGCGACGCTTGCGCCGGTCCCGGTCAGCGCGTCGTTCAGAACCCGCGAGATCGCCATTTTGCGCAGATCGGGTTTGAAAATCTTACCCACGGCGGTTTTGGGCAATTCGGAAATGATTTCAATATGTTTCGGGATCGCCGCGCGTTCGTGAATATGGCTGGCGGCGTGTTTGGTCAGGTCACCCACCGTTACCGTCGCGCCCTCGATCAATTCGACATAGGCGCAGGGCAGTTCGCCCGCGAACCGGTCCGGCTGACCAATCGCGCCCACGAACCCAACCGACGGATGCGACAGCAGACCTTCTTCGATCTCGGCGGGGTCGATGTTGTGACCGCCGCGGATAATCAGATCCTTGGCCCGCCCGGTGATCCACAAATACCCGTCGCCATCCAGCCGCCCCAAATCGCCCGTGCGCAAATACCGGTCGTCGGTGAACAGGTCGTGGTTTTTGTCGGCCTCGGTATAGGTGGATCCCGGAAACACGCCGGGGCTGGCGATGCAGATTTCGCCCACCTCATCGGCGGCACATTCCTGCACGCGCCCGTCATCGTCATGGGTCAAAATCCGCACCTGAGTGTAAGGCAGCGGCAGCCCCACCGACCCCACTTTTTTCAGCCCATCCACGGGGTTGCAGCTGACCAGACAGGTGGCCTCGGTCAGGCCATAGCCTTCGGCAATTTCAACGCCGGTTGCGGATTTGAAGCGGTTATACAATTCGATGGGCAAAGGCGCCGACCCCGAAATCGCGGTTTTCAGCGATGACACATCGGCGTTCACGGGCCGTTGCATCAGCGCGGCAATCGCGGTCGGCACGGTGATCAGGAAGGTGCAATGCCAGCGTTCGATCAGCTTCCAGAAATTGTCCAGAACCCCGTCGCCACGATAGCCCGCAGGCGTCGGCATCACCACATGCGCCCCCGACGCGACGCAGGACATCAAAATCGGATAGGCCGCAAAGACGTGGAACATCGGCAGCGGACACATCAGCACATCGGTTTCGTCAAACAGCAGCGTGGCCCCCAGCCAGCCGTTGTAAATCATCCCCGAATATTTGTGCTGCGCGACTTTGGGCGTGCCGGTTGTGCCGCCGGTGTGAAAATAGGCCGCGACCCGATCCTGACGAATATCGTCGAATTCCAAGGCGTTATGGCGACGGCCTGATGCCTCGGCCTCGAAATCCAGAACGGTGGCGTTGTGTTTGGCGACCCGGCGCGGGCGGATCAGCGGCACGATCCAGCGTTTGATCCCGCGCAAATGCCGGTTCAGGTCAATTTCCAAGATATGCGAGACATTGGGGGCCATGGCCACAGCCTCGGCCGCCTTTTGCGCCACGTCGGATTTGGGAAAGGGTTTCAGCGTGACCAGCACCTTAGCCCCGGTTTCGCGCAGGATGCCGGCGATCTGTTCGGCGTCCAGCAGCGGGTTGATCGGGTTCACGATCCCCGCCGTGGCCCCCGCCAGCAGGACAACCGGCGTTTCCACACTGTTGGGCAGCAGATAGGCGACAACATCGTCCGGCCCCACGCCCAAGCTGCGGAAAAGATTGGCGGTTTCCGTCACCCGCTGATGCAGGTCCCGCCATGTCAGCGTGGTGGCATGGTCATGCGCCCCGGACAGCAATTGAAAACTGACCGCCGGGCGTTCGGGGAATTTTTCCGCCGTCTGGGTCAGAAGTTCGTAAATCGTGACCGGCAGATCGCGGTCTTGATAGGGGGATTCCTGTTCAACGCGATGACGGTCACCAATCCCCGCAAAGGCTGCCATTCTGTTACCCCCCAAAGCCCACATGTCTGTTCCGTGACAGCATGGGCCAGAAACGACATCGGGGGCAAGCCTTTTGCCCCCGATGGTTCACGCGAACGCGACGTCAATTTGCCGGGATGCGCAGCACCTGACCGGGATAGATTTTGTCCGGGTCCGACAGCATCGGGCGGTTGGCGTCGAAAATCAGGCGGTATTTATTCGCATCGCCCAGATGTTTTTTCGCAATCGCGGACAGGGTTTCACCCTTTTGCACGGTGTGAAACACGGGTTCCGCACCACCTTCAGCCGGGGGCAGGTCGGCCTCGACCTGGGCAATGCCTTCGATATTGCCGACGGCCAGGATCAGCTTTTCCATGGTTTCGCGGTCGGCGCCACGGCTTTCGACCACCACGGTATCGCCACGCAGGCGCAGGTGAACGTCATTCCCGCCCAGACCAAGCGCGGTCAGTTCCGCGTTCAGCGCATCAACTTTGCGCTGCGTATCGGCGTCATGTTCGGGCGCAGCGGCTTCGGGGGCCGGAGCGGCCTCGGCCTTGCCAATCACGGATTTACCGGCGTTTTTCACAAAGTCCCAGATTGCCATGGATTTTCCTTCCATAAATTTCAGCGGACGATGCCGCGTGATGGGAACGCCGCACGGAACCAATCGTTCCGGGCGACAAAAGATGTTTCCATGAACCAAATTTTAACGCCTCTGTGCAAGTGTCCCGTTACGGCAACGACTCGGGACATTATGCGGGCAATTTGGGTCATATTCTGGGTTCTGGCGCTATGCCGTGACGCCCTGTTTCACCGCGAAACAGGCGGCCATCCCGCCCGGCGTGGCGACCTGCGGCGGCTGGCTGCGGCGACAGTCGTCGCGCACCAGCGGGCAACGCGGGTGAAACGCGCAACCCGGGGGCGGGTCAATCGGGTTCGGGATTTCGCCCTGAACCGGCGTGCGCCGCCGCCCCGACATCGCCAGATCCGGCACCGCGTCCAGCAGCATCCGGGTATAGGGGTGCTGCGGGTTGGAAAACAGTTCCTTGCCGCCCGACACCTCGACCAGACGGCCCAGATACAGCACGCCGATGCGGCTGGCCATGTGGCGCACCACCGACAGATCGTGGCTGATGAACAGATAGGTCAGGCCCAATTCGTCCTGCAAATCCCGCATCAGGTTCAGAATCTGCGCCTGCACCGACACGTCAAGCGCACTGGTCGGTTCGTCGCACACGATGAATTCGGGGCGCGACGACAACGCGCGCGCAATCGCGATCCGCTGACGCTGGCCGCCGGAAAATTCATGCGGGAATTTCGACGCATCCGCCGCCGACAGACCCACGGTGTCCAGCAGGCGCGCGACCTCGCGCCCCACATCCGCGCCAGTGGCGGTGCCAAAAGTGCGCATCGGTTCCGCGATGATCCGGCCCACGCGCCAGCGGGGGTTCAGGCTGGCGAAGGGGTCTTGAAAAATCATCTGGAACCGCCGCCGCAGCCGCCGCATCTGGGCGGGGCTGGCCGTGGTCAGGTCGTGGCCGTCAAATTCGATCCGCCCTTCGCTGGCCGCGACCAGCCCGACCAGCATTTTCGCAATCGTCGATTTCCCGGACCCCGATTCGCCGACCAGAGCAAAGGTTTCGCCTTTGCTTATCTCGAACGAGACATCGGCGGCGGCGGTCAGAAAGGCGCGGTCCTGCCGTTCGATCACGCGGTTCAGCCACGGTTTCGACACATCAAAACGGCGCGTCAGCCCCGTGACCCGCAACAAAGGATTATCCATGATGGCCCCCATCATACAGGTGGCAGGCGACCTGTCGCCCATCCGCGCGATCCGTCACCCCCGGTCGTTCCGCATGGCAGCGGTCGAACACGCGGTCGCAGCGCGGGTTAAAGGCGCAGCCCGCCGGGATCGCGTTCAGCCGAGGCATCGCACCGGGGATTTGCACCAGACGGTCGCTGTCCTGCGCCAGCGTCGGAATGGACCCCATCAGCCCGCGCGTATAGGGGTGTTCGGGCCGTTCGATCACGTCATGCACCGCGCCGATTTCGGCCATCCGCCCCGCATACAGCACCGCCACGCGGTCGGCGGTTTCGGCAATCACGCCCATGTCATGCGTGATCAGCATCACCGCCGCGCCGCGTTCGGCGGTCATTTCCTTCAACACATCAATGATTTGCGCCTGAACCGACACATCAAGCGCAGTTGTGGGTTCGTCCGCAATGACCAGTTCGGGTTCAGCGGCCAAAGCCAAAGCAATCACCACCCGTTGCCGCATCCCGCCGGAGAAATGATGCGGGTAATCGTCGATCCGTCGCGACGCCGCCGGGATTCCCACCCGATCCAACAGGGCAATGGCGCGGCTGCGCGCCTCGGCCGCGGAAACGGGCAGATGGGTGCGGATGGTTTCGGTCAATTGCCGCGCGACGGTATAGAGCGGGTTGAGGCTGGTCAGCGGGTCTTGGAACACCATGCCGATGCGGCGCCCGCGAATTTTGCGCATCGCCGCCGGGGTCAGGTTGTCGATGCGGTCGCCCCGCAACCGGATTTCGCCGCCCGCGATGCGGCCCGGAGGCTCCAGCAATCCGATGATCGCGGCCCCGGTCAGCGATTTTCCCGCGCCGGATTCGCCAACCACGCCCAAGACCTCGCCCGGTTGGATGTCGAACGACACCCGGTCAATGGCGCGCAAAACGCCGCGACGGGTCGGGAACTCGACCACCAGATCGCGCACAGAAAGAAGCGGTTCGGTCATCAGCGTAGCCTTGGGTTCAGGGCGTCGCGCAGCCAGTCACCCAACAGGTTAACCGACAACGACAGCGCCAGCAGAGTCAGCGCGGGGAACAGCAAAATCCACCATTCGCCCGAAAACAGATATTGCTGCCCCACGCGGATCAGCGTTCCCAGCGACGGCTGCGTCGGCGGCACACCGACGCCAAGGAAGGACAACGTGGCCTCGGCAATAATGGCCAGGGCCAGACCGATGGTGGCGATCACCAGCACCGGCCCCATCACATTGGGCAGAATATGCGTGACCGCGATCCGCGCCGGATGCACGCCAATGACGCGGGCGGCCTGAATGTATTCTTTGTTCTTTTCAACCATGGTCGCGCCGCGCACCACGCGGGCAAAGGCCACCCAATCCGACAGGCCGATCGAAATAATCAGCACCCAGATCGCCATCTGGTCGCGCATCGCAGGCGGGATAAACCCGCGCGCAATCCCGAAAATCAACAGCGCAATCAGGATCGACGGGAACGACAGCTGCACATCGGCAATCCGCATCAGCAGGTTATCGACCCAACCGCCCCGGAACCCAGCCAGCAGGCCCAGACCAATGCCCAGCACCATCGCAAACAGCACCGCCGCAAAGCCCACAAACAACGAGATCCGCGCGCCATAAAGGATCGTTGACAGAATATCGCGGCCCTGATTGTCGGTGCCCAGCAGATAGATGTTGCCGGTAAAGGCGTTCGGCTCCATCGGGCGGGAAAAGCCGTCCATCAGGTTCAGGCTGGCGGGGTTGAACGGGTCATGCGGCGCGATCCACGGGGCCAGCAGCGCCGACAGAATGATCGTCAGCGCCACCAGTGCCGCGACCACAGCCACCGGCGAGGTGCGGAACGAATACATCACATCGCTGTCCCAGAAACGGGCAAGGCGGGATTGATTGGACATGTCGGCCCTCCTTAGTGCCGGGCCTGTGCGCGATCCACGCGCAGGCGCGGATCAACGGCGTAATACAGCATATCGACGATCAGGTTGATGACGACAAAGACCAACGCAATCATCATCAGATAGGCGGCCATCACCGGCACATCGACCGACTGAACGGAATTGATGAACAACGCCCCCACGCCCGGCCATTGGAACACGGTTTCGGTGATGATCGAAAACGCAATGATCGACCCCAATTGCAGGCCGGTGATCGTGATGACCGGCACCAGCGTGTTTTTCAGCGCATGGCCGAAATGGATCGCGCGCTGAGATAACCCGCGCGCGCGGGCGAATTTGATGTAATCGGTGCGCAGAACCTCTAACATCTCGGCGCGGACCAGTCGCATGATCAGCGTCATCTGATACAGGCCCAGCGTGATCGCGGGCAGGATCAGCGACAGCCGCCCCGTTGGCGTCAAAAGGCCGGTGGTCCACCAGCCCAGCCGCACCGTGTCGCCGCGTCCAAAACTAGGCAGCCACTGCAATTCCACGGCAAAGACCCAGATCAGCAGCACGCCGATCAGAAAGGTGGGCAGCGACACCCCGATCAGGCTGGTGGTCATGATGACGCTGGACAGCCCGCCGCGCCGGTTCAACGCCGTATAGATGCCCAGACCCACGCCGCCCAGAAACGCGACCGTGCCGGAAATCAGCGCCAGTTCCAGCGTGGCCGGCAGGCGCGACAGGATCAGCGGCATCACCGGTTCGCGCAGGCGGTAAGATATGCCGAAATCCCCGGTCAGCGCGCGGGATATGAAATTCATGAACTGCACCAGAATGGGGTCATTCAGGCCCAGCTGTTCGCGCAGCGCAGCGCGGTCGGCCACGGTCGCCTCTTGCCCCAGCATGGTGGCGACGGGATCGCCTACGAATCGGAACAGCGAAAAGGCGACAAGCGCCACGACCAGCATCACCAAAACGGATTGCACCAGTCGCCGGAGGGTAAAAGCAAGCATCTGCGGAACCTTGTCAGGGGCCACGCGAACGCGGCCCCGTTGGGTGTGTGGATTAGTCGAAGGTCACCGCCGGGATCACCGGCTGGTTTTCGGGGTGAACGGCGATATTCACGCCCTTGCGCGTGGCATAGGCCAGAACCTGATTGTGAACGGCCAGCATCACCCGGTCATCCTGCACCTGTTTCCAGATGTCAGCGATGGTTGCGTTGCGATGCGATTCGTCCACATCCGACGACAGCGATTCGATTTTCGCGTCCACATCGGCGTTCGAATATTTCGACGCGTTCCAGCCGCCCAGATTGTCGGTGCGGGTGTGGATCAGGAAATCAAACACATACTGGCTGTCAAACGGCGGCACGCCCCAACCCAGCAGGTAGAAATCGGTTTCACCGTTTTGCACCGCCGGGAAATGCAGGCTGCGCGATTGCGCAACCAGATTGGCGCGCACGCCAATGCGGCCCAGCATCCCGACATAGGCCTGACAGATCGCTTCGTCGTTCAGGTAACGGTCGTTCGGACAGTTCAGGTCCAGACTGAAGCCGTTGGGGTAACCAGCTTCGGCCAGCAATTCCTTGGCGCGGTCCACATCGGGCGCGGCATAGGCGTTCAGTTCTTCGGTCCAGCCATTGGCAAAGGGCGGCACGGCAACCCCGGTCGGGTCCGACTGCCCGCGCATCACCACCTGTTTGATGGCGTCACGATCCAAGGCGAGGGCAAAAGCTTCGCGAACCTCGGGCTTTTTGAACGGGTTGTCGTCGGTGCTGGCCGACTGCAACTTGTCCGAACCCACGTCATAGCTGAAGAAAATCGACCGGTTTTCCGGGCCGGTGGTGACGGTCACGCTGTCGGTTTGTTCCAGACGCTGAATGTCCTGAACCGGCACGTCTTGGACAAAGTCCACCTCACCCGACAGCAGGGCGGCAACGCGGGTCGCGGCTTCGGAAATCGGGGTATAGATGATGTCGGTGACCTGCGGCGTATCGGCCCAGTGATCGACGAAATGGGTCAGGACGGTGCGCACCTCGGGGTCGCGGCTGACCACCTTATAAGGGCCGGTGCCGTTGGTGTTGCGCGCGGCAAAGTTATCTTCGCCCGCGGCAAAGTTCTGCACGGCGACGACGTTGTTCGCCTCGGTCCAGTCTTTGTCCACGATGAAAAAGTTGGTCAGGTTCTGCGGATACAGCGGCGCAGGCCCGTTCATCTGGATATGGACGGTGTAATCGTCAACCGCCGTTGCACCCGTCACGGCCGCGTGCAGGGCCTTGAAATCCGATGCATCAGACCGGACGCGATCCAGCGAGAACACCACATCTTCGGCGGTCAGATCAGCGCCATCATGGAATTTGACGCCTTCGCGCAGTTTGATGACCCAGACGGTCGGATCATCGGGGTGAACATGCCATTCGGTCGCCAGACGCGGCGACAGCGACCCGTCCAGTTCGCGCAGCACCAGCGTTTCATAGATGTTGTGCAACAGCGTGGTGGTCGGCCCTTCGTTCTGGGCGTGCGGGTCCAGCGTCAGCGCGTCAGCGGTGCGCGCCCAACGCAGCGTTTCGGCCTGCGCCGCACCCAGCGACAGCGCCAATGCCATCGCAGATGACAGGCCCAGACGGCGGAATGTTTGGTGTTTCATGGAACCTCCCTTGGAATATTATTATCCCGCCACTTTACGCAGGGCGGTTCCACCACACAAGCAGCGCATTCCAACAAAGTAAACGGGGCCAACAAAGTAAACGGGGCCGCGCAGCCGCGACCCCGTTAGCCATCAGTCAAAGGTGATGTCTTTGATCTTCGGCTGGTTTTCCGGGTGAACCTGCACATTCACGCCACGCCGCGCGGCATAGGCCTGCACCTGATTATGCACCGGCAGCACGACATGATCGGCGTTCAGCACGTCCCAGATGGCGGCAATGGTGGCGTTGCGGTGATCCACATCCACATCTGACGACAGCGATTCAATTTTCGCATCCACATCGGCATTGGAATAATGCGACGCGTTCCAGCCACCCAGCGATTCCGTGCGGCTGTGGAACAGGAAATCGAACGCATATTGGCTGTCAAAGGTCGGGATACCCCAGCCCATCATGTAAAAATCAACCGCGCCCTGCTGCACCAGCGGGAAATGCAGCGCCGTGGGCTGCGCCACCAGATTGGCGCGGATGCCGATGCGGCCCAGCATCCCGGCGAAGGCCTGACAGATCGCTTCGTCGTTCAGGTAACGGCCGCTGGGGCAATTCAGATCGACGCTGAAGCCGCTTTCATAACCCGCCTCGGCCATCAGTTCCTTGGCGCGGTCCAGATCGGGCGCGGCATAGGCGTTCATCTCGGGCGTCCAGCCGTTGACGAAAGGCGGGATGACGGCGCCCGTCGGGTCGGACTGGCCGCGCATCACCACCTGTTTGATCGCGTCACGATCCAATACCAGCGACAGCGCCTGACGAACGCCCGGCTGTTTGAACGGGTTTTCGGCGGCATCGCTGCTGCGCAGTTTATCCGAACCCATGTCGTAACCGAAATAAATCGTCCGGTTTTCCGGGCCGGTGGTGACGGTCACGCTGTCGGTCTGTTGCAGGCGCTGAATGTCCTGAACGGGGACGTCCTGGACAAAGTCCACCTCGCCCGACAGCAGGGCCGCGATGCGGGTGGCGGGTTCGGTGATCGGCATAAACACCAGATTCGTGGTTTGCGGCTGGTCGCCCCAATACCCGTCAAAGCGGGTCAGCGTCGTGCGCACCTCGGGTTCGCGGGCGGTCACCTGGAACGGGCCGGTGCCGTTGGTGTTGCGCGATGCAAACGTGTCCTGACCACCAACATAATCCTGCACATTCAGGGCGTTGTTGGCCTCGGCCCAGCCGCGATCCATGATAAAGGTGTTGGTCAGGTTCTGCGGATAAAGCGGCGCCGGCCCGTCCATCTGAACATGGACGGTGTAATCATCCACGGCGGTGACGCTGACGACATTGGCGTGCAGGGCCTTGAAATCCGACGCTTCAGAGCGGGCGCGATCCAGCGAAAACACCACGTCATCCGCGGTCAGCTCCGCGCCGTCATGGAATTTGACGCCTTGACGCAGAGTGAACACCCACACCGAGTCATCTTCGGGATGCAGCGCCCATTCGGTCGCCAGTTCCGGCGTCATATTGCCGTCAATATCGCGCCCGACCAGCGTGTCATAGACGTTTTGCAGAAACGGCAGATTCGCGCCGCCGTTCTGGGCGTGCGGGTCCAGCGTGGTGACATCCATCGACCGCACCCAGCGCAGCGTTTCCGCCTGCGCCGCGCCAATGGTCAGGCTCAGCGCCACCCCAACAAGGGCCGAGCGGTTCAACAAACGGTGCATCGTCATGGTCATATCCCCATTTCCTAATTCGACGCTGTCCCTACCCCGCCTTGCGCCCGGATGC
Source organism: Paracoccus sp. (in: a-proteobacteria) (assembly GCF_030538495.1). GTDB lineage: Bacteria > Pseudomonadota > Alphaproteobacteria > Rhodobacterales > Rhodobacteraceae > Paracoccus. The sequence continues at coordinate 174,802 of NZ_JAUNTW010000003.1, forward strand.
AACAAAGGACAGCAATGCTGCCCCATTGCCGCGACACCCTAACGCACCCGCCCCGTAAAGGACGCCGGACGCCGCGCGATCCATTGGGTAAACCGCGCCAGATCGGGATGGGCGCGCAGCGCCTCGGGCGTGTTGAAATGCCGCGCCAGATCGGTTTCGCGAATCGTTTTATGGATGGTTTTATGGCAAATATGGTGCAGCAACACGGTTGGCCCGCCTTTGCCGCCGCGCAGTTTGGGGATCAGGTGATGGCGGCTTTGCGGCACATCGGGCGGGATCGGACGCAGGCAGAGCGGACAGACCGGGTCTGACGGCATCGTGACCGGGGGATCGTCATATCGCGGTTTGCGCATCGGTCCGTCTGTGGGTTAGGTCAGGGTGATATGACCCCACCCCGCCGAAAGGACAAGCCATGATGAATCGCCGTTCCGTAATGGCCCGCGCGGCCGCCCTTGGCGCGGTTGCCGCCCTGCCCGCCACCACCCTGCCCGCCGTCGCGCAGACCCCGCGCGCCAACCCGATGCCCGACGATCTGCGCCGCGCCTTGGAACGCGACCCGACCGCGCCGGTTCTGGGCAACCCGAACGGCAACATCACCCTGACCGAATTTTTCGATTACAACTGTTCGTTCTGCCGCCGCATGGTGCCGGTGATGCAGCAGTTGATTTCGTCGGACCCGGCGCTGCGGGTGGTCTATCGCGAATGGCCGGTGTTTGGGCCGGGGTCGGATTTCGCCGCCCGCGCATCGCTGGCATCGCTGCAACAGGGGAAATACTGGCAATTCCACACCGCCCTGTTCAACGCCCGAGGCCGCGCGGATGAAACCAGCGTCATGCGCACCGCCCGCGCCGTGGGGCTGGATGAGGCAAAACTGCGCACCGACATGCAATCCGACGCCGTGGAACGCCACATCTCCAGCAGTCACCTGCTGGCGGAACATATGGGCCTGATGGGCACCCCCACCTTTATCGCAGGCGACGAAGCCGCGTTCGGCGCGCTGTCGCTGGATGAGATGCGCGAATTGGTCAAACGCGCGCGCGCGGCGTTAGGGGTGGGGTGACGGGGGCGAGCCTGACTAACGAAAAGCCGGTGCCAGACACGGCAAGAGGATCCTCCCGTATGGGACAATCACGTCCCAGTCTCGCGGCAACGGGCGGCGCAAGGGGGCGCTCGCGCCCCCTCTTGGCCTTGCGGCCAATTCACCCCCTGAGGATATTTTTGCACAGAAGATAAGGACCTGCCGACCTTTATCTTCTGTGCAAAAATATCCTCGGGGGGAGCCGCGGAACGCGGCGGGGGGCAGACAGCCCCCCTGCTCGGTTGCCTCAATCGCGACATATTGGTTCGCCCTCAACGCGGCGTTCTAACCCTAGCGCACGTCGTGATGCGGCTGAAACCCTGCGGCCTGTGCTGTCTTTAGCTGGGCTGCCGGAATGGTGAACACCGCGATCCGTCCGTCCGGCGACCCGCACAGGGCGATGCGCATCATCCCGTCATCATCCAGCCGCGCATCCAGAACCGTCACGCCCGCCGCCGTCAGGTCATGACGCAGCCGGTCCAAGGCCCCCGCATCCGGCACGCATTGCAGGGTTCCCAAGCTGCGGAACACCTGCACCTGATCCGCATCGGCGGGGCTGTCGCAGCCCGTCAGCGCGACCATCGAACATAAAGCAACGATCACCCGCCGCATCTGCGCCCCCTTTTCATGAAACCGAACCCGGTCACGCCCAACCTACAATGCACGCCAAGGCTTAACAACGCCCTCACGCCACAGTATAGGCAGGCCATGACCCAGAACCCGCCCCTGATCCGCCCCGACCTTGCCCGCGCCAGCGTTCCCGATGACCGCCGCGCCGGACAGCCCACCATTGGCATGGTCAGCCTTGGCTGCCCCAAAGCCTTGGTGGACAGCGAACGCATCCTGACGCGCCTTCGCGCCGAAGGCTACGCCATCAGCCCCGATTATGCCGGAGCCGATGCGGTGATTGTCAACACCTGCGGATTTCTGGACAGCGCCAAGGCCGAAAGCCTTGAAGCGATTGGCGAAGCCCTGACTGAAAATGGCCGCGTGATCGTCACCGGCTGTCTGGGCGCGGAACCCGATTACATCACCGGCGCGCATCCCCGCGTTCTGGCCGTCACCGGGCCGCATCAATATGAACAGGTGCTGGACGCGGTTCACGCCGCTGTGCCGCCGCAGCCCGATCCGTTTATCGACCTGCTGCCCGCGTCCGGTGTGCGCCTGACGCCGCGCCATTACGCCTATCTCAAGATTTCCGAAGGCTGCAACCATCACTGCAAATTCTGCATCATCCCTGATATGCGCGGAAAGCTGGTCAGCCGCCCCGCCCATGCGGTTGTGCGCGAGGCCGAACGTCTGGTCGCCGCCGGGACCCGCGAATTGCTGGTGATTTCGCAGGATACCTCGGCCTATGGGGTGGATCTGAAACATGCGACGGAACGCGATCACCGCGCGCATATCACCGATCTGGCGCGCGATCTGGGGTCATTGGGTGCGTGGGTGCGGCTGCATTATGTCTATCCCTATCCGCATGTGCGCGACCTGATCCCGCTGATGGCGGACGGGCTGATCCTGCCTTATCTGGATATTCCGTTCCAACATGCGCATCCTGACACGCTGCGCCGGATGGCCCGGCCTGCGGCGGCGGCGAAAACGCTGGATGAAATCGCGGCATGGCGCGCGGCCTGCCCGGACATCACGCTGCGGTCGACCTTTATCGTCGGCTATCCGGGCGAAACCGAAGCTGAATTCCAAACTCTGCTGGATTGGCTGGACGAGGCGCAACTGGACCGCGTGGGCTGTTTCCAATACGAAAACGTCGCAGGTGCGCGCGCCAATGACCTGCCGGATCACGTCCCCGATGACGTGAAACAAGACCGCTGGGACCGCTTTATGGCCAAAGCGCAGGCCATTTCCGAATCCAAACTGGCGGCCAAGGTCGGCACCACGCAACAGGTCATCGTCGATCAGGTGGACGATCAGGGCGCGACCTGCCGCACCATGGCCGACGCCCCCGAAATCGACGGCAACCTGTTCATCGACGACGGGTTCGAGGGCCTGACCCCCGGCGACATCGTGACCGTGACGGTGGACGAGGCCGGCGAATACGATCTGTGGGGGCAGTTGGCTTGACCGCGTGGGACATTGCGGGCCAGCCGCGCAAACCCTCTGTTCTGTGCATTGGCGCGCAAAAGGCCGGCACCTCGTGGCTGGCGCAGGTGCTGAACGACCACCCGCAGATCTGGAACCCGCCGTATAAAGAGGTTCAGTTCTTTAACTATCGCTTTATCCCCGGGCATCGCTATTGGATTGACTGGCATTTCCGCAACAAGCCGGGGGAAATCCGGGCGGGCTATGTTCGCCGCAAACAGATCATCCCGCCCGCCATGGACGCCTATCTGACCGCCACATCCACATCCAAACAGCGCGGCACGAACCACTGGTATAAGAAAATCTTCGCCCCGGCCCCGGCGCAGGCCAAGCCGATGGACATATCGCCCGAATATTCGACCCTTCCCGAAGAAGGCGTTGAATTTGTGTCGAAATTTCTGCCAAATGTGAAGGTGATCTATCTGATCCGCGACCCTGTCGATCGCGCGGTGTCGCAGTTGCGGATGAATTTGCGGCGCGAAAAACGCAACCCCGAAACGCTGGACGACTGGCTGGCCGAGGTCGAAAATCCCGTGCTGGAGGAACGCGGCGATTACGCGACCTATGTTCCCCGCTGGCGGCGGTTTTTCGGGCCGGATCAGTTGTTGATCCTGCCCTATGGTCAGATCCGGTCGGATCCCTTCGCGCTGATGGAGCGGGTCGAGCAGCATCTGGGCATCGGGCGCGCCCGCTATGACGCGCTGTGGCGGCGGGTGTTTGCGACCCCGCCGGGGCTGGAGCCGCCGCCGCAGGCGCGCGCCGCACTGGCCGCCCGTCTGGCGCCGCAATATGACTTTTTGCGCACTGAATTTGGCGCGGCCTTTGCGGACGCCACCCGTTAGCCTTTTAACGCGCGCCCGCATCACCTATATGTCGGCCAACTTTGCAGGAGATTCCGATGGCGGCCTATCAATTTGTGTATCACATGGACGGCGTGTCCAAAACCTATCCCGGCGGGAAAAAGGTGTTTGAAAACATCCGCCTGAATTTCCTGCCCGGCGTCAAAATCGGCGTTGTGGGCGTCAACGGTGCGGGTAAATCCACGCTGCTGCGCGTCATGGCGGGCTGGGATAAGGACTTCACCGGCGAGGCATGGGCCGCCAAAGGCGCGACCGTCGGCTATCTGCCGCAGGAACCCGAACTGGATTCGTCGCTGGATGTGCGCGGCAATGTCATGCTGGGCGTGGCCGCGAAAAAGGCGAAACTGGATCGTTACAACGAACTGGCCATGAACTACAGCGATGAAACCGCTGACGAAATGGCCGCGTTGCAGGACGAAATCGACGCGCAAAACCTGTGGGATCTGGACAGCCAGATCGACATCGCTATGGAGGCGCTGCGCTGCCCGCCTGACGACGCCAATGTTGACAGCCTGTCGGGCGGGGAACGCCGCCGCGTCGCCCTGTGCAAGCTGCTGCTGGAAGCGCCGGATATGCTGCTGTTGGACGAACCGACCAACCACCTTGACGCCGAAACGATCGCCTGGCTGCAAAAGCACCTGATCGAATATCCCGGCACCATCCTGTGCGTCACCCACGACCGTTATTTCCTGGACGACATCACCGGCTGGATTCTGGAATTGGATCGCGGCCGCGGCATCCCTTACGAAGGCAACTATTCCGCATGGCTGGAACAAAAGGCCAAGCGTCTGGAACAGGAAGCCCGCGAAGATAAGGCGAAACAGAAAACGCTGGAACGCGAACTGGAATGGATCCGCGCCGGTGCCAAGGCCCGTCAGGCCAAACAAAAGGCCCGGATCAACGCCTATAACGAAATGGCCAGCCAGTCCGAACGTGAAAAGCTGTCCCGCGCCCAGATCATCATTCCCAACGGCGAACGTCTGGGCAACCGCGTGATCGAGGTGACGGGCCTGAAAAAAGCCATGGGCGATAAGCTGTTGATCGAAGGGCTGGATTTCGCCCTGCCCCCCGGCGGCATTGTCGGCGTCATTGGTCCCAACGGCGCGGGCAAATCGACGCTGTTCCGGATGCTGACCGGCAACGAAACCCCCGATGACGGCGACATCGCGTTCGGGGATACGGTGCAACTGTCCTATGTCGATCAGTCGCGCGACGCTTTGGACGCGAATAAAACGGTGTGGGAAGAAATCTCGGGCGGGGCGGAACAGATCGTTCTGGGCGATGCGCAGATGAACAGCCGCGCCTATTGTTCGGCGTTTAACTTCAAAGGCGGCGATCAGCAGAAAAAGGTCGGCCAGTTGTCGGGCGGGGAACGCAACCGCGTTCACATGGCCAAGTTGTTGAAATCGGGCGGCAATGTGCTGCTGCTGGACGAACCGACCAACGATCTGGACGTGGAAACCTTGCAGGCGCTTGAAGCCGCACTGGAAGATTTCGCCGGCTGCGCGGTCATCATTTCGCACGACCGTTTCTTCCTTGACCGTCTTTGCACGCATATTCTGGCGTTTGAAGGCGATGCCCATGTCGAATGGTTCGAAGGCAACTTCGAGGCATATGAGGCCGACAAAATCCGCCGCCTCGGCCCCGATGCCGTGGAACCCAAGCGCGTGAAATATAAGAAATTTACGCGGTAATGTTGGAACGGGCGCATAAAGCGCCCGTTTTTTTAAGGGGTAAGGGGGGCCACACCATGCGCCGCACGGAACAAAACCGCTGGTCATATCGCCTGCGTGAACCGATGAAATCCATCGGTGTGCGGGTCACGTTGTTCAGCGTCGGCGGGGTGGCTTTGGCGTTGCTGACCGCGTGGCTGTCGCCGATGCTGCCATGGGATATGCCGATTCAACCGGCCTCGGGGTCGGTGGATTCGCTGTTGAATGTGGTGGCGACGGCGATGTTGCCGGTCGCGACGTTTTCGGTGTCGATCATCGTGACGGCCTATGGCGCCGCCGCCGGGGGTGCCACGCCGCGCGCCACGCGCCTGCTGGCCGCCGATCCGACCGCGCAAACCGCCGTGGCGGTGTTTATCGGCGCGTTCATGTTCGCCATCGTCGGCATTATCGGGCTGGCCGCCGGCGCGTATGAAGACGCGGGCCGCCCCTTCCTGTTCATCGCCACGCTGGGGGTGATTATCCTGATCGCCTGGGCGTTGCTGCGTTGGGTCCATCACCTCAGCCAATATGGCCGCATCGGCGACATCATCGCCCGCGTCGAGACCGAGGCCGTGGCCGCCGCCCGCTATATGCGCGACAACCCGACGCTGGGCGCGCGCCCGGTGGGGGATGGCTTGGGCGATGACGCGATCCCGCTGGCGAATGAACAGGCGGGCTATGTCCAGCATATCGACGTGGAAACGCTGAACAATCTGGCGGAACAGGCCGGGGTGACGGTCGAAATCCGCCGGATGCCGGGGAATTACGCGCATTATGGTGAACCGCTGTTGCGGCTGTCCGCGCCCTGCCACGATGTGACGGACAAAATGCGCGATGCCTTCACCATCGGCACGGATCGCGATTTTGAACAGGATGTGCGTTATGGCCTGATCGTGCTGTCGGAAATCGCCACGCGCGCGCTGCCGCCGATGGTGAACGACCCCGGCACGGTGATCAGCGTTCTGCGGTCGGGGACGCGGATTCTGACCGCGCTGCACGGGGCCGATGATCCGACCCACGCGCCCGCCGCCGCTCTGCCGCGTTTCGCGCATGTGTTGGCGCCTGAGCTGGACATGGCCACGGTGTATCGCGAATTCTTCGCCCCCGTCGCCCGCGACGGCGCCAATCTGGCCGAGGTGATGCAAACCTTGCTGGATTGTCTGGACGCATTGGAACCCATGGGCGGCGGCGATGCCGCGCGCGATGTGGCGCAACAGGCGCGGATGCGCGCGGAAAAGCATCTGACGCAGGGCTGGGAACTGGACCTGCTGCGTTAACCCAATTCCAACAACGCCGCCAACAGATCGCTGCGCCGCAACAATCCGACCAGACGGTCGCCATCGGTCACGGGGAACAGCCGGTGCGGGTGATCCAGAAACGCCTGCGCGGCTGTCGCCAGATCGGTGTCAATGGGCAGGGTCTGGGGCGCGCCGCTCATTTGGTCGGCGACCGTGCCGCTCCACTGCCGGTAATAGCTGGCCTTCAGCGCGGGGGCAAAGCAATCCTTTTGCGTCAGCATCCCGATCAAGGCGCCGCTGTCATCCAGCACCGGCGCGCCCGACAGGCCGGATGCGACCAGCTGCGCCGCTGCGTCCCGGATGGGCGTTGCGGGCGACAATTGCAGGAAATCGCGCCGCATGACGGTGGCAATGGTGTTCATGGCCGGTCCTTTCGATTGGGGCAGTCGTGGCAGCGGGGGCCGGGCAGGCACTCCATCCCGCCGCAGGATGTCTTGACCGGGCCGCGCCCGAACATCAGGCCCAAGGCCAGCCCGCCACAGGCCAGCACCATGATGACAATGGCGATCAGAAGCTGCGTCATGCCAGATGCCGCGCGAATCCGGGGGTGGCGTGGCGGGTGCCGTCGGCGTTGATGAACAACGCATCCAAACCGCGCGCGGCGGCCAGTTCCGGTCCCTGCGCCCCCGCCGCCATCAGCGCCGTGGCCCAGCCATCCGCCGTCATCCCGTCCTGCGCCACCACCGAGACCTGCGCCACGCCCGCCGTGGGTTGGCCGCTGCGCGGGTCGATGATATGGCTGACGCGCCGCCCGCCCAGATTGAACCCGTTCACACGGTCGCCGGATGTGGCGACCGTGAGGCCGTTCAGGGTCAGCACCTCGGCCATGCCGTCGCGGGGATGTTCAACGCCGACCTGCCACGCCCGACCCGATGGATGCGCGCCATGGGCCGTCACCTCGCCCCCCATATCCAGCAGGAAATCGGCGTGACCGCGCGCGATCAGCAGGTCGGCGATGCGGTCCAAGGCGTGACCCTTGGCAATACCGCACAGGTCGATGGTCTGGTCCGCGCGCGCCTTGGTCACATGGTCGCCGTGGGCGGTCAGCCCCTCCAGCCCCGCGCGCCCGGTGATGGGACCGAACCCCCATTGCGCCACCAACGGCCCGATGGACGGGTCAAAGGCCCCGCCGCTGTCCCCCGCCAGACGCAGCGCCGCCGCGATGACGCCCGCGGTTTGGTCCGGCACCGCATGGCCCCCCGCGCCGCCGCGATTGATGCGCCCGATCACGCTGTCGCCCCGCCATGGCGACATTTGCGCGTCAATAACGCTTAGTTCCGCCGCAATCGGCGCGCGCAGCCGGTCATCCGCGCGCCCCAGCACCAGCCGCCATTCGGTGCCAAAGGCCGCGCCCGTCAGCGCCTGTGTCGCCGGGGCCGCGCGCAGCACCGCAGGGGCCAGAACCGCCGCGCCGGTCAGCGCAATAACATGCCGTCGGGTCAGGTGGGTCATGGGTCAGGCTCCGAAATCGTCGTTAAAGATGGACTGGGGTTCGACCCCCAACCGCGCCAGCGTGGCCAGCACCGCCGAGATCATCACCGGCGGGCCGCACAGGTAATATTCGCAATCTTCAGGCGCGGGATGGCGGCGCAGCGCGTCGCGCACGGTTTCGTGGATAAAGCCGGTTTGCCCGGTCCAGCGATCCCCCGGCGCGGGATCGGTCAGCGCCGCGACCCATTCGAAATTGGGATGCTCTGCCGCGATTGCGTCGAATTCGTCGTTGTAAAACAAATCCCCCGCCGTCCGCGCGCCATAGAAATAACGCATCCTCCGCCCGGTTCCCTGCCCGATCTGTTCGTGAATCATCGCGCGCAGGGGGGCCATGCCGACGCCTCCGCCGATAAAGATCATCTCGCGTTCGGTGGGCTGCACGTGGAATTCGCCAAAGGGTCCGGCGACCTGCACCTGATCGCCGGGGGTCAGGCTGAACAGCCAGGACGACACCAGACCGGGGGGGATGGTGGTTTCTTCGCCCGCCGGGGGGACGGCCAGACGGATGTTGAACACGATCCGCCCCGCATCCTGTGGCCGGCTGGCAATGGAATAGGCGCGGCTGACCGGCACGGCGCTGTGCGCACGGATCGCGGCCCAGCCGGATTCGTCCCACGCCGTGCGATATTCGGGCGGGATGTCAAAATCGGCAAAATCCAGACGATAGGCCGGGGCGGTCAGTTGCGCAAATCCGCCCGCGCGGAAATCAAACCGCTGGCCTTGCGGCAGCTCTAACACCAGTTCGCGGATCAGGGGCGCCAGCATATCGTTCGAGACCACCCGGCAGGCAAAGCTGTCGGCGGCCAGCACATCGCCCGCGACCTGCACATCGACCGGCCCGCGCAGGGTCATCTGACAGGCCAGACGCACGCCCGCGCGGCGTTCGGCGGCGGACAGGATGCCTTTTTCGGTGGCCTGCGCCTGCCCCGCACCCGGCCCGCTGGCGGTGACGCGGCACAGCCCGCAGGTGCCGGACCCGCCACAGGCCGCCGGGATCGGCAGCCCGCCATTATGCAGCACGGACAACAGCTTATCCCCGCGCGCGGCGGGCAATTCGGTGCTGCCGTTGACGGTGACGGTCACCGCGCCCTGCGGGATCAGGCGGCGGCGCGCGGCCAACAGGCCCAGCGTCAGCGCCATCACCAATGTGACCAGAACGGCAAAGCCCAGAACAATCTCGATCATGGTGCCACCATCTGCGCGAATGAGGCAAAGCCCAGCGACATCATCCCGGTCAGGAAAAACGCGATCCCCAGCCCGCGCAGCCCCCCCGGCAAATCGGCATAGGCCAGCCGGTTGCGGATCGCGGCCAGCATGATGACGACGACGGCAAAGCCCACGCCTCCGCCCAGACCAAAGGCCGCGCTTTCGGGCAAGGTCATGCGGCGTTCCACCATGAACAGGCTGCCCGCCAGAATGGCGCAATGCACCGCCAGCAGCGGCAGAAACACGCCAAAGGCCGCATGAATCGCGGGCAGGTAACGGTCCAGCAGCATTTCCAGCAACTGCACCGTCGCGGCGATCACGCCGATAAAGGCAAACAGCGCCAGATAAGACAGGTCCAGATCGGGCCGCCCCATCCACCCCCACGCGCCGGGCGCCAGAAAGATGCTGAAAATCAACTGATTCAGCGGCACGGTGATGCCCATGACCAACACAACCGCCGCGCCCAGCCCGACCGCCGTCGCCGGTTGCCGCGACAGCGCGATAAAGGTGCAAAGCCCCAGAAACAGCGACAGCGGCATGTTTTCAACAAAGGCCGCACGGATGAACAGCGAAAACAGATCCGTCATGGCCGGGACTCATCCTGTTGCGGCAGGGGGAATTCGCGCGGTTCGACCTGTTCGGGGTGGATGCTGCGGATCGCCCAGACCAGCCCGCCCAGCAGGAAAAACCCCGACGGCGCCAGCAGCATCAGGTTCAGCGGCGTGAACCAGCCACCCTGATCCACGGTCGCCCAGACCTGCCAGCCCAGCAGCCGCCCCGACCCGAACAATTCCCGGATGCTGCCGATGATGACCAGGATCAGGGAATAGCCCAGCCCGCTGCCCAATGCATCCACAGCCGAGGGCAGCGGCGGGTTGTGCAACGCGAAGGATTCCGTGCGCCCCAGCACCAGACAATTCGTGGCAATCAGCGCGACAAAGACCGACAGCCTCTGGCTGATGTCATAGAGCCACGCCTGCAACATCTGGTCGATCACGATGACCAGCGACGCGATGATCATGATCTGCACAATCAGCCGGATCGTGGACGGAACGTGGCGGCGGATCGTGCTGATGATCACCGCTGCCATGACGACAACCGCCGTCAGCGATGCCGACATGGTCAGCGCCGTCGTCAGCGATGTGGTGACGGCAAGCGCCGAACAAATCCCCAGGATTTGCAGCGTGACCGGGTTTTGCCGGATCAGCGGTTCGGTCAGCGTCTGCCACAGGCGGGCCATGTCAGAAATCCCCCCGCTGAATCGCCGCCATCAACGGGCCATATCCATCCGGTCCCAGCCAGAACCGCACCATCTGCGTGATCGCGTTCGATGTGCGGGTCGCGCCGGTGATGCCGTCAACTTCGTATTCGTTGGACGCCGGGCCGCGCGCGACGGCAAACCGCAACGTGCCGTCGCTGGCCACAGCGCGGGTGCCGGGGAATTGCGACAGCCAGGCGGGTTCTTCGATCCGCGCGCCCAGTCCCGGCGTTTCCCCTTGCTGCGTGATCGCCAGCCCGGCAATCGTCGCCATATCGCCGCGCAGCGCCAGCATCGCCTGAATCGGCCCGTTATAGCCCGCCCCGACCATCGGCAGGATCACCAGCGACACCCGGTCGTTTTCGCGCAGCAGGTAAATCTGCGTCAGATCGGGGCGCGATCCGATGCCCGCCGTGTCCTGCGCGGGCGTTAGCCCGGTCCAGTTGCTGTTGTCTTGCAGGGCAGAGTCCAGACCTTCGGGCGTCACCTCGGGATGCGCGCGGCCTTGCGGAATCTCGATCACCACGGTGGACAGCGCGCCATCGGGGGATTGGGCCAACAGCTCGGTCATGCCGGGGATGGTGGCGATCAGTTGTTCCAGCCGCGCGTTCTGTTCGGCGGCGCGGTTCGCGGTCTGGATCGGGCGCAGAACGACCGTCGCCCCCGTCACCATCACCGCGCAGATCGTCGCCACGACAAAGGCCATCGCAATCGTCTTGCCCCGGCTGTCATTCGGGGCTGCCAGCATCCGCCGCCACGCGGCCACAGGGTTCAGGTCAGCCAAGGCGTTTCCTCCGTCGTGCGTGCCAGATTGCCAATGCGATTTCGTCGAATAACGGTGCGGCCAGTGACGCCAGCAGCGCCGCCGATACGGCCAGTTGCACCGGCGCGGCGTCGGCCCATTGCGTTGCAAACAGCCCCACCAGCAGCGCATAGACCGCGCCATTCAGCCAGCGGCCCAGTTGCGTGGCGGCCGATGCGACGGGATCCGCGACCAGCCCGACCAGCACCACCCCCGCCGCCGCCGTGACCGCGACCGGCGCGGTGACGCCAAGCGCGGCCAGCACCGCCCACGCGACCCCGGCCCCCGCGATCAGCCGCCAGTTGATGACCCCAAACCACAGCCCGATCGCCGCCGCAGGCCAGACCGCCCAGCCCACCGGCACCGCCAGTTCGGGCCACGGCGCCGCCGGAAAGCCAAAGCCCACAAAGGCCAGCGTCACCGTTGCGGGGTTCAGAATGTTGCGCCCCCAGCCGCCGAACACCAGTTCCGCCATGACGACGCCGAAACTGACCGACAGGATCAGCGCCACCGGTCCCAGCCCAACCGGGGCCAGCATCGCGATATACAGCGCCGTCAGCGCGCCTGCGAATGACGGCGGTTGCGCGCGGGCCAGCATAAACACCACATGCCACAGCCCCGCCACGATCAGCACAAAGATCAGCCGCCCCACGGCATCAGCCCCGCCATAGCTCAGCCACATCGCCGCCATCGGCAGGGCCGTGGCGATCAGCAGCAGGGCGTTTGTTTCGCGGCTCCAGATGCCTTGCATGTCAAAACCCCTGTTCTGCGCCGGTGCGGTCCAACACCCCGCGCAGCAAATCGGCAAAGCGGGGACGCGCGCCGGTGACGTAATCGACCAGAGCCAGATCCGGCTCAGACAGCGACAGCGCGCCCAAAGCTATGGCGGCTTCGTCATTGCCCGACCCCAAGGCGCGCAGAAACGGCACGGCGGGAACCGTCGCGGGCAGCGCCTGATCGACCGCCGCCGACGGGATCACCGGCACAGGGCGCGAGGCCCGCGACAGCGCCGCCCGGAACCAATGCCCGCGCGTGGGGGCGGTGTCGCGCAGGGTCACGGTCACTTGGCGGTCGCCGTGGCGCAGGTGGCGCGTTTCGACTCCGTCCAGCACGGACCCCGACAGGATGCGTTTCGGCCCCGGCGTCATCGCGCCCTGCACCAATGCGCGCAGATCGGCCCCGGCCTGCGTGCGCAGCAGCCGCGCCTGCGACAGCCCCGGCCCGGTGACGGCGACCACCCGCGTTTGCGGCAAATGCCCGCTGCGGATCAACGCGCCCAATGCCGCCACGTCCGGCGCATCCATCACCCAGACGCGGCGGGTCGCGGATGCCGGGTGCTGGGCGTGGATATGCCAGCCCGCCAAGCCGCCGGGATGGATCGCGCCCGCACGGATCATCGTCACATCGGATTGCGCGGCCATCCCGTCATGGATCACATAAACCGGCCCCATCCGGCGCAGGGCCGCGATGCCCGTGGTCAGGTCATCGGCGGACAGCCCGACCATGGGCGACACCGCGCCCGGTCGCGTGTCCGCCGCCGCGATGAAAATGGCGGATGGCGCAATGTCCGGGTCCGCCAGCCGCCCGCCGGGCCGCGTCTGAATCGCCGTCCACAGCCCGGAGGCCAGCAACAGATCGCGCAAACCCTCCACGGTCCCCGCGCCGGTCGTGTCAAACACCCGCCGCCCGCCGTCGGGGTCGTGGAACAACACCACCTGTTCCAAGCGCCGCCCCGGTCCCAAATCCAGACGCGCCACGCGACCCGCGACCGGGGCCGTCACCGTGATGCGCGGATCGCGTCGGTCGGTCAGCAAGGCCGCGCCCTGCGACACTATGTCACCCACGCCCACCTGCGGATCGACGCGGAAATCGGGACCAAAGCCGCCGCCGATGGCGGTTTCGTCGGTGATATGTTCGGGAATATCAACGGATGCCGCGCCAATATCGGGCAAATCCGGCCCGCCGATTCGCAGGGAAATCCCGCGTTGGATTGGCTGTAACACTCCGGCCTCCTTTGGGTTGGTCGGGGGGTGGGGGCGGAAAATCTTGTCGCCGCATGTCCCTTTGGCTAAGCTGAGGCTATCAGAACCCCAGCCCGTCATCAACTGAACAGAGGCAAGGCCATGTCCCCCACCCCGTTGAAATCCGCGATCTGGGCCAGCATTGCCGCGCTGTTGGCGCTGCCCGCCACGGCGCAGGACGCGCCCGGCTATGCCCTGCCCCGCATGATGCAAAGCGATCAGATCAGCGTGCCAAACGCGGCTGAAATCGACGCATGGGCGCGGTCGGGTCACGCGAATTTCCGGTCGCGGTCGTTTACCAACTGGAATGACGCGGGCGAGATTCCCCCTGTCTGCGCGACCTGTCATTCGGGTCAGGGCTTTCGCGCGCTGCACAGGCTGGACGGCGGAACGGGCGGGATGCCGGATCGCCCCTTTCCAGTTGGCGGAGTCGTCGATTGCGCCACCTGCCACAGCCCCGGCCTGTCCGAGATCACCGAAATCGCCTTACCCAACGGGCAGATGCACCCGGTCACGGGCAGTCAGGCCACCTGCCTGACCTGCCATCAGGGCCGCCAATCGGGCGATGCGATTGCCCGCGCCACGGCAGAGGGCGACCCCGACCAGCCCAACCCCGACTTGCGGTTCATGAACCCCCATTACGCGGTCGCGGCGGCAACATGGCTGGGCGGCACGGGCGCTTTGGGTTATCATTACGACGGCAAAACCTATGCCGGGCAGTTTCATCACGCGCCGCCGGTCGCCACCTGCACCGACTGCCACGATCCGCACCGCCTGACGGTTGCAACCGATGGCTGCACCATGTGCCACAGCGGCGAAACCAACCCGCGCGCGATCCGCATGTCGCGGGCCAGCCATGACGGCAGCGGCAACCTGACCCAAGGCATCCATGCCGACATCGCCAACAACGCCGATCTGCTGAAATCCGCGCTGCATGATTATGCGCGGCAGGTGGCCGGAGTCCCCATGATCTATGACAGCGGGCGGCATCCGTATTTCTTTGCCGATGCCAATGATGACGGGCGGGTGGATTTGGTCGATGGCACATCCGTGGTCTATAACGCGTGGACGCCGCGGCTGCTGCGGGGGGCCTATAACTGGAAATTCGTGACCTCGGACACGGGCGCGCATGTCCACAACCCGCATTACGCGCTGCAATTGCTGTATGACAGCATTCAGGACCTGACCACGGCCATGGGCGGCGATTTCGACGCGCTGAACCTCAGCCGTTAGGCCGTGGGACCATCGGTGAACTGCATCCGCGCCAGACGGGCATACAATCCCCCCGCAGCGACCAATTCATCATGCGTCCCCACCGCCACGATGCGGCCCTGATCGAACACCACGATGCGGTCGGCCTGTTTCACCGTGGCCAGACGATGCGCGACAACCACGGTCGTGCGCCCCTGCGCCAGCCGGTTCACCGCCACCTGCACCAGCGATTCCGATTCGGCATCCAAGGCGCTTGTCGCCTCGTCCAGCAGCAGAACCGGGGCGTCGCGCAGGATGGCGCGGGCAATCGCGATGCGCTGACGCTGACCGCCCGACAGCATCACCCCCCGTTCACCCAGCGGCGTGTCATAGCCCTGCGGCAGTGCGGCGATAAAATCATGCGCATGGGCCGCGCGGGCGGCGTCTTGGACCTGCGCGTCGGTCGCGTCGGGCTGGCCCAGCCGGATATTATCGGCGGCGGATGCGGCAAAGATCACCGGATCCTGCGGCACCAGCGCAATATCCGCGCGGAAATCATCGCGCCGCATGTCACGCAGGTCGATCCCGTCCAACGTCACCCGCCCCCGCGCCGGGTCCCAGAACCGTTCGATCAACTGAATCACGGTCGTTTTGCCCGCACCCGACGGGCCGACAAGTGCCACGGTTTCCCCCGGCTGGATGGTCAGGCTGACATCATCCAGTGCGGATTGATCGGGCCGGGTGGGGTAATGAAAGGTCACACCCTCCAACGTGATGCGCCCTTGCACCGGGCGCGGCAGGGCGACCGGATGCGCCGGATCGGTCAGCGCATCCTGCGCCGCCAGCAATTCGCCCAGCCGTTCGGTCGCCCCTGCGGCGCGCTGCAACTCGCCCCAAATCTCGGACAGCGCGCCGGTCGATCCCGCGACCAGCACGGCATAGATCACGAACTGCACCAATTCGCCCGCCGTCATGATGCCTTCGCGCACATCCCGCGCGCCGATCCACAACACGCCGATCACGCCCGAGAAAATCAGGAAAATCACAATCGCCGTCATCACCGCGCGCACCGAAATGCGGTTCAGCGCGACCGAGAACGATTGTTCCGTCACGCCGTCAAACCGCGCGACGCTGCGCGCTTCGTGGGTATAGGCCTGCACGGTTTGCGCGGCCAGCAGGCTTTCGGATGCAGCGCCGGATGAATTGGCGATCCAGTCCTGATTCTCGCGCGACAGGCGGCGCAACCGCCGGCCCAGCACGATAATCGGGATCAGAATCGCCGGCACGATCAACAGCACCAGCCCCATCAGCTTGAGTGATGTCCAGGCCAGCATCGCCATGCCGCCCGCCAAAATCAGCATATTGCGCAACGCAATCGACAGCGACGACCCGATGACGGATTGAATCAGCGTCGTGTCGGTGGTGATCCGCGACAGGATTTCGCCCGTCATGATGCGTTCAAAAAACCCCGGCGACAGGGTGATAACGCGGCCAAACACCGCCTTGCGAATATCGGCAACGACGCGTTCCCCCAGACGGGTGACGAAATAATACCGCGCCGCTGTTCCCACCGCCAACAACGCGACAATCAACAGCGCCGCGCCGAAATATTCATCCAGCAGCCCCGCGCCATCGTCGAAATTATCGACCACGCGCCGCACGGCCAGCGGCAAGATCAAACTGACCGCCGACGTCGCAACCAAGGCCAGCAGCGCCAGCACCATCTGCGCCCGATAGGGCCGGACAAAGGGCCACAGCGCGGACAGCGCGCCCACCTGTTTGCTGGTTGGCCGATCCTCGGTCGTTGATGCTCCGCGTCGCATGGCTGCCCCTTTGCTGTGCGCCATGGGTTTAGGCCGCAGTCGGCCCAAGGGCAAGCCGCCCGACCAAAGCGCCGTCAGAACAGATCAGCCCGCCCCCGCGCAATGGAAAACCCGCCGCCTTGCGCATTGCGGCAGGTCATGCCGGTGCGTTCGGACATGCAGCGGATGCCGTTCAGTTCGATCACGCCGCCATATTGCAGCCGCATACTGTGCGGATTGATGATGGTGTCGCCCGCGCAAACCGCCTGACCGCGGCCAGAGTGACCCACCCAAAACGCAGAACCCCAATCCAGATCGCAATCGGCGGGACGCGGCGGGGATGTGGTGTATTCGATCCGGTCGCAGCGAACCTCGGCCTGTGTTGTCGTGTCATCTTCGACCCAGATCGAACAGTGGATGTTGTTGCTGGGGCTGCGGAAATCGAACCCCCAGGCCACCACCGGGCTGACCGTCATTGCCAAAATCACGACAAACCGCATACCGACCCCGTTACAGAAAGCTCTGCGGGTCAATATCCACCGACAACCGCAGATTTGACGGCAGTTTATGCGGTGCCAGCCAATCCGCAATGGCGTTTTGCAGGGGCGCCTGACGCGGAGCGTGAACCAGCATCCGCACCCGGTGCCGCCCCCGCACACGCGCAATCGGCGCAGGGGCCGGTCCCCACAATTCCGCCCCCACCTGATGCAGAGGCGCGGCCTGCGCGGCCAGATGCCGCGCGAAATCGCTGACCACGCCCAGATCGGGATGCGACAAAATCACCCCCGCCAACCGACCAAAGGGCGGCATCCCGGTGGCCTGCCGCGCGGCGGCCTCGGCGTTCCAGAAATCTTCATCCTGACCAGACAGGATGGCGCGGATGACCGGATGATCGGGCTGATGGGTCTGCAACAGCGCCACCCCCGGCGCGGCCCCCGATTGCCGCCCCGCGCGCCCCGCCACCTGCCGCATCAGCTGGAACGACCGTTCCGCCGCACGCATATCCGCGCCCTGCAACCCCAGATCGGCGTCAATCACGCCCACCAAGGTCAGACGCGGAAAGTTATGCCCCTTGGCCACGATCTGCGTGCCGATGATAATGTCGGTGTCACCATCCGCAATCGCGGCAATGGTTTCCTTTAACGCGCGGGCCGATCCGAACAGATCCGATGACAGGATCGTGGCGCGGGCATCGGGGAAGCGGGCCGCCACCTCATCCGCGATGCGTTCGACACCCGGGCCGATGGGGGCCAGCTTGCCTTCGACCTTGCAGGCGGGGCAAGCGGTTGGAATAGCCCGAGTTTCCCCGCATTGGTGACAGACCAGCCGGTTCTGAAACCGATGTTCCACCATCCGCGCATCGCATTGATGACAACCGATCTGTTCGCCACAGGCGCGGCACACCGTCACCGGCGCAAAGCCTCGGCGGTTCAGAAACAACAGCGATTGTTCGCCCCGGCCCAGCCGCTCGGTGACGGCTTGCGCCAAAGCGGGGGAAATCCACTGCCCCGCCGGCATGTCCTGACCTCGCAGATCAATCGCCGCCATATCGGGCAGTTCCGCCGCACCATAGCGCGCCCGCAAATCCAGCCGCCGGTATTTCCCGCTGGCCGCGTTGACCCAAGATTCCAGACTGGGCGTAGCGGATGCCAACACGACCTGAGCGCCACAGATCGACGCCCGCAGCACCGCCATATCGCGGGCGCTGTAGAACACGACATCCTCTTGTTTATAGCTGCTGTCATGTTCTTCATCGACGACGATCAGGCCCAGATCGCGGAACGGCAAAAACAACGCCGATCGCGCGCCGACGACCATCTGCACCTGACCGCGCCCGGCCATATGCCACAACCGCCGCCGTTCCCCGCGCGTCACGCCGCTGTGCCATTCGCCGGGCCGCGCCCCAAAGCGCGCCTGCACGCGGTCCAGAAACTCGGCCGACAGCGCGATTTCAGGCAGCAGGATCAGCGCCTGCCGCCCCCCTGCCAGCGTTTCGGCCACGGCCTCCAGATAGACTTCGGTCTTGCCCGACCCCGTGACGCCGCGCAGCAAGGTGGTGCCGTATCCGCCCGCCCGGATCGCGCCGCGCAACGCATCCGCCGCCGCCTGCTGATCGGGGGCCAAGGGCTTGCCCTGCATCGCCGCATCCAACAGCGGATAGGGCGCATCGCGTGGGGCCTGAATTTCAGCCAAGGCCCCCTGCGCGACCAACCCCCGCACGACAGACACACCCACCCCGGCCATCTGCGCCAATTCCGATGGCGCAAAACTGGCACCGCCATGATCGGCCAGAACCTGCATGACGCGGGCGCGCGCTTCGGTCATACGCTGCGGGGGGGCGTCCCCCGGCACAATCACCCGCCGCGCGGCGGGCGGCTGATCCAGATCGGGCGCGCGCGTGGCCATGCGCAGCATCAGGGGCGGCGGGGTCAGGGTGTAATCCCCCGCTCGGGTCAGGAAATCCATAAAGCCGGGGGAAAACGGTTCGGCGTCCAGCACACGCACCACCGGACGCAGCCGCGCCAGATCAAAATCGCCCTGCCCCGGCCCCCAGACCACGCCAATCACCCGACGCGGCCCCAAAGGCACCAGAACCAAGGCCCCCTGCCGCACGCCATCATCGGGCGCAAGATAATCCAACACCCCCACCGGTTCGCAGGTCAGCACGGCAATACGCGCGCGGGGCGGGAAAAAATCGGGCATGGTCATCGCCGCGATAAAGCCGCCGGCATGGGCCAAAATCAAGCCCGCTTTATCTTCTGTGTGGAAATATCCTGCGGGGTGAGACGGATCATGAAAAGGTCCGGTGGACCTTTTCCCCGTCGAACGCCCGCCCCCGTGGGGCGGGCTGGGTGCAAAACCCCCGGCGCGTGAGGCATCAGCACCCCATCTTCACCCAAGCACCACAAAAAACCGTCACGCCGTGAGTATTTTTGCACAGAAGAAACCCCGGGCGCGGCCCTCTGTTTCTTCTGTGTCTAAATACTCATTCCGGCCTGTCCGCGAATGCCCCCGGCTGGACCGGGGGCGCTGCGATCACAGCGTTTCTTCGATCCATTCCTTCAGCGCGGCTTTCGGGGCGGCGCCCATGCGGTTGGACACGACCTGACCGTCTTTGAACATGAACAGGGCCGGGATGCCGCGCACGCCCAGTTGGGCGGCGTTTTCGGAATCTTCGTCCACGTTGACTTTGACGATTTTCACGCGGCCGGCATATTCAGCGGCCAATTCCTCCAGCGAGGGGCCGATCTGTTTGCACGGGCCGCACCATTCGGCCCAGAAATCGACCAGAACGGGGGTGTCGGCCTGACGCACCTGGGCGTCGAAATCGGCGTCGTTCACTTTGACGGTTGCCATGGGGTGATCCTTTTTATCTGCGTTGAGGGTTAGCTAGGTGGCGCGGCCCGCGGGGTCAAGGGCGCGATCCAGAACGTCGTCCGGCAGCGGCATCAGATGGCGCGTGGCCGTCCACAGCACCGCCGCATCCACCCGCCGCCCCGGCCAGATCAGCCGCAGCGCCGCGCGATAGGCCGCCATTTGCCGTAAAATCCCCACAGGCGTGGCGTCAGGCGTTATGGGCACCTGTGCGTTGCTTTTGTAATCGACGGCCAGAATCCGGTCGTCGGTGATGATCAGCCGGTCGATCACGCCGTTCAGCACGCCGATGCCGGGCAGGGGCGCGGTCAGGGCGACTTCGTGCAGGATCTGCGCATGGGGGCCGGGCTGCATCACATCGGCCAGATCGGGGGCGGTGATGACCGCCGCCGCGTGGTCCAGCAGATCGGCGGTGTCCGCGTCGTCGGGCAGGCCGCCTTCGGCCCCGGCGAACAGGCTGCGCGCCACGGCGGGCCAGTCGGCGGGGGGATGCGCGGGCAGATGTTCCAAGAGCAGATGCAGCCGCGTGCCGCGCAGCATCGCCGCCGCCGGGTCCGTGTCCGACGCCCCGCGCAGGGCCTTGGCCCCGCCCAATCCGGTGGCCGCCACCGGGCGCGGCATGGGCGTGGGGGCGGGCGGCAGGCTGCGCGCCCAATCGGGTGCGGTGACGGGTTCGGTCGGGGTGTCGTCCGTCTGCGGCGCGGCGTCGGGCCAATCGCCAAAGGACAGCCGCAGCGCGTCGCCCACGCCGTCAATCGTCACCGTGCTGCGCGTCAGATCGACCCCGGCCCCGCCCGCCGCGATCATGCTGTGCCAACTGTCCAGACCGCTGCCGGTCTCGCCCGCCGCCGCCACGATCAGCCAGCTTTCAGCGCGGGTCATCGCGACATACAGCAACCGGCGGCGTTCCTGTTCGGCGCGTTCGCGGGCGTCCTCAACGGCCTGCGCCACGGCGTCGGGGCGCAGATCGGCGGTGCCGCGCCACATCGGGCCGTCATCGGTGGCAATCGTCCGGGCGCTGTTGTTCTGGCCGCGCTTTTGGGTTTCGGGCAGAATGACGATGGGGCTTTCCAACCCCTTGGATCCGTGGACGGTCATCACGCGGATCAGCCCGCCTTCGCCGCCGGGAAGCTGGCGTTTCACCTCGACCTCGCCCGCCGACAGCCAGACCAGAAAGCCGGTCAGCGACGGCGTTTCCACCGATTCATAGGCAATCGCCTGCGACATCAGTTCGTCGATGCCGTCTTCGGCCTCGGGGCCAAGACGGGCCAGCAGGGCGGCGCGGCCCCCGTGGCGGGTCAAAAGCCGCGCCATCAGGTCATAGGGGCGGTCGTAATCCGCGCGCCCCGCCAGATCGGCCAGCACCCGCACGGCGTCAAGATGTTGTGACGCAGCCAGCCGCGAAAACAAGGTTTCGTTTCGCGCCCGCCCTGCGGCAAGGCGGAACAGGTCATCTTCCGACAGCCCGAACAGAGGCGACCGCAGCGCCGCCGCCAGCGACAGATCATCCTGCGGCGTGGCCAGAACCGACAGTGTGGCGGTGATGTCGCGCACCGCCAGTTCGGCGGCCAGACGCAGCCGGTCGGCGCCCGCGACGGGCAGATCAGCGGCCTTCATTTCCCGGATGAGCGCCGCGAACAATGTGCCGCGCCGCTGCACCAGAATCTGAAAATCGCCCGGCGTGATGGGCCGCGCGCGACCGTGCCGCGCGTCCCAGATCGGCCCGCCCAGCATCGCGCCGATCTGCGCGGCAATCGCGCGGGCCAGCACCACATCGGCGTCATCAGGCGCGGGCGCGTCCACCGGATCGGTCCAGTCGGGGGGATCGGTTTTTTCGGGCGGCTCAATCGCGGGCCAGATGTCCACGCGCCCCGGCATGTCGGATTTGAACGCGATATGTTGGGGGGGCGCGCCTAAGCCCGCTGCGGCATCGCCCTGAAACACCGCGTCCACCATGGCCAGCACGGCGGGCGAGGATCGGAAACTATGCGCCAGCCCGCGTTCCTGCATCGGCTGCTGAACCGCCTGAAAATCATGGGAAAAGCGGTCGCGCATGGCGTCGAATACGGCAATATCTGCGCCTTGGAACGAATAGATCGACTGTTTCGGATCGCCCACCACGAACAGCGTGCGCGGGTGATCCTGCGCGCCCGCGCCGCTGGTGAATTCGGCGGTCAGGCTGCGGATTACGCGCCACTGGGCGGGGCTGGTGTCTTGGGCTTCGTCCACCAGAATGTGGTCGATGCCGCCATCCAGCCGCCACAGCACCCATTGCGCCATGCTGGAATCCGTCAGCAAATCGCCGGTGCGCAGGATCAGATCGTCGAAATCCAGCCAGCCATGCGCGGCCTTTTCCGCCGCCAGACGCTGCGTAAAGGCGTGACCAAACCGGCGCAGGGCCAGCGTCTGTTCCGCAACAGCCAGCCCCAGCATTTGCGGGCGGGCGTCCTGCACCCGTTCCATCAAGTCGTTGAAATCGGGCATGAAGCCGGCGACGGTTTTTTGCGTTGCCTTGGTCGGGATGGTGTCGATTTTGGCGGTAAAGGATTTGGCGGGGTCTTTGGTTTTGCCAAACAGCAGGCAGCCGCACAGAATGGCCAGATCCTCCAGCCCCGGATCCGCCAGATGAACCGATGCCAGCTTATCGGCCAGCTTCACATCATTGGACGACCCCGCGCGCATGGCGGGGATCAGCGCGCCGAACAGGTCGGTTTCCGACCCCGTAAACACCTGCGCCAGCAGCGCGTCGGCGGTCAGCCCCACAGGCAGGTCCAAGGCCCGCCAGATCGCCGCCGGATCGGGGGCGGCGTCGTAATCCGCCGCCGACAGCCCCGCCAGAAACCCGTCCAGATCATCGCCGGAATGAAGCCGCGTCAAATCCGCAATCGCCGGATCGCCCATGCGCGCCATCTGTTCCACGACCTCGGCCCGCAGGGCGCGGGCGCTGCGGTCATCCAGTTCGGCAAAGCCCATCGGCACGCCGGCTTCGATCGGGAAACGCCGCAGCAGCGCGCCGCAGAAACTGTGAATCGTCTGCACCTTCAGCCCGCCGGGGGTTTCAATCGCGCGGGCGAACAGACGCCGCGCCTGCGCCAGATCGGGCGTGCCGGTTTCGCCCAAATCGGCCAGTTGCGCGCGCAGGGCGTCCGTCGGCAGCATGGCCCAGCCGCCCAGCAGACTCAGCAGGCGGTTCTGCATTTCGGTGGCCGCGGCCTTGGTATAGGTCAGGCACAGGATGCGTTCCGGCGCGACCCCCGCCAGCAACAGCCGCGCCACGCGGTTCGTCAGCACCCGCGTTTTACCCGACCCCGCATTTGCGGTCAGCCAGGTGCTGCGGCCCGGATCGGCGGCGATGATCTGATTGCGGGTTGCGTCATCCATGATCGCCCACCTTTTGCGGCGTTGCGGGATCGGCGCGCGACCATTCGCCCAGACGGGCCAGATGGTCGTAATCGCTGCCCCATTGCGTTGTGACCGGTGCCAGATGCGCGACAAACCCCACATCCCCCGACAGATAGGCGCGCATCAGCCGGATGAACCCGGCCCACGCATCCACATCATCCTGCGCGGAATAGGCGCGGGGATGGGTCTGCCCTCCGCCGCCCAACTGGATATAGCGGATGCCCGCCACATCCACCGGCCCAATGGCGTCAAAGGCACCAAGGCGCGTCATCGCGGCCTGTAACATCAGTTGTTTGTCGAAATGCGCGATCTGTTTGTCGCTGGGCGGAGGCCCGGATTTATAGTCATAGATCACCGCCTGCCCGTCATCCAGCAGGTCGATCCGGTCCGGTTTCGCGGTCAGGGTAAAGCCCAAATCCGCCACGGCCAGCCGCCCCTGATGTTCAATCACCGCAGGCCGTCCGGTCTGACGCCGCGCCAGTTCATCGGCCACGATCTGATCGGCAATGCCCGCCATCCGCGCCTGCCAGAACGCGCGCGCCGTGGGCCACGGCACCTGTTCGGCCAGCACATCCGCCGTCAATCGCAGGAACCTGTCGCGCAGTTCATCCGGCGGTGTGTCGGGCGCGGGATTTGACCGCAGCAGCGATTCCACAATGCTGTGCAGCGTCTGCCCGCGCAGCGCGGCATCGGGTTCCGGGCGCAGCGGGTTCAGCGCGCGCAGGCCCAGAACGCGGCGGGCATAGACCTCATACGGGTTGCGGATCAGGGCCGAAATCGTGGTGACGGGCAGTTCGGTAAAGGCCGGAGCGGGCGGGATCGGCGCGGGCCGTGCGGCGGGCGGCGTGGGCGCGTCGGGCAGGCTGACCGCGCGCGCCCTATCCAGCCACAGATCGCCGCGCGCCTGCATCGCCTTGATCGCTGCGGGGCCGTTGCGGTCGGGCAGGCCTTTCATCAGGTTCAGCAGCCGGTTCAGCCAGCGGGACGGGATCGTTTCAGCATCCGCATCACGTTTCGCGCGGGTCAGAATCACCCGTTCGGCGGCAATCCCCTGTTGAAAATCATGCGCCGCCAGCCCGATTTGCCGTTCGGGCAAAGGCAGCCCCGCCGCCGACCGCATCTGACGCGACAGCCACGGATCGGGGGTCAGCGGGCGCGGCCAGCCGCCTTCGTTCAGGCCCGACAGAATGACGGTGCCGTGGGCGGTCACGCGGGCTTCGCGCGGGCCGTGGATGCGCAACAGCGGGTGCGTGTCGCGGGTGTCGCGCAGGGCCAGCACCCCCATTTCGTCCATCAGCAACGCATAGAGATCGCGCGGACGCATCGCCGCCCCCGCATCCGCGTGCAGCACCAGATGATCCAGAACCGCGCGCGCCATCTGCCCATCGGCGTTCCGCCACAATTCCGACGCGGCCACATCGCCCGCAGGCCCCGCCGCCAGATCGCCGGTCAGCGCCAGCAGATCGGCCAGCCGATCCGCCAAAGGACGCGCGGCGCGGTCGGTTTCAAACGCCTTGGCCCGGTCGATCACATCGGCCAGCCATGCCGCCCAATCGCGGCGGGCGGCGTCATCCTGCGCCCCCCAATCGCGCAGCATCGCGCCATCCGGGAAAGCCGGGCCGCGCGCCCGCAGCCGCATTTCCAGATCGCGCGTAAAAAACAGCGATTGCGCGCGGCTGATGGTCGGTGATCCGGTCGCGATCAGCGGGTGTTTCAGCAAAATCAGCAGCCGGTCGATGGTCAGCGGCTGGCCGAACAATTCCGCCACCTGACGCAGCAACAGCCCCACAGCGGTCAGCACCAGCGGACGCCCCGAACTGTCATCCGGCCGCAGATGCCACCGATCAAGGGCCGAGGCCACGCGCCGGATCAGCCCCGCATCGGCGGCGATCAGGGTCACAGGCTCGCCCCGTTCCACGGCGTCGCGCATGATCAGGGCGATGGTATCGGCCTCGGCCCCCGGTTGGTCGGCCTCGATCAGGGTCAGGTCGGTGGTGGGCGCGATCAGGTCCGGCAGGCCGGGGCCGTCCGCGATCCATTGATCGGTGACGGGCGCGGGGCGCAGCGCCAGCGACACCAGCCGGTTGCGGTCCGGCACCGGCGGCGCGGTCCGGGTCCAGCGTTGCGGAGTGCCCGCCGCCCGGATCAGCGGGGCAAAGCGGGACTGCGGGTGATCTTCGCCCCCCGGATCAAGCTGGTTCCAGATGTCGGCGGGCTGGTCAAAGTCAAACCCCGGCAGCACGACCGCCCCATTCGGCAATTCCGCAACCGCCTGCATAAACAGCCGCGTGGCCCCCTGCGATCCGGTGGAACCCGCGACAATCACCGGCCCACGGGGCAGCGCCGCGCCGTCGCGCCAGCCCCCGGCGGCGATTTCGGCCGACAGGCGTTGCACCGCCGCCCGGTCCGCCACCGGCGCGGACAAATGAAACCCCGCCGCAATGCGCAGGAACAGCAACGCGTTTTGCCAATGGCGCGCATGATCGCCGGTGTCGATCAGGTCCAGGGCGGTTGCGTCCAGCCCTTCGGTCTGCATGTCCATCATCAGGTTGGACAGCGACCGCGCCAATTCCGGCACCGAATGACCCGCCGCCAGATCGGGGCGCGTTTCCAACAGCCGCGCGATCAACTGGCCCAGTTCCAGCCGCCGCCGCAAGGGGGGCGCGGGCGGCACCCGGTCCGCCACGGGCCGCAGGTCCAGCCCGGTGACGCTGCGCAATTGCGGCAACAACAGCGGCCCCCGCGCGTCAAAGGCGGTTTTCAGCGCCGCCAGCGTCGCCGCCGAATTGGCAAAAATCGTGACACGAGCCAGCGATTCCGGCGGTTGCCCCGCCATCCGGTCCAGCAGCCCGGCGACAAATTCGGTGGCAAAATCAACGCCGGGGGGCAGGGCGTAAAGGCCGCGCAGGTCAGGCATGTAACAACGCCTCGGCCACGGGGATGGTGTCGGGGCGGCCCACATCGCACCAGCCGCCGGGATGGATCAGCCCGTAAACGCGCCCCTGTTCGATCTGCATATCCCATAGTTTATTCAGGGAAAAACTGGCGCCGCTGATCTCGGCCAGACGGTCGGGCCGCACGATCTGCGCCCCGCCATAGACGTAATCGCCGCGCCGGGTCAGCCGCCCGTCGGCGTCCCGCGCGAAATCTCCACCGCCCTGTCGCGCCTGCGCGCGGTCCAGCGGAATCAGCATCAACAACGCATCCATCCGCGCGTCATCCCACGCGTCGTTTAACGCAGCCAGAGGGTTCGGCCCGGTCCACACCACATCGGGATTCAGCGTCATCACCGGCCCATCCCCCAACAGCGGCAGCGCGCGGCGCAGCCCGCCGCCGGTGTCCAGCAGATGTCCGGCCTCGGAACTGATCGCCACATCCTGCCCGGCCAGATGGTTGCGGATTTGCGCGCCCAGATAATGCGTGTTCACCACAATCGGCCCTGCGCCGGCATCGCGGCCCATGGCTAACGCACGGTCCAGCAGGGTTTGCCCCGCCACCGAAATCAGCGGTTTCGGGCGCATATCGGTCAGCGGGCGCATCCGCGTTCCCAATCCGGCGGCAAAGATCATCAGCGGGCGCATTGGTCGCGTAACCTTTCGATAAGGGATGCGTCGGGGGCGGGGATGCCGTCCAGTTCCGCGCGCAAAGGCGACAGAGCCGGGTGGTCCAGATTGCGCCGGATCGCCGCCCAGACGCGGGGCATGAAATCCAGATAGCGCGGCTTGCCGTCGCGCAGGCACAGGCGGGTAAAGATCCCCATGATCCGCAACCCCCGCTGCGCCCCCATCAGGGCATAGGCGGCGCGGAAACGGTCGCCGTCCAGCCCGGTTGCGGCCAGATACTGCGCGATGCAGGCGGTTTCCGTGGCGGGGTCCACATGGCGGCGGGCATCCTGCAACAGCGACACCAGATCATAGGCCGGATGCGCCCGCACCGCGTCCTGATAATCAATCAGGCCCAGCGGATCATCCCCGCGCCAGATCAGGTTTTCGGCATGAAAATCGCGCAGGGCCAGAACCGGGGGAATATCGGCCGCCAGTTCCGCATGCAGGCGCGCGATCGTGTCGGCGATCCCCGTGCGCCCCGCCGCGCCGGGATACCACTGCGCAAACAACCCCACCTGTTCGGCCAGCTCCGGCCCGTCCAGATCACGGCGGGCGGGCGGCGCGTGGCGGTGCAGATCGACCAGAACATCCGTGATCCGGGCATAGATCGCGGGCGCTACGCCGGGGTCACGTTCAATCACGCGGGCGACCAGATCATCGCCCAGATCCTGCATCAGCAGCAGCCCCACTGGCATGTCGCGGGCCAGAATCGCGGGCGCGCCAAAGCCCCGCGCGCGCAGCCAGTCGGTCATCGCGACAACATCAGCCACGCTGCCGCCGGGGTCGTCCATCAGCACCGCGGAACCGTCGCCCGTCAGCCGAAAATACCGCCGCGCGGAGGCATCCCCCGCCAGCGGCTCGACCCGCGCATCGCCCCAACCGGCGGCGCTGATAAACCGCGCGCAATCCGCCAGCCGGTCCATCCCGTCAATCGTGATCACACGCATATCGGGGTCGTCATGCCCCGCAATCGCGATCCGCTGCGCGCCCGGCGGGGCCGGGTCCAGACGGTCGGGCCATTCGATCAGGCAAATTGAATCCTCAAACGCCTGTTCCAACCCCAGTTCCGCCAATTCCGACGGGTCGGTCAGGCGATACAGATCGGCGTGCCAGATCTCGGACCCCATCGGGTCGTCATAGGTCTGAACCAGCGTGAATGTCGGGCTGGGAACATCTTCGGCCGCGTCGCCTTGGCGGGCGCGGATAAAGGCGCGGGCAAAGTGGGTTTTCCCCGCACCCACAGGGCCGTCCAGCAACAGAACCATCGGCGGATGCGCCACAGCGGCCAGCATCCGCGCAAAAGCAGCGGTCAGGGTTTCATCAGCAATCAGCGTCGTCATGGCCCTCTCTTACCCTGTGGCGCGCGGTCGTGAAAGCGTGTGATGCGCGTGATCGGTGTTTCGGTTAATCTGACGCAGGATAACCAAGGAGAACAATATGCTGCGCATTGCTGTGGGTCTGATTTTGCTGGCCAGTCCGGCACTGGCGACGCCGGAATATGTCTTTCCGTCGCATTGGGATGTGGCGGGCGTGGCCGCGGATGACGTGCTGAACATCCGCGCCGAACCGGATGCGCGGGCGGATATCATCGGCACCCTACCCCCCGATGCCCGCACTGTCGAGGTCGTGGACCAGACCCGCAACTGGCTGAAAATCAACAGCCGCGAACGGTCGGGCTGGGTCGCGGCGCGCTATATGACGCATCAGACCGGCGTCTGGCAGCCGGATGCGGTGCCGCCGGGGTTTTCGTGTTACGGCACCGAACCGTTCTGGTCGGCGCGGGTCGATGGCGGCGATCTGGTCATCAGCACCCCCGACATCCCCGAAACCCGCCACGCGGTGCAGGCGATCGCGGGCGGCGACCTCTATCACGACCTGACGCGGGCCGTGCTGGCCGATGGGGCCACGCTGGTATCCACGCAGGGGCAATGCAGCGACGGCATGTCGGACCGCGACATGGCCCTGCGCGCAACCCTGATCCAACACGGACCTCAGCCCGCGATCATGACCGGCTGCTGCACGATCCAAGACCTGTCGCAGCTTGACTAACCGCCGCTTTCATCTTGGCCCAAATATCCGGGGGTGAGGCGGATCAGAAAAAGGTCCAGTGGACCTTTTTTCCGACGAACGCACGCCCCCGTGGGGCGGGCCAGCGGCTTTGCCGGACGGGGGCTGGCCCCCCTGCCCCCTCGCCACGAAACCTTGGGCTTTTCGTTCACGCCCCGGCGCGGTATCGGGCGGCATGGAAAATCTGCCGATTGATGATGTGATCCCGGAACTGTGCGCCGCGTTGCGGGATGCGGGGCGCGCGGTGCTGGTCGCGCCGCCGGGTGCGGGGAAAACCACGCGGGTGCCGCTGGCGCTGTTGGATCAGACCGCGGGCCGCATTGTCATGCTGGAGCCGCGCCGTCTGGCCGCTCGTGCCGCCGCCGAACGTCTGGCGGATGGTTTGGGCGAAACCGTGGGCGCGCGGGTCGGATACCGCATCCGTGGCGAATCCGTGCCGGGGTCGCGGATCGAGGTTGTGACCGAAGGCATCCTGACCCGCATGATCCAATCCGACCCGTCACTGGACGGGATCGGCTGCGTCATCTTTGACGAATTTCACGAACGCAGCCTGAACGCCGATCTGGGGCTGGCACTGGTCTGGGAATCGCGGGGCGCGCTGCGCGATGATCTGGCGGTGCTGGTGATGTCGGCCACGCTGGACGCCGAACCTGTGGCGGCGCTGTTGGATGACGCGCCGATCATCCGGTCGCTGGGCCGCGCCTTTCCGGTCGAAACCCGCTGGCTGGATCGGCCCTTGCCCACGGGCGGGCGGCTGCCCGATCAGGCGGCGCGGCTGATTGCGCAGGCGGTCGCGGACACGCAGGATATGGGCGGCACCGTTCTGGCCTTTCTGCCGGGCGAAGGTGAAATCCGCCGCGTAGCGGGGATGCTGGGCGGCACCGATTGCGAGGTGATGCCGCTCTTCGGTGCAATGGAGGCGCGCGCCCAGCGTGCCGCCCTGTCCCCGCCGGGGCCGCGTCGGCGGATCGTGCTGGCGACGGCGATTGCGGAAACATCGCTGACCATTCCGTCGGTGCGGGTGGTGGTGGATGCGGGACGCGCGCGGCGGGCGCGGTTTGATCCGGCATCGGGCATGTCGCGGCTGGTCACCGAACGCGTCAGCCGGGCCGAGGCCGAACAACGTCGCGGCCGCGCCGGTCGTGTCGCGCCGGGGGTGTGTTACCGCATGTGGGCGCGGGCCGAAGAAGGCGCGCTGCCCGCATTCGCCCCGCCCGAAATCGCGGTCGCGGATCTGGCCGGGCTGGCTCTGGAATTGGCGGCATGGGGGGCGGCGCCGGGTGATCTGGCCTTTCTGACCCCGCCCCCCGATGCCCAAATGGCCGAGGCCCGCGCGCTGTTAACCAACCTATACGCCTTGGACGCGGCGGGGCGGATAACGCCGCATGGGCAGGCTTTGGCGCGGGTGCCGCTGCATCCCCGGTTGGCGCATATGCTGATGCAGGCGGGGCCGGATGCGGCGGATTTGGCGGCGCTGATTGCGGATCGCGACCCGCTGCGCGGCGCGCCTGCGGATGTGGGTTTGCGTTTGCTGGCGCTGCGGGACGCGCGCGCCTATGCCGACCGCCACCCGTGGGACGCGAACCCTGCCGCACTGGCGCGCATCCGCGACGAATCCCGGCGGCTGCGGCGGATGGCACGGGGGGATGGCGCGCGTCTGTCGGTGGGGATGATGGCGGCGCTTGCCTATCCCGACCGCATCGGGCTGCGGCGCAAGGGGGATGATCCGCGATTCGTGCTGTCGGGTGGCAAAGGCGCGGTGCTGGACGCTGGCGACCCCTTGGCCGCGCAAAGGCTGATCGTGGCGATTGATCTGGACGGCGACACCCGCGAATCGCGCATCCGCATGGCTGCGCCGATTTCGGATGCGGAATTGCGCGACGGGTTCGGCGATCAGATCGCCACCGTGCAGATCGTGGAATGGTCCCGACGCGAGGGCCGTGTGATGGCGCGGATACAGGAACGGCTGGACGCGCTGATCCTGACCGACCGCGCATGGACCGACGCGCCCGAAGGTGACATCGCCCGCGCGGCTTTGGACGGGTTGCGGCTGGACGGGTTGCCGATGACGCGAGGGGCGGCGCGGCTGCGGGCGCGGATCGCGCTGTTGCCGGAACTGGGGCCGGTCGATGACGCGGCGCTGTTGGAGGATGGCGACTGGCTGTTGCCGTGGCTGGGCCGGGTGCGCACCCTGTCCGATCTGCGCGGGCTGGACCTGACCGATGCGCTGCTGGCGCGCATCGGCTGGGACGGGCAGCAACGGCTGAACGCCGCCGCACCGGCGCATTTTGTTACTCCGCTGGGCCGCAAGGTTCCGATTGATTACGACCATGACGACCCATCCATCGAACTGCGCCTGCAAGAGCTGTTCGGCGTCACCCGTCACCCCACCGTCGGCGGGCGGCCTTTGCGCATCAGCTTGCTGTCGCCGGGCGGCAAACCCGTTCAGGTCACGATGGATTTGCCGGGGTTCTGGGCGTCATCCTATGCCGATGTGCGCAAGGATATGCGGGGGCGTTATCCGCGTCACCCTTGGCCCGAAGACCCCACGCAGGCGGACCCGACGATGCGGGCGAAACCGCGTGGGACGTGATGGCGCGGTCGGACCGGGGGTTTCACACCCCCGGACCCCCGTGGGATATTTACGCCAAGATGAAAGGGCTTTTCGTCGATCCGTGAACCGGTTAGCAATCGGGCAGGGAATGGGGGGCGTTCGATGGATTTGCGCGCGATTGCGATGGGGTTGGTGTTTGCGGTGATGTGGGCGTCGGCCTTTACCTCGGCCCGGATGATCGTGACCGAAGCGCCGCCTTTGTTATCGCTGGCCGCGCGGTTTGCCATGTCGGGGGTGATTGGCGTCGCGATTGCCTGCGCCCTGGGCGAGACATGGCGCAACCTGACCCGCAACCAATGGCGGGCGATTGTGATTTTGGGGCTGTGTCAGAACGCGCTGTATCTGGGCCTGAACTGGATCGCGATGCAGTGGATCGAGGCGGGGCTGGCGTCCATCATCGCCGCCACCATGCCGCTGATGGTGGCGGCATTGGGTTGGGTGTTTTTGGGCGAACGCATCCGCCCGCTGGGCATTGGCGGGCTGATTCTGGGGGTGATCGGCGTCGCCATCATCATGGGCGCGCGGATGCAGGGCGGCAGTCATCTGTTGGGCATCGCCATGTGTTTCGGCGCGGCTTTGGCGCTGACCATTGCCACGCTGACCGTGCGTGGGGCCAGTTCGGGCGGCAACATCATGATGATCGTGGGCCTGCAAATGCTGGTCGGATCGGCGGCGCTGACCCTGATTGCGCCGTTTTTGGAAACCGCGCAGGTCGATCTGTCGGCGCGGCTGATCTGGGCGTTTGTCTATACCGTGATTGTGCCGGGGCTGGCCGCGACCTGGGTGTGGTTTTTGCTGGTCGGGCGGATCGGCGCGGTCAAGGCCGCGACCTTTCATTTCCTGACGCCGTTTTTCGGGGTCGCCATTGCCGCCGTTTTTCTGAACGAATCCATCGGCATGGGCGATGTGATCGGCGTCGGCATCATCATGTTGGGGATTCTGGCGGTGCAATTGTCCAAAGCACCGCCAGCCGCCGTTACGCCGCCGCGCTGATCGTCACCCGGCGATAGCTGTCGCGGTCGGTGCAGCGTGTGATCCACGCCTTGATCGCGTCGGTGGTGCCGGCGTGATCGCCCATCCACGCAAACAGCCCCGAGATCACCAGATCCGCCGCGCTGAAATCATCGCCCAGCAGATAGGGCTGCGCGCGCAGCACGTCATCCAGCTTCGCAATCGCGGTGTCGTAATCGCGATAGGTGTCCTTCAGCACCGGATGATCCAGCCCGGCAAAGCGCAGCATGGCCAGCGGCTCCAGCACGCCCTGATACCAGAACAGCCATGACAGATATTCGCCCCGCTGCGGATCGCCGACCGCGCGGCCCAAATTGCGCGCCGGAAAGCGGTCGGTCAGATACAGCGTAATGGCCGAGCGTTCGCGCACGCTGTCATGCCCATCGGTCAGGAACGGCACCTTTTTTTCGGGATGCGGGTTTTTGGCATCCGCGCCCCCCGACCCGTCCCGGCGCGGGATCGTCACCAATTCGATCTGCACCTGATCGGCGGCCCCCAGTTCCAGCAGCAACTGCACCATACTGGTGGACCGAGTGCCGGGTGCGTGAAAAAGCGTCAGCATGATTCCTCCGTGATCTGCGTCGCGCCAGTTTAGGGCAAGATTGTGACAAAAGGCGACAGGCGGCGTGCGCTATGCGGCAATATGGCTGAAAATCGCAGTTGCCGGGTCGCACTGGTAACGATGCCGGTGATCCGCCGCATGGGTGGCCAGATCGGTGACGGCGTCCAGCACGGCGTCAATATCGGATTCTGGTGCGGCCCAGCACAGGTTCAGCCGCACAAAGCCCGGCTTTTCAATTTCATCGCCGCGCAGAATGGCCGCGCGCATGGCGTCCGATTGCGCGGCGTCGATCCCCAGCAGGTGATGCACATATGGCCCGGCACAGGCGCAACCGCCGCGCGCCTGAACGCCGTAAAGGTCCGACAGCATCCGCGTGGCCAGTTGCTGATGGATAAAGCCGCCCTTCCCGTCACGAATGCGGAATGCCAGAATTGGCAGGCGTTTCGCGTCGGGGTTGCCCAGCATCTGAATCCCCGGCACGTCGCGCAGGCGCGCGGATTTCGCCAGCCAGCGGGCGTGAACCGCGTCGATCTGGTCCTGACCGATGGCGTCTTTCAGCGCAAAGACCAGTGCCGCGCGGATGTCGCCCACGACGTTCGGGGTGCCGGATTCTTCGCGCGCTTCGATGCTGGTGGCATAGTCATGGCTTCGGTCGTTGACGAATCGCACGGTGCCGCCTCCGGGCAGGGTTGGGCGGGTCGCGGTGACGGCATCGCGGCGCAGGATCATCACGCCCGACGCCCCCGGCCCGCCGATGAATTTATGCGGCGAGGTGACGACCGCATCCATCCCCAACCGCAGATCAATCGGCAGATAGGGCGCCCCCCCGGCATAGTCCCAGATCACCCGCGCGCCCGCCGATTTCAGCAGCGCCGTGACCGCCGCCACATCGGTCAGCTGCCCGGTGACGTTGGATGCGGCGGAAAACGCGCCCAGAATGGGGCGGTCATGGGCGGCGGTCATGGCGGCGCGGAGGGCGTCGAGATCGGGGCCTCCGGTCCGGGCTTCGGGGATGGTGACGATGTGCGCGCCGCTTTCGCGCCAGGGCAGGATGTTCGAATGATGTTCATACGGCCCGATCAGCACCGTCCAGCCCGGCCCGACGCCCAGCAGATGCACCAGCCGGTTGATGCCCGCCGTTGCGCCCGACCCGGTAAACACCACAGCATGTTGTTTGTCGCCGTGAACGCACGACAAAATCTGGTCACGCGCGGCGCGGCGCATCCGGGTCATGGTGGCGCCGCAATGGCTGGCCTCGGTATGGCTGTTGGCATACCATGGCAGGATGTGGTCCATCACCGCCATTTCCACCTGCCGCAGCGCCCGCCCGCTGGCGACATAATCGGCATAGATCATCCGCCGCGGCCCAAACGGCCCCTCAATCACCGCGTCCTGCCCGATAATGCCGTGATGCAGGCTGTTCAGGTCGGTGATGCTGGCGCGCAGGCGGGTGAAAATATCCATCGGGTCATCCTTGTTCTTTGCGACAGAATGACACAGGGTGGCGTGATGAATGACTGAATTAAACGTCGCTATTGGGGTGATCTTGGGTCAAATGAACGACGATCCGGTGCAATTGGATGAAATCGACAACCTGATCCTGTCCGCTTTGCAGCGCGACGGGAACCTGTCGCAGCGCGAATTGGCCGATGCCGTGGGTCTGTCGCAGAACGCCTGTTGGCGGCGGTTGCAGCGGTTGACGCAGACGGGGGTGTTACAGGGCAGCCGCGCGGTAATCGACGCGGACCGGGCGGGGCTGCATCTGACGGTGTTTGTGATGATCCGCACCCGCCATCACGACGATGCGTGGTCGCGCCGGTTTCGCGCGCGGGTCGAATCCATCCCGGAAATCGTGGATTTTCACCGCATTGGCGGGGAATGGGATTACATGGCGAAATTGGTCACAACGTCGATGGCCGGGTATGACCGCTGCTATCAGGCGTTGATTGCGGATATGGATCTGGAACGGGTGACGGGGGTGTTTTCGATGGAAACCATCCTGTCCGCCCGCCCGCTGCATCTGCGCGCAGCAAAAAGCCGGGGCTGATCGCCCCGGCCTATGTCACGATCCGATGGGTCAGAAGCGGTAATTCACGCCCAGCTTGACCGCGTGATATTTCGGCGTGGCGACGGTATGCACTTCGTTCACCGGCAGGCGTTTGCGGCCCAGATTGACATATTCATATTCAAAGCTGCCGGTGAAGTTCTTGGACAGCTTGCGTTCGATGCCCAGACCCAGAATATACCCGCTCATGTTAAAGTTGCGATAGGTCGCAGAGTGGGCGACTTCGGCACCTTCACTCAGGCGGCGCGTCAGATCGGCGCTATAGTCCATTTTGGCCGAACCATAGCCGGCAATGCCGTAAACCAGCGTTTCGGGGTTCAGCAGGCGACCGGTTTTGAAGCGCAGCGCCGTCAGGCTTTTCAGATCGTTCGAGCCGCTGCCCTCGATCCGGCGCATGCCGGTCACGTTGTTGTCGAAAAACCCGGTATACGTAACGGCATCTTTCACCCGCAGCCGTTCGTAACCCAGCTCCGGGCCAAACACCCATTCATCACGCTGCCAGCGATAGCCCAGACGGACCCCCATCAGCGGGCCAGCAATGCGCAGGGTGCTGACGTCACCTTCGTAGATTTCGTTGGGGTTGGTGTGGAAACCGACGCGGTCTTCGCCACAGCAGGCGCGCGCGATCATCCAACCGGCATAGGCACCGGCCCAGTTGTCTTCTTTCGGCGGCACAACCGTGGGGACGGGTTCGACAACAGGGGCGATGACCGGAATGATCACCGGCTCACCCGCCATAGCGGCACCGGACAGAGCGATACCTGCGGCAACAACCGAACCGAGCAGAGATGTAAACCGGGACATGGAAACCTCATTCATTAGGGCGCGTCTGCGCGGGTTTTGAGGGTGCATTAACCACAGCGGAATAAATTTTCGATGAATTTTCATCCATCTTGCACGGAAAACCGTCCGGCGCGACAGATTTGCAACAGGGTTAATCGCGTCCCATCCCGCGTTGCGCCAGATTGGCCAGACCAAACAGGCACAGCCCCATGACGGCCAGCACGATCAGCGCGGCGAACATCAGGTCGGTTTGGCCGCGCCCATTCGCCATCAGCATCAGATAGCCCAGCCCCCGCGACGATCCGACCCATTCCCCGATCACCACGGCAAAGGGGGCGTAAACCGCGGCCAGTCTCAGCCCCGATCCCAGCGACGGCAGCGCGTTCGGCAGTTGGATCAGCAGCAGCAGCCGCATCGGCGTGGCGCGCAGATTATCGGCCAGATCCGACAGCCCCGCCGGCACCCGCATCAGCCCGTCGAAAAACACCGACGCCACGGGGAAATAGATGACCAGCATCACCATCACCACCTTGGACGGCGCGCCATATCCCAGCCACAGCGTGATGACGGGGGCAAGCGCGAACACCGGCACGGCCTGCGCGAACACCAGAACCGGTCTCCATAACAGGCGCGCCATGGGCGACATCGCCAGATTCAGCGCGGTCAGGACGCCAAGGCCAATCCCGGCGGCCAGCCCCATGGCCAGATTGGCGGCGGTGAATCGCGCATGTTCGGCCAGCATCGCGGCGTTCGTCGTCATCGCCTGCGCCACCCGGCCCGGTCCGGGCAGAATAAAAGGCGGCAGCCCCGTGGCCCAGACGATCACCTGCCACAACGTAATGCCAAACACCGCCGCCGCTGCGGCCCGGATGACGCGCCCCATCATGCGGCCCCCTGCGACAGCGCGTGGAACAGCGCGGCTTGGGTGGACAGAACCGCGCCGTCGCTGATGGCGCGCGGAATGGGGGTGGCGGGCATGTCCAGCCTGACCGCCCCCGATGCGCGGATCAGCCAGGCGCGGTCAGCCCGACGCGCGGCCTCAAGCGGATCATGGGTGATAAACAACACGGTGCGCCCGGCCAGCATCTGCGCGGCCAGATCCTGCATCGCCGCCCGTGTCGCCGCATCAAGCGCGGAAAAGGGTTCATCCAGCACCACAATGGGTCGGTTTTCCATCAGCGTGCGGGCCAGTGCGACCCGCTGACGCTGCCCCCCGGACAGGGCCGAGGGGCGGCGGCGTTCCATCCCCGCCAGCCCGACCTGCGCCAGCAGATCGCGCGCGCGGTCGGTATCGGGCCGTTCCCCACGCAGCCGCGCGCCGATGGTGACATTGCCAATCGCATCGGCCCATGGCAGCAACTGATCGCCCTGCGCCATCATGGCGACGTGGCCGGTCAGCGGGGTGTCGGACTGCACGCCTCCGGTCAGGCGCGCGGGGGTGGGCAGACCGGCGACCAGCCGCGCCAGCGTGGATTTCCCCACGCCGGACGGCCCCAGAAACCCGGTCCATGCGCCCGCCGGGCAATCCACGGCCAGATCGCGCGTCAGAACCGCACCATCCAGCAACAGATCGCCGGTCAGGCGGATCATGTGCGGTCCATGCCCATCTGCCAAAAACCGACCTCCAGCCGGGTGGCCTTGGCAAAGGTCTGCGCCAACTGCTCCATGCGGGGCAGGTCGGCCCAGCCGTCGCCCAGCCGATAGGTCAAGGCGTCGTCGATCAGCGCGCCAACATCGCGGCACAGGCTCTGATAATCGTCGCCGCCATAGGTCGCGGTCCAATCGGCATAGGGGCCGCCGGCATCGCGATGCCGCGCGCCAATTTCGCCATAGCCCAGCACGCAGGGCGCAAGCGCCGCCAGCAGGTCCAGAAAATCGCCGGAATAGCCCGATGCCAGCACAAACCGGGTATAGGCCATGTTCGCAGGCGATTCCGGCGTTGTTTCCAGATCGCGTTCGGAAATGCCCGCATCCGCGCAGATGCCCACATGCAGCGGCATTTCCACATGCAACAGCCCGTGAACCGTGGCGGACGCCGCGCGCATTTCCGACAGCCGTTCCGATTTCGCCGCGGCCAAGGCCCAAGCGCGCGAAAAATGGATCAGGAACACATAATCCTGTTTCAGATAATGCAGGAAATTGGCGCGCGGCAGGGTGCCATCGGCCAGACCACGCACAAAGGCGTGGTCGGTGTAATCGTGCCAATCCGACCCCGCCGCGTCGCGCCACAGGGCGAAAGCGCGGCCATAATCGGGCGCGGTCATTCGTTCACATCCACGGCCAGATCCGCGACCGACAGCCCGCCGGGGGTTGCGCCCTGATCGGCCAGAAACGCTTCGAACCGCTGATAACGCCCGTGATCCAGAGCCGCCGGACGCGCCGAGAAACGCGGCCAGGTGTCATGCCACGCGGCTTCGTTCAGCGGGGTTTGCAGTTCTGATGCGGTCGCGGAAAAGCGTTCCCATGCCTCATCGGGGTAGTTCAGAATAAACGTCGTGGCCCGCGCCGTGGCGTCCAGAAACCGCGCCACCCGGTCGCGGTCCATGCGGTCGGGATTGGCGACATAGATCAGTTCGTCGTAAACGGGAACGCCCTCGGCTTCGGGATACAGGCACCGGCCTTCGTGATTTTCCAGCCGCAACTGGTTCAGTTCGAAATTGCGATAGGCGCCGATGACGCCATCGACCTGCCCCGACATCAGAGCGGGCGAAATGGACCAGCCGATATTGATCTGTTCTACGTCATCGGGGGCCAGACCGCTGTTGGCCAGCATGGCGTTCAGAACCGCCTCTTGGATGCCCGCGACGGCAAAGCCCACCTTTTTGCCGCGCAGATCGGCGGGGCTTTCGATGCCGCTGTCGGCCAGCACGACCAGACAGGTCAGCGGCGTTTCGACCAGCGTTCCGACCCGGCGGATGGGCAAATCCGCATGGCGCGACAGATGCAGCTGCGGCTGATAACTGACCGCCAGATCGACCCGGCCCGCCGCCGCCATGCGCGGGGGATCGTTGGGGTCGGACGGGGCGATCATCTCGACCTGCAAACCGGCATCGGTGAAGTATCCCAGTTCCTGCGCCAGAACGATGGGCGCGTGGTCGGGGTTCACGAACCAGTCCAGCATGATCGACAGTTTATCATCAGCCTGCGCGGGCAATGCCAGCAGCGCGGCCACAGCAAAGGATGCGTATTTCATCGGATGTCCTTTCAGGGGGAATCAGGCAGGGCGATCAGGGCGATCGGTCCGGGGTGAATGGATTGCAGCGCCTGCCCGGCATTATGGGCGCGCAGCCCCGTGCGACAGGCCAGCACAACCCGCGCCGAGGGATCGGCCTTCAGGCGGGTGATCTGATCGGCGGGCAGATGCCGCGCATCGGGGCGGAAC
The DNA here is from genome assembly GCF_030538495.1 of Paracoccus sp. (in: a-proteobacteria). Taxonomy (GTDB): domain Bacteria; phylum Pseudomonadota; class Alphaproteobacteria; order Rhodobacterales; family Rhodobacteraceae; genus Paracoccus. The sequence goes on from NZ_JAUNTW010000003.1 coordinate 214,481, forward strand.
GGCGCAGGCGATTCGGTGCGCAGGTCCACGACAACATCGCCCGGCGCGATCTGCCCCGGCGCGATAAAGGGCAAGGGCGCGTCAGGTTCAGGCGCGCGGTCGAACCGGAACCCACCCATCCGCCAGGTCGCCGCGTCGAATGACAGCAACCGGCCCAGCGGCGACGGGTCCAGCCCCAGCAGCACCGACAGCGCCATCTGCGCCTGCAACGCGCCGATCATCGCCACGACCGGCCCCATCACGCCCGCCGTCGCGCAGGTCGCGCCGCGCTGCGGCAGGTCGGGGAAAATCGCGCGCAGGCTGGGCGCTGTGCCACAGCATCCGGCGGCATAGCCCGACATCGCCAAGGCCGATCCAGCAATCAACGGTTTGCCCGCGTCGCGGCAGGCATCCGACAGGGTCAGGCTGACCGCGAAGGTATCGGCGCAATCCATGGCCAGATCGGCCCCCGCCACCAGACCGGGCGCATTGCCCGCATCCAGCCATTCAACGCGCGGGATCACCGTCACATCGGGGTTCAGCGCCGACAGCGCGGCAGTCGCCGCCTGCGCCTTGGGGCGGCCGGTCTGGTCCATCCGATACAGCGGTTGGCGATGAAGGTTGGTTTCGTCCACCACATCGCCATCAACCAGCGTGATGCGCCCGACGCCCGCCCCGGCCAGATAGTGCAGCGCCGGCACGCCCAGACCCCCGGCCCCCACGATCAGCACATGCGCATCCGACAGCCGTTCCTGCCCCTGCGCACCGATTTCGGGCAGCACCATCTGGCGGGCGTAACGGTTCATCATCCGCACACCGCCAGCCATTGCCGCATCCGCGATTCAGGGTCGGGGTTCAGCGTGATGTCGGTCACCGCCGCGACGGTATCGGCGCCCGCGTCAAAGGCACTGGGCGCGCGTTCGACCGTCACACCCCCAATCGCGCATAACGGAATATCACCGATCAGCCGTTTCCATTCGGTCACGCGGTCCAGCCCCTGCTGATCCCACTTCATCTGTTTCAGGATCGTGGGCCAGACGGGGCCAAGTGCTATGTAATCCGGTGACAGAGACAGCGCGCGATCCAGTTCGGCCTGATCATGGGTGGAAATCCCCAGACGCAGCCCCGCGCGGCGAATGGCCGGGATGTCGGCATCGTCCAGATCCTCTTGCCCCAGATGGATCCAGTCGGCACCCAGATCAATCGCCGTTTGCCAGTAATCATTGATGACCAGCATCGCGCCATGCTGACGGGCCAGCGACAGACCCCGGCGCAGGTCATCCATCGGGTCGCGGTCTTTGATCCGCAACTGCACCAGCTTGACGCCCAGCGGCAGCGCGCGCTCCAGCCAGTCGGCATGATCGAAAATCGGGTAAAAACGCGGAAATGTCACAGCCATGCCTTTCCAATCACCGGGGTTGACGGGGCGGCCATATCGCGGGGCTGCATCGGATCGGCCCCCGCGGCCAAGGCCCCCGCCTGCGCCGCCATGCTGAAGGCGCGCGCCATGGCGACCGGATCGCCCGCCTGCGCAACGGCGGTGTTCAGCAACACGGCGTCAAAGCCCATCTCCATGGCGTCGGCGGCGTGGCTGGGCAACCCCAGCCCCGCGTCAATCACCATCGGAATGTCGGGAAACGCCGCGCGCAGCATCCGCAGCCCATACCGGTTGTTGATCCCCAGACCCGACCCGATGGGCGCGCCCCACGGCATCAGCACGCGACAGCCCGCGTCGATCAGACGCTGCGCCAGAACCTGATCCTCGGTCATATAGGGGAACACCTGAAACCCGTCCGCGGCCAGCGTTTCCGCCGCCTCCAGCAGCCCGAAGGGGTCGGGTTGCAGCGTGTCGGCATGGCCGATCACCTCAAGCTTGATCCAGTTGGTTTCGAACAATTCGCGCGCCATGCGGGCGGTCGTCACCGCCTCGCGCGCGGTATAGCACCCGGCGGTGTTGGGCAGGATATGCACGCCCAGACCGCGAATGATGTCCCAGAACGCCTGCCCCTGCCCCTGTTCGCGGCGCAGCGACACGGTGGCGACCGAGGCCTCCGATTGCCGGAACGCCTGTTCCAAAATCGCGGGCGACGGATATTGCGCCGTCCCCAGCATCAGCGGATTGTCCAGACGGACCCCATAAAAATCGCGCATCCGGTCAGCCCCCCTGCATCGGAGCCAGCACTTCCAGCCGGTCGCCGTCACGCAAGGGCTGATCCGCGCGCGCCGAGGCGGGCAGAAATTCGCCGTTCAGCGCCGTGGCCACGCGCGCATCCCCCCAGCCCCATTCGGCCAAAGCGTCGGCGACCGTGGCGGCGGATGTGTCGCGGATCTCTCCGTTCACGTCAATCTTCATGGATCAGTTCCCCTTTGCTGCGGGTGGTCAGGTAATCGGCGACCTGCTGCGCCAGAACGGGGGCCATCAGATAGCCGTGCCGGAACAACCCGTTCACATGCAAAACGCGCCCGCGCACAATCACGCGCGGGATGTTGTCGGCGAATGCCGGGCGCAGATCGGTGCCGGTTTCGATCACCTCGCCTTCGGCAAAGCGCGGGTCCAAAGCATAGGCCGCCGACAGCAGTTCCAGCATCGACCGCGCGGTGATCGGGCCGCGCGCGCCGCTTTCGATTTGGGTGGCGCCCAGCATATAGACCCCATCCCCGCGCGGCACGATATACAGCGGATGGCGCGGATGCAGCAGGCGGATGGGACGCGACAACACAATGTCCGGCGCGTTCAGGATCACCATTTCGCCGCGCACCCCGCGCAGACCCGGCGCAGCGGACGCCATGCCGCGCGCGTCAATGACGGTGCCGGTCAGATCATCGGGCTGGGCCGCGCCGCGTTCGATCGGCACCCCCGCATCGGACAGGGCGCACACCAGATCGGCCAAGGCCTCACGCGGGTTCACATGGCCTTCGTCCGCGAAAAACAGCGCGCGTTTGTGGGCCAGTTGCGGTTCCAACCCGGCGATGTGGTCCGCGTCCAGCCATTCATGACCCGAGGTGCGGCGCGCGAACCGGTCCAGCTCTGCCCGGTCGCGATCCAGTGCCACGACCAGCGATCCGGCCACCGTCACCGGCGACACCTGCGGCCACAGCGTCAGCGCCTGTTGCCCCAACCGAGTGATAACGGGTTCGGCGGTTGCGCCTTCGCAGAACGGGGCCAGCATCCCGCCGGCCCACCACGAACAGCCATGCGGGCCGGGCGCGCCGTTTTGGTCGATCAGCCGCACCGACAGCCCGCGTTCGGTCAGCGCATGGGCCACCCACAGCCCCGCAATGCCCGCGCCGATGATGGTTGCGTCAGTCATGCCGCCACATCCCGGCGAAATGATGCACCGGCCCATGGCCCGACCCGATGGTCAGAGTGTCAGCATCCGCAATCGCGCCCTGCAAATAACGATGCGCCTGCGTCACGGCATCCGGCAGCGACAGCCCCCGCGCCAGCCCCGCCGCAATCGCCGCCGACAGGGTGCAGCCGGTGCCGTGGGTGTTTTTCGTCGCCAGACGCGGCGCGGTCAGTTCAGTCACACCATCCGCCGTCACCAACAGGTCAATGCATGTGGGGCCGTCGGCATGGCCGCCCTTCATCAGCACCGCATCCGCGCCCAGACCCAACAGCGCGCGGCCCTGTTCGGCCATCTGCGGCACGTCCTGCGCGTCGGATGCACCCAGCAGGCGCGCGGCCTCGGGGATGTTCGGGGTCAGCAGGGTGGCGCGCGGCACCAGCACGTCGCGCAGCGTCGATACCGCGTCATCGGGCAACAGCGCATCGCCCGATTTCGCGATCATCACCGGGTCCAGCACCACGGGAACAGCGCGCCCCGCCAGACCATCGGCGACGGTGCGGATCGCATCCGGCCCGCCCAGCATCCCCAGTTTCACCGCACTCACCGCCAGATCGTCAAAAACCGCCGCCATCTGCGCGGCAATCATCGCGGGGCTGGCGGGTTCCACCATCGTCACCGCGCGGGTGTTCTGCGCCGTCAGGGCGGTGATCACGCTGGCGCCATAGACCCCAAGCGCCGAAAAGGTCTTAAGATCGGCCTGAATACCCGCGCCCCCGCCGGAATCGGACCCGGCAATCGTCAAAGCAATGGCGGTCATGCGCCCCCCGTCTGCGTTAGGGGTCAGCCGGTGCGGGGATACGCGCGCGGGCGGGATGCCTCGCGCTGTCGCCGTTCCCTCCGCCGGAATGACCCGGATCAGGTTCGATGGGTTGGCTTGCGCCTCTCAGCCGGTCACGGCACCCCAACGGTCATATGTCACAGATAAGACAGCCCCGCCCCATCCGCAAGGTGGTAACCCTATGCTGCCGGTGCCGCACCCGGCGAATGGATTGTTCTGTTTCACCCCACTATGACAGAGGGTTTCATCCAATCCCGCCGCGCGACCTTGTGTTTGCGCCCAAAATCGGGCAAGGGCCGCGCATCATGATGACCCATTCCCCCACGCCCGAAACGGGTGCCGCGATCAGCTTTGACCGGGTCGGCAAGACCTTTCCCGGTGGCGCAACCGCCTTGACCGATGCCACGCTGGACGTGGCGGCGGGGTCGATCTGCGGCATTATCGGGCGGTCGGGCGCGGGCAAGTCCACGCTGCTGCGCATGGTCAACGGGCTTGAGGTGCCGACCACCGGCCGCGTCACCGTCGGCGGCCACGATGTCGGCGCGGCGCGCGGCGGCGCCCTGCGCGCGATCCGGCGCGACGTGGGGATGATTTTTCAGCATTTCAACCTGCTGGCGTCGCGTACAGTATTCGGCAATATCGCGCTGCCGCTGGAAATCGCGGGCGTTCCGCGCGCGGACATTGCCCCCCGCGTCACCGACCTGATCGGGCGGGTGGGGCTGGACGGGCTGGCCGACCGTTACCCCGCGCAATTGTCCGGCGGGCAGAAACAGCGCGTCGGCATTGCCCGCGCTTTGGCCACGCGCCCGCGCGTGCTGTTGTCGGACGAAGCGACCTCGGCGCTTGATCCCGAAACCACGCAGACGGTGCTGGCGCTCTTGCGTGATATTAACCGCGATCTGGGGCTGACGGTGCTGCTGATCACGCATGAAATGGCCGTTGTGCGCGATATTGCCAGCCATGTGGCGGTGATCGACGGCGGGCGGATCGTGGAACAGGGCGCGACGTTCGACGTGTTTGTGCAGCCCGAACACCCGACCACGCGGTCGTTTTTGTCGGGCGTCACGGGCATCCGTTTGCCCGATTTCATCGCCGCGCGCATGGTGCCGGGGCGCATTGGTGCGGCGCAGGAAATCCTGCGCGCGACCTTTGCCGGGTCAAACGCGACCGACCCGATGCTGGCGCGGCTGACCGCGCAAATGGGCGTGGCGGTCAATATTCTGGCGGGCGCGGTCGAACAGGTCGGGCCGCACCCCTTTGGCAATCTGCTGATCGCCGTGGACGCCGCGCAGGCCGATGCCGCGCGCCGGTTCCTGAACGATAACGGCGTCATGACCGAGGTGTTGGGCTATGTCCGCTAATCTGATTTCGCTGCTGATGACCGCGACCTGGCAGACGGTCTATATGGTCGCGCTGTCATCGGTGTTGGGCGCGCTGATCGGGCTGCCGCTGGGGGTGTTTCTGGCCACATCGCAGCGGGGCGAGTTGCTGGCCGCGCCATGGGTGAACCGGGTGCTGGGGCTGGTGGTGAACGCCACGCGGTCGATCCCGTTCATCATTCTGGTGGTGGCAATCATCCCCTTTACCCGCGCGATTGTCGGCACATCCATCGGCACCAATGCCGCGATTGTGCCGCTGACGCTGGCCGCAGCGCCGTTCATCGCGCGCCTGATCGAAAACGCCATCCGCGAAGTGGACAGCGGGTTGATCGAGGCCGCGCGCGCCATGGGCGCCACCCCCGCCCAGATCATCGTCAAGGTTTTGCTGCGCGAGGCCCTGCCCGCCATCACGCTGGGCATGACATTGGCCGTTGTGTCGCTGATCGGTTATTCCGCCATGGTGGGCGCGGTCGGCGGGCAGGGTCTGGGCGATCTGGGGATACGCTATGGCTATCAACGGTTTATGCCCGATGTGATGCTGGCCGTTGTCGTTATTTTGATCGTCATGGTGCAACTGGTCCAATCGGCCGGCGAATGGATCGCCGCGCGGGTGGACAAACGCGCCGCTAAATCTCGTTAACGTGAAAGGAACCGCAATGCTGCGTTTGACCTCTTTTGTTTCGGCACTGGCCCTAAGCGCGGGGCTGGCTGCCGCCACCGACATCACCGTGGGCGTGACCCCCGGCGAACATGCCGAAATCATGGAACAGGTCGCCAAGCTGGCCGCCGATAAGGGCCTGAACATCCGCGTGATCGAGTTTTCCGATTATGTGATCCCCAATCAGGCGACCGCTGACGGCGATCTGGATGTGAACAGCTTCCAGCACCGCCCCTATCTGGAAAACCAGATCAAGGATCGCGGCTTTGATCTGGTCGAAATCGGCACCACCATCACCACGCCGATGGGGATGTATTCGGACAAAATCACGTCGCTGGACAACCTGCCCGATGATGCGCGCGTGGCGATGCCGAACGATCCGACCAATGGCGGACGCGCGCTGTTGCTGCTGGAATCGCTGGGCCTGATCGAACTGGCCGATGGCACGGGTCTGGTCCCCAGCCCGCTGGATGTGGTGAAGAACCCCAAAAACCTGCGCTTCATCGAACTGGACGCCGCGCAATTGCCGCGGTCTCTGCCCGATGCCGAAGTCGCGATCATCAACACCAACTACGCCCTGGCCGCGGGTCTGAGCCCCCGCAACGATTCGATCGCCATGGAGGACGCCAACAACCCCTATGTCAACATTCTGGTCGTGAAAAACGGCAATCAGGATGAACCCTGGGTCGCCCAACTGGTCGAGGCGTATCAAAGCCCCGAAATCAAGGCCTTCATCGACGGCAAATATGACGGCGCGGTGATCACCAGCTGGTAAAACACCGGGCCGGGGCGCGGTCCCGGCCCATTCGCGGGGGCGGCATGTTTGTTATCCAATACTGGCCCGACGGCGCGCCCCCGCCCGACATTCGCGACCGCCAGAACGGATGGCGCGCGGCATTTGGGGCGCGGCATATCCTGTTTGACGCGGATCACGCCCGCCATTTCCTGACCCGCCATTTCGGCGCAGACACCGCGGCGCTGTTTGACGATTGCGCCGTTCCCGCCATGGCCAGCGATTTTTTCCGATACCATGCGGTTGCGGTTCTGGGCGGGCTGTATGTGGACAGCGAACTGATGCTGGGCGATGTGGCGCGGCTGCGGCGGGTTCTGGACGTGACAGGTCCGCTGACGGCGGCGGTGCCGGCGGTCGATCAGACGCCCGACATTGCGACCGCGCGTCAGCATCTGGGCCGGGTGCTGTTAAACAACGTGCTGTTCGCCCCTGCGGACGCGCCATATGTTCAGACCTTGGCGGCCTTGGTGCGCGAACTGGTGCGGCTGCGCGCGGATACGCAAATCCCCTATGTCACCGGCATCGGCGTGCTGTCGGCATTGGATTACGCGATCCGCCAGCCCGATGACCCCATCCCGACGCTGCGCGCCGCCCTGCCCCGTGACAAGGCGCGGTTTCTGAACATCCTGACGCGGTTCATCACCGATCACGACCTGCGCGCCCTGACCCCGGCGGTCGCGGTTGATTTTCGTGATCTGGCCGGAGTGATTGACCGCCCGGCCCACGACGATGCGCGCCTGACCGACCCCGCGCATTGGTCGAACCACCGGGGCAGCATTTTTACGACCTAGCCGCCCCCACCGGAAAGCTGGACTGCGTAATCACCGCGCCCTGATCATCGACCACAACCCGGCAGGCCCGCCCGGCATAATAAAAGGTCAGCCGCCAGCGACCGGCATCATCGCCCTGCCCCTGTTCGCAACGCGACGTAATGTCACCGCCCTGCATTTTTGCGCGCACCTGATCCGGCGTCAGGTCAAAGACCCGCGCCAGAATCCCCGGATCCACCACAAAATCACGACCGCTGCGTTCGATCTGAGCCATATCCGCCCCCTTTGACCGGAACTATAGCGCAGCCGCCGCGCCATGGACAGCGCCGCGCGCCACCCGAATTTATCGTTTTTGATTAAAAGTTTAGGTTCTTAGAAAATGCAATTTTCGCATTTGTCTGCTATTTATATTGGGAACACAGAATCGCTATTTTATTTTTTCAGGTTTCCCATGGCATATTTCAACCGGGCGAAAATTGCCGCCGCCATTCTTACCACCACCCTGACCCCCGCCGCCGCGCAGGATGGCGCAAACGCCGTTAAATACGGAAACGACAGCAATGCGGCGGGGACGTCCTCGGTCGTTTTGGGGTATAGGGCGGGGTCCGCCGTCAGCGGTGCGGCCCGGCAGGTCGCTATTGGTCATTCCGCAGGCACGGGCGTCACAGACGCCAACAACATCGCCATCGGGGCCATGACCGGTCAGGGGGTCGGCGCGCTCGACCCCGCCTTGGCCGAAGAATTGGGCATCGTCTGCGTGAATATTCTGTGGTGTTACAAAAGCACCAATGGTTCTGTGTTTCATAATGGCCGCGAAAACATCCATTTCGGGACTGGTGCGGGCAGGTCGGCCAAAGGATCGGGCAATTTCGGTATCGGCGAACAGGCCGGCAGCCATGTCCGGGGGTTCCAGAATATCGGTTTCGGGCTTAGCGCAGGCGTGCATGTGACCGGGTCCGGCAATATGGCACTGGGGCAGTTTGCAGGGGGCTATGCCAAGGGCATCCGCAACAACGCGCTTGGCTTTCAGGCCGGGCAATCCGTCACGGGCGACGACAACACTGCGATTGGCTATCAGGCCGGGCTCTCAGCAACGGGCAACTTTAACACCGCCATCGGCTGGCAGGCCGGGCAATCCGTCACGGGCGACGACAACATCACCATGGGCCGCGAAGCTGGCACCACAGTGACAGGTGGGCACAATATCAGCCTGGGCACGCAAGCCGGCAACACGGTTGACGGCTATAACAACATTGCGCTTGGCGGACAGGCCGGTAATCACGTCGAAGGGGAAAACAACCTTGGCGCGGGCCTGCAGGCGGGTCATAACGTCACCGGCGACAACAACAGCGCACTGGGCCAACAGGCCGGTAATCACGTCGAGGGCGGCAGCAACGTCGCACTGGGCAGCGACGCCGGTACATTCGTCACGGGTTATAGCAACATCGCGCTTGGCCCCGGTGCAGGCTCTCAGGTCACCGGCGGCCAGAACATCGGCATCGGCCACAGCGCGGGCCACGACACCATGGCACTGGAGCGGGTCGACGCCGAGGCTCTGGGCATCACCTGCGTCTGGTTCGGCTATTGTTACCGGAACGAAGACGGCACCGACTCGGATTTGAACGGTCACGACAATATCGCCATCGGCTCTATGGCTGGGGACGGCGCGCGCGGATCGCAGAATATCGGCATCGGTTACCAGACGGGGCTTGCTGTCGCGGGCTATCAGAACCTTGCGATTGGGACGCGCACGGGCCACAGCGTGACGGGCGTCGGCAATATCGCCTTTGGGCTTGAGACCGGTTATAACGTGACCGGAAATCTGAACACCGCCATCGGCTATATGGCGGGCGGCAATACCAGCGGTGCCAGCAACACCGCCATCGGCCATGGGGCGGGCGATCAGGTCTCGGGCAGCAGCAACACATCGCTGGGCCATCAGGCGGGGGCGTCGGCGACCGGCAACGAACACATCGCCATCGGCAAAGGCGCGGGTCAACACACCGGCGCACTGGACCGGGCCGAGGCCGAACGTCTGGGCGTCAGCTGCGTCTGGTTCGGCTGGTGTTACCGCAACACGGATGGCACCGGCACAAACCTGAACGGCCGCGCCAATCTGGCCATCGGCACAGGTGCCGGGGCGAATGCACTGGGATCGCAGAATATCGGCATCGGCTGGCGCACGGGGCAGAATGTCAATGGATATCAGAACCTTGCCATGGGAACGCGGACCGGCCACGACGTGACCGGGGTCGGCAATATCGCCTTGGGGTTTGAAACCGGCAATATTGTAACCGGCAATCTGAATACGGCCATTGGCTATCTTGCGGGCGGCAACCTGCGGGGCGCCAACAACACCGCCATCGGCCATCAGGCGGGCGATCAGGTCACCGGCAGCAACAACACATCGCTGGGTCATCTGTCGGGTCGGCTGGTGGCGGGGGCCTATAACACCGCCTTTGGCGCTGAAGCAGGCGGCCGTCTGACCGGCGACAACAACATTGCGCTGGGCCGCCAATCGGGCCGCGGCATGGCGGGCAGCAACAATGTGGGGCTGGGCGTCTATGCCGGGCGCCATATCAAGGGCGACTATAACATCGCCATCGGTCAGAATGCCGGGGCCGGCAGCACCGACGACTGGGTTGAACGCACGCGGTCGATTTCGATCGGGATGCGCAGCAAGGGCGGAAACGATTCCATTGCCATCGGAACCTCGGCCGAGGCGATGCCCGTCGATTCGATCGCCATCGGTCACGGGGTCAAGGTGCAGGCAACCAAAAGCTTCGCCTTTGGCGAGGGGATCACCATTGCCGACACCATGTCGGGCGCGATCGTGCTGGGGTCGGGCTCGACGGCGACCGCCGCCGCCCCCGCCCATCCCGGAGGGACGGAAAGCACCCCCGGATCATATGTGATTGCGACCCGTCATTATAACTTCGCGGCAGCGGTCAGGCCCGTTGGTCAGATCCTGTCCATCGGTCGCGCGGGTGGCGAACGTCAGATCAAACATGTCGCCGCTGGGGAGCTGTCGGACAGCTCGACCGATGCCGTGAACGGGTCACAGCTGCACGCGACCATCAGCGCGGTCGAACGGCTGTCCGATCGCTTTTCCGCCCATATCAACACGCTGGCAGGCCGCATAACCGCAGTGGAAGACGCGCAAACCGCGACCGCAACCGCGATCACGGACCTGCGGGATGATCTGACAACCGCGAACAACAAAATTACGGCAACCAAAGCCGCCCAAACCGCAACCACGACCGCCGTCAACGGCCTGCGCGACGATCTGGCCGCCGCAAACGACAAAATCGCGGCGAACGCGACGGCCACCACTGACCTAAGCGACAACCTAACCACGGCGAACAGCAAGATCACTGCCAGCGAAGCGGCCCAAACCACAGCCACGACCGCCATCAGTGACTTGCGCGACAATCTGAACAGCGCAAACGCGAAAATCACCGCGAACGCAAACGCGATCACGGGCCTGCGCAGCGACCTGAACACGGCGAACACGAAAATCACCGCGACCGAGACCGCCCAAACCGCGACCACTACGGCAATTGCCGACCTGCGCGATGATCTTAACACGGCGACGAACAAAATCACCGCGACCGAGACCGTGATCGTCGACCTGCGCGACGAACTGGCCACGGCGAACACCAAAATCGCAGCGACGGAAACCGCACAAGCCGCGACCGCAACCGCGATCACAGAGCTGCGCACCGACCTGACGACCGCGAAGACCAACATCGCGGCGAACACAACCGCCATCACCGGACTGCGCGGGGATGTCGCAACGGCGACCGATCAGATTGGAGCGAACGAAACAGCGATTGCCGGCCTGCAAAACAATCTGGCGACGGCAAGCAATAAGATCGCCGCCATGGAAACCGCGAACGCCGCGACCGAAACGGCGATCACCGACCTGACCGCCGCAACCACCACCGGGCTGGCCGCCGTCACCGCGCGTCAGGACGCCAGCGACACCCATCTGACCACGCTTAACGGGGCAGTCGCGGGCTTGGCCGAACGTCAAACAACGACCGCACATGATGTCGCCCAGATGCAGACTCGCATCGACGCCAATGGGGATCAGACCGCGCCGACGCAGCCGATCACAGCCGCGCCCCATCCCGATCTGTCGATGCTGCAGGACCAACTGGCGCAGGCGCGCGCCGATCTGAACCGCATGGCCGCCCAACTTGAAGCAAGCGCAACCGCCATCACCGACCTGAACAACCGCCTGAACGCACAGGATGAACGCATCATCTTTCACGACGTTCAGGGCTTTTCCGACAAAAGCGCGGCACAGGTCGCCGATCTTGGCCGCGACCTGTCCGAAACGCAAAAGCAAATCCCGGGTGACTGGTCGGCGGATGGCACAGGATACATCATCCGACGCGACCCCATCGACAACCGCCCCACGTCACTGCGCAATATCGCGCCGGGACGGATCGCCCCCGATTCAACTGATGCGGTGAATGGCGCGCAGCTTTATGCGCTGACCGAACATATCGCGCGTCAGGATGACCGGATCACCGCCAATCAACGCGAAGCGCGCAGCGGCATCGCGTCCGCCATGGCCATGGGAATGATGCGCTTTGACGACCACCCCGACACGGTGTCGGTCAGTCTGGGGCTGGGGCGATTTCATGACCAGACCAGCCTGGCCGTGGGGGCCAGCTATACCAGCATCGACAGCCGCTGGCGGATCTCGGCGGGCGCGACAACGACCCAAGGAGGCCGCGACCGAGGCGGCGCCATCAGCGCAACTTACAGCTTTCGCTGAGCCGGTTTCGTCTTGCGGGGCTGTCGCGCGCTGTGTCTAATCGGCGCGCGGGCTACCCGCAATGAAAGGACCGATCATGGCTGTATCCCCGCCTGTCTGCGATTTTGGCTGGCCCGCCCCGGATTTCCGCCTGCCCGCCACCGATGGCACGCTGTGGACCATGCGCGATGTGGCCGGGCCGCGCGGCACGCTGATTATGTTCATTTGCAACCACTGCCCCTATGTGCTGTCGGTGCTGGACCGCATCCTGCGCGACGCGCGCGAGATGCAGGGCTTTGGCATCGGCGTGGCGGCGATCTGTTCCAATGACGCGACGGCCTATCCCGATGACGCCCTGCCGCAGATGGCGAAGCTGGCGCGGGACCGTGATTTTCCCTTCCCCTATCTGCATGACGAAACGCAGGATGTGGCGCGTGACTGGGGCGCGGTTTGCACGCCCGATTTCTTTGGTCTGGATGCGGGGGATGGGCTGCAATATCGTGGCCGTCTGGACGCATCAGGCCGCAATCCCGGCCCGACGGACGCCGCCCGCGAATTGCGCGATGCCATGCGGCTGATCGCCGATACCGGCCACGGCCCCGTTGACCAGATCCCGTCGATGGGCTGTTCAATCAAGTGGAAATCATGACTCAGATTATCGGCCCTGACATCGAACCGCGCCTGAACTGGCTGGACCTGACCGACGCTTTGGCCGCCGGTCACCGCTTGCCACGCGCCGAAATCGCGGACAGTTTTCTGTATCGAGGCGGGGACACTCTGCTGACCCGTTCGGCATGGATCGACGGGCTGGGGCTGGCGATCAAGGCCGCGACGATCTTTCCCGGCAACCCGGATGCGGGGCGGGGGATGGTCAATGGCGCGGTGAACCTGCTGGATGATCAGACCGGGCTGTTGCAGGCGATTGTCGATTTTCATCTGGTGACGAAATGGAAAACCGCGGGCGACAGCCTGCTGGCGGCGCGGCATCTGGCGCGGGATGACGCGCGCCGGGTGCTGATCGTCGGCGCGGGCAAGGTCGCGGCCAGCATGATCGACGCCTATCGCGCATGGCGGCCCGATGTGACGGTGACGATCTGGAACCGCAGCCCGCGCGCCGCCGCCGATCTGGCCGCACGGATGGGCGCGCAAATGGCCGATGATCTGGAACAGGCCGTGCGCGGGGCCGAGATCATCGCCACCACCACCATGTCACGCGACCCGCTGATCATGGGCGACTGGATCGCGCCCGGCACGCATCTGGACCTGATCGGTGCCTATCGCCCCGACATGCGCGAGGTGGACAACACCGCCCTGCACCGCGCCGCCCTGTTCGTGGACAGCCGCGCCACCACCATCGGCCATATCGGTGAAATCCAGATCCCGCTGGATCAGGGCGCGATCACACCCGCCGATATTCTGGCGGATTTTTACGACCTGCCCACAGGCGGGTTCGCCCGCCCCGATGATGACGCGATCACAATTGCCAAAAACGGCGGCGGCGCGCATTTGGATCTGATGACCGCGCGCTATATTCTGGGCGCGGCTTAGAGCGGACAGGCTGGGGGCGCGTCGCCCCCCAGACCCCCCGAGGATATTTCTGCACAGAAGATAAACCGCCGCCCTATCTTCTGTGCAGAAATATCCCGGGGGGAATCCCCGGAACGGGGATGGGGGGCTGGCCCCCCCTGCGCGCTCTCGACCGAAACCTAACCCCCCGGCGCGATCCATGGGCGCAATTCGGCGCGCATCCAGCTGCCATGCGCGGCGTTTGGAAAGATGATCCAGTCCTGACCGAAACGGTCGGCGTGGTCATCAGCCATGCGGTGTTGGTCGTCCAAGGGCGTGCCGGCAAAGGCTTCGTGGAAATCGTGCAGCGTGTCGCCCAGATGCAGGATCACGCGGTGATTGCGTTCGACCATGGCGCGGCGTTCGGCCTTGGGCGGGCCGAACAGCAGCACCTGTTCCGACCGCACCTGTGGCAGGCCCAGTTTCGACAGCGTGGCGATTGTGGCCAGTTTGTTTTCTTCGAACCGGTCCGAGACATAGAAAATCGTCACCCCCAGCCGGTCAGCAAGCGCAAAGAAATCCGCAGCACCGGGGATCAGATGCGGGTCGCCGTCGCGTTCCCACAATTTCCATGTGTCCAGATTTTCGAACATCGGGCCGTCTTGATGCGCGGCCAGTGCCATCACAGCGCTGTTGTCCAGAATGGTTTCGTCAATATCGCTGACAATCGCCAGCCCTGCCCCGCCGCCATGGTCCGTCACCGCGTCGCGCAGACGCAGCGTGGCCAAGGCATAGGCCTGGCGTTGCAGCGCCCGCACCTCGGCCGAGGATTGCTGAAAGCGCACGCCCATCAGATGTTCGTGGGGATGTGTCATGTCTGATCCTTTCAGGCGGTCACAATGCGGGCCGGGGCTTCGCGAACGGGCAGATGGATCAGCGCGCTGAACGCGCCGACGCCAACCCCGATCCACCAGACCAGCAGGTAATCCCCCGACACGTCATAGAGCCACCCGCCCAGCCAGACGCCCAAGAACGACCCGATCTGATGCGACAGGAACACAAACCCATAGAGCGTCCCCATATAGCGCAGCCCATAGATATAGGCGACCAGCCCGGATGTCAGCGGCACCGTCGCCAGCCACAGCGCCCCCATGACCAGCGAAAACAGGATCACCGTTGCGGGCGTCATCGGCGTTAAGATAAACGCCGCCGCCGCAATCGTGCGCAGGGTGTAAATCCCCGCCAGCAGGTATTTTTTCGTGTATCGTTTGCCCAGCCAGCCCGCGAAAATCGCGCCGCCGATATTGGCCAGCCCGATCACCGCAATCGCAATCGCGCCCAATGCCGATGTCGTGGTGATGCCCAGCCCGTATAACATGCCGCCCGGTTCGATCGGGCCGCACATTTCGGTCACCATGGCCGGGAAATGTGCGGTGATGAAGCCCAGCTGATAGCCGCAGGAAAAGAACCCGGCGAAGATCATCATATAGGTGGGGTCGGTAAAGGCGCGCTTCAGCACCGATCCCATGCTTTCTTCCAGCATGGCGGGGGTGGCGGGGCGGCCCGATCCCAGCATCGGCAGAAAGGCCAGCGTTCCCAGCACGATCACGCCAAAGATGATAAACACCGTCTGCCATGGGTAAAAGGCCAGCAAGACCTCGGCCAGGGGGGCGCCGAACACCTGTCCCGCCGATCCGGCGGCGGTCGCAATGCCCAATGCAAGGCTGCGGTTTTCATCACTGGCGGCGCGTCCGACGATGGCCAGAATGACCCCGAAGCCCGTGCCGGCGATGCCGAAACCGACCATGATTTCCAGCATCTGCACCCCGCCGGGGGTGGTGGCAAAGGCCGTCAGGATCAGCCCCGCGCTATACAGAAAGGCGCCCAGAATGATGGCCCAGCGATCGCCCCAGCGTTCGGCCAATGCGCCGAACAGCGGTTGCCCAAACCCCCAGGCCAAATTCTGAATCGCAATCGCCAGCGAAAATTCCGCGCGCGGCCAGCCGAAATCCTGCGCAATGGGGATCTGAAACACCCCGAAACTGGCGCGCATGGCGAAATTGATCAGCAAGATCAGCGAACCGCCGATCAGAATGGGCGTGAACAGGCGGGCTTGAGATGCGGTCATGGCGGAACCTTTGGGGTGAACCCCAAAGGCTTGCCGTGACATTCGGTCGCGGTCAATCGCGAATCGTCAGCGGCGGCGTTCCTGTTCGTTCACGATGGAAAACCGCGATGCGGGGATCGACCCGCCTTTGCGCATCTCGCCCAAGATCACCGTGGTTTTCTGGCCGGTGTCATCGGTTACGATCCATTGCCGCAATTCGGTCGGCGCGGTGAACACCATCTGGATATTGCCGTTTTGCGGGCGCTGCGGGTCCTGCGCGGTGACGATGGTGCCGTTGTTGCGTTCGGTGTGACCCGTCACCATGCCCGGACGGCCCAGATTCACATTGGCGTCCAGAATGATCGACAGCGGCGTCTGCGACAGCGGATATTGCAGCGCATCCGACCCGCGTTTGCCGTCAAACACCGCGACCGTGCCGCCCGATGCCAGCACCAGCGTATTGTCGTTGTTGTATTCAAACCGCACCCGTCCGGGGCGCTGAATGAACACGGTGCCGGTGGAAATCGTGCCATCGGGGTTGATCTGGGTGAACTCGGACGTAACCGTGGTCAGGCTGTTCAGATAACGCGAAATCTCATTCAGGGAAATTCTCTCGGCCCATGCCGGAAGGGCAAGACCAAGGGCGAGGACGGGCGCAAGTGCGAGTGTTTTCAGCTTCATGGTGGTTATATTACCCCTGTTTTCCGCCAATGCACATCACGTCTGACGGAAGGATTCCATGACAAACACTCGCGCCTGCGTGACGGTTTCGCCGCGATTGTTTCAAAACCGGCGCGAATTATGTCATTGACGCAGCGTTATGCCCGCGCGATGCTGTCCAGACGTCAGGGGAGTCCCGCCAAGGGGACTGAGAGGCAGACAGGGGGCAACCCCGGTGACGCGACCCTTTGAACCTGAACCCGTTGATCCGGGCGTAGGAAGACCGAAGGGACCGCCGCGCGCACCTTCTGGCCGACAGGCCCCTTTCTGCCCATATCGACGTCTGACCGGGCAAGGAGCCTGTTATGAAAGACGCCATCCCCGCCATCACCACCGGCGCGCTGCCGGCATCGCAGAAAATCTATGTCACCGGCGACCGCCACGATATTGCCGTGCCGATGCGCCAGATCACCGTCAGCGACGAACCGCCGCTGGTGGTTTACGATTCGTCCGGCCCCTATACCGACCCGAACGCCCAGATCGACATTGCCGCCGGTCTGCCCGCCATTCGCGGCGGCTGGCAGCAGGGGCGCGGCGATGTGGAATCCTATGCCGGGCGCGATCTGACGCCCGCCGATAACGGCTTTGCCAGCGGCGACCGGCTGACCCCCGCCTTTCCGGTGCAGCGTCGCCCGTTCCGCGCCGTGGGCGACCGCGCGATCACGCAACTGGCCTATGCCCGCGCCGGGATCATCACGCCGGAAATGGAATTCGTCGCCATCCGCGAAAACGAAGCCCGCACCGCCGCCCGCACCCGCGACGGCGACCCGATGGGCGCCGATCTGCCCGATCTGGTCACGCCCGAATTTGTGCGCGACGAAATCGCCGCCGGTCGCGCGATTATCCCCGCCAATATCAACCACCCCGAATTGGAACCCGTCATTATCGGCCGTAATTTCAAGGTCAAAATCAACGCCAATATCGGCAACTCCGCCGTCACCTCGTCGATGGAGGCCGAGGTCGACAAGATGGTCTGGGCCATCCGCTGGGGCGCTGATACGGTGATGGACCTGTCCACGGGCCGCAACATCCACAACATCCGCGACTGGATCATCCGCAATTCGCCGGTGCCCATCGGCACGGTGCCGCTGTATCAGGCACTGGAAAAGGTCGGCGGCGTGGCCGAGGATCTGACGTGGGACATCTTCCGCGACACGCTGATTGAACAGGCCGAACAGGGCGTTGATTATTTCACCATCCATGCGGGCGTGCGTCTGCATATGATCCCCATGACCGCCAGCCGGGTGACGGGGATTGTGTCGCGCGGCGGGTCGATCATGGCGAAATGGTGCCTGCATCATCACCGCGAATCGTTCCTCTATGAACATTTCGACGAAATCTGTGACATCTGCCGCCGCTATGATGTCAGCTTCAGTCTGGGCGACGGGCTGCGCCCCGGATCCATTGCCGACGCCAACGACGAGGCGCAATTTGCCGAACTGCGCACGCTGGGCGAATTGACGAAAATCGCCTGGGCCAAGGATTGTCAGGTCATGATCGAAGGGCCGGGCCATGTCCCCATGCACAAGATCAAGGCGAATATGGACGAACAGTTAAAACACTGCCACGAAGCGCCGTTTTACACCTTGGGGCCGCTGACGACCGATATTGCGCCGGGTTACGACCACATCACATCCGCCATCGGGGCCGCGATGATCGGCTGGTTCGGCACCGCGATGCTGTGTTACGTCACGCCCAAGGAACATCTGGGCCTGCCGGACCGCGACGATGTGAAAACCGGGGTCATCACCTATAAACTGGCTGCCCATGCCGCCGATCTGGCCAAGGGTCATCCGGGCGCGCAAAACCGCGATGACGCGCTCAGCCGCGCGCGATTCGAATTCCGCTGGGAAGATCAGTTCAATCTGGGTCTGGACCCCGACACCGCGCGCGCGATGCACGACGAAACCATGCCCGCGCAGGCACACAAAGTCGCGCATTTCTGTTCGATGTGCGGGCCGAAATTCTGTTCGATGCGCATTTCCCACGACATCCGCGCCCAGGCCGAACAGCAACGCGGCATGAGCGAGATGGCCGAAAAGTTCCGCGAAACCGGGACGTTATATGTGCCGCAAGACTGACGGGACCGGCAGGCGGGGGTCACACGCCCCCGCCGCTCGGATCAGTATTTCTGCGGCACATACAGATCGCGGGGCAGCACCTCGCGTTTAAGTGTGGAGTTAATCACCCGTTCCGGCAGGCATATCCGGCACGGGAAAATGACAGAAAAAACCACACGAACGCAGTGGGTTACTCACTCCGCAGAACCGGCGCGGGACCGGCAGGCGGGGGTCACACGCCCCCGCCGCTCGGATCAGTATTTCTGCGGCACATACAGATCGCGGGGCAGCACCTCGCGTTCATAGGTGGGGTTGAACACCCGATCCGGCAGGCGCACTTCGTCATGCGGCACGTCGGTATAGGGGATTTGGTCCAGCAGGTGGCTGATGCAGTTCAGACGCGCGCGTTTTTTGTCGTTGCCGGGGACAATATACCACGGCGCTTCGGGAATGTTGGTGCGTTCCAGCATTTCTTCCTTGGCTTTGGTATAGGCTTCCCAGCGAACGCGGCTTTGCAGGTCCATGGGCGACAATTTCCACTGCTTCAGCGGGTCGTGAATACGGATCAGGAACCGCATTTGCTGTTCTTCGTCGGTGATGGAAAACCAGTATTTCACCAGACGAATCCCCGACCGGATCAGCATCCGTTCAAATTCCGGCACGTCGTCAAAGAATTGCTGCACCTGATCTTCGGTCGCAAATCCCATCACGCGTTCGACGCCCGCGCGGTTATACCAGCTGCGGTCGAACAGCACGATTTCCCCGCCCGCCGGCAGATGGGGAACGTAACGCTGAAAATACCATTGCGATTTTTCGCGGTCCGACGGCGCGGGCAGCGCCACAACACGGCAAACGCGCGGGTTCAGACGTTGGGTGATGCGTTTAATCGCGCCACCCTTGCCCGCCGAATCGCGGCCTTCAAACAGGACGACGACCTTTTCTTTAGTGTGGCTGACCCAATCTTGCAGGCGGATCAGTTCCGATTGCAGACGCAGCAATTCCTGAAAATACACCTTGCGGTCGATCTGGTCAGGGTGATGCGTGCGATAGATCTTGCGGATTTCGGCGGACAGAACCGCGTCTTCCATTTCGATCTCGATATCTTCGTCAAGGGTGTCGAGAAGTTCAGCCTCGAGCCAGTCTTTGGGTTCATTCGTCATAGCAGCCTCCGCGTTCTGCCCCCGCCATATGCGGGTTTTGTAACGATTTCGCGTCAGTGGTCCAGAGGACGGCCGCGGCGTGGATTGTCACATGCCGTCCCCTTGGTTATGCAGCGTCCAGTTTGGTTGGTGACAAGGTTCCGGCTATGGGTCATGCCGTCGCGAAATGGGCTGATTTTCAGGCAGCGAAGCTGTCGCAAAAACTGTTCGGGCGGGAAATCTTTGCCGATCTGCCCGCCCCGGTGCGGGAATCGGACCCGCAGGACGTCGCCTGTCGCCCCGGCCTGTTTGAACCCGACCAGCTGGACCGCGTGCGCCATTGCTATCTGAACCGCACTCTGCGCGGCGTGATGGACAACTGGGCCGCTGACCGGTTCACCGAAACCCCGATGGAGACCTATCACCTGGGCGCGGCCACCGTGCTGCCGGGGGTGATTTACACCCGTTCCGCGCGGCATTGGTTCAGCCTGTCGGTGCCGAAACTGGCCGATGTTCTGGGCAGCTATGAACGCAACCGGCACACGGTTTTGCTGAATTCCATGCAGGGGATTCGCTATTTCGGGCATTGGCTGGGCGATGATACCACGGTTTACGAAGCCTATCGCGGGCATCCCGATATCTGTTCCGTCCATCTGCGCGACTGGGCCGATCTGGGCTTTTTTCAGGCCGCGTTTCAGCAAAATTGGCGGCAGCATCGCGTTATTGACACCGACAACCTGATTCTGAACCGCAATGTCGGGTTTAGCCGCAAAAAGACCCAGCACTGGCACCAGATGCGCGACCGGCTGCGCCAGCATATCCAGCCCGGCCCCGGCGCGGGAAAGGTCGTCTATATCAGCCGCGGCGCCAGTGCGTCGCAGCGCGAAATCAGCAACTGGGACGCCCTGCATCGCTGGCTGAGCGATCAGAACATCCCCGTTGTGACG
The DNA here is from genome assembly GCF_030538495.1 of Paracoccus sp. (in: a-proteobacteria). Classification (GTDB taxonomy): domain Bacteria; phylum Pseudomonadota; class Alphaproteobacteria; order Rhodobacterales; family Rhodobacteraceae; genus Paracoccus. The sequence continues at coordinate 235,435 of NZ_JAUNTW010000003.1, forward strand.
CCGGAAAACGACACCGCCGAATTCACCCGCAACATTCTGGATGCGGATGTGATTATCTCGGTCGAGGGCAGTCAGGCCTGCCACGCGATCTACAATCTGCGCCCCGGCGGCGCGCTGTTGATTTTGCAGCCGCCCGACCGGTTCCACAGCGGCGCGCAGGAATGGATGCGCCCGCTGGATATGCATTGCGGCATGGTGATTGGCACCCAGACCGAAACGGGGTTCGACATCAACCCCGATGAGGTCAGCGCCATGGCCGACCGCCTGCTGAACGCGGTTGCCGCGGCGCGGATGATATAACCCTTGCACTTTCCGCCATTCCGGCGTATAGACAATCTAACAGCGGTGCAGGTCTCCACCCCCTGCGCCACCGAAACATGTCCGGGGCCGCTGACAGGCCCCTTTTTTATTGCGGAGGATCCCATGTCGAACGATCTGATCGCCAAGACCGCCATCGACCGCCGCCTTGCCGAAATCATCATCCCGGTGATCGAGGATATGGGCTTTGAACTGGTGCGGATTCGGTTGCAGGGCGGCAAAACCGCCACGCTGCAAATCATGGCCGACCGCCCCGATGGCGGCATCAATGTGGATGACTGCGCCGAAATCTCGGTCGCGGTCAGCGCGACTTTGGACGTCGAAGACCCGCTGGAAGATGCGTATCATCTTGAGGTGTCCAGCCCCGGCATTGACCGCCCGCTGACGCGCCTGAAAGATTTCGTGACCTTTGAAGGTTACGATGTTCGGCTGGACACGAACCAGCCCATCGACGGGCGCAAACGGTTCAAAGGTGTGCTGGCCGGGGTCGAAGGCGACGAAGTGTTGCTGAACATCACCGAGGACGGCGACACCCAGACCATCGGGTTGAACTTTGACCTCTTGGCTGATGCCAAGCTGGTTCTGACCGACGAACTGATCCGCGAAATGCTGCGTCAGAAAAAGGAAGCCGGGTTGGAGATCGACCATCTGGACGAATCCGCCTTTGACGCAATTGAAACCGAAGACGGTGCCGACAGCACCGACACGAAGGAGTGAGCGATGGCAATCACCTCTGCCAACCAGCTTGAACTGTTGCAAACCGCCGAGGCTGTCGCCCGCGAAAAGATGATCGACCCCGATCTGGTCATCGAAGCCATGGAAGACAGTCTGGCCCGCGCGGCCAAGTCGCGTTACGGGTCCGAAATGGACATCCGGGTCAAAATCGACCGTAAGACCGGCAACGCCACCTTTACCCGCGTCCGCACCGTGGTTGAAGACGACGAACTGGAAAGCCATCAGGCCCAATTCACCACCCGCGACGCCCTGCCCTATTTCGAATCGCAACGCGATCCGGCGAATTACTGGACCCGTGGCGACGAAAAGCTGGCCGATTTCGCCGGTGGCCCGCAGATTGGCGATGTGTTTCAGGAACAGGTTCCCCCGGTGGAACTGGGCCGCATCGCCGCGCAATCGGCCAAACAGGTGATCCTGCAACGCGTCCGCGAAGCCGAACGCGACCGCCAATATGACGAATTCAAAGACCGCGCCGGCACAATCATTAACGGCGTCGTCAAACGCGAAGAATACGGCAACATCATCGTTGATGTGGGCCGGGGCGAAGCGATCCTGCGCCGCAACGAAAAAATCGGTCGCGAAAGCTATCGCCCGAATGACCGCATCCGCGCCTATGTCAAGGATGTGCGCCGCGAAACCCGTGGCCCGCAGATCTTCCTGTCGCGCACCGATCCGCAGTTCATGGCCGAACTGTTCAAGATGGAAGTGCCGGAAATCTATGACGGCGTGATCGAAATCAAGGCCGTGGCCCGCGACCCCGGCAGCCGCGCGAAAATCGCTGTCATCAGCTTTGACAACAGCATTGACCCGGTTGGTGCCTGCGTCGGTATGCGCGGCAGCCGCGTTCAGGCCGTGGTCGGCGAATTGCAGGGCGAAAAGATCGACATCATCCCGTGGAACGAAGATCAGGCGACGTTCCTGGTTAACGCCCTGCAACCCGCCGAGGTCAGCAAGGTCGTGTTCGACGAAGAAGCCAATAAAATCGAGGTCGTCGTCCCCGACGAACAGCTGTCTCTGGCCATTGGTCGGCGCGGTCAGAACGTGCGTCTGGCCAGCCAGTTGACGGGTCTGGACATCGACATCCTGACCGAAGAAGAAGAATCGAAACGCCGTCAGGCCGAATTCAACGCCCGCACTCAGTTGTTCATGGACGCTCTGGATCTGGACGAATTCTTTGCGCAATTGCTGGTCGCGGAAGGCTTTACCGATCTGGAAGAAGTCGCCTATGTCGAGCTGGACGAACTGCTGTCCATCGAAGGCGTGGACGAATCGACCGCCGAGGAATTGCAGGCCCGCGCCCGCGATGTGCTTGAGGCGAAAAACAAAGCGGCCTTGGAAAACGCCCGCGCCTTGGGTGTCGAAGACAGTCTGGTTGAATTTGACGGCCTGACCCCCCAAATGATCGAGGCATTGGCCAAAGACGGCATCAAAACGCTGGAAGATTTCGCGACCTGCGCCGATTGGGAACTGGCCGGTGGCTGGACCACCGTTGACGGTCAGCGCCAAAAGGATGAAGGCTTGCTGGAACCCTTCGATGTCTCGCTGGAGGATGCGCAGAATCTGGTCATGACCGCGCGGGTCATGCTGGGCTGGGTGGACCCCGACGAACTGACCGCCGATGCGGCCGACGAACAGGAGGCCGGGGCGTAACCGCGCCCCGGAATGGCCCTGACGCGCGGCGGAATTGATAAAGACCGGACCGAACCCGAACGCCGCTGCATCGCCACGGCCGAGGTTCAGCCCAAAGCGGGCCTGATCCGTTTCGTGATCGGGCCGGATGGGCTGGTCGTGCCGGATCTGGCGGAAAAGCTGCCCGGTCGCGGCATCTGGGTGTCAGCCGACCGCGCGGCACTGGAAAAGTCGGCGGCTAAGGGCTTATTTTCCCGCGCCGCCCGCGCGCCGGTCACGGTGCCGGACGGGCTGGCCGATCTGATCGAAGCGGGGCTGGCCCGGCGGGTGGTCGAACTGGTGTCGTTGACGCGGAAATCGGGGCGCGCGGTCGCGGGCTTTGAAAAGGTCAAAGGCTGGCTGGCCGAAGGCCGCGCCAAGGTTCTGTTGCAGGCCAGCGACGGGTCGGAACGCGGCAAAGGCAAATTGTGGACGCCCACCGGCGGACGCTGGTTCGGCTGCCTGACCGCATCAGAATTGGGTTTGTCCTTTGGGCGCGATCATGTCATACACGGCGCGCTTGCAGCGGGTGGCCTGACGGACAAAGTGATTACAGAAGCCAGCCGACTTTCGGGTTTGCGCGGGCATGACGGCGGCAATTCGGCCGTCGGGAAGGAATGAAGACGCAGATGAGCGACAAAGACGGTAAAAAACCCCTTGGCGTAGGCGGCGGCAGCCGCGCGGGTCAGGTCAAGCAAAGCTTCAGCCACGGGCGCACCAAAAGCGTCGTCGTGGAAACCAAACGCAAACGCGTCGTGGTGCCGAAAGGCCCCGCGCCCGCCGCGCCTGACAAGGCGAAAACGCCCCTGACCGCCAAGGTCGCCAGCGATCCGTCCAAACGCCCCGCCGGCATTTCGGATGCCGAAATGGAACGCCGGCTGAAGGCCTTGGCCGCCGCCAAAGCGCGCGAGGTCGAAGAGGCCGCCCAGCGTGAGGCCGAAGAAAAAGCCCGCGAAGAAGAACGCGAACGCCGCCGCGCCGAGGCCGAGGCCAAAGCCCGCGAAGACCGCGAACGCGAAGAGGCCCTGAAAGCCAAAGCCGAAGAAGAAGAGCGTCTGGCCCGCGAAGCCGAGGAACGCGAACGCCGCAAGGCCGAGGCCAAGCGCGAAAAACCCGCCGCCAAAGCCGCGCCGAAACCCGCCGCCCCCGATCAGGCCGCGATTGAGGCCGCCGCCGCGCGCGCCGAAACCAAAGGCGTGACCTCGACCGCTGCACGCAAGCCGGATCGCGACCGCGCGCCCATGCCCGAACGCGAAAACCGCAGCAAAACCGGGCGCGACGACAGCCGCCGTTCGGGCAAGCTGTCGGTTAATCAGGCGCTTGACGGCGAAGGCGGGCGGCAACGCAGTCTGGCCGCAATGAAGCGGAAACAGGAAAAGGCCCGTCAAAAGGCCATGGGTGGCAATCTGCGCGCCGAAAAGCAGGTACGTGAGGTGCAACTGCCCGAGGCCATCGTGGTGTCCGAACTGGCCAACCGCATGGCTGAACGCGCCGCGGACGTGGTTAAGGCGCTGATGAAGATGGGCATGATGGTCAGCATGAACCAGTCCATCGACGCCGACACCGCCGAACTGGTGATCGAAGAATTCGGCCACAAAGCCGTCCGCGTGTCGGATGCCGATGTGGAACAGGTGATCGACACGGTTCAGGACCGCGACGAAGACCTGCGCCCGCGCCCGCCGATCATCACGATCATGGGTCACGTTGACCACGGCAAAACCAGCCTTCTGGACGCGATCCGCAAAGCGAATGTGGTGTCGGGCGAGGCTGGCGGCATCACGCAGCATATCGGCGCCTATCAGGTGACCACCGAAAGCGGCGCCGTGCTGTCGTTCCTTGATACGCCGGGCCACGCGGCCTTTACCTCGATGCGTGCACGCGGGGCGCAGGTCACGGACATCGTTGTTCTGGTGGTTGCCGCCGACGACGCCGTGATGCCCCAGACGGTCGAGGCGATTGCCCATGCCAAGGCCGCGAATGTGCCGATGATCGTTGCGATCAACAAAATCGACAAACCCGCCGCTGACCCGCAAAAGGTCCGCACCGATCTGCTGCAACACGAAGTTGTTGTGGAACAGATGTCGGGCGACGTGCAGGATGTCGAAGTGTCGGCCAAAACGGGCTTGGGTCTGGACAACCTGCTGGAAGCCATTGCCCTGCAAGCCGAAATTCTGGAACTGCGCGCCAACCCGAACCGTGCCGCCCAAGGCGCGGTGATCGAGGCGCAACTGGATGTGGGCCGCGGCCCCGTCGCCACGGTTCTGGTTCAGCACGGCACCCTGCGTCGCGGCGACATTTTTGTCGTGGGCGAACAATGGGGTAAGGTGCGCGCCCTGATCAACGACAAGGGCGAGCGTGTCGATGAAGCTGGCCCCTCGGTCCCGGTCGAGGTGTTGGGCCTGAACGGCACGCCCGAGGCGGGCGATGTTCTGAACGTCGTCGAAACCGAGGCGCAAGCCCGCGAAATCGCCGATTACCGGATTCAGGCGGCCAAGGACAAACGCGCCGCAGCCGGTGCTGCTGTCACGCTGGATCAGCTGCTGGCCAAGGCCAAGGCGGATGAAACCGTCGCCGAATTGCCCGTCGTGGTCAAAGCCGACGTGCAGGGTTCGGCCGAGGCTATCGTGCAAGCCCTTGAAAAGGTTGGTAATGATGAGGTGCGCGTCCGCGTGCTGCATTACGGCGTGGGTGCGATCACCGAATCCGATATCGGTCTGGCCGAGGCAAGTCAGGCCCCCGTCATCGGTTTTAACGTCCGTGCGAACGCCCCGGCCCGCAACAGCGCCAACCAAAAAGGCGTGGAAATCCGGTATTACTCGATCATCTATGATCTGGTGGACGACATTAAAGCGGCAGCGTCCGGCCTGCTGTCCGCCGAGGTGCGCGAGAATTTCATCGGCTATGCCTCGATCAAAGAGGTGTTCAAGGTCACGGGCGTCGGCAAGGTCGCTGGCTGTCTGGTCACCGAAGGCGTGGCGCGCCGGTCCGCCGGTGTCCGCCTGCTGCGCGACAACGTGGTGATCCACGAAGGCACGCTGAAAACGCTGAAACGCTTCAAAGACGAAGTGAAAGAAGTGCAGTCGGGCCAGGAATGCGGCATGGCGTTTGAAAATTACGACGACATCCGCCCCGGCGACGTGATCGAGATTTTCGAACGCGAAGAAATCGAACGCAAACTGTAATAAAGAAACCGCCGCGCATCAGCGCGGCGGTTTTCGTTCAGGCGTCGCGTTTCTGACGGTCGGCCATGAACTGATCAAATTCGGCCTTATCCTTGGCCTCGCGCAGCTTTTGCAGAAAGCTGACAAAGTCGGCATGTTCGTCATTCAGCCGCTTCAGCGTTTCGTCGCGATAGGCGTCAAAGGCGGCGTTTCCGGTGGGCGCAAAGCCGTGCTGGGTGGTTTTGACGGTTTTATTGCATCCAAACATACGCTTACTCCAAATCATATAGGCCAGCAGGGCCAGCCCGATGGGCCAGAAAACGACAAATCCGGCGATCATGGCGATCATCCAGGCGGGCTTGCCGCGGGCGTCCAGCCAATCGCGGGCGCGGCCAAAGGGGCCAGTGTCGCGCTGATCAGACAGGTGGGGGATATAGGGGGTGGTCTGCATCCTTGGCTCTCCAATGTTAATGTTAATCACATTTACATAGATAGCGCAGATGCGGCCCCGATCAAGGGGACCGCGCCATTTTTATTCGGGAATCAGACCCAGCCCGCGCAGATAAATGATCACGCCGCTTTCCAGCATCTCGGACGGGCTGACGGGGCTGCGGCTGCCGGGTTTGCCGCGTGAAAACAGCTCGACCACGCCGTGGCTGAGCGCCCAGATGTGGTTCGCGACCATGCGCGCGGGCGGGCGGCGGTCGGCGGGGATGCGCGCGGCCAAATCCTGCGCGCCGCGCGCCAGCACCCCCTGCGCGCGTTCGGCGGCATGGGCCAGATCGGCGTTGCCGGTGATAGAAATGCCCGATTCAAACATCGCCATATAAAAGCCGGGCCGTTCGCGGGCAAAGTTCAGATAGGCTTGCCCCATATTCAAAAACGCTGACAAAACAGAGGGTTGCCCGTCATTATACGCCGCTGTCAGCCGGTCGGCAAAATCCAGAAAACCCTGACGCGCGACCTCTTCGACCAGATCGTCGCGGCCTTTGAAATGGCGATAGGGGGCGGCGGCGGACACCCCCGCCTGACGCGCCGCCTGCGCCATCGTGAACCCCAGCGGGCCGTTGTCGCGGATCAGATCGGCGGTCGCCTGCACCAAAGCCTGACGCAGATTGCCGTGGTGATAGGTCTTGCGGTCCGGCACCTACATGCCTTCGCCGAAATAATCGTCAACCAGAGCCTGCAACGCATCGGCCAGTTCAACCGCCTGCGGGCCGGTGGTCGTGACCGTGATCTGGCTGCCCCGCGCGGCGGTCAGCATCAGCAGGCCCATGATCGAATCGCCCGACACCGTGCTGCCGTCGCGGGTGACCTGCGCGTCGGCATCGAACCGTTCGACCACATCAACGAATTTGGCACTGGCGCGCGCGTGCAGGCCCTTGACGTTGATGATCGACAATTCGCGGGTCACGTGGTTGGTCATGGATGGGTCGTTTCCGCCGCGCCAGAGCTTTCCGGCACGTTGTAAGAATTGATGTATTTGCGCCCCGCCTCTTTCGCAAAGGCGACGGCTTCGGGCAGCGGCAATTGCCGCGATTTCGCCAGCTTAACCAACATCGGCAGATTCGCACCATACAGAATCGCGCGATTTCGCACCGCACAGGCCGGCAGCGACAGGTTCGCTGGCGTGCCGCCGAACAAATCGACCACCACGACCACCCCGTCGCCGTCATCAACCGCATTGGCCGCGTCGATGATTTCGGTTGCTTTGGCGGCGCGGTCCAGTTCGGGCTCAATCCGTATCGCCGCCGTTCCGGGCAGAGGGCCGACGACATGTTCGACCGCAGCCAGATATTCCTGCGCCAGCCCGCCATGGGCCACAATCACAATCCCAATCAACGCGCGTCACCCCGCGTTCCGGGCTGCACCATCTGTCGTCGTTCCAATTCGCGATGCCGGATGGACACCGACCAGCCCGCATCGGCCAAGGCGGCAGCGGTTTTTTCCGCCAGAGTCACCGACCGATGTTGCCCGCCGGTGCAGCCAAAGCCGATGGCCAGATGCGATTTGCCTTCCTGAATATGGGCGGGCAGCAGAAACAGGATCAGATCCCGCACCCGCTGGAAAAATTCGTCATAGCGCGGATCGGCGGCGACATAATCCTGAACCGCGCGGTCTTGTCCGGTCTGCGGGCGCAGGTCGGGTTCCCAATGCGGATTGGCCAGAAACCGGCAATCAAACATCACATCCAACCCGCGCGGCACCCCGCGTTTGTAACTGAAGGAATTCACCGACACGCTCAGCCGCCGATCCGGGCGCGGGTCAAACCACCGCGACATTTCGGCCCGCAGATCATGCGGCGTCAGTTCGGTGGTGTCGATCAGCACATCGGCGCGCATCCGCACCGGCTCTAACAGGTCGATTTCCGTCTGCGCCCCGGCCAGAGGCGTGCCGTCCGGCGATGCCGGGTGACGGCGGCGGGTTTCGCTGTAACGCCGCACCAGCATATCCACCTGACAATCCAGATACAGGATTTCGGGGGCATAATTCGGATGACGGGTCAGATTGTCGATCAGATGGGTCAGATTGGCGATGGAAAAATCGCGGTTGCGCACATCCAGCCCCAAGGCCAGCGACCCCGGACGCCCCGGCCCATCCAACAGGCGCGGGATCAGAGACAGAGGGATGTTGTCGATCGCCTCGAACCCCATATCCTCAAGCGCGTTGATTGCGGTTGACCGCCCGGCGCCCGACGGGCCGGTGACCAGAACCAGCCGCTGAGCGGGCCGTTCCTGCCTGTCCATGTCTTTTGGTCCGTTCACATCCGACATCACGGCCCCTTATATTCACAGCACCGCGCGGTCATGCGATCCGCCCCCCGATCAGATACTGCCGCAGCGCAGCATAAAGATGCGGCTGAAATGTCGCCTTGACAAGAGGAACCGGCACCCCAGCCATGTCACGCTGCGTCAACTGTGGCAATCGCGCCGGGTCCGGGCCGCCCAGATCGCAAATCAACGCCAATCGCGTGGGCGGCGCAGGCGTCGCGGCCAACAGGCCGATGCCGCGCGCCTCGATCATGCCGCGCAGGGGGGCGGGGGCGGATGCGATGATCGAATCACCCTGCCTGTGCAGGTCGGTGCGATCATCGGCCACCAATTGCGCGCCCACGGCCATCAATTGCAGCGCAACCGTGGATTTCCCGGCACCGGACGGCCCGATAATCAGCAGCCCTGCCCCATCAATCGCCACCGTTGTTCCATGAATCTGTTCCATACGAATCATATTATGCGCAAACAGGTTAACAATTCATCCTACCTTTGGCGGCATCTTGTCCAAAAGAACAACCGTTGGCGATAACATTTATTGTTTGCGCTAACTGTTTGCGCTGTCCTGTTTCCCTTGCGCGCACCCATGCTATAGCGCCATCAAGCGTCACAGAATTGTCGCAGCAACATATCCCGACGGAGCCTTCAGACCATGACCACCCGCGTTAATCCGAATTGTCGCCTCGAAGATCAGGGGATCACAGGGCTGGGGCAGGTGCATTATAACCTGCTGGAACCGGCCCTGATGACGCAGGCAGTTGCCCGCGGCGAAGGTCAGCTGGGTCTGGGCGGCACGTTTTTGGTGTCCACCGGCGCGCATACCGGCCGTTCGCCCAAGGATAAATTCGTCGTTCGCACGCCGTCGGTCGAAAACTCGATCTGGTGGGAAAACAACAAACCGATGGAGGCTGACGCCTTCGACCGCCTGCACGCCGATATGCTGGACCATATGAAGGGCCGCGATTACTTCGTGCAGGATCTGTTCGGCGGCGCCGATGCCGAACACCGTCTGGATGTGCGCGTGGTCACCGAACTGGCGTGGCACGGGCTGTTCATCCGCCACCTGCTGCGCCGCCCCGAGGCCGAGGAACTGGCGACCTTTACCCCCGAATTCACCATCATCAACTGCCCCAGCTTCAAGGCCGATCCGGCCCGCCATGGCTGCCGCAGCGAAACCGTGATCGCGCTGAATTTCGACAAGAAACTGATCCTGATCGCCAACACGGCTTACGCAGGGGAAAACAAAAAATCGGTGTTCACGCTGCTGAACTATCTGCTGCCGGAAAAAGGCATCATGCCGATGCATTGCAGCGCGAACCACGCGCCGGGCAACCCCGATGACAGCGCCGTGTTCTTTGGCCTGTCCGGCACCGGCAAGACCACGCTGTCGGCTGATCCGTCGCGCGTGCTGATTGGCGATGACGAACATGGCTGGTCCGATAACGGCATCTTCAATTTCGAAGGTGGCTGTTACGCGAAAACCATCAACCTGTCGCCCAAGGCCGAACCGGAAATCTATGCCACGACCAGCCGTTTCGGCACCGTGATTGAAAACATGGTGTTTGACCCGGAAACGCTGGAACTGGATTTCGAAGATAACAGCATCACCGACAACATGCGCTGCGCCTATCCTCTGGATGCGATCAGCAATGCGTCGGACACCAGCCTGGGCGGTCAGCCGAAAAACATCATCATGCTGACCTGTGACGCCTATGGCGTGCTGCCGCCGATTGCGCGGCTGACGCCGGCGCAGGCGATGTATCACTTCCTGTCGGGCTTTACGTCGAAAACGCCGGGGACCGAAGTTGGCGTGACCGAACCGATCCCGACCTTTTCGACCTGTTTCGGCGCGCCCTTTATGCCGCGCCGCCCCGAGGTTTATGGCAAGCTGTTGCAGAACCGCATCGCGGCCAGCGGCGCGAATTGCTGGCTGGTCAACACCGGCTGGACCGGGGGCGCGTTCGGCACCGGGTCGCGTATGCCGATCGCGGCCACCCGCGCCCTGCTGACGGCGGCATTGGACGGATCGCTGAACGAAGTCGAGTTCCGCAAAGACCCGAATTTCGGGTTCGAGGTTCCCGTGGCCGTCCCCGGCGTGTCCGATGTGCTGCTGGATCCGCGCCGGACCTGGTGCGACGCCGACGCCTATGACGCGCAGGCCGCTAAGCTGGTGCAGATGTTCAGCGATAACTTTGCGCAATATATGGACGCCATCGACGACGAAGTGCGCGCCGCCGCCATCGGCTAACACCATCAAGGGGGGGGCGCCCTGCCCCCCTTATCCCAATTGCGGCAGCACCGCCCGATGCAAGGCATCACTGGCGGTTGCCACAATCGCGCCACGGCTGTGGATCGTCAGCGCACCGCCCTGCCAATCGCTGATGACCCCGCCCGCGCCCTGCACCACCGGAACCAAAGCGCAGATGTCGAACGGGTCCAAATCCGGCCCGTTGATGCAGATATCCAACCGCCCCCGCGCCAATGCGGCATAGGACGCACAGCCGCCATCAAACACCTGCATCGCGCCCATCCGCGACAGCCGGTCATAGCCCGCGCGATAATTCCCCGGAAAGCTGTTCGGATTGGCCACCGACACCCGCGCCTGATCCAACCCCGCCGCTGGCGCACACCGCACCACAGAACCATTCAGCCGCGTTTCGCCATCTGCACCAACCCAGCGCGCGTCCATCAGCGGCATGTCAATCACACCCAAGACCGGCACCCCATCCCGACAAAGCGCGATCAACACCCCAAAATGCGCCAACCCCGCCGCGAATTGCCGCGTGCCGTCGATGGGGTCCAAAACCCAGACATGGCTGCGCCCGACCTCGACCGCACCATATTCCTCGCCCAGAATCCCATGCGTCGGATGGCGCTGCGCAATCACATCCCGCAAGGCGCGTTCAACGGCCAGATCCGCGCAGGTCACCGGCGACCCATCCGCCTTGAACTGCACATCACCGGTCTGAAACCACGCCTCCCGCGCAATCGCCCCCGCCCGATCCGCCAACAGCGCCGCCGTTTCCAGAAACCCACGCATCACCGCCCCCACGTTTTCGCAAACCGAACCATATTTATCTTCTGTGCGCAAATATCCTGCTGGGGTGAGACGGATCAGGAAAAGGTCCAGTGGACCTTTTCCCCGTCGATCGCCCGCCCCCGTGGGGCGGGCTGGGGGCGCGAAGCCCCCGGCGCGCGCCACACGCAAACCGCCCCTTGACCAAGGCGCACGAAACGGGCTTGCTGCATCAACGATTAGAAAGACACAAAATGACGCATTTTCTGGACATCCACACCACCCCCCCCGCCGACCTGCGCCACATTATCGACAATGCCCGCGCGATGAAGACCGCCCGCAACGGCCGCCCCAAAGGCACGCCCGACGACGATCAGCCTCTGGCCGGTCGCATGGTTGCGCTGATCTTTGAAAAGCCGTCCACCCGAACGCGGGTCAGCTTTGACGTGGGCGTGCGCCAGATGGGCGGGCAAACCATGGTGCTGTCGGGGTCGGAAATGCAGCTGGGCCATGGCGAAACCATTGCCGACACGGCGCGAGTGCTGTCGCGTTATGTGGACCTGATCATGATCCGCACCTTCGAAGAACAAACCCTGCTGGACATGGCCGAATATGCCTCGGTTCCGGTGATTAACGGGCTGACCAACCGCACCCATCCCTGTCAGATCATGGCCGACATCATGACCTTCGAAGAACATCGCGGCCCAATCGCCGGCAAAAAGGTGGTCTGGTCGGGCGACGGGAACAACGTCTTTGCCAGCTTTGCCCATGCGGCGGGGCAGTTTGGGTTCGACCTGACCTTTACCGGCCCCCCGCCTTTGGACCCGGAACGCGAATGGCTGGATTTCGCCGCCAGCAAAGGCCACCCCGTCACCATCGAACGCGACCCGCATAAGGCCGTGCAGGGTGCCGATCTGGTTGTAACCGACACTTGGGTCAGTATGCACGACCCGGTGTCGGCCCGCGAACGCCGCCACAATCAGTTGCGCGGCTATCAGGTCAATGCCGCGCTGATGGCGCAGGCCAAACCGGATGCGCTGTTCATGCACTGCCTGCCCGCGCATCGTGATGATGAGGCGACCAGCGAGGTGATGGACGGCCCGAACTCGGTCATTTTTGACGAAGCCGAAAACCGCCTGCACGCGCAAAAGGCGGTGATGCGCTATTGTCTGGGCGTCTGAGACCAAGGGCGGCGCCCAATCGGGCGCCTCTCTAGTCCGGGGTAAACCGCAACACGCCCGCGCGGCGCGATGTGCCGGTGTCGCGCGGGTGGTTGACGCCGTCCATCACATCGACCTGTTCCAGAAACGGAGTCTGGCCGTCCAGACAGGCCAGATTGATGCCGTATTCTTCGGGGTTCGACCGGCGTTGATGATGGGTGTAAACGCCGCAGGTTTTGCAGAAATAATGCCGCGCGACGCCGGTGTTGAATTGATACAGCGTCAGGTGATCCTGCCCGGTCAGGATCTGAATATCGGCCAGCCGTGCCGACACAACGACCGCGCCCCGCATCCGGCACAGCGAACAGGTGCAGCGGCGCGCGCTGTTCAGCCCGTCGCGCAGACGGACGCGGAACGTCACTGCGCCGCAATGGCACGCGCCGGTGATCGGCGCAGCCGGATCAGACGCGACCAGATCAGACGGGGCGTTGCAGGTCATCCTCGGCGTCCTCGGGGGATATGCCCAATTCCTCTAGCCCCGATTCCAGAAAATCGGCCAGACGGGGTTCGCCCATCAGGTAATCCTCGGTCGGGATGGTGCGTTCCTGACGGGCGGTTGCGATCGCCTCGGCCAATTCCGACGCGTCGAAACTGTCGCGGCCAATCCACATCACGGCGACCAGACTGGCCTGTTCATCCGTGTTCAGCGCGGCGATGAAATCGTGCAGTTCCGTGCGCGTGCCATGTTGGGGGCGGCTGCCCTGATGCTGCCACACGTCGATGCCGCTGTCATAATCGCGGGCGCGAATGATGATATGGGCGATTTTGTCGATACCGATTTCCAGCATGGGATCCCCCTTTTCGGTCGCCCAACTGTTGCGCCGAAACGCGCCGCCGTCAATCCCGCCGCCCGAACAGCCGTTCAATATCGGACAGGCCCAGCCGCACCCAAGTGGGTCGTCCGTGATTGCATTGGTTGGAACTGGGCGTGCGCTCCATCTCGCGCAGCAGGGCGTTCATTTCGTCGGGCGTCATGCGGCGGCCGGACCGGACCGAGCCGTGGCACGCCATCGACGACAGCACCGCATCCATCCGCGCGCGCAGCCGGTCGGACGCGCCCTGATCGGCCAGATCGTCCAGAATATCGCGGATCAGCGCGCGGCTGTCCAAACGGGTCAGCATCGCGGGCGTTTCCCGCACCGCGACCGCGCCGCCAAAGGGTTCGATCACCAGCCCCAGTTCGGCCAGATCATCGGCAATCGCCAGAATGCGTTCGGCATCCGGCGGGGGCAGCTCTACAATATCGGGGATCAGCAGCGCCTGCGACGCAATGCCGCGCGTCGCCGCCTGCGATTTCAGCCGTTCATAGACCAGCCGTTCATGCGCGGCGTGCTGATCGACGATCACCATGCCATCCGCCGTCTGCGCGATGATATAGTTTTCGTGAATCTGCGCCCGCGCTGCGCCAAGGGGGGCGTCCGGTGGCGCGTCCTGCGGGCCGGGTTCGGTCACGTCAAACCGGGCCGATGGCTGTTCGGCAAAGCCCGGATCCAGCGGCGCCTGCGCCTGCATTGCGGTGCGGATCACCGGGGCGGATGGCGGCTGGTATTGATAGGCACGGGGATGCGGCGCGGGTTCGGGCGCAAACGCCGCCAGCACCGCATCGCCCACGGTTGTTGATGCGCGCGGCCCGGACCCCGCCAGCCTGTGCCGCAGCGCCGTGACCACCAGCCCGCGCGCGGCGGATGGGTCGCGGAACCGCACTTCGGCCTTGGCGGGGTGGACGTTCACATCCACCATCTGCGGATCGCAGGTCACAAACAGCACCGCCGCCGGATGACGCCCCGATGCCAGCACATCCATATAGCCCGCCCGCAGCGCCCCGGTCAGCAGCTTATCCCGCACCGGACGGCCATTCACATAGAGATGCTGCGCGACCGCCGCCCCTCGGGAATAAGTGGGCAGCGCGGCAAAGCCCGTCAGCGTCAGCCCGTCGCGTTCGGCGTCAATCAGCAGCGCGTTGTCGATGAAATCCCGGCCCATCACCCGGCCCAGCCGGATGTTTAGCGCGTCGAACAATTCGCCCTGTTCGGCATCGGCGCGAAACACCTCGCGCCCGTCGGCGGTCAGGGTAAAGGCGACATAGGGTTCGGCCATGGCCAGCCGCCGCACGACATCGGCCACGGCCTGCGTTTCCGCACGGTCGGTGCGCAGGAATTTCAGCCGGGCGGGCGTGGCAAAGAACAGATCGCGCAGTTCGACCACCGTGCCGCGATTGCCCGCCGCCGGGCGCACCGGGTCCATGCGCCCGCCCGTCACCGCGATCATCGCGCCATCCGCACCGTCCACGCGCGACGTGATCGACAGCCGCCCGACCGCGCCCAGCGACGGCAACGCCTCGCCCCGGAAACCAAAGCTGGTGATCGCCAGCAGATCGCTGCCGTCGATTTTGCTGGTGGCGTGGCGCGACAGGGCCAGAGGCAATTCATCGGGCAACATCCCGCATCCGTCATCCGTGACGCGGATCAGGGCTTTGCCGCCGTCCTGAATGTCGATGCTGATGCGGGTCGCACCCGCGTCCAGTGCGTTTTCGACCAGTTCCTTGACCGCAGAGGCGGGGCGTTCGACCACCTCGCCCGCAGCAATGCGGTTGGCGGTCGCGTCGTCAAGCTGTCGGATCATGGGGCGGGTCATGGCGCTTTATCTGGTATTCCGGGGCGCTCTGTCCAGAGACGCGCCCGACGAAATCTGCGCTACAGGGAACTTTTCCCCCACCAAATGCGCTATTGGTTAACGAAACCCAAAAGGATCAGACCCATGAAAACAATCGGCATCATCTTTGCATCCGTCATGACGCTGGCCGTCGCAGGTTGCGGTCAGAACGTGGCCGAGCGCACCATCACCGGCGGCACGGCGGGCGCGGTCGTCGCTGGCCCGGTTGGCGCGGTCGCGGGCGCAACCGCTGGCGCAACCGGCGCGGTGCGCGTCAACACCCGCTGATCGCCATGGCCGGGCGTCACGTCAACAGCCGCCCGGCCAGCCGCGTGATCCACCGCATGATCCAGGGCAGCACCGCCAGCATCACCAGAACCGCCATCAGGCGCGGGCCGAACACGTCCGAAACGCGGTTAATTTCGGCCAATTGCGTGCCGGCGGCGGCCAGAATCGCTTTGGTCGGCAGGATGCCCACAAAGGTTACCAATGCAAACCGATCCGCCCGCATCCGGCTGATCCCCGCGACATTGTTCAGCAAAAAGAACGGCATAACAAAGGTGAGCCGCATGCTCAGCAATGCCAGCGTGCCGTTTTCATGCACGGCCTGATCGACCTGCTGCAAACGCGCGCCGAAAATGCGGCGGATGGGGCGGTTCAGCACATGCCGCGCCAGCCAGAACGCGACAACGGCGCTGATGGTCGAGGCCGCCGTCGCCAGCACAAAGCCCAGCCAGAACCCGAAAAACGCGCCTCCGGCCAGTGTCAGCGTGGCCGCCGCAGGCACGGGCAGCAGGCCCAGAACCACGAACACCAGCACAAACAACACGGCCGAGACCACGGGGTGATCGTCATGCCACTGGCGCACGCTTTCAATCCACAGATGCAGTTGCGACAGGTCGGATTGCATCGCCCCGGCCGAGGGCCAAATCCACCCCGCCGCCACCGTCAGCGCGCCAAACACCACAACGGCAACGCCCATCCGCATCAACAACCCGCGCAAGGCGCGTTTCGCGATCATTTTGCGACGGTCGGATCTCATGTCACCTCGCGGATGGGGCCGGTTGCACAGTTGACCAGCCGCCGCCAGCCGTCAACACAGCTTTTGCCGCGCCCGGCCTGAACCTTGCGAAACCATGCCATGATTGCCACGCCTGTTGCTCTGCACACGGTCCGCGCCGATGATGTTCTGCGCCCGACCGAACGCGGCCTGTATTGCCCGCCGGGGGATTTCTACATCGACCCGCTGCACCCGGTGCCGCGCGCGCTGATCACCCATGCCCATGCCGATCACGCGCGGCCCGGCCACGGCGCGGTCTTGGCCACGGCGCAGACGCTGGAGATCATGGCGATTCGCTATGGTGCGGATTTCGCGCAATCGACGCAGGCGGCACAGGGGGCGGTGCGGATGGGGGCGGTGACGGTCAGCTTTCACCCCGCCGGTCACATTCTGGGATCGGCGCAAATCCGCGTCGCGCCCGATGCGGGGCCGGTGATCGTTGTGTCGGGGGATTATTGCCGCCGCCCCAACCCCGTTTGCGCGCCGTTCGAACCCGTGCCCTGCAACGTCTTTGTGACCGAGGCGACCTTTGGCCTGCCCGTGTTCCGCCACCCAGAGCCGCTGGATCAGATGGCGCGCCTGACCGACAGCCTGCGTCAGTTTCCCGACCGCCCGCATCTGATCGGAGCCTATGCCCTGGGCAAGGCGCAGCGGTTGATTTCGCTGGCGCGCATGGCGGGGATTGACGGGCCAATCGCCATTCACGGCGCGTTGCAACGACTGTGCGATTATCACATGACGCAAGGGATTGATCTGGGGCCGCTGATCCCGGCGACCGCCGCCGACACGCCGACGGGGCTGGTCATCGCGCCGCCATCGGCCTTTGGGCAACCGTGGGTGCAGCGGTTTCGCGACCCGGTGATCGGCTTTGCCTCGGGCTGGATGCAGGTCCGCGCGCGGGCGCGGCAGAGAGGCGCGGAACTGCCCCTGATCATCAGCGACCACGTCGATTGGCCGCAACTGACGCAGACGCTGACCGAACTGGCGCCTGACGAAACATGGATCACCCATGGCGCCGAAGACGGGCTGATGCGATGGTGCGCCATGGCCGGGTTGCCCGCGCGCCCGCTGCGACTGGTCGGATATGGGGATGAACCGGAATGAAGGCCTTTGCCGCATTGCTGGACCAGTTGGCCTTTACGCCGTCACGCACGGCGAAACTGGCGATCCTGACCCGCTATCTGACCCAGACGCCCGACCCGGACCGAGGCTGGGCCTTGGCCGCCCTGACCGGCGATCTGGACCTGCGCGCGGTGTCGCCGTCGCTGCTGCGCAAGCTGGTGGCGGCGCGGTATGATGACCAGCTGTTTGCGTTGTCTTATGATTTCGTGGGGGATTTGGCGGAAACGATCGCGCTGTTATGGGACGCGGACGGGGTGCGCGATCTGACGCTGGCGCAGGCGGTTGCGGTGCTGGCCGACATGCGCGGCACGGTGGCGGACCGGGTGGCCGCCACGCTGGACGACCTGCCCGCATCGGCGCGCTATGCGTTTTTGAAACTGGCCACCGGCAATCTGCGCGTCGGTGTGTCGGGGCGGATGGCGCGCATGGCCTTGGCGCAGATGGGCGCGCCGACGCTGTCCCAGATCGACGAAATCTGGCACGGTCTGCGCCCCCCTTATCAGCCACTGTTTGCGTGGCTGGCGGGCGGCGCGCCCCCCGCATCCGCCCCCACGCCGTTTCGTCCGGTGATGCTGTCCACCCCGGTCACGCCCGACGACCTGCACGACCTGTCCCCCGAAGATTACATCGCCGAATGGAAATGGGACGGCATCCGCGTGCAGGCCGTGGCCGAGAGCGGCGAAAAACGGCTGTATTCCCGCACGGGCGAGGATATCTCCGCCGCCTTTCCCGACATCATTGCCGCGATGCAATTTGACGGCGCGGTTGACGGCGAATTGCTGATCCGGCGCGGCGATCAGGTCGCGCCCTTTGGCGATCTGCAAAAACGGCTGGGGCGGAAAACCGTCATCCGGGCGATGCTGGCCAGCCATCCGGCGGCGCTGAGGCTCTATGACGCGCTGATCTGGCAGGGGCGCGATCTGCGCGCCCTGCCTCTGTCGCAGCGGCGCGCGATTTTGGAAAACGCGGGTCTGGGCAACGACCGCATCGACCTGTCGCCGATCCTGCCCTTTGCCACTTGGGACGATCTGGCCCGGCTGCGCGCCAGCCCGCCCGACCCCGTGATCGAAGGCGTGATGATCAAGCGCCGCGACAGCGCCTATGTCGGAGGTCGCCCGCGCGGGCCGTGGTTCAAATGGAAACGCGATCCGATGATCGTGGACGCGGTGATGCTCTATGCGCAACGCGGCCACGGCAAACGGTCGGGGTTTTACAGCGACTTCACCTTTGGGCTGTGGGCCGATGGGCAACTGGTGCCGGTGGGCAAGGCGTATTTCGGGTTCACCGATGACGAATTGCGCAAGCTGGATCGGTTCGTTCGCGACCACACCACCGACCGGTTCGGCCCCGTCCGCGCCGTCGCGCCCAAGCTGGTGCTGGAAATCGCGTTCGAGGGGTTGAACCACTCGCCCCGCCACAAATCCGGCATCGCCATGCGCTTTCCCCGCATCAGCCGCATCCGATGGGACAAACCCGCCGATCAGGCCGACCACCTGACCACCCTGACCGCGATGTTGCCATGACCCTGCCCGACGCGTTTTCCGACTGGTTTCGCCGTCAGGGCTGGACCCCGCACCCGCATCAGCTGGCCCTGCTGGCCGCCGGGGGCGACCGGCTGCTGATCGCGCCGACGGGGGGCGGCAAAACGCTGGCCGGGTTTTTGCCGTCGCTGGTCGATCTGACAACGCCGGGGCGCGGGCTGCATACGCTGTATGTGTCGCCTCTGCGCGCGCTGACCGCCGATATTGCGCGCAATCTGGCGCGCCCGATTGCCGATCTGAACCTGCCCATTCGCGTGGAAAACCGCACCAGCGACACCCGCGCCGCGCAACGCGCGCGGCAGCGCACCGACCCGCCGCATATCCTGCTGACCACGCCGGAATCGCTGGCCCTGATGCTGTCTTACGAACAGGCGCCGCAGATTTTTGGGACGCTGCGCCGGGTGGTGATCGACGAATTGCATGCGCTTGCCGAAAGCAAACGCGGCGATCAGCTGATGCTGGGCCTGTCGCGGCTGCGGGCGCTGTCGCCTGATGTGACCGTGACGGGCCTGTCCGCAACCGTGCAGGATCCGAACGAACTGGCGGGCTTTCTGTCCCATCCCGACCGGCCCGCGCAGGTGGTTTACGCTGATCCCGGCCCTCTGCCCGACATCGCGATGCTGCCCACGCGCGCGCCTGCGCCTTGGGCCGGGACGGGCGGCTATTACGCCGTCCCCGACGTGCTGGACGCGATCCGCGCCGCGCAAACGACCCTGATTTTCGTCAACACCCGCGCGCAGGCCGAACTGTTTTTTCAGGCGCTGTGGGCGGCCAATGACGACAACCTGCCCATCGCGCTGCATCACGCCAGCCTGTCCCCCGAAGCCCGCGCCCGCGTCGAGACCGCCATGTCCGCCGGTCATCTGCGCGCTGTGGTGGCCACGGGCAGTCTGGATTTGGGGCTGGACTGGGGCTGTGTCGATCTGGTGATTCAGGTCGGCGCGCCCAAGAATATCAAACGCTTGGTGCAGCGGATCGGGCGCGCCAATCACAGCTATAACACCCCCAGCCGCGCCCGCATCGTTCCCGCCAATCAGTTCGAGATTATCGAAGGCACAGCCGCCCTGTCCGCCGTCCGCGCCCGCGATCTGGACGGAGAGCCGCGCGCACCCGGCCCCTTGGATGTGCTGTGCCAACACATCTTGCTGACCGCCTGCGCAGGGCCGTTCGATGCCGACGCCCTGTTTGCGCAGGTCCGCACCGCGCACCCCTATGCGCGGCTGAGCCGGGGTGATTTCGACGCCTGCCTTGATTTTGCGGCAACGGGGGGCTACGCGCTGCGGGCCTATGACCGGTGGCAGCGGCTGATGCGGCGGGACGGGCTGTGGCGGCTGCGCGATCCCCGCGCGGCGCGGCTGCTGCGCATGAATATCGGCACGATCGTGGCCCCCGAAATGCTGGCCGTCCGCGCCGGGCGCCGCCCGCTGGGCCAGATCGAGGAATCCTTTGCCGCCACCCTGACCCCCGGCGACACCTTCCTGATCGGCGGCCAGACGGTGCGGTTCGACCGCCTGCGCGATATGGTGGTCGAGGTCACGCCCAAGTCCTCCGCCACCCCGCGCATCGCCGTGTTCACCGGGTTGAAAATGGCCACGACGACCCAACTGGCGCAGCGGATGCAGGCCGTAATCGGCGACCCTGCCGCGCATGACGCGCTGCCCCCCGCCACGCGCGACTGGCTGGCGCGGCAGGCGCGGGTCAGCACGCTGCCCGCCCCGGATCGGCTGGTCAGCGAAAGCTATCCCTTTGCCGATCAGTGGTTTTGCGTGATTTATGGTTTTGCGGGGCGCAACGCGATGCAGACGCTGGGCCTGCTGATGACCCGCCAGATGGAACAGGGGGGGCTGGCCCCTCTGGGGTTTTTGGCGACCGATCACGCGCTGATGATCTGGTCGCTGGACCCGGTGACTGACCCCGCGCCGCTGCTGGACCTGCCCAGTCTCCGCGCGGGTTTGGGCGACTGGCTGGCCGACAACGCCGTGACGAAACGCAGCTTTCGCACCGTCGCAACCATTGCGGGCCTCATTCAGCGCAACACTCCGGGCGCGCGAAAATCCGGCAAACAGGCGACATTTTCCAGCGATATTCTGTATGACACGCTGCGGCGATACGATCCCGACCATCTGTTGCTGCGGATCACCGCGCAGGAAACGCAACGCGGGCTGGTCGATTTCGCCCGGATCGAGCAGATGCTGACGGATGGCCGCAGGCTGGTTCACCGCGTGCTGGACCGCATTTCGCCCCTGGCCGCGCCCCTGATGGCCGAACGGGGCCGCGTGCCGATCCACGGCACAGGCCGCGAACGACTGGCGCAATCCGAAGCGGCGGCAATGATGGCCCAAGCCGGACTGACGCCCGACGGCGGAATCGCAGTGCAGGACTGACGCAATGCCGGACGCCGCGCGCAGCCCGCAGCGGCATAACATCGGGCCACGGATACGGCAGAATAGGGCCGGAACCACGTCAAAACGCCCCCCAATTCCATAAGAGATGCCCGCCCACCCGATCCACCGAGGCCGCCACCTGCGGCACGCGGAACACGCGGCGCGGCAGAACATCGGGCCAAGTATAGGGCAGCGCGCGGCCGAAAAAACGCCAAACGCCGCGATACGAACACCCCGCCAGCCGACGCAGCCCCCGCATGCGGAGCGCGCCACCGAGGGCAACGGATCACGCTCGCAGCCCAATCGCCGCGACAACATGACGAAACGCCGCCAAAATCCACACGGCACCGCCGACACACAAACCGCAACCGATGGCATGAGGAACACATGTCGCAAGACGACTTCCAGACGCGGACACGGACAC
>NZ_JAUNTW010000004.1:0-217146 GCF_030538495.1 Paracoccus sp. (in: a-proteobacteria)
GCTCCCGGTGTCAGCACGATCTTCGCGATCAGCAGCCGCAAAGAGTCCGCGGGTTCCCGGTTGCTTGAGCGCTTTGGTCAGTTCAGAAACGTTCGTTGCATAGATCGTCGAGGCCGTCTGCAAAATGTCCGGCCTGTCTGCAGACGAGTCCGTCAGAAACGCGGTCAAACCGGCGCGTGGTCTTTTACACGCAAATGGCATTAGCGCTCTGCGCCTCGCATCTTGCGGTTGTCAGAATAATATCCCATCTCCTGCCATGCCCCGGCTGACGGAAGAATGTGTTGTTTTTCCGGGGTATCCGCTGCGTGACGCCATGGCGTCAGGGCGCCGGATTGCACGAAAAAAAGGACCAAACCCGATGAAAAATCTCAGAACCGCCATTGCCGCGCTTGCCCTCACCTGCGCGCCGCTGGGTGCCGCGACCGAAACCCCCGCGCAGCTGGCCGAGCGTGAGGATTTTATCGCCGCCAACACTCTGTGGATTTTTTATCACGAACTGGGCCATGCGCTGATTGATCAGTTGGACCTGCCGGTTCTGGGGAAAGAGGAGGACGCCGCCGACCAGTTGGCGATCCTGTTGTCGGATGCGCTGTGGGATCGCGACCGGGCGGATCAGATCGCCAGCGATGTTGCTCTGGCCTTTTGGCTGGCGGGGCAGGATCAGACCGAACCGCCCGCATGGTGGGACGAACATTCCACCGACCAGCAGCGGCATTACACCGTTGCCTGTCTCTATTACGCGGGCGATCCTGAACGCCGCCGCCATGTGCTGGACGCTGTGGACCTGCCGCCCGAGCGGGTGGAATTGTGCGAGGCCGAGCGCGCGCAGGTCGAACATGCCTGGGGCGATGTGATGGACGGGCTGGCGGATGCCGGACAGCCGGGGCGCGTCAGCTTTCGGGGACCGGATGCGGCATCCGATGGCGCGACGGACGCCCGCTGGACCCCGCTGTTGACCCAGCTGTTGTCCGATGAGGTTGCGGCCCTGAACGACCAGTTCCGGTTGCCGAAACCGCTGACCGTCGCGCTGATCCCCTGTGGCGAGGAAAACGCGTTCTACGACCCCGACCTGTCGGAAATCCAGATTTGCACGGAATATCCGCTGTTTCTGGATCGGCTGCTGGCGTCGGGCGACGAACCGGGCAAGGCGCAGTAACCACATGTGCCGGTCGGGGCGGGCAATCGCGCCCCGACCTTGGCGGCATGTTGAGGGGCGAAACCCTTTAGGCGCGGCGTGCGGATTTCATCAGACGGTCAGCGCGGATCGCGCGTCAGCAGCAGGATAAAGAACAGCCCCCCGATCAGTCCGGTGACCACGCCGATGGGCATGTCATTGGGCGCGGTCAGGCGCCGCGCGGCGGTGTCGGCCAGCACCAGAAAAATCGCGCCCAACAAGCCGCTGGCGGGCAGAACGCGGCGGTTGTCTCCGCCGATCAGCAGCCGCGCGATATGGGGCATCATCAGCCCGACAAATCCGATCATCCCCGAAAAGGCGACCAGAACCCCGGTCAGAAACGCGCTGATAATCAACAGCCGCAGCCGCACCGCGCGCACGGATATGCCCAAGGTCGCGGCGGTTTCGTCCCCCATGGCAAGCGCGTTCAGCTGGGGCGCGTGCAGCGCAAAGACCACGCCACACGCCGCCAGCGATGCCAGAGGAAAGGCCAGATTGTCCCATTGCGCAAAGCCAAACCCCCCCAGCATCCAGAACACCACCGAACTGATGGCGCGCGGATCGGCCAGCATAATCAGCACATTGCTGGCGGCGGCGATGACAAAGGACACGGCCAGCCCGGCCAAGATCAGCCGCGTAGGCCCGGTGCTGCGGGTCAGCCCTGCGACGGACACCACCAGGCCGGTGGCCAGCAACGCGCCCGAAAACGCAAACAGCGGCACGGTCAGGGCGCCGATCACATTGCCGACCAGCAAAATCGCCAGATTGGCACCAAAGGCCGCGCCTGCCGACACGCCCAGCAAATGCGGATCGGCCAGCGGGTTACGAGTGACGCCCTGCATCACCGCGCCCGCCATCCCCAGACCCGCGCCGACGATGGCGGCCAGAAAGGCGCGCGGCAGGCGCAAATCCCAGATGATATGTTCGCGCCCCATCGGCCAATGCGGATCAAACGCGGTCAGGCCCAGCCGGTTCAGAATGACGGACCAGACCGTGCCAAAGGGGATCGGGGCCGGCCCGATGCTGACCGCCAGCGTGATTGCCAGCATCAGCACCGCCAGCCCGGCCAGACAGACCGCCCAGAATCGATAAGGCATCGCCTTAGTCCGCCAGAAACGCGGTCAGCCTTTCGACCGCGTCGATGTTGCGTGGCCCCGGCGTCATCGCGTCATAGGACAGCACCAGAAAGCGGTCATCGCGCACCGCGCCGATATGGGCAAAGGCCGGGTGATTTTTCATGAAGGCGATTTTATCTTCGGCGCTGACATCGCCGTAATCGACGATCAGAACGACATCGGGGTTGCGTTCCGCCACGGTTTCCCAGTCGATGCGCGCCCAGTTTGCTTCAAGATCGGCGGCCAGATTGCGCGCGCCGGTGGCCTCGATGATGGCCTGCGGCATGGCGTATCCTCCGGCGGTCAAGGGGGCCTTGTCGCCGCTGTCATAGACAAACACCAACGGATCCGTGCCGCGCGCGGCGACGGTTTCGGCGACCGCATCCAGTCGCGCCTGATATCCTGCAATCAGCGTGCTGGCCCGGTCGGGATGGCCAAACAGCGCCGCCAGATTGGTCAGATCGCGGAACAGAAGGTCAAAGCTGGGCGCGTTCTGCTGGCCCAGATGGACGCAGGACTCGGACAGTTCGTAAACGGCGATGCCATAACGGGCCAGCGATTCGGGCGTGACCTCTCCGCCGACGCGCATGCCGTAATTCCAGCCCGAAAACAGGAAATCGGCGTTGTGTTCCAACAGCATTTCAACGCTGGGTCGTTCGCGCTGAATCTGGCGCAGATCGGCAAAGGCGGGGAACATGCCGTCATCGTCGCGATCCGGGCCTCGGCCGGTATAGCCCAGCATCTGATCGTGCAGCCCCAGGGCCAGCATGATTTCGGTCAGGTTCGACCCGGTGACGACGGCCCGTTCAGGCGCAGTGGTCACGGTGACATCGCGGTCACAGCTGTGAACCGTGACAGGATCGGCGGCGGCCTGCGTGGCTGTCAGCGCCAGCAAAGGCAGAAGAATGCGGAACATAGCGGTCCTTTCAGGATGGAAGGCGAAAAGAGAATCGAGGCCGCCCGCTGCGCGGATGGCGGTCTGTATCGGTGTCCACGTCAAAGGCGGTGCGGATCGTGTCGGGGGTCAGAGTCGCTTGCGGCGGTCCGATGGCGACCACGCGCCCGCCTCGCATCACCAGCACCTGATCGGCCAGTTCCGCCGCCAGATTCAGGTCATGCAGCGTCACCAGAACCGTCAGCGGCAGATGTTGCAACAGCCGCAGGATGTCCAGCTGATGACGGATGTCCAGATGGTTGGTCGGTTCGTCCAGAACCAGCAGGCGCGGCTGTTGCACCATGGCGCGGGCCAGCAAGGCGCGCTGTTTCTCGCCCCCCGACAGCAGGGCAAAGGGGCGTTCGGCCATATCGGCCAGTTCAAAATCGCTCAGCGCCTGCGCGACGATGGCTGTGTCGGATTCGTGCCGCGCCAGCAGGCCCGTGCGGTGAGGGATGCGCCCCATGGCCACCATTTCCCGCACGGTAAAGGCGAAATCCGGGGCGGTTTCCTGCAGCACGGCGGCAATCAGGCGCGACACATCGCGGGACGGGATCGCCCAGATATCGCGCCCGCCCGCCAGCACCTGCCCCGATAAGGGCCGGTTCTGGCGGTAGATGCTGCGCAGCAGCGTTGATTTTCCCGCGCCATTTGGCCCGACGATGACGGTCGTCGTTCCGGCTGGCACGTCAAAGCTGACCTCTCGGACGATCAGCCGGTCGGGACGCGGACCCCATGACAGGCCCCGCACCGTCAGATCAATCGCCATGTCAGAACGCAAGGTTCAGCGCCAGCGAGGCGTTGCGCGGCGGTGCCAGCATCCACTGGCTTGCCCCGCCCGACGTGGCATAGGTTTTGTTCGTCAGGTTGTTGAGGGTCAGATCCAGGCTGATATCGGCGCGCGGACGCCAGGATGCCCCGGCATTGACGGTCGTGTAAGACGGGCGCGTCATGGTATTGGCGTCCGAGGTATAGACCCGCCCGACATGATGCAATCCGCCGCGCAGCGTCCAATCCTGCGCCACATCCCACGACGCCCAGATATTCGCGACCCGGCGCGGAGCATTGGGCGGTTGATGGCCGGAATAATCGGCAGCGGCCTGCACATAATCATCATAGCGCGGCGTCAGAAAGGCCGCGTTCGCGTCAACCCGCAGCGTCGGGGTCAGATCGACGCCGATGGCGGCCTCGATGCCTTTGGACGATTGCTGGCCGATCTGGTGGATCACCGTGCGGTCGTTCGGATCGCGGGTCAGCATGTCGCGCTTCACGATCTGATAGGCCGACAGCGTGGCCTCGGCCCGCCCATCCCAGAACTGGCCTTTGATGCCGATCTCGGCCTGACGGGCGCGGGTCGGTTTGAAACGGGTCTGTGCCGGGGCCATCGACAGGATATTGCCGATGGGTTCGGCGGCGCGGGAATATTGCGCATACACCGTCACATCGGGCGTTACGTCATACACCGCGCCGATCCGCCAATTGGTTGACGCCAGATCATGCGTGAACGAGGGCGTCACACGGCTGACGCGCAGTTTGTCATAACGCAGCCCCCCCACCAGCGACAGGTTGCCCGTCACCTTGGTGCGGTGATCGACAAACAGCGAAGATTGCTGCGTGGTCAGATCGGCTGTCGTTGCCAGATGATAGGGACCAAAGCCGCCCCGCACCGGGTTCCACAGGCTGACGGTCGATTCCCCCGAATAGGGCGAGTTGTTGGTGTTGCGAAACCGGATCCGGTTCAGGTCAAATCCCACAACCGTGGTGGTTTCCATGCCCTGCGGCGCGGCGTTGATTGTCAGTTCGGTGCGGGTGCCGGTTTGCTGGTGATTGTGGTTGATCGCGATGTAGCTGTGACGCAGCAGCACATCCCCACCAGAGGCGGCATAGCTTTCGACATTGCGCCAATCGCGGTCGCTGCGCAGCGCGTAAAGCGTGCTGGACAGGGTGACATTGGGATTGATCGCCCATTCCGCGCGCAATTGGGTAAAGTTGTCGCGGAACCGGACCAGAGAATCCTCGATATTATAGTTGTTCCTGCGGATGCGGCTGTCCAGGTCGCCATTGATCAGAGGCGTGCCGAAATAGGCCATGGGCCGGGTCATCGCAAAATCATGGGTCAGGCTGACGGTCAGCGTG
The DNA here is from genome assembly GCF_030538495.1 of Paracoccus sp. (in: a-proteobacteria). GTDB lineage: Bacteria > Pseudomonadota > Alphaproteobacteria > Rhodobacterales > Rhodobacteraceae > Paracoccus. The sequence goes on from NZ_JAUNTW010000004.1 coordinate 5,360, forward strand.
TCGGTCGCCTGCCATGCCAGCCCCGCCGTCACCGCGCGGCTGGACGTGCGCCCGCCATCCACCCAGCCATCCGATTGCCGGCGGCTGATGTCCAGATGATAGGCCAGCCGGTCGCCCAAAGGCCCCGCGCGGCTGACGCCATAGCCCAGCAAACCATCGGTGCCAGCCAGAAACTGCGCCTCGGTCCGGGTTGCGTCAAAGCGCGGCTTTTTCGGCACGATATTGACCGCGCCGCCGACACTGCCTTCGCCATAGAGAACCGCCGCCGGGCCGTGCAGAACCTCGATCCGGTCCACATTCCACGTATCGGCGGGAAAGGTGATGGTCCCCGACGCCGGATAAAGCCGCGTGCCGTCATACAGCCGCGTGATGGACCCATGCCCGGCAAAGCCGCGCATCGACAGCGCCGTGCCGCCATTGCCGGGGCTGCCGTGATAGCTGAGGCCCGTGCCGTTCTGCACGATGGCCTGATTGACGTCGGTTTGCCCGCGTGCGCGGATGGTCTGGCCGTCGATTACCTCGACGCTGGCCGGGGTGTCGCGGATGGTCAGACCCACGCGGCTGCCTGCGGTGCTGTCGCGCGACAGGTTCAGGGGCGCGGTCTGCGTGTGCAGAACGATGGTGTCCAGAACGATGGTCTGCTGCTGCTGCTGCGCCGCAGCGGGCCATGCCGCCATCGACAGCGCCATCACAGCGATGCGGCGGGCGCAAAGGCCCGCATATTGGATTTGATTTTTAATCACGGCCTTGGCCCTTGCGATCATTTCACCGTCACCGCAAACGCGACACCGCCCCAAAACGGGACAGATCACTGACCGATCAGGACACCCCGCCCGATGGGTTCACGCGTGACAACGGCTGACGGCAGGTCTCCTGGCTCGCGGATCACCGCGCCTGCCGCCTTCCCGGATCGCACCCAGTGGCCTATGGCAGACGCGCACCGCCTACAGTTGCGGGGGCAGCCGCAGATTTGGGCCACAGGCCCGAACTGCGTTCCCTTTTTATTCCAAATGGAAACCGTCAACCAAAGCTTAGCCGCAACCGCCATCCTCCGTCAATGGCGATGCGCCGCCCATGGGGCGATGATGGATCATGGCGTCGCGGACGGGTTGCCCGCCGATCAGATGTTCGCGCACGATCCGCGCCAACAGGTCGCGCGTCAGCCCTCCATACCAGACGCCATCGGGCTGCACGACCATCAGCGGGCCTTGGTTGCAGGGAAACAGGCAGCTGCTGCGCGCGCACATCACGCGCCCCGGCCCGGATGCCAGGCTGCGTTCGGCCTTCATCAACTGGCGGAGATGCTGATACAGCGGCAATCCCTGCCGATGCGCACAGCGCGCGCCCATGCAGAAAAACACCTGTCGGCGATGCAGCGGCACGTTGGACCAGCCGGGTTTGCCCATGCTGGGCGGGACGGTGGCGATATCCTGCGCGGGCGCGGCAAGCGCGGCCTGAATTGCGCCGGGCAGGTCCAGAAACGCCTCGATCCCCGGCGTGATGGCGACCTGCACCCGGCCCGCGACATGCGCCGACAGCGCGCCGGGCAGCCATGCGCTGATCGAGGCATCCGCCGGCACCCCGCACGGCACCACGGTGATCTGCGTCACCCCTTTGGTGGCCAATGCGTCGATCACATCGGGCAGGGCCGGACCGGACAGGTCTTCATAGGCCAGTTCGACGATCGGCCCTTTGACCCCCTGCGCCAGCGGCTGCAAACGCTGCTGCCGGATAAAGCTGGCGCGGCCATAAAGGATGACGGCCCCGCTCATCGTTGGTCCAGCTGGATGGGCAGTTGAAAGCTGTAGCTGGGATGATCCAGCCCAGAGGGGGCCGCAGGGCAGCGTCCGGCGCGCTGCGCGGCGGTCAGCGCGGCCTGATCCAGTGCCGGCTGACCCGACGCCCCGGCAACCGACACCGCCCGGATCGCGCCGTCGCGGCCCACCGTCAAGGCCAAGGTCACGCGCCCGCCGCTGCGGATGCCGCGCGGAGGGCTGGCGCGGCGGCTGATGCAGGCACGGATCTGCCCGCCCCATTGCCGCATCAGATCGCGTCGGCGTCCATCCGACAGGCCGTCGCCGCCGCCCGATGCCGCCACCCGCGACGCCCCGGCCTGTCCGACGCGCTGCGGCGCGGAGGGTTGCCGTTGGGGATGGGGTTGCGCGGCCTGTTCCCGGCGCGGCTGAGGGCTGGGCTGCCGCACATGCTGCGGGCGGGGGCGATCAGGGCGCGCGGTCGGGCGTGCTGAAGCCGTCAGGACAGGGCTTGGCGCCGCGTCAGGTTCCGCAGCGGCGATGACCGGTTCCGGCGTGGACTGAGGGGCGGGCAGAGGGGGCTGTTCAGGCATAGCTGTGGTTTCTGGTTCTGGTTCTGGGGCGGGTTCCGGGGCAGGTTCAGGTTCTGGCGCAGGTTCCGCCTCGGGGTCGGGCAGGGCCTGCCACTCTGCTTCCCAGGCCGCGACCAGATCCGTCATCGCGTCACCGCCCAGATGGATCGCAGGGGCCGAGTCCGTGTCGGCATCGCCCGACGGCGCGGATTGCGCCAGTATCAGCGTCGCCGCTACCACATGCAGCGCAGCCGCGATGATGGCAAACCCGGTGATCTCGACCGCGCGCCGCATCCCATCAGTCCTCCGTCACAACCAGATAGGCCGCCGGGCCACCCAAGCCACGCAGCCGCCCCAACACCCGCACCACATCGGCGGCAGGCATGTGCGCATCGGCGCGCAACTCCACCGGACCCGGCACCGCCGCCAGCAGCGGCCAGACCGCATCGCCCGACGGCGCGGATTGCGCCAGTATCAGCGTCGCCGCTACCACATGCAGCGCAGCCGCGATGATGGCAAACCCGGTGATCTCGACCGCGCGCCGCATCCCATCAGTCCTCCGTCACAACCAGATAGGCCGCCGGGCCACCCAAGCCACGCAGCCGCCCCAACACCCGCACCACATCGGCGGCAGGCATGTGCGCATCGGCGCGCAACTCCACCGGACCCGGCACCGCCGCCAGCAGCGGCCAGACCGCATCGCCCCGTGCCGCCTGAAAGGCCAATTCGCCGGTCGCCGACAGATACAGCACGTCGCGCCCCTGTGCCGCCTGATCCGCATGGCTTTCGGGCAGGGTCAGATCAAAAGGCGGAGCCGGGGCAATCTGAGCCGTCAGCAGAAAAAAGATCAGCAGCAAAAACACCACATTGATCATCGGAATGATCGATTCCGTGGCGGGCGTGCGGGGGGGCAGGTCGATGCGCATGGCTTATTCAACCACGATCAGATTCGTGATGCCTGCGCCTTGCAGAACATCCATCACGCCGATCAGCCGTTGCAGCGACACCCCGTCGCCCGCGCGCACAACCACCGATGCGCCGGGGTCCGGCATCAACGGCCTCAGCGCCGCGATCAGGCCATCCGCCGCGATTTCGGCCCCGTTCAGATGCAGCGCCTGCGGCTCGATCCGCACCAGACGGGGCGGGCCGTCCCACACCGCGCCCGACCCGGCCCCGCCGCCCGACAGCGCCAGCACCTGATCGCCGCCAAAGCGCGAGGCCAGCATGAAAAAGATCAGCAGCAGAAACACCACGTCGATCATGGGCGTCAGCGACATGCGCCGCACGCCTCTTCGTGGCCCCAGATCGAACCCGGTCCGGGTCATGCTGCGGTCTCGGGAAAGGGCGCCTGCGCTGCGGCGGCGCGATGGGCCGAGGGCGTCACAAAGATGCGGGTGGCCAGATCCTCAAGATCCGCTTGCAGCCGGTCCGCGATCGATTCGAACCAGCTAAGCGCGATTCCCGCCGGGATCGCCACCGACATTCCGGCAGCGGTGGTTAACAGCGCCTCCCAGATGCCGCCAGCCAGATCGGACGGTTCGGCCCGCGCCCCAGCCGTTTGCAGCACCTGAAAGGCGGAAATCATACCCAAAACCGTGCCGAGCAGCCCCAAAAGCGGCGCAATCGTGGCAATCAGTTCCAATGCGCGCAGGCCTTTGCGCGCGTCATACAGCGTCTGGCGCGCGATGCGGACGGTTTCCTCGCGCGCGGCGGCGTCATGGAAACGGGAATCCAGCGTTGTGCCGATGGCGGCATAGGCCACCCGCGCCCGCGCCGAGCTGCGGCCCCTGACGGCGGCGCAGGCATCGCCATGACGGCCCTTGGCCCATAATTCAACCGCCCGGCGCGATGCCTGCCCGCCCCACACCCCCAAGGACCACAGCGCGGCCAGCTTCCACAAGATCACGGCGACCAGCACCACCGACAGCGCGCCGATCATCCACATCGTCCAGCCGCCATCACGCAGCAAGGCATAGCCGGGCATCTGCGCCAACAGCGTCACAAGATCGGGAAATGTCATGGGCATCGGAACCTCGGTGTGGCGGGGAAGGGTCAGGAACGGGCGGGCGATCGCCGCCCGCCCTGTCATCATCTGGTCACCCTAGCGCACGACAGGCGCGGCGTCATGCAAACAAAGCGCGCAAGGGGTGGGCCGTCGCGCGGCCATCGGTCGTCAGAAGCTGCGCGACAGCGCGATTTTGACGTTGCGCCCCGCCGCAGGGCCGCTTTGATAGGTCGCGGGGGTGTAATCGCGGTTGGTGACGTTATCGACGCCCAGTTGCAGCGCCATGCCGCGGGCCGGGCCGGTCTGCGGCGTCCAGGTCGCAAAAATATCGTGAACGCCATAGCCCGCGCGACGATTCCCGTCCGCTTTGGTCCGCCCGGCGGCCAGCGTGGACCGCGCGCCGAACCGCCATTCATCCGTGGCCTGCCATGCCGCCGACAGCACCGCGCGATTGTTGGGCAGGCTGTCCAGAACCGTGCCGTCCTGATCCTTGCCGGTGACATAGCTGAGGGCCGCGCCCAGTTCGATCGCGCCGGTAAGATAGCTGGCCTCGATCTCGCCGCCGCGCAGATAGGCGCGGTCAAGGTTGGTATAGGCCGGCACCGGCGCACGCCCGTTCGTGCGCACGATCATGTCGCTGATATGGTTGCGAAACAGCGTCAGCTTGACCGCGCCCTCATCCCCGTCGCGGGCGACATTCTGACCGCGCCAGGACAGGCCGATTTCAAGATTGCGGCCCTTTTCGGTTTTCAGGTCCGGCGACGGCGCGGCGCCCCGGAACCCGTCATAGAGTTCGTCCACATTCGGCATCCGGTTGACCATCGCCGCCGAGCCAAACACCGACCAGTCATCCGATAGCCGGTAAATCGCCGCGATTTGCGGTTCAAACGAATCCGCCCGCACCACATCATCGGAATAGGTCACGCTGTCGGCGGGCCGGGTCCGCTGGCGTTCCACCCGCAGGCCTGTATTGACGGTCAGCGGCCCCCGTTCAAATTCGGAAAAGGCAAACAGCGCCGCCGTCGCCGTCTTTGCCTCGGGGTGCGATGAGGACGGAACCGAACTGGTCCGGTCCTGCCACGACATTTGCGCCCCGGCGGTCACAAAATGGCTGTAGCCCGCCCCCGATAAATCCGCGACATTCTGCCCCCTCAGCGTCCACAGCGCATAGTCGCGCCGCCCCAGCAGCGACGCCATGATCGGTTCGGCCGGATCATCGCCCTGCCGGATATCTTTAAGCGTGCTGGTATAGGACAGCGTCACGGTCGCATCGACCAGAGGATTTTCCGGGTTGTGGCCCCATTCCAGCCGCGCCGTCCGGTCGCGCGTTACGATGTCGCCGACCCCCCAGCCCGGAAAGCCCGGAAACAGGCCGGCCTGCGGGCCGTCCAGCTGGTTAAAGTCCTGATTGTCGCCCCGCGCCTCAAGCTGCTGATAGGACGCCTTGATCTGGTGGTCGCCGATGCGTTGCTGCGCCTTGAACAAGACATTCGGCACCCGGCTGTCCGTGCGCACAAGGGTTGCGCCGTCCGCATCCGTCAGGTCCCCGTTCTGGCGCAGGGCAAAGGCCGCCAGGGCCTCGAAATCCACCGATGGCCGCCAGCCCCAGGCGATGCTGCCATAGGCGGTTTGCGGGTTCGACCCATAGCCCAGCTTGACCCGACCGCCGGAACGCGCGCCGTCCGCGATCAGATCGCCCGGATCAATGGTGTCCATCGCAATGACGCCGCCCAAAGCGCCCGATCCATACAGCGTCGAGGATCCCGGCCCGCGCAGCACCTCGACCCGCTTCAGGAATTCGGGTTCGACGAACAGCGACCCCTGACGATAGGATTCGTAATATTTCTTTTCGCCGTCCAGAATCTGAACGATCCCGGTTTCGGATGCGGCCATGCCGGACCCAAAGCCACGGATGTTGAACGCCTGCCCAAAGAAACTGCCCGATCCGACGCCCGCGACGCCCGGCACCTGATCCAGCACCTGCCCGATATGCGCCGGTGCTATGTCGCGCAATTCCGCGTTACCCACAACGCTGACCGATTGCGGCACCTGCGCCGCGACCTTTTCGGTCCCCGCGCGCAGCACGATCTGATCCAGCAGATAGGGCTGTCCGCTGACCGTGACAGTCTGAGCAAAGGCGGGAAGGGCAACGGTGCAGAAAAGCGCGGTAAGTGTGCGGGTCATGGCGGTCCTGTGACAAGCGAGATTGGAAAAGGCGCTGGCACAGGCTGGCGTGACTTGTGCTGGATAACGAATCAGACTAATTCTGTCAACTATTGCATCCAGCCGGTCGCCAGATGTCTGTCTTTTTCAGTCAAGGACCATCGGATGAACGAGTTTTCCACCCTCCAGCTGTCCCCCTCCCATCTGCGCGACCTGTCCGCCGCATCGACGCTTCGGCCCTATGATCTGGCCGACAGCCTGAACATCCCCGAAGCCGCATTGGTGCAGGCGCGGCTGGGGCAGGGCGTCACCCGGATCAGCGCCAGCCCCGGCGCGCTGATCCCGCAGATTCTGGGCTTGGGCGATGTGATGGCGCTGACGCGCAACCGGTCTTGTGTGATCGAAAAGATCGGCACCTATCGCGATTTCCACGACGGCGCCCATGCCGCCATGACGCTGGACCCCGAGATTGACCTGCGCATCTTTCCGCGCCACTGGGTCCACGCCTTTGCGGTCGAAACGGCGGGGCAGGACGGCCTGCGCCGGTCAATACAGGTCTTTGATGCGGCAGGGGATGCGGTCCACAAGGTGTATCTGCGGGCGGAATCGGACCTTGGCGGGTGGGATCGGCTGATCGGCGCGCTGCGGCACGACGATCAGGCCCCCTGCGCCGGTTTTGCCGCCCGCCCGCCGGTCGAAGGCCCTCTGATCGCGCCGGACCGCGCCGAAGTGCTGCGCCGCGAATGGGCGGCGATGACCGACACGCATCAGTTCAACACGCTGGTGCGGCGGCTGAAGGTCAACCGGCTGGGCGCCTATCGCATCGCTGGCGCGCCTTTCGTGCGCCCTCTGGCCGTCGCCGCTGTCCCCGCGCTGATCGACGGCGTCGCGGCCCACGGCCTGCAGGTGATGATGTTCGTCGGCAATATGGGCTGTATTCAGATTCATTCGGGCGGGTTCGGCACGCTGCGCCCCATGGGGCCGTGGCTGAACGTGATGCACCCCCGCTTTAACCTGCATCTGCGCGGCGATCATGTGGCCGAGGTCTGGGCCGTGGACAAACCGACCAAACGCGGCCCCGCGCGGTCGGTCGAGGCGTTCGACGCCGACGGCGCGCTGATTTTTCAGTGTTTCGGGACGCGCCCGGACAAGGGCGGCGATGCGGGCGCCTGGGCCGGTTTCGTGGCCGGGTTGCCCGCCTTGGAGGCCGTGGCATGATCCGCCCGCTGAGCCTGAGCCTGACCCTTGCGATGCTGCTGGCCGGGCCTGTGGCGGCGGATGGGCAGCGCGTCGTCGCGATCGGCGGGGCGGTGACCGAAATCGTCTTTGCCCTTGGCCTGCATGACCGGCTGGTCGCGCGCGACACCACATCGCAATGGCCCGATGCGGCGGTTGCGCTGCCGGATGTCGGCTATATCCGCCGCCTCTCGCCCGAGGGGGTGCTGTCGATGCGGCCGGACCTGATTCTGGCCGAAGACGGTGCTGGCCCGCCCGAGGCCGTGGCGCTGCTGAAATCGGCGGGTGTGCCGTTCCAGACCATCCCCGCAGGCGAAACCGCCGATGCCGCGCTGGCTAAGGTGCAGGCCGTGGCGGCGGCTCTGGGTGCTGATCCGGCCCCCGTGCTGGCACCGCTGCGCGCCGATCTGGACCGCGCCGCCGATGCGGCGGCATCGACGGCGGCCACGCCCCGGCGGGTGCTGTTCGTGCTGGGCGTGCAGGGCGGGCGCATCATGGCGTCGGGGACCGGCACGGCGGCGGATCAGATGATCCGGCTGGCCGGAGCGCAAAACGCCATCACAGGCTATCAGGGGTATAAGCCCCTGACCGACGAAGCAATCATCGCCGCCGCACCGGATGCGATTGTGCTGATGGATCGTGGCGACGGGTCCACCGATTTCGCCGCGCGGCAGGCTCAGATCATCGCCATGCCCGCCATTGCCACGACCCCCGCCGCGCGTCAGGGGCGGGTGATCCAGATGAACGGGCTTTACCTGCTGGGCTTTGGCCCGCGAACCGGGGCGGCGGCGCTGGACCTGCATCGCGCGCTGTATGGAGGCGCATGATGGCCGCGCTGGACGGGCAGGACGCCCCCGGCTGCCGCGACCATCTGGGCCGCCGGACCGTCACGCTGCTGATGCTGCTGTGCCTGCTGGTGGCGGTGCTGTCGCTGCACAGCGGCGCGGCGGATTTGCGCGTCTGGCCCGCGCTGACGGGCGCGCTGACGGGTGCGCCAACCGACCCGATGGCGCAGATGGTGATGGTCCAGATTCGCCTGCCCCGGCTGATCTCGGGGATTCTGATTGGCGCGTCGCTGGCCGTGGCCGGGGTGCTGATGCAGGGGCTGTTTCGCAACCCGCTGGCCGATCCGGGCCTGTTGGGGGTCAGCGCCGGGGCGTCACTGGGGGCGATCTTTGCCATCGTGCTTGGCGGGACGCTGCCGGCGGTCATCCGTGACGCCTTGGGGTGGAACATGGTGCCGGTCGCGGCCTTTGCGGGCGGATTGGCGGCGATGCTGCTGCTGTATCGGATTGCAACGCGCAGCGGTCGCACATCCGTGGCGACGATGCTGCTGGCGGGGATCGCGCTGGGCGCCATGGTGTCCGCGCTGAGCGGGATGATCATCTTTCGCGCCACTGACAGCCAGCTGCGCGACCTGACCTTCTGGGGCCTTGGATCGCTGGCGGGGGCCAGTTGGGCCAAACTGTCCGCCGCCGCCCCGCTGATGATCGTGGCGCTGGCCGCAGCCTTGCCCCTGGCGCGCGGGCTGAATGCGCTGGCTCTGGGCGAGGCGGTCGCCGCGCATATCGGCACCCCCGTGCAGGCGGTCAAGACCCGCGCCATCCTGTGCGCGGCGGCGCTGACTGGCGCATCGGTCGCCTTGGCCGGGGGGATCGGCTTTATCGGCATCGTGGCGCCGCATCTGCTGCGGCTGGTGATCGGGCCGGATCATCGCTGGCTGCTGCCCGGATCGGCGCTGTTTGGTGCCGCGCTGCTGGCGGCGGCGGACATCGCCAGCCGGACGCTTGTCGCGCCTGCGGAACTGCCCATCGGCATTCTGACCGCGATGATCGGAGGGCCTTTCTTTCTGTGGATCCTTCTGTCGCGCCGGGGCGGGCTGGACCTATGACCCTGACCGCGAATGACCTGTATCTGCGCCTCGGAGGCCGCCCGGTCCTGCATGGCGTCAGCCTGACCGCTCAGACCGGGCAGATCACCGCCATCATCGGCCCGAACGGATCAGGCAAAACCAGCCTGATGCGCCTGCTGACCGGGGAAACCGCGCCCGATGCGGGCCGGGTTGTGCTGAACGGGCAGGATATCGCCACGCGGCGCGCATCCGCTCTGGCCCGCATCCGCGCGGTGCTGCCGCAGTCAAGCCCGCTGTCCTTTCCCTTTACCGCCGCCGAGATCGTCCGCATCGGTGCCGAAACAACCGGCACCGCCACATCCGCCGGGATCGCGGCGGCACTGGCGCGGGTCGGCCTGCCCGATCACGGCCCGCGCCTGTATCAACAGCTGTCGGGCGGCGAACAACAGCGCGTGCAGCTGGCCCGAGTGCTGTCGCAGGTCCGCGACCCCGGCGGGCGATGGCTGTTTCTGGATGAACCGGTCAGCAGCCTTGATATCGCACATCAGTTGATGGTCATGCGGCTGGCGCGCGATTTCGCGACGGCTGGTGGCGGTGTGGTGATGGTGCTGCATGACCTGAACCTGACCGCGATGTGTGCCGATCAGGTCGTGCTGATGCAGCAGGGCCGCGTGCTGGCGGCGGGGGGCGCGGGCGATGTGCTGACCTCGGCGCATCTGTCGGCGGCCTATGGGTGCGATCTGCGCGTGGGCGTCACCCCCGACCCGCCGGTTTTCGTGCTGCCGCAGGGGGTGCAGGGGGTGCCAAGCTTATGAAAACGCGCCAAGAACGCCGCTGTCGGTGTCCCCAGGAAAGGACAGCGAACCCGGTTCCGTGACCTGCCGACGCAGAAACACCATCAGCCGAGAGGGGCTGCCCGATGAAAGGCCGGATGCCGTTTGGATATGGGGCGATGCGGAGCGGCCCGGTCAGGGCTGGCCCATTCCGCGACCGTTCTTGATGCGCTGCGCTGGGCCGTGATTCGGAAGGCTCGGATTGGGGGAATAGGGGGGCATCGCCGACCGCTGAGCCTGTTCGTCACGGCGCGACCGGCGGGCGATAGCATCCGGCGCACCGACAGGCGGCATGTCAAAGGCTGCGCTGGCTGGCGGAGGGTTGCTGGATTTGGGGGGCGGCGTGACTGCCGGTTGTGCATCTGATCAACGCGGCGGCTTACGGCGACCCGGCATCCGGTGGGACATTGGCGGCGCTATAACCTGCTGGCATTGCTGGGAATTGTGGTGGCGTCATCGCGCCGCATCACATCGACGCAATCCCAAGGGGGGACGGCGGGGGTGACATGCCGGTGGCGGTCGTGGCATGATCCTGAAAAAAGGACGCCCGATGACACATGAAACCAATGGATTAGAGCTGATCTCGCGCCCCGCGACCGGCGGGCGGCGGGATGTCGCGCTGCTGTTCGTCCACGGCATCAATCTGGGCGCATGGGTGTGGGATGCGCATTTTCTGGACCATTTCGCCGCCGCCGGGTTTGATGCCCATGCCGTCAGCCTGCGCGGGCATGGCGGCAGCGCGGGCGCGGATCGGATCGGTGATTTGACCCTGACGGATTATGTGAACGACCTGCGCCAGACCGTCGCCCGCATCGGGCGGCCTGTGGTTCTGGTCGGTCATTCCATGGGTGGGGCGGTCGTGCAGAAATTCATCCAGACCGGAGGGCGCGCGGCGGGGATGGCGTTGTTGGCCTCGGTCCCGCCTTGGGGGCTGGCGGGGGTGGCGCTGCGTCTGGCGCTGTTTGCGCCGCGTCATTTCCGGGTGATGCTGGATATGTCGATGGGCCGGATGCCGCCCGACGATCTGGCTGTGGCGCGTGATATTCTGTTCCGGCCCGACATGCCCGATGCCGAACTTGCGGGTTTGACCGCGCGGATGGGGCCGGAATCGCCGCATATCGGGATGGCGCTGCAAGGCTGGCCTCCGATTGCGCCGCTGCCGTTTTGCGCGCCGCCCACCTTTGTTCTGGGCGGAGCGGCGGATGCCCTGATCCCCGCGGATGAGGTCTGGCGCACGGGGCTGTATTACGGCAGCTGCGCCGAACTGATCCCCGGCCTGCCGCATATGGTGATGCTGGGCGAGGGCTGGGACGCCGCCGCCGCCCGGCTGGGCCGGTGGCTGGATCGCGTCGCTTAGCGCGGGGTCCGTTCTGTGGCGGATAGGGCGGATGCCTCCGGCGGGGATATTTGCGCACAGAAGATCATCAGCGCGGTGCTAATTCGGTGCCGGGGGCGGCGGCGTTGTGCAGGATGGTGGTCAGGTAATCGGCGGTTGACCGAAACCCGATCACGCGCCAGCCGTCCGGGATGCGCCAGAACGCGGCGGCGGTTTGCGCCAGACGGCTGCGGCGCAGGGTTCCGGGCGTGGTGCGGGCAATGTCCACGGGGGCCAGTTTTGTGATCACATCATCGGTGTGCGGGCCGGTGATGTCGATGATCACGCGCGCATCCGACATATCCACGACCAGCCCCGGTTCCCCGGTCAGCGCCTGTTCCAGCAGAATGAGGGCGTCGGCCACCTGATCCACCGGCAGCATCAGCAGCAATTCATCGGGGGCCATCCAGCCCAAAGATCGTTTGCCGTCGGTGGTGATTTGCGTGGCGTCGGGGATGGGCAGGCCCACCGATTCCGCCAAAGCTTCGCCCATGCGCGGCAGGTCGGCGCGGATCGTGACCATGCCCAACCCGGTGATGCGCGTGATCTGCGCCAGTTTATCCATTCAGACGGTCCCCCTGTGGGTCGTAAAACACCGGATCGACAATCTGCGCCCGGATCACATCGCCCGAGGGCAGCGGAAACTCCAGCATCTGCCCCATCCGCTGCGGCCCATGCGCGACCAGCCCCAGTGCAATCGGCCGGTCCAGCGTCGGCGAATAATAGGTCGAGGTCACGCGCCCTTCGGTCAGCCGCTGGCCGTTGGCGTTTTTCCCCGGACGCACGGCATAGGCCCCGTCGGGCAGCAGCTGATCGCTGGCCAGCCCGACCAGTTGCCACCGATCCCCCGCCCGCATATGCAGCCGCGCCTGCGCGCGTTTGCCGATATAGTCGGGCTTTTTGCGCGAAATGGCCCAGTTCAGGCCCAGATCCTGCGGAATAACGGTGCCGTCGGTTTCATCGCCGATCATGATGAACCCTTTTTCGGCGCGCATGATATGCATCGCCTCGGTCCCATAGGGGGTCAGGCCCAGATCGCGGCCCGCGTCATGCAGCGCCTGCCATAATTCCAGCCCGCGCCCCGCTGGCACCGCGATTTCAAAGGCCAGTTCGCCGGAAAAGCTGATCCGATAGAGGCGCGCGGGAATCCCGGCAAGCTCCGCCGTTCCCCACGCCATTTGCGCCAGTTCCGGCAGATCGCCCAGACGCGCCAGCAATTCGCGCGATTTTGGCCCCGCCACGGCGATTTGCGCGAATTGTTCGGTGACATTGGCGGTAAAGACGCGCCAATCCCACCATTCGGTTTGCAGCCAATCTTCCAGATGGGCGTGGATGCGGTCGGCGCCGCCGGTGGTGGTGTGGCACAGCCATGTGTCGTCCGACAGCCGCGCAACCACGCCGTCATCCATCAGAAAGCCGTTATCGTTGCACATCAGCCCGTAACGGCATTTCCCGACCGGCAGCGTGGACATCACCCCGGTATAGACCATGTCCAACAGCCGCCCCGCATCCGGCCCGCGCACAATGATCTTGCCCAAGGTCGAGGCATCCAGCATCCCCACACCGCCGCGCACCGCCCGGATTTCGCGCATCACGGCGTCGTGGCGGGACTCGCCCCCTTGCGGGTAACAGAATGGTCGCCGCCACAGCCCGACGGGTTCCCACGCCGCGCCGCGCGATGCGTGCCAGCCATCCATCGGCGTTTTGCGCAGGGGTTGAAAGGCATCGCCCCGTGCCTCGGCCGCGATGGTGCCAAGGGTCAGCGGCGTATAGGGCGGGCGAAAGGTCGTGGTGCCGGTCGCCGGGATCGGCTGGTCCAAGGCGCGCGACAGAACTGCAAGGCCGTTGATATTGCTGACCTTACCCTGATCGGTGGCCATGCCCAGCGTGGTATAACGCTTGGTGTGTTCGACGCTGGCGTAACCTTCGCGCGCGGCCAGTTCGACATCGGTCATTTTCACATCGTTCTGGAAATCCAGCCAGATTTTCGACCGCAGGGCATAGGGGGCCTGCGCGGGCATGACCCAGACGGGCAGGATGGGGGCTTCGGCCGCGCCGCCACAGGTCAGATCGCCATTCGCGGCCCCGGTGGCCGAGACATTCGGGCGGCCATCCGCGCCGATGGGGGCGTGGTCGGGGTCGGGGCGGAACAGGGCCTGCGCGTCATCCCAGATCAGCTTGCCGCCGCAATGGCTGAACAGATGCACCACCGGCGACCAGCCGCCCGACATGGCCACAACATCGCATTCCAGATGCCCGGTCGCGGTGCCGTCGCCCATCGGGTCGCAGAGGGTGACGCCCGTCACATGCCGCGCGCCATGGACGCGGGCGATGCCGGTGCCGGGATGAACCGTGATCCCGGCGGCGCGGCTCTGGTCGGGCATCGCGCCGGTGGGGTTCGGGCGCGCGTCCAGAACGGTGACGTTCAGCCCCGCGTCATGGGCGATCAGCGCCGTGCGATAGGCGTCGTCGTTATTTGTGATCACAATGATGCGTTGCCCCGGCGCGACGCCGTAATCGGCGATAAAATCGCGCACGGCACTGGCCAGCATCACCCCCGGCAGGTCATTGCCGGCAAAGGGCAGGGGGCGCTCTAACGCGCCCGTCGCGGTGATGATCTGCCCCGCCCGGATGCGCCACAGGCGTTGACGGGGCAGGCCCGCGTCCGGGTCGTGATCGGCCAGGTTTTCGCGCGCGATCAGATAGCCGTGATCGTAAACGCCGGTCGCCATGGTGTTGCGGCGCAGGGTGACGTTGGGGTTGCCGCGCAGTTGCGCCAGCAGGGCGTCGATCTGGGCCGCTCCGTCTGGGTGGTCGGTTGGGGTGCGGCCGCCCCACTGCGGGGACTGTTCCAGCACGATCACGCGGCCATGGCTGGCGGCCTCAACCGCCGCGCGCAGGCCCGCGATGCCGCCGCCCACCACCACCGTATCGGCAAAGGCATAAGCCTGTTCGTAACGGTCCGGGTCCGCCTGCGTCGGCGCGCGGCCCAGACCGGCGCTGTGGCGGATGATGGGTTCAAACAGATGTTTCCAGAACGGGCGCGGATGGATAAAGGTTTTGTAATAAAACCCCGCCGGCAGCAGCGGCGCCAGCCAGCCATTCACCGCGCCAATATCAGCATCCAGCGACGGCCAGCAATTCTGGCTGCGCGCGATCATGCCATGCGTCAGGGCCGTGGTGGTGGCGCGTTGATTGGGTTCAAACCGGCCCGCCTGGCCCAGACCGAACAGGGCGTTCGGTTCTTCGGCCCCCGACGCGATCGGGCCGCGCGGGCGGTGATATTTGAACGACCGCCCCATCAGCATCTGCCCATTTGCGAGCAGCGCCGAGGCCAGCGTGTCGCCCAAAAGCCCCCGCAGATGCCGCCCGTCGAACCGGAACGGAACCTGCCAGGCGCGGTCGATCAGGCGGCCTCCGTGAGCCAGCCGAAAGGGGGGCGTGTGCGTCATGCGTCACCTGTCGCAAAGGGGTTTTGCCAATCGGGGCGCGCGGTCTGGATCGCGGTGATCAGATCGGCGGGCGGCTGGCTGGTCTGCGCGGGATAGGTGCCAAACACCTGCAACGTCACCGTGCAGCGCGCCGCGATGAACCATTTCCCGCAGCCAAAGGCGTGACGCCAGCGTTCGAAATGCACGCCTCGTGGATTTTGGCGCGCAAACAGATAGGATTCGAAATCCGCATCCGAGCTGGCGGGGCCTTGGCGCGCGATATGGGCCTGACCGCCCGCCGTCAGTTCGGTTTCATCCGCAATCACCCCGCAACAGGGGCAGGTCAGCGTCAGCATGGGGCATCCTTCTGTGGTTGGGGGAAATGGCGCGGCGCGGCGGGGCGCGCCCGGTCAGGCCGAGGCCCAGAAACGCAAAGGCCGGGGGCTGACTGCCCCCGGACCCCCGTGGATATTTTCACACAGAAGATAAGCCGCGCGTCAGTTTGACGGTGCGGGTGCCGGTTCTGCCGCAGGTGCGGTTTCAACGGTGACTGCCGGGGCTGCCGGTGCGGGCGTGTTGGTTTCGACCGTGACATTGGTGCCGCCGGTGGCCGGAGCGCTGCCGGTTTGGGTGGTCGTGCCGCCCGACATAAAGAAGAACAGCGCTGCGACGACAACAACGATCGCGCCGACGATGAAATAGAGGCCATTGTGACTACGTTCAGCCATGGGATTGCCTTTCGGTGTAAACTGGTCTGGCCTAACAATTCGCAATCGGGCAGGTTGGTTCCCGCGTCGTGATGCGGCGGGAAAACGATTTCGTGATCGGGGCGCGGCATCGGGATCAATGCGCCACCCCTGCGGCCACGCTTTCGTCGATGAAACGCCCCTGACGGAACCGGTCCAGCCCAAAGGCCGCCGCCAGAGGGCCGGGGCGGTCATGCGCGATCAGATCGGCCATAGCCCAGCCCGACCCCGGGATCGCCTTGAACCCGCCGGTCCCCCAGCCGCAATTGACGAACACCCCGCCCACCGGCGTTTGCGACAGGATGGGCGACCGGTCGCCGGTCATATCCACGATCCCGCCCCATTGGCGCAGCATTTTCAGCCGCGACAGCATGGGAAAGGTCTCGATCAGGGCGCGCACGGTTTCTTCGATATGGTGCCAGCTGCCGCGTTGGGTAAAGTTGTTAAAGCTGTCGGTGCCGCCGCCGATGACCATTTCGCCTTTGTCCGATTGCGACAGATAGCCGTGAACGGTGTTGGCCATCACCACTACATCCAGACAGGGCTTGATCGGTTCGCTGACCATGGCCTGCAACGCCACGCTTTCGATGGGCAGGCGGAACCCGGCCATATCGGCCAGTTGTGTTGAATGGCCCGCCACCACAAGCGCCAGTTTGTCGCAGCCGATCCGCCCGCGTGTGGTGGTGACGCCGCGCACCTGTCCGCCCGTCGTATCAATCCCCGTCACCGCGCAATTCTGGATGATGTGCATCCCCATATCGCTGCACGCCCGGGCATAGCCCCACGCGACCGCATCATGGCGCGCGGTGCCTCCGCGTGGTTGATAGAGGCCGCCCAGAACCGGATAACGCGGCCCGCCGATATTGATGATCGGAGCCAGTTCCCGCACCCGCGCGGCATCGACCCATTCGGTCGCCACGCCTTGCAGATAATTGGCGTGGACCGTGCGTTTGTATCCGCGCGCCTCGTGTTCGGTTTGCGCCAGCATCAACAGCCCGCGCGGGCTGAACATCACGTTGTAATTCAGATCCTGCGACAGGGTTTCATACAGTTTTAACGACTTGTCATAGATCGCGGCGGATGGATCTTGCAGGTAATTGCTGCGGATGATGGTCGTGTTGCGCCCGGTATTGCCGCCGCCCAGCCAGCCCTTTTCCAGCACGGCGACATTGGTCATGCCGTGGTTTTTCCCCAGATAATAGGCCGTGGCCAGACCATGCCCGCCCGCGCCGACCACGATCACCTGATACCGGTCGCGCGGTTCGGGATTGGCCCAGGCGCGGGGCCAGCCTTGATGGTGGCGCAGGGCCTGACGGGCAAGCGCAAAGACAGAATAGCGGGACATCGGTTAACCTTTGTCAGAATCGCGGGCAGGATGGCGCGGAACCGGTGCGGGCTCAAGCCCCCGGTTGGGGCGCATGGTGCGACACCGGGCCGCTTTCCCCGGACGCGCGGACGGGTTACAGGGGTGGGGAACGGAGGTTCTTTATGTTCTGGATCATCAGCGCGGTTCTGACCGCGGTTATCGCCCTGTCCATTCTGGCACCCATCTGGGCGCGTCGCCGCGCGGGCGGTGTCAGCGAACCGGCGGCGGCCTTTGACCTGCGCGTCTATCGTGACCAACTGCGCGAGGTGGACCGCGATCTGGAACGCGGCGTGATCCAGTCTGAAGATGCGGGCCGTCTGCGCGCCGAAATCGGGCGCAAGGTGTTGGATGCCGACCGGCGCATGGCGCAGGGCGGGGCGGCCATGACCGGGCGCGGCGTGGTGGCGGCGGCGGTGATTGTCGCCGCGCTGATGGCGGGTGCCGTGGCGCTGTATCTGCGCGAAGGTGCGCCGGGTGCGCCGGATTTGCCGCTGTCGGAACGGTTTGCGGCGGCGCAGCGGGCCTATGATTCGCGTCCCTCTCAGGCGCAGGCGGAACGGGCGACACCGGCCCCCGCGCCGGTGCCGGAGGATCAGCTGGACCCGCAATTTGTGGCGCTGCTGGACCAGTTGCGGCAGGCGGTTGCGAATAACCCCACCGACCCGCGCGGGTTGGAATTGCTGGCGCTGCATGAAATGCGGGTCGGGCGGATTGCGGCGGCGCGCGATGCGCAGGCGCGGCTGGTTGATCTGCGCGGCGATCAGGCGACGGGCGATGATCTGATCGGGCTGGCCTCGCTGATGATCGAACTGGCGGGCGGAATCGTGACGCCGGAATCGGAATCGGTCGTGACGCGCGCCCTGCATGTCGATCCCGGCAATGCCCAAGGCATGTTCCTGATCGGCATGATGCAGATTCAAAATGGCCGCCCCGACCGCGCCTTTCCGATCTGGCGCGCGCTGATCGAGGCTGGCCCGCCCGACGCGCCGTGGAATCAGCGCGTGGCCTTGGTCATTCAGGACCTGGCGTGGCTGGCGGGTGAACCGAATTATCTGCCGCCCGACAGCGTGTCGTTGCCCGGCCCGGATGCGGCGGCCATGGCGGCGGCGCAGGATATGGCGCCGGGCGATCAGGCCGCGATGATTGAGGGCATGGTCAGCGGTCTGGAAACGCGACTGGCGACCGAAGGCGGTTCCCCCGACGAATGGGCGCGGCTGATCAACGCGCTGATGGTGCTGGGCGACACGGACCGCGCCCGCGTGATCTGGGCCGAGGCGCGCGAGACCTTTTCCGCCTCCCCCGATGCGCTGGCCGTGATCAATGCGGCGGCGGCAAATGCGGGGCTGACCGAATGATCTGCGAGGATATGGCCGATTTCGCCGCCGCGCTGCCGTCATTCGGCGCGGTCGCAGGGCTGGATCTGGGGACGAAAACCATCGGCGTGGCGGTCAGCGACGGGATGCGTCAGGTGGCGTCCCCGATTAAGGTCATCCGCCGCCAGAAATTCACGCTGGACGCCGCCGATCTGCTGGCTGTGGCCGCCGATCGCGGACTGGTCGGGCTGATCTTGGGCCTGCCGCGCAATATGGACGGGACCGAAGGCCCACGCGCCCAATCCACCCGCGCCTTTGCCCGCAATCTGGAACGGTTAACGCCGCTGCCCATCGGGTTCTGGGATGAACGCTTGTCCACCGTCGCCGCCGAACGCGCCTTGCTCGAGGCCGACACATCCCGCCGCCGCCGGGCCGAGGTGATCGACCAGGTCGCCGCCGGTTACATCCTGCAAGGCGCATTGGACCGCCTGCGGTTTCTGGCCCAGTAACCCAGCCGCAGGCGCGCGACACTCATTATCTTCTGTGCCCAAATATCCCCGCCGGAGGCATCCGCACCCTCAACCCGCGCCGCCCTCACGGACCCAGAACGGAACCCGCCACGCCCCCTTGCGTTGATCCGTCAATTGCGAAACTGTGAACGCAAACAGGAACCCGTGACCGAAAGGAACCGACCATGACCTTTACCCTTGCTGATCTGCCCTATTCGCATGACGCCCTGACCGAAGGTGGCATGTCGCGCGAAACGCTGGAATATCACCACGACAAACACCATAAGGCGTATGTTGATAAGCTGAACGAACTGGTTGCCGGCACCGAATGGGAAGGCAAATCGCTGGAAGACATCGTGATCGGCACCTATCAAAAGGGCGCGGTTGCCCAAAGCGGGTTGTTCAACAATGCCAGCCAGCATTGGAATCACGCGCAGTTCTGGGAAATGATGGGGCCGAATCCCGGCGCGATGCCGTCGGAATTGGAAAACTGCATCAAAGATTGCTTTGGCTCGGTCGATGATTTCAAAAAGAAATTTGTCGAAGGCGGCGTCGGCCAATTCGGCTCGGGCTGGGTCTGGCTGGTCCAGAACGCGGACGGCACGATGGAGGTGACTAAAACCGAAAATGGCGTGAACCCGCTGTGCTTTGGGCAAAAGGCTCTGTTGGGCTGCGATGTGTGGGAACATTCCTATTACATCGACTTCCGCAATGCGCGCCCGAAATATCTGGAAAACTTCCTGGACAAATTGGTGAACTGGGAAAACGTCGCGTCGCGCATGTAATGCGGACGCAATGCTGACCCGGCGCAATCTTTTGCGTGGCCTGCTGGGGGGAACCTTGGCAGGCTTTTCCGTGGCGGGATATGGCTTCGGGATTGAACCGGCGCTGCGCCTGCGGGTGCAGGAATGGCACATCACACGCGACGACTGGACCGCGCCGCCGCTGCGGATCGCGGCGATTGCCGATCTGCATGTGGGCGAACCGCATGTCGGACTGGGCCGCGTGCGTCAGGTGGTGCGGCGCGCCAATGATCTGGACGCGGATCTGATCGTGCTGCTGGGCGATTACGCGGCGGGGCATCGGTTCGTCACGCGCCCGGTGTCGATGGATGACGTGGCGCCGGTGCTTGGGGAATTACGCGCGCCGCTGGGCGTGTTTGCGATTCTGGGCAATCATGACTGGTGGGATGACCCCGTGGCGCAGCGGGGGGATGGGCCGAACCTCTATGCCACGGCCTTGGAACATGCGGGCATCCCGGTGCTGTCGAACCGCGCCATCCGCCTGCCGGATTTCTGGCTGGCGGGGGTCGAAGATCAACTGGCCATCCGCGCCCCCGGCGGCGGCTGGCGGGGCTTGGACGATCTGGACGGCACGCTGGCGCAGATCACCGATGACGCGCCGGTCGTGCTGCTGGCGCATGAACCCGACATCTTCGCCCGCGTTCCCGACCGGGTGGCGCTGCAATTATCGGGCCATACCCATGGCGGGCAGGTGCGGCTGTTTGGCCATTCGCCGGTGGTGCCGTCGCGTTATGGCAACCGCTACGCCTATGGCCATATCCGCGAAAACGGGCGTGATCTGGTGGTCTCGGGCGGGATCGGCATGTCGATCATGCCCCTGCGGTTCGGCGTGCCACCCGAAATCACGCTGGTTCAGATCAGCGGGCCGCGCGGCTTGTCCTTGGCAAACCCGCCCGCGACCGTATAAGACAAAGACAGAATAAACAGCGGAACGACCTGATGGCCAACCAGAACGACAGCTTTATCGACGAAGTCACCGACGAATTGCGGCGCGACCGGTTGTATCAGACGTTTCGCCGCTGGGGCTGGGTCGGTGCCGTGGTGATTCTGGGGATTGTCGGCGGCGCGTCGTGGCGCGAATACAGCCGCGCGCAGGATCGCGCGGCGGCGCAGGCCTGGGGTGACGCGGTCATTCAGGCCGAAAACGCCAATGATCCCGGCCAGTTGCTTGAAGTCCCGCATCGCGGATCATCGGCGCGTCAGGCTTTGGCTGGGTTGCTGGCGGCGGGCGAATGGACGGCGGCGGGCGATGACGCGGCGGCGGTTGCGGCGCTGCGCGGCGTGACGGACAGCGCCCCGGCGGACAGCGTTCTGGGCGATCTGGCGCTGCTGAAGCTGGTCATGACGCAGGGCGCGGCCATGGACCCGTCCACCCGAGACATGACGCTGACGCAGTTGTCACGGCCCGGCGCGCCGTTCGAATTGCTGGCACTGGAACAAAAGGCCGTTGCCTTGATCGAGGCCGACCGCCCCGCCGATGCCGAAACCCTGATCCGACAGATTCAGCAAAAAGACGGGCTGACCGCGAATATGCGTGGCCGTCTGGCTGATATGTTGACCGCCATCGGCGCGCGCCCGCAGCCGGGTGACGCGGCCCCCGCCAACTAAGCCATAAGGATGCCCCGGATGACCGTCACGCTGCGATTTGGCCTTTTGCTGGCCGCGACCCTTGGCCTGACCGCCTGCGGGGATCGTGAAATCATTTTGCCGGGCGAACGGCTGGACCCGATGGCTGTGGCGTCCCCCGATGGGCCTGCGGTCGAACGTCCGGGCGTGTCGTCCACCACGCTGTCGCTGGCGGCGGCGGTGACCAATGGCGAATGGTCGCATCGCGCGGGAAATGCGGCGCATCAGCCGGGCCATGTCGCCATGGGCGCCGGCACCGCCCTGATTTGGTCCGCGCCGATTGGTCAGGGCGACGCGCTGCGCCACCGGATCACCGCCGATCCCATCGTGGCGGCGGGGCGCGTGTTCACGCTGGACAGTCGCGCGCGGGTGACGGCCACGGCGCTGAATGGCGGCACGGCATGGGCCACCGACATCACCCCGCCGGGCGAACGCGCCGACAGCGCATCGGGCGGCGGCGTGGCCTATGACGCGGGCCGCGTTTTTGCCACCACGGGCCACGGCCAACTGGTCGCACTGGACGCCGCCACCGGGGGCATCATCTGGCGGCAACGTCTGGACGCGCCGATCAGCGGCACTCCGGCGGTGCGTAACGGCGTGGTCTATGTCGTGGCGCGTAATGACACGGCTTGGGCCGTGCGCGCCAGCGATGGCCGCGTGATGTGGCAGATCGGCGGCACGAAATCCGGGTCGGGCGTCATGGGCGCATCATCCCCCGCCATCAGCGGCAACGCCGTGATTCTGCCGTTTTCGTCGGGCGAGGTGCAGGCCGTGGACCGCGCTACCGGCGTCACGAACTGGACTGCGCAGATCGGCGGGTCGCGTGTGGGCCGTGCGATCGCCTATATCCGCGATGTGACGGGCGATCCCGTTGTGGCGGGCGGGCGCGTCTATGCCGGGACGTCATCGGGGCGGATCGCGGCCTTTGATCTGGCGACCGGGATTCAGGACTGGTCGGCGCGCGACGGCGCGAACAGCCCGGTTGTGGTCGCGGGCGGGTCGGTCTTTGCCATCAATGATCAGGCCGAACTGGTCCGTCTGGATGCGGCGACGGGTGGGGTGATCTGGCGTGTGGCCATGCCCTATTACACCACCGATCGGCCGCGTCGTCAGGACCGCATCCATGCCCATTACGGCCCCGTTCTGGCCGGAGGGCGGTTATTCGTGGCCAGCAGCGACGGCGTGTTGCGCGTGTTTGACCCGCGCGGCGGTGCCTTGGTCGGGCAGGCCCTCATTCCCGGCGGCGCGGCGGCAAGCCCTGCCGTGGCCGGGCAAACCCTGTATATCGTAGGACGCAACGGTCAGTTGCACGCATATAAATGACCTTTACCCTTGCCATTGTTGGCCGCCCGAATGTGGGCAAATCCACCCTGTTCAACCGTCTGGTTGGCAAAAAGCTGGCTTTGGTCGATGACCAGCCCGGCGTCACCCGTGACCTGCGCGAAGGCGCGGGGCGTTTGGGCGATCTGCGGTTCATCGTGATCGACAGCGCCGGTCTGGAAATGGCCGAAGATGACAGCCTGCAAGGGCGGATGCGCCGCCTGACCGAACGCGCCGTGGACGAGGCCGATATCTGCCTGTTCGTCATTGACGCGCGCGTGGGTGTGACGGCGGCGGATGAATATTTTGCCGAAATCCTGCGCCGCCGCGCGGGCCATGTCATTCTGGCCGCGAATAAGGCCGAAGGCCGCGCGGGCGAAGCGGGCGCGATCGAGGCCTATGCGCTGGGTCTTGGCGAACCGATCCGCATTTCCGCCGAACATGGCGAAGGGATGGAGGATTTGTATCAGACTCTGATTCCTCTGGCCGACCAGATCGAGGCTGAACGCCCCGCCCCAATCGCCGCCGAAACCGATGTGGACCTGTCCGACCACGACGCCGAAACCGGCGAAGGGGCCGAAGATTGGCGTCCGTCTGAGGCGCGCCCCCTGCAACTGGCCGTCATCGGTCGCCCCAATGCGGGCAAATCGACGCTGATCAACAAAATCATCGGCGAGGATCGCCTGCTCACCGGACCCGAGGCTGGCATCACCCGCGACAGCATCAGCGTGACGACGACGTTCATGGATACGCCGATGCGGATTTTCGACACCGCCGGGATGCGCAAACGCGCCAAGGTCACGGATAAGGTCGAAAAGCTGTCGGTCGCCGATGGTCTGCGCGCCGTCCGCTTTGCCGAGGTGGTCGTAGTGCTGTTGGATGTCGCGATCCCGTTTGAACAACAGGATTTGCGCATCGCCGATTTCGCCGAAACCGAAGGCCGCGCGGTCGTCGTGGCGGCGAATAAATGGGATCTTGAGGACGACAAACCCGAAAAGCTGAAAGAACTGCGCGAGGCGTTTGAACGTCTGTTGCCTCAGTTGAAGGGTGCGCCGCTGGTCACCGTATCGGCCCGCACCGGCAAGGGGCTGGACCGTCTGCACAACGCCATCCTGAAGGCGCATGAGGTTTGGAACCGCCGCGTCAGCACCGCCCGCCTGAACCGCTGGCTGGAGGCGATGACCGAATCGCATCCGCCCCCCGCCCCCGGCGGGCGTCGGATCCGGCTGCGTTATATGACTCAGGTCAAAACGCGCCCGCCTGCGTTTATCGTCAAGGCCACGCATACCGACAAGCTGCCCGACAGTTATCAGCGTTACCTGATCAACGGGCTGCGGGTTGATTTCGATATGCCGGGAACGCCGATCCGTCTGACCTTTCGCGATCAGGGCGGCGACAACCCCTATCGCCATAAGGCGAATAAGATCAGCCAGTCGGGCGCGCTGTCAAAGCATAAGAATCGGCAGCGGCCTAAGGGGACGTAAGGCGCGGCTGGTGAGCGCCGGGGGCCAGCCCCCGGACCCCCGGGATATTTGGGCCAAGATGAAAGAGGGGTTAGCTGGCCGCGCGGACCAGCACCACCGACATTGCGGTGATGCCGAGGACGGCGGACAAGGCGGTTAACGGGTCGCTGCCCATCGTCGTGATCGCGATGCCGCAAAAGCCCCAGATCAGCGCGGCGGAATAGGCGATGCTGGGGCCGATCCAGACCTGCGCCGCCGCTCCGATTGCGGCGCCGGGCAGGATCGCCAAAGCGGCCACCATATACAGCGGCATATGAAACACCGCTGCCAGCAGTCCGGCGACGCTGGCGCTGAACACCGCCGCCGCCCAGCCTGCGAAAAAGGTGATGCCGGGGCGGTTGCGGTCGTGATTGTGGCGTTGTGCGCGGCGCACCGCGATCAGCGCGGCCCATGCCATCATGCCCGATCCCGCCGCCAGAAACAGCGGGCGATCCGCCGTCAGCCACGGCCACACCCCTGCAAAGATCAGCGCCATGGCCAGCACCGGCCAAGCCCAGCTTTGTTTGCGAGGGGTGGGGTTCAGCCATTGCGCCATGGTGTCCAGCAGCAGCATCCCCCAGACGGCCAGCAGCAGCGCCCACATCACCAGATTGGCGGGCGACAGATACAGTTTCGGCAGGTTTGCCGCGATGTCCAGGTCGATATGTTCGCCATTTGGGGCCAGCGGGCCGGATTGGCGCGCGCCGTCCAGCACGTGTTCCGGTTCAACCCCTGATATCAGGGCGAAGGTTGCGCCGCCGATCAGGAAAATCAACGTCGCAGCGGATTGGATATGCCTGCCGATCTGGTCCATGCTGCCCAACGCCGGATAGCGCCGGGCAGTTTCGCATTTCGGCGCAATTTATGTGCGATTAGATCAGTTGGCCGTTTGCCGACAGCGTGGTCGCTCCGCCCAGATAGCGATGCAGAACCGGGGGCAGCGTGACCGAGCCATCCGCCTGTTGTCCGTTTTCCAGAACCGCAATCAGCGTGCGCCCTACGGCCAGACCCGACCCGTTCAGCGTATGCACGAATTCGGGTTTGCCGCCATCGGCGGGGCGATAGCGCGCGTTCATGCGCCGGCCCTGAAAATCGCCGCAATAGCTGACGCTGCTGATTTCGCGGTATTTGTTTTGGCCGGGCAGCCATGCCTCGATGTCGTGGGTGATGCGCGTGCCAAAGCCCATATCGCCGGTGCACAGAACCACGGTGCGATAGGGGATGTTCAACCCCTCGAGCACCGCTTCGGCGCAGCGGGTCATGCGGGCGTGTTCGTCCAGACCGGTTTCGGCGTCGGTGATGGACACCATTTCCACCTTTTCGAACTGGTGCTGGCGCAGCATCCCCGTGGTGTCGCGCCCGGCGGAACCCGCCTCGGACCGGAAACATTGGCTGTGTGCGACCATGCGGCGGGGCAGGGTGGCGTGATCGACCAGATCGCCGTGAACGGTGTTGGTCAGGGTGACTTCGGATGTGGGGACCAGCCACCAGCCTTCGCGGGTTTGATAGCTGTCTTCACCGAATTTCGGCAATTGCCCGGTTCCCAGCATCATATCGGACAGCACCAGAACCGGCGCCCATGTTTCGGTCAGCCCGTGATCGTCGATATGCAAATCCAGCATATATTGCGCCAAGGCCCGGTGGATCCGCGCCACGCCCCCGCGCAGCAGCATGAACCGGCTGCCCGACAATTTGGCAGCGGTTTCAAAATCCATCCCCGGACGCACGCCCGCAATGTCGAAATGTTCGGCGGGTGAGAAATCCAGTTCGCGCGGGCTGCCCCAGCGGCGGATTTCCACATTGTCGTTTTCGTCGGCCCCGTCCGGCACGCGGTCCAGCGGGGTGTTCGGAATCTCCATCAGCAGGTCGCGCAGTTGGGCGTCCAGTTCGCCCGCCTTGGCCTGCATCTGGGCAACATCGGATTTTTTATCCGCGACCAAGGCGCGCAGGCGTTCAAATTCCGCGTCATCGCCGCGGGCCTTTGCGGCGCCCACGTCTTTGCTGGCGCGGTTCTGGTCGGCCTGTGCGGTTTCGGCGGCGTTAATGCAGGCGCGGCGTTCGCTGTCCAGCGACAGGATGCGCGATGACAGGCCATCCAGACCGCGCCGGGCAAGCGCCGCGTCAAAAGCCTGCGGGTTTTCACGGATTGCGCGAATGTCGTGCATGGCGTCACCTGTGTGTCAGTTGTGGTTGGCCCGTGCCTAACCCATCACCTGCGCAGGGAAAAGCCCGTTCAGGCGTCGGGCGCGCAGAACAGCTGATACATCAGCCCGACGACCTGCGCCGCGCGGGGGTCGGCCACGGAATACAGCCGTGCTTTGCCTTGGGCGCGACATTCAACCAAGCCTTCGGCGCGCAGGCGGGCCAGTTGCTGACTGACCGCCGCCTGACGCTGACCCAGCAGGTTTTCCAATTCGGTGACAGTCTTTTCGCCATTGGACAGGTGGCACAGGATCATCATGCGCCCTTCATGCGCAAGCGCTTTCATAAAGGCCGACGCTTCAGCGGCGCGGGTGGTCATCTGGTGCAGGTCGGGGCGGGTGTCTGTTGTCATCGTGGATCCTGTCGGGGCATCAGCCCTGCCTGCGCAATGACATTATTTAGCACGGGGTAAAAGTGGTTTTGGCCGACATATCCTTCGATCCGGGATAATTCTAAACCGCTTTTTAATAAAATGAAGGTGGGTGTGATCCATGGCCGCCGATCCAAGGCCAGTCCGTCGGGAAATGGCCCGTCCCGATCGACCCGAAACAGCGGCGCAATGCGACCGGCGGGGGATGCGGCGTAACCGGGGCCGATCTGCTGTTCCCATTGCGCGCAGTAATAACAGCCGCGCGATGTGACCATCATCAACTGCACCGGCTGCGCGCGCGGGTCGGTGGCCCGCGCGGTTAACGGCAGGGCAGACAGGCCAAGAATCAACGCGCGCCGGGTGATGGAAGAGTGCATGACCCCAAGATAAATGCGGCCGCCCCATCCGGCAAGATTTCGTGTGACACGCCTTGCCCGCAGGCGCGGGCTGGTCCAATCTGCCCACGCTGTTGATGGATGGGACCGATGGATGAATTGCTGGAGCCGCTGATCCGGGGCGACCGCCGCGCGCTGTCTCGGGCCATTACGCTGATCGAATCGACGCGGGCGGATCATCGCGCGCGGGCTTTGGCGTTGCTGGCGGCGCTGCCCGACCGGCAGGCGCTGCGCATTGGGTTGTCGGGGACGCCGGGGGTCGGCAAATCCACCTTTATCGAAGCGTTTGGCACCATGCTGACCGGGCAGGGGCTGCGGGTGGCGGTGCTGGCGGTTGATCCGTCATCGGCGCGGTCGGGCGGGTCGATTCTGGGCGACAAAACGCGGATGGAAACGCTGTCGCGCGATCCGAACGCCTTTATCCGGCCCACGCCATCAAGCGCGCAACTGGGCGGCGTCGGTCGCCGCACGCGCGAGGCGATCCGCCTGTGCGAAGCCGCCGGTTATGACGCGGTGTTGATTGAAACCGTGGGCGTGGGGCAGTCCGAAACGCTGGTCGCGGAAATGTCGGATTTGTTCATCCTGCTGCTGGCACCTGCGGGCGGCGATGAATTGCAGGGGGTCAAACGCGGCATCATGGAAATGGCCGATATTATTCTGGTGAACAAAGCGGATGGCGATTTGCTGTCAACCGCGCGCCGGACCGTGGCCGATTACGCGGGCGCGCTGCGTCTGTTGCGCAAACGCCCCGCCGATCCTGATGGGTTCCCCAAGGCTCTGCCGGTGTCGGCGGCGACGGGCGACGGGCTGGCGGGGGCGTGGGATGTGATGCGCGAATTGGCCGATTGGCGGCGCGATCACGGGCATTTTGCGCAAAACCGGGCGGATCAGGCGCGGTATTGGTTTGTGTCCGAACTGCGCGCCGGGTTGCTGGCGCAGCTGGACGGCGCAGAGGCGCGGGCGCAGGTCGCGGATTTGGGCGATCAGGTGGCGGCGGGCGATCTGACGCCGGGGGCGGCGGCGGCGCGGATGCTGGACTGGCTGGCCGCGAAATAAACGCCCGATTTTCGCGCCCATTCCCGGCCGCCCGGCGGTAAAGTGGCGGTAAAGGGGGCCATGATGCGCGATTTACCTGATTCGGATGTGCTCTATGCCGCGCTGCTGGCGCGTGATCCGTCCTATGAAGGCCGCGTGCTGGTCGGCGTGACCTCGACCGGCGTGTTCTGTCGCCTGACCTGTCCGGCGCGTAAGCCGCTTGCCCGGAATTGCCGCTGGTTTGCGGATGCAGGGCAGGCGGCGGCTGCGGGCTTTCGCCCCTGCCTGCGCTGTCACCCCACCGGCCCGCAGGCCGAAGGTCACGCCATGATCGCTGCCCTGACCGCCGCGCTGCGGGATGATCCGGGGCGCAGGTGGTCCGAATCGGATCTGGTCGCGCGGGGCTATGATCCGTCCACGGTGCGCCGCCTGTTCCGCCGCCATTTCGGCCAAAGCTTTTTGCATATGGCGCGGGCCAGCCGGTTGGGGCAGGGGATGCAGGCATTGCAACAGGGGGAACGGATGATTGATGCACAACTGGATGCGGGATTTGATTCGGCGTCGGGATTTCGCGCGGCGTTTCAGCGCCTGTTCGGCCATGCGCCGCATCAGATGCAGGGGGATCTGCTGGCCGATTGGATCGACACGCCGCTGGGCGGGATGATCGCGATTGCCGATCATGACGCGCTGCATTTGGTGGAGTTCGTCGAACGCAAGGCTCTGCCCGAAGGATTGCGCTGGTTGTCGGCGCGGATGGGGGGGCGTATCGGGCTGGGCCGAACGCCGGTGACCGACCGCGCCGAAGCGGCGTTAGCGGCGTATTTCAGCGGCGCAGACGGCGCGCTGAATGTGCCGGTGGTGCTGCATGGCACGCCGTTTCAGACGCAGGTTTGGCAGCAATTACAGGCGATTGCGCCGGGCGAAACCCGCAGCTATGCCGGGCTGGCGCAGGCGATTGGGCGACCCACGGCGGTGCGGGCCGTCGCGCGGGCCAATGCGACGAACCGGCTGGCGCTGATCGTGCCATGTCACCGGGTCATCGGCGCAGATGGCAGCATGACCGGATATGCGGGCGGTCTGTGGCGCAAAGAAAAGCTGATCGAAATTGAATCGCAGTATCGCGCAGGCAGGGCTTGACGCGCGGGGGGCTTTTGCTGTAACCACCGCAGAACCGAATTCCGGGCGCTGCGTCGCGGCGCCTTTTCACATTGGGTCGGCCCGTCCGCAGGGATCACCCGAGCATCTGTTACGAAGGAAGATCACCATGTCGCGCGTCTGCGAATTGACCGGCAAAGGCCCGATGACAGGAAACAATGTCAGCCACGCCAACAACAAAACTCGTCGCCGGTTCCTGCCGAACCTGAACGATGTCACCCTGCTGTCCGAAACGCTGGGCCGCGGCTATTCGCTGCGCATCTCGGCTGCGGCTCTGCGCTCGGTCGATCATCGCGGCGGTCTGGATGCGTTTCTGGCCAAGGCGAAAGACAGCGAACTGTCGGATCGCGCCCTGAAAATCAAACGCGACATCGCCAAAGCGGCGACCGCAGCCTGATTTTGGCTGATGCCACGCCATTGCCCCGCCCGAACCGGCGGGGTTTTTGCGTTTGGGCGCGTCAATTTGTCTCTGGCATCGGGGGGCGGATTGGGTAATCTGACCGCTATGTTCCGGCTGCTGCCCCTGTTTTTGATTCTGATCGTCGCGCTGACCAGCATTGGTCTGGGCGCGGCGCGCGGCGTTGTGCGGGCGGGCGATCAGGTGGTGATCTGCACCGGCAGCGGCCCGGTGACGATTCGCCTGCCGGGTGATTCCCATGACGGCGGGGCGCATATCTGCCCCGATATGGCGCTGTCGCTGATGGCGGCGGTTGGGGTGGCCGATGTCGCGCCCGTGGTGCCGCCGGTCGTGGCGCGCGGGATTGCGCTGCCCGCGCCGGTGCTGGGCCATGTGGTTTCTGTGGATGTGGTGCGGGCGCGGGGGCCGCCTGTGATGTGATTTCGCAAAATCACATCACCATCTTACAGGATTAAACCGATGAAAAAACTGACTTTTGCCGCTGTTGCGGCGCTGATGCCCGTTGTTGCCATGGCCCATGACGGCGTGCATATCCATGACGGCTACGCCCGCAGCAGCAACCCGACCGTGGGGGCCGCGTTCTTTATGATCGAAAATCACCGCGACGTGGATTGCACCCTGATTGGCGCGGAAAGCCCTCTGGCACCGCGCACCGAACTGCACACCCACCGCGAGGTGGACGGCCTGATGAAGATGGTCCACGTCCCCGAAGGCTTTGTCATCCCGGCCAATGGCGAACACGAACTGGCCCGAGGTGGCGATCACATCATGTTGTTTGGATTGGAAAAACCGCTGGCGGATGGGGATGTTGTGCCTCTGTCGCTGGATTTCGGGGATTGCGGCGTCGAAACGGTGGAATTCACCGTCGATAATCACCGCAAGGCGGCCCATTCACACTGACCGGACCAGTTGCGCCGCAGAGGGGCCAAGCGTTCCGGTCATGCGGCGCACCCCCTTGGCGGATGGGTGCAACCCGTCCGCCAGCACCATTTCGGGGTCCGGGCGTCCCGGCGCGACCATCAGCGGCGCGTAAATATCCCGCACCATCAACGCGCTATGCTGTTCCGCCAAGTGCGGCCAGATCGCGGCCCAATCCGCGCGCCATGCCGCATCACCGGGCGGAGCCTGCACGCCCACCAACAGCGCGGGCCGTCCGCGCGTCTGGCGCAGCATGGTGGCCAGATTGGCCTGACTGGGGCCGGGTGGCCACCCCATCAGCATATCATTGCCGCCCAATGCGATGATGACCGCATCAGGCCGGTGCCGGCGTATCAGAAACGGCAAACGCACCCGCCCGCCAAAGGTCGTATCGCCGTTCAGCGCCGCGTCGATCAGATGGGCCGGGCTGCCGTGATCGGCCAGCCAGC
This sequence comes from Paracoccus sp. (in: a-proteobacteria), assembly GCF_030538495.1. GTDB lineage: Bacteria > Pseudomonadota > Alphaproteobacteria > Rhodobacterales > Rhodobacteraceae > Paracoccus. The sequence continues at coordinate 36,708 of NZ_JAUNTW010000004.1, forward strand.
GGGACAATTGCGGGATCAGCCCCGCCCCGTCCGGCAGACCAAAACCGCTGCCCAGACTGTCGCCCAGAAACAGGATGCGCGGGGGCGTCGCCGCCGCTGCAACCCCCGCGCAGGCCAGCCCCGCCAGAACGGCGCGCCGCCCGATCATCCCGCGCGCCGCAGCCGCAGCGCGTTGCCGACGACAAAGACCGACGACATCGCCATGGCCCCCGCCGCCAGCATGGGCGACAGTTGCGGCCCGCCGAACGGGACCAGCACGCCCATGGCCACCGGGATCAGCGCGGAATTATAGGCAAACGCCCAGAACAAATTCTGCCGGATGTTGCGCATCACCGCGCGCGACAGGCGCAGCGCGCGGACGACGCCCAATGGGTCGCCCGACATCAGCACCGCATCGGCGGATTCGATCGCCACATCGGTGCCGGTGCCAATCGCGATGCCGGTATCGGCGGCGGCCAAGGCGGGCGCGTCGTTGATGCCGTCGCCGACAAAGGCCGTCGCGGCGCCCATGGCGCGGATGGCGTCCAGTTTCTCGGCTGGGGTCAGGCCCGCCTGCACATCGTCGATGCCCAGACGGTCGGCCACGGCGCGCGCGGCGGCGGGGTGGTCGCCCGACAGCATCGCGGTTGTCACGCCCATCTGATGCAGCGCCGCAATCGTCGCCGCCGCCGAGTCGCGTTCGGTATCGGACAGGGCAAAGGCCGCCCGGTGCCGCCCGTCCACGGCCAGATGAACCATGGTCGCCGCGCCGTCCGCATCGGGCAGGCTCAGCGCCACCCCGGCATCGCGCAGGGCGGCGGCGTTGCCGATCAACAGGGCGTGGCCTTCGACCCGTGCGGTCAGACCCCGGCCCGGCTGCGCGGTCACATCGGCCGCATCCGGCAAGGGCTGATCCGCCGCCGCCACAAGCGCAGTGGCAAGGGGGTGGGTCGAATGCGCCTCGGCCGCGGCGGTCAGGCGCAGGGCATTTGCCCGCGGCATCCCGTCGGTCCAGATCTGCGTGACCACCGGGCGTCCTTCGGTCAGCGTGCCGGTTTTGTCAAAGCCGATGACGCGCACCGATGCCAGTTTCTGCAACGCGCTGCCCCGGCGGAACAGCACGCCCAGTTGCGCGCCGCGCCCGCTGCCCACCATGATCGACACCGGCACGGCCAGCCCCATGGCGCAGGGGCAGGCGATGATCAGAACCGACACCGCCGCGACAATCGCGTGAGCCAAGGACGGCCCGAACACCAGCCAGATCAGGAAGGCCAGCCCCGCCAGCCCCATCACCGCCGGCACAAAGATGCGGGTGATGCGGTCCACCAGATCCTGCACCGGCAGGCGCGTGGCCTGCGCCGCGTCCACCATGGCCACGATCCGCGCCAGCACGGTATCGCCGCCGGTCTCGGTCACGCGGAACGTCAGCGCGGCGTTGCCGTTGACGGTGCCGCCTGTCAGCCGGTCGCCGGGGAATTTCGGCACGGGCAGGGGTTCGCCGGTCAGCATCGCTTCGTCCACAACGCCCTGACCGGCGGTCACGCAGCCATCCACGGCGATGCGTTCGCCCGCTGCCACACGGATCAGATCACCGGGGCGCAGATCGGCCACCTTGACCGTGACCGGCTGGCCGTCGCGCAAAACCGTGGCGTGGTCGGGGGCCAGTTCGATCAGCGCGCGGATGGCCGCGCCCGCCTGACCCTTGGCCCGCGATTCCAGCCAGCGACCCATCAGAATGAGGGTGACGATGACGGCGGCGGCCTCGAAATACACATGGCGGCTGTCGGGGGGGATCAGCCCCGGTGCCAGCACCACGACCGATGAAAACGCAAACGCCGCCCCCGCGCCCAAAGCGACAAGGCTGTTCATTTCCGGCGCGCCTCGGATCAGGGCGGGGATGCCTGCGGCAAAGAAGCGCCGCCCCGGACCGGCCAGAACGGCGGCGGTCAGCACCATCTGCATCACCCACCACGCCCGCATCGGCGCAATGTCGTGCAACAGTTGGTGAAAACCGGGGATCATATGCCCGCCCATTTCGGTGATGAACACCGGCAGGGTCAGGATCAGCGCCAGCCCGAAGTCGCGGCGCAGGGGGGCGGTGTCGTCGCGCGGCCCCGGCGCGTCACCCGCCAGCGTCGCGGGGTATCCCAGCCGCGAGACCAGCCCCGCCAGTTCCTGCGGATCGCCCGCATGAACCACCCGCGCCCGTCCGGTGGCCAGATTGACATGCGCGTCCGTCACCGCCGGATGGGCGGTCAGCGCGCGTGCCACCCGACCCGAACAGGATGCGCAGGTCATGTCGCGGATCACCAGCGTTGTGGTGGTCAGATCGGGGGGAAAGCCCGCGCGTGTCAGCCGGTCGCTAATCTCGGGCAGGGTTGCGCCGTCCAGCACCAGATGCGCGCGTTTCGTCACCGGGTTGACGGTCACATCGCGCAGCCCCGGCATCGGTTGCAAAATCCGCGTCACGCGGGCCGAGCAACTGGCGCAATGAATGTCGGGCAGGGTCAGGGTGATGTCGGTGGCCATGCCCAACAGATGTGACCGCCGCGCCGCGTCGTCAAGGCAAAACCCCGCCGCACACGCAGGCGTCAGTTGCCGTTCCGGGGCGCTTTGCGATATATGTGTGACAAAATCGCGCGATACGAACAGGAATGACGATGAACCGCCGCCAGATGATTGCCATGACCCTGCCTCTGCTGGCGCTGCCCGTGACCGGGTGGGCGCAGCAGGCCGACCGTTACGCCCCGACCGAGGTTGCCATTCGCGGCGATTTCGAGGTGGGCAGCATCGTGGTCGTCAGCAAAGATTTCTTTCTGTATCATGTGATCGCGCCGGGTCGCGCCATCCGTTACGGCGTGGCCGTGGGCCGCGATGAACTGGTCTGGAAAGGCAAAGCCACCATCGGGCGCAAGGTCGAATGGCCCAGCTGGCGCCCCACGAATGAGATGATCGCCCGCAACCCCGCCGCTTATGAGCGTTACAAAGACGGGATGCCCGGTGGCCCGCGCAACCCGCTGGGCGCGCGCGCGCTGTATCTGTATAACGAACGCGGCCAAGACACCGCGATCCGTATTCACGGCACGACGGAACCCAATTCCATCGGGCGCGCCGTGTCGAATGGCTGTCTGCGGATGCGGAATGAAGCGGTGATTTCGCTGTTCGATCAGGTGCCGCTGGGAACGCCGGTTTACGTTTTCTGATGTGGTCGCCGGTGGCGGGTGCGGATGCCTCCGGCGGGGATATTTGGACACAGAAGATAAAGCAGGGCGGCGTTTTGCCGCCCCGTTTATTTTGTCTCGGCCAGGAAGCGGCGCAAGACGCGTTCCAGTTTCGCAGCGCCCAGCGGGGCCATGGCCTTGGTGTGGTCGTGGCTGATGGATTCGTCGCTCAGCCCCGCGCCCATATTCGTGATCACCGAAATCGCGGCGCAGCGCAGGCCGAGGAAGCGGGACAGGATGATTTCCGGCACCGTGGACATGCCGACCGCATCCGCGCCCAAGACGCGGGCGGCGCGGATTTCCGCAGGGGTTTCGAAGCTGGGGCCGCTGAACCAGCAATAGACCCCTTGCGGCAGATCGACGTTTTCGGCCTCTGCCGCCGCTGTCAGGGCCGCGCGCATCTGGGCGTCGTGGGCGTCGGTCATGGGGACAAAGCGCGCCTCATTCTGTTCGCCGATCAGCGGGTTGGTTCCGGCAAAGGCGATGTGGTCGTTCAGCAGCATCAGCCCGCCCGGTTGAATATCGTCGCGCAGCGATCCGGCGGCATTGGTCAGGATCAGCCGGTCACAGCCCAAGTCCCGCAGCACCTGCAACGGCGTGCGCATAATATCGGCGCGCCCGCTTTCGTAATAATGCGACCGGCCGCCGAACACCGCGACGCGCCGCCCCTGCAATTCGCCGATGACCAGCTGCGGCACATGGCCCGACACGCCCGCATGGGGAAAGCCCGGCAGGTCGTCATAGGGGATCGCCACCCCGTCGACCTGCGCCGACAGATGGCCCAGACCCGACCCCAAAATCAGGCCGTATTCGGGGGCGTCGGTCCCGGCGCGGTCTTGGATCAGGCGGATCAGATCAGCGTTCTTTGACATAGGGTTCTCCGCCCGCGCGTGGCGGGATTGCGCGGCCAACAAATCCGGCAAGGATCACGACCGTCAGGATATAGGGCAGGGCGTTCATAAACATCGACGGCACTGTGACGATGCCCAGATCAAGGTTCGGATACACATTCGCGACCGATTCCAGCAGCCCGAACAGCATCGTCGCAAACAGCGCCTGCCACGGGCGCCATTTCGCAAAGATCAGCGCGGCGAGCGCGATAAAGCCGCGGCCCGCCGTCATATCCTTGACAAAGCCCGCCGACAGGCCCGTCGCCATATAGGCCCCGGCGATGCCGCACAGAATGCCGCAGATGGCGACCGCGCTGTAACGCAGCCGCATCACCGACACGCCCGCCGTATCAACGGATGCCGGGTTTTCACCGACCGCGCGCAGGCGCAGGCCGAACCGCGTGCGGAACAGCACCCACCAGGTCAGCGGCACCGCCAAGAGCGCGACATAAACCAGCACCGTATGCCCGGACATCAGCCCGTAAACCGGGCCAATCACCGGCACGCCCGACAGCGTATCGACAAAGGGGAAATGGATCGGCTGAAACCGGCCATCGGTCAGCGACGGCGTGCGCCCGCCCTGACGGAACAGGTTTTGCCCTACCAGCACCGTCAGCCCCGACGCCAGCAAATTGATCGCCACGCCGGAAATCAGCTGGTTGCCCCGGAACGTGATCGAGGCCAGCCCGTGAATCAGCGACAGCGCCAGCGATCCGCCTATGCCCGCCATCAGGCCCAGCCACGGGCTGCCCGTCACGGCGGCGACGGCAGCGGCGGTAAAGGCCGCCATCAGCATTTTGCCTTCCAGCCCGATGTCGAAGACTCCGGCGCGTTCGGAATACAGCCCCGCCAGACAGGCCAGCAGCAGCGGCGTCATCAGGCGCAGCGCGCTGTTGATGCCCGGCACCGCGCCGCGCGGGTCGGCCAACAGCCACGCCGCGCAGATCAGCAGAACGATAAGGGCGATCAGGCCGTCTTTCAGGAACCGGGTCATGCGCGGTTCCCCCGGCGCATCGCCATGAACAGCCGTTCCAGAGGCATCCGCACCATATTGTCCAAGGCGCCGGTGAACAGAATGACAAGCGCCTGAATAACAACGATCAATTCGCGCGGGATTTTGGTCGTCAGCGCCAGTTCTCCGCCGCCCTGATACAGAAAGCCGAACAGCAGCGCCGCCAGCAGGATGCCGAACGGATGGTTGCGCCCCATCAGCGCAACGGCGATGCCGATAAAGCCCGCGCCTTCGGCCGCGTTCAGGACCAGACGGCCCGCCTCGCCCATCACATTGTTAATGGCCATCATCCCCGCCAGACCGCCGGAAATCAGCATCGCGACCACGGTGATGCGCACCGGGCTGATGCCGGCATAGACCGCGCCGGGTTCGGATTTGCCAAAGGCACGGATTTCATAGCCCAGACGGGACCGCCAGATCAGCAGCCAGACCAGAAAACACGCCAGCAGCGCGACGAAAAAGGTCAGATTGACCGGCGTGTTGCGGCCCCATGCGATGCCGAAACCATCCGCGATCTGCCACAGCTTCGGCAGGTTGGTTTCCACCGGAAACCGGGCCGAGGCCGGGTCCATGCTGCCCACCGGGCGCAGCAGGTTGACCAGAACATAGTTCAGCGTCGCGGCGGCGATAAAGTTGAACATGATCGTTGTGATCACAATATGGCTGCCGCGTTTGGCCTGCAACACCGCCGGGATCAGCGCCCATGCCGCGCCAAACAGCGCCGCGCCGATCATCGCGGCGGGCAGCGCCAGCCCCCAATGCGGCAGCGGCAGATACAGCAGCACCAAGGCCACGCCAAGGCCGCCCATGGCCGCCTGACCTTCGCCGCCGATATTGAACAGCGACGCATGATAAGCGACCATCACCGCCAGCCCGGTAAAGATGAAATTCGTCGCATAATACAGCGTGAATCCCCAGCCATAGCTGGACCCAAGCGCGCCCTGAACCATGGTCTTCATCGCGTGATACGGGCTTTCGCCGATGGCCATAATGACCAAGGCGGAAATCAACATCGCAAGGATCAGGGAAATCAGCGGCGTCAGAATCACATCCGCCCATTTCGGCATCTTATCCATCAGTGGTTCTTTCCGGTTGCGGCCATGTCGCGGTCGAACCGCTGACACAGGGACAAAAGCGCGCTGGCATCGGCCATCAGCGGGATATGTGACGCAATATCATCGGTCCAGGCAAGGGTGGCGTCATCGGGATGATCAGTGCCTGCGCCTGCGAAGATGCGCAGAAACTCGGCTTCGATATGGCTTGGCGGGGTGCCTTTGGCTGACCAGACCGAAACACAGCGGGAATTGTCGCGCAGCGCGATGATCCCCACGATCCGGGCAGGGGTCTGTTCGGTGCAGGCCCGACCCTCCGGCGCGGATACGCAGTCAAGACCGGCCGGATTGTCCAGATAGTGGTTCAAATCGTCGGGTGGGACCATCCAACCTTGGCCGTCTCGCGCCATGGCCGCAAACATCAGCGACAGGCCGTCGCCCGGCCATGCCGTTTCGGTCGCTAAGCTGGACGTGCCAGTCCCCGCCAAAGTCAGGGCCAAGGCTGCGGATGCGGCGCGAAAATCTGCGGGTGTCGCGCACATCAGACGGCCTCATCCGTTGATTGCGCAGCGCCGGTCACGCCTGCCATCAACAGGCCCAGTTCGCCGGTGGTGGTCGCGCCGGGCAGGCGTTCGCCCATGATGCGGCCGTCAAACATCACCGCGATGCGGTCGGACAGCGACAGGATTTCGTCCAGTTCGACGCTGACCAGCAGCACCGCTTTGCCCGCGTCGCGCAGTTCGATGATGCGTTTGTGGATAAATTCGATCGCGCCAATATCCACGCCGCGCGTCGGCTGGCCGATCAGCAACAGGTCGGGATTGCGTTCAATTTCGCGGGCCACGACGATCTTTTGCTGGTTGCCGCCGGAAAAATTGCGCGCGGCCAGATCGCAATGCGGCGGGCGCACGTCAAAGCGTTCGATCTTGCCGATCGCATCGCGACGGATGGCGTCACGATCCATCAACGGGCCACGGTTAAATTCCGGCGCGTGGTGATAGCCAAAGGCCACGTTTTCCCACGCGGCAAAGTCCATAATCAGACCTTCGACCTGACGATCTTCGGGGATGTGGCCGATGCCTTGGGCGCGGCGGGTGGCGGCGTCGCAGCCGCGACCGGACAGGGGCAGGTCGGCGTCATTCACCCGGACCGAGCCGCCCAGACGGCAGCCGGTTTCGGGATAACCGCCCAGAATTTCCAGCAATTGCGTTTGACCATTGCCGCTGACGCCGGCGATGCCCAACACTTCGCCCGCGCGGATGTCGAAACTGATGCCGCGCAGACGTTCAACACCGGTGGCGTCGGTCATGGTCAGGTCGCGCACCTGCAACACCGGCGCGCCGGGTTGGGCGGGGGCCTTGGCCACGTTCAGCAGCACTTTGCGCCCGACCATCAATTCGGCCAGTTCTTCGGGGCTGGTGTCGGATGTTTTCACGGATGCCACCATTTCGCCGCGCCGCATGACGCTGACATTGTCGGTGATCTCCATGATTTCGCGCAGTTTATGCGTGATGAGGATGATGGTTTTGCCCTCGGCCCGCAGACCTTCCAGAATACGGAACAGGTGGTCGGCCTCGGCCGGGGTCAGAACGCCGGTGGGTTCGTCCAGAATCAAAATATCCGCCTGACGATACAGCGCCTTAAGGATTTCGACGCGCTGTTGATGGCCAACGGACAGGTCTTCGACCACGGCATCGGGATCGACGTTCAGTTGATATTCATCGGCCAGCTTGCGCAACACGCCGCGCGCCTTGGACAGCGAAGGACGCAGCAGCGCGCCATCTTCGGCGCCCAGAATGATGTTTTCCAGAACGGTAAAGTTCTGCACCAGCTTGAAATGCTGAAACACCATGCCGATGCCCGCGCGAATGGCGGTCTGGCTGTCGGTGATGCTGATGGGCTGGTCGTTGACGCGGATTTCGCCGCTGTCGGGTTTATAAAACCCATACAGAATCGACATCAGCGTGGATTTCCCCGCGCCGTTTTCGCCGATAATCCCGTGGATCGTGCCGCGAGGCACGCGCAAGTTAATGTTTTTATTGGCCTGCACCGGGCCAAACGATTTCGAGATGCCGCGCAACTCGATCGCTGCGGGGGCGGTCGCGTCGGACCGCCCCCCCATGTCACGCCCAGCCACCATTACGAGGTCGGGCAGGTGTTGTCGGTCATATAGTCGTGGACCTGAATTTCGCCCGACACGATTTTTTCGCGCGCTTCGTCCACGGCGGCCTGCATTTCGGCGCTGACCAGCGGGGCGTTGTCGTCGTCAATCGCGACGTCCACCCCGTGCGAGGCCAGATCCATCACCTGCACGCCCGGCACCAGATCGGTGCCAGCGGTAAAGGCGTCCACGACCGCGTTATCCACGCGCTTGACCATGGACGTCAGAACCTTACCCGGATGCAGGTGGTTTTGGTTGCTGTCCACGCCGATGGACAGGATGCCTTCGTCCGCGGCGGTTTGCAGCACGCCGATGCCGGTGCCGCCCGCTGCGGCATAGATCACATCCGCGCCCGCCGCGATTTGCGCGCGGGTCAGTTCGCCGCCGCGCACCGGGTCATTCCACGCCGCGGGGGTGGTGCCGGTATAGTTGATCACGACCTTGCCTTCGGGTTGGGTCGCCTTGAACCCTTGCGAGAAACCGCATTCGAATTTGTGGATCAGCGGAATATCCATGCCGCCGATAAACCCGACCGTGCCGGTTTTCGACGCGACACCGGCCATCACGCCCGCCAGATAGCTGCCCTGTTCTTCGGAAAACACGATCGAGCTGACATTCGGCTGATCCACCACCATGTCGATGATCGCGAATTTCGTGTCGGGGTAATCCGGGGCCACGGTGTTCAGCACGTCGCCAAAGGCAAAGCCGATCATGACGATGGGGTTCGACCCGCTTTCGGCCAGACGACGCAGGGCCTGTTCGCGCTGCGCTTCGGACTGCATTTCCAGTTCGCGGAAGGTGCCGCCGGTTTCGGTTGCCCAACGCTGCGCGCCGGCATGGCCTGCCTCGTTGAACGATTTGTCGAATTTGCCGCCCAGATCATAGATCACGGCGGGATTCGCGACGGCTGCGGTTGCCGACAGCGCGGCCATGGCGGAACCCGCCAGCAGGGTTTTCATCAGGGACATTATGACACCTCATCCTGTTTGGCGGGCGATTCAGGCCGCCCGCATAATGGCAATGATTTGGCCGCATTGGCCCCACAGCGTCAACCGCATTTCGTATCCGAACCCAGCGTCACACGCATGATAACCGCATCAATATGCCCAGCGTAATACCGTTTGCGCCGACCGACCTGTTCCCAACCCGCGCCGTGATACAGCGCGCGGGCGGCGGCGTTGTCATGGGCCACCTCAAGAAACGCGCATGCGGCGCCTTTTTCGCGGGCGGCGTGGGTGAACCGGCGCAGCAGGTCGCGGCCCACGCCCTGACGCCGCGCATCGGGGGATACGGCGACGGTCAGCAATTCGGCCTCATTCGCGATGACGCGGCCAATCAGAAACCCCGCCCTGTGGGTCAGCAAAAACGCCCCCGGCATGGTCAGAACATCGGTGATTTCCGCCGCCGACCACGGGCGCGGGATAGTAAAGCAACGCGCGTGCAGCGCCGCCAGATCGTCCGGCGTCATGGCAGGATCACGGGCGGCGCATCGCGGGCGGGGGCCGCATCCGCCGCGCGCAGATACAGCGGCGCGGGGCGCGGGGCGTCGGGGCGCGTTGCCGCGATGTCGGCAATGGCGTGCGTCAGGGGCATGGCGGGCGCGACCACATGCCCGCCACAGCGCGCCGCGATCTGATCCGCGTGATCGCCCACGCAGCCCGCGCCTTGGGGCAGGGGGGGCAGGCTGTCCATGTCGCACAACACCGGCGCGTCATCCCCGACCTGCACATAAAGCCGCCCCTGCCGCGCATCCAGACTGGCCACCTGCGCAGCGGTGCCGTGGCGCAGCGCGTCCAGCGATGACACCCCCACGGCAGGGATGCCCAGAGACAGCGCCAGCCCGCGCGCCGCCGCGACCGACACGCGGATGCCGGTAAAGTTTCCCGGACCCACGCCCACGCCGATCACGTCCAGATCGGCCCAAGCCCGCCCCGCATCCGCCAGCACCTGTTCCATCATCGGAAACAGCGTCTCGGCCTGACCCTTGGTCATGTCCTGATGCGCCGATGCCACGATCCGCCCGTCTGACAGCAAAGCGACCGCGCAATGCGCGGCCGATGTGTCAAAACCCAGCGTCAGGTCAGGCAATGGGGCGCACCTCGATCACCTCGGGGATGTAGTGGCGCAGCAGGTTTTCAATCCCCATTTTCAGGGTCAGGGTCGAGGACGGGCAGCCCGCGCAAGCGCCCTGCATATGCAGATAGACGATCCCGCGGTCAAAGCCGTGGAACGTGATGTCGCCACCATCCTGCGCCACGGCGGGGCGAACGCGGGTGTCCAGCAATTCCTTGATCTGTTCGACGATTTCGGCGTCGGGGCCGCTGTGGTCGGCATGGCCCGCCGTTTCGGGGGCCGCGCCATCCATCACCGGCGCACCCGATTGGAAATGTTCCATAATCGCGCCCAGAACCGACGGTTTCAGATGATCCCACGGCGTGTCATCCGCTTTCGTCACCGTCACAAAGTCACGGCCCAGAAACACGCCCGTCACGCCCGGCACCGCGAAAATGCGCCGCGCCAGCGGCGAACTTGCCGCGTCGTCCACAGTGGTAAAGTCCGCCGTGCCGCCGCCCAGCACGGTTTCACCGGGCAGGAATTTCAGCGTGGCGGGGTTCGGGGTGGTTTCGGTCTGAATAAACATGCGCGGCCCTTTGTGTTTACTGGGGATATGGAGACGGGGACGCGCGGGGTCAAGTAATCACCTCAAGCCGGTCTTTCGACAGATCGCCCGGAACCAGCGTGATCGGCACCGACAATTGCCCCGGATCGCGCAGCAGGCGGTTGAACACCGGGTTCGGCCCGCCCTTTTCGACATTCAGCCCTAACGCGACGATGCCGATTTCGGGGTCGTCATTCACCTGCGCCAGCAATTCTTCGGCGGGGTCGCCTTCGCGGATGACCAGTTGCGCATCCACGCCGGGACGGTTGCGCATCCATTTGGCATACACTTCGTAATGCGATTCAATACGTTCGCGGGCCTCGGCGCGCATCAGATCGGCCACGCCGAAACCGTGTTGAATATCCTTGGTCGGGATGACGGCCAGAACGACGACGCCGCCGCCCGATTTCGACACCCGCATCGCCGCGTATCGGATGGCGTTCAGACATTCTTTGCTGTCGTCCATCAGCACCAGAAACTTGCGCATAACCTGCATCTTTCCGTTGTTTCCGGGCCAGAGTGGCGCAGATACCCCCCGGACGCAAGCCGCCGCCCGCGCGCGAAGTTCGTGTTTTCAAGTCTGCGTGAATGTGCTAGCGCCTAAACTCTGACACTATTTTGACGGGCGCCTGACAGTTGACCATGCCGAACGTGATCCAATCACAGCCTGCGCAATCGACCCGGTCCGGCCTGTCTCTTGCCGCATGGTTTGGCGCAGATGCCGGTCTCTAAGCGCATTTTTGACGTGGTTCTGGCGGCGGTGCTGCTGGTGCCGCTGTCGGTGGTGATGGCGGTTGTGGCCGTTGTCTTGCTGGTCGTCCAAGGGCGCCCGCTGCTGTATCGCGGGCAACGGATGCACAGCCCGACGCGCCGGTTCCGACAGCTGAAATTCCGCACGATGATCGCCGCCGATGGTGACCGCGGCGCGACGGGCGGGGACAAATTGTGGCGCGTCACGCCGCTGGGCCATCTGCTGCGCCGCAGCCGCATTGACGAATTGCCACAGCTTTTCAACATCCTGCGCGGAGATATGAGCTTTGTCGGACCCCGCCCGCCGCTGCCGGAATATGTGGAACGGTTTCCCAATGTCTATGCGCAGGTGCTGAAAAGCCGACCCGGCGCGACGGGGCTGGCCACGCTGATTTATCACCGCCACGAAGACCGCATTCTGGCCCGCTGCCTGACGCCTCAGGCGACCGAGGCCGCCTATTACCGCCGCTGCCTGCCCACCAAGTTGAAAATCGACCTGATTTATCAACGGGAATGGTCGATGCGGCTGGATTTGTGGATCATCTATAACACCTTGCGCATCGTCGTTTACAAAGATGAACGCCTGCGCCGGCCTGTGGCCCTGCGCCGGGGGGTATCATGACAGCGCGGTTTTTGGTCACGGGGGGCGCGGGCTTTATCGGCGGGCATCTGGTGGCGGCCCTGCTGGCGCGTGGCGATCAGGTCGTGGTGGTCGATGACCTGTCAACGGGGCGCGCGGATAATGTGCCGCAACCGGCGCATCTGGTGCGCGGCGATATTCGAGACGCGGGCCTGATGCAGCGGCTGGTGGCGGGTGCGGATCGGATCATCCATCTGGCGGCCTGCGTGTCGGTGCAGCACTGCATTCAGGACTGGACCACCGGCCACAGCATCAATCTGGGCGGCACCATCACCGTATTTCAGGCAGCGCAGAGGGCGGGGAATGTGCCGGTGATCTATGCCTCAAGCGCGGCAGTCTATGGCGACCGGGGCGATGCGGTTTGTGCCGAAGGTGATGTTCCCGCGCCGATCTCGCCCTATGGTGCGGATAAGCTGGGCTGCGAACATCAGGCGCGGGCTATGGCGGCGGTGCATGGCGTGCCATCCGTGGGCTTGCGGTTTTTCAACGTCTATGGTCCGGGGCAGTCGCCCGATTCGTCCTATGCCGGGGTGATTTCGCGGTTTTGCGACAATCGCCGCGCCGGGCGGCCGCATACCCTGTTCGGGGACGGAGGCCAGACGCGCGATTTCATCCATGTGCGCGATATTGTCGCGGGGATTCTGCGGGCGGCGGATGTGGTGGGGCAGGGGGCGCAGGTGTTCAACCTCTGCGGTGGGCGTCCCACCAGCCTGCTGGAACTGGCCGCCGTGATTGACGCGGCCGCTGGGGCCGGGGCCACGCCGCTGGATTTTCAGGACGCACGGGCGGGCGATATCCGCCATTCGCGCGGCTGCGACCGGGCGGCGCAAGCGGGATTGGGCTTTGCCGCGCATATCCCGCTGGACGACGGCATCGCGGATTTGTGGCGTCACCTGAATGGATCGACGGGATAGCCAACTCCGGTCAGATACAGCCCCTGCGGCGGGCAGACCGGGCCGCAGGCGGCGCGTTCGCGCGCGGCCAGTGCTTCGGCCACGCGGTCGGGATGCCATGACCCCGCGCCCACCCGTTCCAAGGTGCCGACGATGGACCGCACCTGATTGTGCAGAAACGACCGCGCGCGCAGGGTGAACCGATATTCGCACCCCTGCGGGATGGCGTGTTCGGTGATGGTGATTTCATCAAGCGATTTCAACGGGCTGCGCGCCTGACAGATCGACGACCGAAATGTGGTAAAATCGTGATGCCCCATCAGATGCGCCGCCCCCGCCCGCATGGCGTCGATGTCCAGCGGGTTTGTCACCTGCCAGACCAGCCCGCGATCATGGGTCACCGGCGCGCGCCGTTGGATCAGCCGGAACAGATACCGCCGTTCCGTCGCGCTGAAGCGGGCGTGAAAATCATCATCCACCCGCGCCGCGACCAGCACCGCGACGGGGGCGGGCTTCAGGTGCCAGTTCAGCGCCTCGGCCAGACGAAAGGGATCCCAGTCGCGCGCCATATCCGCATGGGCGACCTGACCCGTCGCATGAACGCCCGCATCGGTGCGCCCGGCGGCGGCAATTCGCGCGCCTGCCGCAAAACCGGGGTCCAGCCGCGCGAGGGCGGCTTCGATCGCGCCCTGAACCGATGGCTGATCGGCCTGCGCCTGCCATCCGGCAAAAGGCGCGCCGTCATATTCGATCTGCAAGGCGTAGCGCGTCATTCGTCGCGGCGCGCCGGTTCGGGAATGGGCATGGACAGCAATTCGTCCAAGGTCTGAGCTTCCTGCCGTTCCAATGCCGGACGGTCGGCGGGGTCCACGGATGTGGCGGCCTGCGTCAGCCCTTCGCGCGCCAGCCGTTCGCGCAGCACCGACATTTCGATGTCCAAGGCGCTGCGGTCCCCGTCCAGCAGCCGATCCGCGCGGGCGATAAAGTCCCGTTCAAGATCGTCCAGAAACGATTCGTAGGCCGCGCGCGTGCCGGCGTCGCGCGTCTGCGCATAGAGATCCGCAAAGCGCACCGTCGCATCGCGCGCGCCCATCAGATAAACGCCCATATAGCGCCGCGCCGATGACAGCCCTGCCGGATTGTCGCGCACCCGGTCAAACAGGTGCTGCACCGTCGCCGCGAACATGCCGACGCGATGTTCCAGCCGCCGGTCGCCCGCGCGCTTGATCGCATCGGTCATTTGGGACAGGTAAGCGTCGCCTTCGTCGATCATGCGGTTGGCGCGGTCCTGTTGGAACGTGTCCACGCCGCTGGCGCCTTTGTCGCGCATCGGGTCGATCCCAAAGGCCAGCAGATGCAGCGCCAGCCCCGCGCCGCCGACCAGCGCGGCATCGGTCATCGCGCCGGGATCCGCGATGCCCAGACCCAAGCCCAGACCCGCCAGCACCCCACCAAACAGCTTGCGCGGAATCGCCGGACGGCGGGCGGCGCGGCGCGCGTCATAGGCGGCCTGCGCGACCAGCCCTTCGCGGGTCATCCACATGCCCGACGCAATCAGCCCAAACGCCGCCAGATCGCTGACCATCCCCGCCGCGCCCTGAAAAAACGCCCCAATCAACAGCGGCGTGGCGGCAATCGTCACCCATTTCGGGCGTCCGATATGGGGGTGCTGCACCGGCGCGGGCGGGCGCGGCTGCGCATTGGGCAGGTTGTTTTTCAACAGGTTATCGGGCGAAAAGCGGCCACCCCAGCGTTGCGACATGATCCGTTACCCCACAAAGGACACATAGACCGTCAGCGCGATCAGCAGATAAAAGCTAAGCCGTTGCCGTGCATTTACAGACATCATCGCCCCCTTAGGCCGGTTTCACGGGTTTATATCGGTATATCTGCGCCGATTTCAAACGCTGTTGTTTGAAAACAGCCGTTCCAATGCGCGGGCCAGCGGCGCGGGATCGGGGATCGTCAGCCGCACCGGCAGGGCCAGCACCTTGGGCCGGAACGCGCGGGGCAGGCGGGCGGCGTCCTTTTCGGTGGTCACCAGTTGCGCGCGATGCAGCCGCGATTCCGTTTCCAGACGGGTCAGCAGCGCGGGGGTAAAGGGCTGGTGATCCTCTAACGCTTCGGCGCGGATGATGTCGGCGCCAAGGTTGCGCAGGGTTGCGAAAAACTTTTCCGGGTGGCCAATCCCGGCAAAGGCCAGCACCCGATGCCCCTGCCAGTCAATCCCGGTTTGCAGCGGGGCCAGTTCGCCCCGAATATGCGGCGGACCTGCGGGCGCGCGGAACCGCGATTGCGCCGCATCCGGCCCGATGGACAGCAGCACATCCGCCCGCGGCAACCCTGCCGCCACGGGTTCACGCAGAGGTCCGGCGGGCAGGCACAGCCCGTTCCCGAACCCTTTGGCCGCGTCCACCACGATCAGCGACAGATCGTGATGCAGCGCCGGATCCTGAAACCCGTCATCCAGAATAATCGCCTGCGCCCCGGCCTGAGCCGCCGCGCGCGCCCCCTGAACCCGGTCATCGGCGACCCAAACCGGCCCAAACGCCGCCATCAACAGCGGTTCATCCCCGGTCTGTTCGGCGGTGTGCGCGCGTTCATCGACCCGCAGAGGGCCGCGTTCCGTCCCGCCATAGCCGCGCGACACCACATGCGCCGCAATTCCGCGTGCGGCCATCAGCTGTTGCAGATAAATCACCGTGGGCGTTTTGCCGGTGCCGCCCGCATTCAGGTTGCCGACGCAGATCACCGGCACCCCGACCCGCGCGCGTGCGCCAGTCGCCAGCCGCCGCGCCGTCGCCCGCGCATAGATCGCGCCCAGCGGTTGCAGCAGCCGCGCCCGCAGCGTGGGCGGGGTGATATACCAAAAACCGGGGGCGCGTTTCATCGGTTGGTCCTGTTGTTGATGGTCGCAACGACCCGCTCCGCGATGCGCAGCACGACATCCGCGCCGCCGGTGCTGACGGTCCAGGCGTTGCTGGCCAGCGTGGCGATCAATTCCGCCTGCGTCAATTCCGCAACCGCCGTTGCCAGTTCATCGCCATTGCGGACGCGCCGCGCGGCATGGGCGCCGTCCAGTTGCTGCCACTCCGCCGCGTGGATTTCGGTAAACGGGCCGTGGATAATGGCCGAGCCAAGCGCCGCAGGTTCAAACGGGTGGCGCGTCTGGTCCAGCGGTCCCGACAGCGTGCCGCCCATAAATGTGACGGGGGCCAGCCGATACCACAGGCCCATCTCGGTCAGGCCGTCGGTCAGGTAAACTTGCACGTCGTCTTCGGGTTCTTCGTCATGGTCGCGGCGGGCGACGGTCAGCCCCTGTTCGGTCACACGCGCGGCCAAATCGTCCATCCGCGCCCCATCCGTCGGCGCGATGATCAACAAGGCCCGATGCGACAGGCGCAGCGCCGCCTGATGCGCGGCCAGAACCGCCGGTTCTTCGGACGGGGGCAGGGCCGCGGCAAACCACGCATGACGGCCATCCATCTGTTCGGCCATCAGAACGCGTTCCGCTTCGGCGCAGCGCAGGGGTTCGCGGATTTCGGCAATCGGGCCGGTCATGGTTAACGCGTCAGCCCGCACCCCCATGCGCAGCGCGGCGGCGTGGCTGGCCGCATCAGGCAGCATCACATGCGCCACCTGCCGCAGCACATGCCGCCGCATCTGCGCCCGTAAGCCCCAGCCCTGCGCCGCATCCAGTCGCGATTCCGCCATGATGACAGGGATGTGCGCCGTCGTGCAGGCCGAGATCAACGCCGCAGGCTGCCCCGACCCGATCAGCAGCGCCGCCGCAGGCCGCGCGGTTGCGATCAGCCGCGCCATGCCCACGCTGTCCCGATCGGCCGCGTCCGAGGTTAACGCCACAATCCGCAAATCCGGCCGCAGCCGCAGCACTTGCCGTCGAATATGCGGTTCCGCCGCCGCACCATCGGGCGCCGTCGCGATGATCAAAGCCGGACCATCACCGGGCGGCACCGGCGGCAATGCACCCGCCGCGCCCCCCGTCAGATGCAGCCACAGCCCCAAAGGGCCAAGGCCCGCCGGCATCAGCCGCCCAGTTCGCCGGTCGGGCTGGCTTCGCGTTCTTCGTCGCGCAGGCGGTGCAGATGCGCGATGAAATAACGGGTATGCGCGCTGTCAACGGTGCGCTGCGCCTCGGCCTTCCAGGCGGCGTGGGCCGTGGCATAGTTGGGGAAAATGCCGACCATATGAATTTGGTCAGTGTCGCGGAATTGCGTGCCTTGCGGGTCGATCAGTTCGCCGCCGAACACCAGATGCAGCCGTTGGGTCATGTGCCACCTTTCCCTGTTGAGTTGCGCCGGACCCTAGCGCCGGATGCGTCCAAAATGAAGGACATTCCTGCGTCTGACGCGGATAAAAACGTGGGATTTTAATTAAGTGGAAAGGTTTTTGTGGTCGGGTGGCGGGGAAAGGGGACTGCCATGCGGATGATTCTGTGGGTGCTGGCGCTGATTTGCGCGCCGCTGATGGCCGTGGCGCAGGAATGTGCCACGGTCGAAAATGATCTGGACCGGCTGGCCTGCCATGATGCGGAATCGGGCCGAACGCCTCGGGTTGCGGTCGTTCCTGCCAAGGGTGCGTGGGCGGTGCAGGTCAAAACGTCCGATTTTGACGACAGCATCAGCGTTTATCTGGGCGTGGATGCGGCGGAATCGTATCAATGCAACCGCTATGAAAAGGCGCGGGCGAAACTCTACGCCCGTTGTGATGAAAATGCGACGGCGATTTTTATGGTAACATCCTGTTTTGCCTTGGACATTCAGGGTTGCGGGAATGTCGATATGCGTCTGGATAAGAACGTGGCCTTTGTCAGCGGGATGAGTGCCAGCCCGAATCTGCCCGGTGTGTTTGCGCCCGTGTCTCGCCCCCGCGCGGGATTCGCATCGGCCAAGGAAAACGATGTTGCAGCCGCTCGAGATAGAGCCCTTCTCGACGCCGGTCGATTCGAGTTCTTCTAAGGTTGTTTTACGACGCTTTTGGCTGATACCTAATCGCGCATGAAATATCGTAGCGGGCGCAGTTCCTGAAGGCACCAAAGCCTTTCGAGACAACAAACTGTAGGGTGAGTTATTCATGCTCCGAAATGCTCTCGTTATTTTGGTTGCCCTCGCCCCCTTTGGTGCGGTTATTTTCCTGAATTATCAAAGATGGCGAAAACGCTATCAGTCATCTAGAGGGATAATTTCGTATTATTTTAGATATTCTACCGCCAGGACCGAGACTGACGACACAACAGCTCTATACATCGTGAAGTCGTTACTGTGCGTCGTGTGGGCTGCCGCAACTATAGGCTTGCTGTGGGGCGCTAAATGAATACGAATTTTGCGCCCGGTGGATTTGAAGTTTGGTTTAATAACCAAATCTCAGACTATATTCCCCTTCGCTCCTGAAACGCATATTCGGCAAAGACGAAATGATCGTGCGTTTTACGCCGTTTAACGAAAGCCCGGTCACCGCGAAATTCAATATCACTGGATTAGAGGAGGCGATCAAGCCCCTGCGCGACAGCTGCGGTTGGTAGGGCGTTCCGTCGCATTTGTCTAAAATGCACCATATTCGGTGTTTGCGTGACCCGCGCCGGGGCGGTATGACCCACCCTAAGACGGTCAGAAGGCCGGGTCATCCGCAAAGGCGCCGTGGTGTGGTGTTGCCTGCGTGGACAGGTGGCCCCGGTTTATGGCCGGGGTCGCCAGAAATATCAGCCGGGATGCGGCCCGTCCGTGACGCCAGCCAGTTCCATCATCACCGCCCATTCGTCGGGGGTGACGGGCTGAACCGACAAACGGCTGTTGGATGTCAGCGCCATACCGGACAGGCGGGGTTCGGATTTGGCCTGTTCCAACGTCACCGGATGGGGCAGGGGGCGGACCGCGCGCACGTCCACACATTCCCATTTCGGATCATCGGCCTTGCTGTCGGGATGGGCCAGGGCGATGACTTCGCAGATGCCGACGGCCTCTTTGCCGATGTTGGAATGGTAAAACAGGCCCAGATCGCCAATCTGCATGGCGCGCATATTGTTGCGGGCCTGATAATTGCGAACGCCGTCCCATTCCTCGCCCGCATCGCCGCGCGCGACCAGATCATCCCAGCCGAACACATTGGGTTCGGATTTGAACAGCCAGTATTGCATTACCCGATGACCTTTTTCCATTCGATCACCTGCACATCCGCAAACAGCCCCGCCGCGGCATAGGGATCATGCGCCGCCCAGTCCTGCGCGGTGGCCAGATCGTCGGCCTCGACCACGATCAGCGACCCGCACATCGCGCCGTTTTCCAGCAGAGGCCCGGCCATCTGCACGATGCCGGTTTCGGCGATATAGGCCAGATGGCGGTCGCGGGTGTCCAAACGGGTTTGCAGCGCGCCGGGATTGTCACGGCAGATCAGGGCGAACAGAGGCATCATTCTTCCTTTAGTGGTCGGTTCAGCAGATGGTCCATGGCGTTTTCCACCGAAATCGCGCCATCGGCAAGATGGGCGACCATGGTGGCGATGGGCAGGTCCAGCCCGTTCGCGGCGGCCATGCGGGCGACGGCGCGGGCGGTTGCGGCCCCCTCGACCGTGGTGGCGGCGTCGAAATCCTGCCCCGCGCCCAATGCCCGGCCATAGCGGAAATTGCGCGATGCGTCTGACGTGCAGGTCAGCGTCAGATCGCCAAAGCCCGACAGCCCGGTCAGCGTTTCAGCCCGCGCGCCCAGATGCGTGGCCAGCCGCGCCATTTCCGCAAATCCGCGCGTGATCAGCGCGGCCCGCGCGCTGTCGCCCAGACCCGCGCCGATGACGGCCCCGGCGGCAATGGCGATGACGTTTTTCAACGCTCCGCCCAGTTCTGCGCCCACGGTGTCGGTCGTGCGATAGAGGCGCAGCACCGGCGTCGACAGGTCATGCTGCAAATCGCGCCCCGCCTGAGGGTCGGCGCAGGCCAGCGTCAGCGCGGTGGGCAGCCCGCGCGCGATGTCGGCAGCGAATGACGGCCCGGTCAGCACCGCCACCGTCGCGCCGGGGCAGGCATCCGCGATCAGCGCCGACGGCCCGGTCAGCGTGGTCAGGTCGATCCCTTTGGCCGTGCTGACCAGCCGTGCGCCCTCCAGCCGCGCGCCATGTTCGGCCAAGAACCCCCGCAGAGCCTGCGCCGGCAGCGCCAGCAGCACCGTATCGGCGCGCGCGGCGTCCAGATCATCGGTCACGCGCAGCGCGTCGGGCATGGCGATCCCCGGCAGGCGCGGGTTTTCGCGCGCCCAATCCACGCGTCGCCCCCACAGCGTGACCGGTCCCCGCGCCGCCAAGGCAATTGCCAAAGCCGTGCCGAACGCCCCCGCACCCAGAACCGCAATCATGCCTTGGCCCCCTTTTTGCCGCTGCCCAGCATCGGAGCCGCGCGTTGGTCCAGCGGCCAGCGAGGCCGTGCGGTCAGGTCCAGCCCGTCGCGATGACCGGCACGGAACCGTTCGATCCCGGCCCATGCGATCATCGCGCCGTTATCGGTGCAAAGCCGCAGCGGCGGGGCCAGAAACTGCGCGCCCGCGTCGGTCGCGACCTGTTCCAATGCCGTGCGGATTTCACTGTTTGCGGCGACTCCGCCAGCCACGGCCAGCACCGGCACGGGGCTTGCCGCCAAGGCGCGGCGGGATTTTTCGGCCAGCACCTGCGCGACGGCGGTTTGAAACGCGGCGCAGAGATCGCGGCGGTCCTGTTCGCGCAAGCCGCCGTGGTCGGCGATCAGCCGGTCGCGCAGACGCAAAACGGCGGTTTTCAGTCCTGAAAACGACATATCGCAACCGGGACGGTCCAACAGGGGGCGGGGCAGGGCGAACCGCCCCGCATCGCCACCCGCCGCCTGTTGTTCGACCGCAGGCCCGCCGGGTTGTGGCAGGGCCAGCAATTTTGCCACCTTATCAAAAGCTTCGCCCGGCGCGTCGTCGATGGTGCCACCCAGTCGGGTGAAATCATCCGCGCCGTCCACGCGCAAAAACTGGCAATGCCCACCCGACACCAGCAGCATCAGATAGGGGAAATCGACGCCATCGGTCAGGCGCGGAGTCAGGGCGTGACCGGCCAGATGGTTCACGCCGACCAGCGGCAGGCCCGCGCCCGCAGCGATCCCTTTGGCGCACATCACGCCCGCCATGACGCCACCGATCAGCCCCGGCCCGGCGGTCACGGCCACGCCCGACAGATCGCGCAGGCCCAGCCCAGAGGCGGTCAGCGCCTGCTCAACCACCAGATCCAACCGTTCGGCATGGGCGCGCGCCGCGATTTCCGGCACGACGCCGCCAAAATCGGCATGCAGGTCGGTTTGGCTGCTGACGATGGACGCCAGAATGTGCCGGTCGCCCGTGACGATGGCGGCGGCGGTGTCGTCGCAGCTGCTCTCGATGCCCAGAAAGATCAGGTCGCTCATGGTCTTGCCCTGCGCCGGACTGGCGCTTACCCATCAGGGGGTAACACCGGCGGGGGGATATGCCAATGCCAGCATCGCAGCGACCCGTTTTGTTGCTGACACGGCCCGAGCCTGATTCGCAGCGATTCGCGGCGATGCTGCCGGAATGGCGCGCGGTGATTGCGCCGGTGCTGCGAATCGTGCCGGTTGCGCATGATGCAGATGCGTTGCACCGGGCGGCGGGGCTGGTGTTTACGTCCGCCCATGCGGTTGCATCAGCTGGGCCGGGACGTGGGCGTCTGGCGATTTGCGTGGGCGCGCGGACGGCGGATATCGCGCAGGCGGCGGGGTTTCGGGTGCAGGTGGGCAACGGCTTTGCCGACAGCCTGCCGCCGTTGATTGATGCTGCGGGATGCGCGCTGATCCATCCGCATGGGCGGCATTTGGCCAAGGATCTGGGCGTGCCGGGGGTGGTGGTTTACGATCAGCAGGCGCAGGCCCTGACACCGCAGGCGCGGGGCGTTTTGGCGGGCAATGCGCCGGTGGTGGTGCCGGTGTTTTCGCCGCGTTCCGCGCGGTTGGTGGCGGATGCGCTGCGCGATGCGCGCGCTCCGATCTGGCTGGTGGCGATCAGCGCGGCGGCGGATCGGGCCTGTGACGTGACCGTTGCGCGACGGATTGTGGCAGCGGTTCCGACCGTCGATGCCATGCGCGACGGCGTGTTGCAGAGCCTGCAACCGGAACAAAGCTGATCACAACGGGTTGAGCCAACGCGCAACGCTGATTAGGCTGCGCCTGACAGATTTTGCCGTGGGCACAGGAATGTGGCACCGATACGGGGACCAGACGTGAAAAAGCCAAATAAATCCAAGGCCGAAGGCCAGAACAAAGCCATCAAAGACACCCTTGGGGATTCGGGGGGCGATGCGGCTCTGCCGAAAAATCCGGCGCCTGTTCTGGAAACTCCGATGCCCGAATCGGTGATGACGGTGACTGACCGCGAAGATGACGCGCCGTCGGGGGCGGCCCGCAAACCGGCGGCTGCGCCGGGAATCATCGCAAAAACCGACATCGGCGCGGGCGACGGCAAAGCTGCGGCGCAATCGGGCGGGGATATGAAGTACGCCGAATCGACTTTGGTCGGCGACGGCACGAACGGCCGGCCTGCGGCGCAGCCGAAGCCTGCGAAGGATGCGGCACCGGCGGCGGAACCCGCGCCCGCAGCCAAAGCCGAACCCGAACCTAAGCCCGCACAGACGCAGACCACGGCCCCCGCGCCGGTGGTGCAGAAAACCGGGTTCTGGCCGGTCGTTCTGGGGGGCGTGGTGGCCGCAGGTCTGGGGGCCGGGGCCGCGCTGTATCTGGCGCCGCAGGATCGCGCCGCGACCGGGTTTGACCACGACGCCGCCGAACAGGTGGCCCGCCGCGTCGTTGCGCAGGAATTGGACAACCGCCCCGCTGCCGTCGTGGATGACAGCCTGCGTTCGGAACTGGACGCGGTGACCGAACGTGTGGCCGCTTTGGAAAACAGCGATGCGCCCGCCGGTGATGACAGCCTGCGCGCTGATCTGGATGCGGTCGCGGAACGCGTTGCCGCGCTTGAGGATGCGCCCACGCCGCCCGCGACCGCCGATGACGATGTGGCGACCACGGATGACGTGGCGGCGCTGCAACAGACGGTTGATGATCAGCAGGCGCGGTTGGATGATCTCGCCGCGCTGCAACAAAAACTGGACGAACAGGCCCAAAAGCTGGACGAACAACAGGCCGTTCTGGACGAACAGCGCGCTCAGATCGCCACGCTGAAGGACCGCCCCAGCTTTGACCCCGAAGCCGCGATTCTGATGCAGCAGCAAATCGAAAACGCCGCCGAAAAGGCGGAACAGCGTCTGGCCGAAGCGCAGGCCGAGGCGCAGGCGCTGCAAGATGCCGCCGCCGAAACCACGCGACGCGCGCAGGCGATTGCCGCCGTGGCGTCGTTGCAGGCCGCACTGGATCACGGCGTCACGCCCGACCATGCGCGCGACACGCTGAACGCGGCGGGGCTGGACGCGCCCGATGCGTTGCGGGTCGCCGTTCCCAGTCTGGCCGAATTGCAGGCCGATTACGCTGAGGCGGCGCGCGTCGCCCTGCGCGCCA
This sequence comes from Paracoccus sp. (in: a-proteobacteria), assembly GCF_030538495.1. Taxonomy (GTDB): domain Bacteria; phylum Pseudomonadota; class Alphaproteobacteria; order Rhodobacterales; family Rhodobacteraceae; genus Paracoccus. The sequence continues at coordinate 60,508 of NZ_JAUNTW010000004.1, forward strand.
GCTTGCGTCAGGACAGCGCGGGCGGCGGCAATCTGGTGACGAATTTCCTGCGCGCGCAGACCGGCGCGCGATCCGTCACCGCCCGCGAAGGCACCGACCCCGACGCCATCCTGTCGCGCGCCAATGTGCAGGTGCAGGCGGGCGATATCGCGGCAGCACTGACCGAGCTGGCCGCGCTGCCCGACAGCGCCCGCGCCGCGCCCGCCATGGCCGACTGGCTGACCCGCGCGCAGATCCATCATGACGCACAGGCGGCATTGGCCGACCTGTCATCCCAGAACTAAGGGGCACCGCAGATGCTGCTTTCCTTGTTGAAAATCCTGTTCTTTTTTGCGGTGGTGCTGGCGCTTGCGCTGGGCGCGGTTCATCTGTCGGAAACCGGTCAGATGCTGCGCATTGAATATGCCGGCACCGAATACGTCCTGACTCCGGTCAAGGCGGTGATCGCGCTGCTGATCCTGATGGTCGCGGCGTGGCTGGTGTTCAAAATCATCGGCCTGTTCATCGCGTTCCTGCGCTTTATCGCCGGGGATGAAACGGCGATTAACCGTTATTTCGCCCGCTCGCGCGAACGCAAAGGCTATGCTGCGCTGGGCGAAGGGATGCTGGCCGTCGCGTCGGGCGAAGGTAAGCTGGCCGAACAAAAGGCCGCCAAGGCGCAGAAATATCTGAACCAGCCGCATCTGACCAATCTGCTGGCCGCTCAGGCTGCCGAAGTGTCGGGCGACACCACCCGCGCGATCAGCGCCTATCGCACCTTGCTGGACGATGACCGCACCCGGTTCGTCGGCATCCGCGGGCTGATGCGTCAAAAACTGGTCGAAGGTGACACCCACAAAGCCCTGCTGCTGGCGCAAAAAGCCTATGCCCTGAAGCCCCGCCATCTTGAGGTTCAGGACACTTTGCTGGACCTGCAAACGCGGGAACATGACTGGAAGGGTGCGCGTAAAACCCTGAAAGATAAGCGCGATCAGGGTCAGTTGCCCAAAGACGTCGCCCTGCGCCGCGAAGCCGTTCTGGCCCTGCAAGAGGCCAGCGACGTTCTGGCGGCCGGCAACTCTATCAGCGCGCGCGAAGCGGCGATTTCCGCCGCCAAGGCATCGCCCGACCTGATCCCGGCGGCGGTTCTGGCCGCGCGCAGTTACATCGCGCAAAAGGATTACCGCAACGCCTCGCGTATTCTGGAAAAAACCTGGTCGGTGCGCCCGCACCCGGATGTGGCCGGGGCCTATGCCGAAATCGTGCCGGACGAAACGCCGGGCGCGCGTCTGAAACGGTTCGACGCGCTGATTCGCAAAAATCCCGACCACGAAGAATCGCGCCTGTTGCGGGCCGAATTGCTGCTGGCGGCCGAGGATTTTCCGGGGGCGCGCCGCGCGCTTGGCGATCTGGCCACGGCGCATCCGACCGTGCGCACCCTGTCGATCATGGCGGCGGTTGAACGCGGCGAAGGGGCCGATGACAGCGTGGTGCGCGGCTGGCTGGCGCGCGCCTTGACCGCATCGCGCGGCTCGCAATGGGTCTGCGACAAATGCCATAATGTGATGCATAACTGGTCGCCGGTTTGCGACAGCTGCAACGGTTTCGACACGCTGACCTGGCGCGAACCGGATGAAAAAGGCCCGGCCCCCACGACCGGCGCGGAAATGCTGCCGTTGCTGGTGGGTGCGCCGAAACCGGCGGAACCGGAACCTGCGCCCGAGGCCGCCCCGGCGGCCCCTGCGGAACCCACGCAAAAGGTGGAAATCGCCCGCGTCGCCCCCGGCATGGTCCCGACCGAGGATGACTATGTTCAGGTCGATCTGGCCCCGTCATCGACGGTTACGGAACCCGCCGCCGCCGTGGAACCTGCGCCTGAACCCGCACCGGCCCCCGAAGCCGCGCCAGAAAAATGACCGGCGGGCGCGGCAAAAAAATGCCGCGCCCCCCTTTCCCTTAGCGGGCGAAGGTGCTATCTGCGCCCGCACAGTCTGATGCCGGTGTAGCTCAGCTGGTAGAGCACGTCATTCGTAATGATGGGGTCGGGGGTTCGAGTCCCTTCACCGGCACCACCTGATCCGCTCAGGTGATTTCCACGTCCAGAAAAAACCGTTGCGCGCTGACAAAGCGCGCTTTTTTTGTTTTTGACGGAACGATGTTGCGCGTCAGATGTTAGTGATCCGAAAACAGATTAACGCCCAACCGAAAGGGAAACATCATGTCGAACGCAAATGTTGAACAGGCAAAACGTGACGCTCAGGCTGCTGCCAAAGAAGCGGAAAAAGACATCAAATCCGGCGCAAAAGAGCTGGCCAACAAAGCCAAAGACGTGGCCCGTGACGTTGCCGACAACAGCGGCGTGGAGCGCCTGAAAGAACGCGGCGCGGAACTGGTGGATGACGCCAAAGCCGCTGGTCGCGAATACGCCGAACTGGCCCGCGAAAAGGGCGAAGAATATGCCGACCGCGCCCGTTACGAAGCCGAGCGTCTGTATGAAGCTGGCCACGAAAAAGCCCGCGAAGTCGCCAACTATGCCGAAGAGCAATATGACGAAGTGTCGGCCATGGTTCGCCGCAATCCGGCTCAGGCCCTGGGTATTGCTGCTGGCGTCGGCTTCCTGGTCGGTCTGCTGCTGGCCCGTCGCTAAGGAGGGGCCGTAATGTTCGATTATGCGCATCGTCTGAAACTTGCGCTGTCGGACACGGCGCGTCGTTCGGCCCTGAAAATCGGGGCCGGCGTCGTCGGCCTGATCGCGGTGTGTTACCTGATGTCGGCGCTGTGGTGGTTCCTGAACCTGACCATGGAATTGGGACCGACGCTGGCATCGCTGATTATCGGCGTGGTTCTGGCCGCAATTGCCGGGGTGGTGTTCGTGCTGGGCAACAAAACCCAGCATCAGATGCCCACCACGGACGAGCTGAAACGCGAAGTCGAAGCCCGCGTGACGCTGGCCGCTGATGCTGCCACCGACCGCGCCCGGGTTGAAATGGCCCGCGCCGTCGATATGGCCGAACGCAAGGTTCACAGCCTGATGGATGAGGCCGGGGAACGTGCGAACGCATTTGCCTATAACGCGGAACGCCGCGTCATGGGGACGGTGCGCGATACGGCGGCCTCGGTCGGGTTGACGACGCAGAACCTGCAAACCGCGCGACGCAAGGCCGAACACGGCGTTGCGACCGCCAAGCGCGCGGCCAACACCAATGCGGGCAGCATGGCCAAGGTGCTGGGTGCCTTTGCGGTGGGTGTGACGCTGGCCGCCAAGGTTGCGGAATCGCGCCGCCGTGATGACGACGATTATTACGTCTGATCCGATGGCTTGAAGAAAGGGGGCGGCGCGCAGGTGCCGCCCTTTTTTGATGCGGTCTTGCAGGCGGCCTGTGCATCCCCTAAATCTGATGGCAACAGAAAAGGACATCACCATGGCGATGGAAGCCCACGACATCGAGGCGCTGATCCGGGCATCGTTCCCCGACGCGCAGATCACCATTACCGATCTGGCTGGCGACGGAAACCACTACGCCGCCGAGGTGATCGACGAAAGTTTCCGCGGCAAAAACCGGGTGCAGCAACAGCGCGCCGTCTATGCCGCGCTGCAAGGGAAAATGGACGGCCCGGCGGGCGAATTGCACGCTTTGGCGCTGACGACCAAGGCGCCGGAATAACCCGGTCCGCCGCAAAAGGAATGAACGAATGACCGATACCACTGCCCGCATCCGCGACATGATCGACAACCGCGATGTTGTCCTGTTCATGAAAGGCACCAAAGACATGCCGCAATGCGGGTTTTCCAGCCGGGTTGCGGGCGTCCTGAATTATATGGGCGTCGATTATCAGGATGTGAATGTGCTGGCGGACGCCGATATTCGTCAGGGTATCAAAGATTTTTCCGACTGGCCGACCATTCCGCAACTCTATGTCAAAGGCGAATTTGTCGGCGGCTGCGATATCGTCACCGAAATGGTGCTGTCGGGCGAACTGGATCAGCTGTTCGCGCAAAAAGGCGTGACCTATGACACCGAGGCTGCCGACCGGATCCGCGAAGCAAACGCCTGATCCGCGTCCTGTTAATTGATCTTTATTGCCTTGCGGGACACGACGTTTGGTGCAAGCTGATGCTATGCAACATGTCGTGTTCCGCTTTTTCGTGATCGATCGTGATCCCTTTGTCGCGCAGGATATGTGCGACGGGCTGCGGGCGGCCTGTGTGGGCGCGGATGTGTGCCATGTCAGCAGCGTGGACGAATTAACGGCGCTGCCGGATTTGGCGCGCGATGCGGGCCTTGGCTTGCCTGTTGTGATCACAAAGAAATCCATTGCAGAAATCATGGCCAGCGGGCTGGATCTTCTGGTGCAGCAAATCAATTCGCAACTGGTCGTGCGTCTGGGCGATGACCCGGTGGCCGATATTCTGGGCCGCGGATGGCTGCCCTTGGCCGCGCCATTCAGCTGGGACGATCTGGCCGATCTGGTCCAGCAACTGCAAGGGCGTGGATAAGAGGTCGCGCGGCGAGGGGGTTGTTCCCGCGAAGGTGGGGATGAACCGACCAGCCGTTTTGTCGCGGGCGTGTCGGCGTCCTGTTCCCTGTAAGCGCGGGATGAACCGCAGACTGAATCCCATTCTTACATTGCCGCGCCCTATTCCCCGCGAAAGCGGGGATGGACCGACTCCATATCGATTCCGTTAATCGGTAGAGTGTTGTTCCCCGCGAACGCGGGGATGAACCGGGCGAAGCATGGCCAACCCGCGTTATCTATCATTGTTTCCCACGCAAGCGGGAGCAACCGTCGCGATGGCCCTGAACGGGCAGGACGCGGCGCTGTTCCGCGGGAACCACCATCCTGACCAGCAGACCTTGGCTGCTCCTTGCGGACGCGGGATGGGCCGCGCGGCCGAACCGTTTCTCGTAAACGCGGGGATGCCCCCGATGCTCTGCCCCCGCAACTGCCCGCCCTTTGGCGCGGTCACGCCGTGAGTATTTTTGCACAGAAGAAACGGCAAGGGCGGCACCCAACCTAAGGCGCCGCCCCTATCTTCTGTGTCTAAATATCCCGGGGGTCCGGGGGCTGGCCCCCGGCCTCTCCCCCGGTCCGCCCTCGCTAATCAGAACCCGGCTTTGATCCGTTCGAACTCGGCCAACTGGCGCAGGCGTTGTTGCGGGTCGTTCGGGGTCTGGTCCAGAATCGGGGCATCCACCGGGCCGAGACCTTCGGCAACCGCCGGATCATCGGCGATCGTGGCCATGGCCGCGGCCGAGGTGTGGCCGTAACCGATCGCATCCAACAGCGCGCGACCCGCCGACGGTTCCAGCCACGCGTTGACGAAATCATAGGCTTTGTCTTCGCTGCCCGGCCCGTTTTTCAGATTGATCAGACCGCAGAAAAACGTCGATGACCCTTCTTTCGGCGCACGCTGGAAGCCGACGGGATAGCCGTCCTCTTTCAAATACACCACGCCGTCATTCCACGACCACGCAACATCGACCGCGCCTGATGCCATCAGCTGCGCCTGTTCGGACGGGTCCGACCAATAGGCGGCGACGTTCTGATGCGCCTCGCGGAGCCATGCTGCGGCGGCTTGGAATTGTTCTTCGGTCACGTCGTCCCAATCGGTCGTGCCGGTCGCCAGATAGCCCAATGCCCAGACATCATCGGCGCTGTCGGGCAGGGATGTGCGGCCCTGATATTTGGGGCTGACAAAGACTTGCAGCGTTTCCACATCTTCGGCCGGGACGTTTTCGGTGTTATAGGCAATCGCCGTCGCGCCCCAATCGGTCGGGATATACCAGACGCCCTGATCATCCTTGAACACGTCGGAATCCAGGAAACGCGCTTCGATCTGGTCGAAATTCGGGATGCGCGACGTGTCCCAGGGTTCGATCAGGTCGGCATCGCGGTATTTGCTGACCATCTGGCTGCACGGATGGGCGATGTCGGCGCGGAAACCGGATGCGACTTTTTGGAACGCTTCGTCATCGTCGCCGTAAAAGGCAAAGGTGGGGCTTTGCCCGTGTTTGTCGATATAGGCCTGAAAGATTTCAGGAACCTCGAACCCGGCCCAGTCGAAAATCGTCAGTTCCGGGTCGGCGGCAAAGGCGGGCAGCGCCGCCGCGGTCAGAATGGTGGTGGTCAGCAAACGCATGGGACACGGGGCCTTCCTGTTGGTGTCATTCCCGACAGGCTAGCCCCGCATCTGTGGCCGCGCAAGGCGTTCGCGCGACCGTGAACGCCCGACGTAACGCGCGCGTCACCGCATCCGCAGCCCGCCATCCAAACGGATCGTTTCGCCGTTCATATAGTCGTTTTCGACAATGAACTGCGCCAGATGGGCAAATTCCGCCGGGTCGCCCAGACGTTTGGGAAAGTTAACCTCGGCGGCCAGACTGTCCTGAACCTCTTGCGGCAGGCTGCGCAGCATGGGCGTGCCGAATGTGCCGGGCGCGATCGAACAGATGCGGATCGCGGGGCGCACCAGATCGCGCGCAATCGGCAGGGTCATGCCCGCAATCGCCGCCTTGGACGCGGCATAGGCAGCCTGTCCCGCCTGACCGTCAAAGGCCGCAATCGACGCGGTGTTGATGATGACGCCGTTCTGATCGCGACCGTTCTTGGCCATCTGTTCGGCGGCCAGACGCAGCACGTTAAAGGTGCCGATCAGGTTCACCTCGATCACTTTGCGAAAGCTGTCCAGTTTATGCGCGCCGTCGCGGCCAACGGTTTTTTCGCCAATGACGATGCCCGCGCAGTTCACGCATACGTCGATGCCGCCCATTTCGGCCACGGCGGCGTCAATCGCGGCCTGCACGCTGGCGGGGTCGGTCACGTCGGTTTCGGCAAAGCCCGCGCCGATGCTGGCGGCGTATTCCGCGCCTTTGGGGTCACGGTCCAGAATGAAGACCCGAGCGCCCGCCTTGCGGAAATGGTCCGCCGTGGCCTGACCCAAACCGGATGCGCCCCCGGTGATGATGGCGCGGCTGTCTGCGATTTTCATGAAATCCCCTCCCTTGTCGGTCTGGTCCCTTTGTCGCATGACCGCGCGCCCGTTACCAGCGTCCCGAGGCCCCTCCGCCCGAGGATTGCCCCCCGCCGAACCCGCCCGAGCGTCCCCCGCCGGAACGGGGTCGCGTGTCGCGGTCGGTGCGGGGGCTGGTCCAGCCGCAGGTCGGGCAACGGCGCCACACGCTTTCGCGCAGGGGGCGGCCTGCGGCGTCGGTGGCGTTTTCGATGGGGGCGGTTTCTTCGGTCAGGCCGCGGCCTTGGCAGTTGGGGCAGGGCTGGCGGCGGCGTTGAACATCGCGCCAGATGCCGCGCGCAATGGTCGATGCGATGAACGCGAACACGCCCCAGAACAGCACCATCGGCCCCCAGTCGCCAATCCCGCGCCGAGGCGGTTCGACGCCATGCCCCGCCGCCACCGGGCGCGCGATCAGGTCGATCACCTGCAACGCGCCGTCGCGGGTGCCGCCCGACATATTCCCGTCGCGAAAGGCGGGCAGCATGGTGCGATTCATAATCCGTTCCGCCACCAGATCGGCGTTGCGCGAATATCCGGCGCCAAGTTCGATGCGCGCTTCGCGGTCATCCGGCAGGACCAGCACCATGAACCCGTCATTGCGGGTCGCATCGCCCACGCCCCAATGATTGAACAGCCGCGTCGCGAACTGTTCCAGCGTGCCGCCCCATTCCGCGCGGCTGGGCAGGGTGACGACCGTTCCCTGAACCCCGGTGTCGCGATAGAGCGCGATCAGCGCCTGATCCAGAACCCGCGTGTCGTCATTGGTCAGCACGGCGGCAAAGTCGTTGATGCTGGTATGCACCCAATCGGGCAAATCCTGCGCCGCCACGGGCAGCGCCAGCATCAGCCAGATCACCGCCGCGCGGATCATGCCCGCAACAGGTCCGGCCCGCCCGCGATTTTGGGGTCAATCGCGCCGATGACATCCACATCTTTGCCCGCGTAATCCACGGCGTGAAGGATGGTCTGGATCGCCGCAATCCGCGCGCGGCGTTTGTCATCGGACCGGATCACCGTCCAGGGCGCAATCGGGGAATGGGACAGGTTCAACGTGTCGCGGATGGCGACCGAATAGTCGTCCCATTTCGCCAGCCCGTTCACGTCGATGGGCGACAGTTTCCATTGCTTCAGCGGGTCGTTTTCCCGATCCAGAAACCGGCGCAACTGTTCGGCGCGTCCCACATCCATCCACAATTTGACCAGCACCACCCCGTCATCGACCAGCGTTTGTTCAAAGCTGGGCAATTGCCGGAAAAAGGCGTTCCGCTGGGCATCGGTGCTGAACCCAAACACGCGCTCCACCACGCCACGGTTATACCAACTGCGGTCGAACAGCGCGATTTCACCGGCGGCGGGCAGCCAGTCGATGTAACGCTGAAAATACCACTGGCCTGCTTCGCGTTCGGTTGGTTTGGGCAGCGCCACGATATAGGCCGAACGCGGATTCAGATTGGCGCGCACCCGGTCGATGGTGCCGCCCTTGCCGGCGGCGTCGCGGCCTTCGAACAGCACAACCACGCGCTTGCCCGCCGCGATCACGCCATACAGCATCCGCACCAGCTGCGTTTGCAGCCGGTCCAGATGCGCGTTGTAATCGTCGCGGTCCATATCCCGGTCATAGGGGAACGCATCATCCAGAATGTCACGCTTGCTGCCGTTCTGAATCGCCTGACGGATGTCCTTGGGCGCGCCCTTTTCCAGATATTCGGTGATTTTGCCCACCAGAGGCAGGTCGGGGTTATGGTCAGGCATCGTCGCGGTTCCCAATGCGGGACATATCGAAATATGTCGTCTGATAGATCTCGTTGATCCAGTTACCGTAGAGCAAATGCGCATGGCTGCGCCAGCGATTTGCGGGCGCGCGCGTGGGGTCGTCATCGGGGTAATAATTCGCAGGCACCCGCGCGGGTTTGCCTGCCGCCGTGTCGCGGTCGTATTCGTCCTTTAACGTGGTGCTGTCATATTCAAAATGGTTGAACACATAGAGCGCGCGATGATCCGGGTCGGCCAGCAGGCATGGCCCGGTTTCGGGGCTGGACAGCAGTGTTTGCAGCGCCGGGCGGGCGTCCACATCGGCCTGACGGTTTTCGGTCCAGCGGCTGACCGGCACCAGCACATCATCCGAAAACCCCCGAAGATAGGGCGACGCAGGCGCGCAATTCTGGTGCCGGTAACATCCGAACGCCTTGTGATCCAACAGATATTTCGGCAGGCCGTGGAAATACCACGCCATAGCCATGCCGCCCCAGCACACGCCAAAGGTCGAATGAACATGCGTCTGCGTCCAGTCAAAGACGCGCGCCAGTTCGTCCCAATAGGTGACATCGGCGAAATCCAGATGTTCAACCGGCGCGCCGGTAATCACCAGCCCGTCGAACTTTTCCCCCGACGCCTGCACATCGCGGAACGGCCGGTAAAAGCTGGCCATATGGTCGGCGGCGGTGTTGCGGCTTTCGTGATCGGACATGCGGATCAGTTGGAAATCAATTTGCAGCGGCGTGGCTCCGATCAGGCGGGCAAATTGGTTTTCGGTCTGAATCTTTTTCGGCATCAGGTTCAGCAACCCGATGCGCAGCGGGCGAATATCCTGTTGCGCGGCACGACCGGGGGACATGACCATCACGCCTTCGTCCGACAGGATGCGGTATGCGGGCAGGCTTTCGTTCAGGGTGATGGGCATGGTCAGGCTTTCTTACGGTCGATGGCGGCGGCGATCAGGTCGGTGAAATCGGCAGGGCTGCGGACCTGCGACACCTCGTGCGCGGTGATGGTGACGCCGCGTTCCGCCATGGCGGCATAGCGCGGCTGACGATGCGCCAAGGCGCGGGCATAGGTCCAGCGGATGAAATCGTCGGGGTTCACCTCGTCTTCCTTCAGCCCCTTTTCGACGCGATAGGCGATCCAGGACCGTTCCAGAAAATCGGGCTGGTAATACATCGGTTTCGGCGCGCGATCAAAACGGCGGACCAATTCGGCAGTGTGGTCATCGCTGCCCTGAATCCAGACCAGCAGCAAATCGCGTTCCAGTGCCGCCAGAACCGGATCATCGGGGTTTTCCGGGTCCACGACTTCGCAAATCGAGCCGCCGCTGTCGCAGACAAAGTTCGGGATTTGGTAAATATCGCGCGCGCGGCGCATGAAATGGCGGGTATCCAGCAGGGCGGAAATTTCCGCCCCCCGGTGCTGGTCCTGACGCAGCCGGTATTCGTCCCATTCCAGCCCGCCCCGGCTGGGGCTGCCGGGTTTGCCCAGATAGGTGGACAGCGGCGCCAGATTGTCGAACGTGATGTTGCTGGCGATATAGACCGAATCTGATAACAGCAATTCGCGCAGGAACGGAACCTTCATCGCCTCGCGTTTGAAGTTATCCGCGATGTATTCGCCCATATAGCGGGTGCCGATGCGGTAATCGACGGAATAATGAAACCAATCCCCGTCGCGCAGGATGTTGGACAGATAGGTTTTGCCCAAACCCGACATACCAAACAGCACCACCCGTTTGGATGCCGCATCCCGCCATTCCTTTGCGCTGCGATAGATCATGCCGGTTCCCCTTTTTCCGCGACCCTAGGTAATGGCCCCGCGCGCAAAGGAAAAGGGTCAGCGGTCGCGCGTATTCACCGGATAGGCGGTGGAAAACCGCATCCGTTCCATGGCGAAATGGGATGTCACGTTTTTGATCGGCACGGCGTCGGTCAGCGCCTTATAAAATTGGTCGAACGCGTCCATATCGCGCACCGACACGCGCAGCAGATAATCCATTTCGCCGGCCATGCGATACGCCTCCATCACCTGGGGAAGGCTGTCGATGGCGGCGTTGAAGGCGTCGCGCCATTCGGTGCTGTGGTCCGCCGCCTCGATCGCGACAAAGACCGACAGGCCAAAGCCCAGCTTGCGCGGATCGGCCAGTGCGACGCGCCCGGTCAGAACGCCTGCGGCCTCAAGCTTTTGGATGCGTTTCCAGCATGGGGTTTGCGACAACCCCACGCGGTCGGCGATTTGCGCAATAGGCATGGTCGCATCGGCCATCAGCGCGGCCACGATTTTGCGGTCGATCAGGTCCAGTTCAATCATCGTTCCCCCGCGTTGTGCGCCCTTCGAGCAGCGTTTTCAGGATCAGCACGATCAGCGCAATCAGGGTCAGCGATGACGCCGCGGCAAAGGATCCAACGATGTTCAAGTCATTGAACAACAATTCGATTTGCAACGGCAAGGTGTTTGTCTGCCCCCGGATCGACCCCGACACCACCGATACCGCGCCAAATTCGCCCACGGCCCGCGCCGTCGCCAGAACCGCGCCATACATCAGCGCCCAGCGGATATTGGGCAGCGTCACCCGGCGGAAAATCTGCGCGCCCGATGCGCCCAGCGTCAGCGCCGCCTGTTCCTGTTCCGACCCCTGCGCCTGCATCAGAGGCAAGACCTCGCGCGTGACAAAGGGGGCGGTGACGAACAGTGTGACCAGCACAATACCGGGCAGCGCGAACAGGATTTGCACATCATGCGCGGCCAGCGTCGGCCCCAGCAGCCCCTGCCGCCCATAGAGCAGCAGATAACACACCCCGGCGATGATCGGGCTGATCGAAAATGGCAATTCGATAAAGGTCAGCAGCAGCTTGCGCCCCGGAAAGGTAAACCGCGCAATCAGCCACGCCGCCGCCAGCCCGACCGTGATATTCACCGGAATGGTGATGGCCGCCACCACGGTCGTTAACCAGATCGCGTGCAACGTGTTCGGTTCCAGAATATTGGCCGCGAACACGCCAAAGCCCTGCGACAGCGCGCGCCAGAAAATGTAAATCAGCGGCACGACGACGATAAACAGCGTCAGCGCCACGGCCAGCCCGATCAGCAGCCGCGCGGCGCGGCGGTCGGGCGCGGGCGCCAATGCGCCGGGGGTTGGGGCCGCGTTCATGCCCGCCCCCGATGCCGCGTCATCCGCGATTGCAGCCAATTCGACAGCGCCAGCAGGATCAGCGCAATCATCATCAGGGTTAACGCAATCGCGGCGGCTCCGTTATAGTCGTATTCTTCCAGCCGGATTACGGCCAGCAGCGATGCGATTTCGGTTTTCATCGGCAGGTTCCCGGCGATGAAAATGACCGCGCCAAATTCGCCCAGCGACCGGGCGAATGCGATGGTCACGCCAATCAAAAACGCGGGCAGAATGGCGGGGAACACCACACGGCAAAAGATGGTAAAGGGTGACGCGCCAAGGCTGCGGCCGGCCTCTTCCAGCGTCGGGTCCAGATCCTCAAGGATGGGTTGCACAGTACGCACCACAAACGGAATGGATGTAAATGACATCGCAATCGCAATCCCCCAGATGGTGTAAACCACGCTGATGCCGGTGGGGGCCAGCAGCGCGCCATACCAGCCATTCGCGGAAAACAGCGCCGTCAGCGCCAGCCCCGCAACGGCGGTCGGCAGCGCAAAAGGAATGTCCATCATCGCGTCCAGCAACCGCCGCCCCGGAAACCGATACCGCGTCAGCACCCACGCCATCAGCAACCCATAGGCCGCGTTGAAAATGGTGGCCAGAACCGCCGCCGTGATGGTCAGTTGCAGCGCGGCCATGGTGCGGGGCGCGGTCACGATCTGCCAATACCGGGCGGGGCCGATTTCCGCGCCCTTCAACACCAGTGCAATCACCGGCAACAGGACAATGACGCCGATATAGGTCAGCGTCAGCCCCATGGTTAACCCAAAACCGGGCAGGACGCGGCGCGACCTGACCCGGCGGGGCGTTATGGTTGCCGAAAGGCTCATTGATTGACGAACACTTTGTCCAGAATACCGCCTTCGGCGAAATGTTCGGATTGGACCTGCGCCCAGCCGCCGAACACGTCGTCAACCGTGACCAGTTCCACATCCGCCGCGTCGGTTTCAACTGCCGGATCGTTCACGCGGTAATAATGGTTCGCCAAAATCTGTTGCCCCTGCGTGGAATACAGGAAATCCAGATAGGCGGTCGATACCTCGGTCGAACCCTTTTTGTCGGTGTTCGCGTTCACCACGGCGACCGGAAATTCGGCCAAGAGCGACAGCGACGGCGTAACGCGTTCAAAATTGGCGTCGGCATATTCGGCTGCGATGCCGCCGGTTTCGGCCTCGAACGTGATCAGCACATCGCCCAAGCCGCGTTCGGCAAAGGTCGTCGTCGCCGCGCGCCCGCCCGTGTCAAACACCGGCACATTCGCAAACAGCTTGGCCACGAATTCCTGCGCGCCCGCCTGATCGCCGCCATTCTGGTTCAGCGCAAAGGCATAGGCCGCCAGATAGGTATAACGCGCATTGCCGCTGGTTTTCGGGTTGGGAAAGATCACCTGAACGCCGTCCGCGGTCAGATCGTCCCAGTCGGTGATGTTTTTGGGGTTGCCTTCACGCACCAGAAACGCGGGCAGCGAATAATAGGGCGACGCCTCATTCGGGAACGCATCGCGCCAGTTTTCCGCGACCAGCCCGTTATTGGCCAGCACGTCAATATCGGTGACCTGGTTAAAGGTCACGACATCGGCGGGCAGACCTTCCAGAATGGCGCGGGCCTGACGGGATGATCCGCCATGCGACTGGTCGATGCTGACCGTGCGGCCCGTATCGGCCTGCCATTTTTCGGCAAAGGCGGGGTTGATGTCAGCGAACAATTCGCGCGCCACGTCATAGGACACGTTCAGGATGGAATCCTGCGCCACAGCGGGCGCGGCCAGCCCCAGAATCAGCGCAAGCGTGGTCGTCAAACGGGTGGTCATGATGCGATTTCCTTTGGATAATGCGTGGTTTGCGGCAGAGCGGCTTCAGCGCCACCCGCGAAAATCTGCCCCGCCAGCGGGCGCAGGCGCACGCGCTGACCCACGGTCAGGGCGCGGGCGTCACGGCGGGGAACCTCGGCCTCGATCCGGTGGGGGCCGTTTTCGGCGATCAGGCGCAGCAGCGCGCCGGTCGATGCCATGTCGGTGATGGTAAAGGGCGCGTCGGGGTCGGGGATCGGCTGAATATCGGCGGGGCGCAGAAACAGCGTCGCCGCCCCGTCCGGCAGAGGACGCCGGGGCAGGGCGGACAGGTCCAGCCCCGCCGCATCCGCGCGCCCCGCCCGCAGCGTGACCGGCAGTTCCACCGTCAGCCCCAAAAACCGCGCGACAAAGGGCGTCGCGGGGTGGTCATAAATCTCGTCCGGGCGCCCGGTCTGTTCGATCACGCCGCCATTCATCACGACGACGCGGTCGGCCAGCTCGAACGCTTCTTCTTGGTCATGGGTCACAAAGACGGTGGTGGTGCCGGTGCGGTCATGCACTCCGCGCAGCCACCGGCGCAAATCCCGCCGCACCTGTGCGTCCAATGCGCCAAAGGGTTCGTCCAGCAACAAAACGCGCGGCTCAATCGCCATGGCGCGGCCCAGTGCGACCCGCTGACGCTGCCCGCCCGACAATTCGGATGGATAGCGGTTGCCCAAATGCGCGATTTGCAGAAAATCCAGCAGCCGCGACACGGTGTCGTTGATGACCGCGCGACCGGGGCGTTCCGCGCGCGGCAGCACCGTCAGGCCGAAGGCGATATTGTCGCGCACGGTCATATGCGGGAACAGGGCGTAATGTTGAAACACAAACCCGATACGCCGCTGCGCCGCCGTCAGCGGCAACCAATCCTGCCCGTCAAAGGACAGCGCCCCCGCATCCGGCCAATCCAGCCCCGCGATGATCCGTAACAGAGTGGTTTTCCCGGACCCCGACGGCCCGAGCAGCGCGATCAGTTCGCCCTGTTCGATGGTCAGGTCCAGCCCGCGCAGCACCTGCGTGCGGTCAAAGCTGCGGGTCAGGTGGGAAATGGTCAGCGTCATTGTCACAATCCTTGGGCTGCCCGACAGGTAACAACGCCGCCTGCGGCTGCCAAGGATTGGAAATGGTCAAGTTTTGGGCTGCAAAGAGAATAATATTCTCTGCGCCGTTACCCCAGCCCGCCAATGGCGCGGTCCAGATGCGTATAACCGCCATCCGGGAAAATCCATTGCCCCGTGGTATGCCCCGCCCGCGATGACAGCAAAAACGCGCAGGTATCGGCGATTTCGCGCGCCTTGGTCATCCGCTGGCCCAGCGGGATGCGCGCCGTAATGTCGCGCAGCGCCGCGTCGGGATTGGGCAGCGTGTCCAGCCAGCGACGATAGAGGGGGGTCATCACCTCGGCCACGACGATGGCGTTGACGCGGACATTGTGGGGCAGAAACTCGACCGCCCATTCGCGGGTCAGGCCCAGTTGCGCCGCCTTGGCCGCGACATAGGCGGACGTCCCGCCCTGACCCGTCACCGCGGTTTTGCTGGCGATGTTGACGATGGCCCCTTGCTGGCCGCGCAGATCACCGGCCAGCAGATGCACCAAGGTATAATAATGCAGCAGGTTCTGGTTCAGGCTGGCGCGGAACGCATCCGGGCCAGCGTCCAACCCCACGCCGTCATTTGCGCCCGCATTGTTGACAAGCCCGTAAATCGCCCCGCCTGCGCGCGCCTGATCCACAGCGGCGCGGCATTGCGCGTCGTCGGACAATTCGACCTGCACAAATTCCGCGCCTGTCTGCGCCAGCCAATCGGGGTCCGGCGCGCGACGGGCAAATATGACGGGCTGTGCGCCTTCCTCGGCCAGGGTTTCGGTGATCGCCGCGCCAATCCCCG
Source organism: Paracoccus sp. (in: a-proteobacteria) (assembly GCF_030538495.1). Classification (GTDB taxonomy): domain Bacteria; phylum Pseudomonadota; class Alphaproteobacteria; order Rhodobacterales; family Rhodobacteraceae; genus Paracoccus. The sequence continues at coordinate 76,162 of NZ_JAUNTW010000004.1, forward strand.
ACGCGCCGCCGGTGACGATGATCCGCTTGCCGGTCAGATGCAGGTCCATCACGCCCCCCTGAACCGGTAACGTTCCAACGATTCGGGGCGCATTTCGATCGAGAACCCCGGCATGGTCGGCGGCATATAGGCCGCGTTTTCGATGCGCACCGGGTCGATGAAATGTTCGTGCAGGTGATCGACGAATTCAATCACGCGGCCTTCGCGGGTGCCGGCGATGCACAGATAGTCGATCATCGACATGTGCTGGACATATTCGCACAACCCCACGCCCCCGGCATGAGGGCAAACCTTCAGCCCGTGTTTGGCGGCCATCAGCATGACGGCCAGCACTTCGTTCAGGCCCCCCATGCGGCAGCTGTCGATCTGCACCACGTCAATCGCGCCCTGCATGATGAATTGTTTGAACATGATGCGGTTCTGGCACATCTCGCCGGTGGCGACCTGAACCGGGGCGATGGCCTGACGGATGGCGCGGTGACCGGCGATGTCGTCGGGGCTGGTCGGTTCTTCGATAAACCACGGATGGACAAAGGACAGGTGCCGGACCCAGTCGATGGCTTGGTCCACCTCCCACACTTGGTTGGCGTCGATCATCAGGTTCACATCGGGGCCGACCGTGTCGCGCGCGATGGTCAGGCGGCGGATGTCGTCGTCCAGATCGCGGCCGACCTTCATCTTGATATGGCGGAACCCGGCATCCACGGCCTCACGGCAGAGCCTGCGCAGCTTATCATCGTCATAGCCCAGCCAGCCCGCGCTGGTGGTGTAACAGGGATACCCTTCGGCCCGCAGAGTGGCGATGCGGGCGGGTTTGTCCGCCGCCTGCGCGGTCAGGAAATCCAAGGCCCATTCCGGCGTGATGCAGTCGGTCAGATAGCGGAAATCAATGCAGCGCACCAATTCGGCGGGCGTCATATCCGCGACCAGTTGCCAAACGGGCTTGCCCTGTTCCTTGGCCCACAGATCCCAGACGGCGTTCACGACCGCGCCGGTGGCCAGATGGATCGCGCCCTTGTCCGGGCCGATCCAGCGAAGTTGGCTGTCGCCGGTGATATGCCGCCAGAACGCGCCCATATCCGCGGTGAAATCCGCCAGATCGCGTCCCACGACCAAGGGCGCAAGCGCGTTGATCGAGGCCACGCAAATCTCATTCCCGCGCCCGATGGTAAAGGTCAGGCCGTGGCCCTGAAGCGGGCCGTCGGTGTCCAGAATAACATAGGCCGCCGAATAATCGGGGTCGGGGTTCATCGCGTCGGACCCGTCCAGCGACTGACTGGTGGGGAAACGAACGTCAATTGTGCGCAGGCCGGTGATTTTCATGCCTGCACCACGGTTTGCGTCTGTTCGCCCAGATTGTCGATGCCCAGCCGCATGACTTGGCCGGGTTTCAGATAAACGGGCGGTTTCTGCCCCAGACCCACGCCCGGCGGCGTGCCGGTGCTGATGACATCGCCGGGTTGCAGCGACATGAATTGCGACAGATAGCTGATGATCCGCGCCACATCGAACACCATCGTCGCGGTGGTGCCGTCCTGATAACGGTGGCCGTCCACCTCCAGCCACATGCGCAGATTGTTCACGTCGCCCGCCTGATCAGGCGTGACCAGCCACGGGCCGATGGGGCCGAAGGTGTCGCAGCCCTTGCCTTTGTCCCACGATCCGCCGCGTTCCAATTGGTATTCGCGTTCTGATACGTCATTGATGACGCAGTAACCGGCGACGTGGTTCAGCGCGTCGGATTCCGCGATATAGCGCCCGCCCTGACCGATGACGACGCCCAGTTCGACCTCCCAGTCGGTTTTGGATGACCCGCGCGGGATTTCCACATCGTCATTCGGGCCGCAAATGGCGCTGGTCCATTTGTTGAACACGACGGGTTCGGTGGGAATATCCATGCCGGATTCAGCGGCGTGGTCGGCATAGTTCAGGCCGATGCAGATGAATTTGCCCACGCGCCCGACGCACGGCCCGATGCGGGGGTTGCCGTCCACCACGGGCAGGCTGGCCGGGTCAATCGCCGCCAGACGGGCCAGACCGGCAGGCGTCAGCACATCGCCCGCAATATCATCGACATGCGCCGACAGATCGCGGATCGCGCCGTCATCGTCCAGCATCCCGGGTTTTTCCTGGCCCTTGGGGCCGTAACGCAACAGCTTCATCGCTTGCCTCATCTGTGTTGGGCCGGGGGCAGCGCGCCGCCCCCGGTAAGTGGGTTAATCGTAAAGAACCGCGGCGATCTCGGCGTCGTCGATATTGGTGGCGTCATACCAATAGAACCCCGTATCGATATGAGATTCCACGGTTTCCCCCCGCGCGGCGGCCACGGCGGCCTTGACGGTTTCATAGCCGATACCGACCGGGTTTTGCGTGATGGCACCCGCCATCAGACCGTCGCGGATGGCGTCGGTTTGCGCCTTGCCGCTGTCGTAACCGACGATGACGATCTTTGCGCCGGATTCGCGCACGCCGTTGACGACGCCCACGGCGCTGCCTTCATTGGTGCCGAAAATGCCCTTGATGTCGGGATTGGCGGTCAGGATCGCTTTGGTGATTTCGGTCGAACGCAGATGGTCGCCGCCGCCATATTCAACGGTGACGATCTGAACATCGGGATAGGCTTCGGCCATGCGGTTCACGAACCCGTCGCGGCGCGTCACCCCGGTGGTCGATGTCTGGTCATGCGCCACGACCGCAACCTTGCCCGACCCCCCGATCAGGTCAGCCATCTTATCCGCAGCCAAAGCGGCGGCGGCGGTGTTGTCGGTGGCCGCCGTGGCGACGGGGATGTCGCTGTCCACGCCGCTGTCAAAGGCCACCACCGGGATGCCCCGATCCTGAGCCTGACGCAGCAGCGGGATCGCCGCCTGACTGTCCAAAGCGGCAAAGCCAATCGCCGCCGGGTTGCGCGCAAGGGCGGCGGCCAGCATGTCGATCTGACGGTCAACCTGACTTTCGTTATCCGGCCCTTCGAAGGTGACGGTCACGTCAAATTCGGCTGCGGCTTTGTCGGCACCGGCCTTGACCGCCTGCCAGAACTGGTGCTGAAACCCCTTGGAAATCAGCGGCACAAACATTTTGTCCTGCGCCAGTGCCGGGCCAGCCAGCAACGACAGCGCGGCGGCGGCGCCTAACAGGGTTCTTCTGGTGAACATGGTTTCCTCCCTTTGGTTCACGATGCGGGGGCGTGGTCGCCCCTTCTTAGGTTGTTGTTCCGCGCCGGCGCAGCTGGTCGGCGTAAACGGCGGCAATGATGATCGCGCCGGTGATGACGGTTTGCCATTCAGGCGCGACCGACAGCACGCGCAGCCCGTTGGTCAGCACCGCCATGATCAGCGCGCCGATCAGCGTTCCCAACACGGTGCCGCGCCCGCCCGCCAGACTGGTGCCGCCAATGACGACGGCGGCGATGGCCTCCAGCTCATAACCCAGACCCAAGGCGGGCTGCGCGCTGTTCAGGCGGCTGGCGATCAGCAGCCCGCCGATGCCCACAATCGCCCCGGCCAGTGCATAGATCGCCATTTTCCACCGATCCACATTGACGCCGGACAGGCGCACGGCCTCTTCGTTGGAACCCAGCGCAAAGGTGTAACGCCCCAGCACCGTGCGCGACAAAATCCACGCGGTGACGGCGGCGACGATGAACAGGATCAGCACCCCGTTCGGCACCGGAAAGGCGGGGATCACGGACCCGATCAGCGACCCTTGCGAAATCGTGGTAAATCCGGGCGTGTCGTTGAAATAAATCGGGCGCGTGCCGGTGACGATCAGGGATAACCCCTTTAGAATCAGCATCATGCCCAGCGTCGCGATGAAGGGCGGGATTTTCATCTTCGCGACCAGCACGCCCGACACCAGCCCGCAGGCCGCGCCGGTGGCAATGGCCGCAGCCACCCCCAAAGGCAGCGGCATCCCGGCCCAAGTCAGCACCACCCCGGTCATCACCGCGCAGAACGTCATCAGCGTGCCGATGGACAGGTCAATCCCGCCGGTGATGATGATCAGCGTCACCCCAATCGCCAGCACTCCGTTCACCGAAGTCGCCTGCAAAATCGCCATGATATTCGACACTTGGAAAAAGTTCGGGCTGGCCAGAGAAAATCCGATCACCAGAATAATCAGGCTGGCAAAGGCCAACAGTTTTTGCTGCGCCGCGCCGCGCGGGTTCATGATGCTCATGCTGCGGTTCCTTGTGTGCCTTCGGTGTCGCGCTGCGTGGCAAGCGCCATAATCTGGGTCTGTGATGCCCCGCCGGGCAGGATGCCGGTCAACCGGCCTTCGCACATCACGGCGATGCGGTGGGACAGGCGCAGCACCTCGGGCAGTTCGCTGGAGATGACGATGATCGCCTTGCCGTCCGCCGCCAGATCGTTCAGCAGGCGATAGATTTCGGCCTTGGCCCCCACATCAATACCGCGCGTGGGTTCGTCGAAAATCAGAATGTCGCAATCGCGCAGCAGCCATTTCGCGATGACCACCTTTTGTTGATTGCCGCCGGACAGAAGGCGCACCTCTTGCCGGTCGTGGGGGGTGCGGATGCCCAGGCGCGTGATGTAATCGCGCGCAATCTCGCCCAGCCGGTTTTCGTTAATCCGGCCCATGGCGTCGGTGTAACGATGCAGGCTGGCCATGGCGATATTGGCGCGCACATCCATGGGCAGGGCCAGCCCGAAATGTTTTCGATCTTCGGACAGATAGCCGATGCCCGCAGCCACGGCGTCGGCGGGGCTGGTGATGCGGCGGGGCTGGCCATGAACGATAATTTCGCCCCGGTCGCGCGGATCAGCGCCGAAAATCGCGCGCGCCAGTTCCGTGCGTCCGGCGCCCATCAGCCCGGCAAAGCCCAAGATTTCGCCCCGCTTCAGGGCAAAGCTGATGTCGCGCAATTCGCGGCCGCGGGTGATGCCGCGCACCTCAAGCGCGGTTTCGGCATGGGACAGGTCGGGAATGGTCACGGTGTCATCGGTCAGTTCGCGGCCCACCATCATGGTGATGATCTGGCTGATCGGCGTATCGGCGGCCTGCACGGTGCCGACATAGGCCCCGTCCCGCATCACCGTGACCCGATCCGAAATCTGGCGGATTTCGTCCATTTTGTGACTGATATAGATGATTCCCACACCTTCGGCCCGCAGGCGTCGGATGATGGTAAACAGTTCCGCGATTTCCGCGTCATTCAGCGCGGCGGTGGGTTCGTCCATGATCAGCACGCGCGATTTGAACGACAGCGCCTTTGCGATTTCGACCATCTGCTGCCGCGCAATGGTCAGCCCCCCCACCTGAGCGCGCGGGTCCATCGGCACATTCATCGCGTCGAAAATCGCGGCGGCCTCGGCGTTTTGGCGGGATTCGTCGATGCGGCCCAGTGACAGACGCGGTTCGCGCCCGATCCAGATATTTTGCGCCACCGTCAGATCGCGCATCAGAGCCAGTTCCTGATGGATAATCCCGATCCCCATATCCTGCGCCGATTTGGGCGTGGGCAGGCTGACCGCCGCGCCATCAATCGCAATCACGCCGCCATCGGGTTGGTAAACGCCCGACAGGATCTTCATCAGCGTGGATTTGCCCGCGCCGTTTTCCCCCATCAGGGCGTGAACCTCGCCCGCGCGCAGGTCGAAATCGACGGATTTCAGCGCGTGAACGCCGGGGAAATGTTTATCAATCCCCCGCATCTGAATCAGGCTGGTCATGGCGTCACCCCGTAAAAGCGCGCGGCATTGCCGCCCATGATGGCCGCGCGGTCGGCATCGGGCAAGCCTGACAGGGCGGCGTCCGTGATCGCGCGCCAGTCGGCCAAGGCTGCTGCCAACGTCACAACCGGCCAATCGCTGCCCCAGATCAGGCGGTCCGGGCCGAACAGCGTCAGCAGATCGGCGATCACGCCCGGAATATCGGCGGCGGGCAGTTCGGTCATCAGCCCCGACAGCTTGCACATGATGCGCGGATTGCCCGACAGCCGCGCCATGCCCCGCCGCCATTCGGTGGGGTCACCGGGCTGCGGTTTCGCGGCATGGTCAATCACGATGGGCAAGGCGGGGTGGGCATCGGCAAAGCGGGCCAGCACGTCCAGATGCCGCGCCGTAATCAGCGCATCAAAGGTCAGCCCATGATCACACATCGCCGCCACAGCATCGCCGCGCGCGCCGGTCAGCAGCCAATCGGTATCGGCAATATCCTGCAGCATCGGGCGGATGCCCCGCAGGGTGGGGTTCCGCGCCAGCCGCGCAATCACCGCCGGCGCATCCGGCGCGGCCAGATCAACCCAGCCCACCACGCCAATAATGCGCGGATCACGCGCGGCCAAATCCAGCAGGTATTCGGTTTCCGCGACGGAATCCGCCGCCTGCACCGCAATCACCGCCCCATCCGCCGGATAATCGCCGGGGGTGAAGTCACGACGCAGAGGCTCTAACACGCCGCCCTGACCCTCTAACCAGCCGTAATCGCCGCGATCCAGCCGCCAGAAATGGCAATGTGCATCAATCTCGGTCATCGCGCGCGCCCCCCCTTACGCCGGTCAGATGGTCACGCCCCCATCCACCAGCAGCGCCTGACCGCTGACAAAGCGGCTTTCATCCGACAGCAGGTAAACCACCATCGGCGTGATGTCATCGACGGTTGCCAGCCGCCCCATCGGTTGACGCGCGATAAAGTCACGTTCCGCCTGCACCGGATCGGGGGCCGAGGCGATCCGCCCCCGCAGCGACGGCGTGTCAACCGTGCCGGGACACAGCGCGTTGCAGCGCAGCCCCTGGGTCACGAAATCGGCGGCAATGCCTTTGGTCAAACCGATCACGGCGGCCTTGGTCGCGCCATAGGCGGTCCGGTTCACAAACCCTTTGATCGACGACGCCATCGACGCCATGTTCAGCACGCTGGCGGTGCCGGTCTCGGCGGCGCGCTCCAGCATCCCCGGCAGACAGGCCCGCGTCAGCCGCATCATCGCCGTGACGTTCAGCGCCATGCTGAAATCCCAATCCTGATCGCTGATGTCCAAAACCGTGCCGTGATGCACAAAACCCGCGCAGTTGAACAACCCATCCAAGGCGCCCACGCGGCGCCCCATATCCGCCACAGCCTGCGCATCGGTCACGTCCAGTTGCGCGGTTTCAATGCCGTGATCGGCCAACCCCGCCAGCAAGCCCGCATCGCGATCCGTGGCGATGACCTGCGCGCCCTGTTCGGCGCAGGCAAGGGCGCTCGCGCGCCCAATCCCCTGACCCGCCGCCGTGACCAAGATGCGTTTCCCGTTCAACCGCATTGCCGCCCCCTCCTGCCGCATTGCCTTATATGAACAGACTATCCATATATAAATCATTGACGCAAGTTTTTTCTTGCGCTGAATTAGAGCGCAGCAAAGTTATCAAGCGCGCAGGCTTTTCATGTCTCAGACTTTGGACGACAGCGACGACACCGCCGACCGCTACCGCGCGCCCGCGTTGGACAAGGGGCTGGACATCCTCGAAGTGCTGGCCGACCAGCCCCGCGGCCTGACCCGCACCGAAATCGTGCGCGCCTTGGGGCTGAGCGCGTCACAGATGTATCGGATGCTGGAACGGCTGGTCGCGCGCGGCTATGTCGCCCGGATCGAAGGCGACCGCTATGCCCTCACCATGCGGATGTTTCTGCTGGCGCATGGCCACCCCCCCCTGCGGCGGCTGATCGCGCAGGCGCAACCGGAAATGGATCATTTTGCACGCCAGCAACGGCAATCCTGCCATCTGGTCGTGCCGGAACATGGGGCCTGCGTGATCGTCGCACAGGCGGGGCCGGTGGCGCATTGGGAATTTCGCGGGCGTGTGGGGGCGGAACTGGACCTGTTCGACACCGCGTCAGGTCGCGCGCTGCTGGCGTTCCAAGATCCTGACCGGCTGGCCACGACGCTGGGCCTGTGGGGGCTGCGCTGGGACGATTACCGCGCGCATCTGGACCCGATCGCCCCGGCGCTGGAACAGGTGCGGGCGGCGGGCTGTCAGGTGATCCCGTCAAATCAAGCGGTGGGGGTGACGGACCTGTCCGTCCCGGTCCGTGGCCCCAATGGCGATGCCGTGGCGGTGCTGACCTGCCCCTATATCGACCATCCGGGCGAACAGGCCACCAGCTTGCGCGATGCGGCTTTGCACAGCCTCATTGACCTCGGCGCGCGCCTGTCGATGACCTAAACGCGCCGCTTTCATCTTGGTCCAAATATCCCGCTGGGTGAGGAGGGTCAGAAAAAGGTCCAGTGGACCTTTTTCCCGACGAACGCCCGCCCCGTGGGGCGGGCTGGGGGGCTGGCCCCCAGCGACCACCTGTCAAAACCCCATCACCCGGCCACAACCCCCTTACGAAGAATGAAATTGCCATAGGCCCGCGTTTCCGCCGTGCGCAGAACCGCGAATGCCCCGCGCGCGCGCTCGTAAAAGGCAAACCGCTCCAGTGACGCGCTGCGGGTGCCGGCCTTCGCAAATTGAGGCTCGGCTTCGGCGACGACATCCGGCACGGCCTGCGGGTCGCCGACCACCTGCATGGTCAGCACCGGGTCGGGTTCATAATCATCGACCGGCAACAGCGACAGTACGGCGGCCACGGCGCGGGGCGCGTCGCAATCCATCCGCAGCGCCGCGCCATATACCGAAGATTCCGCCACCGATTCCGCCGGGAAATTCGCATCCGCAATCACCAATTCATCGCCATGTCCCATCTGCGCCAAGACCATCAGCAGGTCCGGGCTGATCAGCGGGTCGATCCCTTTCAGCATGTTGCCCCCCAAAAACAAAACCGGGCCGATGGTGCGGCCCGGTGTGATGATATGCAAGGCTTAGTTCCCCGCGCCAACTCCAACACCCCCGCTTTATCTTCTGTGTCGAAATATCCCGCGGGGTGAGACGGATCAGGAAAAGGTCCAGTGGACCTTTTCCCCGTCGAACGCCCGCCCCTGTGGGGCGGGCTGGGGGGCGCGAAGCCCCCAGCGGTCACGGATCAGAGCACCATGGCCAAAGATGCGCCGGGTAACCTCATGTAATCCTCAGTTCCCCGTGCGGATCAGGCGATACGCGTCGCCCGCGACATCCATATCCGCGTTCAGCATCTGCAACACGCCGTCGCCGGTGTTGATCAGGAAGGTGTCTTCGCGGTCGTCTTCGTCGGATGCCAGCGTGATCACGCCGTTGGTCATGAACCAATCGCCCGCGTCCTGAAAGGTGCCGTCTTTTTCCTCTTGATAGGTTTCGGTGCGGGTATAGGTGCCGTCGTTATAGAGGTTCACATAGACCTCGATCCCCGGACAACTGGCGCAGGGGATGACACCTTCATACAAGCCCCCCAGTTCCAGCGTGGCAAGGTCTTCGCCACCGATATAGCCTTCGGGCGCATCCTCGCCCCCGGTGTCCACGACCGGGATGGCGGTATGGGACGCCTTGTAATCATGGGCGGAAATCGCAGCGGCAGGGCCGCCTTCGCCCGTGACCGACAGTTTCAGTTCAAAGGATTGCGGGCCGGGGTTTTCGTCAGCAATCGGGCCGGTCATCGCGACGCGCAATTCATAGACCCAATCGCGCGGCAGAACCACGGCCTCGCCATCCAGCAGGGGCTGGTTGATGGGGGCATAGAGAAACGCCTCCATCGGGACATCCGAATCCAGCGAAGCGGTCAGGCGCTGGCCTTTGCTGGCATCGATGAAATAGCTGCAAAAGGCGCGGCCCTCGATCACGCCGGCGATGGCGGCGGGGGTCGAGCCGATCTCATGCGGAACATCGCCGCAATCGGGTTCGGCGGCCAGTGCCGGCACCGCAAACGCGCCCAAAATCAACGCAAGGCCAAATGTCTGTTTCATCGTCATCATCCTGTATTGCTGGGCTTTTGTCGCCCGGTGATCCCTATATGGCCGTTTTATGTGGATAAAGCGTGGATGATCGGCGCATCCCCGGTTGATGCGGGCTGACGGGGTTTTCGCAAAGCCTCCACCATCTGTCCACATTGGGCGGGCATATCGGCGCCATGATAAATCTGGCGTTGAAATCAGTGATACATGGCTGGCGGCGGTTTTTACCGGTCGCGGTGGCTGTTGGCGTGTCGGGCGTCATGATGGTGATGCAGGTGGCGCTGGCCATGGGCGCGTTTCAGATGGCCGCCGCGCCGGTGCGGATGTCGGCGGGCGATCTGTGGGTCGGGCCTGCGGATGCGCGCGCGCTGGACCACAGCACGGGTCTGGGGCCGTTCGCGGCCAGTGGGCTGTGGCTGGACCCCGATATCGCGCGGATCGAGCCATGGGCGCAGGCCGCCTATGCCCAGATTGGCGATGACGCGATGGCGGCACAGGCCAGCGTGCAGCCGATTGATGCAGGCGCGGGCGCAATGGGGCTGGCGCGCGTGGTGCCGCCTGATCTGCGCGCACGTCTGGCGGAACCCGGCACGGCGCTGATCGGGGCGGCGGATGCGGCGAAGCTGGGCGTTTCGGTGGGCGATACGCTGCGGGTCAGCCGCCAGCCGCTGCGGATCGTGGGGGTGGTGCCGGAATTGCGCACGCTGTTCGGCACGCAACTGGTGACGTCGGACGCAACCGCCCGCGCTCTGTCAGGCGAAGCGACCGGGACGCCTGCGTTCTACATCCTGCGTCTGCGGGATGGCGCGGACCCGGCAGAGGTGGCCGAACGTCTGATGCAGGGCAACCCCGCGCCGGAATATGTGGTGTGGCCGCCCGACGATCTGGCATCGGCCACGGTGCAGGTCTGGGCGCTGGAATCCGGGGCGGGAACATTGTTCATCGCGTCATCTGCGATTGCGCTGGTCATCACGCTGATGGTGGTCAGTCAGACGCTTGGTGCGGCGGTGGCGGGGCAGGTGCGCGAATATGCGGCGCTGCGGGCCTATGGCATCGGGTTTGGGTCGTTGCAGATGATCGTGATGCGGCAGGGCTTTTACGTCAGCATCGGCGCGCTGGGCCTGACCGCGGCGCTGTCGGCGGCGCTGCTGGCCGTTCTGCGCGCGCGCAACATTGCCACCGATCTGCCGCTGACGCTGGCGGCGGTTGTGGCGGGGCTGCTGGCGGGGGTGGTGCTGGTGTCGAACCTGTTCGCCGTCCGCCGCCTGCGCCGCGCCGATCCTGCGGCTTTGCTGAGGTAACACGATGATTCATCCGGGTCCATTTACCACTCTGTCGGGGCGCGAGCTGACCAAAACATTCGGCCATGGCGCGCGCGCCCTGCGGGTGCTGGACGGGCTGGATCTGGATTTGCCGCGCGGAGGGTTCAGCCTGGTCAAAGGGCCGTCGGGCTGTGGCAAATCCACGCTGCTGGCGGTGCTGGCCGGTCTGACGCCGCCCGACAGCGGCACGGTGTCGGCGCTGGGTTCGCCCCTCTGGGCCATGAACAACGCCGCGCGCGATGCGTTTCGGTTGGCGCATATGGGGTTCATCTTTCAGGGCTCGATCCTGTTTCCGGCCCTGACCGCGCGGGAACAGATTGAACTGGTGCTGGGCTATGGCGGGGTCGGGCGCGACGCGGCCCGCGATCGTGCTTTGCGCGCCTTGGACGATGTCGGGCTGGCCGCGCGCGCGCATCTGCGCCCCGACGCCCTGTCAGGCGGAGAAAAACAGCGCGTCGCGATTGCCTGCGCGCTGGCCAAACAGCCGCAACTGATTTTCGCGGATGAACCGACCAGTGCGCTGGACAGCGAAAACAGCGAACTGGTCAGCGCGCTGTTGCGGCGGCTGTCGCGCGATCATGGCGCGACGGTGCTGTGCGTGACGCATGACGACCGCCTGACGCCGTGGGTTGATCGCATTTTTCACATGCGCGCCGGACGCATTGCCGGTGTCGAGATTGGGGGTTCGGCATGAGAATTGCCTTTGTTTTCTGCCTGTTGGTGGTGCTGGCTTTGGGGGCGTTTTTCACGCCGTTACCCGCCCATGCGCAGGATGGCCCGTGGATTGCGGTGGCGCGCGGGACCGTGGACGCGCAAGGCGGGCTGATGCGTCTGGCCGCGCAACGTGAAGGGCTGATCGCGCAGGTCATGGCCGAAGAAGGCGACCATGTGACCGCCGGTCAACCCCTTGCGCGGCTGGATGATGCGGGCGCGGCGCTGCAACTGGCGCTGACCGTGGCCGAGGTCGAACAGGCCGAAACGCAGGTCGCTTTGGCGCAGATGCGCGCCGATCACGCGCAGGCGGACGCGGACCGTCTACGCCCCTTGGCCCGCAGCGACGCCGTGCCGCAGCGCCAGATTGATGAAGCAAACCGCACCGCCCGCATCACCGCGCTGGAACTGACCGCCGCGCAGCAATCGGCGGCGCTTGCGCGGCAACGCATCGCGGTGCAGCAGGCGGAAATCGACGCGCGGGTGATTACCGCGCCGGTGGACGGCGTGATCCTGCGCCGCGCCGCGCGGCCGGGGGATGCCACATCGACCGCGACGGTGACGGAAATGTTCCTGCTGGCCCCCGACGGCCCCCGCGTTTTGCGCGCGCAGTTGGATGAACAATTCGTCGGTCTGGTCACGCCCGGACAACGGGCCGAGGTGATCCGCGAACGCGATGACGGCACCCGGCTGAGCGGCACGGTGCAGCGCGTCGCCCCCGTATTCGGCAGCGCCACCCCCGGCGCGCGGACGGGCGATGATGCGCGCACGGTGGACATCACCATCACGCTGGACGGACCGGCGGCAGAATTGGAACGGCTGGTTCTGGGCCAGCGGATGATTGCACGGATTTTGAAATGAAACATGCGTCTTTGGTGGTGGTGCTGGCTCTGTCCGCCTGCGCCGCTGTGCCGGAACTGACCGGCCCCGTGACCGCGATTCCGGCGGCGGAGTTTCAACGCGCCGACGCCCCCGTCTGGCGGATGGATTTTGGCGATGCGGGCTTGCGCACGATGCTGGCGCAGGCCGATGCGCAGGGGCTGGACGTGGCCGCCGCCCGCGCGCGGTTTCGCGCTGCTGATCTGACGCTGGCATCGGTGGGCCGCGGCGTGACGACAACCGCCGATGCCCGGATGGACCGTGCGGGCGGGCGTTTGGACGGCGCGATCAGTTGGGAACCCGACCTTGCCGGGCGGTTTGACGCGGCGCTGCAATCGGCGGGGCTGGAACGCGCCGCCAGCGGGATGGACCTGCTGATCGCGCGGCGGACGGTGGCGCGCGAGGTGGCGCAGGGTTGGGTGTCGCTGATCGAATCGCGCATCGCTGCGGCGCGGATCAACACCGACATCGCCACGGAAACCCGCGCGCTGACCCTGATCCGCGCGCGCCATGCGGCGGGGGAATCCACCGGCGCCGATCTGGCCGCGCGGGAACAGGCGCTGATCCGGCTGCGCGCGGATGCGGCGGGGGCCTCGGGGCGGGTGGCCTTGGCGGAATCGCGGCTGCGGGCCTTGGGCGTGCAGACCATCCCGTCGGGGGCATCGCTGAAATCCGCGCGCCGTCCGGCCCCGCCTGCGCGCACCGATCTGGGCGCGACGGGTGCCGCGCCGGGGGTTTGCGCCGCATGGCTGCGGTTCCGGGCGGCGGATGCGTCGCGGGCCGAAACGCTGGCCGCCGCGCGCCCGCGCGTCGTGGTCACGTCATCCATCGAGGCAGCGGCGAAAACGCTGGCCGGTTTGGTCGCGGGCAACGCCGCCGCCGTCACCCACAGCGTCCGGGTCGAAGGCGCGCTGATCGACGCGGGCCAGACCCGGCAGCGCGTCGATCAGGCCCGCCTGTCGGTGGCGCAGGCCGAAATCGACTGGCTGCGCGCCCGGTCGCAGGCCGAGATTGCCGCGCTTGAGGCCGTCGTGGCCCAGCACACCGCCGAAGGCGCGCTGTCCGCCGCCCTGTCCGCGTGGCAATCGGCGCAGGCGGAACAGACCCGCACCCGCGCGCGTCTGGATGCGGGGCTGGCCGATGGTGTCGAAATGGCGGAATCCGATCGCGCCGTCGCCGCCGCTCAGCGAGACATTGACGCCGCCCGCGCCGATGCGTTCCGCGCCGCCGCTGCGCTGCATGACGCATTGCCGCCCCCGGTTGCCGGTTGCGGCCCCGCCCTGTAATCACGCCGCAAAGGAAGCCATTATGACCACACCCAGCGCGCTGATCCTGATTGTCGAGGACGAAGCCGAAATCGCCCTGATCCTGTCGCGTTATCTGGAACAGGCGGGGTATCGCACCCTGACCGCGCGTGACGGCGATCAGGCGCTGACGCATTGCCAGACCATGCGCCCCGATCTGATGCTGCTGGATCTGAACATCCCGCGCCGGGACGGGTTTCAGGTGCTGGCGGCGCTGCGCCAGAACGACGCTCTGCCCGTCATCGTCATCAGCGCCCTGTCCGAAGACGACGACAAATTATCCGCGCTGCGGATTGGGGCGGATGATTACGTCACCAAGCCCTTTAACCCCAAAGAGGTCGTGGCCCGCGTCGCCGCCGTTCTGCGCCGGATGCAGCCCGCGCCTCAGGTCGTTTTGCGGTTGGGGAATGTCACGCTGGACCCCTTGGCGCGGCGGGTGACGACGCCTGCGGGCGATATCGGCCTGACCGACAGCGAATATCGCCTGATGCAGGTGCTGCTGCGCCATCCGGGCCGCGCCTTTAGCCGCGCGGAACTGCTGGATGGCGGGCTTGAGGACAGCGATGCCCTGGAACGCACCGTTGACAGCCACATGTCGCATCTGCGGCGCAAGCTGAAATCGGGCGGCGCGGATGTGGAAATCGCGGGCGTCCGAGGCTTTGGCTATCGTCTGGATCGCGGCTGATGCGGGGGTTGTCCAGCTATCTGTTCCGGGTTGCGCTGCTTGCGACGCTGATTGCGGTGATGGTGATTCTGGCCGTGGCCTTGGGCGGCGACTGGATCAGCTTTCAGGTGTTTCTGAACAACCTGCCCGCCGATCTGCGGCTGGAAATGACGCATGGAACCGGCGATTTCAGCCCCGAATTATCGGCGGCGATGAACGCGCATTATATGGGGTGGGTGAACCGTGCGATCCCCTTGGCCGCCGTGCTGGTGGGGCTGGCCGTGGGCGGCGTGGTCGGCATGGTCCACAGCCGCCGCCTGATGCGCCCGCTGGACGGGCTGGCGCAGGCGGCGGAACGGCTGGCCCATGGCGATATGTCCGTGCGCGCCGATCTGGCCCCGTCGCGGATCGACGAAATCGACGCCTTTGTGCGGAACTTTAACACGATGGCGGCGGCGATCGAACGGTCCGAACGCAATTTGCGCGAATCGAACGCCGCGATTGCGCATGAATTGCGCACGCCGTTAACCATCCTGAACGGGCGGCTGAACGGGATGCTGGATGGCGTGTTTCCGGTGGATGATGACGGGCTGCGGCTGCTGTTGACGCAAACCGATCAGTTGCAGCGGATCATCACGGATCTGAACCTGCTGACGCTGGCCGCGGCGGGGCGGTTTGAACTGCGCGCGGTGCCTCTGGATTTGGCGGATGCGGTGCGGGCGGGGCTGGCCGATCAGGGGGTGGAACTGGCCCTGTCGCCGGCGCCCGCGCGCGCGGACCCGGCGCGGGTGCGGCAAATCCTGTCGGCTCTGCTGCACAATGCGCGCCGCTATGCGGGGCAGGGGCTGCGGGTGGAAACCGGGACGGCTGAGGATGGCGCGTTTTTGGCGGTCATGGATCGCGGGCCGGGGCTGACGCCGGATCAGGCCGAGCGCGTGTTTGACCGTTTCTGGCGGGCCGAGGGGTCGCGCAACAAAGCCGACGGCGGTTCCGGGCTGGGCCTGTCGGTCGTGCGCGCTCTGGCCCATGCGCATGGGGGCGATGTGCGGTATCACGACCGGGCGGGAGGCGGTGCGGTGTTTCGCGTCACTTTTCCGGGGGCGTGACGCCTGCGTGACAGCGCGCCCGATGGGGCTGGATTCCCGCCGCGCGCCGCGTCACCATGCGACCAAACAAACGGACCGCGTTATGACCCAACACACAGGCACCCCCGCCGAAGTCTTTACCACCTTTCTGCGTCTGGGGCTGACCAGCTTTGGCGGGCCGGTGGCGCATCTGGGCTATTTCCGGGATGAATTTGTGAACCGGCGCAGATGGCTGACGGATGCGGCCTATGCCGATCTGGTGGCGCTGTGTCAGTTTTTGCCGGGGCCGGCCTCGTCTCAGGTGGGTTTTGCCGTGGGGATGATGCGCGCGGGCTGGGCCGGGGCTGTGGCGGCGTTTGTGGCGTTCACGCTGCCATCGGCGATTGCGCTGTTGGTCGTGGCGCTGACGGCGGCGCAACTGACCGGGCCGGTCGCCACGGGCGCGCTGCATGGGCTGAAAATCGTCGCCGTGGCCATCGTGGCGCAAGCGGTCTGGGGCATGGCGCGCAGCCTGTGCCCGGACCGAGAACGGGCCAGCATCGCGCTGCTGGCGGTCGTGATGCTGGCGTTTTTGCCGGGCGCGTTCGGCATGGTCGGCGCGATTGCGGCGGGGGCCGTGGCGGGGCTGGCCTTGGGGCGCGGTCCGGCGCAACCTGCGGGCGCGCAGATGCCGCTGCCGGTGACGCGCCGGGGGGCCATCGTCGCGCTGATCGCGTTTGTCGCGCTGTTGCTGGGACTGCCGCTGATGGCGGGGCTGTCGCAGGCCTTGGCCGTGGCGGATGCGTTTTATCGCGCGGGGTCGCTGGTGTTCGGCGGCGGGCATGTCGTGTTGCCGCTGTTACAGGCCGAGGTCGTGGCCCCCGGCTGGATCACCCCCGACCAGTTCCTGACCGGATATGGCGCGGCGCAGGCGGTGCCGGGGCCGTTGTTCACCTTTGCCGCCTATCTGGGCGCGGTGCTGGATGGGCCGGTGACCGGAATTGTCGGCGCGACGCTGGCGCTGATGGCGGTGTTTCTGCCGGGGTTTTTGCTGCTGATCGCGGCGTTGCCCTTTTGGGCGCAGTTCCGCGCGATGCCGGTGGCGCAATCCGCGATGCAGGGTGCCAATGCCGCCGTGGTGGGGGTGCTGGGCGCGGCGCTGTATTCGCCGGTCTTTACCAGCGGCGTCACCGATATGCGGGATTTTGCGCTGGCTTTGGGGTGTTTCATCGCGCTGATGCTGTGGCGGGTGCCGTCTTGGGCCGTGGTGCTGATCGGGGCTTTCGGTGGTATCGCGCTGAGCTTGGTGTAAGCTGCGGCCATGTCGGACGACGATTTATGGTTCCTGCCGGGGCCGCTGGATGAACCGCAAACGCCCCTGATGGATGCCCGCGACTGGCGGGCGGCGCAATCGGCCTTGGCCGCTGATCTGGCGCGCGCGGCAATGGCTGTGGGGCGGCTGGACGAGCTGATCGCCCAGATGGGGGCAGGTGCGGCGCGGCGTCTGGCGCTGCAACAGGTCGAATCCTTCCTGTGGGCGGCGGGAACGCCCCTGCGGCGCGAAGAGATTGGCCGCGATTTGATGGATGCCCGCGCTGATGCTGATATGGCGGTGATGGGGCTGGCCCGCTGGTCCTTGCGCCGGTTAGAGGGCGCGGGCGATCCCGCCGATCTGCGCGGGTTTCTGGCGCTGCACCGGGCGCAGGATCCGGTCGGTGTGTCGCCGCGCCCGGTGGGGGTGGTCTTTGACGAAACAGCGGCGGCGTTCGCGGCGATGCTGAACGACGCCCGCGCGTTACACCCGCTGGCCTTGGGTGCGTTTGCGGCGCAGGCATGGCGGCTGTCGGGCCTGTCGCCGGATGATGACGTGGCCGAGGGCGCGACCCTGACCGCCCGCCTGATGGCGCGGGATTGTGTGGCGCTGCCCTTTGTCCCGGTGGCGCGGGCGGGGCTGCGGCTGGGGGGCGGGGCGGCGGACCGGCTGCGCGATCATCTGCACGCGGTGCAGGCGGCGGCGACCGCAGCCCGGCATGACCTGATGCGGCTGCGCGACTGGGCGGCGCGGCCTGTGCGCGGAAACGCGGCCCGGATCATCGCCGCGTTGCTGGCGCATCCGATTGCGACCACGCAGATGGTCGAACAGGCGGCGGGCGTGTCGCGCGACACCGCCGAACGCCATCTGGCGCGGCTGGCCGCCGACGGTCATGTGCGCGAACTGACCGGCAACAGCCGGTTTCGCCTGTGGGCGGCGGCGGTGTGAACCAAAGCGCGCCCGGCGCGTTACCCCACAGCGCCAAAGGAACCGCCATGCCCGATCCTGTCAAAGTGCCGCTTGCCACGCGCCCGCTGGGGGTGATTGGAACCGCTCTGACCGCGCGGCGCAACCTGTTGGAGCTGATCCCCGAACTGGCCACGCGGCAACCGATGGTGTCGGGCAAAACCGCGATCCGCTGGCATATGGTGATGGACCCGGACAGCCTGCGCCGCATTCTGAAGGATCGCGTGGATGATTACCCCAAATCCGTAACCACGAAACTGATTCTGGAACCCGCCATCGGTGACAGCCTGTTCATCGCCGAGGGCGCGAACTGGCGCTGGCAACGCCGCGCCGCTGCCCCCGCCTTTGCCACCCGCAACGTCCAGAATCTGGGGCCGGTGATGACCGCGGCCGCCAAGGCCAGCCTCCGGCGATTGCAGGCCGCCACGGGGCCGGTGGACATCATGCAGGAAATGGTCGCCGCCACGTTCGAGGTGATTTCCGACGTCACCTTTACCGGCGGCGGCATGTTTGACCGTCAGGCGGTGCATGACGGGATCAACGCCTATATCGCGCAAACAGCGCGGGTGTCGCTGCTGGATGTGCTGGGCCTGCCCCGGTGGATTCCGCGTCCGGGGCGGCTGTTGTCCGGGCGTGACCTGCGCCAGATGCGCGCCATGGCCGACCGCGCGATTGCTGACCGGGCCGAGGCCGCGCGCCACGACCCGCCCGATCTGCTGGACCTGTTGCTGGATGCGCAAGACCCGGAAACCGGCCGCATGATGAACCGCGATGAATTGCGGGACAATCTGCTGACCTTTATCGTCGCGGGGCATGAAACTACGGCGCTGACGCTGGCGTGGGCGCTGTATCTGTGCGCGCATGACCCGGACGTGCAGGATCGCGCGGCGGCGGAATCGCGCGCCGTATTGGGGGATCGCGCGGCGGGTGCGGATGATCTGGCCGCGCTGCCCTTGATCCACCGGATCGTGTCGGAATCGCTGCGGCTTTATCCTCCGGCGGCGTTTTTGTCGCGCATGGCGCAGGCGCATGACCGGCTGTGCGGGCGCGAGGTGCGTCCCGGCGATACGGTCATGCTGCCCATCTATGCGCTGCACCGCCATAAGATGCTGTGGGACCGACCCGATGCGTTTGATCCCGACCGGTTCCTGACCCCGCCCGATCGTTACGCATTCCTGCCATTCGGCGCAGGGCCGCGCATCTGCATCGGCGCCAATTTCGCCGTGCAAGAGGCCGTGATTATCCTGTCCACCCTGCTGGCGCGGTTCCGGTTTGATCTGATCCCCGGACGTCGGCCCGAACCGCAACTGATCCTGACGCTGCGCCCCAAAGGCGGGGTGTGGCTGCGCGTCACGCCGCGCTAACGCCCCCGTTGCACCGCCGCGCGCGACCGCCTAACCTGTCGGTGAAGGAGAATACCATGCCCGTCAAAAACCGCTTTGCCGAATTGCTGCCCGAAATCACCGCGTGGCGGCGCGATTTTCACGAACACCCGGAATTGCTGTATGACGTGCATCGCACGGCGGGCCGGGTGGCGGCGCTGTTGCGGGAATTTGGCTGCGATGACGTGACCGAGGGTGTGGGCCAGACCGGCGTGGTCGGCGTCATCCGCGGGCGCACCGATACGCAGGGCCGCGTCATCGGCCTGCGCGCGGATATGGACGCGCTGCCGATCCATGAACAAACCGGCGTCGATTACGCATCGAAAACGCCGGGCAAAATGCACGCTTGCGGCCATGACGGGCATACGGCCATGCTGCTGGGGGCGGCGAAATATCTGGCCGAGACCCGCAACTTTGACGGCACCGCCGTGGTGATTTTCCAACCCGCCGAAGAAGGCGGCGGCGGCGGCAACGCCATGGTTCAGGATGGGCTGGTCAGCCGCTGGGGCATCCAGGAATTTTACGGGATGCACAATATGCCGGGGATGCCTGTGGGCAGTTTCTCGATCCGTCCCGGCGCGATGATGGCCGCCGCCGATCAGTTCGACATCATCGTGACCGGCAAAGGCGGCCACGCCGCCAAGCCGCATGACTGCATCGACACCACCCTGACCGCCGCTCAGATCATCGTCGCGCTGCAATCCATCGTGTCGCGCAACATCGACCCGCTGAAAAACGCGGTCGTGTCGGTTTGCGTCGTGTCCACCGATTCGACCGCGCATAACGTCATCCCGCAGGTCGTGCGCCTGAAAGGCACCGCCCGCAGTCTGGCGCCCGAGGTCCGCGACCAGTTGGAACAGGGCATCATCCGCGTGGCAACCAACGTCGCCGCCGCCATGGGCGCGACCGCTCAGGTCGATTATCAGCGCGGCTATCCCGTCACCGAAAACAACCCGCAGGCGACGGTCTGGGCCGCCGATGTGGCCCGCCAGATCAGCGGCGACGTGGATATGAACATGCAACCGATGATGGGCGGCGAAGATTTCAGCTATATGCTGAACGAACGCCCCGGTGCCTATATCTGGGTGGGCAATGGCGACAGCGCCATGGTGCATCACCCGGCCTATAACTTTAACGACGACGCCATCCCCGCCGGATCCAGCTGGTATGCGGGCATGATCGAAGCACGGATGCCTGCCGCATGACGAACGCCTTTACCTTGCGCGTGGCCTGCGCATCCACCCGTGGCATTGTCGCGGCGATTTCGACCTTTCTGGCCGATCACGATTGCAACATCACCGACAGCGCGCAATTCGATGATACCGAAACCGACCGCTTCTTTATGCGCGTCAGTTTCCGGTCCGAAGGCGGTGCCTCGCTGGACAGCCTGCGCGCTGATTTCGCGCCGGTTGCGGGGCGCTTTGCCATGGACGCGCAGATCACCGACGACGCGGTGAAGAAAAAAGTGCTGATCATGGTCAGCCGGTTCGGGCATTGCCTGAACGATCTGCTGTATCGCTGGCGCATCGGCGCGCTGCCGATTGATATTGTCGGCGTGGTGTCGAACCATCACGATTATCAGAAACTGGTCGTCAATCACGACATCCCGTTCCACATGATCCGCGTCACGCCCGACACCAAAGCACAGGCGGAATCGCAGCAAATGCAGATCATCCGTGACAGCGGCGCGGAACTGGTGGTGCTGGCGCGCTATATGCAGGTGCTGTCGGATCAGATGTGCCGCGACATGTCGGGGCGGATCATCAACATCCACCATTCGTTTCTGCCCAGTTTCAAGGGCGCAAACCCCTATAAGCAGGCCTATGAACGCGGGGTGAAACTGATTGGCGCGACATCGCATTACGTCACCGCCGATCTGGACGAAGGCCCGATCATCGAACAGGACACCGTGCGCGTGACCCATGCCCAAAGCCCCGGCGATTATGTCAGTCTGGGCCGCGACGTGGAATCGCAGGTGCTGGCCCGCGCGATCCACGCCCATATCCACGGGCGCGTGTTCCTGAACGGCGCGAAAACGGTGGTGTTCCCGCCGTCGCCCGGCAGCTATGCCAGCGAACGGATGGGGTGATGATGCGGAACGCGGTGTTTGGATGGGTTGCGCTGATGCTGGCCGGATGCGGCTGCAACGTGAATTTTCTGGACACCAGCGGCACCACCTCGGACGCCTGCACGGCGGGCATGGTCGCGGCGGCCATCGTGACCGCGCCGGTCATGCTGCCCATCGGTCTGGTGCAACAGGCCTTGGATGATTAGGGCCAGCACCTGAACGACAGGTCGCAGGGGGGCTTTGCGCCCCCCATCGCATTCTGCGATTCCCCCCGCAGGATATTTGCACACAGAAGATAGGGCGGGTCGGTGTTATCTTCTGTGCAAAAATATCCCGCGGGGTGAGACGGATCATGAAAAGGTCCAGTGGACCTTTTCCCTGTCGAACGCACGCCCCCGTGGGGCGGGCCGGGGGCGCGAAGCCCCCAGCCTTTGGGGGCAGGTCAGGCCACCAGAGCCTCGGCCCGTTTCAGATCCACGCTGACCAATTGGCTGACGCCCTGTTCCACCATCGTCACGCCGAACAGGCGATCCATGCGGGCCATGGTGACGGCGTGGTGGGTGATGATCAAAAACCGCGTATCCGTGCGGCGCGTCATTTCGTCCAGCAGGTCGCAGAAGCGGCTGACATTGGCGTCGTCCAGGGGGGCGTCCACTTCGTCCAGAACACAGATCGGGGCGGGGTTGGCCAAAAACACCGCAAAGATCAGCGCCATAGCGGTCAGCGTCTGTTCCCCGCCTGACAGCAGCGACAGCGTGGACAGGCGTTTTCCGGGGGGCTGGCACATGATTTCCAGACCCGCTTCCAGCGGGTCATCGGATTCGACCAGCACCAGACGCGCCTCGCCCCCGCCGAACAGAGTCGTGAACAGCGTGGTGAAATTGGCGTTCACCGTTTCAAACGCCGCCAGCAGGCGTTCGCGACCTTCGCGGTTCAGGCTGCCGATCCCGGCGCGCAATTTGCTGATCGCGGCTTCCAGATCGGCCTTTTCCGCCGCCAATTGGTTGCGTTCGGATTCCAGTTCTTTCTGGTCATCTTCGGCCCGCAGGTTGACCGCGCCCAGACCGTCGCGTTGTGTGCGCAGGCGGGCGATCTGATCTTCGATCGCGGGGATGGGCGTATCGGGGGGCGTGTCGCCCAACAGCGCCAGCAAATCCTGCGGGGTTTTGTCGGTTTCCTCGGCGATGCGGGCGCGGGCTGTGGCTTCGCTGTCCTGCGCCGCCTCGGCACGGGCATGGGCGGCGGCGCGGGCTTCGCGGGCGTCGGATGCGGCGCGTTCGCAGTCGCGTTCGGTATGGGCGGCGGCGCGGGCGGCGTCATCACCGGCGGCCAAGGCGTCGCGCGCATGGGTCAGCCGCGTTTCGGCCTGCGCCTGACGTTCGGCCAGATCGGCGCGGCGCTGCGCCAGCACCGCGGGTTGCGCCGACGCGCCCGCCAATTCGTCACGCGCCCCGTCGCGGCGCTGCACCAGTTCGGCAGCGCGGGTGCCGGCCTGTTGCAGACGCAGACGCCAGCCGGAATCCTCTTTCGCGATGTCTTGCAGGCGTTTCAGGCGGGCGTTGCCGTCGCGTTTCAATTCATCCAAGGCCGCGCGGCGGGTCAGGGTGGCGATGCGCGCGGCTTCGACCCCGGTGCGGGCATGTTCGACCGCCGCCGCCGCATCGCCCTGATCGGGCAGATCGGCCAGCACCTGTTCGGCATCCCCCAAACGCGCGCGCGCGTCCGAGGCATCGGCCTGATGCCGGGCCAGTTCGCCGCGCGCCGATTCCACCCGCGCCTGCGCCAGCGACAGATCCGATTCCGCCCGCGTCACCGCCCGCGCCGCATCCGACAGCGCGCGTTCCGCATCGCGCCGCGCATCGCGGGCGGATTTTTCGACCGCGCCCGCGTCAGACAGAACCGAACGCGCGTCGTCGTGATCATCGCGGGCGGCGTCGGCGCGGGCCTGCGCCGCGTCCGATTGCACGGTCAGATCGCGCAATTCGTTCACCTTTTGCAGATGCAGCGCGGCGGATGATGACGCATCGCCCGCCAGAACCCGCATCCCGTCCCAGCGGAACAGATCGCCTGCCGGAGTCACCAGCCGCTGACCGGGGCGCAGCGCGGATTGCGCCGCCGCTGCCGCGCCCGCATCGACCGCGACCCCGGTTTGCGACAGACGCCGCGCCAGAACATCGGGACCGCTGACATGCGGGGCCATGGGCTGCACCCCGTCGGGCAGGGGCTGGGCCGCGTCCCAATCGGGCAAGTCGTGCCAGCCGGTGCCGCCGTCCCGCGACAGACCCGCGCGCAGATCATCGCCCAATGCGGCACCAAAGGCCGCCTCATAGCCGCGCGCGACCTGCACCTGATCCAGCAGCGCATCGCCCCCCGATTGCCCGCGTTCGACCAGACGGCGCAGGGCGGTGATTTCGGCGGCCAAGGCTGCGGCCTCGCCTTCGGCGGATGCGCGGGCGGCGCGGGTCGTGGCTTCGTGCGATTCGGCGTCGGAACGGGCGGCTTCGGCGTCGGACAGGGCGTATTCCGCCGCCTCGACCCGTTCGCGGGCGGCGTCTTGGGCGGCTTCGGATTGATCCAAGGCCGTTTGCGCGGCGACCCCGGCGGCGGCGGCCTGATCGGCGGCGGCATTGGCCGCATCCGCCGCATGGGTGGCGCGGTCCATCATCGCGCGCAGATCGGAGGCCAGACGTTCGGCGGATTGATGGCGGGCGCCCAGACGCGCGGCTTCGTCCGTCAGTTCGGCCAGTCGCGCCTCGACCTCGCGCAGGGCGTCGGCGGCCTCATCCGCGGCGGCATTGGCGGCGTCCAGACGGTCATCATGGCCTGCGCCCGCGCGTTCCAGTTCGGCGCGTTCCCAAGCCAATTGTTCGACCACCTCACCCGCATCGCGGTTCAGCGCGTCTTCGCGGTCGATGTCGCGATCGAGCTGAGCGATCCGCGCGGTCAGGGCGGCAATCGCGGTCGCGGCGCGGGCTTCGGCGTCGTCCAGGGCCTCGGATTCCACCGTCACGCGCGACAGCAGGGCGGCGGCGATCTGTTCTTCTTCGCGCAGGGGGGGCAGTGCGTCGTCGGCGTCCTGACGGCGCGCGGTTGCGTCGCTGGCGGCGCGCCCCGCTTCGCCCGCCGCGCGGGTCGCCTGCGCCAAAGCGTCAGCGGCGGCGATCCGGGCGGCGTCAGCATCGGCCCAGCGGCGATACAGCAACACCCCTTCGGCCAGACGCAGCGCCGCGCCGATTTCGCGATACCGCGCCGCCGCCCGCGCCTGCCGCGCCAGACTGGCCGCCTGCGTCGTCAGCTGATCCAGCGTGTCATCCACCCGCGTCAGGTTATTTTCCGCGCCGTTCAGTTTCAGTTCGGCCTCGTGCCGGCGTTGATAGAGGCCGGAAATCCCCGCCGCCTCCTCCAGCACGCGGCGGCGGTTTTTCGGCTTGGCGTTGATCAATTCGCTGATCTGCCCCTGCCGGACCAAAGCGGGGCTGTGCGCACCGGTAGAGGCATCGGCAAACAGCATCTGCACATCGCGCGCCCGCACGTCTTTGCCCGCGATTTTATAGGCGCTGCCCGCGTCGCGCGTGATCCGGCGGGTGATGTCGAAATGATCGTCATCGTTGAACCCTGCGGGGGCCAGACGGTCGCGGTTATCGACGGTCAGCGACACTTCGGCATGGCCGCGCGCGGAACGGCGGCTGGTCCCGGCAAAAATCACATCCTCCATCCCGTCGCCGCGCATGGCGGTCGGGCGGTTTTCGCCCATGACCCACCGCAGCGCTTCGAGCAGATTGGATTTGCCGCAGCCATTGGGACCGACAACGCCGGTCAGCCCCTCGCGGATGATCAGATCCGTGGGGTCAACAAAGCTTTTAAATCCGTTCAGGCGCAGGCGGTCAAAACGCAAGGGGGCGGGGTCCACGATTCGGGCGGTCCGGCATTGTTTCCAGAACCACGCCCCAAGTCAACATATCGCGGCATATGGCCCAGTTATCCACAAAATACGGCTGGCCCCGGCGCACGGCCCCGCGTAACATGCGCGTATGATTGAATCGCTGGCCATTATCCTTGGATTTCAACTGATGGGCGAGATCGCCGCGCGCGGCCTGTCCCTGCCCTTGCCCGGTCCTGTGGTGGGGCTGGTGGCACTGGTCATCGCCTGCCTGATCCGGCCCGCACTGGCCGACCGCCTGCGCCCCACAACCACGGGGTTGCTGGCGCATCTGTCGCTGTTCTTTGTCCCGGCAGGCGTGGGGGTGGTGGCGCATTGGGATGTGCTGCGGACCCAAGGGGTTGGGCTGGCTGTCGCGCTGATCTTGTCCACAATGCTGGCGATTGCGGCGGGGGCATGGGCGTTCGTGTTGGTCGCCCGCTGGACGGGGGCGGGCGATGACTGACGCGGCGCTGATCTGGTCCTATCTGGCGCAGGAACCGCTGTTATGGCTGACCGCGACGCTGGCCGCCTATCTGGCGGGGCAGGCCGGGTTCCGCGCGTCGGGACGGCAAAGCTGGGCAAACCCGGTGCTGATCGCGGTGATGCTGCTGGCGGTGCTGCTATGGGTCAGTGGGACGGATTACCGCACCTATTTCCAAGGGGCGCAGTTCGTGCATTTCATGCTTGGCCCCGCGACGGTGGCACTGGCGCTGCCGCTCTATGACAATCTGCCGCGGGTGCGGCGGGCGTTCTGGCCGATGCTGGCGGCGCTGATCGTCGGGTCGGGCGTGGCGGTTCTGTCGGCACTGGCGATTGCGCGCGGCTTTGGCGTGGATACGCCGGTGCTGGCGGCACTGGCGCCGAAATCCACCACAGCCCCCGTCGCCATCGGCATTGCGGAAAAAATCGGCGGAGCGCCGACGCTGGCCGCTGTTCTGGTGCTGATCACGGGGATATTCGGCGCGATCATCGCCACGCCGCTGCTGAACACGCTGCGCATCCGCGACTGGCGCGCGCGGGGCTTTGCGGTCGGCGTCGCCGCCCACGGCATCGGCACCGCCCGCGCCTTTCAGGTCAACGAAACCGCCGGCGCGTTTGCGGGCATCGGTATGGGGCTGAATGCGGTTCTGACCGCCATCATCGCACCCGTGGCGTTGCGCCTGTTCGCGGGGTAGCTTTTCTTGAGTATTTATGCACAGAAGAAACCCCGGTCGCTTCTTCTGTGCATAAATACTCATATTCAACCGCGCGGCTGGGGGGGGGACGCCGCAGGTGGGGTGCCGCGCGGATATGTCCCCGCGCGGCCCTGTCGTCAGCTGCAGCCGCTGGTGCCGCCGCAGGTGTTGCACTTCATGCAGGTGCCGTTGCGGACCAGCGTATAGTTGCCACATTCGCCGCAGGGGTCGCCTTCGTAGCCTTGCATTTTGGCGCGACTGCGCAGGTCCATGGCGACGGTGGCGGTTGCGACCTGAACGGTTTCGGCAACCGTCGTGCTGTCGGTGTTCAGCATCATCAGATCCTGCGGCAGGCGTTTGCGCAGATACCCGGCGCTGCTGATTTGTTTCAGCATCGTCAGCGATTTCAGTTCCGCCTGTTCGGTGACCGCGCCGACATTGCGTGATCCTTCGGCCTCGCCGCCGCCCAGATCGTCGAACGACGCGCCTTGCGGTTTGACATGCGCCAGATCGGTGCGGTCCAGATAGGACACGGCCAGTTCGCGGAACACATAATCCAGAATGGATGTCGCGTTTTTGATGCTGTCATTGCCCTGCACCATCCCCGCCGGTTCAAAGCGGGTAAAGGTGAACGCGTCCACGAATTCTTCCAGCGGGACACCATATTGCAGGCCCACCGACACGGCGATCGCAAAGTTGTTCATCATGGCGCGGAAGCCCGCACCCTCTTTGTGCATGTCGATGAAGATTTCGCCCAGACTGCCGTTGTCATATTCGCCGGTGCGCAGATAGACCTTATGCCCGCCGATCACGGCTTTCTGAGTGTAACCCTTGCGCCGCTGCGGCAGTTTTTCGCGGTGACTGCGCACGGCCTCTTTGATGATGATTTTCTCGACGATTTTTTCCGCGATGACGGCGGCTTTTTCCTGCGGGCTGCCGGTTTCCAGCAGTTCCGCGGCGTCGTCGTCATCTTCGACCAGAGCGGCGGCCAGAGGCTGCGACAGCTTGGACCCGTCGCGATACAGCGCGTTCGCCTTGATCCCCAGCGACCATGACAGTTCATAGGCGGCCAAGGCGTCGGCAATGGTCGCGTCATTCGGCATGTTGATCGTTTTGCTGATCGCGCCCGAGATAAACGACTGCGCGGCGGCCATCATGCGGATATGGCTGTCCACCGACAAATACCGGGTGCCGCGCTTGCCGCAGGCATTGGCGCAGTCGAAAACCGCGTAATCGGCGGGGCGCAGATGGGGCGCGCCCTCCAGCGTCATGGTGCCGCACACATGGTCATTGGCCGCGTCAATCTGCGTCTTGGTGAATCCCAGATGCCGCAGCAGATCGAACGCCGGGTCGTTCAGTTTGTCCGCCGGGATGCCCAGCGTGCCTTTGCAGAAATCTTCGCCCAGCGTCCACTGGTTGAACACGAAGCGGATGTCAAAGGCCGAGGCCAGTGCCGCTTCGACCTTTTCGATCTCGGCCGGGCCAAAGCCGTGGCCAGCCAGCGCGGTGTGGTTGATGCCGGGGCAATTGCCGATGCTGCCGTGGCCGACCGCATAGGCGATGATTTCCTCGATCTGGGCCGAGCCATAGCCAAGCGCAGTCAGCGCCGCCGGAACCGACTGGTTGATGATCTTGAAGTAACCGCCGCCCGCCAGCTTTTTGAATTTCACCAGCGCAAAGTCGGGTTCGATGCCGGTGGTGTCGCAATCCATCACCAGACCGATGGTGCCGGTCGGCGCGATCACGGTTGCCTGCGCGTTGCGATAGCCGTGCGCCTGACCCAAGGTCAGCGCGTCGTCCCATGCGCTGCGGGCCAGATCGACCAGCCGCTGATCCGGGCAGTTCGCCGCGTCCAGCGCCACCGGGGCGACGTTGACGTCCTGATAATCGCCGCTGCCATGCGCCGCCGCGCGGTGGTTGCGGATCACCCGCAGCATGTGATCGGCGTTGCGGGCATAGCCGGGGAACGGGCCAAGCTCGCCCGCCATTTCGGCGCTGGTGGCATAGGATACGCCGGTCATGATCGCGGTCAGCGCCCCGCACAGCGCGCGGCCCTGATCGCTGTCATAGCCAAGGCCCATATTCATCAGCAAGCCACCGATATTGGCATAGCCAAGCCCAAGCGTGCGGTAATCATAGGACCGCTGCGCGATTTCCTTGGACGGGAATTGCGCCATCAGCACGCTGATTTCCAGCGTCACCGTCCACAGCCGCGTCGCGTGGATATAGCCGCCCGCATCGAACTGACCGTCATGCAGGAAGGTCAGCAGGTTCATCGAGGCAAGGTTGCAGGCGGTATCGTCAAGGAACATATATTCGCTGCACGGATTCGACCCGCGGATCGCGCCATCCTCCGGGCAGGTATGCCATGCGTTCACCGTGTCGTGGAACTGGATGCCGGGGTCGGCGCAAGCCCATGCGGCATGGCCGATCTGATCCCACAATTCACGGGCATTGACGGTCTTGGCGACCTTGCCATCGGTGCGGCGCAGCAATTCCCACGGCGCATCGTCACGCACAGCTTTCAGGAACGCATCCGTCACCCGAACCGAGTTGTTCGAGTTCTGCCCCGAAACGCTGATATAGGCCTCAGAGTCCCAATCCGTATCGTAGGTCGGGAACTCAATGGAATCAAACCCCTGCCGTGCATATTGCAGAACGCGGTTGATATAGGTTTCCGGGATCATCGCACGTTTCGCGGCACGGATCGCGGTTTTCAGCCCCGCGTTCTTTGCCGGGTCGGTGGCATCATCCATGCTGCCATCCCATTCACGGATCGCGGCAAAAATCTCGTTCAGCCGCGCCTCATGCATCTTGGAACCGGCGACCAGAGAGGCGACCTTTTGTTCCTCGATCACCTTCCAGTTGATGAAGGCTTCAATATCGGGGTGATCCATGTCGCAGATCACCATCTTGGCCGCGCGGCGGGTGGTGCCGCCCGATTTAATCGCGCCCGCTGCCCGGTCGCCGATCTTGAGGAACCCCATCAGCCCCGAGGATTTGCCACCGCCCGACAGCTTTTCCCCCTCGCCGCGCAAGGATGAAAAGTTGGTGCCGGTGCCGCTGC
The DNA here is from genome assembly GCF_030538495.1 of Paracoccus sp. (in: a-proteobacteria). Taxonomy (GTDB): domain Bacteria; phylum Pseudomonadota; class Alphaproteobacteria; order Rhodobacterales; family Rhodobacteraceae; genus Paracoccus. The sequence continues at coordinate 105,803 of NZ_JAUNTW010000004.1, forward strand.
CGTATTTGAACAGACGCGCCTCGCGGACCCACAGATCCATGATCCCGCCCTCGTTCACCAGATCATCGCTGACCGACTGGATAAAGCAGGCGTGCGGCTGCGGGTGTTCATAGGCGCTGTCGGATTTGACCAGCTTGCCGGTCTTGTAATCGACATAGAAATGGCCCTGCGACGGCCCGTTGATCCCATAGGCCCAGTGCAGGCCGGTGTTGAACCATTGCGGGCTGTTCGGCGCGGCCATCTGACGGGCCAGCATAAACCGCATTTCGTCGTAATAGGCGCGGGCGTCGGATTCGGCGGTGAAATAACCACCCTTCCACCCCCAATAGGCCCACGCACCGGCCAGACGGTCAAACACCTGCCGCGCACTGGTTTCTCCGCCAAAGCGTGCGTTTTCCGGCAGTTGCGCCAGAGCGGCCTCATCGGGGACCGACCGCCACAGGAATTCGGGAACGCCCTTTTCCTTGACCCGTTTCAGGGCGGCGGGGATGCCCGCTTTGCGGAAATATTTCTGCGCGATCACGTCGCTTGCGACCTGAGACCAACCTTGCGGAACCTCGACCTGATCGTTGTGGAACACGATGCTGCCGTCAGGATTGCGGATTTCGCTGGTTGTGGTGGTAAAGGCGATGTCGCCATAAGCACCTGATTTGTCAGTCGTAAAGCGCCGTTCGATTTTCATGCCTGCCCCGTAAGCCGTTGTTTTCATTTTGCCGCCGCATCGCAAACCCGCGCGCTTGCCCCCCTGCGCATGGCAAAGGTTCCCCGCCTGCAATCGCAGCGGTTCAGGGTCGCGTGGGTGTTGCGGGCGATGCGTATGGCGTGTTTTTCGCCACAACATCTTGCGCCCGACATGGTTCATTCCACAAATTGCAGCGATCTTTTGCGCGGATCAACCGGTTTTTTTGCACCTTATGGGGCAGTTTTTCGTTGACATAACCGGATTGTCACATGTCCCGGATTCGTTCACAGGCGCGGGGCGAAATGGCGGCGCTTTGGCGCGGCGGCGGGATTTTTGCAATCTGGGCGGGGTCTTAGGCGCGGTTGTTCTGGGGTTATCCACAGGGTTATCCCCGTGTCATCCACCGGTCATCAACAGCGGTTGCCAAAAGGTCACAGCCGGCGGATTTCAGCGCAGCGGCGTGAGGATGTCACGGTCGGTCACAATCAGGTCCAGCGGCTGATCAAAGGCGTCGGTCGGCACGCGGGCCAGTTCCTGCACCGCCCAGGCCAGCCCAATCGCCACCACCGGCCCCGATTTTCGCAGCAATTCCAGCGTTCTGTCGTAATATCCGCCGCCATAGCCCAGCCGGTTGCCCGCCCGGTCAAAGCCGACCAGCGGCACAATCAGCACATCGGGGCGCAAGGCGGGCGCCGAATCATCGGGGTGCTGGGTGCCAAACGGTCCGGGCTGCAAGTCGCCGCCATCCCAAGCGCGAAAGATCAGCGGCACCGCGCGCCCGGTCACCACCGGCAGGCATAGCGGCCCGTTATGCACAGCCATGGCGGGGCAGGGGTCGGCTTCGCCCCGCATGGGCCAGTAACCGGCCAGAGCGCGCCCGTGATGGGGAGACAGCGCCGCGATTAGCCTTGTGGTTAACGCATCCGCATCGCCGCCCCTTTGCCGCGCGGCCAAGGCCCGCGCGCGCAGGTCGCGCTTCATAACAAAAACGCCGCCGCCAGCCCCAGAAAGGCCATGAATCCAATGACATCGGTCATCATGGTGACGAATGTCCCGGACGCAAGCGCGGGGTCCGCGCCCAATTTGTTCAGCGCCAGCGGCACCAGAATCCCGGCGATTGCGGCGACCAGCAGGTTGATGACCATGGCCGCGCCGATCACCGCCGACAGCCCCGCATCGCGGAACCACAGGAAGGTCACAATCGCCAGAATAATGCCGAAAATCACGCCATTGGTCAGGCCCACGATGGCCTCTCGACGGACCACGCGCAGGGTGTTGGATGACGTCAGATCGCGCGTGGCCAGACCGCGCACGGCGACGGTCAGCGTCTGCGTTCCGGCATTGCCGCCAATCGAGGCCACCACCGGCATCAGCACGGCAAGCGCGACCAGCTTTTCAATCGCGCCTTCGAAAATCGCAATCACGGCGGCGGCGGCAAGCGCGGTCGGGATATTGGTGGCCAGCCACGGCACCCGTTGGCGCACGGTCTGACCCACGCTGTCGGAAATGCTGGATTCATCGCCGACACCGGCCAGACGCAGAATGTCTTCTTCGTGTTCTTCGTCCAGAACGGCCATGGCGTCGTCAATGGTGATCACACCGACCAGCCGGTCGTCACCATCCACCACCGGCGCGGAAATCAGGTGATATTGGTTGAACACATAAGCGACATCCGATTCCTGCGCATAGGCGCTGATGGTGCGGAAACTGTCTTCGGTAATGTCGCGCAGCGTGGCGTCGCGGCGGGTGGACAGCAAACGGCCCAGCGTGACATAGCCGATGGGGTGGCGGCGCGGGTCCACCAGAATGATGTGATAGAACTGTTCGGGCAGCCAGTCTTCGTTGCGCAGAAAGTCGATGGTTTCGCCCACCGACCAATGTTCGGGGGCGGTCACGACCTCGGATTGCATCAGACGGCCGGCGGAATCTTCGGGATAGGACAGCGACTGCTGAACCGCCACGCGGTCGCTTTCGTCCAAAGCCGACAGGATTTCCTGACGTTCGGGTTCGTCCAGATCCTCGACCAGATCGACCACGTCGTCGCTGTCCATTTCGCGGACGGCCTCGGCCAGCACTTCGCGGGGCAGCTGTTCGATGACCTCTTCGCGGATGGCCTCGTTGATTTCGGTCAGGATTTCGCCGTCGATTTCGCCCGAATACAGCGCCACGAAGATGCGGCGTTTGACGGGGGGCAGGCGTTCGATAATGTCGGCCACGTCTGCGCCGTGCAGAGGTTCCAGCAGCGCGTCCAGACGTTCGGCGTCGCCGTCATCGACCGCTTCGTCGATCTGTTTCAGAAATTCGCGCGGCAATTGGTAATCGTCGCCGTCATGGTCGTGTTCGCCCGCGGCATTATGGGCCAGATCGTGGTGATCGTGGTGGTCTTCGGTCTGGCTCTTGTCGTCGGCCATGTTGCCCCCTGTGGTTCAGTCCGCGTTCAGCAGCGCCATGGCCGCCTGATGCAATTCGGGTGTGGCGGCGGCAATGACCTGCCCGCCGTCCAGTGCAGGTCCGCCCTGCCAATTCGTCACAATGCCACCCGCCGCCTGAATGACCGCAATCGGCGCGGCAATGTCATAGGATTGCAGCCCCGCCTCGATCACCAGATCGACCTGACCCAAGGCCAAGAGGGCATAGGCGTAACAATCCATCCCGTAACGGGTCAGCCGCACCTGATCGGCCACGCGGCGAAACGCGGCGGCTTCGGCCGGGGTGCCGATTTCGGGAAAGGTGGTCATCAAGGTGGCGTGCGACAGGTCCACCCCACGGCGCACGGCCAGATCGCGCACGCCGCCGGGATGGGTCAGGCGCGCCACGCCAAGCCCGCCCTGAAACCGTTCCCGCATATAGGGCTGGTCAATCACGCCATAGATCATCCCCTGATCGTCGCGCAGGCCGATCAGCACGCCCCAGCTGGGCGCGCCGCACAAAAACGCGCGCGTGCCGTCGATGGGGTCCAGAATCCAGGTCAGCCCGCTGGTGCCGGGGGTGTGGCCGTATTCTTCGCCAAAGATCGCATCATCAGGGCGCAGGCGGGCCAGAACGTCGCGCATGGCGCGTTCGGCGTCTCGGTCAGCCTGCGTCACGGGGTCGAAATCGGCGGGGCGTTTGTTGTCGGCGTCAATGCCGGTGCGAAACAGAGGCAGAATCGCGCGGCCTGCGGCGTCGGCCATGTCATGCGCGGCCCTGATAATATCGGCTGAGTGATCCATGCTATCCCCGCGCTGTTTTCGCCGGGTCTAACGCGGATTTTGCCGCAATACCAGCGTCGTGAACCACCGTCGCGGGACTGTCACGACGCAGGGTCAGGGGCAGGGCGGCCTGTCCGAAATCAGGCGGCGTCGGACAGAACGCGGGCCAGTTCAAAGATTTGGCGGCGTTGCGCGGCGGGCATCGCGTAATAGGCGCGGACCAGCTGCAGGGCCTCTTTGTCGTTCAGGATATCGCCTTCGACGGATTGGGCGTCGTCGTCCATGTCAATGCCATCAAAGAAAAACGACACCGGCACTTCGAGCGCGGCGGCAATGTCCCACAGGCGGGATGCGGAAACGCGGTTCATGCCGGTTTCGTATTTTTGAATCTGCTGAAATTTAATTCCAACTTTGTCGGCCAACTGCTGCTGGGTTACGCCAATCATCCAGCGGCGATGACGGATGCGCTTCCCGACATGTACATCTACGGTATGTTTCATTGCCTTACCTTGGCTACACTCATGCAATCTGTAATGGTGTTAGCGGTGCTGGTTGCAGTTTGCGAGTGTAAACAGCGTTAACAGGCCGAATTATGCCTAAAAAGACAGGGTGTAAGATGTCAATGTTGAACTATAATTTCAAAATAGGGCTAATCTGTGAACGAAAATTTTCCGCCTGAAAATTGGCAGGCGATCATACCTATACTTTGTCAGGTCGCCGAGGTGGTCGAATCGCCGGTTCCACAGCGGCAACCGGGGCATGTTCTGGTCCATATGCAGGCGGCGGCGCTGAATTTCGCCGACCTGCTGCAGGCCGAGGGAAAATACCAAGAGGCCCGCCCGACCCCCTTTGTTCCGGGGCTGGAGGGGGCCGGCGTTGTTATGGAAACCGCCCCCGGCTGCGATCTGGCCGTGGGCGACCGCGTGGCAGTGTGGTCGCCCGGCACGATGACGCGGGTGATGTCCGTGGCCGCCGATCGCTGCATCAAAATCCCGGACGGCATCAGCTTTGAACAGGCCGCCGGGTTCCAGATTGCCCATGGCACCAGCCATCTGGCGTTGACGGCGCGCGCCGCGCTGCGTTCGGGCGAAATCTTGGCGGTCTTGGGCGCGGCGGGCGGCGTCGGTCTGACGGCGGTTGAAATCGGCCGCGCCATGGGCGCGCGCGTTATCGGCATCGCGCGCGGGGCTGACAAAGTGCAGGCTGTTCGCGACGCAGGCGCGGATCATGTGATCGACAGTGCGGAATGTGACGATCTGAAAGCGGCACTGCGCGCCCTTGGCGGCGTTGATGTGGTCTATGACCCCGTGGGCGACGTGCCGGGGTTGCAGGCGTTCGGCGCGCTGAAACCCGGCGGGCGGCATCTGATCATCGGCTTTGCCGGGGGCAAACCGCCCGCGCTGCCGCTAAATCATGCTTTGGTTAAGAACATCGCGATCCACGGGTTTTACTGGGGGGCCTATCGCGACATGGACCGCGACGCGCTGTATGACAGCCTGCGCGAACTGTTCCAGATGGTTCAGGATGGCCGCCTGAACCCGCAGCCGGGCCATATCCTGCCCCTGGACCAGATCGCGCAGGGCTATGCGATGCTGCGCAATCGTAAATCCATTGGCAAGATCGTGATAACCATGTGACAAAGCCGTCAGAGACGGCAATCCGGCATTGAAAAACCGGGGCCGCGCACCGATATTGGACCCATCAAGACAGGGGCGCGCGCCCCATCACGACTACGAGGGGAATTATGGCAGATTTCAACACCTATCGCAGCGCCGCGCCGGGCGTCGGCACCCGGCAGGCGGTGATCGATCAGGGCCTGCGGGCCTATATGAACAAAGTGTATGGCCTGATGGCCGTTGGCATGGGCGTGACCGGCGCGGCCGCATATGGCACCGCAACCATGGCCATGTCGAACCCGGCGGTTGCGCAGACGCTGTATGGGTCGCCCCTGAAATGGGTGATCATGTTCGCGCCGCTGCTGGTCGTGTTCGGCTTTGGTGCCGCGATCAACCGGTTGTCGGTGCAGGGCGCAACGGCGGTGTTTTACGGCTTTGCCGCGCTGATGGGCCTGTCGATCAGTTCGATCTTTCTGGTCTATACCGGCATTTCGATCGTTCAGACGTTTCTGGTGACCGCGATTGCCTTTGCCGGCCTGTCGCTGTGGGGCTATACCACGAAAAAAGACATTTCGGGCTGGGGCAGCTTTTTGATCATGGGCGTGATCGGCCTGATCGTGGCGTCCATCGTGAACATTTTCCTGCAAAGCTCGGGGATGCAGTTTGCGATTTCGGTTCTGGGCGTGCTGATTTTCGCCGGTCTGACCGCCTATGACACGCAGAACATCAAAAACACCTATCTGCAAATGGCCGCAGGTGGTGCCGATCAGGATTTCCTGGGCAAATCCGCCATTATGGGCGCGCTGAGCCTGTATCTGAACTTCCTGAACATGTTCATGTTCCTGCTGCAATTCCTGGGCAACCGCGATTAATCGCCGCCCACGGAAAATGCCAAAGCCGGGCCACGCGCCCGGCTTTTTTCATGCGCGCCGTCATGAACAACCCCGGCGCGGGGCCGGGGCTCTGGATCAGAACGGGATTTCGTCGTCGTAATCGGCGCGGCTGCTGCCGCCGCCCTGCGATTGCCCGCCGCCCGACGGGCCACCACGGCTGTAATCGTCATAACCGCCGCCCTGATTGCCGCCGCCGTAACCGCCGCGATCACCGCCGCCGCCGTCGCCGCGACCATCCAGCATCACCAAGGTGCCGCCATAGGCACGCAGAACAACCTCGGTCGTGTAGCGGTCCTGACCGGATTGGTCTTGCCATTTGCGGGTTTCCAGCTGGCCTTCGATGTAAACCTTGCTGCCCTTTTTCAGATAGCGTTCCACGACATTCACCAGACCTTCGGACGTGATGGCAACGCTGTGCCATTCGGTCTTTTCGCGGCGTTCGCCGGTGTTGCGGTCTTTCCAGTTTTCCGACGTGGCGATGCGCAGATTGGCGACCTTACCCCCGTTCTGGAATGTGCGGATTTCCGGGTCGCGGCCCAGATTGCCGACCAGAATCACCTTGTTCACGCTGCCTGCCATTGGTCCGGCCCCCTTGCTGTCTTGTGTTGGCATGGGCTTACCCAGCCAAACCCCGACACGCAAGCGGATGATTGCCATTGCTGCGCCAATTGGCCCACGGAAATGCTGGCGAAACTGGCGTTATGATGTATAAGATCGGCCAAAGGGCAAAGACCCAACACAGGAATGAGGGTGCAAATGCGGATCGGTTTTGCAGGCAAAGCGGGGCTGTATGCGGTGCTGATCACTGCCTTGGCCGCGCCGGTGCAGGCGGATGGGCTGCGTCTTTCGGGCAGTTCGTCGAAATCACGGGCCGAGACATTCGCCCGCCAAACCCGCCTGATGGATTCGCGCATGGCGACGCAATATCAGGGATCGGCGCGGCTGCAACCGAATGCGGGCGCTGCGGCAGCGGTCACCGCGGCAGCCCCGGCGACCACGAATATTCCGCGTTACACGGGCCGGCGCACTGAATATCTGCCCCATGCCCGCGCGGCGGCACAACGCCACGGCATCCCCGAAGATCTGTTCCTGCGTCTGGTGCAACAGGAATCGGGCTGGAACCCGAACGCCCGGTCGCACAAAGGCGCCATGGGTCTGGCGCAGCTGATGCCGGGGACGGCGGCCAAACTGGGCGTGAACCCGAATGATCCGGTTCAGAACCTGAATGGTGGCGCGCGCTATCTGCGGATGATGTATAACCAATTCGGCAGCTGGCATCTGGCCCTTGCCGCCTATAACGCCGGTCCCGGCGCGGTCCAGAAACACAAAGGCATCCCGCCTTACCGCGAAACCCGAAATTACGTCCGCGTCATCTTGGGCGGCTAACGCCAAAAAAAACCAACAAAAAAGGGCGCACCGAAAACCCGGCGCGCCTTCTTTATATGCGGACGAAACCCCGCCCTATCTCTTGTGCCTAAATATCCCGGGGTGAGACGGATCAGAAAAAGGTCCAGTGGACCTTTTTCCGTCGAACGCCCGCCCCCGTGGGGCGGGCTGGGGGGCTGGCCCCCGGCCTATCCGACATAATCACACCTCTTCGATGCGCAATTCCACCGGGTCGTTGACCAGAACGCCGGTGCGGGGCAGGGCCTCGATGGCAAAATCAATCGCGTCGGGGGTGGTTTTGTGGGTCACGATCAGCACCGGCACGCTTTCGGGGCTGTGCTGGCCGTATTGGCGCATCCGGTCGATGGAAATACCGGCATCGCCCAACACCGTGGCGATTTTCGCCAAAGCGCCGGGTTTGTCCTGCAATTCCATACGGATATAGTATGCGGCGGGAACGGCGGTGCGGGCGGGTTGCGACGCGATCAGGCTGTCGGCGGGCTGGCCAAAGACCGGCAGACGGACGCCGCGCGCCACTTCGACCACGTCGGACAGGACGGCGCTTGCCGTGGGGCCTTCGCCCGCACCGGCGCCGCGCAGGACGATCTGGCCGACCTGATCGCCTTCGACCACGACCATATTCGTGCCGCCCGCCAATTGGCCCAGCGGGCTGTCGGCGGGGACCAGACAGGGCGACATGCGTTGTTCCAGGCCCCGCGCGGTCATTTGCGCGACGCCCAGCAATTTGATGCGATAACCCAGATCGGCGGCGCGGCGAATGTCGTCGATGCTGACGCGCTCGATCCCTTCGATTTCGACGGCATCGAAATTGACCTGCGTTCCGAACGCAATCGACGACAGGATCGCCAGCTTATGGCCCGCGTCGATGCCGCCCACATCCAGCGTCGGGTCAGCTTCAAGGTAACCCAACTGCCGCGCCTCTTCGAACACGTCGTCATAGGGCAGACCGGCGTTTTCCATCCGCGTCAGGATGTAATTACAGGTGCCGTTCATCACGCCCATAACGCGGTTAATCTGGTTCCCGGCCAGCGATTCGGTCATGGTCTTGATCACCGGGATGCCGCCCGCGACGGCGGCCTCGAACCGGATGACGCGGCCGTGCTGTTCCGCCAGCAGCGCCAGTTCCTGACCATGCATCGCCAGCAGGGCTTTGTTCGCGGTGATCACGTCTTTTCCGGCGCGCAGAGCGGCCTCGATGCTGTCTTTGGCAATGCCGTTATCGCCGCCGATCAGTTCGACATAGACATCAACCGCATCATCGGTTGCCACATCCATGGCGCTGTCCATCCAGCGATAGCCCGACAAATCCGCATCGCGGTTTTTCATTTTGTCGCGCGCGGTGATGGCGGTGATTTCGACCGGACGCCCCGACCGTTTCGCCACCAGATCGGCGTGTTTCTGAATGATCTTAACGACACCGATCCCAACGGTGCCAAGCCCGGCAATACCAAGGCGCAGGGGGGACGACATGACAGCCTCTTGTCTTATATCTGCTGGGTGTTAGCGCGGCGGGCGTCCGCTTGCAACGCGCAAACGCCGGTCAGGTGGCGTAACGGATGCGTTCTTCGACCACCTCGAACGGAACGGCGGGTTCGTCCTTGGCCGCGCGGATGACCAGAGACGTTTTCACGCTGGCCACATTCGGGGCGGATGTCAGGTGGTTGGTCAAAAACCGCTGAAATCCCGACAAATCCGGCGCCACGCATTTCAGGATAAAGTCAATCTCGCCGTTCAGCATGTGACATTCGCGGACCAGAGGCCAGCCTGCGACCAATTCTTCGAACGCGGACAGGTCGCGTTCGGATTGCGAAGCCAGCCGGACCATGGCAAAGACCTGCACCTCGAACCCCAATTCGCGGGCGTTCACGTCGGCGTGGTATCCGCGGATGAATCCCAATTCCTCAAGCACGCGGACGCGGCGCAGGCAGGGGGGGGCGGAAATGCCGACACGGCGCGCCAATTCCACATTGGTCATGCGTCCGTCGGCCTGCAATTCGGCCAAGATTTTGCGGTCGATGTCGTCCAGTTTCGCGCCGGCCATGCTGCTCTTTCACGGGTTTTCGTTTATTTATCGGAAACTACAATGCGAACGCCAAATGCGCAACAATATTTCTGTTGTCGCGCGCGCGTTGCACAAGACGGGGTGGGGCATTACCTAGGCCCCAAACCAAAAGGGGCGCAAGATGACGGAACATGTAAAACTGCTGATCATTGGGTCGGGGCCTGCGGGCTATACGGCGGCGGTCTATGCGTCGCGGGCGATGCTGAACCCCATGCTGATTCAGGGGATGCAGCCCGGCGGCCAGCTGACCATCACGACCGAGGTTGAAAACTGGCCCGGTGAAACGGAAATCCAAGGCCCCGAATTGATGGTCAAGATGGAGGCGCACGCCCGCGCCATGGGGGCCGATATTGTCACCGATATGGTCACCCGTCTGGATCTGGGGCAGCGTCCCTTTGTCGCCGAATGTGACAGCGGGCGCGTGGTGACGGCGGATGCGGTGATTCTGGCGACCGGCGCACAGGCTCGCTGGCTGGGTCTGCCGTCGGAAGAAAAGTTCAAAGGCTTCGGCGTCAGCGCCTGCGCGACTTGTGACGGGTTTTTCTATCGCGGGCGTGATGTGATCGTCGTGGGCGGCGGGAACACGGCGGTCGAAGAGGCCCTGTTCCTGACCCGATTCGCGTCCAAAGTCACGCTGGTTCACCGCCGCGACAGCCTGCGCGCGGAAAAGATCCTGCAAAAGCGGCTTTTGGAAAACCCCAAGGTTCAGGTGATCTGGGATCACGAACTGGCCGAGGTGACGGGAACCGACGCCCCCCTTGGCGTCACCGGCGCAACGCTGCGGTCCACGAAGGACGGCAGCACGCAGGCCATTGCGGCGGATGGGGTGTTCATCGCGATTGGCCACGCCCCGGCCAGCGAATTGGTGCAGGGTCAGTTGGAATTGCACAATGGCGGCTATGTCCGGGTGGAACCGGGCAGCACGCGGACTTCGGTTCCGGGCGTGTTTGCGGCGGGCGATCTGACCGATCATGTCTATCGTCAGGCGGTGACCAGTGCCGGAATGGGCTGCATGGCGGCATTGGACGCAGAACATTATCTGGCCGCATTGGACGACTGAACGAAAAACGCCCCGCGTTAAGCGGGGCGTTTGGTGTGGCGTTACCGAGGCCCGCCGGACCGTTTGCGCTGCGGCAATTCGCCGGAATGTTCAAACGCGCCCGACGGGTATTTGTCGCGTTCGGTTTCCGCCAAGGCTTTCTTGCCGGGGTCGGCGTCCGGGTCGGACGGATGCAGGGGGCTGCCATCCTCCATCATCGGGTTTGATTCGGCGTTTTCGTCCTTCAGCGCCATGGCTTTTTCGGCCAGCTCTTTTTGCGTCACTTCGTCCTCGGCGTCCTCGGCCGCGCTGTCGCATTCGGTGCCGCGGCTGTCGCGTTCGGCGCGCGCGCGTTCCAGGGCTTCGTTCAGAAAGCTGTGTTTCGACATCGTGCCGGCATTGCCCTGATCGTTGCGGCTTTGACGGTTGCCGATGTCACGCGCGCGGTTGCGGCGGTCGCGCAGGCGGGAAATCAGATCCGACAATTCACGATCCGACAGATTGGACAGCGCCGGGTTGCGCGCCTGATCGGCCAGTTCCAGTTCGTCACGCGACAGGGCGCGGCGTTCATCGGCACTGGCGGGGGCGTGGTGTTGGGTCATGATCGTTCTCCGTTATTTTTTGTTCAACGCGGGGGGCGGACGCGGGTTCCATGGGCAGCGCGCTGCGTTATGGCGAAAAAGCGCCGTTAACCGTTTTCCCCAACTTGCATAACGCGGCAGGGGGCGTTATTCCGCGCCGGGAAGACGCTGGGCCATGATCGCCGCAGCGCAGATATCAACGTGAAATCAAGGCTGAAACCATGACCCATCCGAATCAAACGCCGATTCCCGAACTGTATGTATCCCCCGAAACCGCCGACGCGCTGAAGCATGAGGCCGGGAATCTGCAAAGCTGGGATCTGACCCCGCGCCAGATTTGCGATCTGGAATTGCTGATGAATGGCGGGTTCAACCCGCTGAAAGGGTTCCTGAGCCAGGCCGATTATGACGGCGTGGTCAACGACATGCGCCTGTCGGATGGGTCGCTGTGGCCGATGCCGATCACGCTGGATGTCAGCGAAAAATTCGCCGACGGTCTGGAACCCGGCACCGATATCGCCCTGCGCGACCAAGAGGGCGTGATTCTGGCCATCATGTCGGTGACCGACAAATGGACCCCGAACAAAGCGCATGAGGCGGAAAAGGTCTTCGGCGCCGACGATCTGGCGCATCCGGCGGTGAATTACCTGCACAACGTCGCGGGTCCGGTGTATCTGGGCGGCCCGATCAAGGGCTTGCAGGCACCCACGCATTACGATTTCCGCGCCCGCCGCGAAACGCCGAACGAACTGCGCGCGTTCTTCAAAAAGATGAACTGGCACCGCGTGGTGGCGTTCCAGACCCGCAACCCGCTGCACCGCGCGCATCAGGAACTGACCTTCCGCGCGGCACGCGAAGCGCAGGCCAACCTGATGATTCACCCCGTTGTCGGCATGACCAAACCGGGCGATGTGGACCATTTTACCCGCGTTCGCTGTTACGAGGCCGTTCTGGACAAATACCCGGCGGCAACCACGCATCTGTCGCTGCTGAATCTGGCGATGCGCATGGCTGGCCCGCGCGAAGCCGTCTGGCACGGCCTGATCCGCCGCAACCACGGCGTGACGCATTTCATCGTTGGCCGCGACCATGCCGGCCCCGGCAAAAACAGCGCGGGTCAGGATTTTTACGGCCCCTATGACGCGCAGGAACTGTTCAAGAAACATCAGGACGAAATCGGCGTCGAGATGGTGGACTTTAAGCACATGGTCTATGTGCAGGAAAAGGCCAGCTATTTCCCGGCGAACGAAATCCCCGAAGGCAGCACCGTTCTGGACATCAGCGGCACCGAACTGCGCCGCCGCCTGCGCGAAGGTCTGGACATCCCCGAATGGTTCAGCTTCCCCGAGGTGGTGACCCAGTTGCGCCGCACCTCGCCCCCGCGCGCAAAACAGGGCTTTACCGTGTTCTTCACCGGCCTGTCGGGCAGCGGCAAATCAACCATTGCGAACGCGCTGATGGTCAAGCTGATGGAAATGGGCGGCCGTCCCGTGACCTTGCTGGATGGCGACGTGGTGCGCAAACATCTGTCGTCGGAACTGGGCTTCAGCAAAGAACACCGCGACATCAACATCAAACGCATTGGTTTCGTGGCGTCGGAAATTACGAAAAACGGCGGCATCGCGATCTGTGCGCCGATTGCGCCCTATACCGCGACCCGCCGCGCCGTGCGTGAGATGGTCGAATCCGGCGGCGCCTTTGTCGAGGTTCACGTCGCCACCCCGATCGAGGAATGTGAACGCCGCGACCGCAAGGGTCTGTATAAGCTGGCCCGCGAAGGCAAGATCAAGGAATTCACCGGCATTTCCGACCCCTACGAAGAACCGACCAACCCGGAACTGCGCGTTGACACCACCGACATCGACGTGGACAGCGCCGCGCAGGAAGTCCTGCTGAAACTGGAAGGTATGGGCCTGATCGGTCTGAACTGACACTAAAAAAACCGGCCCCCATGCGGGGCCGGTTTCGTTTAATGCACGCTGACCGGGGCCAGTTCGTTCTGGCGCGCCAGCATGAATGCCATCTGCCGGTCCAGCACCAAGGCCAGACGTTCGCCATCCGTGTCATGAACGGCATAGAGCGTTTCCACCCCGTCCAATTGATCGCGCAGATCCTGCGGCAAGGTTTTGGCCGCGACTTTGCGGACGTAAACGGTGGGCAGACCCGGAGGGTCGGCAAAGTTAAACTTGGTTTCCATATCTGATCCCCTAATTTCGGCTGATCGGGATGGTCTGAACGACGTGTTCGGGGCGGCTGCGGATCAGGTCGATATGCAGCAAGCCGTTTTCCAATTGCGCGGCCTGAACCTGCACCCCATCGGCCAACACAAAGCTGCGCTGAAACGCGCGCGATGCGATGCCCCGGTGCAGGAAAACGCGCCCCTCATCGGGGTCTGCGATTTTGCCGCGGATGACCAGCGCACGATCTTCGGTCGTGATGGTCAGATCGCTTTCCGCAAAACCGGCCACGGCCAGCGTGATGCGGAACCCATCGGGCGCGTGGTGTTCGATGTTATAGGGCGGGTAACCGTCCCCTTTCGCGGCGCGTTCGGCCAACCGCTCTAACTGATCGAAACCCAGCAGATAGGGATGCGATCCCAGCGTTATTTTCGTCATGTTCAGCCCTTTGCGACAGCGACTGTTTCCATACGGCCCCATTATGGCGGCCCTTGTCTTTCGATATGGGCGTCCAACCCCCGGGAAACAAGGGATAATGCAGATGGCAGTTAACAGGCGGGTTTTGCTGCGCTATAACGGCGGGAAATGATTTGATGACGGTCCGCCATGCAGCATATGACCCATGACGAAATTCTGCGCACCAAGCTGGCGGCGTTGCGGGCCGAACATCGCGAATTGGACAACACCATCACCGCGATGCATCAGGAACAGCGCATCCATTCCCTGACCCTGCAACGCCTGAAACGGCAAAAGCTGGCGTTAAAGGACCAGATCACCCGGCTGGAAGACGAGATCACCCCCGACATCATCGCCTGATTGCGGGGGCCTGATTGCGGGCGGGGGGCGGTCGCGTTATGGCGGGGCAACAATCACTAAGGGGGCGTTATGTCAGCACCTGTCGGAATCATTATGGGCAGCCAGTCGGATTGGCCCACCATGTGCGAAGCGGCCACCATTCTGGACGAATTGGGCATCGCCTATGAAACGCGCATCGTCAGCGCGCATCGCACCCCGGACCGGTTGTGGGATTATGGCAAAACCGCCGTTGAACGCGGGTTGCAGGTGATTATCGCGGGCGCGGGCGGGGCGGCGCATTTGCCCGGCATGATGGCGTCGAAAACGCGGGTGCCGGTGATCGGCGTGCCGGTGCAGACGCGCGCGCTGTCCGGGGTGGATTCGCTCTATTCCATTTTGCAGATGCCGAAAGGGTATCCCGTCGCCACTATGGCGATTGGCGCGGCGGGTGCGGCAAATGCGGGGCTGATGGCGGCGGGGATTTTGGCGATCAGCGACGCGGGCATTGCCGAGCGTCTGGATGCGTGGCGTCAGGCCCTGTCCGACAGCATCCCGCAGGAGCCGGTCGATGATTGAAACCATCGGGATTCTCGGCGGCGGTCAGTTGGGGCGGATGCTGTCGGCGGCGGCCAGCCGGTTGGGGCTGCGTTGTCACATCTTTGAACCCGGCCCGGCGATTGCGGGCGATGTGGCGCATCAGGTGACGACGGCGGACTATTCCGACCATGACGCGCTGCGCCGGTTCGCGGAATCGGTCGATGTAATCACCTATGAATTTGAAAATGTGCCGACTTCGGCGCTTGATCTGCTGGAATCGCTGCGGCCCATTCGTCCGAACCGGCGCGCTTTGGCCGTGTCGCAGGATCGGCTGACGGAAAAGCAGTTCCTGAACGATATTGGCCTGACGACTGCGCCCTTTGCCGATGTGCCGGATCGGGACGCGCTGATGGGTGCGTTAGACCAGATCGGCGCGCCCGCGATTTTGAAAACGCGGCGCATGGGCTATGATGGCAAAGGGCAGGTGCGGATCACCGACCCTGCCACGGCCGACTGGACCGGCGCGCCGTCGGTTCTGGAAGGTTTCGTCGATTTCAGCGCCGAAATCAGCGTCATCGTGGCGCGGGGGGCGGATGGGCAGGTCGCGGCCTTTGATCCCGGCCTGAATGTGCATCGCAACGGGATTTTGCACACAACCACGGTGCCGTGTGGGCTGGCGGGGCGGGTGACGACCGACGCGGTGCTGATCGCGGCGAAAATCGTCAACGCCTTGGACTATGTCGGTGTGATGGGGGTCGAATTGTTCGTGACCCCGCGCGGGCTGGTGGTGAACGAAATCGCGCCGCGCGTGCATAATTCGGGCCATTGGACGCAGGCGGGCTGCACCGTCGATCAGTTCGAACAACATATCCGCGCGGTTGCGGGCCTGCCTTTGGGCGACGGGTCGCGTTACGCCGATGTGGTGATGGAAAACCTGATCGGCGATGATGTCGCGCAGGTGCCGGCGCTGCTGGCCGAACCCGGCGCGCAACTGCATCTCTATGGCAAAGGCGCGCCGCGACCGGGGCGCAAGATGGGCCATGTCAACCGGATCACAAAATGACCGTCCGGCTGGCCGTCCGCGCGGCGATTTTGCATTACGACCGGCTGTTGATGGTCAACGCCTATCCGGGGCAGGCCTCTGATCTGTGGTGCCTGCCGGGCGGAGGCGTCGAACCCGGCGCATCGCTGCCCGACAACCTGATCCGCGAAGTGTCCGAGGAAACCGGCCTGACCATCGACGTTGGCGCGCATATCCTGACGAACGAATTCCACGATCCCGACCGTGGCTTTCATCAGGTCGAACTGATCTTTCGCGCGACTTTGGCGGGGCCGGACACGCTGACGCTGACCGACCCGACCGGAGTCGTCAACCGCGCCCGCTGGGTGCGGCGCACGGAAATTGCGTCGGTGCGTCACAAACCGGGGATGCTGGCCCGCGCCGTTTGGGGCCACGGCGCGGCGCTGTATGATCCGCTGGAACGGATCGTAACCTGATCAGGATTTCGCGGTTTCGCTGCCGGGGCGCATCTCGAACCCCTTTTCCAACTGATCATGCGGCGCGACGGGATAGTCGCCCGAAAAACACGCATCGCAATATTGCGGGCAGGCGTCGTTGCGGCCCTGCGCTTCGCCCGCCGCGCGATACAGCCCGTTCAGCGACACAAAGGACAGCGAATCCACCCCAATCCAGTCGCGCATTTCGTCGGTCGTCATGGTCGCGGCCAACAGTTTCGTGCGGTCGGGCGTGTCCACGCCGTAAAAACAGGGCCACGCGGTCGGGGGGCTGGCGATGCGGAAATGCACTTCGGCGGCGCCTGCGTCCAGAATCATATCCTTGATCTTGCGGCTGGTGGTGCCGCGCACCACGCTGTCATCGACCAGAACCACCCGCTTGCCCCGGATCAGGGCGCGGTTGACGTTCAGTTTCAGACGCACGCCCATATTGCGGATCTGGTCGGTCGGTTCGATAAAGGTGCGGCCCATATATTGGTTGCGGATGATGCCCATGCCGAACGGGATGCCGCTTTCCTGCGCGTAACCGATGGCCGCGGGGGTGCCGCTGTCGGGGACGGGACACACCAGATCGGCGTCAACCGGGGCTTCGCGTGCCAGCTCCACCCCGATCTGACGGCGGGTTTCATAGACGGACCGCCCGCCGATGATCGAATCCGGGCGGCTGAAATAGACATGTTCGAATATGCAAAACCGCCCCTCGGACGGCCCAAACGGGCGCGAGCTTTCGATATGGCCCTTGGAAATGACCACCATTTCGCCGGGTTCGATTTCGCGGATAAACTCCGCCCCCACGATGTCTAAGGCGCAGGTTTCCGAGGCCAGAACGAACCCGTCATCCCCGATCTGCCCCAGAACCAGAGGGCGCACGCCCAGCGGGTCGCGCACGCCGATCAGTTTGGTGCGGGTCATGGCGATGACCGAAAACGCACCTTCGACGCGGCGCAGCGCGTCCTTCAGCCGTTCGGACAGGTTGCGCTGAATCGACCGCGCCATCAGGTGAATGATACATTCGCTGTCGCTGCTGGATTGGAAAATCGAGCCGCGTTCAATCAGTTCGCGGCGCAGCGCGGCGGCGTTTGTGATGTTGCCGTTATGGGCAATCGCGCAGCCGCCCATTGAAAACTCACCAAAAAAGGGCTGCACGTCGCGAATGGCGGTGCTGGCCTTGCTGCCTGCGGTCGAATACCGCACATGCCCGATGGCCAGAGGGCCGGGCAGGGTGGCCATCACCTCGGGTCGGGTAAATTTGTCGCGGACATAGCCGAACCGATGCGCGCTTTGAAACCCGTGTTCGGTGTCATAGGACACGATGCCGCCCGCCTCTTGCCCGCGATGTTGCAAAGCGTGCAGACCCAAGGCCACGAAATTCGCGGCGTCGGACACGCCGATCACGCCGAAAACGCCACATTCTTCGTGCAAACGGTCGCTGTCGAAGGGGTGGGCCAGAAAAGGTTGCATCGGCGCGGTCCTGATGGCTGGAGGCTGTCCGGGCTATTTAAGGGCGGTTCCCCCTAAAGTCACGCCCCCACATGGCTGTGAGGGCGCTTTTTTGTCATGTCACTGTCGCAAAGGTTAATTCGCGGTGCAGTGCTGCACCAGCTGTTCATAGCGCGTCACGATCCAGCCCGGCGGATCGGCGGGCAGTTGGCCATCCATATTCACGCGCATCCGTTCAAAGACCTGCGCCGAACGTGATTCTTCGACGATGGCAAGCTGCTGGCTGGTCATCACGCGGTCGTAAACGATGAAGGCAATGGCGACCAACAAAATGCCGCGCGCCACGCCGAACATGAACCCCATGCCCTGATCAATGCCGCCCAGGGCCGACCGCTGCACCACCGACGAAAACAGCGGCGTGATGATCGAAAACACGACCAAAGCCAGTGCAAACACCGCCGCAAAGGCCGCGATCGTCGCCAGTTCACAGCTTTCTTGCAGCGTGCCGCCCAGAACGGGCAGTTGCCCCAGCATCGGGCGCACGACCGGCGCGAACAGGAATGCCAGAACCGCCGCCGCGATCCAGCCCAGAATGGCCAGTGATTCGCGCACAAAGCCGCGCGACCATGCCAGAATGGCCGACAGGACAATGACCCCTGCCACCACTGCGTCAATAATCGTAAATCCGTCCATAAACTGCCCTATGCGCCGGTTTTTGTTAACCTTTGGGGGCGTTCAGCCGGCGCCGAACACATCCCCGACAAATCCTGTCAGATCGGACACGCGCCGGATTGCGGTGCCGTCCATGCCTTCGGGTTTTTGGGCCTCGGGCAAAATCGCTTGTGTGAAACCAAGTTTCTGCGCCTCTTTCAACCTGTTTTCACCTTGTGCAACGGGACGTAACGCGCCCGACAGGCTGATTTCGCCAAAAAGAACGGCATCGGGCGGCAGGGCGCTGTCTTCGCGCGCCGACAAAAGCGCCCCGGCAATCGCCAGGTCGGCGGCGGGTTCGATCACCCGCATCCCCCCCGCGACGTTCAAAAACACATCCAACCCCGCAAAGGGAATCCCGCAGCGCGATTCCAGCACGGCCAGAATGGTGCTGACCCGCCCGCTGTCCAGCCCCACCACCGTTCGGCGCGGACTGGCCAGCGTGGACGGCGCGACAAGCGCCTGAATTTCCGTCAGAACCGGGCGCGTGCCTTCGATGCCCGCAAACACCGCGCTGCCGGGGATGGGCTGGCCGCGTTCGGACAAAAACAGGGCGGATGGGTTCGCGACCTCGGCCAGTCCCGACCCGGTCATTTCGAACACACCGATTTCACCCGCCGGACCAAAGCGGTTTTTTACGCTGCGCAGGATGCGAAACTGATGGCCGCGTTCGCCTTCGAAATACAGCACCGTGTCAACCATGTGTTCGACGACGCGGGGGCCGGCGATCTGGCCTTCTTTGGTGACATGGCCGACCAGAACCACCGACACGCCCCGGCTTTTGGCGAAGGTCACCAATTCATGCGCGGCGGCGCGGACCTGCCCGACGCTGCCCGGCGCGGCCTCGACCTGATCGGACCACAGGGTCTGGACCGAATCAATCACCGCCAGATCGGGGCGTTCATTGTCCAAGGTGGTTAAAATATCGCGCAAATTGGTTTCCGCGCCCAGCCGCACCGGCGCATCGGCCAGACCCAGCCGCTGCGCGCGCATACGGACCTGCGCCGTTGCTTCTTCGCCGCTGATATAGATGGCCTGCGCGCCGCGCCGCGCAAAGGCCGCCGCCGCCTGCAACAGCAGCGTGGATTTGCCGATCCCCGGATCGCCACCAACGAGCAGTGCCGACCCCGGCACCAGCCCGCCGCCCAGAACCCGGTCCAGTTCGACCATCCCCGACAGGCTGCGCGGGGGCGGGGGTTCGGATGTGTTCAACCCGGCCAGAGGCACCGCGCGCCCCTTGGCCGCGCCCAATCCCCGGCCCGGCCCTTGGGACAGAGGGGCTTCTTCGATCACGGTGTTCCATGCGCCGCAGGCATCGCAGCGCCCGGCCCATTTTTTATGTGCAGCACCGCAGGCGGTGCAGGTGAATGCGGTCACGGGTTTTGCCATCCCGCCTTGTTGCACCCAGACGCGCGCGGCGCAAGTTGAGTATTTATGCACAGAAGAAGCCCGGGTCACGTTATTGTCGGCTTGATCTTTGTGCGGGGGGCGGTCAGTTTCGCGCCGAGTTTGTAAGGCAATGCCCGATGTCCAATCCCGCACCGTTTTCCCGATATGAATTTCTGATTGCGTGGCGATATCTGCGCGCCCGCCGTGCCGAAGGCGGCGTCAGCGTGATGACGTGGATCAGCCTGATTGGCATTGCGTTAGGCGTGATGGCGCTGATTGCGACGCTGGCCGTGCGGGCGGGGTTCCGGGCCGAATTTGTCGGCACCATTCTGGGCGCCAATGCGCATACGACCGTGTATATGGCGCCGCAGCGCATCGTGAACGAATACACCGATGACGTGATCATCGTGCCGGGGCGCATCGCCGATTATCAGGATATGGCCGCGTCGTTGGCCGCTGTGCCGGGGGTGACGCGCACGGCGGCCGTGGTCAAAGGGCAGGTGATGGCATCCGCCGCCGACCGGTCGAATGTCGCGCAGGTGTTTGGGATTTCCGCCGATGATCTGGCCGCGATGCCGCGCATTGTGGACCCGGCCACGTCATTCGGGGATCTGGCGCGGTTTGGCGACGGCATCGCGATTGGCACCGGCATTGCGCGCGAATTGGGGGTGACGGTGGGCGACCGGGTGCGGCTGATCTCGCCTGATGGTGCGCGCACCGCTGTGGGGGTGTCGCCCCGCGTCAGCGCCTATGAGGTGGTGTTTATCTTCAGCGCCGGGCGCTATGACATTGATCAGACCCGCATTTATATGCCGCTGGCCGAGGCGCAGGATTATTTCAACCGCGCCGACACCGTGGACGAAATCGAGGTGTTCGTCCGCGACCCCGAACGCGTCAATGACTGGACGCTGCCGCTGTTGCAGGTGGCGGGGCCATCGGCGCAGGTCTGGACCTGGCGCGATTCATCGGGTGAGTTTCTGGCCGCCCTTGATATGGAAGACGACGTGATGTTCGTCATCCTGTCGGTTCTGGTGCTGATCGCGTCCATGAATATCACGTCGGGCCTGATTATGCTGGTGAAAAACAAGGGCCGCGATATTGGCATCCTGCGCACCATGGGCCTGACCGAAGGCGCGGTGCTGCGCGTGTTTTTTATCTGCGGCGCGTTTACCGGGGTGATTGGCACCATTGCCGGGGTGGTGCTGGGCGTGCTGCTGGCGCTGAATGTCGAAGGCATCATGGCGGTGCTGAACAGCCTGACCAGCGGCGGGGCGTGGCAACCTCAGGTGCGCGGCATTTATCGCCTGCCTGCCGAATTGCGGGCGTGGGATATTGGCCGCGCGGTCGGGCTGTCGCTGCTGTTGTCCTTCGCCGTTACCTATTTTCCCGCGCGTCGTGCGGCGCGCATGAATCCGGTCGAGGCTCTGCGTTATGAATAATGTTCTGGAATTGCAGGGGGTTGGGAAAACCTATGGCCTTGGCGGGCCGGCGCCGGTCGCGGTGCTGCGCGATCTGGACCTGACCGTTCAGCGGGGCGAGGTGGTGGCCTTGGTCGCGCCATCGGGGGCCGGGAAATCCACGCTGCTGCATATCGCGGGGCTGCTGGATACGCCCGATGCGGGGCGGGTAATCCTGAACGGGCGTGACATGACCGGGCTGCCGGATCGCGACCGGACCCATGCGCGGCGCAACGAATTGGGCTTTGTTTACCAATTCCACCACCTGTTGCCCGAATTCAGCGCGGCGGAAAACATCATCCTGCCGCAATTGGCCAATGCCGTGCCGGGGCGCGATGCGGCGGCGCGGGCGGCGGATTTGCTGGGCCGGGTGGGGCTGGCGCATCGCGCCGATCACCGCCCCGCGCAGATGTCGGGGGGCGAACAGCAGCGCGTCGCCTTTTGCCGCGCGCTTGCCAATCAACCGGCGCTGTTGCTGGCGGATGAGCCGACAGGGAATCTGGACCCCGACACCTCGGACCGGGTGTTTGATCTGCTGATGGGGCTGGTGCGGGACACCGGGCTGTCGGCGCTGATTGCGACGCATAATCACGATCTGGCCGCGCGGATGGATCGCGTGTTCCGGCTGGATCGCGTTGCCTGACGCCCGCGTTTCGGGCAGACTGGCACAAACGGAAAGGACAGGCGATGAAGGCAACATATCTGGCAGCCGCGGGCGGTTTGGTTTTGGTAGGGGCGATTGCCGCCTGCGCGCCTCGGGTCATTGCTGCCACCGGGGCGCAGGATTACGCCGACTATTGCGCCGCCTGTCACGGGGCCAGCGGTCGCGGGGATGGCCCGGCAGGGCGAGGCATGACGCCGCGCCCGTCCGACCTGACCCTGATCGCGCGCAATCAGGGCGGGGTGTTCCCGATGACGTCCGTCATGGGGCATATCGACGGCTATACCATGGGCCGCAGCGCCAGCCCGATGCCCGAATTTGCGGAGCTGCTGGATGGCCCGTCGGTGATGTATGATGACGGGTCGGGCAAGCGCGTGCCGACGCCTGCGCGGCTGATCGCCTTGGCCGATTATCTGCGCCAGATTCAGCGTTAACCCCCGGCAGAGGGTTCAATGCGGGTCGCGTTCATCAACCGCCTGAAAACATAGTAAAAATACACGATATAGGCCAGCCCCAGCGTCAGGATCGTCAGCAAAATCCAGATCAGCATATGGCCGATGATGTCGCCAAACCCAAAATCAACGCGCAGTCGGCCAATCGGTTGGCCCTGCATGTCCAGAACCACGGTGCGGTTAATGGGCAGGCGCGCCACATAATAGGGCGCGAAAAACGCAGCGATTCCAAAGGTCACGACCGACAGCACGACCCAGATCAGGATCTGCACCACAATATCGCCCAGCCCCATATCGCATTTCAACCGATAGCCGTTCATTTTGCCCCCAAAGGAATCGCTGCGCCCAGCCTTAGCAGGCAAAGCCTAAGAAACGCTTAATCCAGTTCCGCCGCGACCAGCCGGTCCAGTTCCCAGATATAGGCGTCGAAAATCCCCGCCTGATGCAGCCCGTGGACGGTGTTGTGCAGGTATTCCGCGCCCGACCCGGCGGCCCCATTCGCGCGCGCCAAACGCCGCGCCTGTTCCGGGATCGTCAGATCGGCCAGATCAACCCCCACCGGATCGGCGTAAAAGGTCAGAGCGTTTTCAATGCCTTGGTCCGTTTCAACCGTGATCCAGACCGCATTCGCCGCCAATTCATGCGCCACCAATTCACGGCGCAGAAGGGCGCGCATCGCCTGACATTCGGTTCCCGGTTCGATGTCCAGAATCAGCCCCTGACACGTCCCGCCGCGCGCCAATGCCAGCATCAGGCCGGGGGTGTCGGGGCTGCCGCGAAAATGGTCCAGATGGATGCTGAACTGCCGGTGCCAGCCAATCGCCGTCCCGCGACGGCGCGTCGCCACCGAAAACCCCGGATTCCAGATCAGCGATCCATAGGCGAAGACCCGCACCGGGCGCGGGCGTCCGTCCAGCAATTCCCCCGCCAGCCGGTCCAGATCGGTGTCATCCAGCAGCGTGAAATCGGGGCTGTATAGCGGCCCGTCGCTGGGACGCGCGGCGCGGTCCAGATGCGCGCGCGTCATCAGGGGCAGGGGGATGTCAGACATCCAACTCTTCAACGAACTGGGCGTTTTCCTGAATATATTGGAAGCGCAATTCGGGTTTTTTGCCCATCAGCCGTTCGACCAGATCGCCGGTTTCGCCGCCGTCCTGATCGTCGATGCTGACACGGATCAGTTTGCGGGTTTTGGGGTTCATGGTCGTGTCCTTCAGGTCTTTGGCGTCCATTTCGCCCAAACCTTTGAATCGCTGCACGTCGATTTTGCCGCGCCCGCCCAGACCCTTGGCCAGCATCTTTTCCTTTTCCGCGTCATCGGCGACATAGACGCGATGCGCGCCTTGGGTCAGCCGATAAAGCGGCGGGCAGGCCAGATACAGATGGCCTTTGTCGATCAAAGGCCGCATCTGGGTAAAGAAAAACGTCATCAAGAGACTGGCGATATGCGCGCCGTCCACATCGGCGTCGGTCATGATGATCACCTTGTCATAGCGCAGATCATCGACGTTGAATTTCGACCCCATGCCGACGCCAAGCGCCTGACACATATCGGAAATTTCGGCGTTTGTCCCCATTTTGGAACTGGCCGCGCCCAGCACGTTCAGGATTTTACCTTTCAGCGGCAGCAGCGCCTGCGTGGTGCGGTCGCGCGCCATTTTGGCGGAACCACCGGCGCTGTCGCCTTCGACGATGAACAATTCGGTGCCGTCGCGATTCGTCGCGCTGCAATCCACCAGTTTGCCCGGCAGGCGCAGGCGTTTGGTCGCGGATTTGCGGGCGGTTTCCTTTTCCTGTTTGCGGCGCAGGCGTTCTTCGGCGCGCAGCACCAGAAAATCCAAGATCGCCCCCGCCGATTTCGTATCCGAGGCCAGCCAGTTGTCGAAATGGTCGCGCACAGCGTTTTCGACCAGCCGCTGCGCCTCGACCGTGGCCAGACGGTCTTTGGTCTGGCCAACAAATTCGGGTTCGCGGATAAAACACGACACAAGCGCGCAGCCGCCGGTCAGCAGATCGTCGCGCGTGATCTGGGCGGCCTTTTTGTTGTTCACCCGTTCGCCATAGGTGCGCACCCCGCGCAGGATCGCGGACCAGAAACCGGCTTCGTGCGTGCCGCCTTCGGGGGTGGGGACGGTGTTACAGTATGACTGAATGAACCCGTCACGCGAGGGCGTCCAGTTGATCGCCCAATCCACCTTACCCGGTGCGCCCTGACGCGAAAAATCGACCGATCCGGCAAAGGGGCGTTCGGCATAGGTCGTCGTCCCGGTCAGCGTTTCGGCCAGATAATCGGCCAGACCGCCGGGGAAATGGAACACGGCCTCGGCCGGGGTTTCGCCGTCGTCGATTTCGGTTTTCCAGCGGATTTCAACGCCGCTGAACAGATAGGCTTTGGATTTCACCATTTTCAGCAAACGCGCGGGCTTGAAGCGGTGATGACCAAAGATTTGTTCGTCCGGGTGGAACGTCACCGTAGTGCCGCGCCGGTTCGGGGCCGCGCCGATTTTTTCCACCGGGCCTTGCGGGATGCCGCGCGAAAACCGCTGTTCGAACAGCTCTTTGTTCCGCGCGACCTGCACGATCATCACATCCGACAGCGCGTTCACGACTGACGCGCCCACCCCATGCAACCCGCCCGAGGTCTGATAGGCGTCGCCCGAAAACTTACCCCCCGCGTGCAGCGTGCAGAGGATCACCTCAAGCGCAGATTTGCCGGGGAATTTGGGGTGCGGGTCAATCGGGATGCCGCGCCCGTTATCGCGCACGGTGACGGAATAATCGGCCAGCAGTTCGACCTCGATCCGGGTGGCGTGACCCGCGACCGCTTCGTCCATCGAGTTGTCGAGGATTTCGGCAACCAGATGGTGCAGCGCGCGTTCGTCGGTGCCGCCGATATACATGCCGGGGCGTTTGCGGACGGGTTCCAGCCCTTCCAGCACCTCGATCGAGGCGGCAGAGTATTCGGACGCCTGCGCGCCGCTAAGAAGATCGTCGGACATGGGGCCGCCTTGAATTTTGGTCTGGGTGGCGGGATAACGGATGCCGCGCCCAGCGTCCAGTTCCGCCGTTACGCCCGGTCGCGCAACCAATCCGCCAGATCGCCGTCATCAATCGCGCCCTGCGCAAGCGCGATGATCTGGTCGCCGATGTCGTCGTTCAAGTGACTGATGTTGACGCCATTTGCCAGCAGGCAAAGATGCAGTGACCTGAACGCCGTCCGTTTATTTCCATCATTGAAACAATGACCGCGCGCAATCGCCATAGCGTAGGCGGCGGCCAAATCATAAACATCTTCAATCATGCCATAGGCCAGACGATTTTCGACGCGCGCCAGTGCGGCGTCCAGCGATTTGTCGCGCGCACGTCCTGCCAGTTCATGCGGCCCCAGCAGATCGTCATGGATCTGTTCGACATTGTCAGTGGTAAGCGTGAACATCGTTACTTATCCTGCAAATAGTCCAAAACAGGTTGCACATCGGCGCGGCTTTGATCCAGCAATGCCTGAACCTCGTCACGGGTCAGCGCGCGCGCCTGCGGCTCCGTCGCCTGTTCCGGCACCAGATACCCCACCAATTGCGAGTTTTTCAAAATCGCCACAGGCTTACCCCCGGCGCGTTCCAGAACTTTGTGGGGTTCGCGCAGTTCGGTGATGGTGCAGATGTGGTTGGTCAGCAGGCGGGTCATGGCATCCTCCGGGGTTGGGGTTGCCGTGACAATATACATTCGGATGATTATTTCAATGTCATTCCGGTTCGGCCAGCCGCGCCTGCCACATCTGTTGAAACGCCGGGCGGGCCTGACAATCGGCCAGCCATGCCGACAGCGCCGGGAATTGCGCCATCAACGCGCCGTGGCTTTGGGCGTAACGGATCACCTCGGCCATGTTCAGATCGGCGACGGTAAAGCGCCCGCCAACCAGATGCCCATGCGCGGCCAGATGATCGTCAACCACCCTGAGCGGGCGGATCAGGCGTTCGGCGGCGTTTGCGACAATCGCCACATCCTCACCCGATTGCGCCTGACCGGCGCGGTGCAGGAACAGGATCGTCAGCGCGTCGGGTTCAATGCTGGTTGCGGCAAAGAACGCCCATTGCAGCATCTGCGCATCCTCGGAGCCGTCGCGCGGCCCCACCGGCCCGCTGTGCTTGCGCGCCAGATACAGCGTGCAGGCCATGGATTCCGACAGCACCAGATCGCCGTCCTGGATCACCGGAATAGCCCCAGCCGGGGACAGCGCGGTAAATTCGGGGCTGCGCGTGTTCAGAGGCGCATCCGGCCCGCTGGCATCGCCGATGCGATAGGCCTGAATGACGGGGCGCTGTTCAAAATCCAGCCCCAATTCGTGACACAGCCAGATGATGCGCGAGGCGCGCGACCGGGTGACTCCGTGAATGATCAGCATGGTTTGGCCTTTCCTGGGACGCTTTGCCGCAGTGTGAAACCAGATTTTGATCTGGCGCAAGGCGGGGCGGTCCCGCATGTGTCACGAAAATGTCAACATACACCGCCAAGGGGACCGCATATGGACGACACCATCACGCCCGACCTGACCACGCCGACGGATACCGCTGACATGCCGGTTGCGGACCCCGCGCCCGAGCTGGGCCATCTGGACCCGTTGCAGGGCCATGCCCGCCTGCGTCGCCCCTTTGCCCAGCCTGCCGACCCCGCCATGATCCGCGAGGCGTTCGAAAGCGGGCGTTACCCCTATACCGTCGCGCTTGGCCGCCGCGTGTATGAGGCCGAAAAGGCGCGCTTGCAGGCCGAATTGCTGAAGGTTCAGTTATGGGCGCAGGAAACCGGCCAGAAATTCGTGCTGCTGTTCGAAGGCCGCGACGCCGCAGGCAAGGGCGGCACGATCAAGCGGTTCAACGAACATCTGAACCCGCGTCTGGCGCGTGTGGTCGCGTTGCAAAAACCCACCGATCAGGAACGCGGCCAGTGGTATTTTCAGCGTTATATCAACCATTTGCCGACCTCTGGCGAAATGGTGTTTTACGACCGCAGCTGGTATAACCGCGCGGGCGTTGAACGGGTGATGGGGTTCTGCACCGCGCCCGAATATCTGGAATTTATGCGTCAGGCACCCGAATTTGAACGCATGTTGGTGCGGTCGGGGATCCGGCTGTATAAATACTGGTTTTCCGTCACGCAGGACGAACAGCGCCGCCGGTTCCTCAGCCGTGAAACCGACCCTCTGAAGCAGTGGAAGCTGTCGCCCATCGACAAGGCCAGCCTTGATAAATGGGACGCCTATACCGAAGCGAAAGAGGCGATGTTCTTCTATACCGACACCGCCGACGCGCCGTGGACGATTGTGAAATCGAATGACAAAAAACGCGCGCGGCTGAACTGTATGCGCCATTTCCTGTCCACGATTGATTATCCGGGCAAGGATCTGGATGTGGTTCTGCCGCCCGATCCGCTGATCGTGGGGCAGGCCAGCCATGTCGTGCATGGCGCGGCGCATATCATCGGCAATCACCCGGCCTGATGCGACAATCCGCCGACCTGTCATCCTCTGGCGGGTCGGTGATTTGCAAGCCGCGCGCGGCGGCGTTAACTGGTCGCATGAAACACGCCCTGATCACCGCCGCCACCTGCGCGCTGCTGCCGTTATCTGCGGCGGCGCATCCGCATCTGTTCATCGACGCCGGAGTGACGCTGATCTATGACGGTGGCGATTTGACGGCGGTTCAGGTCGAATGGGTTTATGACGATTTTTATTCGCTGCTGATTACGCAGGATTATGGGCTGGACCCGGACGGCGACGGCGTGTTGACCGATGACGAAACCGCCGCTTTGCAGGGCTTTGACAGCGATTGGGAACCCGGTTTCGACGGTCGCCTGTTTCTGCTGGCCGAGGGGCGGCGCATCGCATTGGACCCCGGCCGCGATTTTACCGCCGAATATCGCGACGGTCAGATCATATCGCGCCACATCCGCGATCTGTCGCCGCCGATTGCTGGGGATGGGCTGGTGATCGCGCGCATCTATGACCCTGAATTTTATGTCGATTTCACCGTGCCGAACGCGCCCCATGTGCAGGGCCGCGATGATTGCCGCGTTGATCTGACCCCCGGCGACAATCGCGCCGCTGCCGCCGCCTATCGCGCGGCTGTGGATCAGGCGCTGCGCGATACGGATGCGACCGAAGAAACCGTGATCGTAGACATCGGCGCGGCGGGGGCGGCGGAAATGCGCATCCATTGCGGGGGCGCGTGATGCGCGTTCTGGGGCTGATCGGGGTGCTGGTCGGCGCGGTGCTGGTGGCGCTGTGGCTGACGGGCGGGTTTGACGATCTGCACCACTGGGCCGCGCAGGAACAGCGCCGCGTTCAAAACGCCATGGCCGCCGCGCTGCGTCGTTTGCAAGCGGGTGAGCCGGGCGCGACGGCGGCGCTGCTGTCGCTGTGTTTCGGATACGGGTTTTTCCACGCGGTCGGGCCGGGGCATGGTAAGCTGGTGATCGGCAGCTATGGCTTGGGCGCGGCGGTGCCGTTTGGGCGGCTGGCCACGCTGTCGGTGCTGTCATCGCTGGCGCAGGCGGGGACGGCGGTTCTGCTGGTCTGGGGCGGGATCACTCTGCTGGATTTGGGGCGCGAGGCGCTGACCGATCTGGCCGAAAACCGCATGAATGATCTGGGAACGCTGCTGATTGGGCTGGTCGGTGTGTGGCTGGCCGTGCGCGGGGTCCGCCTGCTGCGTGCGGCGGCGCGGCCCGTTCAGCATCACCACCATCACCATCACCATCACGACGCCCCTTGCGGTTGCGGCCATGCGCACGGCCCGACGCCCGAACAGGTCGCAGGCGCGCGGTCATGGCGCGACGGCGCATTGATTGTCGCGGCAATCGCCGCGCGGCCCTGCACGGGCGCTTTGTTTTTGCTGATCCTGACCTGGCGGATGGGGATTTTCGCAACCGGTATCGCGGGGGTGGTGGCCATGGGGTTGGGGACGGCCTCGGTCACGCTGGCGGTTGCGGGGCTGGCGGTCTGGGCGCGGCGCGGCGGGCTGGGGCTGATCCCCGATCACGGCCCGGCGGCGGTGCTGGCGAAATGGGCGCCGGGCGTGCTGATGCTGACCGCAGGCGCGATTATTGCATTGGTCGCAACCGGCCTGCTGATCTGACCCGCGACCCGACGTCGCGTTGAGGCCCCCGCGATTTGATGCAAATCAAGGTCGCAGGAACCCGATCAACCTAGACCGGAAGCCGCGAAACAGGAACAGACCCATGTCCAAACACGAACCGGCCCCTCCGCCGAGCCTTTACGCATCGCGCGAACCCATCTTTCCCAAACGGGTAAAGGGCTTTTTTCGTTCACTAAAATGGTATGTCATGGCGGTGACGCTGTTGATTTACTATGTCACGCCATGGATTCGCTGGGATCGCGGGCCGAACATGCCCGATCAGGCGGTGCTGGTGGATTTGGCGCATCGGCGGTTCTTTTTCTTCTGGATCGAGATCTGGCCCCACGAATTTTATTTCGTCGCGGGGCTGTTGGTTATGGCCGGTCTGGGCCTGTTTTTGTTCACATCTGCGTTAGGGCGCGTCTGGTGCGGCTATGCCTGCCCGCAAACCGTCTGGACTGACCTGTTCATTCTGGTGGAACGCTGGATCGAGGGCGACCGCAACAACCGCATCCGCCTGCATCGCCAGAACTGGACCGGGCAAAAGGTCCGATTGCGTCTGATGAAATGGACCGCGTGGCTGTTGATCGCGCTGCTGACGGGTGGGGCGTGGGTGTTTTATTTCACCGATGCGCCGACGCTGCTTGTCAATCTGTTCACGCTGAACGCCCATCCCGTCGCCTATATCACCATTGCGATTTTGACGGCGACGACGTTTTTCTTTGGCGGGTTTGCGCGGGAACAAATCTGTATCTATGCCTGCCCGTGGCCGCGGATTCAGGCCGCGATGATGGATGAAAGCACGCTGACCGTGGGCTATCGCGATTGGCGGGGCGAGCCGCGCGGCAAAAGCAGCGATACCCGCGCGGGCGATTGCATCGACTGCATGGCCTGCGTGAATGTCTGCCCCATGGGCATCGACATCCGCGACGGTCAGCAGATGGAGTGCATCACCTGCGCCCTGTGCATCGACGCCTGCGACGAAATCATGGACCGCACCGGCAAACCGCGCGGGCTGATTGATTATCTGACGCTGCATGATGAACAGGCCGAACGGGCGGGCGCGGCACCCAAACCGATCATGTCGCATATCCTGCGCCCGCGCACGCTGCTGTATTTCGGGCTTTGGGCCAGCATTGGGGTGCTGTTGGTGGTGGCGCTGTTCATGCGGTCGGCTGTGGACCTGAACGTGTCGCCGGTGCGCAACCCCACCTATGTGATGCTGTCGGACGGCGCGATCCGCAACACCTATGAAATCCGGTTGCGCAACAAACAGCACGACATCCTGACCTATGATTTCGCGGTCGAAGGTGCCGACGACCTGATCCTGACGATTGAAGGCGAAGCGGACACATCTGCGCAGGTTGATGCCGACCAAACCCTGTCGCGGCGTCTGTATCTGACTGCGCCCGCAGGCAGCCCGCTGGCGCAGCCGGGGGCGGGCAACCGGTCCGTCACGCTGTTTGTGCAGCAAACCGATGGCAGCGCATCGACCCGCGTTGACACCGTATTCCACGGAAGGGGGCAGTAATGGCACGCGAATTGACCGGCAAGCATGTTCTGGTGATCACGGTTGGCGCGTTTGCCGTTATTATCGCGGTCAATCTGGTGATGGCGACCGTCGCGATCCGCACCTTTCCGGGGGTAGAGACGACCAGCAGCTACATCGCATCCCAGCAGTTTGACCGCGACCGCGCCGCGCAAGAGGCTTTGGGCTGGACCAGCGGCGTTGACTATGCCGATGGGGTGCTGACCGTCACCTTGCGCAACGCGCAGGACCGCCCCGTGACGCCCGACGCGCTGTCGGTTCTGGTGCGCCGCCCCACCCATCAGCGCGACGACCACGCCCCCGATCTGCGCCCTGAAGGCGCCGGTCGCTGGGTCGCGGAACTGCCCTTGGACCCGGGCGATTGGAACGTCGATCTGTCCGCTACGGCGGCGGATGGCACGGCGTTTCGTCAGCGCCTGTCGCTGGTCCTGAAACCGGGGGCCTAAGCCATGGCCGATCTGTCCGCCGACCGCGATTATGACACGCGGATCAGCGCCTGCCCGGCCTGTGACGCGGTGCCTTTGGCGCAGCGTCTGGCCGACCGGGCCGAGGTGGCGCGTCCCACAGCCATCATCCTGTCGCTGCCACAGGCGCATTGCGCGACCTGCATCACCGATGTGGAACGCGCCTTGCTGGCGCATCCCGGCGTGCAATCGGCGCGGGTGAACCTGACGCTGCGGCGGGTCACGGTCGAGGCTCCGGGCCTGATGGCCGATGACCTGATCCCGGTTCTGGATCGCGCGGGCTATGAAGCGCATGAGCTGAACCCCGACGCCCTGACCAGCACGACCGCCGACCGCGCCGGGCGTGATCTGCTGATGCGGATTGGCGTGTCGGGTTTCGCGATGATGAACGTCATGATCCTGTCGATTGCGGTGTGGTCGGGCGCGGATGCGGCGACGCGCGATATGTTCCACTGGATCAGCGGCGCGATTGCGTTGCCGACGGTGGCCTTTGCGGGTCAGCCGTTTTTCGCAAGCGCGTGGCGGTCGCTGCGCGCGGGGCGGCTGGGCATGGATGTGCCGATTTCGCTGGCTCTGATCCTGGCCAGTGCCATTTCGCTGTTTGAAACCGCGAATTCCGGGCATCACGCCTATTTCGACGGCGTGGTGATGCTGTGTTTCTTTCTGCTGATCGGGCGGTATCTGGATCATCGCACCCGCGCGATTGCCCGGTCATCTGCCGCCGAATTGACCGCGTTAGAGGTTCCCCGCGCCACCGTCCTGCATGACGGCGAACAGGCGGTGATCCCGGTGGCCGATCTGCGCCCCGGCGATGTGATTCTGGTGCGTCCGGGCGGGCGGATCCCGGCGGATGGCGAAATCATCGACGGGCGCAGCGAAATTGACCGCGCGTTGCTGACCGGGGAAACGCTGCCGGTTCCCGCCGGTCCCGGCCTGATGCTGTCGGCGGGCGAGGTGAACCTGACCGGCCCCCTGACCCTGCGCGTGACCGCAGCCGGTGCGGACAGTTCGCTGTCGCGCCTGACGGCCTTGGTCGAGGCCGCCGAAAGCGCCAAGGGCAAATACACATCGCTGGCCGAACGCGCGTCGCGCGGCTATTCCCCGGCGGTGCATCTGCTGGCGGCGATCAGTCTGGGCGCGTGGTATTGGGCGACGGGCGACCTGCGGCTGGCGGTGAATATTGCGGCGGCGGTGCTGATCATCACCTGTCCCTGCGCCTTGGGGCTGGCGGTACCGGCGGTTGCGACGGCGGCGTCGGGTAAGCTGTTCCGGCGCGGGCTGCTGATCAAAAACGGCACCGCATTGGAACGTCTGGCCGAAGTGGACACCGTCGTATTCGACAAAACCGGGACGCTGACGATGGGGCAGCCGCGCCTGATTTCGACCGACGCGCTGCCTGCGGGGCAGCGCCCGGTGGCGCGCGCCTTGGCCGATGCGTCGGCGCATCCGCTGGCGCGTGCTTTGGCCGATGGTCTGGGCGATGTTGCGCCTGCGGTTCTGGACAGCGTGACCGAACATCCCGGCCATGGCGTGTCGGCCCGGTGGGACGGGCGGCTGGTGCGGCTGGGCCGCGCCGAATGGTTGGGCGCGGATGACGACAGCGACGCCGCGACCTCGGCCAGTTGGTTTGCGGTCGAGGGCGAGGCCCCCGTGCGTCTGGATTTCGCCGATCAGCTGCGCCCCGGCGCGCATGACTGTGTGGCCAAACTGCGCGCGGATGGGCGGCGGGTGATCCTGTTGTCGGGCGACCGTCCGGCGGCGGTTGCGCGTCTGGCCGGTCTGTTGGGCATCGACGAATGGCAGGCCGCCGCCAGCCCCGTGGACAAAGCCGACCGCGTGGACGACCTGACCGCGCAGGGCGCGCGCGTGCTGATGGTGGGCGACGGGCTGAACGACACGGCGGCGCTTGCGCGGGCCTATGCGTCGATCTCGCCCGCTTCGGCACTGGATGCGGCGCGGGTCGCCAGCGATATGGTGCTGACCGGGCATAACCTTGCGCCGGTGGCCGATGCGATCGGCGTGGCGCAACTGGCCACGCGCCGGATCCGGCAGAATTTTGCGATCTCGTTCGGGTATAATATCGTGGCGGTGCCGATTGCACTGGCGGGTTTTGCCACGCCGCTGATTGCGGCGCTTGCCATGTCGATCAGCTCGATCACCGTGACGCTGAACGCGCTGCGATTGGGAAAGAAAGACTGATGGAAGTTCTGGTTGTGCTGATCCCCGTATCGCTGGGGCTGGGGGCCATGGGGCTGATCGCCTTCGTCTGGGCGCTGCGGTCGCGTCAATTTGACGACCCCAAAGGGGATGCGAACCGGATCCTCAGCGATGAATGGGACGATAAACCGCGCCCGGTGGATGAACCGCGCCGCGACTGAGGCCGCGACTGAACCCGCACATCTTTTCTGGAAAAGCCACCAAAGGAAATGGTGGGCGACCCTGGAATCGAACCAGGCATGGGTCTCCCCGGCGGAGTTACAGTCCGCTGCCGCACCTTGCAGCACGTCGCCCCCGATGTGATCGAATGTATCGAACGCCTCGGCGTGGGGGGGTGATTAGCCCGACCGGCGGGGGGCGTCAAGCGGTTTTCGCAACCTTTGGGCTTGCGCGGCGGGCAAAGCGCGCGCAGACAGGCAAAACGAAAGGAACCACCATGACCGACAAACCCGCCAAAGCCAAAAAACCCACTTGGGTGATCGACAAAGAACGCGCCCGCCGGGCTTCGGCTGCGGAAACGGTGTGGCTGTTCGGGCTGCACGCGGTGCGCGACGCCTTGGCCAATCCGGCGCGTCAAAAACTACGGCTGGTGGTGACGCAAAACGCCGTGGCGCGACTGGGCGATCTGCACGGGATGGACCCCGAAATCACCGATCCGCGCGTGTTTGATAAGGCCGTCCCTCTGCCGCCCGAAAGCGTGCATCAGGGCGCCGCGCTTGAGGTAAAACCCCTGAAATGGGGCAGCCTGTCCGAGGTCGCTCTGCGCCAGGCCCCCGGCGAAACGCGCCCGCTGCTGGTAGCACTGGACCGCGTGACCGACCCGCATAATATCGGCGCGATCCTGCGTTCGGCCGAGGTGTTCGGCGCCCGCGCCGTCATCGCCCCCGCCCGCCATTCCGCGCCCGAAACCGGGGCTTTGGCAAAAACCGCGTCGGGCGCATTGGAACGCCAGCCCTATCTGCGCGTCCCCAATCTGGCCGAGGCGCTGACTCAGCTTAAAAACATGGGCTTTATCCTGATCGGGCTGGATGGTCAGGGCGAACGCGATCTGCCCGATGTGGTCGGCGCATTGCCGGGGCGCGCGATTTGTCTGGTCATGGGGGCCGAAGGTCCGGGGATGCGCGAATTGACGATGAAAACCTGTGATCACATCGCGCGGATCCCCTTTGCCGCCGATTTCGGGTCGCTGAATGTGTCGAACGCGGCGGCTGTTGCCCTTTATGCCACAATGCGCGGTTGATTTATCACAACCCTGCGACAATCGGCCCCGCGACGTTGAGATTCGGCCCCGCCCCTGCAAAGTAAACGCAACGTAAATACGATTGCTGCCTGATTCGTCATGAACTATCTTTGCCTGCCCCTGCTGCTGTCTTTGTCGCTGCCCGTTGCGGCCCAGGAATGGGCGCTTGGCGGCTATGACCCTGTGGGATATGCGCAACAGGGCCATGCCACGCCGGGGCGCAACGACATCGCGACCATGTGGCGCGGCAAGGTCTGGCATTTCGCATCCGAAGAAAACCGCCAGCGGTTCGAATCCAACCCGCGCAGTTTCGTTCCCGCCTTTGACGGCAATTGCCCCGTCGCACTGGCCGAAGGACGCAAACAAAACGGCGATCCGCGTCATTTCGCCGTGGTCGGCGGGCAGTTATACCTGCTGCAATCCGATTCGGCGGAACGTCGGTTGCGCCAATCGCCCGAACAGGTGATCGACCGCGCCCGCGACGTCTGGGCCGCGCTGCGCTGATTCGCGTTCACAAAAACGCGACCGGGCTGGAACTTTTCGGACCTGATACCCATTTACATCACATGAACATAGCCCCGGAACGGTTATGTTCGGATCACTGTCCCTCGTTCCGCGACTTGCGCCCGGCCATTCTGGACCGGGCGCTTTTTCTGTGAAACAGGTGGTCGAACAGGAGGATGTGATGACCCAAGATCAGCAGATTGCCGAAATCGCCCGCAGCGCCCGCGTGATTGCCGTTGTGGGCCTGTCCCCGAACGAAGCCCGCCCCAGTTATGGCGTGGCGCGTTACCTGCAATCACAGGGGTTCCGCGTGATCCCGGTCAACCCCGGCCATGCGGGGCAACAGATTTTAGGCGAAACCGTCTATGGCTCGCTGGCCGATATTCCCGCCGATATCGTGGTGGATATGGTGGACGTGTTCCGCAAATCCGACGCCGTGGCTGGCGTGGTGGATGAGGCGATCACCAACCTGCCGCATCTGCGCGTGATCTGGACCCAACTTGGCGTTCGTGACGACGCGGCGGCGGATAAGGCCCGCGCGCAGGGCCTGACCGTCATTCAGGACCGCTGCCCGAAAATCGAATTTCCGCTTTATCTGTAACGCAAAAGGCCCCGGAAACCGGGGCCTTTTTTCATGTAGCGCGTGGATTAACGCGCGGTCTGCATCAGATCGGTGATGCGGCGGACCGATGCGCGGCGGTTTTCGCGAATGTCGCCTTCGGCCCGGATGCGCAGGAATTGTTCGCCATAGCCTTGGGTCACCATGTTTTCCGGCGGCACCTGAAAATATTCCGTCAGGGCCAATGCCACGCTTTCGGCGCGACGATCCGACAGGGCCAGGTTGAACACGTCCGACCCCACGGTGTCGGTATGCCCTTCGATCAGGAACATTTCATGCGGGTTGGCGCGGACCTGATCCTGAATGATCTTGCCCAACGTCGCCAATTGCCGCGCCTGATCCGGCTTGATCGCCGCCGACCCGGTGTCAAAGGTGATCGCGTCGATATTCACCGGCGCAACCAAGGCGCGCACCTCGGGGATGTTGCGGATCTGTGACAGGCTGAAGCGACGATCCAGCACGGTTTCGCGTTGCAGCGCGGCGCGCAGTTCGTCTTCGTTCAGCGGCGCGGTCGTGGTCTGGACCGGAGCCGGCGCGGGCAGCGTCGCCAGATCGACGGGCTGCACGTTTGCGGTGTCGTCGATCAGCGTGGTGGTGACGCCATCCGCCGCGACCAAAGTCCGACGCAGCACGCGCAGATTGGCGTCGCGGATGGTCACAACCTTGCTGCCGTCTTCGCGGGTCACAATGGTGCGCGACGACCCATCGTCAAAGTTCTCGGTCGTCACGGTGCTGCCCGGCTGACGCAACAGGGCGACGTCATCGCGGATCACCTCGGCGCTGCCATCGGCGCGGGTCACGACCACGCGGTCGGGCGCGGCCAGTGCGACCTGACGGTTATTCGCCAGCATCGCGCCGACGGCAATACCGCCCAAGCCCAGCAGAACCGCCGTGGTCAGGTCATTATCGCGGCCACCCGACGCCTGCGCCGGGGCCTGCGTTGACAACGCATCGCGCAGGCTGGTTTCGAAATCCTGACCCGAGGACCGCGCCGTTTCCGCCGTCACCTGTGTTTCCGTCACGTTGCCCGCACCATCGGCGGCCTCAAGCGCCGCCGCATCGGACGGAGCGGTCTCGGTCGCGGCTTCGCGCGATGCTTCGGTTTCTTTGGCGTCCTCTTCGGCGGCGCGCAGAACCATATCGCCTTCGTCATTGACGCGATACATCTGGTTCGCGGCCTCGGCCAGCTGGTAATCGCCGGTTGCGTTCTTTTCCAACACAACCCCGCGCGGAGTCATCACGCGGTCTTCGCCGGTGCAGGGCGGCGTCGCGCCATCCAGACAGGTCAGCGCGTCGGTTTTCAGCCCGCCCGCGATTTCGTCGTTCAGCACACGCGCCAGACGCGGCATGTTGGCCACACGCATCTGCGCCGCATCATCGGTCGCCAGGGTCAGCGTGGTATCCGGCGCGGTCTGCGCGGCCAAAGCGGCGGCCAAGTCATCCACGGCGGCCTTGGTGTCCGCGGCGGTGTCCTGCGCGGCCTCGGTCGCGGTGTCGATCAGTTCCTGTGCGGGGGTGGTGTCCTCGGCTGCGGCCTCGGTGGTTGCTTCGGCCGCAGGTTTATCAGCAGGCTTTTCGCTGGGCCGCGCGGATTCGGTCACCGGGGCGGTTTCAGCGGGTGCCTCGGCTGCGGGTTCCGGCGTGGCTTCCGGTTCAGCGGCGGGTTCAGCCGCTGCTTCCGGCGCAGCCTCAGCCGCAGGCGCAGGTTCTGCAGTTGCCTCGGGCGCGGCTTCAGGCGCGGGTGCAGGTTCAGCCGTCGCTTCAGCCTCTGCCGTCGCCTCAGCTGCAGCCTCAGGCGCAGGTTCGGCCTCGGCGGTCGCTTCTGGCGCGGATTCAACCGCAGGCGCCGCCTCAGCCGGCGCATCCGCCGCAACCTCGGCCAGTTCGGTATCCGTCACCTGACGACCTTCATCGGCCAGAACGATCAGCCCGTTTTCCGCCAGATCAACAACCAACCCGCCCGGCGTCACAAATTCCACACCATCCGCGCAGGGACGACTGGCACCATCGGCACACAGCAACCCGTCACCCGTCAAACCCATCGCCAGTTCCGCCGCCAAATCGGCAGTGCGCCCCGGCTGCGACAGCGCCTGATTTGCGGCCTGCCCGGCGGCGGCGTCATCGGCAATCCGCGTTTCGGCAAATGCCAGATGCGGGGCCAGCAGCGACAGACAGGCGGCAATGGCGGTCGTGTTATGAATAACTCGGCGCATAAACTATCCTTCCCGTTGGGACATATCTGTTGCAACCTTAACAGACGGATCGCCAAAGGGTTCCCAAAACCGCGTTATCGGCCCGTGAACGACCAAGGGCGCAGGATGCCCCGCGCCCTATCTTCTGTGTGCAAATATCCCGGGGGGAATCCGCGGAACGCGGATGGGGGGCTGGCCCCCCTGCGCCGTCAGACGCCTTCGCCCACGAATGCCTTTTCGACCACGAATTCTTTGGGGTCGGAATTGGCACCTTCGCGCAGGCCGAACCCTTCCAGCACCGCCTTAACGTCGATGTTGAAGGCCAGCGATCCGCAGATCATCGCGCGGTCGTTTTCGGGGGTGATCGGCGGCAGGTTCAGGTCCGACAGAACCTTGCCCGACGCCAGATTGTCCGTGATCCGCCCCATCAGAGACGATTCTTCCCGCGTCGTGGTGGGGTAATACAGCAACCGGCTGGCAAAGTCGTCGCCGAACATTTCGGTCAGCAAGGGGTCGTTCTTCAGATCCTCGACCAGCTTGCGGCCATATTCCAGTTCGGACGCCGTGCGGCAGGTGTGCATCATGATGACCTGTTCGTAACGCTCGAACGTTTCGGGGTCGCGCATCAGGGATGCAAAGGGCGCAATGCCGGTGCCGGTGGCCAGAAACCACATGCGTTTGCCCGGCAGCAGAGCATCCAGAACCAGCGTGCCAACGGGCTTCGGGCGCAGGATAATTTCGTCCCCCGGCTGGATGTGTTGCAAGCGGCTGGTCAGAGGGCCGTCCTGCACCTTGATGGAATAAAATTCCAGTTCGTCATCCCAATTCGGGCTGGCAATGGAATAGGCGCGCAGGATCGGTTTGCCGTTCTCATCCGGCAGGCCGATCATGACAAATTCCCCCGACCGGAACCGCAGGCTGGCGGGGCGGGTGACGCGGAACGAAAACAGGCTGTCGTTCCAATGCGTGACAGCGGTCACAGTCTGCGCATCGGGCAGGGTTTTGGGGGCGGCTTGGGCCACGGGCATATCCAATGTCATAACAAACGTTCCGTCTGGTGTTAGTCGATGCAGGCGCGCAGGGAAACCCCGCGATCACCCGGCCAGCTGCGCCCGATGGTCCCATGCCTGCCAATCGGCGCGGGCCAGCCACTGTTCGGCGGGCTGGCGGGCGGCAATGTCGGGGGCGACGTGAACTTCGTCAAAGCCCACACGGCGGGCCATGGCGTATTGATCCGCGATCAGGCGACCCGTGGCGCGCAGCCGCCCCTGATAGCCCAATTCCCGCAGCAAACGCGCCAGCGAAAAGCCGCGCCCATCCGAAAATGACGGAAAATCAATGGCGATCAGGTCGTGGCCCAGATAATCGCCCAGCGTTTTCGGGTCGGTGTCGGGGGCCAGCGTGATTGCTGCGTCTTCGGTCAGCGGGTGAAAGCCGTCATCACGAACGATAATCTGGTCGGTCATGCCGGAACCTTTCCGCGGACCATGCGCCCGCCAATAAAGTGGATGCCACATTCGGTCTTGTCGCTGCCGCGCCAACGGCCTGCGCGTGGGTCTTCGCCGGGTTTTACGGGCGAGGTGCAGGGCGCGCAACCGATCGACGGATACCCCCGCGCGACCAGAGGGTGACGCGGCAGGTTGTTTTCGATCATGTAATCCTGCACGTCCTGCGCGCGCCAATGGGCCAGCGGATTGACCCGCAGCCGCGACGGCTGTTCGGGTTCAAAGAACTGCAATTCCGTGCGCTCGCCGCCCTGAAACCGTTTGCGCCCGGTGATCCATGCGTCAAATCCCGACAGCGCGTTTTCCAGCGGCACGGTTTTGCGGAAATCACAGCAGGCATCGGGGTTGGTTTTGTGCAGATCGCCGTTCGGGTCGTGACGGGCAACATCCGCATCGGACGCGCGGATGATCTGCACATTGGTCAGGCCCAGTTTCGCCGCGACGCTGGCCTGATAATCCAGCGTTTCGGGAAACAGCATCTGCGTGTCAATGAACAGCACCGGCAGACCGGGCGCGACAACCGACACCATATGCAGCAACACCACCGATTCCGCGCCAAATGACGACACCAGGGCGACCTGCCCCAGATCGGGGTCACTGACCGCATGGCGCAGAACGCCCGTTGCGGCGTGGTGGCGGTATCGGTCGTTCAGCCGCGCGGCGCGGCTGTCCAGATCAGCGTCAAGCATCGGCCACCTCGGGATAGAGGGCCGCTTTGAACGGTGCCACGCCAAGGCGGCGATAGGTGTCGATGAACCGTTCCTGCGGATGGTCGCGCAGGTCCAGATAGGCGCGCATCAGGCGGTCGATGGCGGGAACGACCTCTTCCGCCGGAAAGCCTGCACCGGCGCGCTGACCAATGGCCGGAATGTCGTAGGCGTCGCCGCCCAGCGTGATCTGGTAATTTTCGACGCCCGCGCGGTCCAGCCCAAGGATGCCGATATGGCCCAGATGGTGATGGCCGCAAGCGTTGATGCAGCCGGAAATGCGGATGTTCAGGCGGCCGATTTCGTCCTCAAGCCCCTGATCGCGGAAATGGTCCGCGATGTCTTGGGCAATCGGGATCGACCGGGCCGTCGCCAATGCGCAGTAATCCATGCCGGGGCAGGCGATGATGTCGCTGGTCAGGCCCGCATTCGCGGTTGCCAGCCCCGCCCCCCGCAGCGCGGCATAGAGCGCGGGCAGATCGGATTGATGCACATGCGGCAGCGCGACGTTCTGATCGTGCATGATGCGCAGATCGGCGTGGCCATATTGTTCCGCCAGATCGGCCAGCAGGCGCATCTGTTCGGCCGTCGCATCGCCCGGCGTGGCCCCCGGCGCCTTGAGCGTGACGATGACGCTGGCGTAACCCGGTGCGCGGTGCGGGTGCAGGTTGGTGTCGGTCCAGCTGCGGAAGGCCGGGTTGCGGTCACGTTCCGCGGTGAACGCATCAACCGGCGCATCGCGGAAATCAGGCGCGGTGAAACGGTCGCGGAAAATCGCCAAAGCTTCGCGGTCGGCATTGTTAAAGCTGCGGCGGCGGGCGGCAAATTCCGCCTCGATTTCGTCGCGCATCACGTCCAGACCGCGTTCCAGCACGGTAATTTTGATGCGCGCCTTATATTTATTGTCGCGGCGACCGGCGAGGTTAAAGGTGGCGATGATCGCCTCCATATAGGGCAGCAGGTCGGCTTCGGGCAGGAAATCGCGAACGACCTGCGCCAACAGCGGCGTGCGCCCCAAGCCCCCGCCGATGGACACCTGAAAGCCCATCTCGCCGTCCTGACGCACCAGACGCAGGCCAATATCATGCGCCGCAATCACGGCACGATCCTGCGCGCCGCCGGAAATGGCGATTTTGAATTTGCGCGGCAGGAACTGGAATTCCGCGTGATCGGTGGACCAAGCGCGCAGCAATTCGGCATAGGGGCGCGGATCGGCAATCTCATCCGCCGCAGCACCGGCGAACGCATCGGTCGTCACGTTGCGGATGGTGTTGCCTGATGTCTGGATCGCGTGCATCCCCACACGCGCCAATTCGTCCAGCATGTCGGGAATATCGACCAGCTTCGGCCAGTTATACTGGATGTTCTGGCGGGTGGTGAAATGGCCATAACCCTGATCCCATTTTTCCGCCAGCAACGCCAGCACGCGCATCTGATCGGGGCTGATCGTGCCATAGGGGATCGCCACCCGCAGCATATAGGCGTGCAATTGCAGATACACCCCGTTCATCAGGCGCAGAGGGCGAAATTCGTCCTCGGTCAGGCTGCCATCCAGACGGCGTTCGACCTGCGCCCGGAACTGCGCGGCGCGATGACGGACGTAATCGGTATCAACGGGGCGAATATCAAACATTGGCGTTTTCCGACTGACGGGCCTGAATCCCGTGGAAATAATTGGACGGGCCGCGCTGACGGAACGCCTCGCGGAAATGGGTCGGTTCGGGGCCGTTGGGGCCGCGCCGCGCCTCGACCAGATAGGGGCCGACCACGCGGTCGGCCTGACCAATCGCGCGCAGCAGGGCCAGATCGGCAATCGCCTCATCTTCGAACAGGGTGGCTTGGCGCGGGTCGGCGGTCCAGCCATCATCGCACATCCAGATGTTATGACCTTCGCGCAAATCGTTGGCGGTGATGACACCGGGACGCTGTGCCGTGGGGGCAAAGGTTTTGGACATGGATTCGGACCTTTCGATAGGATGCACCTATATAGGATTTTGTTCTGGATTTTGACGAGTATCTGCGAAAAATAAGGACATATCTTAGCGTGGGGGCAAAATGCCAGAACAGAATCGTGAAAAAGCGCCAGATGCGCGAATGAATATCCGTCTGGATGAACTGGACCGCAAAATCCTGTCCCTGCTGCAACGCGATGCCAGCCTGTCGCTGGACCAGATCGCCGAACAGGTGGGCGCGTCGAAAACCCCCGTCTGGTCGCGCATCCGCAAGCTGCGCGACGGGGGCGTGATCCGCGGACAGGTCGCGTTGCTGGACCCCGACGCTCTGGGGCTTGAAGCGTGTTTCTTCGTCCTGATCCGCACCAGCGAACATGACAAAGACTGGGCCGGGCGGTTCCTGCGCGCCCTGCGCGACCGCCCCGAGGTGGTCGAGGCGCACCGGCTGGCCGGTGACATCGACTATATATTAAAGGTGCAGGTGCGGAACGCCCGCGCCTATGACCGCTTTTATCAGTCCCTGATCGCCGAGGTGAAAATCCACAACGTCACCGCACTTTTGTCGATGGAGGAGATCAAGGCGACCAGTGCGCTTCCTATCCCCGACGCGGCGGGGTAAACAGACGCAAAAGGGGGCCGTATGACCTGGACCATCTGGCATAAATCGACCTGTTCAACATCGC
Source organism: Paracoccus sp. (in: a-proteobacteria) (assembly GCF_030538495.1). Taxonomy (GTDB): domain Bacteria; phylum Pseudomonadota; class Alphaproteobacteria; order Rhodobacterales; family Rhodobacteraceae; genus Paracoccus. Next base: position 149,170 of record NZ_JAUNTW010000004.1, read on the forward strand.
GTTTCGTGCTGAACGCGCTGCGCGATGCGGGGGCGGATGTGACCGTGCGCGATTATATCGCGGACGCGCCAACGGCGGATGAAGTGCGCGATACGCTGCGGGTGTTGGGACTGTCCGCGGGGGAACTGATCCGGCGCAAAGAACCGCTGTTTCGGGAATTGGGGCTGGCGGGGGCCGGTGACAACGCGCTGATCGCCGCCATGGTCGCGCATCCGAATCTGATCGAACGCCCCGTTGTTCTGGGGCCGAAATCGGCGTTGTGCCGCCCCAAGGAAACCGTGTTCGACCTGTTGGGGGCGCATGACCCGGCTGGTTGATCTGCCCGATCCCGACGATGTGCCGCTGCTGGACGTGGCCCTGTTGCCGCGCGTCGAACCGGGCGATGATCCGGTTAAGGTGCTGATCCTGTTCGGCAGTTTGCGTAAGGTCAGCTATTCCCGGCTGGCGGCGTTTGAAATGGCGCGGCTGCTGCGGCATCTGGGGGCGGATGTGCGGATCTTTGACCCGCGCGATTTGCCTTTGCCCGATCAGGCCCCCGGTCATCCGGCGATTGCGGAACTGCGCGATTACACGCTGTGGGCGGATGCGATGGTCTGGTCCAGCCCGGAAACCCACGGGCAAATGTCGGGCCTGATGAAAACGCAGATCGACCACATCCCCCTGACGCTGGGCGCGATCCGCCCGACGCAGGGGCAGGTGCTGGCCGTGATGCAGGTCTGCGGCGGCAGTCAGAGCTTTAACGCCGTCAACAATATGCGCATCCTTGGCCGTTGGATGCGGATGTTCACGATCCCGAACCAGTCATCCGTCGCCCGCGCTTATCAGGAATTTGACGCGGACGGGCGGATGCGGGCGTCGCCCTATTACGACCGGATCGTGGATGTGGCGCAGGAACTGATGCGCCTCACCCACCTGCTGCGCCCACATCGCGGGCAACTGGCCGACCGGTATTCCGAACGCCGCGCCGCGCGGGTCTGACCCGCGCTTAGTTCCCGCCCAAAGCCCCCTGCAACGCCCGCATCAACGCATCATCCGAATCGGCGCTGTTGCTGGACGGAGCGGTTTGCGGCGGCGCGTTAGGCGCAGGCGCAGGCGCGGGGGAGGGGACTTGCCCGCTGATGTCCGCTTCGACCTGATTCATCACGCCCGCCAAGGCGGCGGCCAGCGGGTCATCGGCGGAACCGCTGGTGATGACCTTGGGCGTGTTCGGGCCGTCCGACATGATGATGCCGCTGCCGTCCGGCGACACGGTGGACAGGGGCAGCACCTCTAGACCGTCGTGAATATCGGACATGACCGCCTGCCAGATTTCGGCGGGCAAACCGCCGCCGGTCACGCCCTGCAACGGGGTGTTGTCGTCATACCCCATCCACACCCCGGTCACATATTGTTCGGTAAAGCCCACAAACCACGCATCGCGGTAACTGCTGGTCGTGCCGGTTTTGCCTGCGACGGGGCGGTTGCCCAGCTGCGCGCGCCGTCCGGTGCCGGATTCGATCACCTGCTGCATCATGTAAATCAACTGCCCCGCCGCACGTTGGCTGATGACGCGCTGACCATAGCCGCCCAACTGCCCCATCAGCGGCCGGTCATCGCCCGCAATCCGCAGTTCCACCATGCCATAGGGGGCCACGGATGTGCCGCCATTTCGGATCCCCGCATAGGCGCCGGTCAGTTCCAGCAGAGTCGCTTCGGACGCGCCCAGACCCAGCGAGGGGCTGGTGGTCAGGTTGCTGACGATGCCGAAATCATGGGCGATCCGGCGCACAGCATTGCGGCCCACGGATTCCTGCAACCGGATGGTGGCGGTGTTCAGCGACTGCGCCAGTGCCTGCGTCAGCGTGACCATGCCGCGATAATTGCGGGTATAGTTCTGGGGCGACCAGCTGCGCCCGCCGGGGATGCGGATGGTTAAGGGGCCATCTTCGACCCGCGATGACGGCGCATAGCCGCCTTCCAATGCGGCGGCGAACACAAAGGGTTTGAAGCTGGACCCGGTTTGGCGTTTCGCCTGCACCGCGCGGTTGAACGTGCCGTGCGCGGTATTGTCGCGCCCGCCGATCATCGCGCGCACCGCGCCATCGGCGGACATGACAACCACAGCGGCCTGCGCCTGCGATCCGTCGCGCACCTTTTCATCGAACACGCGCTGCAACGCGCGTTCCGCCGCGCGCTGAATCCGCTGGTCAAAGGTGGTGAGCAGCGTCACATCTTCGGTCGTTTCGCTTGTCAGGAAACCGGGGCCGGATTCCATCACCCAATCCGCGAAATATCCCCCCGCGCGGGCGGCGGCGGCCTGTGACAGCGTGGCGGGGTTGGCGCGGGCCTCGGCCAGTTGGGCGTCGGTCAGATAGCCTTCTTCGTTCATCGCGCCCAGGATCACGCTGGCGCGTTCCTGCGCCAGACGCAGATTGGCGGTCGGCGCGTAACGGCTGGGCGCGCGCAACAGACCTGCCAGCATCGCGGCTTGCTGAGTGTTCACATCCGACGCGGGGCGGTTGAAATAACGCTGGCTTGCGGCCTCGAACCCGCGCGCGCCGGCCCCCAGATAGGACCGGTTCATATAGATGTTCAGAATGTCATCTTTGCTGTATTTCAGTTCCATTGCAAAGGCATAGGGAACCTCTTTGATTTTGCGCCACAGGCTGCTGACGCGGCAGGACGCCTCGAATTCGGATTCGTTGGCCCAGCGGATCGGGTCGAATGTTTCGCCCAGACACAGCAGTTTCGCGACCTGAACGGTGATGGTGGACCCGCCCGCGCCTTCGAACGCGCCGCGCCCGGCCTGCATGTTGTTGCGAATGGCGCCCGCGATGCCGCGCGGATCGACGCCCAGATGTTGGTAAAACCGGCGATCCTCGGTCGCGATGACGGCCTGTTTCAGCACGGGGGCGATTTCGTCGCTGGTCACCGCGCCATAGGTTTCGCCACGCCACGCAAACACCCGCCCGTCGCGGTCCAGCATGGTAACGCTGCCGCGCGCGCGCCCGTCAAACAAATCTTCGGGTTCGGGCAGCGATGAATAATAATAGGCTGTGGACAGCGCCAGAATCAGCACAACGACCATGCCCAGCCGCCAGACCGAGCCCCAGATGATGCGCCAGATCAGCACGATCAGGCCGACGATCCAGCCGATCGGTCCACCTGCGCGGCGGGGCTGGCGGCTGTGGCGCTTGACGCGGGTGGCGTCGTCGGATTGCGCAAAGCTGCGTTTGTCCGCGATGGGACGTTTGCCCGAACGCGTCGGGGTGCCGGTGGGTTTTTTCATGCCTGCGTTCCTGCCCGGCCGTTTTTCCGGCCCATTTCCGGCGCAACATACCGTAATTTTTGCGGTTTGTGAATTGCGCTGACCAATCCGTGAAGATGGGGCGCGCAAAACGAAAATTGGCCGCAAATTGCGGCCAATTCGGGCGATTCTGCGCGGATCAGGCGCGTTTGCGGCGCAGCCAGCCCAGACCGGCCAGACCACCCAGCAGCAGGAACCCCGATGCGGGCAGCGGCACCGCAGGCGGGTTCACGGGCGCGGGCGGCGGCAGCGGAATGTCAGTCAGCAAGTCCTGCACCGTCGCGTGATGCAGCATCATCATGTAACGCGTGCCGGTATAATCCGGGCGGCTGATGTCGTTCAGCCAGGTTTGCGCCACGCTGTAAGTCGACCGCGCATTGGCCGAGACGCGGAACCGACCGGCGCTTAGATCATAGCCGTCGTCATGGGTGATTTCCCACAGGGCCAACTGAAACGCAATCTGACCTATGACGGTCTTCATCCCCTCATCCCAAGCGCGGTGAACCAGCTTGGCGATCCGGTCAATGCGTTCCTGATCCAGAATCGTGCGCTTTTCATATGTGACGAGCTGTACCGTCCCATTCGGATTTCTCGCACCGAACATGCCGTGCGACAATTCCAGACAGAAGGCCGTGAATTGGCGGACCTGACCGGCAATGGTGGTTTCCAAGTGGAAACGGCCCACATTGGCAGCGACCCCGTTCCATTCGCCCACATTGTTTCCGGTCGGGTCGGTTTGTTCCGTCGCCCCGCTGCTGCGGCCATAGGTATACGAGACTTCTCTGTAACCCCACAACCCGCCCGCCGTGGTCGAGCCAGCACGGGGTTTATATTTGCCTGTGGCGCCTTCGTTGGTCACCTGATAGCGCAATTGCATTTCATCCGGCCAAACGACCGACGCAGCGCCGGGGGCAGCAACCGCCACAGCCAGAACAGCAGCGCAGGCAGCCGCTTTGATACGGGTAAACATAGGACACCTCACGAACGAATAAACTTGCTGATGGCATACCGATCTTTGGCCATAGCGTCGATTAATTTTTATCCCACCTGACCAAAAGAACAGGTTAACGGTGCCTTGCTGTCATAAAAAACCAGCGATACTGTCGTGATTTTGTAGCAAAGGGCAGGTTTCAGCCCCTTATGCCACCCGCGCCACAACGAAATCCGCCAGATCGGCCAGCATTTGACGAATCGGATGGTCGGGCAGGGCCTTTAACGCCGCCTTGGCCCGCGCCGCCCACGCCAAGGCGTCCGCCCGCGCCGCATCCATGGCACCGTGCCGCGCCATCACGGCCAAGGCGTGGTCCAGATCGCCGTCGCGCTGATCGCCGCGTTCAATCACCCGTTCCCAGAACGCGCGTTCGTCCGCATCCGCCGCCGCCACGGCCTTAATCACCGGCAGGGTCAGTTTGCGTTCGCGGAAATCATCGCCCACATTTTTGCCGATGGTGTCCGTCGCCCCGCCATAATCCAGCAGGTCGTCCACAATCTGAAACGCAATCCCCAAGGCATCGCCGTAATCAAACAGCGCCTGCACCTGATCCGCGGGCGCGTTCGCGATGACGCCGCCCACCTCGGTCGCGGCGGAAAACAGCGCCGCCGTCTTGCCGCGAACCACCTGAAGATAAACGGATTCATCCGTGCGCAGGTCTTGGGCGGCGGTCAGTTGCAGCACCTCACCCTCGGCAATGGTGGCACTGGCATTGGCCAGAATTGCCAGCGTGCGCAGATTGCCGGGTTCGACCATCAACTGAAAACTGCGCGCAAACAGGTAATCGCCCACCAGCACGCTGGATTTGTTATCCCACAGCAGGTTTGCGGTCGGGCGGCCCCGGCGCTGCCGGCTTTCGTCCACCACATCGTCATGCAGCAGCGTGGCGGTGTGGATGAATTCCACCGTTGCCGCCAGATGGATGTGGTAAGGTCCTGAATAACCGACCATATTCGCCGCCGCCAGCGTCAGCATCGGGCGCAGGCGCTTGCCGCCCGCGTCAATCAGATGGGCCGTCACCTGCGGGATGCGAGGGGCGTGTTTGCTGGCCATGCGGTCGCGGATCAGCGCGTTCACCGCGTCCATATCATCGGCCAAGGCGTCAGCCAGTTGATCCAGCGGTTTGCGGGTGTTGTCCTGCACCGTCATGCCTCTAAATGTCATTGCGCCCAAGGGATTGCCACGCCATCGACAAATTCGCAACCGCCCGTTACGATTTTGCTATGAAAGAACTGTTCCGAACCAACGACCCCGTGCGCATTTCCGCCGCCACCAGCCTGCTGCGCGGCGAAGGCATCATGACGTTCGAAATGGACCAGCATATCAGCGTGCTGCACGGAGGCATCGGCGCGCTTCAACGCCGCGTCATGGTGGCGGATCGCGACGAATTCATGGCCCGCGCCGTGCTGCGCGATGCGGGGCTGGATGGCTGACACGCGCATTGATGGGTTTCTGGGCGGGCGTTTGCAGATCGCGCAACCCGCGCGCGGCTATCGGTCGGGGGCCGATGCGGTGATGCTGGCCGCGGCCTGTCCCGCCACGCCGGGGCAGGCGGTGCTGGAACTGGGCTGCGGGGCCGGAGTGGCCAGCCTGTGTCTGGGCTGGCGCGTGGCGGGGCTGGCGCTTACCGGGCTGGAATATCAGGGAAATTATGCCGATCTGGCGCGACAAAATGCCGCGCGGAATGGTGTCGCGCTGCGGGTTCTGACCGGTGATCTGGCCGCGCCACCCGATGATCTGCGCAATGCTGCCTTCGATCATGTGATGATGAACCCGCCCTATTTTCGGGGTGGGACCGCCGCGCCCGATGCGGGCCGCGCGACCGCCCGGCACGAAGACACCCCGCTGGTGGATTGGATCGGCGCGGGGCTGCGGCGGCTGCGTCCGGGCGGCTGGATCACGGTTATTCAGCGCGCCGACCGGCTGGATGGGGTCATCGCGGCGCTGTGGGGGCGGGCGGGGGCGATCAGCGTTTTGCCGATTGCGGCGCGGGCGGAGCGCGATGCCGGTCGCGTGATTGTGACCGCGCGCAAAGGGGCGCGCACGCCCTTGCGTCTGTGCGCGCCGTTCATCATGCATACCGGCCCCGCGCATCGGTGCGACGGGTCCGACCTGACCGACGCCGCGCAGGCGGTTCTGCGCGACGGTCAGGGTTTGGCCCCGTTCATTGCAAAAGTTTCGTGACATCGCCCCCGGTCTGTGCTGCAATCCATCTGCGACACAAACCACAAGGAGGGTGCTATGTCGGTTGCTTCCCATGTCGAAGAGCTTCGTAAGAAACATCAGGTGCTGTCAGATGCGGTCGAAAAGGCGCAGCGCAGCCCCGGTTCCACAGACGCGGAAATCGCGGACCTGAAACGGCAGAAGCTGCGATTGAAGGAAGAAATTTCCCGGCTCGAGCATTAACCAAAACGGCCCGCGATCATCGCGGGCCGTTCGGTTCTGCGGTATGGTTTGCGGCTGGGGTCAGACGAAAAACTGACCGCCATTCGCGCTGATCGTCGATCCGGTGATAAAGCCCGCATCGTCAGACGCCAAAAACACCACAGCCCGCGCGATTTCTTCGGGTTCGCCCAGACGGCCAACCGGAATTTGCGGGATGATGCGTTCGTTCAGCACCTTTTCATCAATCGCGCGCACCATTTCCGTGCCGATATAGCCGGGGCAGATCGCGTTGACGGTGATTCCGGCGCGCGCACCTTCCTGTGCCAGGGCCTTGGTGATGCCCAGATCGCCGGCTTTGGCGGCGGAATAGTTGGCCTGACCCGCCTGACCCTTTTGCCCGTTGATCGAACTGATATTGATCACGCGGCCAAATTTGCGGTCGCGCATCCCGGTCCAGACGGGATGGGTCATGTTGAACACGCCGGTCAGGTTGGTGTCGATGACCTCTTTCCACTGCTGCGGGGTCATTTTGTGGAACATGGCGTCGCGGGTGATGCCGGCATTGTTGACCAGAACGGCGACGGGGCCAAGCTCATCTTCGATCTGTTTGATGCCCGCGGCGCAGGCGTCATAATCCGCGACCGACCATTTATAGGTCTTGATCCCGGTTTCTTCGGTAAAGGCGCGGGCGGCGTCGTCATTGCCGGCATAATTGGCGGCAACGGTATAGCCCGCATCCTTCAGCGCCTTGGAAATGGCGGCACCAATCCCGCGCGATCCGCCGGTGACGATGGCAACTTTTGACATGAAATTTTCCCCCCTTATGTCAAAATCTGTGACGCAACGGTAAGTTGCAAACGCCCTGCGCGCAAGTGTCGCAGGGCGTTCACATTTGTTTAGCGTTCCAGACACATGGCAACGCCCATGCCGCCGCCGATGCACAGCGTGGCCAGACCTTTTTTCGCGTCGCGTCGCTTCATTTCAAACAGCAGCGTGTTCAGGATGCGGCAGCCCGATGCGCCGATGGGATGGCCAATCGCAATCGCGCCGCCATTGACGTTCACGATGGACGGATCCCAGCCCATATCTTTGTTCACGGCGCAGGCTTGAGCGGCAAAGGCTTCGTTCGCTTCGACCAGATCCAGATCGCCGACGGACCAGCCGGCCTTTTCCAGTGCTTTGCGGCTGGCCGGGATCGGGCCGGTGCCCATGATCGCCGGGTCCAGACCTGCGGTGGCATAGGATGCGATGCGGGCCAGCGGGGTCAGGCCACGGCGGGCGGCCTCATCCTCGGTCATGACCATGACGGCAGCAGCGCCGTCATTGATGCCCGACGCGTTCGCGGCGGTCACCGAACCGTCTTTGGTAAAGGCCGCGCGCAGTTTCTGCATCGCGTCCAGCGTGGCACCGTGGCGGATATATTCGTCCTTATCCACAACCGTGTCGCCTTTGCGCGTTTTCACGGTATAGGCCACGATTTCGTCGTCAAAACGCCCGTCTTTCTGGGCGGCCTCGGCCTTGTTCTGCGAGGCGACGGCGAATTCGTCCTGTTGTTCACGGGTGATCGACCAGCGATCCGCGACGTTTTCGGCGGTCTGGCCCATGTGGTAATTGTTGAACGCGTCCCACAGACCGTCGCGGATCATGGTGTCGATCATCTGCAGATCGCCCATTTTCTGACCCGCGCGCAGATAGGCGGCGTGGTTGGACAGCGACATGCTTTCCTGACCGCCAGCCAGAACGATGGAGGCATCGCCCAGAATCACCTGCTGCGCGGCCAAGGCGACGGTGCGCAGACCCGAACCGCACACCTGATTGATCAGCCATGCCGACGCCTCTTGCGGCAGGCCGGCTTTGATATGGGCCTGACGGGCGGGGTTCTGGCCCTGACCGGCGGTCAGCACCTGCCCCAGAATGGTTTCGCTGACCTCGGCCGGGTCGATCCCGGCGCGTGCCACAACTTCGCGCAGGACGGCGGCGCCCAGATCGGATGCGGGAACATTCGCAAATGATCCCAGAAAACTGCCGACCGGCGTGCGCGCGGCGGAAACGATAACGGCTTTGGTCATGATTTCTCCTTCCCAGAGGTCCGGCGTGGCCGGTGGTTCGGCCACAGGATGCGGTTTCGTATCGTCACGTCAAGCCGTTCATGCCGATTGCGCCCGAAAAACCGTCATCGGTTGGCCACGGCGGGTGGAGTGGTCAGCGGCGGGGCCATGGTCGGGGCGCCGAAATAATAGCCCTGCAAACAGTCGATCCCGGCACCGATCAGGAAACTGGCATCTTCGGCGGTTTCGACCGATTCCGCGACGGTAAACATATCGAAATGATGCGCAATCGACATCAGCGCCCGCGTCAGCACCTGATTATCCGGGTTTTTCGAGATGCTGCGAATGAATTGCCCGTCAATTTTGATCATATCAAAGCAAAAATCGCGCAGATACCGGAACGATGTATAGCCCGCGCCGAAATCGTCCAAGGCCAGACTGATGCCGTGATCCTGCACCTCATACATGAAATCCTGCACCTGTTCGGGCAGCCCCATGGCTGAACTTTCGGTGATTTCCAGAATCAGCCGTTCGCCCAGATGCGGATCATCGGCCAGCCCGTTTCGCAGGGTGGTGATCCATTCGGGATAGTCGATGGACCGCGCCGACATATTGATGGACAGCCGCATCGCCGGATCCTGCGCCAATGCGCGCAGCCCCAAGCCCAGCGACAAACAGTCAATCTGCCGCCCCAATTCGGTTTTTTCCGCTGTGGGCATGAATTCTTTCAACGGGACAATGCGCCCGGTTTCGTCGATAATGCGGATCAGCCCTTCGTAAAAAGCGGGGGTTTCCGTGCGCCCCGCCTGCACAATCGGCTGAAAGGCCAAAGCCCCGCTGCCCCGCTGCACAGCGGCGCGCACCATGGACAGGGTTACGCTGTCCTGATGGCCGATCGCGCTGTCCAATGGCGAACCTGCTGTTTGGGTCTTGCCGTATTCCACCACCGATTCCCCTTATTTGAATCACTTTGTTGCACATTGCACATCATGGCTTAATTTCAGGTAAACCGGGATGGTTTTTTCAACTGTAGGTTAATTGATGAATCAGCGATGCGGATGGTGCGGGGATGACCCGGTTTATGTCGATTACCACGATCACGAATGGGGCGTGCCGGTGCGTGATGGGCGGCAATTGTGGGAATTGTTAACGCTGGAATCGTTTCAGGCGGGCCTGTCATGGATCACAATTCTGCGCAAACGTGACGCATTTCGGCAGGAATTTCAGGGCTTTGATCCGGTTCAGGTCGCCCTGTGGGATGACGCCCGGATCGCGCGCGCCTTAACCAATCCGGGCATCGTCCGGCATCGCGGCAAAATCGCCAATACGGTAAAAACTGCACAGCTTTTTAATCAATTTGATTCAACCGAAGCGTTTGCCGATTACCTCTGGTCCTTTACCGGCGGGCAGGTCGTGCAAAATAACTGGCCCGATTTGTCGCATGTGCCGGCATCCACCCCCGAATCAACCGCGATGTCAAAATCGCTGCATGACCGAGGGTTCCGATTCTGTGGGCCGGTGATCTGTTATGCGTTTATGCAGGCGGCGGGGATGGTGAACGATCACGTCACCACCTGCCACCGTCATGCGCCGGTCAGGGCGCTGTCATCTGCATAATCAAGGCCTTGGCCGCGTCGGAATCCCATTCGGCATCGCCCAGGTAACGCGCGACTTCGTTCCCGTCGCGGTCGATCAGCACCGTGACCGGCAGCCCCATCACACCCATATCGCGCGCCATCTGCTGCCGGTTATCCAGCAAAACCGGCAGGTGTTTCACGCCGACCTCATCAAAGAACGCGGTGATGCGGTCCACGGAATTGCGGCCGGTGGCGATGGTCACGACCTGAAAATCATCGCCGCCCAATTCGGCTTGCAGGTTGTCTAACGCCGGCATTTCGTGACGGCAGGGGGCGCACCAGGTTGCCCAAAAGTTCAGCAACACCACCTGACCGCGCCAATCGGCCAGACTGTGCGTGCCGCCGTCGGGGTCGGTAAAATCCACATCGCTGACGGGTTTCGGCGCATCCGCAACGATCAGCTTGGACAGGCCGCCATCCCGCGCCGCCTGCCAATCGGGTTCCGCGGCCAAGGCGGTGTTTGCACCCAAAACCAGTGATGTATAGAACAGGAACGAACGCAGCATTTTGATCTCCGAAGGACTGACCATGACTGAACGGCCCGACACCGCAGACGCCGCCAACACCATGTGGGGCGGACGATTCGCCGCAGGGCCGGACGCGATTATGGAGGCGATCAACGCATCCATCAGCTTTGACCAGCGGCTTTATGCCCAAGACATCCGGGGCAGTCAGGCCCATGCCGCCATGCTGGCCGCACAAGGTATCATCAGCGATACCGATGCGCAGGCCATCCGTGAAGGGCTTATCACGGTCTTGTCAGAGATCGAGGCCGGAAATTTCCCCTTCCAGACCGCGCTTGAGGATATTCACATGAATGTCGAAGCCCGGCTGAAGGACCTGATCGGTGAACCGGCGGGGCGGCTGCACACAGGCCGGTCGCGCAATGATCAGGTCGCAACGGATTTCCGCCTGTGGGTGCGCGATCAATGCGACGCCGTAATGGCGGGGCTGACCGCGCTGATCAACGCGGCATTGGGGCAGGCGCAGGCGGGGGCCGATTGGGTCATGCCGGGATTCACCCATCTGCAAACCGCGCAGCCGGTGACATGGGGGCATCACATGATGGCCTATGTCGAAATGTTCGGGCGCGATCTGTCACGGTTCCGCGATGCGCGGGCGCGAATGAACGAATCGCCTCTGGGGGCTGCGGCCTTGGCCGGGACGGGCTACAGGATTGACCGCAACGCGACGGCGCAGGCATTGGGGTTTGACCGCCCCATGGCCAACAGTCTGGATGCCGTCAGCGACCGGGACTTTGCGCTGGAATTTTTGTCCGCCGCCAGCATCTGCGCGGTGCATCTGTCGCGTCTGGCCGAAGAACTGGTGATCTGGTCATCGGCGCAATTCCGGTTCGTGTCCATGTCGGACAAATGGTCCACCGGGTCGTCGATCATGCCGCAAAAACGCAACCCCGACGCGGCGGAACTGATCCGCGCCAAAATCGGCCGGATTCTGGGGTCCACCGTGGCGCTGTTCACGGTGATGAAGGGCCTGCCGCTGGCCTATTCCAAAGACATGCAAGAGGATAAAGAACAGGTCTTTGACGCCGCCGATAACCTGATGCTGTCGCTGGCGGCTATGGCGGGGATGCTGTCGGACCTGACCGCGAATCGCGACCAGATGGAGGCGGCGGCATCGGCGGGCTTCTCCACGGCCACCGATCTGGCCGATTGGCTGGTGCGCGAATTGGGCCTGCCGTTCCGCGACGCCCACCATGTCACCGGATCACTGGTCGCAAAGGCCGAATCGGCGGGGATCGACCTGCCCGACCTGACGCTGGCCGACATGCAGGCGGTGCATCCCGGCATTACGCAGCAGGTTTATGGCGTGTTGGGCGTGCATAATTCCGTCGCCTCGCGTCAAAGCTATGGCGGCACCGCCCCGGATCAGGTCCGCGCCCAAATCGCCCGCTGGCAGGCCGCACTGAATCCGTGACCGCCCGCCCGCGGCACGGTCGCGATCTGAGTATTTGGACACAGAAGAAGCCACGCCGTCGCACATCATGCGCAACCGGGGTTTCTTCTGTGCATAAATACTCAAAAACGCACCGCCGCGTCTGGGTGGGGCGGTGCAAAAGGGGCGCTTGCATGGCGGCGGGCGGCCCATCATAAACGCGCGGAACATGCGGGGAATAAACATGCGACTGGCTGTGATTGCGCTGATGCTGATGGGGGTGGCGAGCTGTGGGGTGGATGGCCCCCCCGAACGCCCGGTTGAGCAGCAATTTGGCGTCACCATCGGCGGGCAGGCGCGTATTGGCGTGGCGGGACGGCTGTAATGGATCATTTTCACTATCAAAACGGGGTGTTGTGCGCCGAGGATGTGCCGCTGTCGCGCATCGCGCAGCAGGTCGGGACGCCGGTTTATGTCTATTCCGCCGCGACGCTGACCCGGCATTTTGGGCTGTTTCAGCAGGCGCTGAACTGGACCGATCATTTGGTCTGCTTTGCGGTCAAGGCCAACAGCAATCTGGCGGTGCTGAAACTGCTGGGCGATCTGGGCGCAGGTATGGATGTGGTGTCGGGCGGCGAATATGCCCGCGCGCGTGCTGCCGGGGTGCCGGGGGATCGCATTGTGTTTTCGGGCGTCGGCAAGACTTTGCCCGAAATGCGCATGGCAATCGACGGCGGCATCCGTCAGATGAATCTGGAATCCGAACCCGAAATGCGCGCGCTGTCAGAACTGGCCGCGTCCATGGGCGCTGTCGTGCCGGTTGCGGTGCGGGTCAACCCGGATGTGGATGCCAAAACGCATGAGAAAATCGCCACCGGCAAGTCCGAGAATAAGTTTGGCATCCCGATTGCGCGCGCGCGTGAGGTTTATGCCGAAGCCGCGCGTCTGCCGGGTCTGCGCGTCGTGGGCATTGATGTGCATATCGGCAGCCAGTTGACGGATTTAGAGCCCTATCGCGCGGCCTATGGCAAGGTGGCGGAACTGACGCAGGCGCTGCGGGCGGATGGGCATGACATCAGCCGTCTGGATCTGGGTGGAGGGTTGGGCATCCCCTATCGCCGCGACAACAACGCGCCGCCTCTGCCCATCGAATACGGGCAGGTGATCCGCGACACCGTGGGGCATCTGGGCTGCGAAATTGAGATTGAACCGGGCCGCAACATCGTTGGCAATGCCGGGGTTCTGCTGTCGGGCGTGATTTTCGTCAAACAGGGTGAGGGGCGCGATTTCCTGATTCTGGATGCCGCGATGAATGATCTGATGCGTCCGGCGATGTATAACGCGCATCACGATATTGTCCCGGTGGTGGAGCCGGCGGTCGGGGCGGCGGTTCGGCCCTATGACGTGGTGGGGCCGGTCTGTGAAACCGGCGATACGTTCCAAAAGGGGGCCGAATTGCCCGAAATGGCGGCCGGTGATCTGGTCGCGTTCCGGTCGGCGGGGGCCTATGGCGCGGTGATGGCGTCGGAATACAACACGCGGCCATTGGTCCCCGAAGTGTTGGTCAGCGGCGATCAATTCGCCGTCATCCGCGCCCGCCCGACATATGACGACATTCTGTCGCGCGATATTATCCCGGAATGGATATAGCGCCGCACAATCGCGACAGGGCAGAACCGGGGGCCGACTGCCCCCGGACCCCCGTGGATATTTCCGCACAGAAGATAACCCGCCGCGCCCTTCACCTGACCCGTTGGGGGATGATCTGGGAACGGGTGGCGGCGGCGTTTTGGCCGCTGTTTACAGCCGTGGCGATGCTGTGGGCGGGGTTTGCTTTGGGCGCGGTTGCGGTTTTGCCGTGGCTGGCGGGCTTATTGTTTCTGGGCGTGATTGCGGCGGCGGTGTGGGGCGGGTTGCGGTTTCGGCCTGTGCGTGCGGCTCAGGTCGTGGATCGGTTGGATCGCAGTTTGCCGGGGCGTCCGCTGACCGCGCTGTCGGATCAGGTGGCGATTGGCGATGATGGCGCGTTGTGGCGCGCGCATCTGGCGCAGATGCAGGCCGTGGCGGGGGCTGCGCGCGCGGTGCCGCCCGATGCGGGGCTGGCGCGGCGTGATCCGCTGGGGCTGCGGCTGATGGGGGCTGTGGCCGCTGTGATGGCGATCCTGTTTGGCGGGGTGGCACAGATCGGGCAGGGGCTGAGCGCGATTGCCGCGACCGCGACGGTTTCGCGTCCTGCTCCGGTCGTTGTTGGCCCCGCTTGGGAAGGTTGGGCGGAACCCCCGGCCTATACCCGGCGTCCGGTGATGTATCTGAATACGCTGGAAGATGATGCGGTTGATCTGCCCAAGGGGTCGGTTCTGACCTTTCGCCTCTATGGTGGCGGGGCGGTGGTGCAGGATGTCGGGCCGGACCTGTCGGGCGGGGATGCGCCGTCGTTTCGGGCGGATCAGTCGGGCGTTGTGACGGTTGGGGATCGTCGGTTCGCGGTTTCGGTCGCGCCGGATGATCCGCCGGTGATCCAAGCCGGGGCGGCGCCCGTGCGGCGTGCCGATGGTCGGCTGGTGCAGGACTACACCGCCAGCGATGATCACGGTGTGGCCCATGCGCAGGCGGTTATTACGTTGGATTTACCGGCGGTTGACCGGCGGTTTGGTCTGACTGTCGCCCCCGAGCCGCGCGACGATCTGGACTTGAACCTGCCTTTGCCGCGTGGTGATCGTCGGCAGGTGCGCGGCGAGTTGGTGCAGGATCTGGCGCGGCATCCGTGGGCCAATCTGCCGGTGGTGCTGACCCTGCGCGCGGTTGATGGCATTGAACAAGTGGGGGAATCCGCGCCGATGCCCACGATCCTGCCGGGGAAGCGGTTTTTTCATCCTTTGGCCGCCGCGCTGATTGAACTGCGCCGCGACGTGTTGTGGTCGCGCGACAACGCCCCCCGCAGCGCCGAGATTTTGCGCGCCGTGACCTGGCAGCCTGATGGGTTTGTCGCGGATGATCTGTATGGTGAATTGCGCGGTGCGGTTCAGATGCTGGAAACGGGCCTGACCCCGGAACAGCGCGACCGGCTGGCCGATGCGTTGTGGCAGGCCGCGATGCAGTTAGAGGATGGCGGCTTGTCCGACGCGCTAGAGGCGATGCGCCAAGCCCAGCAAAAACTGTCCGAGGCGATCCGCCAAGGCGCCAGCCCCGATGAAATTCAACGGCTTATGGATGAATTGCGTGCGGCGACGGATGCCTATACCCGGATGCTGGCCGAACAGGATCAGCGCGACCCGGCGGAACGGTTCACCCGCAATCAGCAAAGCCAGCCCATCACCGGCGATCAGATTCAACAGATGATGGATGAGATTCAGCGTCTGATGAACGAAGGCCGCATGACTGAGGCGCAGGAATTGCTGAACCAATTCAATCGCATGATGGAAAATCTGCAAATCCGGCAGGGGGATGGCCGTGGGGGCGGCGATGGTCCGGGCGGCAGCGGCGCGCAGGGGCAGGCGATGAACCGGCTGGCCGATACGCTGCGCGATCAGCAAGATTTGTCGGATGATGCGTTTCGCGATTTGCAGGGATCGGGGCAGAGGCAGAGCGGTGATTTGGCCGACCGTCAGCGCGCCCTGCGTGAAGATTTGGGCCAGCAGCGCGGATTGCTGCCCGGTCAGGGATCGGATGCGGGCGACCACGCCGCGCGTGAATTGGACAATGCCGGTCGCGCCATGGAACAGGCCGAACGCGCTCTGCGTGACGGCGATACGGGCCGCGCGATGCAGCATCAGGCCGATGCGATTCAGGCGATGCGTCAGGGGATGCGCGCCTTGGGCGACATGCTGACGCCACAGCAGGGGGCGCAGGGGGAACCGGGCGAATCGTCGGATCAGGCGGGGGGGCAGGGCGCGGCACAGCGTCCGGCATTGGACCCGTTGGGGCGTCAGGCCGGAGGGGGCAGCACGATCACCAGCGACGACCCTCTGGCCGAAGGCGCAGACCCGGCGCGGCGGGCGCGCGATCTGCTGGACGAAATCCGCAGGCGCAGCGGCGAACGCGCGCGGCCTCAGACGGAACGTGATTATCTGGGGCGGTTGCTGGATCGGTTTTGAACGATGTTGGACACCGTTAAAGTGGGCGTTGTGATGGCTGGGGTGTTCGGCATCCCGTTCCTTATCGGGGATGCGCCGCTGGTTCTGATCGTGGCTCTGGTTGCGGTGTTTGTCGCGGCGGGGTTGTGGCTGGCGCATCGGTTGTTCGACGATTAACCGCGCGGGGGTCTTTAGTGTCCTGCTGATGCGGTTGCGTTGACCAACAGAGCGACGGCGCCCGAGGATAGTGCGGATGCCTCCGGCGGGGATATTTGGACACAGAAGATTTTGCGCGTTGCACCCCATACCGCACGGGCGGCACAGGCACACACCACCCCGCCGGCACATGCGGGCAAGGTGGTGTGGCATCTCCTGTGACGGCCATCGGCGTCCCCGCCTGTTCCGTATGCCTCTTATGACACGAAAGCGTTAAGAAAAGCCTAACGCCATTATCTTCTGTGTGAAAATATCCTGCGGGGGTCCGGGGGTGCAAAACCCCCGGCGCGTGAGGCATTAGACCACGCTGAAACCTTACCGCATCCCCGGCATCGACACGCGCGGGCGGGGGCAATCGCGGCGGGTGTCGGGGGCGCAGTCGCGCGGGTGCAGGTCGCGGGTCAGGCAGATGCGCACCTCTTGCAGGGCATCGCCGGAACAGGTCACGGTCACGCCGTCGGGCGACATATCGGGGTTGGATTCCAGAAAGGCGGCCTCGATCACGTTCGGGGGCAGGGTGATGTTGCGGGTCAGGGCCTGCAAAACGTCGGGGATGTTGACCGCATCCCATGCCTGCCGCGTCGTGTCGTAATAGCCCCGCGCCGACAGCCCGGTGCAGCGGCCATGTTTCTGCCATTGATACCAAGCCAGCCCGCCGGACCCCATAATATCCGCCATGGCCTGACTTTCGCGCCGCGCGGGGTCGCGTTCGGGGGTGGTGCAGTATTCCGGCCAGCCCTGTTCATATTGCGGCCACAGCCCGTGAACCGTGAATCCCAGCCCGCTGCCCCTGCGACATTCCGGGGCGTTGCGGGCGTCGCCCGTGCGGTCGCACCATGCCGGCGACCATGACAGCGCCAGCACGTAATAATCAAACTGCCCGGCCACGTCGCGCGCGGCAAGGGGGGCGGGCAGGGCCAGACACAGGGCGGCAAGACAGGCTTTCATACCCGCCACCATAACCGCAATCGCGCCGGGCGGAAACTGCGGAATTTGCTTTCCTTGGGGCGCGGGAAATGCTAAAGAAACCGGCAATTCCCCCGAAAACGTGGAATGACCTGCGGGTCGAATGCCGTTTTCCCGGCTTTTCCAGTCATGTTCGGGGCCGCGCCAAGGAGATGCACATGAACAAGCCGCTGATGGCCAAGGCAACCGCCGTGTGGCTGGTTGATAACACCACGCTGAGTTTTAAACAGATTGGTGATTTCTGTGGTCTGCACGAATTAGAGGTGCAGGGGATTGCCGATGGTGATGTGGCCGCGGGCGTCAAGGGCTATGACCCGATTGCCTCGCATCAGTTGGATGCTGATGAAATCAAACGCGCCGAGGCCAGTCCCACCTATAAGCTGCGCCTGAAGCACAACCCCGCGGCCGAGGGCGAAGAAAAACGTCGTGGCCCGCGTTACACGCCGCTGTCGAAACGTCAGGATCGCCCGATGGCGATTTTGTGGCTGGTCAAATTCCACCCCGAACTGGCCGATGCGCAGATTGCGAAACTGGTTGGCACGACGAAACCGACGATTGCCTCGATCCGGGAACGCACGCATTGGAACATTCAGAACATGGCGCCGATTGATCCGGTGGCCTTGGGGCTGTGCCGTCAGACCGAACTGGACGCCGCCGTTCAAAAGGCCGCGAAAAAGCGCGGGGGCGAAGGCGATGTGATGACCGATGACGAACGCCGCAAACTGGTCAGCACCGAAGCGTCGCTGTCGATGCCGGACGAACCGCGCCTGCCGTCGTCGATTGCCGGGCTGGAAAATTTCAGCCTGACCCGTGACGATGAAAAGCCGGAACCGGAACTGGATGCCGACAGCTTCTTCAACCTGCCGGATGGCGATGACGACGACGACGCCTGATCTGGTCCTGTTGGCCAGCGGGTATCATGCCGCTGAAATGAACCCTGCCGCAGCGTGTTTGCCGCGGCAGGGTTTTTTATTGTGCTGATGGATAATCAGATCCACGTCACGCATCAGAATTGGGCCGTGGGCATGGGTGGGATGCGGCTATGTGTGGCCGCATCGCAGGCTGATGAGGCCGCCCGGCTTTTGCGTGATCTGCCGCCGTCGCGCCGCCCGCGCCGGTCGTGGTATTACTGGGTAATCCTGACCCTGCGTGTGTGGTGGGGCGGGATGGGCGCCGCCCCGGTGCCGGTTCCGTCCGGCATCGTCCTGCGCCGGGATTAATCGCGCGATTAGTTGCGCCCGCGAATGGCGCGCACGCCCCAGATCAGGATGCAGGCGCCGATGATGCCGACGATCACCTGACCAATCGCGCCGCCTGCGGTGCTGCCAACCAGTGCGCGGAACAGCCAGTTGCCGAACACCGAACCGATGATGCCCAGCACGATGTTCATCAACAGACCCGTATTGGCCTTCATCAGATTTGACGCGATCCACCCCGCCAAACCGCCCAAAATGATCGACAAGATCAGCCCGAAACCTTCCATAACATGCCCTTTCTGGTCACAATTTCGGGAATAATGCGCGGCGGGGTGGTTGGTTCCGCCGCGCTGCGGGTCAAATCGACAGGCAGATATATTTCAGTTCGGTAAAATCATCCAAACCGTGATGGCTGCCTTCGCGCCCCAACCCCGACTGTTTCACGCCGCCAAAGGGCGCAACCTCGGTCGAGATGATGCCCGTGTTCACGCCGATGATGCCGTATTCCAGAGCCTCTTGCACGCGGGTGATGCGGCCAATGTCGCGGGCATAGAAATAGCTGGCCAGACCAAAGATGGTGGCGTTTGCCTGTTCGATCACCTGTTCTTCGGTGTCGAATTTGAACAGAGGGGCCAGCGGGCCAAATGTTTCTTCGGTCGCGACCTTCATATCGGTGGTGACGCCGGTGGCGACGGTGGGTTCGAAAAACAGCCCGTCCAGCGATTTGCCGCCGGTGATGATCGTGCCGCCCTTGGCCGTGATGTCGGCGATGTGGTCCTGCACCTTTTCCACGGCGTCTTTGTTGATCAGCGGCCCCAGTTTCGTGTCGCGGTCCATGCCGTCACCGATTTTCAGATCATCAACCGCCGCCGCCAGCTTTTTGGCAAAGGCGTCATAGACCCCGGCCTGAACGTAAATCCGGTTCGCACAGACACAGGTCTGGCCGTTGTTGCGGAATTTTGATGCAATCGCGCCCTGAACGGCGGCGTCCAGATCGGCGTCATCGAACACGATGAACGGCGCGTTGCCGCCCAATTCCATGCTGCATTTCAGCACCTGATCGGCGGCCTGTTTCAGCAGGATGCGGCCCACCTCGGTCGATCCGGTAAAGGTCAGTTTGCGCACCAGCGGGTTTTCGCAGAACTCCTTGCCGATGTCGGATGACCGCGACGACGGGATGACCGACAGGATGCCTGCGGGCAGGCCCGCGCGTTCACCCAGAACCGCCATGGCAAGCGCCGATAGCGGCGTTTCCGCCGCAGGCCGCACGACAAAACCGCAACCAACGGCCAAGGCAGGCCCCGCCTTGCGCGTGATCATCGCGTTCGGGAAATTCCACGGCGTGATCGCGCCCACCACGCCGATGGGCTGGCGAATGACGGTCAGGCGTTTGTCGGCCTGATGACCGGGAATGGTTTCGCCATAGAGCCGCTTGGCCTCTTCCCCGAACCATTCGATGAAGGACGCGCCATAGGCGATTTCGCCTTCGGCCTCGGTGATGGGTTTGCCGCCCTCGGCGGTCAGGATTTTCGCCAGATCGGCTTTGTGGTCGATCATCAGGTCGAACCATTTGCGCATAATATTTGCGCGTTCTTTGGCCGGGCGCGCGGCCCAGTCGCGCATCGCATCCGCCGCCGCCGTGATGGCACGGGCGGTCTCGGCCCGGCTCAGATCGGCCACATGGGCGATCACATCGCCGCGCGCGGGGTTGGTCACGGGAAAGGTCGCGCCGTCATCGGCATCCACCCATTCCCCGGCCACAAAGGCGCGGGTTTCCAGCAGGCTGGGATCGGTCAGCAGGGATTTCAGATTCGTGTCGGTCATGGTCGCCCCTTTGGTTTGGGGCATGTGACCACGCCGCCGCCCAGTTGTCAAAGCGGCGCAGGTCACGCGCGGGTGAATATATGTGAAGCCTGCGTGTGGAACGCGCCCCGGCGGCCTGCGTTATCCCGCCAGCAAATCAAGGAGATATGATATGCGCAAGCTGTTCATGACGACCGCCGCCGCCCTGACGCTGACGGGTGCCGCATTCGCCGAAACCGCCGCCACGGCGGCCACCGATCTGAATGTGCGGTCGGGGCCGGGCGTGTGGCATGATGTGGTCGGCACGCTGACCGCAGGTCAAGACACCACCGTTCTGGGCTGTATTGAATCGGCCAACTGGTGTCAGGTGACGGCGGGCGAGCTGACCGGCTGGTCCTATGGCGATTATCTGAACGTCGCGCAGGGCGATCAGGTGGTTGCATTGTATCCCAACCGTCAGGTGGTCGGCGTCACCGTGATCGAGGCCCCCGCCACCGATAACACCGCCCAAAACACCGCCGTGGGTGGCGCGACGGGCGCGGCCATGGGCGCATTGGTCGGCGGTCCGGTTGGCGCGGTCGCGGGTGCCGTGATCGGCGGAACCGCAGGCGGCAGCGCGACCGTTGTTGCCCCCGCCGAGGCTGTAACCACCTATGTCACCAGCCACGAGGTCGCTCCGGTGATCCTGGACGGTGAAGTCGTCGTCGGCGCGGGCGTCCCCGACAGTGTGACCATCTACGACATCCCGGATCAGCCGGATTATCGTTATGCTGTGATTAACCGTCAGACGGTCTTGGTGAACCCAGACAGCCGTCAGATCGTTTACATTTATCGCTGATCCCTCTTGGCGATTATGGGGGCGGTGCCGAAAGGCACCGCCCTTTTTTTACGCTATTGTGGCGACGGCTAATAAATGCAAAGCTGATCTGATGTCGAAAGGACGCCTGGTGTTAACACTTTGCCATGTCGTCCTATATCGCAGTTCCGCATTACTGCCCGCACAATCCGAACCGGAACGCGACATGATTAAATGCGCGCGGATTAAAAACGCCGGATTGCAAATCACCGGCTTTCTGCATCGCGAACATGACATTTATTATCAGTGGCTTGAGGGTCCGGCCGAACATGTCGGCCCCTTGGCGGATGTGATCGCCATGGATCCGCGCCATGCCGATTTTGACATTCTGCACCGCGCGGCCAATCAACCGCGCCGCTTTGCCGATTGGGCTATGGGATATTCCGACGCTCAGCAAACATCGCTGTTTGATTGGGCGTCACAGATGGATGTGTCGCTGCGTCGCATCAATCCGGCGCAGATTTTGAATTTCCTGACCGGACAGGCGGCATTGCAGCGGGCGGGCTGACATGCCGTGCTGTTAACGATTGAAAGGACGCCTGATGCTGACACTCTGCCACGTCGTCCTGTATCGCAGCGTGGCGGTGTTGCCCGCCGAATCCGAGGCCGAACGCGACATGATCCGGCGCGCGCGGATCAAGAATCGCGATCTGTCCGTCACCGGATTTCTGCATCGCGAATATGACGTTTATTATCAGTGGTTTGAAGGTCCGGGCGAAAAAATCAACGATCTGATGACGGTGATCACCGCAGACCCGCGCCATTCGGGCGTCGACATTCTGCACCGCGCCGCCAATCAGCCGCGCCGCTTTGCCGATTGGGCGATGGGGCATTCCACCACAGAACACACATCGCTGTTTGATTGGGCGTCACAGGCGAATGTGTCGCTGCGTCGTATCAACCCGGTCCAGATTTTGGATTTCCTGACCCGGCAGGCGGAATCGCAGCGGGCTGCATCTCAGACATGAAAAAACCCCCGCAGCAGGGTGCCGGGGGGCGTTTCATCTGGCTGGGCCGGGGGTTACCCCATGCGCGCGATGTGGTCGATGTCAGCGCGGCACAAACCAATGTCGTTCAGTTCGCGTTCCGACAGACGGTCCAATTCGCGGCGGGTGATGCGGGCATCGTTCCACGCGGCGAACAGGGCCTGAATCCGCGCGACAAAACCGCCAAAACCACGCGCGGCGTTGCCGTGGGTCATGTCGATCGTCGTCATCATATCACCTGTTCATCAATGGCCCCGAATGGGCCGTTTTCGATGCCCCGGATATAGATGCTGCACCGCAGAAAAAACAGCCTTGCCAATGTCAAAGCCGCTATGCAGTTTCTGCAATCGCGTTCACAAAACCTTTACTTTTCAACGCAAAAATCTGTGGAAAAACAAAGGTCAGCTTTGTTTACCAATCCCCTAACGCGGATTGCCACAACGTCAACGCAGATACCGCCGCCGTATCGGCGCGCAGGATGCGCGGCCCCAGACTGATTCGGGTGACGTGATCCAAGCCGGACAGATGCGCACGTTCCGCCGCCGAAAAGCCGCCTTCGGGACCGATGAGAATCGCCCACGGCCCCCGCGCCAGCCCCGCCAGCGTTTCGGCGGGTCCGGCCATAGCCTCATCCGCCCACAGGATGCGGCGCGCGGGATCCCATGACGCCAGCAGGCGCGACAGCGGCATCAGGTCATCCACGCCGGGAACAAAGGTTCCGCCGCATTGTTCCGCCGCCTCGACCGCGTGGGCCTGTAGCCGGTCCTGCCGGATGCGTTCGGAATTGGTGTGGTCGGTCTGAACGGGCATGATGCGCGCGGCGCCCAGCTCGGTCGCTTTTTCGACGATGAAATCGGTGCGGGCCTTTTTGATGGGCGCAAAGATCAGCCACAGATCGGGCGGGTTTTGCTGCGGCGCGGTCTGGTCCTGAACGGTCAGCACGCCGCCGCGTTTGCCCGCATCCGCGATCACAGCCCGCCATGCGCCATCCCGCCCGTTAAACACGGTCAGCGCGTCCCCCGTCCGCATCCGCATAACGCCCGACAGGTAATGCGCCTGCGCGGCGTCCAGCGGAACCGCTTGTTCCGGGGACAGGGGGTGATCTATGAACAGTCGGACATTCGCCATAGGGGCAGGCTATGCAAAATCACCACCAAACACCAGAGACCGTCAGCGACGCGCCCGCCGGAAACTGGGTCGATCGGTATGCGCCCGCGCCATGGCGTCCGTTTCTGAGGCTGTCGCGCGCGGATCGACCGATTGGCACATGGCTGTTGCTGATCCCGTGCTGGTGGGGGATTGGCCTTGCGATGATGGCGGATGGCCCGCAGTGGCGCGATGCGTGGATCGCGATTGCCTGCGCGATTGGGGCATTTGTGATGCGCGGCGCGGGCTGCACCTGGAACGACATCACCGACCGCGATATTGACGCGCAGGTCGCGCGCACGCGGTCGCGCCCGCTGCCGTCCGGGCAGGTCAGCCTGCGCGGGGCCTATCTGTGGCTGGTGGCGCAGGGGCTGGTGGGGCTGGTCGTGCTGCTGACGCTGGGCTGGGCCGCGATCTGGATGGGGGTGGCGTCGCTGGTGCTGGTCGCGATCTATCCCTTTGCCAAACGGTTCACATGGTGGCCGCAACTGTTTCTGGGGCTGGCGTTTAACTGGGGGGTGATGCTGGCCTATGCCGCGCATATGGGGCGGCTGGACGCGGCGCCGGTCGTGGCGTGGCTGGGCGCGATTGCGTGGACGATATTCTATGACACGATTTACGCGCATCAGGACGCTGACGATGACGCGATGATCGGGGTGAAATCCACGGCCCGCCTGTTTGGCGATCGCAGCCCCGCCATTCTGGCCGGATTCGCGGCGCTGACGGTCGCGGCCTTGGCCGTGGCGATTGCGCTGCCCGGTCGCAATCTATTGATTGCGGGGCTGGGGCTGGCCGGATTTGGCGCGCATCTGATCTGGCAATTGCGGGTTTTTGAACCGAAACAACCGCTTATTTGCCTGCGCGTGTTCCGGTCGAACCGCGATGCGGGTCTGATCCTTGCGCTGTTTCTTGCCGTGGCGGGGCTGGTCTGATTGCAGCCCCCGGCCCGCGCGGTTAAAGATCGCGCACCTGCAACAGCGGCGGAGCCTGACGAATGGCGCGATATATCCCCCGGACCTTGGCCAACCTGATCGCCCTTGGCGCGGCGGGGGGCCTGTGCTGGTGGGGCGCGCAGATCGCCGCCGACTTTATCGAGGATCGTTCCGCCCGCGATGTGACCATGGCCCTGCAACTGGCCGGTCAGGATTGGGTGCAGGTCCACAGCAACGGGTTGCGCGTCCACCTGTCCGGCATCGCTCCGTCCGAGGTGGACCGCTTTCGCGCCGTGACCGAGGCCGCAACCGTCATCGACGCCAGCCGTATTCGCGACAATATGACCGTCGCATCGGTCGCCGCCATGACGCCCCCGGAATTTAAGGTCGAATTGCTGCGCAACGATCAGGGCATTTCGCTGATCGGGCTGGTGCCTGCGGCTATGGACCGGGTGGCCGTGCTGCGCCGTCTGGGCCGCGACACCGCCGCCCCCCAAGTGACCGATCTGTTAGAGGCCGCCGATTACGACATCCCCCCCGGCTGGGACGCAGCGATGCGGTTCGGCATGACGGCGGCGCAACTGGCCGCGCGGGCGAAAATCTCGATTGCGCCGGGGCGGGTGCATGTCACCGCCTTGGCTGACAGCCGCGCGGAAAAGGCCCGGCTGGAAGATGCTCTGCGCGCTGCCCTGCCCGATGGGGTGGTGCTGGACACCGATATTTCTGCGCCGCGCCCGGTGATCCAGCCCTTTACCCTGCGTTTTGTCATCAATGACACCGAAGGCGCGCATTTCGACGCCTGCGCCGCCGATACGGATGACGCGCGGGCGCAGATCATCGCCGCCGCATCTGACGCGGGGCTGGGCGCGACGCCGCCTTGCACGCTGGGCCTTGGGGTGCCGTCGCCCGATTGGGGCGATGCGGCGGCGGCGGCGATTCGTGCCATGGGTGAATTGGGCGCGGGGGCGGTCACGCTGTCGGACGCCGATATTGCGCTGATCGCGGATCAGAGCGTGGATCGCGCGCGGTTCGATGCCGTGGTGGCGCAACTGGAAACCAACCTGCCGCCGGTCTTTACCCTGCACGCGGAACTGGAACAGCCGGTTGACGCACAGGCCGCGCCCATCGAATTCATCGCCGTGCTGTCCGACACCGGCACCCTGTCCATGCGCGGCCGCATCGCCGACGACCGGATGCGCGAGGCTGTGAACAGCTTCGCCCGATCCCGGTTTGACGTGGCCCAAACCACTCTGCGCAGCGACGATAACGTGCCGGGCGGCTGGACCGTGCGCGTCATCGCCGCGCTTGAGGCGATGGCCGATCTGAATATCGGCAGCGTGCAGGTGACGCCCGATCTGGTGACGCTGACCGGAACGTCGGGGGATCCTGACGCGCCAGACCGCGCGGCCACGGCCTTGGCGCGGCGTCTGGGGGCGGGGGCGCGCTATGATCTGGCGATCCGCTATGACCGGAGGCTGGACGCGACGCTGGGCCTGCCCAATGGCGATGAATGTGTGGCGCAGCTGAACATCATCATGTCGGAATCCGAAATCGGGTTCGAACCCAGCCGCTCATCCATTGCGGGCGATCCCGCGCCGACGCTGCAACAACTGGCCGCCGTGATGACCGATTGCGCCGATTTCCAGATCGAGGCCGGAGGCCACACCGATTCGCAAGGCTCAGCGGGGTTTAACGCCGATTTGTCGCGGTCGCGCGCGCAGGCGATTGTCGCGGCCATGGGCGCGGCGGGGATCAACACCGCCAACATGACCGCGCGCGGTTACGGCGAAAGCCAGCCCATCGACACCAACGACACCCCCGAAGGACGCGAGGCCAACCGCCGGATCGAGTTTCGCCTGCTGTCGCAGCGGCCAGTCAACAGCGCGCCTCTGCCTGCGCCGGTGACGCTGACGGGGGTGACGGATCAGGTGGCCGACCCGGCCCCCACGGATGCGCCCGAATACGGCCCGCCCATGCCCGCGACCGATGCGCCCGATCTGATGCACGGCCCGAACCTGCCCGCGCCGATGTCCGGGGCGGGGGCCGTTCCCGCCACCATCGGCGTCCCCGAGGAATATCAACAGCCGGACGACACCCTAGACGGGGACGAAGAAATGCTTACGGTGCCGGTGCAGACGCCCGATGTCGAAACCCCGCGCCCCGCGCCGCGCCCCGACGCCGCGGATGACGCGCCCCAGACGGACCGCGCCGAATGAACCGCACCGAATTCATCACCGCCGCCGCGCTGATTCTGTTCGGCGCCTTTGTTCTGGGCTGGATCGCCAGCTGGCTGATTCACCGCATCAGCCGCCCAACCCGCGCGAATATGTCGGAACTGGACGAACTGGCCCAGCAACTGCACAACACCGAAGAAGAACGCGACGAAGCGATCAACCAGATCACCCGCCTGCGATCCGAAATCGCGCAACGCGAGGCCGAGGCCCGCGCCGCCATGGACGGCCTGCGCGACAGCCGCAGCGAAATCGAAGAACTGCGCGATTACATCGAACAGAAACTGAACCGGCGGTAATGCGCGCGGATGGCGGGTAAGGGGGGCCAGCCCCCCAATCGCGTGCCGCGATTTCCCCCCGGGATATTTGCACACAGAAGATAGGACGGGCGTTCGTTATTCCGGAGACGGCAGGCTGCGGATCGCCGCACCCCGCTTTATCTTCTGTGCAGAAATATCCCGGGGTGAGGCGGATCAGGAAAAGGTCCAGTGGACCTTTTCCCCGCCGAACGCCCCCTTGGGGGCCGAGGGGCTGGCCCCTCTGACCCCGGTTTTATCAGATGCCAGCGTCGATGATGGCGCGGGCCAGCACCGGCACGGTGTCGCGGTTCAGGCCCGCGATGTTCAGGCGCGAATCGCCCACCATATAAATCGCCGCGTCGGTTTTCAGGCGCTGCACCTGTTCGGGCGTGGCGCCCAGACGCGAGAACATGCCGCGGTGATGGGCGATAAAATCGAACCGGTCGCTGCCCGACAATTGGCGCAATTCGGTGGCCAGTTGATCGCGCAGGCCCAGCATGGTGTTGCGCACGTCCTCAAGCTCGGCGGCCCAGTCGGCCCGCAGGGCGTCGTCGGTCAGGATCGTGCTGACGATGCGCGCGCCATGGTCGGGCGGGAAGGAATAGTTCTGGCGGTTCAGAAACGCCATCGACCCCTGCGCCAGATCGCGGGCGGCGGTGTTTTCCGCCAGAGCCATCAGGATGCCCGTCCGTTCGCGATAAATGCCAAAGTTTTTGCTGCACGACGCGGCGATCAGCACTTCGGGCAGGGATTGCGCGATCAGGCGGGTGGCCTGAGCGTCCGCGTCCAGCCCGTCGCCAAAGCCCTGATAGGCCAGATCGACCAGCGGCACCGCGCCCGATTTGTCCAAGATCGCGACGATTTCCGCCCATTGATCCATGGTCAGGTTCGCGCCGGTCGGGTTGTGGCAGCAGCCATGCAGCAGCACCAGATCGCCTTTGCCTGCGCGGGCGATGTCGGCCTTCATCCCGTCGAAATCAACGCCGCGCGTTTCGGCGTCGAAATAGCGGTATTCGACGAAGGGAACGCCCATGAATTTCATAATCGACAGGTGGTTCGGCCAGGTCGGATCGGACACATAGACCGTCATTCCCGGATTGGCGAGCCGCGCCAGTTCCAATGCCTGACGGATCGCGCCCGTGCCGCCGACGGTGGCCAGCGTGGCCAGACGGTCGCCCGGCACATCGCCCAGCACCATCTGTGCCATGGCGTTGCGATAATCGGGTTCGCCCGCCAGCCCGGTATAGGCTTTGCTGGTCTGGCTTTCCCAGATCCGTTGTTCGGCGGCCTTAACCGCGCGCATGACGGGGGTGACGCCTTGGGGGTCTTTGTAAACGCCGACGCCAAGGTCGATTTTGCCCTGACGGGTATCGGCCTTGAATTCCTCGATCAGCATCAGGATTTTGTCAGGGGCTTGGGCGTGCAGATTGGACAGCATTCAGGCGTCTCCGGTTGCGATATTCAGGTCGTCAAAGCTGCCCCATTCGGTCCAGCTTCCATCATAGAGCGAGTGATTCCGATGCCCCAGCCGTTCCAGGGCCAGCGACAGCGTGGCGGCGGTCACACCGCTGCCGCAGGTGGTGATCACAGGGCGGTCCAGATCCACCCCCGCCGCGTCAAAGGCTGCGCGCAGGTCATCGGCGGATTTCATCGTGCCATCGGCGTTATACAATTGCCCGAAGGGCAGGTTCTTTGCCCCCGGAATATGGCCCGACCGCAGGCCGGGGCGGGGTTCGGGCGCGTCGCCCCGGAACCGTTCGGGGCTGCGCGCATCCACGATGACATGATCGCCCAGCTTGGATGCGGCCGCGACCTGAGTCACATCGCGCACCAGCCCGGCCTGACGCTGCACGGTGATGTGGCGGTCGCGCAGGATGGGGGGCATGTCCTCGATGTCGCGGCCTTCGGCCTGCCATTTGGCGAAACCGCCATCCAGCACGGCCACATCGGTTTTGCCCATCAGGCGGAATGTCCACCACACCCGCGCCGCGCTGCGCACATCGGAATGGTCATAGATCACAATCTGATGCCCGTCGCCAATGCCCATGGCGCGCATCCGGCTGATGAACAATTCGACCGGCGGCGCCATATGCGGCAGCTTGCTGCGGCTGTCCGAAATCGCGTCGATGTCAAAGAACCGCGCGCCGGGGATATGGGCGGCGTCATATTCCGCCCGCGCATCGCGACCGCTGGCGGGCATGTGCCAACTGGCGTCGATGACCCGCAAATCCGGGTCATTCAGATGCGCCGCCAGCCATTCGGTTGACACCAGTGTTTTCGGATCATCCTGCATGGCCATTCCCCCCATCCTGTTCCGGCCACAGGAATACCCCCGCCGGTCGCGCGCTGCAATGGCGATCGCGGAGGTCAGGCGGGTTGGTCATCCTCGGACCCGTCATCGGGCAGGCCCTCGCGCGACAGCATCACCGCGACCGGGCGCAGCCATTCGATATGGGCGCAGACGATCATCAGCGCGACCATGATCGGCACCGCCAGAAACATGCCCGGCACGCCCCAGACTGCGCCCCAGAACGCAAGGCTGATGATGATGCCAAAGCTGGACAGCCGCAGCGTTTGCCCCAGCAGCATCGGGTCGATGATGTTGCCGATCACGAATTGAATCGCGGTGCAGACCGCCGTCACCAGTAACGACACCTGCACATCGCCGGTTTGAACAAAGGCCACCACCCCCGCAATCACCGTCGCCGCAATCGACCCGACCGAGGGGATAAAGTTGAACACAAAGGTAATAATCGCAACCGCCATGGCCAGCTCCAGCCCGGCGATGCGGAACACCAGCCAGACGGCGGCGGCGGTCACCAGACTGACGATGGTTTTCACCACCAGATAACGGTTCACGCGATGCATGATGGATGTGATGATGCGGCGCGCGGTCTGGGCCTGATGCGCGTCTCCGGTCAGGCGTTCGACCTTGATCGGGAACCAGACCTGTTCCACGAACATAAACCCCACGAACAGAATAATCAAAATGCTGCCCGACAAAATGCCCGAGGCCTGACCCGCCATCGACCGGATCCAGCCGGTGATGTTGAAATTGGCAATCGCGGTCATGACGCGTTCCTGCACGTCTTCCCCGAACTGAGCGGTCAGGCCGGGCAGGGCGGCCTGAAACCGTTCCGCTGTGTTCACCGACAGGCGGACGATTTCGTTGATCTGCGTCAGGATCGTGGTTGAAATCCACATCAAGCCCAGTGCAATCAGCGCCAGGGCCAGCGTTGTGGCCAGCCAATTCGGCACCTTAAGCCGTTTCGAAATCGCGTGAATCGCGTCCGAGGTCAGCGAAAACAAAATAATCGCGATCAGCAGCGAAATCAGAATAAACCGCGCCTGCACCAGCATAAACAGCAACAGCGCAAAGGCGATGATGCCCAAAAATACGGTTTGCAGCCGTTCGCGCAGGGCCTGTTGTTCTTGTCTGTCCACGCATATCCCCAAAATAATGATGCGCCAAAAAAACCGACCCCTGAATCACAGGGGCCGGAAATAATCGTGTCAGGTTTCGGGTTCGTCGGTCAAGGATTCAGGCGCGCCTTGTTCGGCAATCCGGGCGACGGACACAACTTCTTCGCCACCTGTGGTATTGAACACACGCACGCCGCCCGCCGAACGGGACCGGAAGCTGATGCCGTCCACCGGCACCCGGATCGACTGCCCGGTCGAGGTCGCCAGCATGATCTGATCGTCGCTGTCCACCGGGAAGCTGGCGACAACCGCGCCGCCGCGCATTGCGCGATCCATGGCCATCACGCCCTGACCGCCGCGCCCGCGCACCGGGTAATCATGGCTGGAACTGATCTTACCCGCACCGCGGGCGGTGATGGTCAGGATCAAATCCTCGGCCGCGGACATTTCGGCATAGCGTTCCTGCGTGATCGTGCCTTCGGTGACGGTTTCGTCGTCGTCATCCGCCTCGGCCCCGTCATCCAAAGCACCGGCGACCGCGCGGCGCATTTTCAGATAAGCGGCGCGTTCCGCGGGGTCGGCCTCGAAATGGCGGATCACGGCCATGCTGACCACGGTGTCATCACCCGCCAGACGGATGCCCCGAACGCCGGTGGAATCGCGGCCCTTGAACACGCGAACGGCGGTCGTCGGGAACCGGATCGCGCGACCGGCAGCAGTCAGCAGCATCACATCGTCATCTTCGGTCGCCATGCGCACCCCGATCAGCGACGTGCCTTCGGGCAGTTTCATCGCGATTTTGCCATTCGCGCGCACGCTGCCGAAATCCGACAGCGCGTTGCGGCGCACATCGCCGCCATCGGTGGCAAAGATCACCTGATAATTGTCCCATTCCGTTTCCGGCGCGTCCACCGGCATCAGCGCGGCAATCGACACACCCGCGCCGATGGGCAGGATGTTGACGATGGCCTTGCCCTTGGCGGTGCGCCCGCCCAGCGGCAAACGCCATGTTTTCAGGCGATACACCATGCCGTCGGTGGTAAAGAACAGCAGTTCCGTATGCGTGTTGGCGACGAACAGCGTGGTCACAACATCGTCTTCTTTGGTCGCCATGCCCGACAGGCCCTTGCCGCCGCGACGCTGAGCGCGGAATTCGGCCAAAGCCGTGCGTTTGATGTAACCGCCGCTGGTGATGGTGACGACCATATCTTCGCGTTCGATCAGGTCTTCGTCGTCCATATCACCGGCCCAGTCGGTGATCTCGGTCCGGCGCGGCACGGCGAACAGATCGCGGATTTCGCGCAATTCGTCGCTGATGATCGCCATGATCCGTTCGCGGCTGGCCAGAATCGCCAGATAATCGCGGATCGCGTCGGCCAGTTGTTGCAGTTCGTCCGTGACCTCTTTTACGCCGATCTGCGTCAGGCGTTGCAGGCGCAGGTCCAGAATCGCGCGGGCCTGCGTTTCCGACAGGTTATAGGTGCCGTCGTCGTTCACCGGATGGCGCGGATCGTCGATCAGGCGCAGATATTCCACGATGTCATGCGCGGGCCAGCGGCGGGCCATCAGACGTTCGCGCGCCTCGGTCGCGTCAGCGGATGCGCGAATGGTGGCCACAACTTCGTCCACATTCGACACCGCGACGGCCAAACCGCAGAGGATATGACTGCGTTCACGCGCCTTGCGCAGTTCATAGGCGGTCCGGCGGGCGACAACCTCTTCGCGGAAGGTGATGAAATGCGTCAGAAAATCGCGCAGCGCCAGCTGTTCAGGCCGCCCGCCATTCAGCGCCAGCATGTTGCAGCCGAAACTGGTTTGCAGCGACGTAAAGCGGAACAACTGGTTCAGCACCACATCCGGCGTTGCGTCGCGTTTCAGTTCCACCACGACCCGCACGCCCTGACGGTCGGATTCGTCCTGAACGCTGCTGATGCCTTCGACGCGCTTTTCCTTGGCCAGTTCGGCGATGCGTTCGATCAGGCTGGCTTTGTTCACCTGATAGGGGATTTCGTCGATGACGATGGCGAAACGGTCTTTGCGCGGTTCCTCGATATGGGTTTTGGCGCGGATGATGACGCTGCCGCGTCCCTCCAGATAGGCTTTGCGCGCGCCGGACCGGCCCAAAATCATCGCGCCGGTCGGGAAATCGGGGCCGGGGATGATGTCCAGCAGCCGTTCGGTCGGCAGGTCGGGATTGTCGATCAGTTCCAGCGTGGCGTCGATCACCTCGCCCAGGTTATGTGGCGGAATATTGGTGGCCATGCCGACGGCAATACCGCCCGCGCCATTGACCAGCATATTCGGAAAACGCGCCGGCAGAACCGTGGGTTCGCGGTCTTTGCCGTCATAGTTGTCCTGAAAATCAACGGTATCTTTGTCGATGTCCATTAACAGGAAATTGGCGGGTTTATCCATCCGCACTTCGGTATAGCGCATGGCGGCGGGGGGGTCGCCATCCATCGAACCAAAGTTGCCCTGACCATCCAGCAGCGGCAGCGACATGGAAAAATCCTGCGCCATGCGGACCAGGGCATCATAGATCGCCGCGTCGCCATGCGGGTGGTATTTCCCCATCACATCGCCCACCGGACGCGCCGATTTGCGATAGGGTTTGTCGGGGGTATTCCCGCTTTCGTCCATAGCATAGAGGATGCGGCGATGCACCGGCTTCAGCCCGTCGCGCAGATCCGGAATCGCGCGGCTGACAATCACCGACATCGCATAATCCAGATACGAGGTGCGCATTTCCGACGAAATGTCGATCACCGGCCCGTCATGCGCCATCACGCGGATTTCGGGGGTGTTGTCGTCGTCTGGCTGGTCGGTTTCGGGGGTGTCAGTCACGGCATGTCCTTCGGGCGTCTGTTGCCAAAGGCTCTATCCGATCAGGCGTTTGGGTGCAATCGCGGGGGCAGGATATTGAGTATTAAGCGCATGTGGGCCTTTGGGCCTACCTTCAGTGGCAAAAGTTAGTCAGGCGAATCACAGATCAAAGGGTTAGCGTCCTAAATAGTTTAGTGGGTCCATATACACCACAACCCCTTGTGTGGCACAAAATTGCCACCCTGCCTTGGACCCATCCAATGAAACCCAGAATGAAAACATGGTGGGCAGACATGCCCGACCCCGTGCTGATGGAAACAGCATGGGAACGTCAAATGAACCTTTCCGGGATGGAGGCTTACGAAGCATCCCGGTATCGGGAAGGCACAACGGACCTGAGAGGAAGCGCCTCGGACACGAAGGCAGGTCAGAAGGTCATCAGACGCCTTCTGGAAGTCACGGAGACCGCCCTTGAGGCCCTCCAACGCGAATCCGTAGCCGTGGCCCCTAGACACAGAACCAGCCGTTCAGCCCGCGCTACGCTGGTTCTGGTGCCTGCCGAAACGCTGGCCCTTTTGACCCTCAAAACGATGATTGATCGGGCGGCGGGCTGTCCCAACCCGAACGAGGGTGTGAATTATCAACAGACCTGCGTTCAGTTGGCCGGTGTGGTGGAAACGGAGTTGAACTTTCGGAACTGGGTTAAGGAATCTCGGAACGCGGCAAAGGCGTATGCCGAGGCTGAGGGCCTAACGAAGGTCCCAAGGTCCACGGCTGATCGGATTCTGGCGGAGTCTAAAGTTACCCGATCAGCGGTTTGGAAGTGGAAACAGACATTCACCGCCCTTTCGGAATACTCTTGGACCACCCAAGAGAAACATTATTGCGGCGATGCTTTAATCACCACAACGATCAACGCCCTTCCAGACCACTTTGAGACCCACAACGCCACTCACAAAGGCGTCCTGCGTAAATACCTGCGCACAACCGAGGCGTTCCGTCACGAATTGGAACGCATCGAACATCAAATATCCATCCACCAGACAGTCAAAAAGCCCATGCTGACGAAGCCAAAACGCTGGGTTCTGGTGAATGACTGATTTAGACCGATCCAAAGGAACGAGCAGAATGACTAAACACTACGCCGGAGGTTACTTCCTGAACAACGAGCCGATTGTCCGGGGGTTTGGACCCAATGCCCACACCGCCGCCGATTTAAGCCAAATCAGCAATTACGCCGTGGAAGCACTTAATGCCATCCAAGAAACCCCTTGGCGGGTCAACCTGTTTATTCTGGATACTGTCTTAGCGTTCCAGAAACGGGGAAAAGACCTTGGGTTCACCGGGCGAAACGGCTTTGAGACCGTCCTTAAGATTGCCCGCCCGGATAATCCCAAGAATGACCCAAAGAACCCTGTGAACCGCCGCCTGACAGAAGAAGAATGGGCCTGTCTGGACCGCGACGGCAAACAGCGGATCAAGAAAGAAACGGCCCGGGAGTATAAACGCTACGAGGAAGAGTTGGGCGTCTGGCGGGCAACGGCACGAATTGTCAAGCTGGCCGATGAAATGTCCCAGTTTGATCGGTTCTATTTCCCGCATAATATGGACTTCAGAACCCGCATTTACCCCATCCCGAACGACCTGACGCCCCAATCCAACGATCTATCCAAGGGCCTACTGCGGTTCGCCCGTGGAACCCGTTTGGGGGAGGCCGGGGTGTTCTGGCTGGGTGTGTCTGTGGCGTCTCATTGGGGCGAAGACAAGCTGTCTATGGCGGATCGGTTCGCGTTCGCGTCCGAGCCTGAGTTCTTCGAACAGTGTATGCAGTGGGTTCGTGACCCTATGACCAACCAAGGGTGGCTCAAGGCTGACAAGCCGTTCCAGTTCCTTGCAGCGGCGCATGAGTGGGTCACAGCGCAGGGCCTCCCGGATGGTCCCGAAGCCTTTGTGTCCTACCTGCCGGGCAACCTCGACGGGTCATGCAACGGCGCGCAACACCTTAGCATCATGGCCCGCGACATGGTGGGGGCAGAGGCGACAAACTGCTGTGACCGGGACACACGGTTTGACCTGTATATGTCGGTGG
Source organism: Paracoccus sp. (in: a-proteobacteria) (assembly GCF_030538495.1). GTDB lineage: Bacteria > Pseudomonadota > Alphaproteobacteria > Rhodobacterales > Rhodobacteraceae > Paracoccus. The sequence continues at coordinate 184,452 of NZ_JAUNTW010000004.1, forward strand.
CTGATCGCGTTTGGGGTCAGGTCCAGACGGACGCGGAGAAAGGACTGGACGTAGCTGTTGAGTGGGTCCCCCGGCTGCTGTCGGCATCCGACCGCCGAACCGTGGTGAAGCGGGCGGTGATGACCGTGCCTTATGGTGTCACCGAATACGGCGTGGCCGGGTTCATGGAGAAGGACGGACATGTTGACGGCATGGACAACGAATGGGACGCGGCGCGTTACATGCGTGACCTTATCATGGCGTCGATTGACAGCACTCTGTCGAATGGCCGCGCGCTGCAACGGTGGTTCCAAGCCTGTGCGGTTCGGTGTGCTGAGGCGGGTATGCCGCTGACGTGGGACACCCCGGCGGGCAGCAAGGTGACACAGGCGTATCGGAATGTCGTTCAGAACCGGGTTTTGTCGTATGATACGCGGTTCTATCTTTATGCGGAACCCGAAGAATACGAAACCAAGGAGGAGTTTCATAACCGCATCGGTATGGATGTTCGTAAAATGGGGTCTTCCGCTCCGCCCAACGTGGTTCATTCCTGTGATGCCAGTCATTTGCAGATCACCACGGTTCGGATGGCGGATGCCGGTATTCGGGACTTCTCGATGATCCATGACTCCTTTGGGTGCCCTATGGCCTATGTCGGACTTATGCGGGATATTCTGCGCCAAACGGCGGTGGATATGTATTCTGGGGATTACCTGCAAATCTGGAAAGAGAGCGTTGAACGGTATTCCGGGCTGGTGATGCCGGAGCCGCCTGAGGTGGGGGATTTCAACGTGTTCGAGATTTTAGGGTCGGAATACTTCTTCTCGTAAAAGTGTTTCCACAAACGGCCTGAATAGAAGGAAGAACCCGGCGTTCATTCGTCGGGTCTTTTCTTTCCTTAGACCCATCCAAAGGAAACCCTGAATGTTCCTGAACCACCTGCTTTGGTCCGACCCGTTGGACCGCCTCAAGAAACACGCCCAGAAGCAACGCGAAGCTCTTCGCTACGTTCTCAACGACGCCGACGAAAAGGCAACCATTGCGCGGCATCAGATTGCCCTGAACCAAGAAAATCTGCGGCAGGCTTTGGCTGACACAGAAAAAGCTAACCACATCGCCGAAAAAATCGAAACTATTTTGGAAGAACTGAATGACTGAGAAGAAACAACGCGGCACCTGTCTGGTCACTCCCACCGGCATTGCCAAATATGCGTGGCTGAATAAACCGGATAACGGCTTTAACGGCAAGGAAGAACCTGCGTTCAAGGTCCGCATCCTGCTGGACGATACCGATGAAAACCGTGCGTGGTGCGATAAGGTCATTGAGACGGCCAAAGCCGATGCCCGCCGAATGGGCGTTAAGCTGAAAAAGGTCCACAAAATCCCGTTCCAATTCCCTGAGGATCAAGACGAGGACGACTTTATCCCCCAAGAAGGCCGCGAACGCCCTCGTCTGGACGAAGACCACAAGGGCCGGATTTTCTTTGAGACCAAATCGAAGTTCAAGCCCGGCCTGATCGACAGCGCCCGCAACGCCCTTCCCGAAGACGTCTTCATCATGTCTGGTGACAAGGCCCGCGTGAAATTCGAAATCAACCCCTACGAAGGCTTAGGGTCCGGCATTTCGTTCCGCCTGCGGACGGCTCAGTTGGTCGAAAAGAACACCAGCTTTAGTGGCGGACATGGCCCCGACACCGACGGATTCGAAGACATTGAGGACGGCTATGTGGCCGACCAAACGACCGGCGGGGAGGATGACGACGACGAGGACGAGATTCCCTTCTGATGGAGACCATCTTCACGATCCCCGCAACGCCCGTCCCGGCGTCCCGCCCACGGGTCTTTGGGCCGGGGCGTGTGGCCTATCCTAAGGCCCATTTGACCTACGAACAGTTCCTCAAGAACACCCTGCCACAGCACTGCAAAACAGCCGCCGAAGGTCCTGTAGAGGTCCGGCTTCTGTTCGTCATGCCACCCTACAAAACGTCGGCCTACCCGGTCCACCGGGCCGACGTGGACAACCTCGCAAAGCTGCCTTTGGACGCAATGACCAAATGTGGGTTCTGGACCGATGACAGCCTTGTGTCTGTCCTGTCGAGTTCCAAGCGGTTTGCCAAAGCGGGGGAGGAACCCCACACCAAAGTTCGGATCATTCCCATCACAGGAGGCCCGGAACACCATTCACAGGAGGCGTTTCACGCATAGACCATGAGTGAAGAACGAAAAATTCACCCCCTACAACGTGCGTGGCTGGCGGGTGTGTTTGAAGGGAAGGCCCAAATAACCCAAAAACTGAATGTTATCCGTATCGACTCGTTCAGTGAGCCCACGCTGACCCGGTTTGCCGAGGCCGCTGGCGTCGGAACCGTCACGCGGCATCCCAACAGCCCGAACCAATGGAAATACGTCACGAACAGCCTCGACGGCACCCGTGACCTGATCCTGATGGTCCTTCCGCTCCTCAGCCCCAACCGGGCCAAGACCGCCACAGACCTTCTGAGGCGGATCGAAAGGAACCCAACGTGGCAAAAGAAACACGCGAAGAAAGCTGCCTCGTCCGTCACCAAGCCTGCCTAAAGGAGGACTGCGGGAGTTCCGACGCAGCGGCGGTTTATTCAAGTGGTTGGATACGCTGCTTTAGTTGCGGGGCCAATTACCACGACCCAGACAATCCACCTGAGGGGTCCCTTAGACCCGTCCAAAGGAACACCATGAGCGAATACCGATGGATTACGGGGGAACCTGTCGCCTTAACGGCACGGGGGATTCCCGAAGATGTATGCAAAAAGTTTCACTATTGGGTCGGGACCGTCCCCAAAGATTACCCCTGTAAAGAAGGATCGGCCATGTCGGCCATGCGGGGTAAGAAGGTCCAGATTGAGAATTACTACGAAGATGGTGTCCGGGTTGGGCAGAAGCTACGCGACCGAAACAAAAACTTCGTGGTGATCGGTAAGATTGGCAGTTCCCTGTTCGGCAAAAACGCCGCACCTGCGGGGTCCAAACAGATTGTCATCACGGAGGGGGCGATTGACGCCCTTTCCTACGCCACGGCCCGCAAGAACTGGCCGGTTGTATCCATCCCGAACGGGGCGGATGCTGCGGTCAAAGCCCTAAAGGACAACCTCGAATACCTTGAGTCCTTCGAGTCGGTCATCCTGTGTTTCGACAACGACGAAGCCGGTCAGGCCGCCTTGGAGAAATGCAAGGGCATCTTGTCCCCCGGCAAAATGAAGATCGGTCGTCTGTCCAGCGAATATAAGGACTTCAACGAAGCTTTGGACGCTGGGGACATTAAGGCCATCCTCGGCGCTGTCTTCAATGCCGAGGAGGTCCGACCTGACGGGCTGGTCGAGGTGGAGGACGTCTGGGAAGACGCTCTGAAACCCATTGAGTGGGGCCTGCCGTGGTTTCTGGATGATCTGACTCAGCTTACCTACGGACGTCGATATGGTGAGGTTTACGCCTTGGGTGCTGGAACAGGGGTCGGTAAGACGGACTTTCTGACGGAGCAGATAGCCTATGATGTTCAGACCTTGGATCAAAAAGTGGGCCTTCTGTTCCTTGAGCAAAAACCCGTCGAAACCATCAAGCGAATTGCTGGCAAGATCGGCAACAAGCGGTTTCACATCCCCGACGCCGACTGGACACCTGACGACTTCCTAAAGGCGGCTGAACCGCTGCGGGGGAAAGTCACCCTGTATGACTCCTTTGGGGAAACCGAATGGGACCAAGTGAAGGTCCGTATTCGGCACATGGCTGTGTCCAAAGGCATCAAGCTATTTTACGTCGATCACCTGACGGCAATGGCGGACACAGGCGACGAAAAGGGCAGTCTGGAACAGATCATGAAGGAAATGGCGGGACTGGCGAATGAGCTATCCGTCATCATCCACTTTGTGTCCCACCTGTCCACCCCCGACGGGACACCACATGAAGAAGGCGGTCGGGTCATGATCCGGCACTTCAAAGGCTCGCGATCCATCGGGTTCTGGTCATTCCTCATGCTGGGTCTGGAGCGTTCGCAACAGGCCGAAGATGAAGATGAACGGCATACGACGACCCTAAGGGTTCTCAAGGACCGATACACAGGGAGGGCCACAGGCCACACCCTGCTTCTGGGCTATGACCTCGAACGGGGTCGCCTTGGACCAATCCAAGACACGAAACTCAGCGAAGATAAACTCAAAGAGGCTGCGGAGGGCTTCTGATGAACCTGAATGAAAACACCACGAACGACGCCGACCTGCAACTGCGCCATCTGGCCCTGACGCTGGCTCTTCGGGAAATGGAGTTCTGCGAAGGGTATTACCCCCTGATCCAGAACGCGGCTGACATTTACGACTTCATGACCAAGGGTCGGACGCCGCGTGGCCCAATCGTTGATGGCGCCGTGGTTGATATTACGGATTACCGGAAATGATGCAGAACGTCGAAGATGAACATATCATTTTCGCTGACTGTGAAGGCGACGACTTTCTGCCCAGCCTGTCCCGAATGTGGCTGATCCAGCTTGCACAGGGGCCAGAGGGAGAGGTCGTGGCCTATGCGGACCAGCCGGGATACCGGCCCATCAGCGAAGCCCTGAGCATCCTTAAGAACGCCCCTGCCGTCGTCTTCCATAACGGCATGGGTTATGACTTGTTCGCCATCAACAAGCTGTATCCCGGAACCCTCCGGGCTGAGCAGATCATCGACACGCTGATTATCAGCCGTCTGATGGACAGCACCGCCACCCGCCACTCCCTGAAAGACATTGGGGAGGCGCTGGGGGTTCGCAAGGGGGATCACGACGACTTCTCCCAATTCACCCCCGAAATGGTCACATACGGGATTCAGGACGTTAAAATCCTGCAAGCCGCGTGGACGGGAAAGGCCCCGAACGGGCGCAAGTTCCAGCCCTTTGGGGCCTTCTGGCGGAAACGCTACGCCGCCTGTGAGACCGAGTTTAAGACCGCCTATGTGGTCCAGAAACAGACCAACCACGGGTTCCGCTTCGACTATCCCAAGGCACAGATGCTGGAGGCGGAATTGCGACAAGAGCAGGTGAACCTTGAACGGGAATTGCAGGATATTTTCCCGCCGATTGTTACGGAACGGTACTCGGACAAACAGATCGACAAGACCACAGGTAAGCCCAAGAGGCTCAAGGATCACGTCGAGGTGTTCAATCCGGGTTCCCGCGACCAGATCGCACAGCGCCTGATGGCAAAGTATGACTGGAAGCCCGTCGATATGACCCCCACGAAAAAACCCAAGATTGACGAAACGATCTTGGGGAATCTCGAGTATCCCGAAGCACAGGCCATGAGTCGCTATATGACCCTTGGTAAAAAGCTTGGGATGCTAGCCGACGGGGCAAACTCGTGGCTGAAACTGGCGGATCACAAGGATGACGGGACGTATTACCTGCACGGTCAGGTCAATACGTTGGGCGCAAGGACGCACCGGATGAGCCACTTCAAGCCGAACATGGCGCAGGTGGACAAGGACCCCCGGATGCGGTCGCTGTTCTTGGCCGACCCCGGTTGGGATTTGGTCGGGGTGGATGCCGAAGGTCTGGAACTGCGGGAATTGGCCCACTTCCTGCATCCATATGACGGGGGGCGGTATGTCGAGATTGTCCACTCTGGGGACAAGTCCAAAGGGACCGACATTCACACCATGAACATGAGAGCCGCTGGTCTGCATCTGCGGGACAGCGCCAAAACTATGATCTACGCCCACAACTATGGCTGCTTCGACAAGAAGCTAGGTCTCATTGTTCAGGAAGACGCCAAGAACGCCGGTAAGCCGGTTCCTAAGGGGTCCCCGAGTAAACTTGGCGCAGCACTCCGCGCCAACATCGAGTCCGGCATCGTCGGGCTTGGCCAACTAATCGCCAAATGCAAAGCGGCGCATAACAAATACAGCGCCTTGCCCGGACACGATGGGCGGTGGATTCCGTCGGCCTCCGACCACTCGGCCCTCAACACCCTTCTGCAAGGTAACGGGTCGATTGTCATGAAGAAAGCCCTTTGCGTCTTTGACGACGAAATGACCCGCTTGGGTCTTCTGGATAAGTTCGCTTACTGCGGGAATATCCATGACGAGTTCCAGCTAACCAGCCATCCCGACATTACCGAAAAGGTTATGGAAGTCGGAAAATGGTCAATCACACGAGCCGGTGAACTTCTAGAGGTGCGTTGCCCTCTGGTTGGTTCTGCCGACCGTGGCAAAACATGGACTGACACACACTAATGACTGAGAAACAAGACACCAACCCCGCAGTCTTCATCACGACTGGCGGGGCGAAAACCTATGCGGATTTGCTGCGGCGGGAATACACAGATGTTCGGCGCGTTTACATCTCACCCCACACTAAATTGGGTGAAATGCAGGGATACGCAGTGAGTTACCAGAGGTCCACTGGGCCTTTCCTGTCCCTGACAAACGCCGATGTGGAGATTCTGGATTTGGCGGGGGAACCCGTGTGAAATACCTCGGAAGCAAAGCCCGAATTTCAGATCAGATCGTTAAGATCGTTCAGGCCGAACGTCGTCCCGGTCAGGTCTACGTTGAGCCTTTCCTTGGCGGGGCTAACGTCATTCATAAGGTTTCTGGCGAACGCATCGCCGGAGACCTTAGCCCCTATGTCGCAACCCTGTGGAACGCCGTAGCAAACGGCTGGACACCGCCGCAGGTCGTCACTGAATCTGTATACGCAAAACTTAAAAGGGACCGTTGGGAAGACCCCCTGACGGCCTATGCAGGGTTCGCGATGTCATTCGGCGGTAAGTTCTTCGGAGGCTACCGACGCGACAAGGCCGGGACAAAAGGCTGTCCTGAAAACGAGAAAACCCAGAGCCGCCGGTCCTACAACAGCATGGTCAAACAAGCGTCGGGCATGGCGGGGGTTCGGGTGTTTAACTGCGGATACGAAGATCTCCCCATCCCGGCCAACAGTCTGATCTACTGTGACCCTCCCTATGCAGGGACCACAGGATACCATGTGGGGCCTTTCGACAGTGCGGCTTTCTACAAGTGGGCCGAAGATAAAGTGAACGAAGGACACACCGTCTTCGTCTCCGAATACACTGCGCCAGACCATTGGGATAAGGTCTGGGAAAAGCCCATGAACCGAACGCTGTGTAACAACGCAGGGGGTCGCAGGGGAACGGAACGTCTGTTCCGGGTGGTGCCGTCATGACCCACCCCGTAGCCTTCATTGACGCAGACATTCTGCTTCACCGGGCGGTATCCTTCTGTGACGCCGACTTTGACGGGGAGCCGTCGGGTGACCCTCAGCAAGCCCTGTGGCATTTCAACAAGATGCTGGACCGCTGGCTAAAGGACGTGGGGAAGACCAGTGACTACTATCTGGTCGTCTCCCCCAGCAAGAACTTCCGGCACGGTCTTTACGACCAATACAAGGCCAACCGGAAGGACATTAAGCCCCACCCCGCCTTTGCAGAACTGAAAGACCTCGTAAAGCAATACGAAATGACGATCTGGGAAGACGGGATCGAGGCGGATGACCTTATCGGCATCCGTGTAACCGAAGACCCCAACACGGTGGCTGTGTCCGCTGATAAGGACTTTGCCACGGTGCCTTGTCGGTTGTTCATTCCGGCGTCCCATGGGCGGACCAAAGGTGACTGGCATCAGTTTACCGAAGGCGAGGCCAATGTGAACTGGCTTCGACAAGCCATGACCGGGGATACAGTGGATAACTACAAGGGTGTCCCACGGGTCGGTAAGGTCAAGGCAGAGAAGTGTCTTCCGGTCCCCGAGCCGGTGAGGGTGATGTGGCCCAAGGTGGTCTCAATGTTCAAGGCCGCTGGCTTGGACGAATCCAATGCAATCTTGATGGCACGACTGGCCCGTATCCTGCGGGCTGGGGAATATGATTTTGACACGAAAGAGGTGAAACTATGGGAGCCACCCGTGAAATGATCCGCACCTGCTACACCTGCAAGTTTTGTGACCAAGAGTGCGCTGACGTTCCGGCAGGCACAGGTTGCACCACAGACTGTGCGAGAGCAGCGTGGGGCGAATACCCAGACTGGACGCCAAAGGACGAAGCGGTTGACGGATCCAACCCCAAGGACCTGATCGGAAACACCAAGCCAGACTACCAGAACGTCCCCCTTGGCCCCCTCTACGAAATCGGTAAGGCCCTGCTAGACGGGACCCGAAAATACGGACGGTTCAACTGGCGGGATCAGCCTGTATCCGCCAACGTCTATATCAACGCCGCCCGCCGCCACTTGGACAAATGGGCGGCTAAGGAAGAACTGGCGGATGACTCCAAGGTTCACCATCTGGCTCACGCAGCGGCCTGCCTGATGATCCTGATCGACGCCCAAGCCCATGACAGCCTGAAAGATGACCGCGTAGCTGATGCCTACGTCATCCGGGCAAGCAGCAAATAAGGAAGTCCCAATGTCTGTTTCTTACATCCGACCCGCCCCCGTCCGGCTGACCACCGGTTGGTATATTGATACCGACGGTGGTCTGACCGCTTACACTGCCTGCACTGGACACGGGACGGTCAGCCGAGACCCTCTGTGCCTTGATACCCTCTTGGACGACTTGGAGGCTGATATTGACGCCGTGACCAACGGCCACGAACAGAACCTGACAGCCCCGTGGTATGATCTGATCGAGTTCTTCCGAGACGCCGCCGACAAACTGGAAGCCAAGCTCCACGGCGCTGACTAAGCGTCCCTTAGACCAATCCAAAGGAAAGCTGAATGAGTTTCAAACCGATGCTTGCGGCAGCGGCCCCGGAAGACCTGTCTAAAATCAGGCTTCCGGTTCTGGTTTCACCAAAGCTGGACGGCATCCGCTGTGTGGTCCACGAAGGGGTCGCCAAAACGCGGATGCTTAAGCCGATCCCAAACGATTACATCCGTGGGCTTCTGTCAAAACCAGAATACGAGGGCTTTGACGGCGAGATTGTGACATACTCCGGCGGGGTCTTAGGGCCTCTGGATGACTTCAACACCGTTCAGGGCAACGTCATGCGCAAGGGCGGAACCCCTGTGTTCCGCTTCTATGTGTTCGACAACTTCACTAAACCCAACACTCCGTATGCCCGACGATTGCAAACGGTTCCTTACGATCCCGAAGGCCCTGTGCATCGTCTTGAGTGCCTTTACGTCAGCCGTCTGGACGGGCTTCACGAGGCCATTCGGGCCTACGAACAGGACGGACACGAGGGGACGATGGTCCGGTGTCCCAAGGCCCCCTATAAGTATGGCCGCTCGACTGCCAAGGAACAGGGTCTGTTGAAGATCAAAAAGTTCTTCGATGATGAGGCGAGCATCACGGGGTTCGAGGAACTTCTGTCCAATAAGAACACCGCCACCAAGAACGCCCTTGGGTCCACCGAACGATCCACCCACGCATCCGGAATGGTTCCTCAGGACACGCTGGGGGCATTGATCGTTCGATACAAGGACGTGGTGTTCTCCATCGGGACAGGCTTTACGCAGGCCCAACGTCAGGACCTGTGGACCAACCGTGAGTCCCTGCTCGGTCAAAAGGTGACGTTCAAATATCAAGAACTATCCCCGGCAGGTATCCCCCGGTTCCCCGTGTTCCTCGGTATTCGGAGGGACCTGTGATCCTGTCGTTCACTCAACTGGAAGACCTTTGGACCCGTCTAATGCAGGTCCTCAGGTTCCACTTCCAATACCAATACCCGACCCGTTTCCCCAAGAAATACCAAAGGAGTTCCTATGAACCCATATGAAGACCTGACCCGTCAGTTGGAAGAACTGGCACTGAAAACCGAACGTCGTGTGGGCCAGCACCCCGATGTTGACCTGATCCGCGAAGCGGCAGCGACCATTGTGGAAGCGTCCGCTAAAACCCCGGCTGTCCGTAAGGTGGCTAAGTGACCGGGACGTGGTTCGGCATTGGGGCCGTCTTCGCCTGTATGGTGTTTGCGGCCTCGGTCCCCGTCCTGATTGAAACCTTTATGGGATATGAAGATGGCTGAGTATAAGATCACTAACATTGTCGTTATCACTGACGACGAAACGACCGAGTTGGGGTCTGTGAAGGACTTCCGATGGCTGGACAGCGGCGGTTTTGAGTTTACCGAGTGTCGGGGTGATAAGCGAGTAACCGGACGAATGGTCCCGAAGGTGCCTTATTCCGTCATGGTGACGGAGGAGACCGTCCATTGAGTCTAGCGCATCAGGGGGAGCAATGCGTGGCGCTTAAGGCCCTGCTTCCCCTCGTCACGAAGCTGCAAAGCAAGTCGCCCCTAGAAGTGACAACACCCTCTGGACCTGTAGTCTTGTCTTGGGACGCCGCACACCACCGAGGCGTTGCACGATTCGCCTCAGCCGTCGTGACCTTCGCCCCGATGGCAGGTAAGTTCACCTTCCAATAAAAAAAAATAGCCCCACCCTTGGAGACCTTACGGTCACTCCTTGGGTGGGGCTTTTTATTTGTCCTTTAGACAGGTCCAAGGGTCATCGGCGGATGGCCTTAGTGGCCACGATGCGGCCATAGATGGCCACAACAGCCGACAGCGCGGTGATGACTGACAGGATCACACCGACGATCTCGGTTTGCAGGTCCAGATGGACGGTGTAGCCGAAGATGCTCAGGATCGACGCCACAAGAGCGACGATACCGGCAATGACAGTGCGGGATGCGAAGGCGGATTTAGTAAAAGCGAACATTGGGTTTCCTTTAAGCGGGTTGGGTAAGGCGGCGGGTCAGTGCGTCGATGAAACGGACGATAGCCTGCCAGACGCTGACCGAAGGCTCAGCGGCAAGGGGCTTGGTGTCTTTGGCCGTGGCCCACCACGACCGGACGTCAAATCCGGGGCATTGGGTCGGCACTAAGTCTTTGTGGCCCACCACTTGAGCGTCCGGGTAACGGGTCAGAATGTCTTTCAGCAGGTTAACCGTGGCGGTCTTTTGGGCGTCCGTGCGGTTGTCCACACCGACGTCGGGACCAGTCCCCCGGTTCAGCCCCCCGGCACAACAGATGCCAATGCTGTTCGGGTTGTGCCCTCGGACATGCGCGCCGGTGACACTTTCAGGCCGACCGGGTTCAACCAGACCGTTACGACGGATGAAGTAATGATAGCCAATGTCGTTGAACCCCTGACCTTTATGCCAGTTACGCACATCGGCGGCGGTGATGTCCTGATCCTCGAACGTGGCCGAGTAATGCAGGACGATATATCGGATCGGGCGGCTCACTTGAACACACCTCCTTCAGTGATCTTGAAAATACGGAAACGGACCCACTCGAAGATACGGATGATGGTCCAAATGATCGCCAGTAGGGCGGCGACGGGCGGCAAGATGTGGGACACGGAGCCGACGACCACCAAGATGGCCGTGGCGTCCCCAGCGTCCTGTAGGGCTTCTTTCATTTTATTTTCTTTCGTTGGCTCCGAGAACCAGCACGAAGGCTCCCAACGCAAGGGCTACAGGAGGCCAGTGTGGGCTAGCGAATAGGAAGACCCCCAGAGCTACGCTCAGGGTGTCCTCGATGCTGTCCCAAAGGTCCCCGCCATTGCGCAGGTCTATGACCTCTTTGATGCCGTAGATTAGACTGATCCAAAGGACCGACGGGACGAGTCCAAAGGCGGCTGCGGAATACGCAAGGAAGGCTCCAAGGACGAAGTGATAGACCGCCTCGGCGGACCTTCGGTATGACTGACTAGCTGGGCCGGTTTGGTTTGTCGGGGTGAATAACTCACAGATGACCTTAAGCAGCGGCAGACTCGTATTTTGAACGTAAATACGCGCGGACCTCCGCACAGGCGGTGTCGTAGTCTGGGTGGTCAATGAGGACGCTGACAATATCGCCATAGTCCCCCCGCGCCCCCGTGACCGAACCACCTGATGCAATTTCGGACAGGAGCAGGGAGGCGAATCTGGCCTGCATCGCGGTCGACAGGGGCAGGACCACATCTACATCTCCACCCGAGCGGGCGCGGATTTCGGTGGGGTGCAGCGCGACCTCCAGCAGAGTCAGTCCAGACCAGTTGGCGGCAATCGGTATGTCACTGCCGCTCCACGAGCCGACACGGTTCCGCAGGGCGACCGCGCCCGACGCGCGGATTCGTAGGACTGTGTTTCCTTCGTTATTGATCCCGCGCGTCCCCGCTTCCGTTAACTCTGTGTGGCCTACCAGTCCGGGGTCCCCCGTGAGGGTCAGATTACGGACCACCATGAAAAGACGCGCGCCTTGCAAATCCGCAGGGTGGGGAAGCGTAAGCGCGGCACCGGTATCTGAAACCGTGATCCAGTCCCCGTCTGTGCTTACCGCTCCCCGGACTGCCGCGTTAAACAAGGCCCCAGCCGCACCGCCATTGCGAAACCCGACTAGGTTGTCCCCATCCCGCAGTAGGTCGGTTGCCCTGAAGTGAATGGGGATTGCCCCGCTTTCGTAGTAGGCCGTCAGCCGGTGCGGCTCTTGACCCTGAGAATTCGGAAGAGCTGCTGACGAGACGGGCATCCACATCCCCGAAGCGATCCCGATCATACCCACCCCGTCAATTGCTTAGCCGTGGTTCCCGTCGTCCTGACACGAACCGCCGACATGGGGTAAGTTCCCGGAGGCAGTGGATTGGTCGTGTAGGTCACTCCGTCGAGGCCGACATAGGACACAGCCCCAAGTTCCCCAACCGTCAACACGCGGATCGGCTTCGGAAGGTTTGTTGTGTTGTGTGGAGTGATCTTGAAGGCAGCCGTAGCGGGACCCTGTGGGTGTAGGTAGGCGGTGTTTGCCATTAGATTAGTCCTTCATATGGGTTACTGACCGCCATATAGAGGCCGTCAGTCTTACGAATGTCGTTATCGAGTTGGGCCTCAGCCACGAGTGCTTGGAAGGTCTGCTCAAAGCTCTGCTTCCGTTCGTCCACGAAGGTATCGGCGGCGAAAACCAAGGCCGCATACGCCAATAACGCCGTGAGGTCAGCCCAAGACCCTGAGTCCCCATAGCCCGTCTTGTAGGACACCAGCACTTCGTCTTCAGGGCCAACGCCCACTTTATGGAACAGCATGACGTTCTTGCGGATTGTGTAGCCGCCACCCTCGCCCGTGTCCGAAAGCCTGCGGACTGTTTTTCCGTTGATCTTCACGAAATTGATCGTGAGGAAGTCCGGGATAATGACTGCAAGGGAACCCTTTTGAATAAGTGTCTTGTCTTGGAGGTCCAGTCGAAGGATGGTGCCGAGGCGCTTAACGGCCAGAGAGATGAACACGTCTGTCTGCGCCTCGGTGCAATCCGTCCGGTTAAGAATGTCAGTGAACAGGGAGCGCACTTCCTCTGCGGGCATGTGTTTTCCTTTGGATTGGTCTAAGGAAGATCAGTGGTCAAAACGGGTGTCCCCAGAGACGATAAACGCCTCCATGTTGTCTGACCGGAGCTTCTTGATGATTTCGTTTGCGGGGGCCGACCACAGGTCGAAGCCTTGCCGCAGCCAAATGTTTGCCAAGGACTCTGGGACGGCGGCCACATGGGTCAGTCCGTCTAGGTTGATCCTGAAGTCATCTTTGGAGTTCTGAAGTTGTCTCCAGAACAGTGGCGTTAGTTCCTGCTCCGTGGTGATAACCCCGGAGCCGTCGTCTTGCAAAATAAGCGCCTCGTGCGGCGCAGCGGTTTGGTTCATAGTGCCTCAATGGGAAAGGGCCTCAGGTTTAACCTAAGGCCCTCGTTTAGACCCGTCTAAAGGATGATTAGCTCAGGCCCTTAATCAGACCCGAAGCCTTCCGGTTGGAGTGCTTCAGACCGAACTCACCGACCATCATGTGGCGGTCGCTGTCGCCCGTCTTCGCCAGACCGGTGCGGAACCAGTTGCGCAGGACGGCCAGCTTCCAGTTCTTGGCCTCATACATCAGAGCATCCGTGGCCCGCAGCAGGCGGTTCTTCACCACCCGGACAGTGCCGAAAGGGTCCTCATAGATGTTGATGACGTTCGACAACTTCTTGTCGCCATGGTCCACGTTCAGGGTGCGGTTGGTGGCCGAAGCCCATCCCGCCACCACAACGGTATCGGAGGGTTTGACCATCAATACCGAAGCGTCCGACCCCTCGTTATACATCTTTTCATGGGTGGCGATGACATGGGCTTCGGTCAAAGCGCCCCCCGCATCGGTGGTGGTTTCCGTGGCGATCTGGGCTTGGACGCCTGCAAATTCACCGGGGGTCCCTGCCGAGGCTTCGACATAGGTTTGACCGGTGCCAACCAGCGAGTGTTCCAAGTCCATCTTCAACAGCTTGCCCGTTTTCATCATTTCGCGGGCGGTCTGCTTGTCGCGGCCATAGGTCTTCACGGCTTCGGCGGTGCCGGACACACGGAAGGTTTCTTCCAGAATCTGGGTGCCGTTCGACCGCATGACCGGCTGATCGCGGGTCGAGTCTTGGGCTTCCAGACCCTCGACCTTGGCGTTCTTCGCCACAGCCCGCAGTTGGTCCTCCTGCCACTGATACAGGGTGTTGTTGACTTTCTCGTCTTTGATGGACGACTGGAACGGGGTGTCCGTCGGGTCGATCAGAGAGATAAAGTCCGACACGTCTTCTTTTTTGCCGACCAGATCGAACGATTTCAAATGGGTGGTCATATTGGTTATCTCCTAAGGATTATTGGTCACGCTGGGCAGCGAGAAAGGCTGCGGTTACGTCGTCAATGTCGCCGGTGGCTCGGGCCTGTTCGACCAGACGACTTGCGTTTGCTTTGGTGGTGTCGCTGCGGCTTTCGGGTTTGCCAACAACTTTCTTCGGGGCCGTCACGGCTTTCTTGACGACCGTTTCAGATTTCTTCTGAGCCTGATCGTAAAGCATGGCCTTTCGCATCATCACGATGGCGGCTGGGTCCACGATTTCATTCACCGTGGTTTGGTCCATCCCTTGACCGACAGCGTAAGACCGCAGGTCATTATACAGGGTGTCCGACCACTCAGGGATTGCCTGACGGATCGCCGGGATAGCCTGTGCAGCGGCTTCGCGGATGAAGGTCTGACGGGTCGCCTGCGCCTGTTCCAAGAAGGACGACGCCTCATGGTTCAGGGCGGCGAGTTCAGCTTCAGCGGCTTCTTTATTCGCCTTCAGGTCATTGAACTCCTGAGTGCCTAGCTCCCGATGGGCCGCCCACAGATCAACCTTGCTGTATTTCTCAGCAACTTCCTGCGCACGTTTGATCCGGGCGTCGTAAAGCTGGGCAAGGAACATGCCTTGGGCTTCCACGGCCCGGTTCTGGGCGTGGACATGCTGCGCTGACTTGGCGATGGACGCGCGGTCGGCGTAAAGACGCTCAAGGTCCTTCCGGTTTACCGACTTCTTCTCCTCGCCAATGAGGATTTCAACGGTGTCTTCAGGGACTCCCTCAGACGGCTCAGCGTCGGCGTCAGGTGCTTCGCTGGCTTCGCCCCAGCCGCCCTCGTCTTCGCCGCTCTCCGGGGCATCCTGTGGGCTCTCCGGGGCATCCTGTTCGTCGGTTTCTTCGGCGGACTTCAGGTATGCCTCAACGGCGTCGTCTTCGGTGTATTCTTGAATATCGGGGTCCATCGACACTCCTAGTCACGGGTCATTGTTTCAGCCGCAATCACGACAGTCTCCATCGAGGACAACAGGTCGGTCAGGGCTTGATTGCTGCGGTAAGCTACTTCGCGGGCGTCGCGGTCGGCACAACCAGAACCGAAGAAGCGGTTCTGATAGTCCTGACGCAAAGCCCCGACGGCGAACTCAAAGGCAGGGGATTTCATCATCCGCCGCAAGTCCGCCGCCCAAAGCAGGATTTCCTGTTCGGTGGGTTGCTTCATGTTCACCTGTGGCCCCTCCCTTAGATGGGTCCAAGGGAGGGTCTTGGGGTTACGGGTTATAGAAGGCTTTCTGCGTGTCGGCGGCTTCGGCCAAACGCAGTTCTTCCTGATCGACCCAGAAGTCATTCTCGACTTTCTGGCGCTTGGTGTCGCTGTCGAAGCGTCGGGTGGCTGTGTCACTCTGAATACGCATACGGTCGGTTTCCGCCTTCATGCGGTCAGTCTCAGCTTTGGCAGTCATCGCTGTTGCCTGTGCCTTGGCATACTCAATCTGGGTCTTGAGCATTTCCATCTGCAATTCCTGCATCGGATCAGGTTCAGGCGGTTGGACTTCTTCAGGCGGCGTTAGGAAGGTCTCAAGGTCCTCAACGCCGATCTGCTCCAGACCCCGGCGGATCACCTGATAGCGGCGATCATAGGTGTATTGTGGGGCCAGCATCGGGTCTTGCGAGAACATGGCATCAATGCCTTGCCACTTCTGGGCTTCACGCTCCCGCTCGCCGTATCCGAGGGTCAACTCAATGGACGCCGCCGAACGGTGTTTCCAATGTGCCGGGTTCACTTCGGCCTCAACACCAGACAGTTCGACAACCGTCTGTTGGTCCATGTGGTCAACCGCCGTGTTGTAGATCAGGAAGAACAAGTCCTTCATGAAGACGCCAAAGCGGCGGGCAATGGTCTTGGTCCGCTGTTGGGACGCTGAGATCAACTGTTCGACCATGCCTTCCGCGTTCTGGGAGGAAATGGCGTCTTTGTTCAGACCTTGGGACAGTTTGGAGATACCCGTGACCTCCTCTTTGTCTTCGTCAATCATTTGGATCAGCGAAAAGACGTAAGGGTTCAGGGGCGCTTGGGGGATCGCCGCGATACCGTCCAGACGGCGGACGTTGACGATACCACCTAGGCGGTTGTCCAGAAGCTCCGCAGGGTTGGCTAAGGTGCCGTTCAGGACCTGCTGTCGGGGG
Source organism: Paracoccus sp. (in: a-proteobacteria) (assembly GCF_030538495.1). GTDB lineage: Bacteria > Pseudomonadota > Alphaproteobacteria > Rhodobacterales > Rhodobacteraceae > Paracoccus. Next base: position 201,179 of record NZ_JAUNTW010000004.1, read on the forward strand.
TTATTGGTCATCAGCGAGTGGTTGATGATTTGTCGGATCAGGACCGTTCGGGCGTTCTGCACCGGGATCACCGCCGCCGCGAAGTTGTCCCCAATGTAGGTGTGCGGGATAGGCAGCGGGACATAGGCCGCAAAAGGCACGACCGACACACGCTCCTTGTCCAAGACCTCGCCGCCTGCGTAGCTGACCTTCCATAGACGGGCCTTCCCACCACCTTCAAGATCAGCCCGGATGTAGCACTCATAAAAGGCCGCCTCAGCCGTGGCAGGGTCGTGGCCGTCGTCCATTAGACCCGATCCAATGGAATACATCCGCTGGGACTTTTCGTAATCGAACAGATGGTCTGACGAGGCCCCGTATCGCATCTTCTCTGCGACGGTCTCACCGTAGGTTTCAACGAACCAACTGCGGGTCTTCAGGCTGCGGTGGCAGACAAAGCGGGCGGTTTGGATGGTTTCTGCGCCCGATGCAATCAAGAAGTCCTCGGGCGGGATGGCGATAACCTTGATGCCCTTCTTGTGCGTGAACACCCGGTAGGTTCCCGAATACAGGCCCTCAGGGGTGATCTCGGTCTCAACGAACTCGTAGCTGTCGTGCTGTGACACGGCGGCGGTAAGCTCTTCAGGCGTCAGCGCCTCGAACTCAAAGTCATCTTCAAGGGTCTCCTCGTCGTAGAACACCTTCAGAACGCCGATGCGGCCTAACAAGGCGTCGGTGCAGGTGGAATACAGAAGGTCTTCCCCGGCATTGTCCCGGAAGAACACTTGCTGGGTAAACTCAGTGGCCTGCTTGGCGTCATCCACGGTCTCCCCACGTTCGGGGCGGAAATAGACGATGCGGTTGGAAGCAGAATACGCCTCCAATACGGTTGAACGCATGGAGTCCACAGAGTCGAACACGTCGCGGCTGACATACTTCGAGTCGCCTTTGTGAAGAGGCTTTGGGGCCTCCCCGCGATAATACGACAGCACATTACTGCGTTCGCTTGCCAGCTTCGAGTCTGTGAAGTGTTCCGAGTTTGAGATTGCCTTGGCGATGACCGCAGAGATTTCGTCTTTGGTCAGTTTCTTTCCCATAGCTCTCCTAGATAGCTTCGAGGTAATATGCCTCAGTGTTGGTGATCGGGTTCCAGACGCCATCGTGGATGTGGTTCACAATAGCCAAGGACATAACGCAGTCATCGTGACAGCCCTCCTCGGCCTCCAGCTTTCCGCTTTCCTTGACGACATAGGTGAGCATTTCGCTGATCGTCGTTTTGTCGTTCAGCTCGACCTCGCCTTTGCGGAGAGATGCCCTGAGGTCGTCAATGATAAGGGGCTTGGTCTTTGAGTCCGTCCTGAAGCCCAATTGCGGGGTGTCCAGATCGTCAATCTTGTCTTCGGTGACGTGGGTGAAGACATTGGGATACGCCCAGACCTTATACAGCATCCCGACCGTCAGAAGACCGTGGTTGTTGCTCTCGACGGCGATCTTTGCGTTGTTGAACAGTGTCCCCAGACGATACAGAACCTCTGCGAAGTAGTCGGGGTGGACGTGACCACGCCAGACAGCGACCTGACGTTTCCGTTCGTCCAAGACCTGCGCGACTGAGTAGTCACCGCCCCGGACGCCCATCGCCACGTCCGCGCCGATGTAGTAAGTCCCGCCGGGGTCGATCTCGTCGTAAAGCAGAAGCTCCCCAACGGGGTGTGGACGGAACTCCGATAGCTCCAGCGCCATGCGGTGCTTTGGACCAGTCAAAAGGTCGGCCCGTTTGGTCAGGGCTTCAGGATCAAACACAGGCCGACCCGTCGTCAGGAAGGCTTCTTCAGGAACCGCCGGATACTCCTGCTTAAACAGGTCCGGGCCGTTCTGCGCGATCTTACGCCGACGCCAGTAAAGCTGGGCGTCGTCAAGGTCGAAGCGTGTGGCCAGTGTGTGTTCTTCGGGGGTCCTCTCGAAACCATCGGGCGGCTTTGTGCGGTATTCAGGATCGAGGAACCACGGGATGAACAGCGGGTAGTAACCGTTGGTCCCATCGACAGCGCCCTTCCACATTTCATAGAAAGGTCCGGTTACGCCGTTGGCCGTGGACTCAATATAGATTTCTGTATCGTCCGCGTCGGGGATGGATTGCAAAAGACCGTTCAGGTTTTCGCGGGCTGACGACTCTTTCCAAAAAGCCAACTCAGAAAGGTGGGCGTGGGTGATCGTTTCACCGCGCGCGATGCCGTCACCTCCGGCAGTAGCCACCATGTAAGAGGAATCCAGTTTATCAAAGACAATCTCCTTTTTGGATGAATAGCTGGTGGATGGCTTCAGGATGGCCGGGGTGTTCTCAAAGAACCGCTTCGTCATGTTGAACAGAGCGGTCGTTGAGTCCGACTTGTGGGTCACAACGATGGCTTTCTTGGCCGTGTTCTGGGAAACTCGTTGATACAACCTGCCGCCAACGCCTGTGGACAGACCCTGCTGACGGGCCTTCAGGATGATGATGCGGACGCGGCCTGTGGCGGCGATCTGGTCGCGGATGGCACGGTCTAACTCACGCTGGGCGTGGTTCAGACTAAAGGGAACGATCTGGGCGCGTTTGGTTCTGATCTTCAGGGCGTGTCGGCAGTAATAGTCGAAGTCGTCTCGGAGGCGGCGGCGGACGGCTAAAACTGCGTCACGATTCTTCTCCAAGGTTAAGGTCAAAGTCGAAGTCTCCTAATTCCGCCTCCATTTCGGCCAGACCTGCTTCCATGTAGTTCTGAACGCTGGACATGATTTTCAGGTTCTTTGCGCGCTTATGCTCGTAGTCCCTGCCCATACCGCGTTCGCGTGGGGTTTTCGGCTGGAAGGACTCAGCGTCGATGACTTTGTATTCGTCCTTGGCGAGTTCCAAAAGCCAGTCTTCCGGGGCGTTTGCGTTGATGTTGTGGTTGACGGTTGCGGCTTTGGAATGGGTGTATTGGGCCAGTTCTTTCAGGGCCGTGACCTGTTCCTTGGGGTTCAAAGCACCAGACCGGACGAGGCACTCCATCAGCCACAAAGGGTTGACTTCAAGTCCCGTGCGTTCGCGGGTGGCGTCATCGAGGAACTTATAGTTCCCCGGATCAACCATTTTTGTGGCTTCATTCAACCGTGCCGCCACTTCCTGCCGGGACATTCCATATCTCCATTTGCGGGCCTTGAACCCTGCCAGCTTGCCGGTCAGGGTGTTGGCTAAGTGTTGTTCTTCAGAGGGTGGGGCTTGGGGGTTAAGGTGGGGCCAAAAGTCGATCCCAGCCTCCTCCATGATCCGGGCCTTAATGTCCTCGTCCTCTAGGTGGGGATATTCGAACCACTCGGTCAGCAAGCGTCCCGTGCGGGTGCAAACTTCAGGGGTGATCGGGGAGGTCATTTAGAAGTCTCGCGGGCGGGGTGGCATGGGGATGACGTTAGGGCCGAGGTCTTCGGGTTCTTCGGGTTCGTGGGGTTCCAGCGCCCGTTCTTCATAGACGCCCTCATCGACCCGATCAGATACCCAATCAATAATACTGAACTCGGAGGGACCATAGTTGAAAAAGAGTTTCCAAAGTTGGTCAATGTCCATCAGACCAAACTCGAACGCCCGGACCCCCTCCGTCAGGATTGCGATCCGTTCGTATTCGGGGTGATGGCCGCCTGAAGGGTCTTCCGGGTGGCCCGTGATGATCTGCCACAGTTCACGGTCCAGTGCGTTAATTCGATCAGATGCACTCATGGTGTGGTCCTTTCTTTGAGCCCGTCCCTTAGACTGATCCAAGGGACGGGACGTTTCGTTAACTTACAGCGGTTGGTAGCATGGAAGCCGGTTTCGGTTCTACGGCTTTGCGTTCGGGCAGAACACCACCCATAGACTCGAAGACTTCCGGGTCGATGCCGTTGGCGATCAGGATTTCAACGAAGTAGTTGTAATCCCCATTACCGAGTTCCTGCATCACTTCCAGAACCGTCGCTTGGCCCTTTTCGGCTTGCGCTGGATGGAACCCGAAGGAGTCATGGATCAGGTTCATGATCTTCAGGTCACCGTCTTCAGACATGCGGCGGTGGGATTCCCGCGCCACATAGGCATCCATCGCGTGAATGGCGAAGGCCCCGAACCCCCGGCTGCTTTTCTTGGTCTCGCCTGTGTTGATGCCGAGATAGACCTCACGGCCCTCAAAGGGGACCATGTGACCTTCAAAGGTCGGCGTCTCCTTCGGCTTCCATTCCAGAACAGCACCATCGGGCAAGGGAACCTTGATGGACGGATGATCCTTCAGGATTTTGGTCAGACTTTGCGAGAATTGCAGGAACTGTGACGCGCCGGGGTAAGACCGGGCGAAGTCACGGACGGTTTCGCGTTCGAGACGCCCGAAGAACTCAGAGTCTTGAACAGAAATGACCGCAGCGTCGGAGTTTCCAAAACCACAGATGCTTTTCCGCTTCCACCGCCCGCCCTTCTTGGTGTCGTCCGTCTCCACGAACCACTTGCCGTCATCTTTGACCACGCGCCAGCGTCGAATATCGTCAGAGACGTATTCGCCGTCACTGTCGTATTTGGCAATCGACAGTTGCAGACCTTCGGGCGACAGAAGGGCAGCTTCGCGGGCGCGGGGGATTTGCATAAGACCTGCGGTTTTCCCCACGCCCCACAAGGAAGCGCCGTCGGCTATTTCCTCCAAGGCCGCTTGGAAGGATTTAGTGCGGGTCTGGGGCGACGTATCATATTGGCGCGTCCCGACAGCCTTCTTGAACACCTTGCGGAGAAGGCTGTTGGGCAGGTCCAGTTCCAGAAGCTCCGGGACCCGTTGGGCCACCCTCAGCCCTGAATCAAGGTAGGCGTCAGGCGCTGCCGTTCGGTCTGGATCAGCGTTTGGATCACGCGGACTCAAACCCGTCGCCTCAAGTTCAGGCAGCGATCCAGTCAGAAGACCGGACAACTGCAAGGCGTTGTTCGACCCGTCCAACTGAACAACCCAATCGGTCGTGTAGCTTTGGGCAATGTCAGCCTGAACCTCAGGGTCTTGAAGCAAAGCTGATGGCCCCATAGTCTTGGCCTTTTCACGGTGACGGGCTTTCGCCCATGCCGCCATTGAGGCCACCTCGTTCGCTACGCCAAGGGCTTGGAACGGCCCTTCAGCGTTCCCTACGATTTCACCCAGACGGGTGGTCTTACCGCCCCGGTCGGTCAGTATATCCCGACCGGTTGGGTTGGCTGCCCAATGGATCAGACGTGAAATAGTGTCCCCCTCGAAGATCGCTGCGCGGCGGTCATACGGGGATTTCTTATCGACGCCTAAGAGGTTGCCAAAGGAGTGGAGCATGTAGTTAAGACCTGAAGGCCCACCCGTCGGGTAACGCTGATCTGTCTTGACTAGACCCTTCATCAGATCGCCCCCTTGGGAACTGGCCGACCCGTGGCCTGCATAAAGACGCCCACGGTCGTCAACGCTCCATGCCTGATGTGTCGTCAGGTGGCTGCGTTCGCCATCCTTTCCATGAAGATACAGGATTTGAGACAACGCCCGCAGAGGGGATTCGTCGTGTTTCGGTTTAGGCTTGGTAGTGGACTTGTCCCCTTTCTTCTTCCCCTCATCGACCACAGGCCGCAACCAATCCTTAAGAACCCCCGGACGCCCCCCGTTCAGCGCCGCCTCGATCTGACGAAGCATAGCCGAGGAATAGGCGATGGGCCGCTCTTGCAGGCCGTTGATCGCGTTCAAGATCGGCTGATGCGTGTCGTTGACCTCCGTGGGTTTCTTAAAGGCTTTGTGACGCCCAACCTGCGGGTTATCGACAGTGAAGGGGGCTTCTGGACCATCCGGGGACGCCATACGCCCAACCATGCGGATTGCCTGTGCGGCTTGAACAGCGCGGTTAAGGTCGGGATCGAGGATTTGGACCTTAAGGGTTCTCAGGGCCTTCTTCTTGGCGTCTGTGATAACCTTCCCATCGGACTTCATCACGTCGCCGCCACGGGCCGGTTGGATCAGCTTAATAACGCCTTGATTGGCCCACGACGTTAGAACCCCCATGACGGTCTGGAGGGCGTCTGCGCGAGACTGGACGTTTCCTTCAGGCACGTGTTTCTTGATGAAGGCGTCCGCCAGCATGTTGACCGAAAGACGCTCCGTAGCCAGTTCATAGAACAGCGCCTCAACCCGGCCCGAAGGGGACTTGTCCAGTTGGGACATGCGGTCACTCAGGAGGTCGCCATAGGTTTCGGCCAACGCCTTTGCATCTGCGAAAGCGTCGATACGGTCGTCAACCATGTTCTTAAGACTGTTGCGGTTTCCTTTCTTAGGCTGTGGGCCAACCTTAGGCTCATCCTGCGCCACGGCCTTGGTCGCCGGGTCTGCGTCAAAGCCGAACTCAAGCTGATCGGGGTCGGCTTCACGTTCCTTCGCACGGGCCTCGAGGTCCTTCAGGATTTCATCGACCGGGCGAACATACTCATAGGGCTTGTTGCTTCCTCCTTGCAGATCAAACGACCCCTGACCGTTCGCGTCCCAGCTTGCGGGCGCGGCGTTCAGGTTGGCGTGGTGACGCTCCATGAACTCTTTGACCGTCATCTTGCCGGTTTCGTTCTGGGCCTTTACAGCCTTCTTGCGGGCGCTGAGTTTACGCTCCTTTGGATCAGCCTTAGGGTCGGCGTCTTCGCGTTGGATGCGGTAATCGTTGCCGACCCGAACCAGACCGGAGAACTCCTTGGCCCAATGGCTGTAATCCGCCGGGTTCGGGAATAGACGACCAAGGGTGTTTGTCACAAGCTCGTGTCGGTCTGCGTCCGTCATGTCTGGGCGGTCGATGGCGTTCTTCAAGGCCATCAGCGCGTCGTAGGCGTGGTGGTCTAGGTGGTCTTTCCGGGCCTCAATCGCCGCTACTGTGTTTTGGGCCTGTCGTGCGCCTTCGCGGGCTTTCTGGGTCCCTCGGTTGTTGTTAATCCCTGTCTTAGATGCATCCAGTTTCTTCAGGATGGCCTCAGGGCTTTTGGCTAAATCCGCAGCCAGTGCCTTGTTGTAGGAATGGCCGGGGTTGATCCTGTCACGGATCATAGCCTGTAGGTGAACAGCCTCCTCGTTGTCGTTCTTGGTGAACGATTTAATATCCGCGCGGAACCGAACAGCCGTCCCATGTGGGATCAGCCCCTCAGACTCCATCTTGGTGAGTTCGTTATAGATTGTCCGAGGGCCTTTACCCGTGGCTAGTTCCCACTTGCGGTGGCCTTTCTCGTAATCGTTGTGGAGGTCCGTTCGGTCATTGCGGAACATGCTTTCAGTGGCCTGCCAAGCAAGACTATGCTGTGGACCTTGGGGATCGCGCGGCGGGGTGCCATCAGGCTGTCCGTTGGATGGGTCCAAGGGACCATCACGCATAGCCTGTGCGGCGCGGGCCTTTTCGATCAGCGCGTCCATTTCTGAGGTATCACGCGGAGGGATCAGACCCTTTGTGGTGGCGTGTTCGACCGATTCCACATACCGCTTCAGTCGGCTGCGGCGGTTGGTCAGGTTGTCCAGAAAGCGGGCGGTGCGGTTGACCGCCACCCCACCCGCGAATGTGCCGACGCCCGCAGGTCCAGCCAGACCGTGAAGCGGGATGCCCATACGCCCAATCCCCGACCGTCCGTCGAAGGGGTCAAGGAGACGAGTCCATTGGTTCAGACCGCCCAGATCGCCTTTGGCGTCGGTGAATTGGGTCAAACGCTGAGTTTGCGTCAAGACGTCCATCAGGCGGTAAGCGTCAGGGTTTCCGGGGAAGGACTCACCGATACGCTGGATGGCGCGGTCGGATACAGCGGACTTCATGTTACCCGACTGGCCTAATGCGGTGTTCACCACAGAGGTTAAAGCATCAACCGAATGGGCGAACCTATCGGCAGGGCCGTCGGTAAGGTCGGCCTCAAGAGACGCAAGTTGTGCCTCAAGGGCGGGGTCTTTGGCGTCCTTACGCAGGCGCATCGCAAGGATTTTGGCTTCTTCCCGGAGGTCCTTGAGAACCCCCTTAGCCAGACCCTGCGCGCTGTCCTGACTGTCCGTGGTGTTGACTTTGGCGATCTGGTCGTCCGTGTTTTGGTTGTCGCGGATGCGATCACGCAGGGCTTGATCGTGGTGGTCGTATCCGTCGTTGTCAACACGGGAGAACAAGGTTCCCGGCTGTCCAGTGACGACGTTAACACCACGTTTAGCAGGGACCGCCACAGCGTCCATCGACGCCATAGTGCCGACACCCATGATGCCCTCACCGACGGCCTCCTTCATGTCCAGATGGAAGCCGGATTCGGTTCCCAGCGTCTCGCCTGTCTGCTGGACGACGCTTTGGCCTGCCTCGGTGCCGCCTTCACTACCGGCCCGCCGGAGAGCGCCTTTGCGTCCCAGAGGGATGGTATTCAGCGCGCCAGAGGCGGCGGCTGTCCCCAGACCTGCCAGCCGGTCGCCTGTGGTCAGGTCTTCGCGTCCGTCATTTTGAGCGCGGGCCATAGCGGTAGGACCGGCGACCTGTGCGCCCTCAAAGATCACAGGGGCCGCGACGCCCCCGACGATCCCGCCGATGGGGCCGCCCACAGCCGTGCCAACGGCAGCGCCACCTGATCGCATCAGCGCAGCGCCAGCGAGGTTGCCTAGCTGTTCAGCCCCTGCTTTAGGCAGGTATTCCCAGCCGAAGCCGAGGGGACCGTCGCCGTTCATGAAGCGTCCTGATGCCGAGTCATAACCGGGCGTGGCCTCGACCAGACCGCGCAGGGTTTGTTCGCCCGGCAGGCCGTAGGCGGCGGCGGTGTCGGCCATGCGTTCGGCGGGTTGGTCGATGCCTTGCTTGAACGCAGCACCCCAGCCGTTGAAGGGGCCGCTGATGGACTCGTCAATGGGACCGGCTTTTTTCTTCAGGATTTGACTCGCTTCTGCCTTAGCCTCAGCGAGGATTTCTTCAAGAGTGGCCATTCTTTTTCCTTAGTTACTGCCCCAGCTAAACCAGCCTTTTCGTTTAGGAGCTTCTTCTGGAGGGTCTGACAACGCACCAGCGGGTTGACTCAGTGCGGGAGGCGGAGCGTTTGCAGTCAAGTGGTCTGACCAGATTTGCCGCCTTGTGTCTAAGCTAAGCGATTGCCACTGCTGACGGGTGTATGCAGTGCCATCTGGAGGGACATGCAGGGGTGTGCTGTGCGGGACACTGTTAGACGAGTCCAATGCAGGGGCAGACGGCTGCTGGTCTGATAAGGCGCGCGATACGCGGTCGCGTGTTGCTTGAGGCAGCGCCTTCCACTCCTCATTAGACAAACCGCTTCCCACCGGACTAGCCTGCGTCCCGGAGGATGCTGACCCTTGGTTCGTGAAGGTCGCCGGGGCGTCATGTCCGGGACCCCGTTTACCTCGGGGAATGATATTACCGTCTGCGTCAAAGGGAGCCTCATGGTCAAACCATTGAAGCTGCGGCCACGCCTGACGCTGACCAGAATACTGACCGTGAAGGGACCGGTAAGAGTTAACGGATCGTTCCAGCAGGATGCCAAGACGTTCCCTAAGAACGTCAGGGTGTTGGAGATACCCATTTAGGTCGCCACCAATAGCAGCGAGAACCCGCAGGGCGTCTTGTTCGGTCATAACACCGGGACCAACAACTTGAAGGCGGAAGCCGCCAATAAGGCTTTCAATGTCACCTTGGGCCACCTTACGCTGAACCTCAGGGTCGTTTAGATCAACACCCCTGATCGTCTTCTGCATTGACTGTAAGTCTTGCCACAAGCGGCCCGCACCCATAGTTGGGTCGCCATCAAGATACTCAAGGATAGAGTGAATTGACTGAATGTTGTTGCGCCCGGTCTCAAGGTCCTCTCGCATCTTCACCATGTTGGCGGGACCCGGCATTGCCTTGTCGCCACCGGCATTAGAGCGAGTCACTTGGACAATCTGTGAGGCAATCTCAGGGGGTAGTTCTTGCCCGCCAGAGTCAACGATCCGACCATCAGCCGTGTAGAAAAGATCGCCACGGATAGAGCCGTCAGGCATTTGGACCGGACCAGCCGGGGTGCGCCGTTGACCAAGGGCAGCGCTGCTGAGACCATTCGTGAATTGGGTCTGTTCCATACGGAACGCATGGTCCCGCTCAGCCCTTGCCGCTTCCATGTGGGCAGCTTGGCGGTCCTTGATGTCCTGCCGTTCGTTCTGCTTACGCTGAGACAGGACCCCGGCCATGTTCTGACCCGCCGCTGCCAAACCAGACGCCCAATCGTCACCCGACAGGATGCCCGTCCCCAGCGCCAGTAACGATTCAGCCCGGTCGTTGGTAAGCCACGGGGCCTTATCGTTCAGCCAGCGGCCCATGGCGGAAGGTTCGTCCTGCGGCGGGGCAGGGAACTGTTGGTCAATCATCCCTGAAAACGCCCCGCTGTCATAGGACGTCGAGGGCGTAAAGGACGTGCCTTGGACGGGTCCAAAGGAGTTCGCGCCCGCCGGGTTCCCGCCTCCAGCGATCTTCTGGACGTAATCACGGGTTTCTGTGGGAAGTGACCCTAGGTCCCCGTCCCACTTGTCTGCGTTGCCCACTCCCCAATTATAGGCAGCCAGCGCGCGGTTTATGTCCCCCGGATACCGGTTCTGCAAGGCGGACATATATTGCGCACTGAAGCGGAGGTTGTCCTCAGGGTCTAGGGGGTTGGTCAGAGGGGACACGCCAAACCCCGGCTGTCGGGCCGTGTCCGGCATGACTTGGCCTAGACCCAAGGCCCCCACGGGACTCTTGGCGTTGGGGTCCCAGCGTGACTCTTGGTTGACCAAGGAGCGGAACAGGGTGGGATCGACGCCGTATTGGTTGGCGTAACGATCTGCTACTGATTTGAAGGGCATTTACCCGAATCCTTTCATAGCTCCCGCGATGGTCGGGATGGCTCCGACAATCGTTTGGAAGGGTGACTGACCGGGGACAGTTTGTGTTGACGTGCCGCCGTAATTGCCGCCGATTGTTGCCATGTATTGCTGCGCAATTGCCTGCTGCTGCTGGCTTAAGGCGAGTCGATTGTTGATCTCATTCTGCTGCTGCGCTTGGAGGACAGAGGCGAAGTCCAATGCCGCTTGGGAGCCTGTCTGGGACATAGCCTGCCCACCCTGCGCCATGCTCTGGCCCAACTGTGCGAGTTGCGCCTGAAGCGTGGCGTTGTTCTGGAAGCCCTGAAGGGCAGACTGCTGACCTTGAACCGCGAAGTTACCGGCGGCGGCGTCGGCAGATGCCGCAGCTTGTCGGGCGGCTGACGCGCTGTTCAGACCGTTAAGCTGGTTTCCCAAGGACTGCTGTAGGAGAGCATTTCCTGACACCGTTTGGTCAAACAAACGAGCGTGGGCGTCTTGACCGAACGCTGTGCTATTCGCCGTCTGGTTGAACGCTTGGTTATTCGCAGCCTGCTCAAAGCCTGCCTTCGTTTGCGTCTGGTCGAAGTTACGCGCGTAGCTTTCGTTAAGCATCCCGACATTTGCTGCCGTCTGGTTGAACGCTTGGTTATTCGCAGCCTGCTCAAAGCCACCACGGGCTAGTGTCTGATCGAACGCCCGCGCGTTGCTGTCTTGCAGGAAACCGGCGGCGTTGAGCGCAGTCCCAAGCACCGCGTTATTCGCCTGTTTGTTCCCTAAGGCCGTCCCAAGGCCCTGCTGATAAGCGTTGGACCGCATGGTGGACGAAATGTCCCCGGCCTGTCGCAAAGCGTTTTCGTGGGCCTTGGACTCCATGAGTGCCGCGCGGGTCGAGTTCATGCCGCCTGCGCCCGAAGCCGCCGCATTGATTTCGGCCTGAGTTCCACGGAACCCCTCGTTGACGGTGCGGACGGCGGAGTTGATCTGGTCGTTCAGGTATGGATTGTTTGACAGAAGCTGGGCGTCGCTGAGGATACCCTGAGCAGACCCATCACCAAACAGATGGGACGCCCCCCCTAAGATGGTGTTCCCATTAGCCTGCGCCTGTCCGTAACCCGTGCCGATCTGACGCTGGAGGTCTGATGCTGTGGCACCGGCCTGAGTGGACCCTGACGCCGTAAGTCCTGAAAGCTGACCCGCCCCGGACAGCGCGTTATTCAGACCCGCCTCCTGCGCTGCGGCCAGACCGTCCGTGGCCTTTTGAGCCTGCGTCTGCCCTTGGGTAGTGATGCCCTGCATCTGCTTGATAGCCCCCTGCGCAGACCCGAACCCGGCAGCGGCTTGATTAGCTAACCGGCTAGTCGCTTGGTGGCCGCTATTGCCCATCTGTTTGGCGATGGTTTGCATCTGACCCGCACCGCCCGAGAGGGACCTTGCATGGCCGCGCTGTGCTTGCGCCGCGTTACTGGCCGATTGGGTGACGCCGCTGATGGCAGAGTTTGCCCGGCCTAGAGAGGTCTGCGCTGCGTCAGCCTGTCCAAACAGGTTAGCCCCCGTCTGGCTCATCAGGCCCCCTGACCGTGAAGCGTCAAGACCCCCAGACCACCCTTGCTGTATGGCTGCTAGCTGGCCTTGGTTCAGGCCCGCAGTGGGGTTGCCGATGCTGTTCAGACCTTTCAATGCCTGCTCATAGCCCTGCTGCGCGTGGCTAAAGCCTTGCTTCAGGTAGTCCTGCTGTGGTTCCCACGGTTTTGACTCACTGGTCGTTGTCTTTTTAGTGGGCTTGAATAGGCCACCCATAGGATCTCCTTTGGATTAGTCCAAAGGCAGATACCGGAACATTTCTGCCCACTCCCCTTCTGCGGTTGTCCGCATGTGGTCGAGCCTGAAGCCTAGCCTTTGGATGAACTTTCTTTTTTTAGGGTCGTGGCTTTCGGTCTGGAAAGCGAAGACAGGGACGGACAGTGACGACGCGATCAGCCGCAAGTCCCTTCGATATGACTCAAGGACCCGCTTTGTGAACGGGACCTTGGTTGTTGTATGCAGCACGACGCCGAACCAGAGGAACTCAAGATCAACCGTGTAGTCAGGCCCAAAGTCGAACGACAGGACGTGATCGGTCATTTCTTCAGATACTCCACCACCTCGGTCAGGGCGGCTGTTAGCTGATCCACCTGTCGCCGGAGTCTTGATAACTCGTCTTCGAGGCGTCTGCCGTCCTGCCCAAGTCGAGGGGGCGGTGCGGGTCGGTTCGGGGTGAGTTCCGTTGTGGGTTTGAACGTCATCGACGCGCCAGCACCACAAGGTCAACGTCGAACCCAGAGAGCCTGCACGACGAGCCTTCTGGGAACGTGAACCGGATCGAGACGTAACGCCCGTTGGTCCTGAAGTTCAAACGCGATGTTGCAACCGGATCAAAGGACGAGACAGGCCCCCACTCTGCGGGCAGCGCGGGAAGGGCCTGCGCTGTCGTCTGCACACCAACAGCCCCCAAGGCGTCTGGGTTAGCGATCTGCAAGACTAGTGACCGCAAGAGTTTGGTGTCATGAAGTGCAACGCCTAGTTCGTCAAAATCTGCCATCAGGAGGCTACAGGACGCAGGCCAGATCAAGGCTTGGTCCGCATCGTTGGAAACCGCGCCCCCATTTTCTGGGTCATAGAAGAAAACTCCACGGCCCGTCTTTGCGCTGTCCCCTGCGGCGGTTAGCATCAAAGACGACGCGACGTTTGACGCAAAGTTCCAACGCTGTGATAGCTGGTTCCAATTAGCCAGCCCGTCCCACGTCACGGCCTTGTCGGACACGCCTTCAGGGTGACTCACGGAAGCGCCACTGGTGACGTTGGGAAGGTCAATGAAGGACCACGTGTCGGACTCGTAGTTGTAAACCGCAGCTTCGTTACACCCACGCCCGTCGTGGTCAAAAGCTGCGTCTGTGGCGGTCGGGTAGGCGAAGATAACCTCTGACTGGCTGGGGTTGCTGAAGACCCGGCAGAGGTGGCGTTGATTGTAGTCAACCCGCGAAAATACACGATGGCGGATGCGTCCTGCGGCTACGGACTCATAAGACACACCGTCCGTCTTGATAATATCCGACTCCCCGAAGACGTAGTGGTAGTGTTGGACTTCGGCCACACAGTTCTGGGACATGATCGGCAAGTCACTGAACAGACGCTCAAAGGTGAACACGAAGCTCCCACCAACATATCCCATACGCCACACCTCGTTGGTCCCATAGATGATGAAGTGGTCGCCCAGCGTCAGGCCATCGACTAGCTGTCCGTCACAATTCAGGACGGTTTCGCCAGCGAGTGAGTTCGTTTCGGCTGTATCCCAGCGAGGCCGGACGCCGGACTGAATGGCGTCAGACCACTTGACCATGCTTGGATAAGCTGTGGCGGTCTTTGTTACGTTAAGGGCGACAAGAAAATCCCTGTAGTGTCTCAGGGCTGCTGTCGATTCGTTCGTCTGCCATCCGGGAATGACCGAGTAGCGTGACTCAGCGCCTGCAAGCGAAAGCGGTGGACCAGACTGCGTGTTTACATAGGATACGTTTCCGACGCGCGTGGCTATGGGAACGCCGACGACCGGGTGTTTGGTCGCTGGGGACACGTCATGCACCGCCCCGGCTTTGATCCGCTTCATCGCGCCGTCTTGATACAAAACAGTCACTGACTTGTTGGATCGACTTTCTGAGTCGTCAGTGGCAAGCACGGGATAGGCTGTATGACTGACTGACAAGACCGGCGGTTTGAACACAGGCGAGCGCGAAACACCGGACCCGTTAAAAGATACATTACGCGCTTCAGCAAACACCCCCAAGGGTAAGTCGGGGGCGGCGCGGTCGGTGACGACGCCTTTTAGTCCTAACTCACGGACGGGGATGTTAACCATTTTGGTTCCTTTAGAGCTTAGCCGCCTCGGTGAAAAATGCGTCCATATCTGCGTCCGTCTTTCCCTGAAGCTGGGCTAACTGTAGGACCAGCGGGTTGGTTCGGTCGACGGACGATGGGCGGACGGCGGCAGTGGTTGCCAGAAAATGCTGATCGGGGTCTTCGATCTGACTGAGCATCGCAAACACGGGGTCGGGCAGTATACCCTCGAAGAACCAGTCTTCAGATTCCTTTGGACTGATCCAATGAAGGATGCGAAGCATCCCGACAAGTTGCCGGAAGCTGATTGCGTCGGGGACAGGCACAGGCGCGGGAATGTAGGGACCGACAGGCTGGGCTACAACCTCACGCCATAGATCGGGATATTCGTCTTCGGTGATCGTGAGGGGTATCCAGCCGAACTCCGGGTGATCTAGCTCAAGGTCAATGTGCGTGTGCGTTTTTGACGAGTAGTGTGCGGTTTTGAACTCTGAAGTCATCCTTAAGCAATCCTTAGCCAAAGTGTTGTTTCAGAGGTGCGTCCACCTCCCCCGAAATTAGACCACCCGGCTGCGTTTCTGGAATTCCCCATGCATCTCCACGATCCGGAAAGTGGCTTCGCATCTGAATAAGAAACACCTGCGACACACGCGGGGCGGAGATGAGACCCGGCCACCACGTCCCCAAACGCGGAAACAGAGTAGTCGGCTAGGTTTGTAGCCGCGAGGACATATGTCCCCACCAGACCCTGATCTGCCTCTGACAGTAGCGTTCGGACGGCGAACGACGACAGGCTATGCGTGTGACCGGTCTCAGACACGCTGTTGGTGCTGGTTGCGGTGATCGCTGTCGGTGTCCCAAGGCTGATCGTGCGGTTGGACGACAGGTCGCCCCCGCCTGACAGGCCGCTGCCTGCGGTGATGGTGGTGGTTGTCGGGGGCACACTGGCTAGGGCGCGTAGGGCGCTAGGCGGGATGCGGACAGCGGTGGCGTTATCGGCACCAGACAGGGCGACTATGCGCGCAGATGTAGCTGGGGGTTCGGCGCTGTAGGGCAGACTGCCCAAGTCTAGGCTGATGGTGCGGTCGGCAGCCATGTTCCCGCCCCCGGACAGGCCCAGTCCGGTGTTGATGGTGCGGGAATTTCGGACCACAGTTCCGTCCACGGACAGGGTTCGGTTGGTCGACAGATCACCGCCACCTGACAAGCCAGAGCCTGCGTTGATGGTGCGGGAATTTCGAACCACAGTTCCGTCCACGGACAGGGTTCGGTTGGTCGACAGATCACCGCCACCTG
>NZ_JAUNTW010000004.1:217246-219650 GCF_030538495.1 Paracoccus sp. (in: a-proteobacteria)
ACAAGCCAGAGCCTGCGTTGATGGTTACTGACCCCGGCGCTAAGTCGAAGGTGGTCCGCAGCGCCGCTGGGGTTATCCGGTATGTTGACCCACTGTCTACGCCATCCATGGCGATCAGGCGGGGAAGGGTAGGGTCTCTGTTTGCAGGAAGCGACCCAAAATCGAGGTCGATCTGCCGGTCCCCGGTCAGGTCGCCGCCTCCAGACAGGCCGGGGCCGGTTGTGATTTTCGACGTCCCCTTAGCCAAGTCAAAGTCACGCCTAAGGGTGAACGGCGAGGCTCTTGACAGGGTGTTGCTGTCCGCCCCCTCAATGGCGATCAGCCGGGGGTGTGAAGCATCCTCCGACATGACGGGAAGCGGGCCGAAGTCGAGGCTGATGCTGCGGTTTTGGCTCAAGGTCCCACCGCCCTTGAGTCCCGGTCCTACGGTCAGGTTCGTCCCAGTGATCTTGTCGAGTTGCGTCTGAATGTTCCCCGTCAGGCCCGTCGTGTAGTTCAACTGCGCTTGGGTCGCGTCGATCCTCCCGGTGATGTTCGGGAACGTGTTCTTGATGGTCCGCTTGATAGCACGGATGTGGTCATCACCTTGGGACGCAGGGTCGGTGGGCGTGGGGTTGGTGGGGACGAGTTGGTGAATGTGGGTGGGGTTTTCGAGGGCCATGAGGTGTCCTTGGGTGTGCTTTGGATGAGTCCAAGGAAAATTTTCGGTTCATCCTTCTATTCAGGCCGTTTGTGGAAACACTTTTTGAGCCAGCAGCTTATCCTTCTATTCAGGCCGTTTGTTGCCACACTTTTGAGCCCTCGGTTCATCCTTCTATTCAGGCCGTTTGTGTTTACACTTGGACTCACATTCAAGTCCAAGCATGTGGTGATGTTTCCACAAACGGCCTGAATAGGATAAGAACCCTCCCCCCGGTTAATCCCATAGATACTTAGAGAGTTACCTTAGGAGTTATCTTAGGTAGGACTTAGGGTGTGTCTTAAGGAAGTTACTGAGGAGTTCTAAGAGAGTTACCACCGTATTAAGGTATAACCTTAGGTAATCCTTAGGAGTAGCTTAAGGTCCCAAGGATGAACCTAAGGAGCGGCCTAAGGGGTCCGCAGATTGGGTGGTTATTCAAACCTGACACCACTCCGCGCACAGTTATTCCTCCGAACTTATTAACAAGCCCGGAACCAATAATAATAAAAATAATAATAATAAAGCCCCGGCTCTTTTGAGTCCACAATGCTGAAACCCCTACCCCCCTTTGGGACCCCTAACGGATCATTACGACACGGCGGGTCAGATCGCCCAGCCGCCCGCCTGCGGCGTAGTAATTAATGCTGTATTATTCGCCGATACCAATAATTATCATTATTTATCAACTATTTAGGTTGATCCTCGAGCGTGTTGTGTGACGTGGATTGTGACAGGGGGCGTCCGACAGCGCAGGCACCAAACCGCCCGCCGCCGGCCACAACGCGCGGGGCGGCTGCATTATCTAATAAGCAGGCGTCAGATATTAAACCCAAAATAGACGCATAGTGAACCGTCGGATTCCGCCGATTGAGTTTGTTACATAATACCGGCTTTAGGAAAGACGCACGAAAATGGCCCAGAATATCAAATACGTTGTCAATCAATTCGGTCAGGTAGTCACTCGCCGGGAACTCGAATTGGACCGTCAGTAATCCCGGCGAATCAGGCTCTGCTAGTCACGCGGGGCCACACCCAAAATAGACGCACTACGAACACACCTGAGGATCAACCAAATGACAAAACCCCGCCCGTATCTATTCTACGCCGCCGCTTACGCCGAATTTACACAGGCATTAAACAGTGCCCGTCGCTATCTGGCCAGCGACAGCGGTCACCCCTGCCGCGCCCTGTTTGTCTGCCCGCCGCCCCCTACCGCGCGTTGCTACCTGACCGCTGACGGGCTGACAGGCTATGCCGTGACACCTGACGGCAACCTCTGCGGGGTGTTTAACGTGTCCCCCACACTACGCCCCGCCCTGCCGGACATTCTGGAGGATCACGACTGGCGCGGCGGTTTCGACACGCTGACGCTGGACTGTTACGAGCCTCTGGCCGCGTATTACGCCCGTCACGGGTTTGTCGAAACGGGCCGCGACCGTTGGGACGACCGCTACGCCCCGCCGGGTGCGTCGGAGGTGCTGGGCACCCCTGACGTCGTCTATATGACCCGCCCTGCACCTGCACGTCAGGACGCCGCCGCATAACGGTATGGCCCCGCTAAACACGGCGGGGCTTACCCTTGGACCAATCCAATCCAAACGACACACACACACACATAGGAATGACAAAATGACCGCATTTGACACCACGCTAGCCAACGCAGTTGACGCCGCTATTGCCGATCTGGAGGCGATGACGGACGCCCAACCCAAGCCCAAGCCC
>NZ_JAUNTW010000004.1:219660-254720 GCF_030538495.1 Paracoccus sp. (in: a-proteobacteria)
AAGAAAGCCCCCAAGAAAGACGCTGCCGCCGCCGCCGACGCCGCCCCCGCCGAAACGTCAGCCCCGGAGCCTGTGCTGGTTGACGGTTACGAGGTCAAACCCGGCGCCGACCCCGCGCTGATCGCCGCCGAAACCGCGTCCGCTGTTGCGGCGTCCGAGGCTATCACCCGCCGGGACGCTGACCTGCTGACTGCCTATCTGGATTTGGGGCGGTTTGCGTCGTCTGTTGCGCCGCTGTTTCGCTCCACCAAAATTTACGGGGCGTATCTGGCGGACAAAATCCCAGCCTCGCAGTCGCTGGACCCCGCCCTGCGCAGCAACTGCAAGTGGTTGTGGGAGGCTCTCAACGTGCCCGCCCACGACGCCCGCGACCTGCTGACCGTCCTAGGCGTCAATCGTCTGGAGGATTACAAATCGCAAAACCCCACTGTTATCCGCCGCGAATACACTGCTGCCCAAAAGGCAGCCGAAAAGGCGCGCGTCGCCGAGGAGGCCGGTGTGTCTGTGGACGATCTGACGGCCCGCGAGCGGGCCGAACGGGCAGAATCCGAGGCCAAAACCGCCGCCGATTTCGACGCCGCTATCGCCCGTCTGGTCGACGAGGCGGGCCACAAGGCGACCAAAGTCGCCGCCGCAAAATTCATTGCTGACCTGATCGCAACCGCAATCGCGACTAACACCAAACGCGCGGACATTGTGGCGGCGATTATTAGCCAAGCCGACGCCTGACAAACAACCAGCCCCACGCAATCGCGGGGCTGGAAAACCACATGAAAACAAAAGGATAGACAAGATGACCGACGAAAACAAATATGCGGCCTTGGCACGACTCCTCGAGGCTGTTGCCACACGTATGTCCGACCCCGCCGCGTGGGACGAGTGGGGCATTTGCTCCGCGCTGATCGCCGCCCGGCGCACAATGGATAACCCGCCTGACTGGGGTGGGGTGGACGAGGCTTGGAGTGAGGCTATGACAGCGTGGGGCCATTTTTCAGGGTGTTTTTATTACCCTGTCCCCAGCCCAGCCGTGAGGCCGCAACACCACCCCACTCAGGGCGGGGTGGATAGCGTCTATACCTGCGCCGCCGACGAAACATATAACCTAGCAACCCCCGCCGAAATGTGGGACCGGCGCAACAGCGACTACGCTGTCTTTCGTTGGGATTTGCTGGAGTTCGCAATCGAGTGGTGCCACGAGAGAGCGAAGGGCGGCAAGTGACCTTCGCCACATTTTGCGCTTTCATCGCCACCACTGCCGCCATTCTGGCAATCCTCGGTATCGCTGACTGGCTGACCGAAATTTACCGCAACAAGTAACCAAAGCCCCGCCACAGCGCGGGGCTTCCCTTTGACTAATCTAAAGCAGGACTAAAAGCATGACCCAATCAACCAACATCGACAAGATCGCCGCCAGAATCCGCGCTTTGCGAGCCAAGGCCAATGACAGCGCCGCGTCCGAGTCTGAGGCATCAACTGCCGCCGCCATGGCCGCTAGGCTGTTGACCCAATTCGACCTGACCGAGGCTGATCTGTCCGAATACAAAACGACAGCCGCAGGCAGACAGACACACCGTTATCACGAGGCTCTGGCGTCATGTTGGGCGGGTATAGCGGCGCTGACCGAAACAAAGCCATACAAACAGGGACTTGACATTCATTTCGTGGGTCTGCCCCACGATGTCGAAATGGCGCTATTCCTGTCATCCACCATCACAGCCGCAGCTAAGCGTAGTTGGGATGTGGTTCGTAAGGCCACAGGAGGGGCCGCAAAGGAACGTCAGAGTTACTATTGGGGCTTCTCCTCGCGCCTGAACGAACGCCTGAAAGAGCTTGCCCAACAACGGCACATAGCCAAGACGGACACGGGCACGGCTATTACATTGCGTAAATCCGACCTCGTGGCGGAGTGGTTCAAGGAGCGCGGCATCACCCTGCACAAACAACGTAGGGGGCAACGACACGCTGACCCCAACGCCTACAACGCGGGTCGTAAAGTCGCTGACGGTCTGAACCTGAACCGACCTCTAGGCCAAACTAAGAATCCCGCCGAGTCAATCGGATAACCACGCATGAACCCTACAGGCACGCTTGTGGGGTTCCCCTTTTGTTCCTGACATACTATGTCACCACAGCACTACAGGACAGGCTAAACATGGACACCGTTGTTAGGACTCTCTATAGGATTCTGGCGAAAGGTTCGCTTGACGCGGACCTGATGAATGAAATTTGCGTTGAGCTTCAAAGGCTTGACCCCGAAAGCTGGAGAGATGGATGCTATCGCAGGAGAGACGACAAAGAAACGCCGACGGGCTAGGGAACGAATTGCGCAACAAGCGCACCGCCGCAGGGTTCACTCAAAAGGCGTTAGCCGACGCTATCGGTCTGGAATACTACACGATGGTGTCCCAAATGGAGCTAGGCTACATCGCCATCCCGCCGTCCCTTTGGGTGCCTATTGCCAACACGCTTTGCATCGACCGTCACGATTGGGTTTTACGCTGTATGCGCGAACACTATCCAGAGGTCAAAGATGCGTTGTTTGGCGGTAAGTCTCGGGCCGAAATAAAGTTGGCCCTTATTGCCCTACAGAAAGGGGGCTTTGAGTCCTAACTAAACGACCTGCCTTGAACTGGTCTAAAGCAAGGCGTATATGGACCCACTAGACAAGAATGGAGTAACGCATGAAGCTGTATAGAAAGACAGGATCGCCGTTCTGGTGGTATGACTTTTCGGTTGACGGGAAGCGTCACCGGGAATCGACCAAACGCCAGAACAAAACCGAGGCTAACCGCGTAATGCTGGACGCCTATTCACAGGCTCAAAACGCCGCGCAGCTTGGGGATAAGCCGGAGATAGCCGTGTCAGACGCTTTCGACCGAACCGCCCAGACGGTCACAGGAGGGACACGCGGAACCTACGAAGCAATGGCGCGAAAGTGGCTGGGTCTTACATCTGTCCCCGGCGCGTGGCACCTCCCCAAGGGAATCAAACTGCACGAGTTGCGGGACAGCCATTTAGAACAACACCGCAGGGCACGGCTTAGTGAGGGCCTTAAGCCAAACTCGGTGAATCTGGAGACCCGCTTTCTAAGCGTCGTTCATCACGCCCATATGAAGACCTTCCGGGTCTATCGCGACCTTGAGTTCAAGACTTTACCGCGCTTTGTCAAAACCAGATACCTGACAGAGGATGAAGAAGCAGCCGTGTATCAATGGCTCTGGGATCGTCGAGGTCAGGCCCAACGCTACGCCGAGGGTTTGGACATTCTGATCTTTCTTCTGGACACAGGGACACGGCGTAGTGAGTTAGCCAACGCGCGTTGGTCGGATTTGAACCTGACGGCGCGGCTTTTCGAGGTTTACCGGGTCAAAACGGCATCCCTTAGTGTGGTCCCGCTGACCGATAGGGTGGTGGACATGCTTAACAGACGGCGGAACTTACCAACGCCCTTCCCTCATGCCCGGACGGGCCTAGAAGCTGTCAGGGAGGCGCTAGAAGCGGTTTGTAACACGGATGAACGGCTAATCGCCCAAAGGGGGACAGCAACGGTCCACAGCCTGCGCGACACTTTTGGATCAAAGCTGGTAAGGCGTGGTATGAGCCTACACGAGTTGGCAAAACTGCTAGGCCACACAACGGCCTCCATGTCCGCCAAATACGCGCACTTGGAAGGTCAAGATGTAGCTGCTAAGGCTAGAGAATTGCTGAAGGGAGCGTGAGGAAACAAGACTGACACGATATTGACACCGTATGGACCCACTAGACGTAACCACTCGCTTAACCCTCTGATCTGAAAGACAAACAACGCCTCCTGAAAAACTCGTGCCTAATTGAGTATTTAGACACAGAAGAAGCAGCGGTCGCGCCCCTTAGATGGCGGTGAAATCGGCGCAGTCGGGCAGGGGGCGGATGGGGCGCCAGCTGTTCGTTGCCGTATGGGGGTAAAACACGCGCGTAAAGGTGCAGCGCGCCACCGTTTCGGCGTCAGCGTCGGGGGCGACCGGTAGCCGGGCGTTGTCGGTATCCAGCGACGCATTGGGCGGAAATTGTGTGGCGTGGGTTTGGTAAATCAGCGCCCCATCCGCGCCGGGGGTCAGGGTCGCGTCGAAATCATACAGATCGGCGCATTGATCGTTGCGCGCGATATAGTCGGCTTCGGAATAACAGGCGCGGATCGTTTTTGACGCGCTGATGGGCAGCGACAGCGCAAGCGCGCCGGTCGGGTGCAGCAGATGCAGCGTTGTGATCATCGCGCCGCCGCCGGAATAGCCCGCCGTTTCGGTCTGCGTCACCGCGATCACGTGATGGTCGCGCCACCAATCGTCCGAATCGTCATGCAGGGCCAGCGGCGCATCGCCCAGATCGGGGATCAGCACGTCATCGGGCAGGATGATCCGCCCGTCATCCGTCAGATGCGGCACAGCGGCCAGCAACAGCGCGGCCCCGATCATCGCGACCTCCACAAAGCCAGCGACCAGACGCCCACCAGACCGGCGGAAAACAGCGCGTTCCATCCGGCCATAGATATTCCGAACAGGCTCCACGCCACTTCGTCGCAGCGGATGACGGGGGCGGTTTGCAGCCGCGCCATCAGATCCTGCGCCGACATGCGCGCCAGATCACCGATGCCGCTGGAACAGGTGGTCGGGCCAGCCCACCAGCCTTGTTCCACCCCGACATGCTGCACCGCCAGCCCGGTGGCGACCAAAGCCGCAACCACGCCCAGCACCGCGCCCGCGCGCAGCCATCCGGTCGCCCAGATCGCCGCCGCAATCACCACGGCGGCCAGATGCGGCCAGCGTTGCAGAATACACATCGGGCAAGGCGCATATCCCGCCGCCTGAAAGCCCAAGGCGCCGATCAGCAAAAACGCCGACCCCGCGCCCGCCAGTGCCGTGAATTGGCGCGCGTTCACAGATACCTCAGCGCGACAAAGCCGCCCAGCAGGCACACCATAAACACCGTGAACACCAGCCCCAGACGTTTTTCAATAAAGTCGCGGATGCGTTCGCCAAAGAAATACAGCAACCCGCACACGACAAAGAACCGCCCCGCGCGCCCGATGATGGAGGTGATGATAAACACCGGCAGCGACAGCCCGACCGCGCCGGAAAAGATCGTGATCACCTTGAACGGGAACGGCGTCAGTGCCGCAAACAGCACCGCCCAGCCGCCATATTCGGCGAAACGCACGGCCAGATCGGCATAGGCGTCTTCTTTCCCGTAAACGCGCAGCACCCATTGGCCGACAGAGTCCATCAGAACCGCGCCAATCCAATACCCAAACAGCGCGCCCAGCACCGACCCCAGCGTGGCAACCGATGCGATGATCCACGCCTTGGCCCGCTGCGCCAACACCATCGGGATCATCAGCACATCGGGCGGAATCGGGAAAAACGAACTTTCAACAAAACTGACGCCGAACAGGGCCGACATTGCGTGGCGATGCCCCGCCAGCCCCATGGTCCAGTTATACAGCCTGCGCAGCATATGCGTGTCCTTGGTTGTTATGCGCGTTCCTTGCGGCGTTCGAAACGCCACGTCAAGGCCATTGCGCGGCGCAAAACGCGCTGTAACCATGTTGTCATGGAACCAAAGCCCGCAATCCGCGTTCCGCGTCAGATATAAGGATTTCCCGACATGAGATGGCAAAACCGCCGCGGCAGCAGCAATATCGAAGATCGCCGCAGAATGGGCGGCGGCGCGGTCAGCGGCATTGGGGTGGTTGGCACGCTGGTTGTGCTGGCGGTCGGGTATTTCTTTGGCGTGGATGTCACGCCGCTGTTGAACGACCAAGGCGCGCAGACGCAGCAAACGAACCGCCCCTTGACCGCTGATCAGGAACGCTGGGGTCAGCTGGTGTCCGTCGTTCTGGCTGACACCGAAGAGGTCTGGGCGCCCGTCCTGCGCGATCAGGCGGGGATCGCCTATCGCGAACCGACGCTGGTTCTGTTCAGCGGCGCGGTGCAGTCGGCCTGTGGCGGGGCCAGCTCGGCCATGGGGCCGTTTTACTGCCCCGGCGATCAGCGGATTTATCTGGATACCGATTTCTTTGACATGATGGATCGGCGCATGGGCGCGGGGGGCGATTTCGCCGCCGCCTATGTCGTCGCGCACGAGGTCGGCCACCACGTCCAGAACCTGACCGGCACGCTGGGTCAGGTTCACCGGATGCGCGGTCAGGTCAGCGAACGCCAATCAAACGCGCTGTCGGTTCTGACCGAGCTACAGGCCGATTGCTATGCCGGGATCTGGGCGCGCCACGCGCAGCAGCAGTTTGGTATCCTCGAACCCGGCGATCTTGAGGACGCGATGCGCGCGGCCGAGGCCGTGGGCGATGACGCCCTGCAATCGGGGGCGGGGCGCGTGCCGGTGCCGGACAGCTTCACCCATGGCACGGCGGAACAGCGCCGCACATGGCTGATGCGCGGCTTTGAATCTGGAAACATGGCGCGATGCGATACATTCGCTCAGGCGCGCGGATAAGGGGGAACCGATGCTGACCATAACGCTGCTGGCGGGGATCGTGACGGCCTTTGGCATCACGCTGGCAATTGGCGCGCCGCGCCCGCAGAAACAACGCGCCGATTAACGACTTAACGCGGCAAAGGCGGACGGCGGCCATGGTCCAGCGTGGCCCATTCCGGCCACCAGCCCAGCCATTGCAGCCCCGCAATCGCCAGACCCACGGCGATAATGCCGAACACCATTAGCACCATGCGTTCGCTGGGCGGTCTGCGTGCCCACCGAACCGCCCGCAACAGCCATATCATATTGTTCATCCTACCCCCTGCCTGTTAAGGCACAGTATCCAACGATAAGAGCCAGCCTTGCCCCACCATCAGGACAGCCGCCATCTCCCCTATACTGCGCGCCAGATGTATGATCTGGTCGCCGATATTGAAAGCTATCCCCAGTTTTTACCATGGAACAGCGCCGCCCGCATCCGGTCGCGGCGTGACTTGCCGGATGGAGGAACCGAAATCGCCGCCGATCTGGTCATCAGCTTCAAGGTGTTTCGCGAACGCTTTGGCAGCCGCGTGGTTCTGCGCCCCGACCATGACGACGGCGCGCTGCGGATTGATACCGACTATCTGGATGGTCCCTTCAAACATCTGCACAGCGGCTGGACGTTCCGCGACAACCCGGATGGCGGCTGCGATGTGGCCTTCTTTGTCGATTTCGAATTCCGCAACGCGATTTTGCAAAAGCTGATCGGCGTGGTGTTCAACGAAGCTATGTCCCGCATCGTCCGCGCGTTCGAAGACCGGGCCAAGGTTTTGTATGGCTGAGCCGGGACTCTGCACCCGCAACGATGGCGCAGAGCCGCCACGTTGCCCCAAAAGATGGATATTTATGCACAGAAGATAATACGAGGCGCGACGCTTGTTATCTTCTGTGCATAAATATCCGCGGGGGTGCGGGGGCGGCAGTCCCCGCGGCGACGGTACGGGAAAGGGCCGCCCGTGACAGGCGGCCCATGGGGTTAGGTCAGCGCGGCGCGCAGATCCTCGGCCTTGTTGGTTTGTTCCCAACTGAACGCCGTCGCGCCATTGAGCGCATAGGGGGCGCGGCCGAAATGGCCATAGCTGGCGGTCGGGCGATAGATCGGGTGCAGCAAATCCAGTTCGCGGATGATCGCAAAGGGGCGCAGGTCGAACACCTGACGCACGGCGGCGATGATTTTGTCCACCGGCACCGTTTCCGTCCCAAAACAGTTCAGCGAAATCGAGGTCGGTTCCGCCACTCCGATCGCATAGCTGACCTGAATTTCACAGCGTTTCGCCAGACCGGCGGCGACGATGTTTTTCGCCACCCAACGACCGGCATAGGCGGCGCTGCGGTCCACCTTGGACGGGTCTTTGCCCGAAAACGCGCCGCCGCCGTGGCGGGCCATGCCGCCGTAACTGTCCACGATGATTTTGCGCCCGGTCAGGCCGCAATCGCCCACCGGGCCGCCGATCACGAATTTGCCGGTCGGGTTGATAAAGTATTTCGTCTGATCCGACAGCCATTCGGCGGGCAGCACGGGTTTGATGATCTCTTCGATCACTGCGTCGCGCAGGTCGTTCAGCGCGATGTCGGGGCTGTGCTGCGTGGACAGAACCACGGCGTCAATCGCCTGCGGGCGGCCCTGTTCGTCATAGCGCAGCGTGACCTGCGATTTCGCATCCGGGCGCAGCCATGACAGCGTGCCGTCGCGGCGGACCTGCGACTGGCGTTCCACCAGACGGTGGGCATAGGTGATTGGCGCGGGCATCAGCACATCGGTTTCGTCGCTGGCATAGCCGAACATCAGGCCCTGATCGCCGGCGCCTTGTTCCTCAAGGCTCTCGCGGTCCACGCCTTGGTTAATTTCAGGCGATTGCTTGCCGATGATGTTGATGACCGAACAGGTCGATCCGTCAAACCCCACATCGCTGCTGGTATAGCCGATGTCGTTGATCACGCCGCGCACGATGGATTCCAGATCCACCCAGGCGGAGGTCGTAATCTCGCCCGAAATGATCGCGACCCCGGTTTTGACCATGGTTTCGCAGGCGACGCGGGCGCGGGCGTCTTCGGCCAGGATGGCGTCCAGAATGGCGTCGCTGATCTGGTCGGCGATTTTGTCGGGATGGCCCTCGGTCACGGATTCCGAGGTGAACAGGCTGTATTCCGTCATGAAGGTTTCCGTTTTGCTGTCGTTTCAGTTGATGTCTTGATAAAAATGCGCCGGGCCTTGGGGGGCGACGGCAGTGTGTGAATACGACCCAGAGGCGCAAGTTCTTCCAGTTGCTGCGCTGCGCTGCGGTCGCGCAGGTCCAGAAGAATGGCGCCTCCGGGGCGCAGATTGGTGCGAAAATAATCCAGATAGCTGGCGGCGGGCCAGTGAAACCCGCAGGCCAGAAAGCTGACGATCAGGTCCACCGGGCCGGTGTCGCGCAGGCTGTGCCGGTCGGGGTTCACCACCGTCAGCGCCGCGTCTGGCACGCCGTTGCCCTTGAGAAACCGCGCCGCCGTGGTCAGGTTGCTATAGGCCGCGCCCTGCTTGGCATAGCCGAAATAGCGGTGATCGTTGGTTTCCGTGTCAATCAGCACCAGATCACAGCCCAAATTCCGCCATGCCAGCAGGTCAAAGAACGCATAGCCACAGCCGATATCGGCGATCCGGGCGGGGGCCAGTTCGGCCAGCACATCGCGCAAGCCTTCATATTCCGCCGCGATCCCGTCAAAGGCCCGCGCGGCCACATCCGCGCCCAGCCGGTCCACCTGCGCCATCAGCGGCGCGGCGTCGCCGTTTGACCACGCCCGGATGACCTGCCCCGCCTGCGGCACATCCGCCAGCACCTGAGACCGTTGCAGGATCAGATGCGCCAGATCGTCACGCGTCAGCGCCGAGAAATCAGGATCGGCCGGGCGGGTCATCGCAACGCCCGATCAATAGCGATAGTGATCGGATTTGAACGGGCCTTCGGGCGTCACGCCGATATAATCGGCCTGTTCCTGCGACAGTTTCGACAGTTTGACCCCGATGCGGTCCAGATGCAGGCGCGCGACCTTTTCATCCAAGGCTTTGGGCAGGATGTAAACGCCGGGCTGGTATTCATCGCCCTTGGTCCACAATTCGATCTGCGCCAGAACCTGATTGGTGAACGACGCCGACATGACAAAGGACGGATGCCCGGTCGCGTTGCCCAGATTCAGCAAACGCCCCTGCGACAGCAGAATGATCCGCGCGCCGGACGGCATTTCGATCATATCCACCTGATCTTTGATATTCGTCCATTTGTGGTTGCGCAGAGCGGCGACCTGAATTTCGTTGTCGAAATGGCCGATATTGCCGACGATGGCCATATCTTTCATCTCGCGCATATGTTCCAGACGGATGACGTCTTTGTTGCCGGTGGTGGTGATAAAGATGTCCGCCGTGGCGGCGACGTCTTCCAGCGTCACGACCTCGAACCCGTCCATGGCGGCTTGCAGGGCGCAAATCGGGTCAACTTCGGTCACTTTGACGCGGGCGCCGGCACCGGCCAGCGATGCGGCGCTGCCTTTGCCCACATCGCCATAACCGCAGACCACGGCGACCTTGCCCGCCATCATCACATCGGTGGCGCGGCGGATGCCGTCAACCAGCGATTCTTTGCAGCCATATTTGTTGTCGAATTTCGATTTCGTCACGCTGTCATTCACGTTGATCGCCGGGAAGGGCAGCAAGCCTTTCTTATGCAGATCATAGAGGCGATGAACCCCGGTCGTGGTTTCCTCGGACACGCCTTGGATCGCGTCGCGTTGCTGGGTGAACCAACCCGGCGATTGCGCCAGACGTTTTTTGATCTGGGCGAACAGAGCCTCTTCTTCTTCGCTGGTGGGGGTGTCGATCAGGCCGGTTTCGCCCGATTCCACCCGCGCGCCCAGCAGGATATACAGCGTCGCATCGCCGCCATCGTCCAGAATCAGGTTCGCGGTGCCATCGGCGAATTGGAAAATCTGGTCGGTATAGGCCCAGTATTCGGCCAGCGTTTCACCCTTGATTGCGAACACCGGCACGCCGGTTGCGGCGATTGCGGCCGCCGCGTGATCTTGGGTCGAATAGATGTTGCACGACGCCCAGCGGACATCGGCACCCAAGGCGACCAGCGTTTCGATCAGAACGGCGGTCTGGATGGTCATATGCAGCGAACCGGCGATGCGTGCGCCCGCCAGCGGTTTGGCATCGCCATATTCCGCGCGCAGCGCCATCAGGCCCGGCATTTCGGTTTCGGCAATGTCCAGTTCTTTGCGGCCATAATCAGCCAGCGTGATGTCGCGGATAACGTAGTCGGTCACGGTTGCGTGTCCCCTGTTCAGGCGTCAGTTAGCGCGGGGGATAGCGCAACGCGACCGCAACCGAAAGCGATAATTCGTGCCGCCCGCGCCCCTAAACCACGCGACGCAGATAATCGCGCAGCGTGCGTTTGCACAGCTCCAGCCGGTCGGGAATGTCGGGCATCCATTCGGGGAAATGGCCATCCGCATTCAGCCGCGCCATGCCATACACATAAGTCCGCGCGCCCAAGAGCAGGATGTTGATGTCTTCGTTGCCGGGGAAGCGCCCGGCATCAAGCGCGCGCTGCAACATGCTTTCGGTCAGCTGCCGCATCGCCTGAATATAGCGCCGCAACGTGGGGTCGTTGACAAAGTCCAGATGCGTCCGGTCCGACGCCACCAAAAACAGCGCCGGGTTTTCAAAGGCCCAGTCCAGATAGGCTTCGCCCATGGCGCGCATCTGTTCGACCGGATCGGCATTGGCGACCGCGCCCGCCGTGCGGGTGGACAGGTCAAACAGGCGCAGATACGCGACCTCGATCACGCCCATCAGAACGGCGTGTTCGTCGGGGAACATCGCGTTTGCATCGTCCAGCCCCACGCCCGCCTCGGTGGCGATGTCAGCCATGCCTGGCAGGCGTTGGGTTGTGCGAGACCGTTCCAACAAACGGACCAAAGCCTTGGTCAGTTGGCCATGGCGCGAACCTGATGATGCTGGCCCCGCATATGCGTCGCCATCCTGTTCCATGTTATGACAGCCGATACTGATAGAATGCTGCGTGTGTCGTCTGACGGTGCCTTATCCGTCGGCCCGAGCCTGACGCTTCCGTTCATGCGGGTCAAGATAGCGTTTGCGCAGGCGGATGTTTTTCGGCGTCACTTCGACCAGTTCGTCGTCGTTGATATAGGCGATCGCCTCTTCCAGCGACATGCGGACGGGGGGCGTCAGGCGAACCGCTTCGTCCGTGCCGGATGCGCGGACGTTGGTCAGTTTTTTGCCTTTCAGCGGGTTCACCTCAAGGTCGTTGTCGCGCGAGTGTTCGCCGATGATCATGCCTTGATACACCTGTTCCTGCGCGCCGATGAACATTTTGCCGCGATCTTCCAGGTTCCACAGGGCATAGGCGACGGAAACGCCGTCCTCCATCGAAATCAGAACGCCCTGACGGCGGCCCTGAATCGCGCCTTTATAGGGCGCCCAGCCGTGGAAAATGCGGTTCAGCACGCCGTTGCCGCGCGTGTCGGTCATGAATTCGCCGTGATAGCCGATCAAGCCGCGCGACGGCACATGCGCCACGATGCGGGTTTTGCCGTGACCTGCGGGGCGCATATCCACCATGTCGCCTTTGCGGTCGCCGGTCAGTTTTTCGATCACAGCGCCGGTATAGTCATCGTCAACGTCGATGATGACTTCTTCGATCGGCTCCATCCGTTCGCCGTTTTCTTCGCCAAAGATGACGCGCGGGCGGCTGATGGACAGTTCGAATCCTTCGCGGCGCATGTTTTCGATCAACACGCCCATCTGCAATTCGCCACGGCCCGACACGATAAAGGCTTCGCCGCCGGGGGTATCCTCGACCCGGATGGCGACGTTTGATTCGGCCTCTTTCATCAGGCGTTCGCGGATGACGCGCGACTGCACCTTATTGCCGTCACGACCGGCCAAGGGGCTGTCATTGATGCCAAAGGTCACGCTGATGGTGGGCGGATCAATCGGCTGCGCGGGCAGGGCGGTGTCCACATCGGGGGCGCACAGCGTATCGGCCACGGTCGCCTTGGCCATCCCGGCCAGCGTCACGATGTCCCCGGCCACGGCCTCGTCGATGGGTTGCTGCGTCAGGCCGCGAAAGGCCAGAATTTTGCTGATGCGGAACTGTTCGATCCGTTCGCCATCACGCGACAGCGCCTTGACGGTGTCGCCCGCCTTGGCGCGGCCCGCCTCGACCCGGCCGGTCAGCAGACGGCCCAGAAAGTTGTCCGACCCCAGCGTCACGGCCAGCATCTGGAACGGCTCGGCTTCGCGTTCGATCTGTTTCGGCGGCTGCACATGCTGCAAGATCAGGTCGAACAGCGCCGACATATCCTGACGCGGACCGTCCAGCGTTGCGTCGGCCCAGCCGCCAATCCCCGACGCATAGACATGCGGGAAATCCAGCTGTTCGTCATTCGCGCCCAAGTTTGCGAACAGGTCAAACACTTCGTCCAGAGCCTGATCGGGTTCGGCGGCGGGTTTGTCCACTTTGTTCAGCACAACGATGGGACGCAGCCCAAGGGCCAATGCCTTGGAGGTCACGAATTTCGTTTGCGGCATCGGGCCTTCGGCGGCGTCCACCAACAGACACACCCCGTCCACCATCGACAGGATGCGTTCCACCTCGCCGCCGAAATCGGCGTGACCGGGGGTGTCCACGATGTTGATGCGGGTGCCTTTCCATTCGACGCTGGTCGCTTTGGCCAGAATGGTGATGCCGCGTTCGCGTTCAATGTCGTTGCTGTCCATGACACGTTCGGCCACGGCCTGATTTTCACGGAACGACCCTGACTGGCGCAGCAGTTGGTCAACCAGCGTGGTTTTACCGTGGTCAACGTGGGCGATGATGGCGATGTTGCGAATATCCATGGGGCCTTTCCGTGCGGTTCGCCGCCCCGTTAGCGGATGGCGGTCCAAAACGCCAGCGGCAAAAGCGCAAAACGCCCCTTGCAGCGGCTGCAAAGGGCGTATGTCGCGCCGCCACGATCCTGCCAGATCGCCGCGTTATGCCGTCGGACGCGCTTAGCGCAGGCCCAGAAACGACAGGATGAACAGAACGACGACAATCAGGCCGACGATGTAAATAATGGAATTCATGGTAACTTCCCCTTGGTTTATGGCTCGCGACAGCGTGATGTGCGATCCTTCTGTGGGGTGAACGATGAAAACGCCGCCGGGTTCCCGTATCAGAGCGATAAATTTTCATTAACCCTTGGGCAGCCAGTCCAAGCCCCCATCGGTGCGGAAATGCGGATTGTATTCGGCGCTGACCCACCCTTTGTAGCCGTCGGCGTCCAGACGGTCGAAAAAGGCCGGGTAATCCAGACGGCCCCGGTTGGGTTCGTGCCGCCCCGGCCAGCCCGCGATCTGGATGTGGCGCACCCGCCTGCGCACCTGATCCCAGCACGCCATCATGTCGCCGGTGATGACCTGCGCGTGATAGGCGTCAAACTGCATCGCCAGATTAGGCGCGTTCACCGCGTCCAGAATATCCATGGCCAGCCCGAAATCCGACAGGAAATAGCCGGGCATATGGTCTTGGTTGATCGGTTCAATCGTCAGGCTGATATGGGGCGCGCGGTCAGCGGCCCAGATCAGGTTTTCAACCATGGTATCATAGGCTTGCGGCCCACTGGCTTTGCCCGACATGATGTGCAGATGGGTGCTGTTCAGCGCCTCGGCCACGCGCATGGATCGTTCGAAATCGCGGCGAAAGCGGTCCTGATGGTCTGGCACAGCCGCAAAGCCGCGCGGTCCTCCGGCCCAGTTTGGCGGCGGGCAGTTCATCAACACCCAATCCAGCCCCGCATCGCCACATGCCTTGGCCAGATCGGCCACCTTTACGTCATAGGGGAACAGAAACTCGGCCCCCGTAAAGCCCGCATCCGCCGCCGCCTGAAACCGTTTCAGCACGCCGAGTTCGGTAAAAAGCAAAGTCAGATTGGCAGAAAATCGCGGCATGGTTACGGCTCCAGTGAATAAAAAACGCCGCCTGATGTAACGCCCACGCGGCCATCGGGTCCGGGCTGCGCGGCGTCGGCCAGACGGTAAAATGTCTTGCGGTCAATCAGCGCGTCCAGACCGCCGCGCACATGGACATAGGGGCGCGGTTCGTCAGCCGTCCCGCGCATCGTGATGGGGTGATCCGGCCCCACCACCACCCGGTCGCCCACATGCGTGGTCAGGGTAATGTCAGCGCCCAGATCGGCGTCAACCGCCACGAACGGCGCATCCACCACGCGAATCCCCACCTTTTCGACCGGAGTCACCAGAAAATAGGCGTCGCCTTCGCGCTTCAGGATGTTGGAAAACAGCCGCACCATGGCGGGGCGCCCGATGGGGGTGCCGTTGTAAAACCACGTCCCGTCGGCGCGAATCTCCATATCCAGATCGCCGCAAAAGGGCGGGTTCCACAGATGCACCGGCGCGGGGCCTGCGCCCTTGGCCGCGCGGGTGGCCGAGGCGGCGATGCCGTCGGCGTTCACGCTGTTGTCAGTCTTTTCAGCCATTCGATCTGGTCGCCCCCGGTGTTAGTGCCTATGGTCCACCCTAAGATAAGCAAGGGGCGTTGTCATGACCGCAGACGAACATCTGGTGCATCAGGTGCAATCCTTGGGGCAGGTGCTGGGGCAAGCGCGGGCCAGCATCGAGCATCGCTTTGTCGGGCAGCACGCCGTTGTCGAACAGGTGCTGGCCGCGATTCTGGCGGGCGGTCATGCGTTGCTGGTCGGGCAGCCGGGTTTGGGCAAAACCATGCTGGTGGATACGCTGGCCACGGTTCTGGGGCTGGACAGCGCCCGCGTTCAGTTCACCCCCGACCTGATGCCCGCCGATATTCTGGGGTCCGAGGTCTTGGACACCGCCCCCGATGGCAGCCGCGCGTTCCGGTTCATTCAGGGGCCGGTGTTTACGCAATTGCTGATGGCCGATGAAATCAACCGCGCCAGCCCGCGCACGCAATCGGCGCTGTTGCAGGCGATGCAGGAACGGCAGGTGACGGTCAGCGGCCAGCACCGCGATCTGGGCCGCCCGTTTCACGTTCTGGCCACGCAAAACCCCATTGAACAAGAGGGAACCTATCCCTTGCCCGAAGCGCAACTGGACCGTTTCCTGTTGCAGATCGACGTGGATTATCCCGACCGCGCGACGGAACGCGATATTTTGCTGGCGACGACGGGGGTGGATGATGGCGTGGCGCACCGGGCCTTTGACGCGGACGGCTTGATCGCGGCGCAGAGGCTGATCCGCCAGATGCCCGTCGGTGATTCGGTGGTTGAAACGATTCTGGATCTGGTCCGCGCCGCCCGTCCCGGCACCGATGAATCGGCGGCGGTGATCGGGGATGCGCTGATCTGGGGGCCGGGGCCGCGCGCGGCGCAGGCGCTGATGCTGGTCTGTCGCGCGCGTGCCGTGCTGCATGGGCGGTTTGCGCCCTCGCTGGATGACGTGGCCGCCATGGCCGCGCCGGTTCTGCGTCACCGCATGGCGTTGTCATTCGCGGGCCGGGCGCGGGGCGATACGGTGGACGGGCTGATCGCGCGGCTGCTGGACACGCGCGACGGGCTGCGCGCCGCATGACCCCCGCGCCCGCCGATCTGCGCGCCCGCGCCGAGGCGGTCAGCGCTGCCCTGCCGGGGCTGATGCTGTCGGCCACACGATTGGCCGCGATGGTGGCCCCCGGCGCGCATGGCCTGCGCCGCGCGGGCGTAGGTGACGATTTCTGGCAATACCGCCCCGCCCATGCGGGTGACAGCGCGCGCAACATCGACTGGCGGCGTTCGGCCCGGTCGGATGCCGAATATGTGCGCGACCGTCAGGCGCAAACGGCCCAAAGCGCGATGATCTGGGTGTCCGCCGGTCAGGGGATGGGCTTTGCCAGCCCCGGCGCGGTGACAAAACGAGACCGCGCGCAGGTCATCGCGCTGGCTCTGGGGTTGCTGCTGCTGCGCGGGGGCGAACGGGTCGGGTTGTTGGATCAGGCAGCGCGGTCGGGGCGGGCGCAGGCCGATAGCCTGGCGCAATCGCTGTTGGCTGCGCCGGTCGCGTCGGGCGACGATGACGCCCCCCCGCGCCACGCCCTGCGTCCGCATCAGCGCGTTGTTCTGATTGGGGATTTTCTGGCCGAACCGGATTGGCTGCCGTCCTTTCTGGCGCAGGCGGCGGGCATGGGCGCGACCGGGGTTCTGCTGCAAATCCTCGACGCCGCCGAGGCGGATTTTCCATTCGTGGGCGCGGTTGAGTTTCATTCCGCGTCGGGTGCCGCCCGCCATGACAGCCGCGACGCGGCGGGGCTGCGCGCGGCCTATCTGGAGCGGTTGGCGCAGCGTCAGGCGTGGCTGGCGGATCACGCGGGCCGCGCGGCATGGGCGTTTCACAGTCACCGCACGGATCACGCGGCGGGCGATGCGCTGGCGTGGTTGTGGCGGGCGATGGGGGGCTGATGCTGCTGCTGGGTCCGCTGGGATTTGCCGCGCCGTGGGTTCTGTCGGCGCTGATCGCGCTGCCGGTGCTGTGGGTGATGCTGCGCGCGATGCCGCCCGCGCCGCGCCGTGTGGTCTTTCCGGGTGTCGCGTTGCTGGCGGGGCTGGTGGACCGCCACCCGCAGGCAAGGCGCACGCCGTGGTGGTTGTTGCTGCTGCGTCTGGCGGCGGTGGCGGCGCTGATTATCGCCTTTGCCGGGCCGGTCTGGCGTCCGGTGGCGCAGGCCCCTGCGACCGGGCCGTTGTTGGTGGTGATGGATGCGGGCTATGCCGCCGGGAATGACTGGCCCGCGCGTCAGGCCCGCGCCGAACGCGCGCTGTCGGATGCGGCGGCGGCGGGGCGTCCGGCGGCGCTGATGCTGGCCGATGGGCGCGGCGGAGCGGTGACGTTTCAGACGGGCGACGCGCTGTTGCCCGCCTTGCGCGGCGCGCAGCCGGTGGCGTGGGGCTCGGCCCTGCCTGACGCGGTGGAGCTGCCCGATGGGCCAATCACAACGCTGTGGCTGGCGGATGGCACCGATTATCCGGGCCGCGCGGCGTGGTTATCGGCGCTGACCGCGCGGGGGGCTGTGACCGTCGCGCCGCCCCTTCGCGCGCTGCAAACGCTGATGCTGGAACCCGGCGACACGCCCGCGTTGCGCGTCAACGGCGCGGCGCAGATCGCGGCGATTGGCCCTGACCCGCAGGGGACCAGCCGCGAACTGGCGCGGCTGGATGGCGACGACCTGATCCAAATTTCGCTGCCGCCGGAATTGCGGAACCGGATCGCCCGGTTCCAGATCATTGGTCAGGATCACGCGGGCGCGGTCGTTCTGGCCGATGATCGCGTTCGGCGGCGCAAGGTCGCGCTGGTCGGCGATCCGGGGGCCGAGGGGCAGGAACTGCTGTCCCAGACCCATTACCTGCGCCAAGCCCTGACCCCCATTGCCGATGTCGTCGAAGGCGGGCTGTCCGACCTGCTGAACACCGCGCCCGATGTCATCATTCTGGCGGATCAGGTCGGGCTGTCGGACCCTGACCGGCTGGTCGAATGGGTCGGGCAGGGCGGCTTGCTGATCCGGTTCGCGGGGCCGCGCATGGCGGGTTATGATGATCTGACGGGCGAACCGCTGCTGCCGGTGCCGCTGCGTCAGGGGGGGCGCGACATTGGCGGCGCGCTGTCCTGGGGGGCGCCGCGCGGGTTGGCTCCGTTTGCGGCGGATGGCGTTTTCGCGGGGCTGACAGCGCCGGATGATGTGGCGGTCAGGGCGCAGTTGATGGCGCAGCCTTCGCCCGTCTTGGGAGATTTCACGATTGCGGCGCTGTCGGATAACACCCCGCTGGTGACGCGCGACCGGCTGGGGCAGGGGCAGGTTGTGCTGTTCCATGTGACGGCCAATGCGGAATGGTCGAACCTGCCTCTGTCGGGGTTGTTCGTCGATATGCTGGCGCGGCTGATTGCGACGGCGCGGCTGTCGCCGGTCGCGGAAACCGGGATGCAGGATCAGCCATTTTGGACGCCGGAAACGGTGCTGAACGGATTTGGCCGCGCGGTTGATCCGGTGGGGCTGTCGCCGGTCGCCGCCGATGATCTGGCGCGCGGGCCGGGGGTGGATCGTCCCGCCGGGATCTATGCGGCGGGGGAACGGCGGGTTGCGCTGCATGCGGGGGCGGCGTTTCGCCCTGCGGAATGGCCGGGCGCGGTGATACAGGCCGATGATCCGGGGCGCGATCTGCGCGGGGTGTTGCTGGTGGCGGCGGCGCTGTTGCTGGCGCTGGACGCGGTGGGGTCGGTTCTGGTGCGCGGGCTGGTGGTCGCGCTGCTGCTGGCGCTGCCCGCCGCCCCCCGCGCGATGGCGCAAGACCTGTCGCCTGACCTGATCCGGGCCGCGGATGAAGTCGCGCTGGCCTATGTCATTACCGGCGACGCCGATGTTGACGCGGCGTCACATTCAGGGCTGAGGGGGCTGTCGCAGGCGCTTCATGCGCGCACCTCGGTTGAACCGGGGCGTCCGGTCGGGGTGGACCTGAATCGCGATGATCTGTCGGTGCTGACGTTCCTCTATTGGCCGGTAACGGATACGCAGCCGCTGCCCGATCCGCAGGCTTATCTGCGGCTGAACGCGTTTTTGCGGTCGGGGGGGATGATCCTGTTTGACACGCGCGACGGTGATCTGGCGGGCGTGGGCGGGCCGGACCGGTCGGGCGCGTTGCAGATGCTGGCCGCGCCGTTGGATATTCCGCCGCTGGCCCCGGTGCCGGATGACCATGTTCTGACGCGGACCTTTTACCTGCTGGATGATTTCCCCGGACGCTGGCAGGGCAACCCCATCTGGGCCGAGGCCCCCGCCGCATCCGATCAAACCGCCGCCGGGTTCCGGCATCTGAATGACGGGGTGACTCCGGTTATTATTGGCGGCAATGCGTGGGCCGAGGCGTGGGGCGTGACGGATCACGGCCGGTTTACGCATCCCGTCGGGCGTGGCTGGGACGGCGACCATCAGCGCGAACTGGCCTATCGTTTCGGGATCAACCTGATCATGTATGTGCTGACCGGAAATTACAAATCCGATCAGGTGCATGTCCCGGCCCTGTTGGAACGTCTGGCGACCGAGGGGGGACAATGACCCTGCAATTCGCCCCTTTGTTGCCGTGGCCGGTTATCGCGGGTCTGGCGGTGCTGGCGTTGATCGTGGCGGGCGGGGCCGCGTGGCGGGGCCTGCGCGGTTGGGCGTGGCGCGGATTGGCGGGGCTGGCTGTGGCGGCGGCGCTGACAGGACCGGCGCTGGAAACCGCGACGCGCGCGGGGCTGACCGATATTGTCGTGCTGATCGACGACCGGTCGGCCAGCCAGTCCCTGCCCGGACGCGCCGCGCAGACCGACCGCGCCATCATCGACCTGACCGCGCGCATCGCCGCGCTGCCCGACACCGAACTGCGCCGGGTGACGGTGGGCGATGACCCGGACGGCACGGCTCTGGGCGCGGCGCTGGCGCAGGCCGTGGCGGCGGAACCGGGAAATCGTCTGGCGGGGGTGATTGCGGTGACGGATGGGCGGCTGCATGACGCGGCGCTGTTGCCTGATGATCTGCCTGCGCCGCTGCATGTCCTGCTGACCGGACAGCCCGGGGATTGGGACCGGCGGCTGGTCATCGAACAGGCCCCGGCATTTGGCTTGATCGACCAGGAAACCACCCTGACCCTGCGCATTGACGACCAAGGCGCGGCTCCGCCTGCCTCCACCACCAATCTGCGTATTTCCGTCGATGGCGAAGATGCCCAAGTCTTTGCCGTGCCGCTGAACACGCCGCTGACGCTGCCCATCACGCTGCGCCATGCGGGGCAGAACGTCATCCATCTGGCGGTTGATCCGGTGGCGGGCGAACTGACCGACCGCAACAACGCCGCCGTGCTGAACATCAACGGCGTGCGGGACCGGCTGCGGGTGCTGTTGGTGTCGGGCGTCCCCCATGCCGGAGAACGGACCTGGCGCAATCTGCTGAAATCCGATGCGGCGGTGGATTTGATCCACTTCACCATTCTGCGCCCGCCGGGAAAACAGGACGCGGTGCCGGTCACGGAATTGGCGCTGATCGCCTTTCCCACGCGCGAATTGTTTCAGGACCGCATCCATGATTTCGACCTGATCATTCTGGACCGTTACCGGGTGCAGGGCATTTTGCCGCCGGATTATTACGACAATATCGCGCGTTACGTCGAACAGGGCGGCGCGGTGCTGATCGCGGGCGGGCCGGAAATGGCGGGGGTCGGCGGGCTGCATCTGTCGCCTTTGGGTCGGATCATGCCCGCGCGTCCGACGGGGCGCGTGATCGACGCACCGTTCCTGCCCATGCTGACCGATGCGGGGCAGCGCCACCCGGTGACGGCGGGAATGACGGGCGACTGGGGCCGCTGGCTGCGCATGGTCGAAACGGTGGCCGAGCCCGGCGCTCAGGTCGCGATGACGGGCGCGGATGATGCGCCACTGTTGATCCTGAACCGCGTGGAGGCGGGGCGCGTGGCGATGCTGGCATCCGATCAGGTCTGGCTGTGGGGCCGTGGCTTCGAAGGCGGAGGCCCTCAGCTGGACCTGCTGCGCCGCATCGCCCATTGGTCGATGAAGGAACCCGAACTGGAAGAAGAAACCCTTCTGGCCGACGCCACCGATCTGCGGGTGCGGTTCACCCGCCGCACGATGCAGGGGGATGCCGGACCGCTGACCATCACCGCGCCCGATGGGTCGGTGCAGGAATTGGCCCTGACGCCCGCCGGTCCGGGGCGATGGGTCGCGGATTGGGCCGCGCCCGAACCGGGGCTGTATCGGTTGCGCGACGGCGATGTGACGCGGGTTCTGGCGCTTGGCCCCGCCGCGCCGCGCGAATTTGAACAAACGGTTGCGGATGCGGACGGGCTGGTGCCGCTGGTCACGGCCTCGGGCGGGGCGGTGCATCGCCTGTCGGATGGCGTGCCGGATCTGCGCGCGGTGTCTGCGGGGCGCGCGACGCATGGTCGCGGCTGGATCGGCGTCACCCCCCGCGATGCGGCGACGGTCACGGGGCTGGAACGCACGCCCCTGTTGCCGGGTTGGGCATGGCTTGCCGTGATTGCGGCGCTGATCCTGACCGCTTGGCTGTCCGAGGGTCGCCGCCCGCCACGCTTGCCAACCCGCAACCCGATTTGATAACCCAATAAAAACGTCAAAGGAATAACCATGGCCGACGCAACGCGCACCCCCGCCCCCTATACCGAGGCTGACCTGTCCCTGATCAAACGGATCATTCCACATCGCTATCCGTTTTTGCTGATCGACAAGGTGCGCGATATTGTCCCGTTCGAAAGCGCGGTCGGCGTGAAATGCGTCACCGCCAACGAACCGCATTTCCCCGGCCATTTCCCCGAACAGCCCATCATGCCCGGCGTCCTGATCGTCGAGGCGATGGCTCAGACCTCCGCCGTTGTGGTCGGCATCAGTCTGGATGTGGTGGACAAACCGCTGTTGACCTATTTCATGGGCATCGACGCCTGCAAATTCCGCCGCATGGTGGTGCCGGGCGATGTGCTGGAACTGCATGTCACCGTGAAACGCGCGGGCGGCAAAATCTGGAAATTCCTGGGCGAGGCCAAGGTCGATGGCCAAGTCTGCGCGCAGGCCGAATTCACCGCCATGATGGATTTGAAAACGGATGGCTGAGACGCGCATCCATCCCTCGGCCGTCATTGAACCCGGCGCGCAGATCGGCGCAGGGGTCGAGATCGGCCCCTTCTGCGTCGTCGGCCCTCAGGTCGAACTGGGCGACGGGGCGGTTCTGAAATCGCATGTCGTGGTGACGGGCGAAACGGTGATCGGGCCGGAAACGGTCGTGTTCCCCTTTGCCTGCATCGGCGAAGTCCCGCAGGATCTGAAATATCGCGGCGAACGCGCGCGGCTGGACATCGGCGCGCGCAACCGCATCCGCGAATATGTCACGATGAATCCGGGGACCGAAGGCGGCGGCGGGCTGACCCGCGTGGGCGATGACGGGCTGTTCATGGCGGGCAGCCATGTGGCGCATGACTGCCAGATCGGCGACCGGGTGATCTTGGTGAACAACGTCGCCATTGCCGGGCATTGCGTGCTGGAAGATGACGTGATCGTCGGCGGCTTGTCGGGTGTGCATCAATTCGTGCGCATCGGGCGCGGCGCGATGATCGGCGCGGTGACGATGGTGACGGCGGATGTGATCCCCTATGGTCTGGTGCAGGGGCCGCGCGGGCATCTGGACGGGCTGAACCTTGTGGGTCTGAAACGCCGTGGCGCATCGCGTGCCGATATGGCGGCGCTGCGCGATTTGCTGGGCGCTCTGGGCGGCGGATCGTTCCGCGACACCGCCCGCGACCGCGCGGGTGGCGACATCACCGCGCTGGAACGCGACGTTCTGGACTTTATCCTTGGCCCGTCAGATCGCAGCTTTCTGAAGCCGCAGCCATGACCCAGATCGCCGTGATCGCCGGGCAGGGGGCGCTGGCCCCCGCCATCGTCGCCGCGCTGGACAACCCGGCGGTGTTCGCGCTGGAAGGGTTCGAACCCGACATTCCCGCCACGCCCTTTCGTCTGGAACGGCTGGTGCCGTTTCTGGATCACCTGATCGACAGCGGGATTACGGATGTTGTGTTCGCGGGCGCGGTGCGCCGCCCCCGTCTGGACCCGGAAATGTTCGACCCCCGCACCGCGCAACTGGTGCCGCGTATTCTGGCCGCGATGCAGTCGGGCGATGACGCGGCGCTGCGCACGGTGCTGGACCTGTTCACCGAACACGGGCTGAATATCCGCGCAGTGCAGGACATCGCCCCCGATCTGGTGCCGGGGCCGGGCCTGCTGACCGGCACCCCGACCGAGGCCGACACCCGCGACGCAACCCGCGCGGCGGATATTCTGCGCGCGACCGGCCCGCTGGATCTGGGGCAGGGCGCGGTGGTGGCGGGGGGCCTGTGTCTGGCGCTGGAAACGCTGCCGGGGACAGCGGCGATGCTGGACTTTGCCGCGCGCCATGCCGATCTGCGCGGGGCGGCGCGAGGGGTGTTCTATAAGGCACCAAAGCCGGGGCAAGACCTGCGCATCGACCTGCCGACGCTTGGCCCCGACAGCGTGGATCAGGCCGCCGCCGCCGGTCTGGCCGGTATCGCTTGGGCCGCAGGCGGGGTGATCCTGCTGGACCGGCCCGAAACCATCCGCCGCGCCGAATCCGCCGGGTTGTTCCTGTGGGCAATGGCGTGATTGAGTATTTTTACACAGAAGAAGTCCCATGTTTCGCCCTCAAACCGGGCGCGACTTGTGCTTCTTCTGTGCATAAATACTCATATTCCGACCGCGCCGCGCAGGTGCAACGATGACGTTTTTCCTGATTGCGGGTGAACCCTCGGGTGATCAGTTGGGGGCGGCGCTGATGGCGGGCTTGCGCGAATTGGACCCTGACGTTCAGTTCGACGGCATCGGCGGGCCGGCGATGGCGGGGCAGGGGCTGGTCAGCCGCTTTCCCATGCAAGAGCTGACCCTGATGGGCATTGCCGAGGTGCTGCCCAAATATTTTCACCTCAAACGCCGTATTGCCGAAACCGCCCGCGCGGTGGCCGATGCCGCGCCTGATGCGTTGATCACCATCGACAGCCCGGATTTTTGTTTGCGCGTGGCCCATGCGGCCCGCGCGCTGCGGCCCGATCTGCGGGTGGTGCATTATGTCGCGCCTTCGGTCTGGGCGTGGCGGGCGGGGCGCGCGGAAAAGATGGCGCGGGTGGTCGATCACGTGCTGGCGATTTTGCCGTTTGAACCGCCGCTGATGCGGGCCGCGGGGATGTCGTGCGATTTCGTCGGCCATCCGATTGCGACCGCGCCGGTGGCCAGCCCCGAACAGGCGGCGGCGTTCCGGGCCGCACATTCCATTGCCCCGGATCAGCCGCTGGCCCTGTGCCTGCCCGGTTCCCGCCGGTCCGAGGTGGCGCGCCTTGGCCCCCGGTTCGGGGCGGCTTTGGCGCAGGTGCCGGGGTTGCAGGTGGTAGTGCCGACCGTGCCGAATGTCGCGGATCAGGTGGCGGAGTTGACGCGCGACTGGCCAAGCGCGCCGGTGATTGTGCAGGACGCGGACGACAAACGCGCGGCCTTTGCGGCGGCGGATGTGGCGCTGGCGGCGTCGGGAACGGTCAGTTTGGATCTGGCCGCAAATAATGTGCCGATGGTGATTGGTTACGACATGGCCCCGCTGAGCCGGTGGCTGATCGGGATGTTGCTGCGGGTGGATACCGTCACGCTGGTCAATCTGGTCAGCGACAGCCGCGCCGTTCCCGAATATCTGGGCCGCGCCTGCCAGCCCGATGCGTTGGCCGCGGCGCTGCGTCGCGCCTTGCACGACCCCGTGGCGCGTCAGGCGCAGATGGACGCCATGGCTCTGACCATGAAGCTTCTGGGCCGGGGTGGAGACGCGCCGGGCCTTCGCGCGGCGCGTTCCGTGATGGGTGCAATTACAGAACTGCGGTGACGATGATTTCGACTTTGTAATCCGGGGTCGCCAGTGCCGATTCGCCGGTGGCGCGGGCGGGGGCGTGACCTTGCGGCACCCAGGCATCCCAAACCGCGTTCATTTCGGCAAAATCGGCCATGTCGGCCATCCAGATTTGCGCCGACACGATGCGGGTTTTGTCAATGCCCGCTTGCGCCAGCAGGGCGTCCACCTGTTCCAGACAGGTTTTGGTCTGATCGGTGACGGATGCGCCCGCCTCGCCCACTTGGCCGGCCAGAAAGACAAAGCCGTTGGCGATGACGGCCTGGCTCATGCGGGTGCCGGTTTCGATGCGTTTAATGTCGGTCATGGTCCTGTCCCTTGTGTTTCAGGTGAATAAGGCCAAGAATTACCAGCCTTTGGCGGTGTGGGCCAGCGGCGAAAGGGGTGGACTTGGGCGCAGGGCTGGCGTATAGGTCCGTCTTTGGCCCGCTGATCGCCGGGGCTGTGGGCATTGGTGTGGCCCACCGCGAAAGGGGTGAATTGGGCGCTGACCGGGCGTAACAACGCCCCCTTTCTGGCGAAGACAATGACGAATATGATGATTCCCGCGCCGTTGCAGACGGCGCTGGCGGAAAAAGGTTATGACAGCCTGACCGCTGTTCAAACGGCTGTTCTGGGCGATGATGCGCAGGGCCGTGACCTGTTGGTGTCGGCGCAAACCGGGTCGGGTAAAACCGTGGCCTTTGGTTTGGCGATTGGCGCGCAACTGATCGACGATGGCGCGTTGACGGGCGAATTGCCGGTTGCGCTGGCGATTGCGCCGACGCGCGAACTGGCCTTGC
Source organism: Paracoccus sp. (in: a-proteobacteria) (assembly GCF_030538495.1). Lineage (GTDB taxonomy): Bacteria > Pseudomonadota > Alphaproteobacteria > Rhodobacterales > Rhodobacteraceae > Paracoccus. Next base: position 245,477 of record NZ_JAUNTW010000004.1, read on the forward strand.
AGGTCGCGCGCGAACTGGAATGGCTCTATGCCGCGACTGGCGCGCAGATTGCGACCTGTGTTGGCGGGATGGATTACCGCAACGAACGCCGCGCGCTGGCGCGTGGAGCGCAGATCGTGGTCGGCACCCCCGGCCGTCTGCGCGACCATATCGAACGGGGCAGTCTGGACCTGACCGCCCTGCGCGCCGCCGTTCTGGACGAAGCCGATGAAATGCTGGATCTGGGCTTTCGCGAGGATCTGGAGTTTATTCTGGGTTCCGCCCCCGACAGCCGCCGCACGCTGATGTTTTCGGCCACCGTGTCGCCCGACATCGAAACGCTGGCCCGTGATTTTCAGCGCGATTCGCTGCGCATTGCCGCGCGGGGCGAGGCGCGCCAGCACGGCGACATTTCCTATCAGGCGTTCAGCGTCACCGCGCGCGACCGGGAACCGGCGATCTTTAACCTGCTGCGCCTGCACGAAGCGCGCACCGCCATTGTGTTCTGCAAAACGCGGGCGAATGTGAATCACCTGCTGGCGCGCATGTCGAATCGCGGGTTCAAGGTGGTGGCCCTGTCGGGTGAACTGAGCCAACAGGAACGCAACCACGCCCTGCAAGCGTTGCGCGATGGGCGGGCGCGGGTCTGTATTGCGACCGATGTTGCCGCGCGCGGAATTGACCTGCCGGGGTTGGAACTGGTGATTCATGCCGATCTGCCGACGAACCCGGAAACGCTGTTGCACCGGTCGGGTCGGACGGGGCGCGCCGGGGCCAAGGGGGTGTCCGCGCTGATCGTTCCGGCGGCGGATTACAAACGCGCGCAGCGTCTGTTGCAGCGGGCCAAGGTCGTGGCCGAATGGGGTCGCGCCCCCGGCGCGGATGAGGTGCGCGCCCGCGACGATCAACGCATGTTGGATCATCCGGCGCTGCGCGATGCGGCCCCCGATGACGCGGTGCTGGCGGCGCAATTGCTGGCGCAATTCGGGCCTGAACAGATGGCGACCGCGTTTATCCAATTGTGGCGCGAAGGTCGCCCGGCTGCCGAGGAACTGCACGAAGTCACCGCGCCGCCTGCGCCGTCGGCCCCTCGTGCGCCGCGCGAATTTGGCGATTCGGTGTGGTATATGCTGTCGGTTGGTCACACGGGCCGCGCCGAAGCGCGCTGGCTGCTGCCGAAAATCTGTGACGCGGGCGGGATTGACCGCAACGCGATTGGCGCGATTCGCGTCAAACAGGATGTGTCATTCGTGCAGATCGCGGCGGATATGGCCGACCGTTTCGGGGATGAAGCCGCCATCACCGACGAAGTGTCGATGCGCCGCATGGCCGAACCGCCGGTGTTTGATGCGCCGGAACCGCGCGCGCCGCGTGGCCCGCGCCCGGATCGTGGCCCCCGCCCGGAACGTGCGCCCCGTGAACCGCGCGAACCCCGTGCTGAACGCGAACCGCGTGGCGATTACGCAAAACCCGCGCCGAAGCCGCGCCGTGACAAACCGGAATCCGGCGATCATCGCGCCCGCGTCAAGGCGGCCAAGGGCGGCTGGATCCCCGATGACGCGCCGCTGGATATGCCCGCCGACAAACCGCGCGCCAAACGCAAACCCGGCGCGGTGGGTAAATCCGGCTGGGCTGCGCCCAAGGGCAAACCCCGCATCGGCAAAGGGGCTGCCGCGAAACCTCATCGCAAAGGGCCGCGCCGCCCTGCGTAATCTTTTCTGACCTAAATGGCTGCGCAAATATCTGTTTTTTGCGCAGCCGCCCCATTCTGCGCATGGAAATGTCAGAATAGCTGTTGCAACCCGACCGCCCCCCCGCGTAACCTGCGCCTTGCGCTGATAAATACGACGACAGGGGGGCGCGATTTGCTGGACCACAGCCCGAATGATGCCTTTGTGGCCTTTGAACATGTTCAGAAAAGCTATGACGGGCAAACACTTGTCGTCAAAGATTTGAATCTGAACATCGGCAAGGGCGAATTTCTGACCATGCTTGGCCCGTCGGGGTCGGGCAAAACCACCTGCCTGATGATGCTGGCGGGGTTTGAAACGGCGACGCATGGCGAAATCCGTCTGGATGGCCGCCCGATCAATCAGGTTCCGCCACACAAGCGCGGCATTGGAATGGTTTTCCAAAATTATGCCCTGTTCCCGCATATGACCGTGGGGGAAAACCTGTCCTTTCCGCTGGAAGTGCGGGGGATGGGCAAATCCGAACGCGAAACGCGGATCAAACGCGCGCTGGATATGGTGCAGATGGGCCAATTCGCCAATCGCCGCCCCGCGCAATTGTCGGGCGGGCAGCAACAGCGGATTGCGCTGGCCCGTGCGTTGGTTTTTGACCCCGAACTGGTGCTGATGGATGAACCGCTGGGCGCTTTGGACAAACAACTGCGCGAACATATGCAGTTTGAAATCAAGCACCTGCACGAAGAACTTGGAATTACGGTCGTTTACGTCACCCATGATCAGGGCGAGGCGCTAACCATGTCCGACCGCATCGCGGTGTTCAATGACGGCCGGATTCAGCAACTGGCCCCGCCCGCGCAGTTGTATGAACGCCCGGAAAACAGCTTTGTCGCCAGTTTCATTGGCGAAAACAATGCGTTGCCGGGGACGATTCAGGAACTCAGCGGCTCGCAGGCGCTGGTTCGGCTGGCCAATGGCGAACTGATTGACGCAACGGCGGTGAATATCCGTCAGGTCGGGCAGCAAACCTTGGTCAGCATCCGCCCTGAACGTGTTGAATTCAAACCCGAAATGATGCCGCCAAACGCCCACACGCTGGAAGCCGAGGTGTTAGAGGTCATATACATGGGGGACATCCTGCGCGCGCGTCTGCGTGTCGCGGGCAGCGATAATTTCGTCATGAAGATGCGCAACACGCTGGGGCAGACGAAATTACAGGCGGGCCAGATGATCCGCATCGGCTGGCATCCGCAGGACGCGCGCGCCTTGGACCCGGTCTGACGCGCCAAACTTCATCACTATGGGAGTAAATGATGAAACGTATTCTTGCACTGACCACGGCCATCGGGCTGGTCTCTGGCCCGGCACTGGCCGATGTGAATCTGCTGTCCTGGGGCGGGGCCTATGGCAACAGCCATTTGCAGGCCTATGCCAAACCCTTCACCGCCGAAACCGGCATCGCGGTGCATATTTCCGACGCCGATAACCCCGCAACGCCGATCAAAGCGCAGGTCGAGGCGGGCAACGTGTCCGTTGACGTAGCGTCGGTTGAATATGCCGATGCGGTGCGTCTGTGCGACGAAGGTTTGCTGGAAACCATCGACCCCGCCATTCTGGTGGCGGCACCTGATGGCACGGCGGCGGCGGATGATTTCATCGACGGCGCGATTACCGAATGTTTCGTCGCGACAGATGTGTATTCGATGGTCCTGACCTATAATGACCGCGCATTCGGTGACGCGAAACCGGCGGCGCCTGCCGATTTCTTTGATCTGGCGACCTATCCCGGCAAACGCACCATGCGCAAAGGGGCCAAGTTCAATCTGGAACTGGCGCTGATGGCGGACGGGGTGCCGGCGGATCAGGTCTATGACGTGCTGGCCACGCCCGAAGGTGTGGATCGCGCATTCGCCAAGCTGGACACCATCAAATCCGACGTGATCTGGTGGGAAGCGGGCGCGCAGCCCCCGCAATTGCTGGCCGATGGTGAGGTCAGCATGGCCTATGCCTTTAACGGGCGTATCTTTAACGCCGCGCAGGCCGATGGTCAGCCCTTTGTTATTATCTGGGACGGCCAGATCTATGAAATGGAGGGCTGGGTGATCCCCAAAGGCGCGCCGAATATCGATGACACGCTGAAGTTTATCGCATGGACGACCTCGGCTGAACCGCAGGCGCGCGCGGCCGAATTCATCAGCTATGGTCCCCCGCGTCGTTCGGCGGCGGCGATCGTCGGCAATATCGAAGGCACCGATCAGCCGATGGGTCCGAACCTGCCGACCTTCGAGGCCAACATGACCAATGCGCTGGGGTCGAATCTGGATTTCTGGGTCGATCATGACGGGCAGTTGAACGAACGCTTCAACAGCTGGCTGGCCAATTGACGCAAGCCGCCCGGCAGCAATGCCGGGCGCACCCACAGGGGAAGGAACCGATATGAAACAGACGTTGATTTTGTCCACAGCGCTGACCGGGCTTGCCGTCGCGGCCCATGCCCAGGATCTGAGCGTGGTCAGCTGGGGCGGCTCTTACGAGGCCAGCCAGGTCGAGGCGTATAACAAACCCTTTACCGAAAAAACCGGCACGCGGGTGAATATGGTCGCCACCGACGACCCCGCCGCGCCGCTGAAAGCGCAGGTCGAGGCGAACAACGTCACCAGCGACGTGTTCGATCTGGCCATGGCCGACGCGATCCGCCTGTGCGACGAAGGCGCGTTGCTGGAACTGGACCACGACGACCTGCCGCCCGGTGCCGATGGCACGCCCGCTGTTGATGATTACGTCGCCGGGGCGCTGAACGAATGTGCGGTCGGCAATATCTTCTGGGGGACAGTCATCAGCTTTGATGAAACCAAGTTTACCGATCAGGTGCCGACCCGCGCGGCGGATTTCTTTGATCTGGACACCTTCCCCGGCAAACGCGGCTTGCCGCGTTCGGCCAAACGCAGCCTGCCTTTGGCCTTGGTCGCGGATGGCGTGCCGTCGGATGAGGTTTACGACCAACTGGCCACGCCCGAAGGCGTTGACCGCGCATTCGCCAAGCTGGACACGATCAAATCGGACGTGATCTGGTGGGATGCGGGCGCGCAGCCGGTGCAGTTGCTGGCGGACGGCGAAGTCGCCATGACCAGCGTCTATAACGGCCGCATTTTCGACGCGATTGTCAGCGAAAACAAACCCTTTGGCGTGATCTGGGAAGGCGAGTTTCTGGAAATCAACGCCTTTGTCATCCCCAAGGCCGCGCCGAACCCGGAGCTGGCATGGGATTATGTGAAATTCGCGACCAGTGCCGAACAACTGGCCCTGCAAACGCAGTTTATCAGCTATGGCCCCGCGCGGAAATCGGCGGGCGCGATGGTCGGGCTGTATCAGGACGGCAAAACCGAAATGGCCACGCATTTGCCGACCTATCCCGAAAACATGGCAACCGCGGTGATTGATGACCCGGAATTCTGGGCCGATCACGAAGCCGAACTGACGGAACGCCTGAACAACTGGCTGACCGCCAATTGACGACCGCCGCCGCGTTTCGGCGCGGCGGTTCATCATGGGGGGAAGACATGAAAACCACGTTTATCACCGCAGCCGCCGCCAGTTGTCTGGCCCTGTCCGCAGGCGCGCAGGATCTGAATGTCGTGTCATGGGGCGGCGCCTATGAGGCCGCGCAGACACAGGCCTTCAACGTCCCGTTCACCGAAGCGACCGGCATTCGCGTGAACATGCAGGCCGCCGACAACCCCGCCGTTCTGCTGAAAGCGCAGGTCGAGGCCGGCAATGTGACCGCCGATGTCTGGGATATTGAACTGTCCGACGCGATCCGGCTGTGCGACGAAGGCGCGTTGATGGAGATTGACCCCGCCGATCTGCCCGCAGGCAGCGACGGCACTCCGGCGGTGGACGATTTCATCGACGGCGCGCTGCCGGGTTGTGCGGTGGCGAATATGGTGTTTTCCACCGTCATCGCATTCAACAATGACCGGTTCACCGACGCGCCCACGACGGCGCGCGATTTCTTTGATCTGGACACCTATCCCGGCAAACGCGGATTGCAGCGGATGGCGAAACGGTCGCTGTATCTGGCGCTGATCGCCGATGGCGTGCCGTCGGATCAGGTCTATGACGAACTGGCCACAGATGCGGGCGTGGATCGCGCATTCGCCAAGCTGGACGGGATCAAATCCGACATCGTCTGGTGGGAGGCTGGCGCACAACCCATCCAACTGCTGGCCGATGGCGAAGTGGCGATGACCACGGCCTATAACGGGCGGGTGTTTGATGCGATGGTTGCGGAAAACCAACCCTTTACCGTGATCTGGGACGGGCAATATCTGGATATGGACCTGTTCGCGATCCCCAAAGGCGCGCCGAACCCGGAACTGGCGCTGGATTATGTGAAATTCGCAACCGCCACCGAACAGGGCGTGCGCCAGACCGAATTTATCGCCTATGGTCCGCCGCGCAAATCGGGTGCGGCGCAGGTCGGCACCTATAAGGATGGCGTGACCGATATGGCCCCGCATATGCCGACAAACCCGGCCTATCTGGGCAATGCGTTTCTGGATGACCCGGAATTCTGGGCCGACCGCGACGCCGAACTGACCGAACGATTCAACGCCTGGCTTGCCAGCAACTGACGACCCGGCCGCCCGATCAGGGCGGCCCCCCGACCCCCGGAGACGACCATGAGCCAGCCCGCCAATCCACACGCCGCCATTGCGACCACCGCCGCAGGTGTGGGCGATGCTGCGCTGACGACCGCCGATGGCAAACCCTTGCGCGCGGCGTTGCTGCGGTCGCAGGGCCGTGCGCGGCGGCGCGCGTTTCTGTTGGTGCTGCCGCTCTTGCTGTTCATTCTGGTGACCTTCGTGGTTCCGATTGGGCAGATGCTGCAACGGTCGTTTTACAATGACGGCTTTTCGCGGAATATGCCGCAGGTGTCGGCGTGGTTTGCATCAACCGAACGCGGAACTGACCCGGACGATGCGGCATGGGCCGCGTTGGCCGCTGACCTGACCCAAGCGGCAGCGGATCGCACGATTGGCGTGGTCGGCACGCGGATCAATTACGATATGGCGGGGACGCGGTCGCTGTTCACATCCACCGGGCGCGCGGTGCGGGGCGGGCTGGAACCGCCTTTTGATGCCGCGCTGACTGGCATTGACGCGAAATGGGGCGACCCGATGCTGTGGTCCGTGATGCGCGAGGCATCCACCCCCTATACCGCCAATTTCTATCTGTCATCGCTGGACCGCACCCGAGACGCCGACGGCAACATCGTGCAGGTCGAGGAACGCCAGCGAGTCTATCTGATGCTGTTCTGGCGCACCTTCTGGCTGTCGGGGCTGATCACGGTGCTGACCTTTGTTCTGGGCTTTCCGATTGCCTATCTGCTGGCGACGCTGCCGATGCGGAAATCGAATCTGTTGATGATTCTGGTGCTGCTGCCGTTCTGGACATCGCTTCTGGTGCGCACAACCAGTTGGATGGTGCTGCTGCAACAACAGGGCGTGCTGAACGATATTTTCGTCTGGCTGGGCCTGATCAACAACACCGGCCGGTTGCAGATGATCTATAACCAGATCGGCACGATTGTGGCGATGACGCATATTCTGCTGCCGTTCATGATTTTGCCGCTCTATGCGGTGATGCGCACGATCAACCCGTCCTATGCCCGTGCCGCACGGTCACTGGGCGCGACCAGCTGGACCACGTTCCGCCGCATCTATTTCCCGCAAACGCTGCCGGGGCTGGGGGCAGGGGCGCTGTTGGTGTTCATTCTGGCGGTCGGGTATTATATCACGCCGGCCTTGGTCGGCGGATCGTCGGGGCAGTTGATTTCCAACATGATCGCCATGCACATGACCGGGACGCTGAACTGGTCGATGGCTGCGGCCTTGGCGGCGCTGCTGCTGGGGGCGGTGCTGGCGCTGTATATGGTCTATGACCTGCTGGTCGGTGTTGATAATTTGAAACTGGGGTGATCCGATGGCACTGCCAACTTATGCAAGCCCGCTGGAACGCGTCTGGCACTATACCTATCTGGTGATTTGCGGGCTGATCTTTTTCTTTCTGATCGCGCCGATTGTGGTGATCATCCCGCTGTCGTTCAACGCCGAACCCTATTTCACCTTCACCCCGGCGATGCGGTCGCTTGACCCCGACGGGTTCAGTATGCGCTGGTATGACAGTCTGCTGACCTTCGGGATGCAAAACCCCGGCGCGCCGAGGGATTGGGACTGGTTCATGGATGCGTGGCGCAACGCAAACTGGGTCAAGGCCGCCAAAAATTCCATCATCATCGGCGTGTTTTCCACGATTGTGGCCACGGTGCTGGGAACCATCGCGGCGCTGGGGCTGGCGCGGCCCGAAATGCCGTTCCGCCGCGCGATCATGATGATGCTGATTTCGCCGATGATCGTGCCGCTGATTATCACCGCGACGGGGATGTTCTTTTTCTATTCGAACCCGTGTGAATTGCTGGGCATGGTCGGGCTGCCGTCGAATTGCGGGCGGCTGGCGGGGACCTATGTCGGGGTGATTCTGGCCCATGCGACCTTGGGAATTCCGTTTGTGATTATCACGGTGACGGCAACGCTGGTTGGGTTTGACCAATCGCTGAACCGCGCCGCCGCCAGTCTGGGCGCCAACCCAACGACGACCTTTTTCCGGGTGACGATGCCGCTGATCCTGCCGGGGGTGATCTCGGGCGCGCTGTTTGCGTTTGTGACGTCATTCGACGAAGTGGTGGCGGTGCTGTTCATCGCAGGGCCGGAACAGCAAACCATCCCGCGCCAGATGTGGAACGGCATCCGTGAACAGATCAGCCCGGCCATTCTGGCGGTGGCAACGCTGCTGGTGGTGTTCTCTATCGCGCTGCTGACGACGGTCGAATTGCTGCGCCGCCGGTCCGAGCGTATCCGCGGCCTGTCGCCCGCATGATGACGCCCGAGGAATTGGACGACGACCGCGCCCGCCCGCGCGCTCCGGCTATTGCGGGATTAACGCCGATGCAGGAATTGGCGGGCAAGGGGCTGGCGCGAATCCACCACATGTATCGTCAGGAACTGACCGGCGTTGCCCGGCTGCTGGGCGATATCCGCACAGGGCAGGCGCGGCCCGATGCGCTGCCCCCGGCGATTGCGGGGCTGTCGCTGACGGAAAACCTGTCGCTGTTCGGGACGGTCTGCGGGCGGCAATGCGCGCTGCTGCAAAATCACCACGACATCGAAGAACAATGGATGTTCCCCGCGATTGATGCCCATGCCGATACGGGGCTGCGCGCGGTTCTGGACCGGTTAAAGGCCGAACACCGCGTCATCCACGTGCTGATCGGGGAATTGCGGGTTGCGGCGGATGATCTGGCCGCCGCGCCATCGGATGCAGGGCTGGACACCTGCGCCCGCGCCTTTGCCCGTCTGGACCGCGCGATCCGGTCGCATTTCGGATACGAAGAAACCGAACTGGCCCCTGCATTGGGCGCGTTCGGGATTCCCATCTGACGCGCGTTCTGCGTCCCGCGACCGCAGGGGGGCTTCGCGCCCCCCGGACCCCCCGCGGGATATTTCCACACAGAAGAT
>NZ_JAUNTW010000005.1:0-208533 GCF_030538495.1 Paracoccus sp. (in: a-proteobacteria)
TCCATATCTGGGCCTTCCACACCACCGGCAACAACAACCCCACCGGGATCGAGGTGCGCCGCGAATCGAAAGAGGTTGCGGAAAAAGACACCCTGCCCTTCTGGCCGTATTTTGTGATCAAGGATCTGTTCGCCTTGGCGCTGATTCTGGTCGTGTTCTTTGCGGTCGTGGGCTTTATGCCGAACTATCTGGGCCACCCCGACAACTATATCGAGGCGAACGCCTTGGTCACGCCTGCGCATATCGTGCCGGAATGGTATTTCCTGCCCTTCTACGCGATCCTGCGCGCCTTTGACGGCGATGTCTGGCTGGTGCAGCTGGTGCAATTTGTGACCTTTGGCATTGTGGATGCGAAATTCTTTGGCGTTCTGGCGATGTTCGGGGCGATTCTGGTGATGGCACTGGTGCCGTGGCTGGACACCTCGCGCGTGCGTTCGGGCCGTTACCGTCCGCAATTCAAATGGTGGTTCTGGTTCCTGGCCGTGGACTTTATGATCCTGATGTGGGTGGGCGCCATGCCGGCCGAAGGGATCTATCCCTATATCGCATTGGTGGCCTCGGCCTATTGGTTCGCGTATTTCCTGATCATCATGCCGCTGTTGGGCGTGATTGAAAAACCGCTGCCGATGCCCGAAACCATCGAAGACGACTTTAACGCGCATTATGGCGCCAAAGCCCACCCGGCCGAGTAAGGAGAGGCATCAATGACCCTGAGAACCAAGACGCTCACGGCTGTTGCGGCCCTGACCATCTCGGCGGGCTTTGCACTGGCGCAGGCCCCTGCGACGACGCAAACCGTGCCGGTCACCGCACCGGACGCGACGCCCGCCACGGGTGGCGTGACCCGCACCGTGCCGATCCAGCCCGTTGACGCCCCCGCGGCGGTGACGGTGGAAACCCCGGCCCCGGCAGCACCCGCCGCCGAGGCACCGGCAACCGACGCCGCGACCACCGAAGCCCTGGTCCCCGCGGCCGAGGTTCCGGCCGCTGTGTCGCCTGCGGAAACCCCGGCAGAGGCTCCGGCAGAGGCAACCCCGGCTGAGGCGGCTCCCGTTGCGGAAACGCCGGACGCGGTCGCCGTGACGGAAGGTGGCGAAGCCGCCGTTCCCGCCGAAGTAACGACCGAAGTTGCCGCGGAAACCGTGCCTGCCGCAGACGCGGCAGCGCCCGCCGATGCGGCGGCCCCGGCAGATTCGGGCGGCGGCCACGGGGCTGGCCATGTCGAAGATGTGTCCTTCAGCTTTGAAGGGCCGTTCGGCACCTTCGACCAGTTCCAACTGCAACGCGGCCTGCAAGTCTATACCGAGGTGTGCGCCGGCTGCCACGGCCTGCGTTATGTCCCGATCCGCACCCTGTCCGACAAAGGCGGCCCCGGCCTGCCCGAGGATCAGGTCCGCGCCTATGCCGCCGACCTGCTGCCCATCGTCGATAAACATGACGGCGAAGAACGCCCCCGCGTTCCGACCGATCCGTTCCCGACGGTGTCGGGTGACGGCATGGGGCCGGACCTGTCGCTGATGGCCAAGGCACGCGCTGGCTTCCACGGCCCCGCAGGCACCGGCATCAACCAGCTGCTGCGCGGCATCGGTGGCCCGGAATACATCCACGCCATCCTGACCGGCTATGACGGCGAAGAACAGGAACAGGCCGGCACGCTGCTGTATCACAACACCGCATTCCCCGGTGGCTGGATCAGCATGGCGCCCCCCCTGTCGCCCGATCGCGTGACCTATGAAGACGGCACACCAGCGACCGTTGACCAGATGGCCATGGATGTGTCGGCGTTCCTGATGTGGACGGCAGAACCGAAAATGATGGACCGCAAACATGTGGGTCTGGTGTCGGTGCTGTTCCTGATCCTGCTGACGGTGCTTCTGTATCTGACCAACAAACGCCTGTGGGCGCCGCACAAAGGTAAACACTAAGCTCTTGTGCTGAAACACAAAACGCGCCTTTCGGGGCGCGTTTTTTTATGCCTGGGCGATAGCGACAGATCGCAGGGATACAGGGCCCCCCGCCGTATCGCCCAGCACAAACCCAAATCACATGGCATTCGCGAGGGTGGAGCGTGCCGGTCGGACGCACCCCCGCCAAGCCCCGCGGCAACACCCAACACGACACATCAAACACCCTGCCTCACCACCGGGCAGCAGGTCGCAACGATCCCGAAGTCACCAGACGGTCCCGGCTCCACCAACACCTGCCGCAAGGGCAAACCCGCGCAAAAATCGAACCCAAGCCTTCGCCCCGCACAGCCTAGCCAAAGAAGAAAACAAAACGATAGCGCGCCTTGCGCGAACTCAACGCTTTTTGTTGCTGCCTCGGCTGGTGTTTCTAATGGGCGCTCAGCCAAGGCGTTGCACAGCAAGACATACCACCCGCCCAAAGATGTAAAACCTCATTTTCGGCCCTCGCTGTCATAGCCGAACATAACCCACCCGATAATCAAGCCACGTTATCAGCACTGCACGGACGCAAATCATATGACCGAAGCGTGGTTGGTTGTCGTCCAAAAGAGGCGAACGGCAGCAAGCAGACCCAACATTTTCGAACGGGCCATGCCACATTGAAGACCCTGCCTTTAACGTTCAGGCCGCGCGGCTGCCATGGCACTTTATGTCGCCGCACATATGCGAATTCCGTTATGGTCCTTTTGGCGTTTCGCACAGGCCGCAGCTAAGCGCATCGGGCGCGCCCATCATTGTCGCACCCCCTTCCACCCGCAATCTACGCTAAGACGAATTTCGATTTATGCCCTTTTCCCGACATGACATAACCAAACACAGTCTGCGCGACCAGCATACGACCTTGCCGAACCCGGCTGCCACAGGGCGCAATCTGCGCCGCATCTAAACTGACCCGAGGGGCCGTAGCGTCGCCGAACATGCCCGGCGACCACGCCCACCGACGACAAACAACGGTCGCCAAGGTGGTTTTCGCGTTAGGATAACGTGAGTGCGGCGTAGCCAAGTCGAACGACCGAGACGATCAGGCGCTTCGTCGGCCTGCACGAACCCAATCATGTTCCGGTCGCTTGGGCAGTTCGTGCGGCAATGCAACACGATCGTCATTCAGACGTCAGGCCGATACAATGCGCGATCCGCGCGATGATCTTGCTCTTTTTGCGCCCGGCATCATCACCGGATCACGCGAAACAGCCCGGCACATCCAACCGAAAACACGGCGCGCACAGGACCACGCGCCGTCACCTGCGTTACGCCTGCAAAGACCGGACGCCGACCTCGCCCTCTTCCCGTGATTTGATCGCGGCGACGGCGGCGATGCTGCCGGCGGCGGTCGTGAAATACGGGATTTTGTCATACAGCGCGACCGCGCGAATTTCGCGGCTGTCGGCAATCGCCTGCGCGCCTTCGGTCGTGTTCAGAACCATGGCGATGTCGCCGTCTTTCATCCGGTCCACGACATTCGGGCGGCCTTCATACACCTTATTCACGCGCTGCGACACCACGCCCGAAGCATCCAGAAAATCCGCCGTCCCATGCGTCGCGACCAGTTCAAAGCCCATGCCGACCAGATCCCGCGCCGCATTCGCCATGGCGGGCGTTTTGTCGGCGTCCTTAATCGACAGGAACACCCGGCCCGAATGGGGCAGAACCGTGCCAGCCCCCACCTGCGCCTTAAGAAACGCGCGGGGGAAGTTGCGATCCCAGCCCATCACTTCACCGGTCGAGCGCATTTCCGGCCCCAGCAGCGTGTCAACACCGGGGAAGCGGGCGAAAGGCAGGACCGCCTCTTTCACGCTGAACCACGGGGTGATCGGATCGGCCAGCGTCATCGGATCGGCAAAGGGCAGGTCATCTTCGGGACCGACACCGGCAGGATAAGGCGCGCGAGCAGGGAAATTCGCCATTGGTTCGCCCGCCATCAGCCGCGCGGCAATCGAGGCAATCGCGCTGTCGGTCGCCTTGGCCACAAACGGCACGGTGCGCGACGCGCGGGGGTTCACCTCAAGCACATAAATCGCGCCATCTTTCAGCGCGAATTGCACATTCATCAACCCGCGCACCCGCAACGCGCGCGCCATGTCGGTGGTCTGGCGTTTCAGTTCCGCAATGGTATCGGCGTCCAGCGTATGCGGCGGCAAGGAACAGGCGCTGTCGCCGGAATGGACGCCCGCCTCTTCGATATGTTCCATGATTCCCGCGACATGCACGGTTTCGCCGTCGCACAGCGCGTCCACATCCACCTCGATCGCGCCGGCCAGATAGCTGTCCAGCAGCACCGGGTTTTTGCCGCTGACGCTGACCGCTTCGGTGATGTAGCGGCGCAGATGGTCCATATCGCGGACAATTTCCATCGCCCGCCCGCCCAAAACATAGGACGGACGAATGACCAGCGGGAACCCAATTCGTTCAGCGATTTCAATGGCCTGTTCGTCGCTATGCGCAATGCCATTGATCGGCTGTTTCAGGTTCAGGTCGTTCAGCAATTGCTGGAACCGTTCGCGGTCTTCGGCCAGGTCAATCGCGTCGGGCGTGGTTCCCAGGATCGGGATGCCTTCCGCCTCAAGCGCATTGGCCAGTTTCAGCGGCGTTTGGCCGCCGAATTGCACAATCACGCCGTGCAAAGTGCCGTTTTCCTGTTCGACCCGCAGAATTTCCAGCACATGTTCCAGCGTCAGAGGTTCGAAATACAGCCGGTCGCTGGTGTCGTAATCTGTGCTGACGGTTTCGGGGTTGCAGTTCACCATGATGGTTTCGTAACCCACATCCGTCAGCGCAAAACAGGCGTGGCAACAGCAGTAATCGAATTCGATCCCCTGCCCGATCCGGTTCGGACCGCCGCCCAGAATCACCACCTTTTTCGCGTCGCTGGGCCGCGATTCACATTCCACATCGCCCATCGCCACGGCTTCATAGGTGGAATACATATAGGGTGTCTGGGCCTCAAATTCCGCCGCGCAGGTGTCGATGCGTTTGAAAACAGGGCGAATTTTCGCGTCGCGGCGGGCGTGGCGGATGTCGGTTTCCGATTTGCCCGACAAATGCGCCAGCCGCGCATCGGTAAAGCCCATCATTTTCAGCGCCCGCAGCCCATCGGCATCGGGCAGGCCATTATCGCGAACGCCCTGTTCCGCATCGACGATTTCGCGCAGACGCGACAGGAACCACGGGTCGAAATGCGTGATCCGCTGAATTTCATCATCCGACAGGCCAAAGCGCATCGCCTCGGCAATCACGCGCAGGCGGTCGGGGGTTTGTTTCGACAGCGCCGCGATGACGGCCGGTTTACCATGTTCGGCCGCGCCCTCGATCGCGATTTCGTCCAAGCCCGTCAGGCCGTTTTCCATGCTGGTCAGCGCCTTTTGCAGGCTTTCATGGAAGCTGCGGCCGATTGCCATCACTTCACCCACGGATTTCATCGCGGTGGTCAGTTCAGGCTTGCTGCCGGGGAATTTTTCGAACGCAAAGCGCGGAATTTTCGTCACAACATAGTCGATCGAGGGTTCGAAACTGGCCGGCGTCACCTTGGTAATGTCGTTGTCCAGTTCGTCCAGCGTGTAACCAACCGCCAGCTTCGCCGCGATTTTCGCAATCGGGAACCCCGTCGCCTTGGACGCGAGCGCCGATGACCGGCTGACGCGCGGATTCATTTCGATCACCACCATGCGGCCATCGGCGGGGTTGATCGCCCATTGCACGTTCGAGCCGCCGGTTTCGACGCCGATTTCACGCAAAACCGCGATGCTGCCGTTGCGCATGATCTGATATTCGCGGTCGGTCAGAGTCAGCGCGGGCGCAACCGTGATCGAATCGCCAGTATGCACGCCCATCGGATCGACGTTTTCGATGGAACACACGATAATGGCGTTGTCGTTGCGGTCGCGCACGACCTCCATTTCGTATTCTTTCCAGCCCAGCAGCGATTCGTCGATCAGCACCTGCGCCACCGGGCTGGCATCCAGGCCCGACCGCACAATGCGTTCGTAATCATCGCGGTTATAGGCGACGCCGCCCCCCGTCCCGCCCAGCGTAAAGGCCGGGCGAATAATCGCGGGCAGGCCGATGTCTTCAAGCGCGTCCATGGCCTGTGCTACACCAGCCGACACGTCGTATTTGCCGCTGGCGGCTTTTGGCGCGCTGATGATCGTGGCGCGGGGGTTTTCCAGACCGATGCGGTCCATCGCTTCGCGGAACAGTTTGCGGTCTTCGGCCATTTCAATCGCCGCCCGCTGCGCGCCGATCAATTCGACCCCGTAACGATTCAGCACACCATTGTCGGCCAGTGCCAGCGCGGTGTTCAGGCCGGTTTGCCCGCCCATCGTCGGCAACAGCGCGTCGGGCCGTTCCTTGGCGATGATTTTTTCAACCATTTCCGGCGTGATCGGTTCGATATAGGTCGCATCGGCCATTTCCGGGTCAGTCATGATCGTCGCCGGGTTCGAGTTCACCAAAATGACCCGATACCCTTCTTCCCGCAGGGCTTTGCACGCCTGCGCGCCGGAATAATCAAATTCGCAGGCTTGCCCGATCACGATTGGACCGGCGCCGATAATCAGAATGGACTTGATGTCAGTTCTTTTCGGCATGGTCGACCCCCGTGGCGGATGTGGAAAGCGCAAATCGTCCGGGTTTATAGCCAAGCCCCGGCGCGGCGCAAGGTCGATCTGCCCTTAGCCCCCCTGTAACAGCGTCAGCGCCGCCGAATATCGGTTGCTGGCCTGCGATTCCGCGATCTGTGACCGGGCCAGAAAATTCTTGACGATTTTTTCCACGGCTTCCGGCTTGGTAATTTCAGCAAAGGACGAACTGCCCAAAACCCGTTGTGATGCCTTCATAAATTCGGTCAGTTGCCGTTCGACGGGCAGTTTGCCGTAATGGGGGCCAAAGCCAAAGGCGCCCTCGAACACTTTGCGCAGGGGTTTGTTGCCCATCACCTCATACCACAGGGTGCGGTCGGATGAATCGCGGCCCGCCAGATGGTCCATTTCACGCCGCAGATTCAGGGCAAGGCGCATGTTTTCATCGCTTTCGCCCACGCGGCGTTCAAATTCGCGCTGAACAAAGGCCGCGCTGATCTGATCGACCAAATCAGCGGCCGGGCCTTCGGGGCTGTTGAACGCAAAGGCCTGCGCCAGCCGCAGATAGCGTTTATCCGCCATGCGATTGGCCAGCGATTTATCGTCGGACAGGTCCGATTCCAGCACTTTTTGGATCAGCGCGCGGTTTTGCAGGTCATCCTCTAGCCCGTGGGAAGACAGGGCGACGTTCAGCAGGCGGTAATCCTTGACCAGCGATTCCGGGTTTTGAATCTGCGTGATTTTTTCGCGGAAATAGGCGGTCGCCTGCTGGACCGAACGGCTTTGGGCGATCAGGTCCAGTTGTTTTGCCTCGGTCCGCTGGATGATGGTCCAGCCTGCCAGACCCGTTGCGCCGATCGTGATGGACATGGGACCAATCCTTATTGCGGGCGGGCGGCGAACAGGCGCGATTCGCGGGGCAGCAATTCGCGCAGCGACCGCAGCGCCTGATAGGGCGCGCCGTTCACGACATGGCCGGTTGCATCGGCCAGAAGGTTACGGCTGTCGCGGTCGTCAAACACCTGCGACAATTGTTCGATGGCAAAGATCAACTGCCCCTTGGCGCGGCCGGGGTCCACATCGCCCGACAGCATCAGCTGCGCGATGTAGCAGGCGCGCGAGACCGGGGTTTTGGCCTGATCGGGGTGAATGGCGTCTTTCAGGCGCAAAACATTCACATTCGGGGTTTTGATGGCGATTTTCGACCGGCGATCGCCGTTTTCAATCACGGCGCCGTTGATCAGAACCCGTTCATTCGGGGCCAGTTTCAGGACAAGACCGCTCATGCAGCCACCTCGCCGCGCAGACCCTTCATGACAGTCAGGTTGATGTCGATCAGCGGATCGACGGGGGCTTCGCCGCGCAGAACGGCGTGGCCGTGGCGGATCGCAAAACCGGCCAGCGACAAAAGGCCTGCCTTAACATCATCGGGCAGCGCGTTGCCGGGGGTGGCCAGATCGGTGGCCAGCAGCGTCCATAATTCGTTGTTTTTATGAACGGCCTGAATGGCATTGGGGCCATCGGCCTGACGCAGCAATCGCGTCACTTTGGAAAACACGTCATATTCGGTATCGCGGGGCGTCTGAACAATATTGGCCTTATAGCCCGCGTGATGCAGGGGAGTGATCGCGTTCAATGCGGTATTCCTGAATTGGTGTGGTCAGGGTCGGGGCGCCCGGATTGGGCGCCCCGCATTTTTATTAGCGGAACAGCGACAGGATCGCCTGCGGTGCCTGGTTGGCAATCGACAGCGACTGGATGCCCAGCTGTTGCTGCGTTTGCAGGGCCTGCAGACGGGCCGAGGCCTCTTCCATGTCGGCATCAACCAAAGAGCCGACACCGATTTGCAGCGAGTCGGCCAGCTGGCTGACAAAATTCGCCTGATCGCTGATGCGCTTGCCAGCCGAACCCAGATCCGCCGCTGCCTGCGCTGCGGTGTTGATCAGGGCCTTGATGCCGGTGTCGTCTTCATGCAGCGCGGTGCGCGCACTGGCGGCGTCAGTGATCGTGAACGGCGCGGTATCATCACCCAGGTGTTCGGCCAGGTTGACGTTTGCGACCGCAAACATATCCGCAGTGTCGTCTTCGGTTTTGGTCAGAGACACCAGAACCGAGAACGTGCCTTCGCCATCCAGCAGGTTCACCCCATTCATCGAAGTCGAGTCGATGATGTTTTTGATCTGCTTGAACTTTTCCGCCACATCGGTGCCGATTTTCGCGTGATCCGCCGATTCGTTGGTCGCGCCAATAACCAGCTTTTCAATCTCGATCAGCAGTTCGGTGACGCGCTCGGCGCCCTGACGTGCGGTGGCGACGGTCGCCTCGGCCACGTTCAGTTGGCTTTGCACGACTTTGTAGCCGCCTTGCTGGCCTTCCATGATCTTGGCGGTCGCCCAGATTGCGGCGTTGTCTTTTGCCGTCGCAACCGATTTGCCGGTCGAAATCTCGGACTGGGTTTTTGCCAGATTCGAGTTGATCGATTTCAGCGTTTGCAAAGCAACGATGGCGCTGTTGTTGGTCAGAATGCTGGACATATTGTCCTCCTATAAAAAAGTGCGCTTTTGCGCGGATTGACATAAGATCTTCTGACCTGCGGGTGACTGCCCGGTGCGTCTTCTGCACAAACCCGTTTTATCCTCGGGTGATTACTAAATAATAAATTCCGCCCCCTTTTCAAAGAAAACAATAGATTGCATTTTAATCAAAATCGACGCGGTGCCGCGGCAACCGTCTGGCTGACATAGCGCCGGCCCAGACGATCATAATGGCACAGCGATTGCGCGGCCTGAATAATGGCACGCACATCATCCATCGCCCGTTCCGCGCCACGCTGCGCCGCCTGCGCCAGATCGCGCAATTCGGCCAGCATTTTCTGGGCAAAATCGCGATCAGGACCAGACAAATCCTCATCCTGCGCCGCCAGTGAAAAACGTTCGATCAGCGCCAAAGCCGCCGCCGAATCGCCCGAAATCATCGCCGCGCGTGCGTCGTGCAGGTATTTTGTCATCCGGTTCATTCCTGCCCCCCCACAATGCGCGCGCCCAGTCCCAAATCCAGACGCTGCGACAGAATCGCCGCATATTCGCGCGTCAAAAAGGTGCCAAAATGATCTTCGGCCGCGCCGCCCGAAAACGCCCCCGACAGAGGTTTCGGACCCGCATATTTCAGCATTTCTTCCAGAAAGACCTGTTCCAGCTGCTGCGCGGGCGACCGATTCGGGGTGATTGTGGGGGTAAGTGATTCGACTTTCATAACCTGATCCCGTGTTGTGGTTTTTTTCGGTATAAACGCAAACGGGTAAATAATTGGTTAGGATATTGACGATATAACGGCGGGGAATCAGTCAGGATCGCAGTTATGGATATTTCCGCATTCGTTATCAAAGACACCGCCGCCGCGCCCGATCTGCGTTCGGTGGATGCCGTTAAGGATGGGGCCGCGACAGGTCTGTTCAACGTGTTTCTGACCTTGCCGTCATGGGATGACGCAGAAACGCCCGCCGCGCCTGTGGCTGGGCCGAAGGTCGGGGATGACCCGCTGTCGGACTGGCTGGGCGCGCAATCGGGGCTATGCGCGATGCTGCCGCAGGCGGTCGATCACGGTGTTCTGTCGAATGCGAATCAGCGCGGCGCGGACCCTGATTCGGCGCTGTTTGATGATCCGCGCGTTGCAGACGCCCCCCCTGATCGGACAGGCAGCATGGCGACCGACACCCCCCCGATGATTCGGGACCGCGCTGACTTGGATAACGCACTAGCGGCGTCGGATGGGCGAATCATCTGGCCGCGTCCGACGGGTGATCAAACCGGGGCGACTCCGACCGCCGCACCGCGGCCCTTGGTGCCGGAAACCGGCCCGCGTGATTCGGCCCAGGCGGCGGATATGGCCGTCATGCCGCCCCAGGATGATCAGCAAGCGCCCGCAGCGGAACACAGCCCTGCGCCAACTCTGCGCGTCGCCGGTGGGCCTGTCTGGGCCGCGCTGCCCGAACCCGGCACCATCCCGCCAGAGGGTCGCATGATGCCAACCAGCCCAGATCAACCGATGGCGCCCGTCACCGCGCTCAAGGCCGAACCCCAAACCACGCGCGGGGCCGCTGCCCCCATCTGGGACACGATGCCAGAAGCCGACACCCCCCTGCCAGAGGGTCGCATGATGCCAACCAACCCCGACCACCCGCCGGCGCCCGTCACCACGCCCGCGACCGAACATCAAACCCCACGCGCGGCGTCGTGGCCTATCTGGGTGGCGACGTCAGAACCCGTCGCCACGCCGCCAGAGGGTCGCGCGATGCCAGCCAGCCCCAGCCACCAACCCGCACCCGTCACCGCGCCCAAGGCCGAACCCCAAACCACGCGCGGAGCCGCTGCCCCCATCTGGGACGCGCTGCCAGAAGCCGACACCCCCCTGCCAGAGGGTCGCATGACGCCAACCAACCCCGAGCACCCGCCGGCGCCCGTCACCACGCCCAAAGCCGAACTCAGTCCCGCGCCAGCTCTGCGCATGGTTGCGGCACCCATCGGGGCGGCACCCGACATCGCACCGCCAGAGGCTCGTCCGATGCACACCAGCCTCGACCAGACCGCCTCCGTGACGGCGACTCGAATCATCGACACGCCCGCTCCCTTTGACCGGGGCGCGGCTTTGCCAGTGGCCGACACCGGGCTGGATACGCCCATAATGCCGGACCTGCGGTGGACCGCGACCGCACCCCTGCATCCGGTCGCCGCGCCGCAGACGACTGCACCCTCCACAACATCCGTCCCCCCCGCCATTCAGCAGGTTGCAACCGCGATTCTGTCCCAAGATGACAACACCATCGACATCACCCTCGCCCCGGCGGAACTGGGCCGGGTGCGCGTCCAGATAGTGCAGGACGCAGCCACGCCGCACGTCGTGGTCACCGCCGAACGGGCCGAGGCGCTGGACCTGATGCGCCGCCACGCCGACCTGTTGCAGAAAATGCTGAACGACAGCGGGCTGAATCTGGCCGATCTCAGCTTTCAGCAGGGGCGTTCGGGCGATTCGCCGCGGCGTTCTGCCCAAGCCAGCCGGCTGGACCAACCGACCGACCGAATCGACACGGCACCGGCATCCCGACCCGCAGCCTCTGACAAACGCATTGATATCCGACTGTAAGGAACCACCATCATGATCACCGCCGTCACCTCTGGCACCGCGCCCGCCGCCCCGACCTTCGATTCTGCCGCGACCAAAACCGGCGGCGATTTTGAAACCTTTCTGAAAATGCTGACCACGCAGCTGAAAAATCAGGATCCGCTGAACCCGATGGAAAGCACCGATTTCGCGGTGCAACTGGCGACGTTTTCCGGCGTCGAACAGCAGGCCCTGACCAATAAATTGCTGGGCCAGATGGTCGGGCAGTCGGGCGGCACCAACATCGCCAGCTGGATCGGCAAAGAGGCGCGGACCACCGCCCCCGTCTGGTTCGGCCAGCAGGCGCTGACACTGGACATCGCGCCCGATCTGCGCGCCGATGACGTGATTCTGATCACGAAAAACGCCATGGGCAACACCGTGTCGCGCGAACAAATCGGCCCCGGCGCGGGTCAGATTGACTGGTTCGGGCGCGACGCATCGGGGGCGAAACTGGCCGATGGACGATACAGCTTTGCCATCCAGAACATCCGCGCGGGTGAGGTGATTTCCGAAACCGCTGTCGGGGCCTATGCCCGCGTGACGGGGGCCGAATTTACCGACAAAGGCACGGTGCTGGTCTTTGACGGCGGCGCGACGGCCCCCGCTGACGAAATCACGGCGCTGCGTGGTTCTTGACGCCGCGCGCGCAACCGTGCAGGCCAAGGGGATCAGACAAGGGGAACCGCCATGACATTTGACCGCAGCATCAAGATCGCGCCGTCGATCCTGTCCGCCGATTTTGCCGATTTCGGGCGCGAGATTCAGGCGATCGAATCGCAGGGCGCAGATTGGGTGCATGTCGATGTGATGGATGGGCATTTTGTGCCGAACCTGACCTTTGGCCCGCCCGCGGTTGCGGCGTTCCGGCGGCATGTAAAGACGTTCATGGATGTGCATCTGATGATCGCGCCGGTGGACGCCTATATTGACGCCTATGCCGATGCCGGCGCCGATATGATCACCGCCCATGTCGAGGCTGGCCCCCACCCGCACCGCACCTTGCAGGCCATCCGGGCGACGGGGAAAAAGGCGGGCATCGCGCTGAACCCCGGCACCCCGGTTGAGGCGGTCGAATACCTGCTGGACCTGTGCGATATGGTGCTGGTCATGACGGTAAACCCCGGATTTGGCGGGCAAAAATTCATCCATTCACAGGTCGATAAAATCGCCCGCCTGCGTGGCATGATCGGGGATCGCCCGATTCACATTCAGGTCGATGGCGGCGTTGACCCCAAAACCGCGCCGCTGGTCGCCAAGGCCGGGGCCGATGTGCTGGTCGCGGGGTCTGCGGTGTTCAAGGGCGGATCGGTCGATCAGGCTCAGATCTATGGCGACAATATGCGCGCGATTCGCGCCGCGATTCAGGGGGCGTAACCATGGATTTGGGCATCAGAGGAAAACGCGCACTGGTCTGCGCCGCATCGCGCGGTCTGGGCCGTGGCTGCGCCGAGGCTTTGGCGCAGGCCGGTGTCGATCTGGTCATCAACAGCCGGACCCATGACGACATCACCCGCACCGCATCCGAAATTGCCGATGAATACGGGGTGCAGGTGACGCCCGTCGCCGCCGACATCACCGCCGAATCAGGCCGGGCCGAGGTTCTGGCCGCCACGGGCCACGCCGATATTCTGGTCACCAATGCGGGCGGGCCGCCGCCGGGGCAATGGACCGACTGGAACCGCGACGATTTCATCCGCGCTTTGGACGCGAATATGCTGTCGGCGGTCGCGCTGATGCAAGCTTTGGTGCCGGGGATGATGGAACGCGGCTGGGGGCGGGTGGTCAATATCACGTCGCAATCGGTGCGCTCACCCATCGCGGTTTTGGGGCTGTCAAACAGCGCGCGCGCCGGTCTGACCGGATTTGTCGCCGGGATGTCGCGGCAGGTGGCGGGGCGCGGGGTCTGCGTCAACAATCTGCTGCCGGGGATCCACGCCACCGACCGCGCCGACAGTCTGGACCAAGGCGTCGCCGATCAACAAGGCATCAGCGTTGATCAGGCCCGCGCCAACCGGCAGGCGACGATCCCGACCGGCACCTATGGCACGGCGGCGGATTTCGGCGCGACCTGCGCGTTTTTGTGCAGCCAGCAGGCGCGGTTTATCGTGGGGCAGAACATCCTGCTGGATGGCGGCGCGGTGAATGTGACGATCTGACGGTTGCGGTTCATGGCCCGCTTTGTTAGGCAAACCAAAACCCGACAGAAAGACTAAACCGTTGCCCACCCCCCCCCGATTGCAGGTCGAACACCTGATCCGCGCCTTTGACGACCGGCCCGTGGTGGATGACGTGTCGTTTCAGGTCGAACCGGGGCAGGTGGCCTGCCTGCTGGGGCCATCGGGCTGCGGCAAATCGACCACGCTGCGGATTGTCGCGGGCGTGGATATGCAGGACAGCGGCCGGATTCTGGTGGACGGCGAACTGATCTGCGACACCGTGTTTCGCGTGCCACCCGAACGGCGCGCCATCGGGCTGATGTTTCAGGACTTTGCCCTGTTCCCGCATCTGCCGGTCAGCGAAAATGTCGCCTTTGGCCTGCGCGGAGGGTATCGCGCCAATCGTGATAGGGTGGCCGAGCTGCTGGACCGGGTGCAGATGCTGCGCCATATCGACAGCTATCCGCATGAATTATCGGGGGGCGAACAACAGCGGGTGGCATTGGCACGGGCCTTGGCGCCGCGCCCGCGGGTGCTGCTGATGGATGAACCCTTCAGCGGGCTGGACGAACGCCTGCGCGACGGCATCCGCGACGACACGCTGGCCCTGCTGAAAGACGAAGGAACCGCTGTCCTTCTGGTCACCCATGAACCGCATGAAGCGATGCGCATGGCCGACCAGATCCTGCTGATGCGCAACGGCAAAATCGTGCAGCAGGGCGCGCCCTATAATCTGTATAACGCACCGGTGGACCGTCAGGCAGCGGCATTTTTCAGCGACATCAATGTGTTGACCGGACAGGTGCAGGGCGCGCTGACCGACACGCCATTCGGGCAATTCCTGACACCGGGCGTCCCGGACGGCACACAGGTGGACATTGTGATCCGCCCGCAGCATCTGAAAATCGACTTTGACCGCGGCGGCATTGGCCCGGCACCCACGCCGCAAAACGGCACGGCGGCCTTGGCGCGGGTGGTGCGGGCGCGCTATCTGGGCCGCGAATCGCTGGTCGAATTCGCAACCGCAGATGGCGGCATCACGCTGAACGCAACGGTGCCGGGCGTGTTTCTACCCCCCGCAGGCACGCCCATGTGGCTGATGCTGCGCCGCGACCGGGTGTTCGTGTTCCCCCGCACCTGACCATTCCCCGAACCGAACCTTTCATCTTGGCCCAAATATCCCGGGGGTCTGGGGGCTGGCCCCCAGCCTCTCCTAACGCTCCCAACCTATCCGACACACACAACCCGCGACAAAAGGATTGCCTGAACCGCGCGGCAGGGTTAACAGTGAACCCGGAACTCGGGAGACGCTGGCGACCCAGGGCCGAAGGAGCAGCCGCCCCGGCAAACTCTCAGGCACATGAACCGTTTTCCCCATAAACTCTGGAGAGTGGCCGACCGGCCCGCCGAAGGGATAACGATCTCAGGCGCCCATTTGGGCAAGGACAGGGGGGGCATCGAAACGGGCATGTGTCCGATCAACCGATGCCGGCTGTCCGGCCAAATATCAGGGGGGCCAAGATGGCCGACGACAACCGCCGCACCGAGCTTTATGATCTGCATATCGAATTGGGCGCGCGCATGGTGCCGTTTGCGGGCTGGGACATGCCCGTGCAATATCCGATGGGCGTCATGGGCGAACATCTGCATACCCGTGAAAAGGCAGGGCTTTTCGACGTCAGCCATATGGGGCAGGTTCTGATCCGCGCCCATGACGGCACGCTGGAAACCGCCGCGCGCGCCTTGGAAACGCTGATCCCGGCCGATGTGCTGGGGCTGGCCGAGGGGCGGCAGCGTTACGGGATCTTTACCAACGAAGCGGGCGGGATTCTGGACGATCTGATGTTTGCCAATCGCGGCGATCATTATTTGCTGGTCGTCAACGCCGCCTGCGCCGATCAGGACATTGCGCATCTGAAGACGCTGGCCGATGTGACGGTCGAACCCGTAACCGATCGCGGGCTGTTGGCGTTGCAGGGGCCGATGGCCGCCGATGTGCTGGCGCGTCTGGTCCCGGCGGTTGCGGATATGCGGTTCATGGACAGCCAGATTCACGACTGGAACGGGGCGGAATTGTGGATTTCGCGGTCGGGCTATACCGGCGAAGATGGGTTTGAAATCTCGGTTCCGAACGCGCAACTGGTTGATTTCGCCCGCGCCCTGCTGGATCAGCCCGAAGTCGCGCCGATTGGTCTGGGCGCCCGCGACAGCCTGCGGCTGGAGGCGGGGATGCCGCTTTATGGTCACGACATGGACGCCACGGTGTCGCCTGCCGCCGCAGCCTTGGGCTGGTCCATCCAAAAGGTCCGTCGCACCGGCGGCGACCGCGCGGGTGGTTTTCCGGGCGCGGATGCGGTGCTGGCCGAATTGGCGGCGGGGGCTGCGAAAACACGCCGGGGCCTGCGCCCCGAAGGCCGCGCCCCGATCCGCGAAGGTGTTGAAATATTTGCCGATGAACAGGGCGGCGATGCTGTGGCGGTCGTCACCTCGGGCGGGTTTGGCCCGTCGGTCGGCGGTCCCGTCGCCATGGCCGTGATTGACGCCGCACTGCCCGATGGCGCGCGTCTGTGGGCGGAGCTGCGCGGCAAGCGTATCCCCGTGACCGTCACCGCCCTGCCCTTTGTCCAGCCTTCCTATAAACGCTGAGGAGCGACCCATGCTGAAATACACCGAAGATCACGAATGGCTGCGCGCCGAAGGGGATGACCTGATCGTCGGCATTACCCAACATGCCAGCGAACAATTGGGCGATGTCGTGTTCATCGAACTGCCCGAAGAAGGCCGCGACGTCGAAGCTGGCGAAGAAATCGTCGTGATCGAATCGGTTAAGGCCGCATCCGACATTGTGGCTCCGGTCGCGGGCGTCATCACCGCCGTCAACTCGGCCCTGGCCGATGCGCCGGGCGATGTGAACGCCGACCCGATGACCGCATGGTTTTTCCGCATCAAGCCCGCGGGCGGCGTTGATCTGGACGGGTTCATGGATGAAGCCGCCTATAACGAGATGATCGGTTAATCCGACAGGCCGGGGGGCCGTCTGCCCCCCCCCAGCCCGCCCCACGGGGGCGGGCGTTCGCCGGGAAAAAGGTCCACTGGACCTTTTTCTAACCCGTCTCACCCCCGCGGATATTTCCGCACAGAAGATATACGGACCCGCCGCATCGTCAGCCGGGTGTTCAGGAGTAAGCGCATGAGCGGTTGGAATCCCACCGACTATAACCCCGATGATTTCGCCAATCGCCGCCATATCGGCCCCAGCCCCGCCGAGATGGACGACATGCTGCGCGCCGTCGGTGCCGACAGTCTGGATGCGCTGATTGAACAGACCGTTCCCGCCGCGATTCGTCAGGATCAGCCGCTGGATTGGGAACCTCTGTCCGAGGCCGCGCTGCTGGCGCGCATGAAGCAGGTGGCGGCGAAAAACCGGGTTATGACCAGCCTGATCGGGCAGGGCTATTACGGCACCGTCACGCCGCCCGCGATTCAGCGCAATATTCTGGAAAATCCAGCCTGGTATACGGCCTATACCCCGTATCAGCCCGAAATCGCGCAAGGGCGGCTTGAGGCGTTGCTGAATTATCAGACCATGGTGGCCGATCTGACCGGCTTGCCCGTCGCCAATGCGTCTCTGCTGGACGAGGCGACGGCGGCGGCCGAAGCCATGGCCATGGCGCTGCGTCAGTCGAAATCCAAAGCGCGCGCGTTCTTTGCCGACCGCAACCTGCACCCGCAGACGATTGCGGTGCTGCGCACCCGCGCGCTGCCGCTGGGCGTTGAGGTGATCGAGGGCGCGGCGGGCGATCTGGACCCTGCCACCGTCTTTGGCGCGATTTTCCAATATCCCGGCACCTATGGCCATGTCCGCGATCTGACCGCCGATATTGACGCGCTGCATGGCGCGGGGGCCTTGGCGATTGTGGCGACCGATCTGTTGGCGCTGTGTCTGTTGCGCGAACCGGGGGCCATGGGGGCCGATATTGCCGTGGGTTCGGCGCAGCGGTTTGGCGTGCCGATGGGCTATGGCGGGCCGCATGCCGCGTTCATGGCCTGCCGCGATGAATTGAAGCGCACCATGCCGGGCCGCATCGTCGGCGTGTCGATTGATGCAGCGGGGCGTAAAGCCTATCGTCTGGCGCTGCAAACGCGCGAACAGCATATCCGCCGCGAAAAGGCCACGTCGAATGTCTGCACCGCGCAGGCTTTGCTGGCGGTGATGGCGTCGTTCTATGCCGTGTTTCATGGGCCGGTGGGGCTGCGCGCGATTGCGCAGCGGGTGCATCTGAACGCGGTGACCATCGCAAACGCCCTGCGTGCGGCGGGGGCCGAGGTCGCGCCGGATGCGTTTTTCGACACCATCACCGTGCGCGTCGGCGTGGGGCAACAGGGCATCATGGCCGCCGCCCGACATCGCGGCATCAACCTGCGCCGGGTTGGCACCGACCGCGTGGGCATCAGCGTGGATGAAACCACCGATGCGGGCGTGATTGCGCGGCTGCTGGATGCGTTCGGCATCACCGACGCGCCCGCCATGGCGACCGAACCCGCCATCCCCGCCGATCTGCTGCGCGACAGCGATTATCTGACCCATCCGGTGTTCCATATGAACCGGGCGGAATCCGAGATGATGCGTTATATGCGGCGGCTGTCGGATCGCGATCTGGCACTGGACCGCGCGATGATCCCGCTGGGGTCTTGCACGATGAAGCTGAACGCGGCGGCCGAAATGATGCCGATCACCTGGCCCGAATTTGGCGCGCTGCATCCCTTTGCGCCCGCCGATCAGGCCGCGGGCTATGCCGAGGCGATTGGCGATTTGCAGGACAAACTGTGCCAGATTACCGGCTATGACGCGTTTTCGATGCAGCCCAACAGCGGCGCGCAGGGCGAATATGCGGGGCTGTTGACGATTCAGGCCTATCACCGCGCCAATGGCGACGATCAGCGCGACATCTGCCTGATCCCGGTGTCGGCGCATGGCACGAATCCCGCATCGGCGCAGATGTGCGGGATGAAGGTTGTGGTCGTCAAATCCGCCCCGAACGGCGATATTGATCTGGAGGATTTCACCGACAAAGCCGCCAAGGCGGGCGACAAGCTGGCGGCGGTGATGATCACCTATCCCAGCACGCATGGCGTGTTCGAAGATACCGTCCGCGATGTTTGCCGCATCACGCATGACCATGGCGGGCAGGTCTATATCGACGGCGCGAATATGAACGCCTTGGTCGGGCTGGTGAAACCGGGTGAGATTGGCGGCGATGTCAGCCACCTGAACCTGCATAAAACCTTTGCCATCCCGCATGGCGGCGGCGGTCCGGGCATGGGGCCGATCGGGGTCAAGGCGCATCTGGCGCCGCATCTGCCGGGTGATCCGCGCGATGCGGACAGCGGCGCGGTGTCGGCAGCGCCGTTTGGGTCGGCGTCGATCCTGTTGATTTCATGGGCCTATTGCCTGATGATGGGCGGGGCCGGGCTGACGCAGGCGACTCGGGTCGCGATTTTGAACGCCAACTATATCGCCAGCCGTTTGGCCGGGGCCTATCCGATCCTGTTCATGGGCAACCGGGGCCGCGTGGCGCATGAATGTATTCTGGACACCCGGCCCTTTGCCGAACATGGCGTGACGGTGGATGACATTGCCAAGCGCCTGATCGACAACGGTTTCCATGCCCCAACGATGAGCTGGCCGGTCGCTGGCACCCTGATGGTCGAACCGACGGAATCGGAAACCAAGGCGGAAATCGACCGCTTTATCACCGCTCTGCTGGCGATCCGCGATGAAATCACCGACGTGGCCGAGGGCCGCATCGCGCCCGAGGCCAGCCCTCTGCGCCACGCCCCCCACACGGTCGAGGATCTGGTCGCCGACTGGACCCGCGAATATTCGCGCGAACAGGGCTGTTTCCCGCCGGGCGCGTTCCGGGTGGACAAATACTGGCCGCCCGTGGGGCGCGTCGATAACGTCCACGGCGACCGCAACCTGATCTGCACCTGCCCGCCGCTGGCCGATTACGAATAAACCAGAAAGGCGGCCTTGCGGGGCCGCCTTTTTCGATTTCTGTGCAAAGACGTAACCGATGACTGAATCATTGAAACTGACCTGTCTGGCCTGTGCGCAGGTGAACCGGGTGCCGTCTGACCGGGTGGCGGCGGCGAAATGTGGCACCTGTGGCGCGGGGTTGATTGCAGGCAAACCGGTGGCTGTGGATTACGCCACCTTGGTTAAGGCCGCGCGCAACGATGATCTGCCCTTGCTGGTGGATTTCTGGGCGCCGTGGTGCGGGCCGTGCCGGTCGATGGCACCCGAATTTGACCGTGCGGCGGGGGCGTTGCGTGGTCAGGTGCGGTTGGCGAAGATCGACACCGAACAGGCGCCCGAGGCCAGCAAACGCTGGGCCATTCGCGGGATTCCGGCGCTGATTTTGTTTGCGCGGGGCCGCGAAATCGACCGGGCCGCAGGCGCGCGCCCGGCCTCGGCGATCATCGAATTTGCGCAACGCGCGGTGCGTTAAGGCCGCGTTAACGCCGGTAAACCTTACTGCGGCGCGTCAGCCGTGGCCCACAGGGTCACGGGAATCACGCGCCAAAGGGGTTTGCCAATGAATATCGCCATCACTAACGGTTTGCTGCTGATGCCGCCCGCCTTCCGCGCCGGGCTGTCCAGTTGGTCGCGCAGCACGGGCCAATCCGGCACGGCGACATGGGCCTCGGCCAGCAATGCCGCCCTGGTCCCCGCCGATCAGGATTTTGGCGCCTGTCTGGAGATTCAGAAACAGGCCACCACCACCCGCCTGCGGTTTATGGGTGAAACCCCCATGATTCCGGGGGTTTATCTGCGCGTGTCGGCGCGGGTTAAGGCGGTCGCCGGGCCGCTATGCAGCGTGCAGATTGCCGGATGGGCGGGCGACGGCAGCCGCCGCGCGGTCACGGGCCTGACCACCACCGGTCCCATCACCGCCCTGCGCAATCATGGCGAGGTCGTCGAAATCAGCGCCATTATCGGCGTGGGCAACCGCGCGGGCGTGGATATGCCTTGGGGAACGCGACCGGTATTCGGGCATTTCGGGCTGGATCTGATCGGGCCGAATGGCGGCGCGATCCGCATCGAATCCATCCGTATTGACGACATCACATCGGCCTTTGTCCCGTCTCTGCTGGATTGGGTGGATGTGCGCGATTTTGGCGCGGTGGGCGACGGGCGCACCGATGACCGCGAGGCGTTTCTGGCCGCCGATAACGCGGCGCGGGGGCGGTCGGTGCTGGTGTCGGATGGCACGTTTTTGATCGGGTCCGACTTGTCGATCAACAGCCCCATCCGGTTTCAGGGCAAGCTGACCTGCCCTGACACCGCGCGCATTGCGTTCATGCAAAGCTTTGATTTCCCGACCTATGCCGACGCGTTCAAGGACGAAACCCAAGGCATGAAAAAAGCGTTGCAGGCGCTGCTGGGCTATACCGACCACGTCGCACTGGACCTGAAAGGACGGCGCGTGGACCTGACCGAACCGCTGATCCTGTCGGATGTCGCGCCCGCGCTGACCGGCTATTCCAACCGCCGCGTGATCCGCAACGGCAGCATCATGGCCCGCCCCGGCCCGGCATGGGAGACCGGCAAATGGACCAGCACCGCCAGTTATGACCCGCGCAGCCCGTTGATGCTGACCAATGTCGCCAATGTCGCCGCGATCGAAATTGGCAGCCGCGTCAGCGGCCAAGGCGTCGGGCGCGAGGTGTATGTCAACGGCAAAGACGTGGCCCGCCGTCGCCTGACCCTGTCCCAGCCGCTGTATGGCGGTGCGATGACACGCAGCTTTGACTTTGAACGATACCGCTATCTGTTTGATTTTTCCGGCGTTCCGCAGGTGGATCGGCTGAATTTCGACGATCTCGACTTTGCCTGTGAAAGCATCGCGAGCGCGATTCTGTTGCCGATCAAGGGCGACATGATCGCCGTGCGTGATTGTTATATCACCCGCCCCAAGGATCGCGGCATCACATCCATCGGGCGCGGCTGTCAGGATATGCTGATCGACCGCTGCCAGTTCCTGTCCAGCGAAATGCACCTGCCCGCGCAGCAACGCACCACCGTGGCGATCAACGTCAACGCCAATGACGTGAAAATCCGCAACAACCGCTTTGTCCGGTTTGCGCATTTCATGGTCGCCAATGGCGGCGGGCATATCATTTCCGGCAATCACTGGTTTCAGGGGGACGGATCGGGTCAGGGTCTGCGCTATGCCGGGTTGGTGATGACGCTGACCAACAACCAGACCACGATCACCGGAAACTATGTCGATAATGCGTCGATTGAATGGACGAACGAACACAGCGCCTATCCCGACTTTACGGGGAATGAGTTCAGCTTTGGCGGGCTGACAATCACCGGCAATACCTTCCTGTGTTCGAATACGGCGTCGTGGTTTACATGGCTGACGGTCAAACCCTATGGCCGGGGGCATTTCATCCACGGGCTGAATGTCGTGGGCAATGTGTTCAAGGCGCTCTATGGCAATGTGGACCGCATCGACCGGGTGGATACGTCGATTGCGGATCTGGATTACAACCGGATGCGCAATGTGCAGTTCGAGGCGAACACCTTCAACGGCATCAACACCTATGTCGCCAACCCCTTGATGGTGCAGCATAATCAAAGCACGGCCACCGCGACATGGACCTTGCCCGCGCTGACCGGCCTGCCGTTTCAGGGTTGGGCGAAATCGGTGCAATCGGTCGTGAACGAATCCGCGCTGATGGATGGGTCGGGTCGCCGCGTGGATGGCGCGCCCGCCGTCGCCACCGAAATCGGCACAGCGAAACGGCAGATTCGCCTGTCATGGGCGCAGCCGGTGCGCGGGCGGGTGGCCGTTTACGCTCGGATGGACCGCCCGCAATAGCGCCCGGTTGACATCTGTTCCTTGGCTGTCAATGGTCGCGACAGCCAAGGAAACGCCCATGTCATACCGCCCCGCCATTCTGGATTTTTCATTCAACCGCAAAGATTTGGTGGCGGGCCTGACCGTCGCCATTGTTGCGCTGCCTTTGTCGCTGGCGATTGCGATTGCCAGCGGCCTGTCGCCGGACAAAGGGCTGGTCACCGCCATCATCGGCGGCTTTCTGGTCAGCGCGGCGGGCGGCACGCGGCATCAGATCGGCGGGCCTGCGGGGGCCTTTATCGTGTTGGTCGCGGCCTGTGTCGCCCAGATTGGCGTGCCGGGGCTGATTTTGGCCACCGTCATGTCGGGCATCATGCTGGCGATTTTGGGCGCGCTGCGTCTGGGCGGCACGATCCGGTTTGTCCCCTATCCGGTGGTGATCGGGTTCACGGCGGGCATCGGCGTCATCATCGCCGCCAGCCAGTTGCGCGACCTGCTGGGCCTGACGCTGAGCGAACCCGAACCCGCCGAATTTCTGCACAAATTGCCGGTGTTGTGGGCCGCGCGCGATACGGTCAGCGGCGCGTCGGTGACGGTCGCCGCGTTGACGGTGACCACGATTCTGGGCTGTCAGAGGTTCGCGCCGCGCCTGCCGTCGCTGCTGATCGGCATTATCGTGGCCACTCTGGCCGCGCTGATTTTGCCCGCGCCGACGGTCTTTGACCGGTTCGGAGACCTGCCGCGCAGCCTGCCCATGCCCGAACTGCCGGTGTTGGATGCGGGGCTGATGATGGCGGCGCTGCCCTTTGCCGTGGGGTTCACGCTGCTGGGCGCGATTGAATCGCTGCTGTCGGCCATGGTTGCGGATCAGATGGCGGGAACGCGGATGCGCCCGGATGACGAACTGATCGGGCAGGGCATCGCCAA
The DNA here is from genome assembly GCF_030538495.1 of Paracoccus sp. (in: a-proteobacteria). Classification (GTDB taxonomy): domain Bacteria; phylum Pseudomonadota; class Alphaproteobacteria; order Rhodobacterales; family Rhodobacteraceae; genus Paracoccus. The sequence goes on from NZ_JAUNTW010000005.1 coordinate 23,658, forward strand.
TATCGCGGTCGGGCTGTTTGGCGGGTTCTGCACCACCGGCACGATTGCCCGCACCGCCACGAACGTCAAGGCAGGCAGCCACGGCCCCGGTTCAGGCATGATCCATGCCGCGATATTGCTGGTGTTTTTGATGGTCGCCGCACCCTTGGTCGGGGCGATTCCGCTGGCCGGGCTGGCGGGGCTGCTGATGCTGGTCGCGTGGAAAATGATCGAATGGCACGCGATCCGGTCGCTGATCCGGCTGGACCGGGCCGAGGCGGGGGTGATGGCCGTGACGTTCTTGGCCGTGGTGCTGCGCGATCTGACCGATGGGATCGTGATTGGCATGGCCTTGGCCGGGATTTTGTTCATCGCACGGATGGCGCGCGATTGCGGCGTGTTGCCCGACAGCGCCGATGACAGCCCCGACCGCGACGACGAAATGACCATCTGCCTGCGCGGGCCGGTGTTCTTCGGGTCGGTCGCGCGGCTGGAAAATGTGTTTGCACGGGTGCAGTTACGCCCGCGCCTGCTGATGCTGGACATGACGGCGGTGCCACTGCTGGACGCGACGGGTGCGCAGATGATCGGTGATCTGGCGGTGCGGATGGCGCGGCACGGAACGCAGGTGGTGGTGATCGGCGGCACGCCGGGTTTGCGCGCGCAAATCCCCGGCAATGTCGCCCGCGCCGCCACGGCCGATCAGGCCCGCGCCATGACGGAACTGTGAATAATTTACAAACACCCGTTCATTTCCGTCAAGAAATTTACAAAATTATCCAACAAAAAAAACAGCTTAACAAAAGTCCCGCTCTGTGATTAACTTTGCGGAACGGGTCTTTGGATAATGCTGTTGCGACATATCCCAAGACCCCCGCATGACCGCAGGGAGGGGACGTCATGACCACTGAAAACACTGACAAACACGCGATTCCGCCCAATATGAAGGGCGCCCATATCGGGCCGGATGATTACCAACGGATGTATGCCGAATCGGTGCAGGACCCGGACGCGTTCTGGGGCCGCGAAGGGCAGCGGCTGGACTGGATTCACCCCTATTCCGTGGTGAAAAACACCGATTTCACGCTGGGTCAGGTCAGCATCAAATGGTTCGAGGACGGGATTCTGAACGCATCCGTCAACTGCATTGACCGCCATCTGGCGACCAAAGGCGACCAGACCGCGATCATCTTTGAACCCGATGATCCGGCCAGCGGGTCGCAGCACATCACCTATAACCAGTTGGCGGAAAACGTGAACCGCATGGCGAATGTGCTGCTGTCGCAGGGCGTGATGCGCGGCGACCGGGTGGTGATTTACCTGCCGATGATCCCCGAAGCCGCCTATGCCATGCTGGCCTGTGCGCGGATCGGCGCGGTTCATTCGATCGTGTTTGCGGGCTTTTCGCCGGACGCTTTGGCCAACCGCATCAACGATTCGGGCGCAAAAATCGTCATCACCGCCGACACCGCCCCGCGTGGCGGGCGGCGCACGGCGCTGAAATCCAACACCGACGCCGCGCTGCTGCATTGTTCGGACCGGGTGCGCTGTCTGGTGGTGAAACACACCGGCGATCAGACGACCTGGGTTCAGGGCCGCGATGTCGATGTGAAGGCGCTGATGGAAACCGCCAGCCCCGACTGCCCGCCCCGCCCGATGGGGGCCGAGGATCCTCTGTTCATTCTCTATACCAGCGGATCGACCGGCAAACCCAAAGGCGTGGTGCATACCACCGGCGGTTATCTGGTCTATGCCTCGATGACGCATCAATATGTGTTTGATTATCAGGAAGGCGATGTTTACTGGTGCACCGCCGATGTGGGCTGGGTCACGGGCCACAGCTATATCGTCTATGGCCCGCTGGCCAACGGCGCGACGACCATCATGTTCGAAGGCGTGCCGACCTTTCCCGATGCCGGGCGGTTCTGGGAGGTCTGCGCGAAACACAAAGTCACCCAGTTCTACACCGCGCCGACCGCGATTCGGTCGCTGATGGGCAAGGGGCCGGAATGGGTCGAAAAGCACGATCTGTCGTCGCTGCGCGTGCTGGGATCGGTGGGCGAACCCATCAACCCCGAAGCATGGCGGTGGTATAACGACCATGTGGGCAAAGGAAATTGCCCCATCGTGGACACGTTCTGGCAGACGGAAACCGGCGGTCACATGATCACCGCCCTGCCCGGCGCGATTGAAACGAAACCGGGATCGGCCACGCTGCCCTTCTTTGGCGTCAAGCCCGCCGTTCTGGACGCGCAAACCGCGCAGGTCGTCGAAGGGAACGATGTCGAAGGCGTGCTGTGCATTTCGGACAGCTGGCCCGGTCAGATGCGCACGCTCTGGGGCGATCACGAACGGTTCGAAGAAGCCTATTTCCAGCAATATCCCGGCTATTACTTCACCGGCGACGGCTGCCGCCGCGATCAGGACGGGTATTACTGGATCACCGGCCGCGTCGATGACGTGATCAATGTCAGCGGTCACCGCATGGGCACGGCCGAGGTCGAATCGGCCCTTGTCGCCCACGCCAAGGTCGCCGAGGCCGCCGTCGTCGGTTATCCCCATTCGCTGAAAGGTCAGGGCATCTACGCCTATGTCACCTTGATGAACGGGATCGAACCGTCCGAGGACCTGCGCGCCGAACTGGTCAAATGGGTGCGCGCGGAAATCGGCCCGATCGCCAGCCCGGATCTGATCCAATGGGCGCCCGGTATGCCGAAAACGCGGTCGGGCAAAATCATGCGCCGCATCCTGCGCAAGATCGCTGAAAATGATTACGGCAGCCTGGGCGATATTTCGACCCTGGCCGAACCCGAAGTCGTGGACGATCTGATCGAAAACCGGATGAACCGCGAATAACACCGGTCGGCGCGTCGGACGCGCCCACCCTTGCGCCCGGTCCCCGCCGCCGGGCGCGCATCACAGGCGGGATCAAGGGGTATGTCGCAAGGGGAGGAACCGAAGGGACATGAGCGATAAACAATCAAGCAACGCCTATTGGCAGGCGAACCTGCGGATCATTTACATCTGTCTGGGGATCTGGGCTTTGGCATCATATGGCTTTGGCATTGTGCTGCGCCCGATGCTGGCGGGGATCCCGATTGGTGGCACCGATCTGGGGTTCTGGTTCGCGCAACAGGGGGCCATTCTGGTCTTTCTGGTGCTGATTTTCTGGTATGCGGCACGGATGAACCGTCTGGACCGCGAACATGGCGTGGATGAATAATCATGACACAATTTACGCTGAACCTGATTATCGTCGGCCTGACATTCGCGCTGTATTTCGGCATCGCCATCTGGGCGCGCGCCGGATCGACGGCGGAATTTTATGCCGCAAACCGGGGCGTTCACCCGGTCATGAACGGGATGGCCACGGGCGCTGACTGGATGTCGGCGGCGTCGTTCATTTCGATGGCGGGCCTGATTTCGTTCACGGGTTACGACAATTCCACCTTCCTGATGGGGTGGACGGGCGGTTATGTGCTGCTGGCGCTGCTTCTGGCCCCGTATCTGCGGAAATTCGGCAAATTCACCGTGCCAGAGTTTATCGGCGACCGTTTCTATTCGCAAACGGCGCGGATTATCGGCGTGATCTGTCTGCTGACCATTTCCATCACCTATGTGATCGGCCAGATGGAGGGCGTGGGCATCACCTTCAGCCGCTATCTGGAGATCTCGAAAACCTCGGGGCTGCTGATCGGCTCGGTCGTGGTGTTTGCCTATGCCGTGTTGGGCGGCATGAAGGGCGTGACCTATACGCAGGTGGCGCAATATGTCGTTCTGATCATCGCCTACACCATTCCGGCGGTGTTCATTTCGCTGCAACTGACCGGGAATTTCCTGCCGCAGCTGGGCCTGTTTGGCACGCATGACGCATCGGGGATGCATCTGCTGGTGAAACTGGATCAGGTCGTCACCGATCTGGGCTTTCACAGCTATACCGGCCATCACGGGTCCACGGCGAACATGCTGCTGTTCACGCTGGCGCTGATGATCGGGACCGCGGGCCTGCCGCATGTCATCATCCGGTTCTTTACCGTGCCGAAGGTGTCGGACGCCCGCGCATCTGCCGGTTGGGCCTTGGTGTTCATCGCGCTGCTTTACACGGTTGCGCCGGCGGTTGGGGCCATGGCCCGTCTGAACCTGACCACGACCATGTGGCCGGGTGCCGAGGCTGGCCAGACCTTTTCGCAGGATGCGGTGTCGCTGGCCGACATCCAGACACGCCCGGACCTGAACTGGATGCGGACCTGGGAACAAACCGGCCTGTTGGGGTGGGAGGATAAGAACGGCGACGGTCTGATCCAATACTACAACGACCGCGCGCCCGAAGGGTCGGCCATTCAGCAAATGGCCGCTGAACAGGGCTGGGCTGGCAACGAACTGACCACCATCAGTCAGGACATCATGGTTCTGGCCAACCCGGAAATCGCCAACCTGCCGGGCTGGGTGATTGCCATCGTGGCCGCCGGTGCCTTGGCTGCGGCGCTGTCCACGGCGGCGGGTCTGCTGCTGGCGATTTCGTCGGCGGTGTCGCATGACCTGATCAAGGGCGCGATCAACCCCAATATCAGCGAAAAAGGCGAACTGAACGCGGCGCGTATTTCGATGGCGCTGTCGATTGCGGTCGCCACCCTTCTGGGTCTGAACCCGCCGGGCTTTGCCGCGCAAACCGTGGCCTTGGCCTTTGGTCTGGCGGCGGCGACGATCTTCCCGGTGCTGATGATGGGTATCTTTAGCAAACGCATCAACAAAGAAGGTGCAATTGCCGGGATGCTGGTCGGTCTGGTCGCAACCGTTGTCTACATCTTTGTTTACAAAGGGTGGTTCTTCATCGCAGGCACGAATATGCTGCCGGATGAGCCCGCCTATTGGATGCTGGGTGTTGCGCCCGCCTCGTTCGGGGTGGTCGGTGCTGGCCTGAACTTCATCACCGCCTTCATCGTGTCGCAAATGACGCAGGAACCGCCGGCGGATGTGCAGGATCTGGTCGAATCCATCCGTATTCCGCGCGGCGCGGGTGCGGCGGTCGATCACTGACACCATGGCCGCGTCCCGAACCGGGGCGCGGCATCAACCCAATGGGGCCTGATATGGAACAGATCATCCGCTTTATTTCCAAGGTCCATCCCTATGACGGTCTGTCGCAGGACGAACTGGCGCGCGTCGCCGGTTCCTTCAGCCGCAGACAGGTGCCAGCAGGCGCCCCGGTTTACCAGATCGACGACAAGCTGGCGGGGCTTTATCTGATCGAAAGCGGCAAGATCGCCGTGACCGACCGCAACGGCGATTCGGTATCCGAACTGGGGCCGCGCAATTCATTCGGCGAACGCGGGCTGTTGCGCGACGGCGTGGCGGTGACATCCGCCACGGCGGTCACCGACAGCGTGATCTTGCTGTTGCCCGCCCCCGATCTGCGCCGCCTGATTGCCGAAAACCGGGCGGTTGCGCGGTTTTTCGACCGGGGACGGGGGACGCCCGAACGGGCCGCTCCGATCGCCATGCTGAAGGTGGCCGAGATTTTGCAATCGCGCGGCAAACCGCTGGCCTGCGCGCCCGACACGCCGATCATCACCGCCGCCCGCCTGATGCGCGACGCCCGCGTCAGCAGCATCGGCATCACCGAAAACGGGCGGTTGCTGGGTCTGGTGACGATCCGCGATATGTCCAGCCGTGTCGTGGCCGAGGGCATGGACCTGACCCGTCCCGTCCGCACGATCATGACCGAAAACCCCATCACTCTGACCCCGCAATCGCTGGGCTATGACGTGCTGAACCTGATGCTGGAACGTCGCATCGGGCATTTGCCGGTGGTCGAGGATGGCAATTTCGTCGGCATGGTCACGCAAACCGATCTGATGCGGGTTCAGGCGGTGTCCTCATCCGTGCTGATCCGCGAAATATCGGATGCGGGCAGCGCGGCGCAGATGGTGCGCGTCACGGGCCGCATCCCCGAATTGCTGGTCAGTCTGGTGCAGGCCCATCACCGGCACGAAGTCATCACCCGCATGATCACCGACATTGCCGATGCGGTGACGCGGCGGCTGTTGGCACTGGCGGAACAGCGGCTGGGACCGCCGCCCGCGCCCTATCTGTGGGCGGCCTGCGGATCGCAGGGGCGGCAGGAACAGACCGGCGTGTCGGATCAGGACAATTGCCTGATCCTGTCGGACGACACGCCCGCCGATGATCCCTATTTCGCGGAACTGGCGCGGTTTGTCTGTGACGGGCTGAACGAATGTGGCTATGTCTATTGCCCCGGCGATATGATGGCGACCAATCCCCGCTGGCGTCAGCCGCGCCGGGTCTGGCGCGATTATTTCCGCGGCTGGATTGCCACCCCTTCGCCCGAAGCGCAGATGCTGGCCAGCGTCATGTTCGATCTGCGCGCGATTGGCGGCGACATGCTGATGCTGGATGATCTGCAACGCGAAACGCTGGATATGGCGGCGAAAAATTCGATCTTTGTTGCGCATATGGTTGGCAATTCGCTGAAACACCGCCCGCCTTTGGGGCTGATCGGCGGCTTTGCCACCATGCGGTCGGGCGAACATCGCAACCAGATCGACATGAAGATGAACGGCGTGGTTCCCGTCACCGATCTGGGCCGCGTCTATGCGCTGAAGGGGCGGCTGCCGTCGGTGAACACCCGCGCGCGGCTTGAGGATGCCGAGGCGCATGGCGTGATCTCGGCCAGCGGCGGGCGCGATCTGATTGCGGCCTATGACCTGATCCAGACGATGCGGCTGGACAATCAGGCGCAACTGGTCAAGGCGGGGCGGCGGCCTGACAATTATCTGGCGCCGTCGGACCTGCCCGATTTTGAACGCAGCCACCTGCGCGACGCCTTTGTCGTCGTGCGCAATATGCAATCGGCTGTGGGCCAAGGGAAAGGTATTCTGGGATGACGGGTGTTGGCGCGGATGTGTTGGGTGTCATCGCGGTCGGCGTGGGGATGGCCGCGCTGATGTATGCCGCGGTTCATGCCGCGCGCAAGGCCGGGCTGACGCCGCCCAAATGGGCAATCCCGGCGGGCATCGGTCTGGCCATGGTCGTGTATTCGGTCTGGAATGACTACGCTTGGGCGGGCCGTGCGATTGCCCGCCTGCCATCGGACGCGGCGGTGCTGGCTGTGGGGCGGACGGCTCAGCCTTGGGCGCCGTGGACCTTTGTTCTGCCGGTGGGGGTGCGGGTCGCGGCGATTGATCCGGCCAGCATCACCGATCAGCCCGACGGCACCCGGATGGCGCAGATCACGCTGGTGGAACGGCGCGGTCAGACCATCATCGTGCCGCAACAATTCGACTGTGCCGCAGCGCGGGTCAAACCCGCGCGTGGCGACTGGGCGCAAGTGCCGGGCGATGATCCCGCACTGCTTGCCGTGTGCCATCAAGGGGGGAGCCATGGCCAACATACTGGTGATCGAGGATGAAGATAACATCGCCGTCGCATTGGATTTTCTGCTGACGCGCGAAGGCCACAGCCACGAACGCATCGCCACCGGCGCGGGGGCCGTGGACAAAATCCGCGAATTGCATCCCGATCTGGTGCTGCTGGATGTCATGCTGCCCGAGGTGTCGGGATACCAGATCGTCCAGGACGTGCGCGCCGATGACGGGCTGTCGGATGTGCGCGTGCTGATGATGACCGCGCGCGGATCACAGGTCGAACGGCGCAAGGGCATGGCCTTGGGCGCGGACGGGTTCATCGCCAAACCGTTTGAATTATCGGAACTGCGCGCGGAAATGGCGCGATTGCTGGACGGTTCGCCATGCTGATGGGGCTGTCGCTGCGGCTGCGGATCCTGTTGATTTTCGCGGGGTTGGCGGGGGTGGCCTTGGCGCTGATGGCGACGGCGCTGTGGGTGGCGTCGCGCGGACTGGCCGCGCGCGGGATCGAAACCGGCGCCATGCTGGACGCGCTGATGCAGGGGGGGCTGTTGGCCGGTCTGGGCCTGATCGCGGTGCTGACCGCCGTGTGGTATCTGTTTGATCTGAACGTCGCCAAACCCATTGAAAGCCTGGCCGGAGGTCTGCGCACGGGCCGCGCCCCCGATGCCGAACAGGCGCGCTATCTGGCCGATCTTGGCCCCGCCGCCCGTGACGCGGCGGTCGCGCGCGCCCAATCGGCCGAGGCTTTGGCTGATGCCATCCGCGAACATGCTGCGGAACTGGCGCGCGAAAAATCGACGCTGGAATCCATCCTGTCGGATTTCGGCGCGGGCGCGGTGATGACCGATCCGCAGGGGCGCGTGGTGTTTTACAACGCATCTGCCGCGCGGCTGTTGCCGGGGCTGGCTCTGGATCGTCCGCTGGATCGCCATTTGGGGCGCGGAGCCTTGGACGCCGCCGCCGCCCGCATCGCCGCGGGGGCCGAGGCCACCGATCTGCGCGTCCTGACGACCGAAGGCCAGCAACTGTCCGGGCGGATGCGCCGGATTGATGACGGCACGCTGTTGATCCTGCGCGACCGCGCCATGGAACGCCCGGCCCCGCGCGCCACGCTGGAATCGCTGCGCCGCCATGCCGCGACCTTGGTTCCCATGCTGGACGCCTTGGACGGGCCGATCCCGCCCGCATTGGCGCAGGCGATCCGGTCCGAAGGTCACGGGCTGGCCGCCGCCACGCGCGCCCTGTCCGACACGATGGCCAGCGACGCGCCCGGCACTTTCGCCGGGCTGAACGAATTGGCGGCGGGGCTGACCACCGACGATCTGCCGCGCATCGCGCTGCGGGCGGATGCCGGACCACTGAACGCGCTGTTGCGGCTGTTGGATCAGCAGTTGCGCGCCGATGGCCATGCGCCGGTTCTGCATGTCACCACCGACGATCCCGCTGAGGCGCATCTGATTCTGGAATGGCCCGGCGCGCCGGTCCCCATCGACCGGCTGGAAGGCTGGCTCAACACCGCCCCCGATCCCGGCCAGCCCGATCAGACCGGCGCGGATATTCTGGCCACCCACGGCACCGGCGCATGGCCCGAACGCGCGGGCGATCACGCGCGGATCGTGCTGCCCCTGCCCATTGCGCAGGATCAGGCGGGCCATGCGGGCGTGACCTATGATTTCGCACTGGCGCAGCGGGGGGCGGCGTCATCGCGGCTGGCCGATCTGACCTGTGTGGTGTTTGACACCGAAACCACCGGGCTGGACCCGACCCGCGACCGCATCGTGCAAATCGCCGGGGTGCGGATTGCGCGCGGGCGGCTGACCGGGGAACGGTTCGATACGCTGGTCAATCCGGGCCGCCCCATCCCGCCCGCTTCGACGAAAATCCACGGCATCACCGACGATATGGTGAAAAACGCGCCCGACCTGACCACGGCCCTGACCGCGTTTCAGCACTTTACCGAAGACACGGTGATGATCGCCCATAACGCGCCCTTTGATATGGGGCTGTTGCGTCATGCGGCGGCGGAAACCGGGGCGCATTTCGACAACCGCGTGCTGGATACGGTGCTGCTGTCCGCGATCATCTGGGGTCAGGCCGAAGTTCATTCGCTGGACGCGCTGACCGAACGGCTGGGCATCACCATCCCACCCGAAGATCGTCACACCGCCATGGGCGACACAATCGCAACCGCGCAGGCGTTCCTGAACCTGATCCCCGCGCTTGAGGCCAAGGGTTTCGGCCGCTTTGAACAGGCGGTGCAGGAAGGCAAGAAATACAGCCGCTTGATTCAGGACGCCAATATCCGCCCCGACGCCTATCCGGCGAATGAAAAACCGGCCCCCTAGGGGACCGGTCCGTTACATCAGCCGCATTTGGAATGGCCGCAGGATGGGCAGGTCATGCAGCCTTCGACCATGCGCATTCCGTATTGGCCGCAGGACGGGCAGGCCGGGCCGCGGGGGCGTTCGCCCACGGCCATCACTTCGGCCTGCGGGTCGGATTTCAGGCCCATGCCTTCACCCGCAAGGAACCCGGTTTCGATCAGATGGCGTTCGATCACGCCGCCAATCGCGGCCAGAATCGACGGGACATAGCGCCCCTGCATCCACGCCCCGCCGCGCGGATCAAAGACGGCCTTCAATTCCTCGACCACGAAGGACACGTCGCCGCCGCGCCGGAACACCGCCGAAATCATCCGCGTCAGCGCCACGGTCCAGGCGTAATGTTCCATGTTCTTGGAATTGATGAAGATTTCAAACGGGCGGCGATGCCCGCCATGCAGAATGTCGTTGATCGTGATGTAAATTGCATGTTCCGACCCCGCCCATTTCAGCTTATAGGTCGCGCCCTCAAGCGCGGCGGGGCGGTCCAGCGGGTCGGTCAGATAGACGACTTCGGCACCGGTATCGGCCTCGGGGGTTTTTTCGGTGTCTTCGCTGACCGACAAGACGCTGCCCGTCACGTCATTGGGGCGATAGGTGGTGCAGCCTTTGCACCCCAGATCCCATGCCGACAGATACACATCCTGAAAATCGTCAAAGGAAATGTCTTCGGGGCAGTTGATGGTTTTGGAAATCGACGAATCGACCCATTCCTGCGCGGCGGCCTGCATGGCGACGTGATCTTTGGGCGCCAGCGTCTGCGCGTTCACGAAATAATCCGGCAGGGGCGCGTCGCCTTTCAGATCGCGCCACATCTGGACGGCGTAATCGACGACCTCTTCTTCGGTCCGGGAACCGTCTTTTTGCAGCACCTTGCGGGTATAGGCATAGGCGAACACGGGTTCGATCCCCGACGACACATTCCCGGCATAGAGGCTGATCGTGCCGGTCGGCGCAATGCTGGTCAACAGCGCGTTGCGGATGCCGTGTTCGGCAATCGCCGCGCGCACATCGTCATCCATTTTCGACATAAAGCCCGATTTCAGATATTCATCGGCATCAAACAACGGGAACGCGCCCTTTTCCCGCGCCAGATCGACGGACGCCAGATAGGCCGACCGCGCAATCGCCCGCATCCAGTCGCGCGTTTGCTGCACCGCATCCGCCGCGCCGTAACGCAGCCCCAGCATCAGCAGCGCATCGGCCAGCCCGGTGACGCCCAGACCGATGCGGCGCTTGGCCTGCGCCTCGGCCTCTTGCGCGGGCAGAGGGAAACGGCTGGCATCGACGACGTTATCCATCATCCGAACGGCGGTGCGCACCAGATCGTCCAAGGCATCCGCGTTCAGCTGCGCGGCGTCCGTAAACGGGGCCTGCACCAGACGCGCCAGGTTGATCGAGCCCAGCAAACACGCGCCATAAGGCGGCAAGGGTTGTTCCCCGCAGGGATTCGTCGCCGCAATCGTTTCGACATAGTTCAGGTTGTTCGCGGTGTTGATCCGGTCAATGAAAATCACGCCCGGTTCGGCAAAGTCATAGGTCGCGCGCATGATTTTGTTCCACAGATCGCGCGCCTGCACGGTGTGGTAAATCCGGCCACCGAATGTCAGATCCCATGACCCATCGGCCTTGACCGCCTGCATGAAATCATCGGTCACCAGCACCGACAGGTTGAACATGCGCAGCCGCGCGCTGTCCTGTTTGGCCTGAATAAATTGTTCAATATCCGGGTGATCGCAGCGCATGGTCGCCATCATCGCGCCCCGGCGCGACCCCGCCGACATGATGGTGCGGCACATCGCATCCCACACATCCATGAAGGACAGCGGCCCCGACGCGTCGGCGGCCACGCCTTTGACCTCGGCCCCCCGCGGGCGGATGGTGCTGAAATCATAGCCGATGCCGCCGCCTTGCTGCATGGTCAGGGCGGCCTCTTTCAGCATGTCGAAAATGCCGGCCATGCTGTCGGGGATGGTCCCCATGACGAAACAGTTGAACAGCGTCACCGCGCGGCCCGTGCCGGCCCCGGCCAGAATACGACCGGCGGGCAGGAATTTGAAATCCTCTAACGCGGTGAAAAACTTGGCTTCCCACGCGGCGGGGTCTTTTTCGACGCTGGCCAGATCGCGGGCGACGCGGCGCCAGCTGTCTTCGACCGTGGCATCAATGGCCTGCCCGCTGGCATCCTTCATCCGGTATTTCATATCCCAGATTTGTTCAGCAATCGGCGCGGCAAAGCGGGTCATTATGCGTTCCTTAGTGGCAATACGGGCAGACACCACCAAATATAGTGGTCGTCAACGCGAATCAAGTCAGATTTCGCGCAACTTAGCACCATCCAGTCCCGCGCGCACAGCGGTTTCCGTGGCGGCGGCCAATGTTTTCCGCGTCTGTCCGCCGACCGGCACGGGGGGGTGCAGCATGACCGTCACCGATCCCTGACGCGGGGCTGATAGCACGGTCAGCAGATGCGGCCCCAGTGCCATATCCGACCACCAGCCGTAAAACCGCGCATCCGCCCCATCGGGCGCGCGATACACCGCCGTCATCGGCTGAATCGCCAGACCATCCGGCAGATCGGGGTCCAGAAAACCCTGAAACAAGGTCGGCTTGAACGGCAGCACCCGGCGGCCATCGGTCGATGTGCCTTCGGGGAAAAACAACAACCGATGCCCGGCGCGGATACGGGCGGCGAATTCATCGGCCTGCGCCCGCGCCAGTTTCGGGTCGCGCGTCACAAAATGCGTGTTGGTGACGCGGGTCAGGATGTTGATGCCGGGCCAGGTCGCGACCTCGGATTTGCTGACGAAAAACACCGGGGCGGCGGCGTTCATCACCAGAATGTCCAGCCAGCTGGAGTGATTCGCCACCACGGCCCCCGGCCCGCGCATGGGTTGGCCCCGGCGTGTCCAGCGGATGCCGATGCAGGCCACGACCAAACGGCACACGCCTTGCACGAACGGCCCCGTCCACGGGCGGCGCGCGCGAAAGATCAGCCATTCAACCGCGCGCAGCGGCAAAATCAGCAGCACCCCCACCAGCAGCACAGCGACCGCAGGCGCGCCCCGGCGCAGCACGCGCCACCAGCCCGCAGCACCTTGCGGTCCGGGCAGGTCGGGGGGAACCCCTTCGCGCCATGTGGCGGGGTTGGTCATGCGGGCCTGCGGTTTTCGTAAAACTGGCGATGCTTGGCCGACATCGCCGCCGTATCCATCAGCAAAAACACGTCGGTGGTGTTAAAGGCACGGTCGATAAAGGCCCCCTCACCCACCTGACCGCCCAGCCGCAGATAAGCCTTGATCAGCGCAGGCATCGCGACCATGGCCGCGCGGCGGTCCAGATCACCCGGCGCGATCAGGTCCATGCGGTGAAACCCCGCGTCCCGCGCGCACGGGCGCAGATCGGGCGGGGCCAGATGGTTGTGGTGCAGCCATGACAGCGCCGGGGCCAGCTCCATCGGGTCGGTGCCGTGAAAGCTGGCGACGCCGAACATGATCTCGATCCCGCGATCCAGCACATAATCGGCAAGCGCGTTCCACAGCAAAAACATCCCCGTGCCGCCGCGATGTTCGGCATCGACGCAGGACCGCCCCAGTTCCAGCACCGGACGCCCGCAATGGCGCAGAGGGTCCAGATCATATTCGCTGTCGCAGTAAAACCGCCCGAATTCCGCCGCCCGGTCCCCCGGCAGCAGGCGATACACCCCGACCACATGATCCAAATCCGCCGGGTCGCGGCGCGTGTCGATCAGGCACAGGTGATCGACCACCGGGTCGAATTCGTCGCGTTCCAGCATCGCGGCGTGATCGACCAGAGGCCCATCTCCGTGCAATTCCTGCACAAATACGCGATAGCGCAGGCGCTGCGCGGCCAATAAGTCCTGTTCATCCGCCGCAAGTCGGACCTGATAAAAGGCGGGATTTGATTTCATCGCGGAGCTGTCCGGCTGTGACGTAACAAAGGATGATCCTAGAAAGGCCGCGCCGGGTTTGCAACCAAACTGCAACACCCTACAACCTTTGCGTGTGTCACAATTGATTTAAGCAATTTTGACGTGCAGAACATCGTCATGTCTGCGCTTTATACCCAGTCCGCCCGAACCAGTTCCAGCATGACATACCGGCCGTCAATCACGCGCTTGCCGGCATCGGCAAAATTCACCGTAATCAAATGCCCCATGCGCGACTGCACCTGTCCCGGCCCCCATTCGGGCGCGGCGGGATGACGCACGATCATGCCGGGTTCCAGAATTTCGTTCACGCAGACCCCCTGACCCATTTTCACAAAGGTATTCTCAGATGACGACAGAAACAACGCGGATCACGGGTGGCGATTTGGCGGCCTTGGTCGGATCGCGGCTGTGCCATGATCTTGTGTCGCCTTTGGGCGCGATTGGAAACGGGGTTGAATTGCTGGAGATGTCGCCCGATTTTCCGGGCCTGTCCGCCGCCCCGGAAATGGCCCTGATCGCGGAATCCATTGCCGCCGCCCGCGCCCGGATTCAGGCGTTCCGCATGGCCTTTGGCAGCGCCGCCCCCGATCAGCGCGTGGGCGGGGCCGAACTGTCGCAATTGCTGGCCGGTCTATCCGCGCAGGGGCGGCTGCGGTTGGAGCTGAACGCCTCGGGCGATTTTGCACGCCCCGATGTGCGGATGCTGATTCTGGCGGTGATGTGTCTGGAAACCGGCCTGCCTTGGGGCGGTCGGGTGATTATTCTGCACACCGCCCCCGGCTGGCGTCTGGTGGCCGAGGCGACCCGCACCCGCCCCGATCCTGCATTATGGGCGTGGCTGGGGGGCGAGAACGCCCGCAGCCCGGTGGCGTCCGAAGTGCATTTCCCCCTGCTGGCCGAGGCCGCCCGTCAGGCGGGGCGCGTGATGGAATGGGAACTGGACGAGACGGGCGCGGAGATTCGGTTTTAAGCGGGGTTTTGTCGGGATAGCGCCGGGGGCCAGCCCCCGGACCCCCGGGATATTTTCGCCAAGATGAAAGGGCGGGGTTTGGGGCCGGTGAGGGTGCGAGGGTCGGGGACTGCGCCCTATGGCGGCGGGGGCTGGTGATCCGTGCGTGCTGCGGGGTGGTGCGAGCGTCCGTGTCCCGGAAAATTCAGACGTGGCAAGGGTTTAGCAGGAAAAACAGGCGTCCGTGGGCAGGCGCGGATGGTGCCAGCCCATTCCCGGCGGGTTCGGGTGCGGCGCGGTTTCCGCGTGTAAATGGACCCGTTGGCAGGCCAGTGCTGCGTTCCATTCGGCGGTGCGTCCGCATCACGGTCCTGCGTTCCGCCCGGTGCTGCGTTCACGTCGCGGCGTCAGGACGCGGCGGGGGTGTAGTCTTCGAATGTGATGTTGTCGGCGTGGCGGCGGGCGGCGCGTTCGGATTCGGCGTTGCGGATCGTCCAGCACAAGACCGGGTGACCGGCGGCGCGCAGGTCCGCCACGCGGGGGCGCGTCAGGTCGGTATGGTCGTGCGACATGAACGACGCGCCTACAGCGTCGAAATCCGCGATCTGCGCCAGTTCTTCGCGGCGGGCGTCGGGGACGTTTGGCCAGTCATCCGCGCCAAAGTCACAGGTCGTCAGACCCACCGGCGTATCCGGGGCCACGTCACGGAACGCCGCGACCATATGCGGGTTGAATGACATCACCGCCACCGGCCCGGCATAACCCGCCAGCACCCGCGCCACGGCCGCCGACAGATCGCCGGTGTTGGGGCCACAGGCGCCGTCCTGATCCTTAATCTCGATCAGCAGCGGCACACGGCCCGCCACGCGATCCAGAAACTGCGCCAGTGTCGGCACGCCCTGATCCGTTCCCAGCAGGCGGAACCCGGCGATGTCATCCAGCCCCGATGTCGCGATAAAGCCCGGTTGCCCGGTCAGCCGCGCCAGATCATAGTCGTGAAACACCATCGGCGTGCCGCAGGCGGCGGGCTGGATGTCCAGTTCAATCCCGTAACCCGCCGCAATGGCCGCATCGGCTGCCGCAAGGCTGTTTTCCGGCGCGTCGGGGCCGTGCAGGCCACGATGTGCAATCGGAGTCGTCACAAAGACCTGCGGCAGCGGGGGCATCAGGCGACCTCGAAAATCGCTTCGATTTCAACGGCGACGCCCAGCGGCAAAGCGGGCGCGGACACAGCGGCGCGGGCATGGGCGCCCTTGTCGCCGAACACGTCGACCATCAGGTCGGAACAGCCGTTGATGACCTTGGGCTGGTCCGTGAAATCGGGGGTCGAGTTCACAAAGCCCGTCAGTTTCACCACCCGAACCACGCGGTCCAGATCGCCGATGGCGGCCTGCAATTGCGCGATCAGCGCCAGACCACAGCGGCGCGCGGCATGAGCGCCCTGTTCCACGCTGGTATCATCGCCCAGCTTGCCCTTGATCAGACCGTTTTCATCGGCGCTGATCTGGCCCGACACGAAAACCAGATTGCCGCTTTGAACATATGACACATAGTTCGCCGCAGGTGCGGGCGCGTCCGGCAGGGTGATGTTCAGTTCGCTCAGGCGGGCGGTGATGGACATGGGACAGCTCCTGTTCAAAATCTGCGCTATGTTAGGCGGTTCCGGGAGGGATGTCATGGCCTAACGGCGGGTCCATGACAGAGGCGTGACAAAGGGGGGCGCGCCCCCTGTGATCACAATTCTTCGACCTTGACCGTTACGGCCATGGTTTCCGCGCCGCCGCCCATGGCCACGCCGCGAATGGGGGCCGCGTCGGTGGCGTCCAGCCCGGACCCCAGCCGGACATAGCGATCATCCGGGCAGCACCGATTGGCCGCATCAAAGCCGACCCAGCCCAGCCCCTGAATATGCAGTTCCGCCCAGGCATGGGCCGCGTCATGGGGTTCGCCGTCAATCGTGGCATGCAGATAGCCCGACACATAGCGCGCCGGAATGTCGCGCAGCCGCGCCACGGCGATCAGGGCGTGGCTGTGATCCTGACAGACGCCTTCGCCCAGCTCCAAGGCTTCGGACGCGGTTGTGTGCGCCTCGGTCACGCCGGGTTGATAGCGGATCGCGTCCGCCACAGCCGAGGACAGCCGATGCGCCAGATCCAACGGGTCGGCGGCATCTTTGACGGACGCGGCCAGATCGCGCAGACCGTCGCCCGGTTGCGTCGGCGTGGTGTGGCGCAGATAGGCCAGCGGGTTGATCATCTCACGATGGCCGCGCAGCACGCCGGCGGTGTCGGTGGTGTCCACATGGCCCGTCACCTGCACCCGGATTTCAGCGGCGGGACCGCGCAGGGTCCAGCCTTCGACCCAATCCCCCGCTCCGTCGCGGAAACCGGGGCCGCGCTGCCCGCCGGGAATGTCGATCAGCCAGTCATGCACCCGCTGCCCTTCGAACAGCGAGGGCGTCAGCCGCAGGCTTTGCACCAGATTGCGCACCGGACGGTCATAGCGATAGGTCGTTTCATGCGTCACGCGCAGTTTCATCGCTACGCCCCCCCTTGCAGATAATCCTGATGCACCAGCGTGGACACCGTGGCGATTTCGCCAATAAACCACGTCAGAAATTCATGCAGGCCATCGTCGAAAATCGTGTCGATGTCGTGTTTTTGCAGCCGCTCCAGCACCTGACGCGCTTTGTCGCGGGCATGTGCCGGAACGCCGTCGCCGTAACGGCGGGCCAAGCCTTCCAGATGCCAGACCGATTCATAAAGCGAGGTGATCAGCGAACGCGGGCTTTCGCCGTTCAGGATCAGGAAATCCGCGACACGACCCGCAGTCACATCCCCGCCATAGGCCCAATGAAACGCCCGATGCGCCGACAGCGCGCGCAGGATCACCTGCCATTGGTAGCTGTCCAGTTCCGACCCCACAAATTCGATCCGCGGCAGCAGGACGAAATATTTCACGTCCAACAGCCGCGCCGTGGCATCCGCGCGTTCCAGACCATAGCCCAGATTCATGAAATGCCAGCCATCATTGCGCAACTGCGTGGCGTTGATCGCGCCGCGCACGGTGGCGGTGTGGCCGGTGATGAAATCGGTCAGCGTCGCCGGGTCAATCAGATGACGCGGTTTGCGTTCGATATTGCGCAATTCCTGATAACACATATTCAGCGCGTCCCAGACCTGAGACGTCAGCGCCGTGCGCACGATCCGCCCCGATTCGCGGGCGTTTTCGATGCAGCAGACGACCGAAGACGGATTGCGGCGGTCGAAGAAAATGAATTCCTCGATGTTTTCCTGCGATACGTCGTCATAGAGCTGGTTGAACAGGCCCGAATTGCCCGTCGCGTGCAGCAGCGATTTCCATTCGTTTTGATAACCTGCGTCCGTGTTGGGCATCAGCGTGATGCGTTGCCCCACGTCCAGCAGGCGCGCGCCCGTTTCGGCGCGTTCCAGATGACGGCCCATCCAGAACAGGTTTGATGCGGTCCGGCTTAGCATATCCAGTCCCCCTTATTCCGACAGAACCCAGGTGTCTTTGACACCGCCGCCCTGAGATGAGTTCACCACCAGACTGCCTTCGCGCAGCGCCACCCGCGTCAGACCGCCCGGCACCAGTTCGATGCGTTCGCCGCACAGGCAGAACGGGCGCAGATCGACGTGACGCGGCGCGATGCCTTCGTCCACAAAGGTTGGACAGGTGGACAAAGCCAGCGTCGGCTGCGCGATGTAATTGCCCGGATTCTTTTCGATTTTCTTGCGGAAAAAGTCGATTTCGTCCTTGGTTGCTTTGGGGCCAACCAACATGCCGTAACCGCCGGAACCGTGAACCTCTTTCACGACCAGATCGGGCAGGTTCGCCATGACATGTTTGTAATCGTCGTCTTTCCACAGGGTCCATGTCTGGACATTGTTCAGAATGGGTTCTTCGCCCAGATAAAAGCGCACCATATCCGGCACAAAGGTATAGATCGCCTTATCATCGGCCACGCCCGCGCCGGGGGCCGAACAGATGCTGACCCCGCCCGACCGATACACATCCATCAGTCCGGGAATGCCCAGCATGGAATCGGGGCGGAAACACAGCGGGTCCAGATAGGGGTCATCAATCCGGCGATAGATCACATCGACCCGTTTCGGCCCCTGCGTCGTGCGCATATAGACAAATTCGCCATCAACGAACAGATCCTGCCCCTCGACCAGTTCGACGCCCATCAGGTTGGCCAGAAAGGAATGTTCGTAATAGGCGCTGTTGAAATGCCCCGGCGTCAGGATAACACAGGTCGGCCGGTCGTTGCATTTCGCAGGCGCCACCGATTCCAGCGTGCGGCGCAGCAATTCGGGATAGTTATCAACCGGTTCGATCCGATTGCCCCGGAACAGCTGCGGGAACATCCGCATCATGATTTCGCGGTTTTCCAGCATATAACTGACGCCGGACGGCGTGCGGCAGTTGTCTTCCAGCACATAAAATTCGTCTTTGCCGGTGCGGACCAGATCAATGCCGATGATGTGGCTGTAAACCCCGCGCGGCGGCACGATGCCGACAACCGCCTTTTCATAGGCGTCGTTCTGATACACCAGCCGCGCCGGGATGCGTCCCGCGCGCACGATTTCGCCGCGCCCATACACATCGCGCAGAAACGCATTCAGCGCGCGGGCGCGTTGTTTGATGCCGCGTTCCAATTTGCGCCATTCGCCCGGTTCAAACACGCGCGGCATCATGTCGAAGGGAATCAGCCGGTCGGGATCGCCGCCTTCGCCATAGACTGCGAAGGTGATGCCGATGCGGCGAAACAGCGCCTCGGCCTCGGCCTGTTTCATCTGGCGGAAATCGTCGGGCATCGTGTCCACCCAATCGCGCAGCCGCGCATAGGGTTCGCGAACGCGGTCGCCCTCATACATTTCGTTATAATATTCCATTGCCCCCCGCTGGTCTGGCTTTGGGTGTCAGGGTCACGACCCTGTGTGTCGATGTCCACAGGGCAACGGGTGCATCCCGTGAAAGTTCCCGCTTTTTGGGCAGACCGCCGCGCCGTCTGCCCGTTTTTTCAGCAAAATCAGACCAGTTCGATGGCGATTGCCGTGCCTTCGCCGCCGCCGATACAGATGGCCGCAACCCCGCGTTTGCCCCCCCGCGCCTGCAAGGCATGGATCAGCGTCACGATGATGCGCGCCCCCGATGCGCCGATGGGATGGCCCAAGGCGCAGGCCCCGCCATTCACGTTCACGCGGTCATGCGGAATGTCCATGCGCGCCATAAAGGCCATGGGGACAACGGCAAAGGCTTCGTTCACTTCCCACAGGTCCACGTCGTCTTTGCTCCAACCAATGCGATCCAGCAGAGCCTGCGCGGCGGGGACCGGAGCGGTCGGGAATTGCGACGGTTCCTGTGCGTGGCTGGCATGGCCCACGATGCGGGCAATCGCGCCGGTCGAATCGCGGCTGATGACCAAAGCCGCCGCGCCGTCGGAAATGCTGGACGAATTGGCCGCCGTCACCGTTCCGTCTTTGCGGAATGCCGGTTTCAGATGCGGGATTTTGTCGGGCCGCGCATTGCCGGGCTGTTCGTCGGTATCCACAACCCGGTCACCGCCCCGCCCCGGCACCGTCACCGGCGCGATTTCCCGGGCAAAAGCCCCGCTGTTGATCGCCTGATTCGCGCGGTCCAGACTGGCAAGCGCGTAATCATCCTGCGCCTGACGGGTAAAGCTGAAATCACCGGCGCAATCTTCGGCAAATGTGCCCATCAGGCGGCCTTTGTCATAGGCGTCTTCCAGCCCGTCCAGAAACATATGGTCGATCACCTGACCATGACCCAGCCGCGCGCCGCCGCGCATTTTTGGCAGCAGATACGGGGCGTTCGTCATGCTCTCCATCCCGCCGGCGACGATCAGGTCGGCGCTGCCCGCGCGAATGGCGTCGGCGGCCATCATCACGGTCTGCATCCCCGATCCGCACATTTTGTTCAGCGTCGTGGCCGGAACCGATTGCGGCAACCCGGCGGCAAAACCCGCCTGACGCGCCGGGGCCTGCCCCTGACCGGCGGGCAAAACGCAGCCCATATACAGCGCCTGCACCTGTTCGGGCGCGCGCCCGGACCGGTCCAGTGCCGCGCGGATCGCTACGCCGCCCAATTCCGCCGCCGTCAGCCCGGCAAAGGCCCCCTGCAAGCCCCCCATCGGCGTGCGCGCCGCGCCAGTGATGTAAATTTCGGTCATATGTCCCCCTTTTTCGGTCTCTGGTTACCGAATCCTAACCTTTTGAGTCTAATCCAAGTCACAGACAGGATAACAGGTGCGCAGATGAAATATCAGGTAACACAGGCCGACGACCACATCGTCATCGACATTCACGAAACGCGAATCGACGCCGCGATTGCGGTTTTGTTCAAGGATACGTTGCGCCCCATCATGACCGAGGCCAGCGGCCCGGTGCATTTGCGGCTGGAACAGGTGATGTTTATGGACAGTTCGGGTCTGGGCGCGGTGATTGCGCTGCGCAAGGCTCTGCGCGACGATCTGGTCATGGTGCTGGATCAGGTGACGCCGAATGTGGAACGGGTGTTCCGCCTGACCCGCATGGACAGCGTGTTTACCATCCACCCGGTGGGCGGGGCGGCGGTCGCATGACATCGACGCAACGGCAGAATGCCGGAACCGGACCGACGCCCGCCCCGCAAAGCCATGCCATGTTTCACCGCAGCTTTGCCGCGCATCCGTCCACGGTCCGCGACACGCTGAACCAATTGCGCGACCGGTTTCGCGGGCAGGTCAGCGATGACACGCTGGGCCGGCTGGAACTGGTCCTGGCCGAGGTGATGAACAACATCGCCCGCCACGGCGGCAGCGTGGATGGCATGTTCAGCGACCCCGACACGGTGGGGCTGGCCATGATCCATCTGTCGATTGTGTGCCATCCCGGCGGCATGGCCTGCGCGATCACCGATGACGGCAAAACCCTGCCGCAGGATTGCCTGCTGCCCCGCAGCCTGCCCGGCACGACGGCCACCGGCCTGCCCGAAGGCGGTTTCGGCTGGTTCCTGATCCAAGACCTGACGCAATCGCTGGTCTATTACCGCGAAGCGCAACGCAATGTGCTGGCCTTCAACGTGCCGCTGGACGGCGATTAATTCAACGAATGGGCCAAAGGACAGCATCCATTTCCCCCCAAGCACATCTACGAGTTCAGGATGATCCACAGCTTCACCCAGGCGGCCCAGCGTCAGGTTCTGTTCCGGGACATTAGCGGGGTTGTGATGGAATGGCTGACGAAATCGCGGGTCAGCGCGCAGCGTGTGCTGACCGCGGGGGACGTGCCTTAGTTCGGATGGTCCGCAGACTTACCCGGCGGGCACAGAATCAGGTTTTGCTGTCTAACATCAACGCATTAATGATTAACGCCCGCTTCCGGCAAAGCGCAACCCGCCGCCAAACCGCCCCCTTAATTCAACGAATTCGCCAGCGGATAACGCCCATCCTCAAACTCGCCAAACATATCGGCCAGTTCGGGATGAGCCACAGCTTCACCCACGCGGCCCAGCGTCAGGTTCTGTTCCGGGACATTAGCGGGGTTGTGATGGAATGGCTGACGAAATCGCGGGTCAGCGCGCAGCGTGTGCTGACCGCGGGGGACGTGCCTTAGTTCGGATGGTCCGCAGACTTACCCGGCGGGCACAGAATCAGGTTTTGCTGTCTAACATCAACGCATTAATGATTAACGCCCGCTTCCGGCAAAGCGCAACCCGCCGCCAAACCGCCCCCTTAATTCAACGAATTCGCCAGCGGATAACGCCCATCCTCAAACTCGCCAAACATATCGGCCAGTTCAGGATGATCCACAGGCTCACCCGACCGGTCCAGCGTCAGGTTCTGTTCCGGGACATTAGCGGGGTTGTGGAGAAGGGAAACAATCGCGGGTCGGGGTGTTACCTGCCGCTGAATATGGAACCGGATGACGCGCCGTGGTCCGCAGCCTAACCCGAACGCCACAGAGGCGGTTTTTTACCATCTCAAATCAGAGCGTTAATGATTAACACCCGCTTCCCCCAAACCGCCCCCTTAATTCAACGAATGCGCCAGCGGATAACGCCCATCCTCAAACTCGCCAAACATATCGGCCAGTTCGGGATGGTCCACAGGCTCGCCCGACCGGTCCAGAATCAGGTTCTGTTCCGACACATAAGCGACGTAATAGGTCGCCTCGGTTTCGGCAAACAGGTGGTAAAAGGGCTGATCCTTGGCGGGGCGAATCTCTTCGGGGATGGATTCATACCATTCTTCGGTATTGGCAAATTCCGGGTCCACGTCAAAAATCACCCCGCGAAACGGGCGATCCCGGTGGCGCACCACCTGACCCAAGCTGAATTTTGCACTGCGGGACTGTTCCAGCATAACCGACATTTCCGTCACCCCTCGGGGCCGCGCGCCCCTGAACCAAGGCGGGCTTTTACCCCGCCTGCCCCGCGCTGTCCACCGTCAGAGGCACCCGCCCCCCATCCGTCAACAGGGCCGCGCCACCCGGTTCAATCACAACCGCGCACAGCGCCCGCCCATGCCCCGCGCCGCCATCCACATTCAGCCGGTTCCCGTAATGGGTGGCCGTGTCAATCGCGGAATGGCCATGCACGACCAGCGGCCCGAAGGACCCCGGATGATCCAGAAACGGTTTGCGGATCCAGACCAGATCCTGTTCCGCCTGCGCGTGCAGCGCCACACCGGGACGCAGCCCCGCATGAACGACCAAAGCGCGCGGATGCAGATACCACAGCGGCAGCCCGCGCAGAAAATCCATATGATCGCGCGGCACCTGATCACGCACCGCCCGGTGCAGCGCGTCGCGCGGCTGATCGGGGTCAATCCCCCAGGATGCCAGCGTCGCCGCCGCGCCCAAAGCCGGATGATCGACCCAATGCGCGCCCGAACTCAGCCCCGGATCAATCCAATCGCGGTCATCCAGAAACCGGGGCAGGAACCGGTCATGATTGCCGCGCAGCACGACCCAAGGCCGCCCGTCCCGCTGCCCCCGCATCAGGTAATCGACGACGCCGCGCGAATCAGGGCCTCGGTCCACCAGATCACCGACATGCGCAATCACCGCATCACGCCCGCCATCGGACCACACCCGGTCATGCGCCGCACGCAACGCATCCAGATGCCCGTGAACATCGCCAATCACATAAAGCCGCATGACATCCCCCACAGGGTCAGGGCGCGCCAGACACCCGGCGCGCCCATAAGGTCAGACCTTGAACCGCAGCGGACGCACCAGCAGGAATTTGCCGGTGTCGTTCAGCGCGTCCAGAACATCGGGGCGCACAGCCTCATCCAGATACAAGATGGCAATGGCGTCATCGCCCGCCGCCGACCGGCCCAGCGTAAAGTTCGCAATGTTCACGCCCAGATCGCCCAGCGTCATACCCAAAGCACCGATCACGCCCGGCACGTCTTTGTTGCGGGTATACAGCATATGTTCGCCAATTTCGACATCCACATTGATGCCGCGGATCTGGATAAAGCGCGGCTTGCCGTCGCTGAACACGGTGCCAGCAATCGACCGTTCGCGGGTTTCGGTGACGATCGACAGCTTGATATAGCCTTCGAACACGCCGGCCTTATCCTGACGCGTGGTCGAGACCTGAATCCCGCGTTCCTTGGCGATGACCGGGGCCGACACCATGTTCACATCGGGATTGGTGGCCTGCATCACGCCCGCAATCACGGCGGCGTTCAGCGCGTTCAGGTTCATGCTGGACACCGCGCCGTCATACAGCACATTGATCGCCTTGATCGGTTCATCGGTCATCTGACCGACAAAGGTCCCCAGATGTTCAGCCAGCTTGATCCACGGCCCCATGACGGCGGCCTCTTCGGCGGTAACGGATGGCATGTTCAGCGCGTTCTGAACCGCGCCGGTCAGCAGATAATCCGACATCTGTTCCGCGACTTGCAGGGCGACGTTTTCCTGCGCCTCGGTCGTGGCGGCGCCCAGATGCGGGGTCACAACGACATTCGGCAGGTTGAATAAAGGGCTGGCGGTCGCCGGTTCCTCGGCGAACACGTCAAAGGCCGCACCCGCGACATGCCCCGATTTCAGCGCATCGGCCAGGGCGTCTTCGTCCACCAGACCGCCACGCGCGCAGTTGATGATCCGAACGCCCGGTTTCAGCTTGGCGATGTTGTCGCGCGACAGGATGTTGCGGGTCTTGTCGGTCAGAGGAACATGCAGCGTAATAAAATCCGCCCGCGCCAGCAATTCGTCCAGCTCGACCTTGGTCACGCCCAGTTCGACCGCGCGTTCTTCCGACAGGAACGGATCGAACGCCACCACCTTCATATGCAGACCCAAAGCGCGGTTAATCACGATGGATCCGATATTGCCCGCACCAATCACGCCCAGCGTTTTGTTGAACAATTCCACGCCCATAAAGCGGTTCTTTTCCCACTTCCCGGCATGGGTGCTGACGGATGCCTCGGGCAGTTGGCGGGCGACGGCGAACATCATCGCAATGGCATGTTCGGCGGTCGTCACGCTGTTGCCGAACGGCGTGTTCATCACGATCACGCCTTTTTTCGACGCGGCCGGAATATCGACGTTATCCACGCCAATGCCTGCGCGACCGATGACCTTCAAATTCGTGGCCTGCTCCAGCAGCTTTTCGGTCACCTTGCTGGCGGACCGAATGGCCAGACCGTCATACTGACCGATGACCTCGGCCAGCTTGTCTTTGTCTTTGCCCAGATCGGGCAGGTAATCCACGTCCACGCCGCGATCACGGAAAATCTGAACGGCGGTTTCCGACAGCTTATCGGACACAAGAACCTTAGGCATTGCGAAATCCTCATATGGGCGCTCCGGCCCTATCTTCTGTGCATAAATATCCCGGGGGTCCGGGGGCTGGCCCCCGGTCCGTCAGGTCAGTTCTGAGCGGCCAGCTCAGTGCGATAGGCCCATTCGATCCACGGCATCAGCGCCACGACATCGGCGGTTTCCACCGTCGATCCGCACCAAATCCGCAGCCCCGGGGGCGCATCGCGATAGGCGCCGGCGTCCAGTGCAACGCCTTCTTTTTCCAGCCGTTTCGCCACGGCCTTGGCGAATGCCGCGCCATCGGCAATCGCCGGGTCGGTGAATTTCAGACACACGCTGGTCGTCGATGCCGTTGCCGGGTCCACGGCCAGATCCGCGATCCAGTCCCGATCCGCGATGAAATCCCGCACCGCCGCCGCATTGGCATCCGCGCGCGCGATCAGCCCCTTCAGCCCGCCGACCGATTGCGCCCAATTCAGCGCGACCAGATAATCTTCGACCGCCAGCATAGACGGGGTGTTGATCGTTTCGCCCTTGAAAATACCTTCGATCAGCTTGCCGCCTTTGGTCATGCGGAAAATCTTGGGCAAGGGCCATGCGGGGGTATAGGTTTCAAGCCGTTCGACCGCACGAGGCGACAGGATCAAAATGCCATGCGCGCCTTCGCCGCCCAGCACTTTTTGCCAGCTAAAGGTCACCACATCCAGTTTGTCCCATGGCAGGTCCATGGCAAAAGCGGCACTGGTGGCGTCGCAAAGGGTCAGGCCCGCGCGATCCGCCGGGATCGCGTCACCATTCGGCACACGCACGCCGCTGGTGGTGCCGTTCCATGTGAACACCACGTCATTGTCAAAATTAACGTCCACGAAATCAACGATATGGCCGTAATCGGCCTTGCGCACGGTGGCGTCCAGTTTCAACTGTTTGACCACATCGGTCACCCAGCCTTCGCCAAAGGATTCCCATGCCAGCATATCCACGCCGCGCGCGCCCAGCAGCGACCACATCGCCATTTCGACGGCGCCGGTGTCGGACCCCGGAACAATGCCGATGCGGTAATCGGCGGGGACGCCCAACACATCACGCGTCAGGTCGATGGCCTGCGCCAGCTTGGATTTGCCCACGGCGGCACGATGCGACCGGCCCAAGGGGGCGTCGGCAAGCATATCCAAATTGTAACCGGGAATTTTGGCACAGGGGCCAGAGGAAAAGCGCGGATTAGCCGGGCGCGCTGCCGGAGTCGTCAAATCGGTCATAAACTAGCCTTCCAGCTATATGGCCCTTCGTTGGGGAAGGGTGTCCCGATTCGGTGGATACGCAACCACCGGAAAAATCGCAAGGGCGGTTCGACGCGCGGCGACCGATTCAGCACGCCCTGTCGTGGAAATGGACAGAAAATGTCATGAATCGATCGCGTCCGGCACGAATGCACCACGCGCCCGTCCGGCTTTGTGATCACAACACCGCCGTCACCAGCAGCCCCGCCACAATCAGGCCCAGCCCGGCCATGCGGGCAAGGCTGATCGCTTCGTGCTGGAACAAAGCGCCGATGATGGTCAGCGTCACCATGGCAAGCGCCGTCACCGCCGTATAGGTCAAACTGAGCGAATACACCCGGATCGCCGCGACAAAGGCCGACAGCAGCGCAACCGCGCTGATCACCGCCAGCCACATCCAGCCCGAGGTCACGATCGACCAGATCAACGCCCGCGCGCCCGATGTGTCCAGCCCCTGCCCTGCCTTTTTCAAAAACAGGTTCAGCGCGACATTGGACGATGCCGCAATCACGATCAACAGCCAGTGGTTCATAACTCGCGTTCCTTCGATGTCAGGGCGGCCAGCGTCACCGCCGCCATCACCGCGATCAGGGCGGAACTGGGCATGTGATACCGGTCTTCGGCCACGACAATGACGTGAATCGCGGTGAAATAACCCCACAGCGCCACGGGCGGATTGAACAGCGCGGCGATAATCCCCCGCCGCCGCGCCAGAACCACGATCCCGGCCAGCCCGCCTGCCAACATCAAAAACCAGTATCCCGTGGCCACGGCCTTGGCCGCCTGAACGCCGGTGTCGCCGATCATGCGGGGCAGCGCCGGGTTCCAGACCACGCCAATGGTTTCGCGATTGTGCAGCTGCACCATTTTCCGCCCCAACAGACGCAGCGCATCGCCCGGATTTTCCCGGATATAGCTCAGCGCCTGCGCCTTGAGGTAATCGGCGCGTTCGATTTCGGTCATCGTCGCGACCTCGGGCGGCAGGGAGGTATAACCGCCATGGCTGCCCGCATGGTTGCCCATCCAGAAATTCGGCCCGAAATTCGTGGACATCATCACCGGCGCGCCCATCACGCGGTCATTGCGCATCGTCCACGGCATCGCGACCAGCAGGATGACCAGCACGGCAATCGCCGCCTGCAACGCCGTGATGCCAAAGGGGCGCAGCCCCCGCGCCAGATCGACCAAGGCCAGCGTCACCGGCACCAGCAAAATCACTGGCCGGATATAGGCCGCCGCCCCCCAGACCAGCCCCGCCAGCAGCAGGTTGACCATGTGATGACCGCGCGGACGCTGCCAGAAAAACAAGCCGCCTAAGGTCAGCGCGATAAAGAACAGCTCGCTGGACAGGATGCTGGTAAAGATAATCAGGTTCGGCCAGAACGCGACCAAGGCCAAGGCCCAGATCGCCACCCGGTCCCCGAACCACCGTGCCGCCAGATGATGCGTCAGGGTCAGGATCATCAGCCCCGCAATCAGGTTCAGCACCACGATACCCGCAAAGCCATCCGTCACCAGATAGGTCAGCGCCGCCAGCCCCGATGTGCCGACCGCCCAATAGGCCGATGGCTTATCCGCCGTCCAGCCATAGACGCCGTGATCCACGATGGTGCGCGCAAACTGGTGATAAGCCCAACTGTCCGAGACCGGCTCGACCGGGACCAGCAGCCCCCAGAGAATACGCAGCGCCATGCCTGCGGCCAAAATCACCCAATAGGTTTTCTGCCGATCCGTCATGGCTGGCCCCCGATTGCCGAAAGAACAAACAGGCCAAACATCATCAGCGCGCACAGCACGCTGGCCCGGTCTTTGAACGTAAACACGATGGGGTCATCGGTCATATAACCGCGCCGCGTCATCAGCTGCATCCGGCCCAGCCACAAAAACAGCACCGGACAGACCAGCAGCAACAGATCGGGGCGGCCGAAATGGGTCTGAACCTCTTTGTCCTGCGAATACAGCGCGAAAACCAGCACCGCCAATTGCGACGCGCCGACCGACATGGCTTGCAACACCGGCAGATCGCTGACCAGCATATTGCGCCCCGCCGGTTTGTCACCGCCGCGCCGGGCCAGATCCTCCAGTTCTGCCTGACGCTTGATCGCGGCCAGGGCAAAGAACAAAAACATCGAAAACACCAACAGCCAGGGCGACAGAACGATCCCCGTGGCCGCGCCCCCCGCCACAATCCGCAGGGTGTAAAGCGTCGCCAGACTGATGATGTCCACCATCATCTTACGCTTCAGCCAGAAGGAATAGGCCGAGGTCGCGACCAGATACATCAGCAGCACGCCCAGAAACGTGGCGGGCAACAGCAGCGCCAGCAGCAGCGACACCCCCAGCAGTCCCGCCGCCGCCGTCAGCCCCTGCACCGCATTGGCGGACCCCGCCGCAAAGGGGCGGCGGCATTTGCGCGGATGGGCGCGATCGGATGGCAGATCGACCAGATCGTTCAGGATGTAAACCGACGACGCCGCCAGCGAAAAGCACAGCATCGCCAGCAACGCGACCGGCAGCGCCGACAGGTTTTGCGCCGTCAGAACCGGCAGCAAAATCAATAGGTTCTTGACCCATTGATGCGGGCGCGCGGCCTTGACCAATGCGCGCAGAGGGCCGGGGGCGTCGGTGGTGATCTCGGTCAGGTTCAGACCGTCAGCCGCTTTGCGCGTGGCCGCGTTCAGCCGCACGCCATAGCCCCGCCGCGCCGCGGCCCAGACCGGCAGATCGGTGGCGCTGTCGCCGATGTAATCAAAGCCCCGCGCGCCGAAACGGGCGGTCAGAAAATCCGCCTTGGCCTGCCCGCGCAGGTTCTGGGGCGCATCCGCGTGGCCCGTGCCAACGGCCAGATCAAACAGCCCCAGATGCGCGGCCACGGCCTGCACCTGACGATCATCCGCCGCGGACACCAGCCCCACCACGCGCCCATCGGCCCGCGCCTGTTCGATCATCGCAATCACCGCATCGTCATAGGGCAACAGCGCCGGGTCCAGCACATGACGATCCGCGATTTCGCGTTTGAACGCGGCTTTGCCCGCGCCCAGCCATCCCGGCAGACGCAGCAGGTCCGCAGGCCGGGCGGCGGCCAGCCCCAGCACCCCTTCGTGCAGGGTGTCGGTGCGGCACAGCGTGCCGTCCAGATCCACGATCAAGGGAATATCACGGTCAGGCAGCAATTCGACAGCCATAACACCTCACGAAGATAACAAAAAACAACAGGCCTGATCGCAACTTGCGCGCAGACATACCGCGATGCCCTCAGTCCTGCAACGAAAACATCCCAGCCCGCCGCGCGACGTGCAGAACTGTCACAATCGGGCCGTTCGCGGGATTTCAGACCACAAAGCGCATAAAAATCATGGTTGTAGTGATTAATTAATGTTCAACCTATGCGTGTTATACGCTAGACAGCGTCCAAAGACAGACGGGCCTTGTGCGCGCGGACCGGTCGGCCGTCCTTTTGATGCCGGGGCGCGCTGATTTTTGTAAGATTAAGAACGCGATTTTCTATGGCCGCGAATTATTACGTTATCCAGACCGGGACGCCTGCGCCGAACCTGTTCGGCACCCCGTATCAGGGTTACACGATTCGCACCGTCACGCAGATGAATCAGGCCTATACCTGGGCGGGCGGGCAGCGTGTGGCGGCGGGCGATCATGTCGTCGTCGATGGATCGGTGCGTGAAAACCTGTGGCTGAACCCGGCGGGCGGGACCACGACCGGGTTTCGCCTGAATGTCACGATTCTGGACAACGCCAACAGCTTTAAGGTGGATGTCGGCACCGCATCGCAGCTGAACTTTACCCGCCCCAATTTGCAGGTCGATGTGACCGGCACCGCACCGAATGTGACTATCGGCGGCGACGGGCGGATGAACAGCCTGACGGTCACGCTGGACGACGGCACGGCGATTGGCAACATCTCGGGCGGCAATGGCAATGATCAGGTCACCATCGGCACCGGAGCCACGGCGCGCAACATCAACCTGAACAGCGGCACCGACCGGATCATCAACAACGGCACCATCGGCGATGTTGATATGGGCGGAGGGCTGAGCGGCGTTGCCACCTATACCGCAGGGCCGGGCGCAAGGGCGGGCCGGATCGGCGCCTCTGGCCGCGAATTATCGGTCGATCTGGCCGACGGCGCCACAACCGGCAATATCGCATTCGTCACCGGCGTGGTCGATGCGCGGCTGACCCTGACCACGGGCGAAAACGCGACGCTTGGCAATATCCGCGCGGCCCAAACCGCGCTGAACTCGGCCAGCCAGATCACGATTGGCGACGGCTCGACCGTGGGGGATATCGGCACCGGCGACAACAACTCGACCGGCGGCCATGACCGCATTATCCTGGGCGCGCGCGTCACATCGGGCAGCATCCGAACCTATAATGGGCAGGATGTGATCGAAATCGGCGACGGATCGCGGGTCGAGGGCGACATCGTCACCCGGCTGGGCAGGGATACCATCACCATCGGCGCGGATGTGCGGATTCTGGGGCGGATTGAATCGGGCGACGGCATCGACCTGCGCCCCGGATTTGACCGCGACCGCATCATCATCGGCGACCGCACCCATATCGGGGACCATATCTATACCGGCTGGGACAGCGATTATGTGGAACTGGGCGACGCCGTGACCTTTGGCGGGCGTGCAGTGGGGGCGGATGCGCAGGTCTTTACCTCGGGCGGCAGCGACACCATCGTGGCGACCGGGAACGGCAATTATCGCGTCAATACCGGGATCGGCGACCCGGACGAAGACATTCTGATCGTGCAATATCGCGGCAGCGCGGCCCCTTTGCGCAACGCCCTGATATCGCAAGGCTTTTCGCAGCGCGCCACCAGCCCCCATGGCGAAGGCGTCTGGTCGCGCGGCGAAAATCAGCGCTTTGTCTATAACGGGATTACCTATGAAAATGTGGATTGGGTCCGGATCGAGCCGGTCTGCTTTGCCGCAGGCACTCTGATCGACACCGCCCACGGCCCCGTCGCGGTCGAGGATCTGACCCCCGGCGATCTGGTCCACACGCGCGATCACGGCCTGCAACCGGTGCGCTGGGTCGGCGTCAGCCCCATGGCCGCGCGACAGCTGCGCGACGCGCCGCAATTCCGCCCCATCCGCATTCGCGCGGGGGCTTTGGGGCCGGGGATGCCGGCGCAGGATCTGGTCGTCTCGCCGCAGCATCGCGTTCTGGTGCGGTCCAAAATCGCCCAGCGGATGTGTGCCAGCCCCGAAATTCTGGTCGCGGCAAAGCAGTTGCTGGCCGTGGATGGGATCGACATTGCCACCGACGTGGCCCACATCGTTTATGTCCACATCCTGTTTGACCAGCACCAGATCATCCGGTCGAACGGAGCCGATACGGAATCGCTGTTTACCGGGCCGCAGGCGCTGCGGTCGATCGGTGCGGCGGCGCGGGATGAATTATTCGCGCTGTTTCCCGACTTGCGCCTGCCGGGGTTTCGGCCAGCCCCCGCGCGTCTGCTGGTTCCCGGACGCCTGGCCCGCCGTCTGGCGCAGCGTCATGCCGACCGGGGCAAAATGCTGATCACCTGACCGGCGCGTCAGCCATCTGGGCCTGCACATCGCGGATGGTCTGATGCAGCCGTTCGGCCAGCGGCGTCAGCGGGCGGCGGCGCATATATAACAGGAAATAGGGCGCGACCTGCGGCACGCCGGGAATGGTCAGCGTGGCCAGCCCCGCGCCGATGGGCGGCACAATCAGAAGATCGGTCATTTCCTGCGACACCGGCGCAATCGCATCCGTCGCCGCCAGATAGGCAATCGTAAACACCAGCGACGATGAATGAACGATATTGGACGGTTCGGCCAACCCATGAGCGGCAAAGGCGTGCAGGGTGGTTTCGCGGATGGGGGCGCCGGGATGCTGCAAGATCCATTCGCAATCACGCACCTGCGCCAGCGTCAGATCGCCGCGCCCGGCCAGAGGATGCCCGCCCCTGACCAGAAAGCTGGGCGTTTCCCCCTGCATCGGCGTGATGTCAAAATTGGTCGTGTCAAAGCCCGGCAGCAACCGGCTGATCGCAATGTCAATCTTGCCCGACACCAGATGCGACAGCAGATCGGCGGATGGCAGCACCTCGACCTGAATATCGGCGGCGGGGGATTGCGCTTTGACCTGACGGATGGCGGCGACCAGAAACCGGATGGCCGCGCCGCTGACCGCACCGATGCGCACCACGCCCCCCATCCCCTGACGCAGCGCCACCACGTCATCATTCAGCCGGTCCAGTTCGTGCAAAATCACCGCGCTGCGCCGCAGGGCAAGCGCACCCGCCTGCGTCGGTTCCAACCCGCGCGGATGGCGCAGAAACAGGGGCGCGCCGATCTGGCGTTCGATATCGGCCAGCATCCGCGATGCGGCGGGCTGGGTGATGCCGCAATCGGTGGCGGCCAGCTGCAATTGGCCATGCCGCCCGATGGCGCGCAGCAGGCGCAGCTGCGCGGGTTTCATCAGAGGCGGCCGAGACATACCAATTCCGTTATCCTGTTTGCGCTAAAATGCATTTTACCAACATGGCCGGGTCTTGCTAGCAAAAAACATTCGGCGCTCGCGCCGACAACTGGGAGCGATAATATGAAAATCAAAACGACACTGGCCGCCCTGACGATGGGCGTCAGCCTGCTGGCCACTCCGGTTCTGGCCGAAACCGTGGGGATCTCGATGCCGACGAAATCCTCGGCCCGGTGGATCGACGACGGCAACAACATGGTCAAACAATTCGAGGCCGCCGGTTACAAAACCGATCTGCAATATGCCGAAGACGATATTCCCAACCAGCTGGCGCAGGTCGAGAATATGATCACCAAAGGCGTGGACGTGCTGATCATCGCCGCCATCGACGGCACCACGCTGTCGAACGCCTTGGCCAATGCCAAAGCCGCCGATATCAAAGTCATCGCCTATGACCGCCTGATCCGCGGCACCGGCGACGTGGATTATTACGCCACCTTTGACAATTTTCAGGTCGGCGTGCAGCAGGCCAACACGCTGGTGCAGGGTCTGAACGAACGCTTCCCGGATGTGAAACCGTGGAATGTCGAACTGTTCGGCGGCAGCCCGGACGACAACAACGCCTATTTCTTCTATGACGGCGCGATGTCGGTGTTGCAGCCGATGATCGACGCGGGCGACATTGTCGTGCAGTCGGGCCAGACGGGCATGGACCGCGTCGGCACGCTGCGTTGGGACCCGGCGACCGCGCAGGCACGGATGGATAACATCCTGTCGGCGAATTACACCGACAAACAGGTGAACGCGGTTCTGTCGCCCTATGACGGGCTGTCGATCGGCATTCTGTCGTCGCTGAAAGGCGTCGGTTACGGTTCGGGCGATCTGCCGATGCCGATCGTGTCGGGTCAGGACGCCGAAGTGCAGTCGATGAAGTCGATTCTGGCCGGCGAACAATACGCCACCATCTTCAAAGACACCCGCGAACTGGCCCGCGTCACCGTCGGCATGGTGGACGCCATGCTGAAAGGCGGCGAGCCGGAAATCAACGACACCGAAACCTATGACAACGGCGTCAAGGTCATTCCCGCTTACCTGCTGGAGCCGGTGGCCGTGGACGGGTCGAACTGGGAAGAAATCCTGATCGAATCCGGCTACTATACCAAAGACCAACTGCAATAAGATGGCCGGGGCCGCCACTGCGCGGCCCCCTCGCTTTGGGGCGGTTCATGACAGACACAGACATCCTGCTGGAAATGCGGGACATTATCAAAACATTCCCCGGCGTTCGTGCGCTGGACGGTGTGAACCTGCGGGTCCGCGCCGGTGAAATCCACGCCATTTGTGGCGAAAACGGCGCAGGAAAATCCACGCTGATGAAGGTGCTGTCGGGCGTTTACCCCCATGGCAGCTATGACGGCGAGATTCTCTATGACGGGAAAACCGCGCAATTTCAGTCGATCCGCGACAGCGAAGATCAGGGCATCATCATCATCCATCAGGAACTGGCCTTGGTGCCGCTTCTGTCGATTGCCGAAAACATCTTTCTGGGCAATGAACGCGCGCAAGGCGGCGTGATCGACTGGACCGAAACCTTCCGCCAGACCGAAACCCTGCTCGGCAAGGTCGGCCTGTCGGAAACGCCGGGAACGCAGGTCGATAAGCTGGGCGTCGGCAAACAACAGCTGGTCGAAATCGCAAAGGCGCTGTCAAAAGACGTGCGCCTGCTGATTTTGGACGAACCCACGGCGGCGCTGTCGGAATCCGACAGCCGCGCTTTGCTGGATCTGCTGCTGGAACTGCGCGCGCAGGGCGTCACCTGCATCATCATCAGCCACAAACTGAACGAAGTGCGCGCCGTGGCCGACAGCGTGACCGTCATTCGCGACGGCGCGACCATCACCACCATCGACGCGCGCACCGAACCCGTGACCGAGGACGCCATCGTGCGCGCCATGGTCGGCCGCGACATGGCCAGCCGCTATCCCGACCGTCCGCGCCGCGCGGGCGACACGGTGTTTGAACTGCAGAACTGGAATGTCTGGCATCCCGAACAGGCCGAACGTCAGGTGATCCGCGATGTGTCGCTGACCATCCGCGCGGGCGAAGTCGTCGGCATCGCCGGGCTGATGGGGGCAGGGCGCACGGAACTGGCCATGTCGGTGTTCGGGCGCAGCTATGGCCGCAACATTTCGGGGCAGGTGCGGATTCACGGGCAGGCGGCGGACACCTCGACCGTGCCGCGCGCGATTTCTGCGGGCCTTGCCTATGTGACCGAAGATCGCAAAACGCTGGGCCTTGTGCTGGACGAACCCATCCTGCGCAACACCACGCTGGCCAATCTGGGCGGCGTGGCGTCGCATGGCGTGATCGACGATGGCCGCGAAACCGAAATCGCCGAAGGATACCGCCGCGCGCTGAACATCCGCACGCCGTCGGTGACGCAGCGCGTCGTCAACCTGTCGGGCGGCAATCAGCAAAAGGTCGTGCTGGCCAAATGGCTGTTCACCACCCCCGAGGTGCTGATCCTTGACGAACCCACCCGCGGCATCGATATTGGCGCGAAATACGAAATCTATAACATTATCAACGATCTATCGGCGCAGGGCAAAGGCGTTCTGATGATCTCGTCGGAACTGCCCGAACTCTTGGGCATGTGCGACCGGATCTATGTGATGAACGAAGGTGCTTTTGTGGGCGAACTGGCGGCGCAGGACGCGACGCAGGAACGCATCATGTCGATGATCGTGACGGAATAAGGGGGCAGCCATATGGCTCAGGCCGCACAAAAAGAAGGGATCGGCAGCTATCTGATCCGCCATCTCCGCGAATACGGGCTGTTGTTTGCGCTGATCGCCATCATGATCTTTTTCCAGATCGTGACGAATGGCACGCTGATGCGCCCGGTCAACATCACCAACCTGTTTTTGCAAAACAGCTATATCATCATCATGGCTTTGGGGATGCTGCTGGTGATCGTGTCGGGCCATATCGACCTGTCGGTGGGGTCGGTCATGGGCTTTATCGGGGCCTTTGCGGCGGTGATGATCGTCAGCTGGGGCCTGCCGGTAGGGATCGCGGTGCCGGTCTGCCTGCTGATGGGCATGACGGTGGGCGCGGTTCAGGGCTATTTCATCGCCTATTGGAAAATCCCATCCTTTATCGTGACGCTGGCGGGGATGCTGGTGTTCCGAGGCGCGTCGCTGTGGCTTCTGGCCGGTCAGTCGATCGGACCGTTTCCGGGCAGCTTTCAGGCGCTGTCCACGGGGTTTGTGCCGGATATCTTCGGCTTTATCCCGGCGCTTTTGGGTCTGGATCGCGGCAATGGCACGGCCTTGGCGGCGGGCGTCATCGCGGCTTGCCTGATCGTGTGGATGGGGCTGAAAGGCCGCGCCCGCAACGCCCGTTACGGGATCGAGGGCGAACCGCTGGGCCTGTTCTGGGCGCGCACGGCGATTATCTCGGCGGCGCTGATGTTTGTGACGTGGAAATTGTCGTCGTTCCGGGGCCTGCCGAATGTGATGATTTCCATGGCGGTGCTGACGGTGGTCTATGCATTCATCACGGAACGCACGACGATTGGCCGGCGCATCTATGCGGTCGGCGGCAACGAAAAGGCCGCGAAACTGTCGGGCATCCGCACCGAACGGCTGACCTTTCTGGCCTTTGTGAATATGGGCTTTCTGGCGGCGCTTGCCGGCCTGATCTTTGCCGCGCGGCTGAACACGGCCACGCCCAAAGCGGGCTTTGGCGTGGAACTGGACGTGATCGCGGCGGTGTTCATCGGCGGAGCGTCCATGTCCGGCGGCTCGGGCCGCATCATCGGAGCCGTGGTCGGCGCGTTCATCATGGGCGTGATGAATAACGGCATGTCCATTCTGGGGATCGGCATTGATTATCAACAGATGATCAAAGGCATGGTCCTGTTGGCCGCCGTGTTCTTTGACGTGTATAACCGCAGCAAAGGCAGCTAAGCCCCTCGGCTCAACCGCACCAAACCACAAACCTGCCACGCCGACGCGCGGCAGGTTTTTTCATGCGCCAACCACATCACACACCCCGCCTCTTTCATCTTGGCCCAAATATCCCGGGGGTCCGGGGGCTGGCCCCCGGCCTTTCCCGTCGAACGCCCACCCCCATGGGGCTGGCCCCCGGCGCCATCCCCCCAAAAAACCCGGCCACAAAAAAACCGGCGCCACATAGGCGCCGGTTTCATCTTTACATCATCCCCAGCAATCGCGGCAGGAACAGCGATATGTCGGGTATGTATGTTATCAGCCCCAGGAAGATCAGCGCCGTGAACAGCCAGGGCAGGGCGGCTTTGCTGACCTCGGTCAGGCCCAGACGCGAAATGGCGGACCCGACATAGAGGTTCAGACCCACAGGTGGCGTGCAGAGCCCGATCTCCATATTCACCACCATCATGATGCCGAAATGCACCGGATCCACGCCCAGATGGACGGCCACCGGGAACAGGATCGGGGCCATGATCAGAACGATGGCGGACGGCTCCATCACCATGCCGATCAGCAGCAGGATGATGTTCACCATCAGCAGGAACCCGATTTTGCCCAGACCCAGATCAACGATCCAAGCCGACATGGCTTGCGGGATCTGTTCGCTGGTCAGGATGAAGGCAAACATCACGGCATTGGTGATGATATACAGCAGCATCGCCGACATGGCGGCCGATGACAGCAGCACCCGCGGCACATCGCGCAGCTTGATGTCGCGATAGACCCAGACCGCAATCACAAAGGCGTAAACGGCGCTGACGGCGGCGGCCTCGGTCGGGGTGAAAATCCCGCCATAGATGCCGCCCATGATGATGACGATCAGCATCAGCCCCCAGACGGATTCGCGAAACGCCTGCCAGCGTTCGCGGAAACTGGCGCGCGGCATCCGCGGATAGTTGTTCTTATAGGCCCGCCAGAAGGTCGTGGCCCCCAGCATCGACGCCAGCATCAGCCCCGGAATCACGCCCGCCATGAACAGCGTGCCGATGGATGCCGACATGACCGGCTGACCATCGGGACCGAACGCCATCATCCCGGATGTGGCAACCGCATACATCACCATCACAATCGACGGCGGGATCAGGATGCCCAGACCCCCGGCGGTCGCAATCGACCCCACGCCGAATTGCGGCGGATAGCCCTGTTTGACCATGGCCGGAATCAGGATCGACCCCACGGCCATCACGGTGGCGGGCGACGACCCGGAAATCGCGGCAAACAGCGCACAGGCCAGAACCGCCGCCATGCCCATACCGCCATACCAATGCCCGACCAGAGACGTCGCAAACCGGATCATCCGTTTCGCCACGCCGCCATGCGTCAGGAAATTGCCCGCCAGAATAAAGAACGGAATCGCCATGATTTCGAACTTTTCGATGCCGGTGAACAGCTTCAGCGCGATGCTGTCCATGGGGATATTGGTAAAGGCGAACAGAAAGCTGAACACCGTCAGACCCAGCGCAATCGACACCGGCATCCCGGTGATCAGCAGAACCGACAGGATCGCAAAGATAATAAGTGCGGTCACGATTTGCCCTCCGCCGCGATTTCGGCTTCGTCTTCGATGCCGTCCACGGAACCGTGGTCGTGGTGAACGATGACGCCGGTGGTCAGGAACAGATGCAGCGCCTGAATAAAGCGGAAACACATCAGCGCCGAGCCGATGGGAACCGCCAGATAGATGATCCACATCGGCCATTCCAGATCGGGCGACACCTGCCCGCCCAGCCGCACATGCCAGACAAATTTCGTGCCGATCCATGTGATGATGGCGGTGAAGATAATCCCGCCCGACATGGCAATCGCCGTCATGATCGTGCGCGCCCGCCCCGTCAGGCGTTCCGACAAAACGTCAACGCCCACATGGATGCCGATGCGCACGCCGTAAGCCGCGCCGAATTTCGCCATCCACACGAACAGGTAAATGCACAATTCCTGCGCCCAGTTCAGCCGGATCCCGCTGAGCCAGCGATAGACATCGCGGGCATAGGCCATCAGTTCCGGCATGTCATTGGCGCGGGCATAGCGCACCAGATCCGCCGACCATCCGGCGGTAAAGCGATGCGTCACCGCGACAAAGATGACCAGCACCGCGGCGGCCATCAGCACGGAAATCAGGATCTCTTCGATCCTGTCGAGAATGCGGAGCATCCGCCAGTCCCCCTTGATTTTTTATGAAATACGTCTGGCATTTCGCCATGGGGTGGCCGGACCGGGCGCGCCGGTCCGGCGGGTGTTTTATTGACCGCGCGCCGCCGCCGACACGGTGTCGATGGTCGCCTGACCAATGCGTTTGGCCGAATCCGCCCAGACCGGCATCAGTTCATCGACCCATTCCTGACGTTCCTCAGCGGTCAATTCATAGAACACGGTCGTGCCGGCGTCTTTCATCGCTTGCAGGTGGTTGTCGTTTTCCTCTTTGGCGATGCTGTTGGCGTAATCGGTCGCGTCATCCATGGCGCGGTCCAGATCGGCGCGCACATCGTCGGGCAGGTCGTTCCAGAATTTGCTGTTCACGATCACCGCATAGCCCAGATAACCGTGGTTCGACACGGTGGCGTGTTTCTGAACCTCGTTCATTTTCTGGGTATACATGTTCGAGGGCGGGTTTTCGGTGCCGTCCACAACGCCGGTTTGCAGCGCCTGATACACTTCGGAAAACGCCAGAACCTGCGGCAGCGCGCCCAGGGCCCGCATCTGCGATTCCAGCACTTTGGACGACTGGATGCGCATTTTCAGGCCCAGAAAGTCGTCAACCGTATGCAGCGGGCTGTTGGCCGACATGACCTTGAACCCGTTATCCCAATAGGCAAGGCCGGTGATGCCCTTATCGGTCAGCTTGGCCAGCAATTCTTCGCCTGCGGGGCCTTTGGTCACGCGATGCAGCGATTCATAGTCGTCAAAGATAAAGGGCAGGTCGAACACCTCGAATTCCGGCACGCCCAGAGGGCCGAATTTCGCCAGACTGGGGGCCAGCATCTGAACCGCGCCCAGTTGCAGGGCCTCCAGCTCTTCTTTGTCTTTATACAGCTGGCTGTTGGGATAAACCTCGATG
Organism: Paracoccus sp. (in: a-proteobacteria); assembly: GCF_030538495.1. GTDB lineage: Bacteria > Pseudomonadota > Alphaproteobacteria > Rhodobacterales > Rhodobacteraceae > Paracoccus. The sequence continues at coordinate 63,937 of NZ_JAUNTW010000005.1, forward strand.
CTGACGCGGCCATTGGTGTATTCTTCGGCCAGTTCCTTGAACCGCTGCGCGCCTTTGCCTTTGGGCGTGTCGGGGGCGACAACATGGCTGAATTTGATCACGATGGGATCTTGCGCCAGCGACGGCACCGCCGACAACACCGCCATCATCGCCGCCGCACCGGCGAATTTCGCGGCTTTCTTCAGATTGAACATGGTTTCCCTCCTGTTGGTCCGGCGCATGGGCGGACATGATTTATGCCGCCATCATTGCGCCGCAAAATTCCCCCGCGCAAGTGTCACAAAAACGTGACACAAGGCATCGGGCCGCCCCGATATCACGTTTTTGGGAACTGCTTGGGCGGCAGAGCGTTTTAGCGGGTAACTTACCGCGATCGCAAGGACATTCCCCATGACGCAGACCTTTCCCCTGACCCCGAAAATCACCCTGACGGCCCTTGCGCTGACGCTGCCATTCATGGCGGCCCCGGCGGCGGCCGACCGTTGCGGCGATGTGTCGATTGCCGAAATGAACTGGGCGTCGGCGGGGCTGGCGGCGTGGGTCGATAAGATTATCCTGGAAGAAGGCTATGGCTGCAACGTCGAACTGGTGACCGGCGACACCATGCCGACATTCACGTCGATGAACGAACGCGCCCAACCCGACATGGCCCCCGAATTATGGGTGAACGCGGTCAAGGAACCGCTGGACGCCGCCGTGGCCGAAGGCCGCATCATCATCGCTGCCCCGGTGCTGTCGGATGGCGGCGTCGAAGGCATCTGGATCCCCACATGGCTGGCGGAACAGGAAAACATCGTGACGCTGGCCGATGCTTTGGCGCGGCCCGACCTGTTCCCCGGCGCCGATGACGCCAGCCGGGGCGCGTTTTTCGGCTGTCCGTCCGGCTGGGCGTGTCAGCACATCGCGCGCAACCAATATCTGGGCGCAGGCGCGGATGAAGCCGGGTTTGACCTGATCGACCCCGGTTCGTCGGCGGGCTTGGACGGGGCGATCGCGCGGGCCTTTTCGCGTGACGAAGGCTGGCTGGGCTATTACTGGGCGCCCACGGCCATTTTGGGACGTTACGACATGAAGCGGCTGGATTTGCAGGCCGAACATGACCGCGAACGCTGGGACAACTGCATGGTGCAGGCCGATTGTCTGGACCCGCAGGTGACCGAATGGCCGACATCGGATGTTTACACCGCCGTCACCGCCGAATTTGCTGATAAGGCCGGTGTGGCCATGGATTACGTCCGCGCGCGACAATGGACCAACGACACCGTGAACGACATGCTGGCATGGATGGTTCAAGGGCAGGCATCGAACGAAGACGGGGCCTATTATTTCCTGGAAAACCACCCGGAATTGTGGACGCAATGGGTATCGCCCGAGGTTGCGGACCGCATCCGCGCCGCGCTGTAATCCCCCCAACAGGGCGGCTGGGAATAGACCGAAAGCAGATGATGCACCGCTGCAATTGCCCGCAGCGCCGGGACAGACAGATCAGGCGTTCTCATGAATATAATGCGCATCGCAACCTCGATCTTCTGTGCATAAATATCCCGGGGGCCCGGGGGCTGGCCCCCGGCCTATCCCCGCCGAGCCAGCTTAGCCGATGACCGTAACGGACGGGGCCATCTGGCCCCGTCGCCCATTCCCGCATCAGGAGAATCCCGTTGGATTTCCACGACTTCCCACAAATGAGCCGCGGCGATCTGCGCGCCTTGCGCCAGACCATCGACGGCGCGTTCCGCGATTTCACCCGTGTCTGGGGCGAACCGCTGGAACAGATGTTCAAGCCGCTGCAATCGCTGCTGATTTTTATTGAAAACCTGCTGATCAACAGCCCGTGGATCGTGGTTCTGGCGGTCTTTGCTGCGATGATCTGGGGCATGTCGCGCAATTGGCGCATCGTTCTGGGCAGCGTGCTGGCGATGATGGCGATTGGTTATCTGGGGATGTGGGATGACACCATGCGCACCATTGCCATGGTCGTGGTCTGCACGCTGGTGGCGATTGTCGTGGGCATCCCCATCGGCATCATCATGGCGCGGTCGAACCGCACCAATGCGGTCGTGACGCCGGTTCTGGACATGATGCAGACCATGCCCAGCTTCGTTTACCTGATCCCGGTGGTGATGATCTTTGGCCTTGGGCGGATTCCGGGGGTGATTGCGGTGGTGATCTATGCCATCCCGCCGATCATCCGGCTGACCAATCTGGGCATCCGCCAGGTCCCCGCCGATGTGTTAGAGGCGTCCGAGGCGTTCGGATCAAACGCATGGCAGAAACTGCGCGATGTGCAATTGCCGCTGGCGCTGCCCACCATCATGGCGGGCGTGAACCAAACAATCATGATGAGTCTGGCCATGGTCGTGGTGGCCTCGATGATCGGGGTGCGCGGTCTGGGTCAGCCGGTGCTGCAAGCGATCAACAACCAATATTTCACGCTGGGCATTATGAACGGGCTGGCCATCGTCGCCATTGCCATCATCATGGACCGCGCCACGCAAGCCTATGGCCGCCGTCTGCAAAAACACCAAGAGGCCGGCCATGACTGATCCCGCCATCCTGACCGATAGCACCGATCACGATCTGCATATCCGCAATCTGTATAAGATTTTCGGCCCCCATGGCGAACGCCATGTGCAGGCCGTGCGCGACGGCATGTCGAAAACCGAACTGAACGACCGGTTCAATCATGTTCTGGGCCTGCATGACATCAACCTGACCATTCCGCAGGGGCAGATCACGGTGATTATGGGCCTGTCGGGGTCGGGGAAGTCTACGCTGATCCGCCACATCAACGGGCTGATCGCGCCGACCGCCGGGCAGGTGCTGTTTCAGGGCCAGGACGTCGCGCAGATGACCGCGCCCGAATTGCGCGCCTTCCGTCGCCGCAAAACCGCCATGGTGTTTCAGAAATTCGCCCTGCTGCCGCATCGCACGGTGCTGGAAAACGCCACCTATGGGCTGGATATTCAGGGCGTTGCCAAAGCGCAGGCCCGCGACACCGCGCGTCACTGGCTGGACCGTGTGGGCCTGTCGGGGTTCGAAGATCGCTATCCCCGCCAATTGTCCGGCGGGATGCAGCAGCGCGTCGGTCTGGCCCGCGCTTTGGCCAATGACGCGGAAATCCTGATGATGGATGAGGCGTTTTCGGCGCTCGACCCGCTGATCCGCGTGGATATGCAGGGAATTTTGCTGGAATTGCAAAAGGAACTGCACAAAACCATCATCTTTATCACCCATGATCTGGATGAGGCGCTGCGTCTGGGCGACAAAATCGCTGTGCTGCGTGACGGCGCACTGGAACAGGTCGGCACCCGTCAGGACATCGTTCTGCGCCCCGCCAATGACTATGTCGCCCGTTTCGTGCGCGAGGTGAACCGCGGCCGCATCATCCGCGCCGAAACCGTCGCCTATCCGCTGCCCGACGGGCAGGACATGCCCGATTTCGTGGTCCGCGCGCGCAATGAACTGGATCTGGTCGCGCGGAATATGACGCGGGCGGGGGTATCTCGTGGGCGGGTGGTGACCCGTGATGGCGCATTGGTCGGGATTATTGATCTGGCGACGATTTTGGACGCCATGGTCAATCCGGCGGAAGTCGAGAGCGAGGATTGAATGGATAGCTGCCCGGGGGTTTCACACCCCCGGACCCCCGTGGGATATTTGGGCCAAGATGAAAGGGGCGGGCGGAATGGGAAAACCGGCGCGGGGGGTGCGCCGGTTTTGTTGGTTTTTGGGGGTGTCAGGCGCGGGCGCGACGGCGCAGCGCGATCAGGCCCAGACCGGACAGCAGCAACAGGCCGCCGGCAGGCAGCGGGACCGGGGCGAGTGCGGGGATGCCTTCGGCCATCAGCGCCACGTCGTAGCTGGTGCCGCTTTGCAGGGCTGACAGGGGCGTGTCGCCCACGGCGTCAAAGAAGAACAACGTCAGTTTGATTCCGGTGCCGAAATCAGCGGCGCGCGTGCCGGTCATGCCGCCAAAGACCAGCGTCAGCAGATCGGTTCCTTGCGTGATCGACACCAGATCGGCCGTCACCAGATTGCCGGTGCCGTCGAACAGCGCAAAGATGCCACTGGCCGTCCCCATCGGGTCGGCCAGTTCAAAATTAAACGCCAGATCGGTCGTCAGATCGCCCTGATAAGCGAAATCCATGGCCACGCTGGGCGCGTCCCAGATCATGACATCACCGACATCGGCAAAGCTGACATAATCAGCGGTCGCCAGCGGGGCGTCGATCACCGGAACGGTGGCGGCTTGGGCAGAGGACATCCCCATCGGCAACAGCGCAATCAGGGCAGCGGCAAGATAACGAAACATTGGTGTATCCTTGTTAATGCGTTCTTAGGCAAAGGCGAACGGGTTGTCGTAGTCGGTCAGGATGGTCAGGTTATCCACCGTCACACCCGCGCCGCGCACATAGATGGCGTCATGCGCGCCCAGCGGATCGTTCAGATACACGACCACTTGCGCACCGGCCTGTTGGATCGACGCGACCTGAACCCCGTGACCCAATGCGATGCTGTCCACGCCGACCTCATAATCCATGATGGTGGACCGTTCGCGGATGCCGTTCAGGGCTTCGTCCCCGAAATAGAACGTGTCGGCCCCGGCGCCACCGGTCAGCATGTCGAAATTGCCGCCCGCGCCCACAATCAGATCGTCGCCATCGGTGCCGATCAGGTTGTCGCGGCCTGCGGTGCCGATGATCAGGTTCAGGTCCGGCTCGGGCAGGGCGTCGATCACGGTGTCATCGCGATAGAGCAGGTTCTGGATCCGGTCGTCGCTGCCATAGGCACCATCGGCCTGATCATAAGCGGTTTCCGGCGTGGCAAAGAACGCCGCCAGATATTCGGCAAAGGCATCCTGTTCGGTGCCGTTATCGGCGAAGGTCGCCGCGCCGTCGCGTTCGCCCGCCATGGCGTCAGCCAGATCGACGCGGTTCACGCCCGCCCCCTGCGGGAAGGGGTAACCGTCGCCGCCATCGGCCATAAAGCCCAGCGTCACGACCCGCACCGTCCCGGCGGCATCGCCCACCAGCGACCCGTTCACAACCAGCACATCCAGATCGGTGCCGTCGGCGTCGGTGATCGCGGCGCTGACGATGCGATCCCCCGCCGCGCGCATCGGGTCAAAGCTGAACTGCACGCCCAAGACTTGGGCAAACTGACCCGCCGCCGCCGGGGCTGCGGCAACGGCGTGTTCCAGCACCGCGACCAGCTCCGCCCGCGTCAGCGTCAACAGCGACAGCGCGTTGTTGAACGCCAAGGCGGTTTGAATATCGGTCTGGCTGATGCCGCCTTCGGGTTTCACGATATTGCCCGCGCTGTCGCGGATTTCGCCATTCGGACGGCGTTCATAATCGGTGCCGCCAGCGGGAACCACGATTTCCCCGATGGATGCGCGGATACCGCCGCCGTTTTTGATCGACACGGTGACCGTTTCGTCAAAGCCTTGGGCATAGGCCAGATTCGCATCCGCCGTCAGGTTGCCCAGATTGGTTTCCTGCGTGCGCACCCCGTCAGGGTTGCCATCCGCCGCCACGCCCGCACGGTTGCCGTTCAGATAGACGTTGGAAATACCGAACACGTTGCTTTCGGTGGCGATGATCTGCGCCTCGATTGCGTTGACGATCGCCTGAACCTCGGGGTCGATCATGTCGCCCGCGTTCAGGTCCAGAACGCCCTGATCGTCGGTGGCATAGGCACCCGACACAGTCGCGTCATAGCTGTCGGCGATGATCCGGCCGTTTTCATCGAAATCCAGAACCAGACGGCCAACATATTTGTAATTGCCATCCGTGTTCACAACGGCGGTCGTGTGGCCGTCTTTGTCACTGACAAAGATCGGATAGGTGCCTTGGGCCACGTCGCCGTCAATCAGGCGGTCGTTTTCGTCCATCAGACGGGTGTTGGACCCGCCCGCGATGATCACATCCACATCCGACAGACGCGAGGCCAGTTCCAGCTCAATGCTCAGCACCTGCATATGGGTTTGAACAATGATCTTGTTCAGGCCGGGATTGGCGTCCAGCAGGCTGTTCACCTCGGCCTGAATGATGTCGGCCAGGGCGTCCAGTTCGGCATCCGTGGGGCGCGTTCCTTCCCAAACCGGGGAAATGGTCACGCCGCCCGCCGACGAAATCCGCGCCAGCGTCGGCGTGGTTGCGCCCACGATGCCCAGCATCTCGCCATCGTTTTCAACCACGATGGAACTGGTGATGCTGCGCGCCATCGGGGCCTGACCGCCTGCAACGGCCAAGGGCGCCAGATTGGCGTCGGTGGTCACATCCAGATTGGCCGCCAGATAGGGCATATCGGTGCCGGTAAAGTCGCGCCCTTCCAGCGTGCTGCCGACCAAGGCGTTGAAATTGGCCGGGGCATTGCCGCTGATCAGATTGGCCAGAACGGCGGTGCCTTTGTCAAATTCGTGGTTGCCCAGCGTGATCGCGGTCCAGCCCAATTCGTTCTGGATCTGCACATCCGCGATGCCGCCATAGCCGAACACCGCCGCCGATGCGTCATAGAACACGCCCGGAATGAACGCATCGCCCGAGGACAGGCGGATAGTCCAATCCGCGACCGCCTGCATTTCCAAGGCGTTCATGACGGCGGATGCGTTCGGAGCGTAGCGGATCGACGATCCGTTGCCCTCTTGATCCGACATATGCAGGATTTCCAGCGTATAGGTGACCGGAGCCACGCCGAAATCCAGACCAAAGATGATCGGGTCATGGTCTGACGCGCGGTAAATATCGCCCGTCATCAGCGACCCGTCGCGGCCAAAGTCCAGATTGTAATCAAACGCATCGGGTTCATCGGCGTTGATCGCGAAATGCGCCGCGCCCGTCACGAATGGCATCAGCGCCGCGTTCGCAATGGCGTAATCCAGCGTGCCGGTCATGCCATCGAACACATAGCTGTGGCCGCCCGGCTCAAAGGCCGTTCCCAGATCGGTCATATCGTCGGCGGTGCCGATGATGCCGTCGGGGCCTGCGATCAGGTTCTGGATCGCGTCCTCTTTGTAATAAGAATTCAGGTCGCCCAGAACGACGACCTTATCTTCGCCGGTGCCGGTCGGGTCGGTGCCGATCCAATCGACCAGTGCCGCCGTGGCATTGGCGCGGATGTTCGCGTTGTTGCCCTGACCATCGCCCATATCGCGATCACCCAAGGCGATCGACCCTTTGGATTTCAGGTGGTTGACCACGGCGGTAAAGCTTTCGCCGCTGGCTTTTTCGGTAAAGGTCTGCGCCATGGCCGGGCGCTGAATCCCGGTGGTCAGGAACCGTTCATCCACCGATTCATCCAAGTAAGCGACGTTGCCCTTCAGCTCGATGGTGTCCAGATTATAGATGAACGCGTTCTTGATCGCATCGCCCGCAATGGGGCCGTTCTGCACGTTCAGCATCGGGCCAGCATCGACATAGCCCCAATTGCCGCCCGCCGCATTCAGGGCCGAGGTCAGCGCGATCAGCGACGCCGAACCCGACGGGTCGTTTTCGATTTCCAGCAGGCCGACCACATCCACGCCCATGGCGTTGATTGCGGCGACCAGTTTGGTTTCCTGCCGTTCAAATTCGGCCAGATTGTTCGCGCCACGCGGCGACAGGTTGTTTGCGGGGCCAGTGGTGCCGGTCAAGGTGGTAAAGTAATTCAGCACGTTGAACGCCGCGACCTTGACCGTGCCGCCGACCTCGGGGGCGGTTTCGGGGCGCGGGTTCATCTGGATCAACTGGCCGTCGGTCGGCTGATGGATGCGGTATTCGGGGCGTTCGCTGGATGCGGCGCTGTCATGGGAAAACGACATAACGCCGGTCAGTTCGCGATACACATCGCCCATGCGGAACTGTTTGCCCGCGGCCAGAACGCCGCTATTGCCCAGAAACGGCACCTGCAATTCGGCGGGGTTCTGCACATTCGATCCGTCATCCAGAACCAGCGACCGGGCCGCCACGTCTTTGCGGAATTGGTCCCAGCCTTCGACGCTGGGGTCGTTCGTTTGGGTAAAGGTCGGAATACGCCCGTCCGAGGTCAGGCGGATCGTGCCGAAGCGGTCCAGTTGGAACAATTCGCTGACGGTCATATCCTGCGGGATGGTGACGCGCATCCCTTCATACATTTCCAGATTGGCGACGTAATCGCCTTTGGAATCCAGCAGCACGGTGGCGGTCGGGAATTCAATGACGGTGGCCGAGGGCAGGTCCTGATCCACGGCATCCACGGTCACGGCATCCGCATTTATGCGGGTTTCGCCGCCGACTTCGGCCACGCGGCCCTTGACCGTGACCAGATCACCGACCTGCACATCGGCGGTTGATGCGATAAACACACCTTCGGAGGTATAGGGGTTGTCGTCGGCGTCGGCGTCCTCTTCCTGAATGTAAAACCCATTCAGGCCCGGCATCAGTTGCGTGACAACCGCCTGCACGCGCACCAGTTCGTTCAGCAGCGGGCTTTCGTCGGCCGCCCCCGGCACGCCGACCAGTTCGCCATCCGCCAGATTGGTTTCGCCCTGCACGTCATGGATAAACACCGCGCGATAGGCGTCCACATCCACAGCATAGGTGCCCGCGCGCGGGTTGTTGATTTCGGCGTTGTTGTTGAAATCCGCGATGATGAAATCGGACGCCTGACCCGTCGAAACGCCGTCCTGAACCCGGATCGCCCCGGCGGGCAGGAAGGTGCCATCCGGCCCCACCACGGGCGCGCCGAACTGGAACACCGGGCCGCTGTCGCCGCCGCGAATGCCGATGGCGTCGGTCACAACCTCGGCCCCCGTGACGCGGTTGCCGGTCAGCGACGCGGTTTCCACCAAAGCCACGGTGTAGCTGCTGTTTTTAATAAAATCGCCGGGGATCGAGGCGTTCGCAATCACGCCATAGGTCGTTTCGGCCAGTGCATTGGCGATCAGGAAAAACCCGTTATCGCCGATGATATGGTCGGCGCTCAGGTCCACACGCCCGTCAATCCGGCCGTTATTCGCGCCGCTGCGCGATTCGGTGATGATGATGCTGAACCCATCCAGCGACTGCCCCGGCTGGCCGATCAGTTCGATAAATTCGCTGTCCGGGCCAACGGTGGACCCCAGCACTTTGTTAATCAGCAGAGCTTGCGGCGCGGTATGGGCGGCCAGCGGAAACGGCACAGGCGCGGTCGCGTTCGACGTGGTGTTGTCCAATGCGTTGATGCCCGAAAACGACCATTCGTTGATGTCAAACACCGGGCTGGGCTGGCTGCCCGGATGGCGCGCAGCCCAGCCATCCATGTAATTCCACGCAATCGCGCCGGAATGGGTCGCCTGACCAAATTTGTCGGCCAGCGTGCCGTTCAGAAACAATTCAATCGCATCATCGCCATTGATCGCCGCCGCACGCGCGCTGACGAAATCAGGGGCAAAGCCGAAAAATTCGGTAAAGCGCGGCGCTTCGCTGGCCAGATACAGATGCGTTCCCCGCGCGACCGACACCGCCGGGAAGGTAAATTCGATCCCGTCCGATCCGGTGCCGTTATTGGCCGATCCCACGCCATAGACCGACAAATCGGCAATGTCGTTTAACGCATAAAATTCAATCGCTTTTGGGGTTCCGCCGGTCAGGGGACCATCAACGACGCCGGTAATCATCAAATTCGACATGTGTTTGCCTCAGCACAGGGTGGTGTCTTTACAGTGGTTAACCCTGTTTCGTAACGGTTCCGTTACAGGGATAGGGTGGTGCTGAGGAGAGAGCGCCGGGGGTTTCACACCCCCGGACCCCCGTGGGATATTTTTACCAAGATGAAAGGGCTGGTTGGCAGGTGGGACAAAGTTGTGCCAGATGCGGACATGACGCTTGATTATCATGATCTGTTTGATGCCGATTTTTACGCCGCCCGTTACGGCGTGCAGGGTGATGCTTTGGCGCATTTTGTGGCGCGGGGGGACCGGATGGGGCATGATCCCTGCCCCTATTTCAGCACGTCGTTTTATAAGGCGCGTTACCCCAATTGGGCCGCCCAAGGCGCGCGCACGGCGGTCGAGGATTTTCTGATCCGCACCGATCAGGGCCAGATAAGGCAGCCGCATCCGCTGATTGATCCGGGGTTTTATGTCGGCCATCACCCCGATCTGGCGGATTTGGGCGCGCAGGCGGCGCTGCATTTCATTCGCCATGGCGATCAGGAATTGCGTCGTCCTTCGGCGGGTTTTGATGCGGCGTTTTATGCGCGCTGTTATTTGCCGTTGGGGACGACGCATCCGTTTCGGCATTATGTCGTGACGGGGCAGGGGGTTCCTCGGCCCTGTGCGCGGGGGGATTATGGCGCATTGGGGCTGAACGCGCCGGACCGCGTGGTCATTGCCATTCACGATATGCAGGCGGCGGGGGTGCCGATGCTGGCGCTGAATCTGGCGCGGGAATGGGCGCGGGACGGGTGGCGGCCCCTGTTCATGACGCAGCGCGCGGGGCCTCTGTTCCCGCATTTTCAGGACATCGGACCCGTCGCGGTTCTGGCCGAGGGCTGGGACATCGCCGCAATCGCTGCGCGTCTGCCGGGTGATGTGCCAGTGGTGTTGGGGACCGCCGTTGTGGCCGATCTGGCGCAACATCTGGGGGGGCGGGCTTGCGTGCTGTGCCTGCATGAAATGCGGGATTACGCCGTGGCGCAGGGGCTCTTGGACCCGTTGCGGGATGCCCAAGCGGAGGGGGTGCAGATCATCGCGTCCTTTCCGCGGATGGCGGCGGCCTATGCCGGGGATCTGGGGCCGTTGCCGGTGCTGCGGCCCGGATTGACGCCGGCGGTGATCGACCGGGGGCGCGTGCGGGCGCTGCGGCGGCGGTTTGCGGGGCGGCCCGTGTTTATCAGCGCCGGTCATGCCGATTACCGCAAGGGGTTTGACCTGTTTCTGGCGGCGGCATGGGCGATCCGGGATCCGTTGCCGGATGCCGCGTTCATTTGGCTGGGCGCGCGGGACGGCTGGGCGCAAGGATTGGCGGATGAGGCCATGAAGCGGGGGCTGCACCTGATCCTGCCCGGTTTTGTGGATGATGCGGCGGCGTGGTATCGGGTGGCGGATGTGTATCTGTTAACCTCGCGCCAGGATGCGGGGCCGACCACAGCGATGCAGGCGGCGCAGGTCGGCACGCCCTTTGTCGGTTATGCCGCTGATATTGGGTTGATCGGTCAGGCGGAATCGGTGGGCCAGTTCATCGCGCCGGGCGATCAGGCGGGCTTTGTCGCGGCGGCTGTGGCCTCGGTCGGGGCGGGGGTGGGCCGTCGCCGCCAGATCCGGCGGTTCATCGCGTCCGAGGCCAGCTTTGCCGCCTATGCCCGCGCCGTTATGGCGCGTCTGAGGCCCCATCCAACAGACGATTAAGCGCGCGCCAGCGATCCACCGTCATCGCCGGATTGCCAACCATGCGCGCGCCGGGGGCCACATCGCGAACAACGACCGCCCCCACGCCAATAATCGCGCCGTCCCCGATGGTCAGCGGTCGGTCGGCGGTGCCATTGCCAATCACGGCGCGCGGCGCGATGTTGACCCCGGTCCCGATCGTGACATGGCCCAGAACGGCGGCGTCAATCCCGACCGTGGACCAATCGCCCACCGTCACATCATGGGCCAGCAATTCGCCCAATATCTGCGCGCCGGTGCCGATGCGGACATTGGGGCCGATGCGCACATGCGGCACGCAGACGCAGCCCGCGCCATAGGTCACATCGGCATCGGTGTGATATTGGCCGGGCGCCACAGCCGTGGCCAGCACGCCGCCCTGATCCCAGATCTGGCGGGCCATATGCTGGCGGATGTCGGGTCGCCCCGCGCCCAGCATCACCGGCACATCGGGATAAAGCCGCGCCCGGTCATCGGGCGAAATCACCGGCACGCCCAAGGGATGGGTGTGGCCGTGATCGACCTCGTCCACGACGGCGCGCAGGGTGACGCGCCCCTGCCAGAATGATTCCAGACCGGCAAGGATCATCTGCGCCGTGCCGCGCGCCCCAAACAGCACCAGATCGGTGAAATCGGTTGTTGATCTCATCACAGCCCCCGTAAGATTGCGCCGATGCGTGCCACATCGGTATCGGTGACGCCACCGTGAAACGGCAGCGCCATGACCTGCGGCGCGACGGTGGGGGCTGTGGGTTCCGTGCGGGCCGTGATGATGGGCGCATCGGGAAAGCAGGTTCCCGGCCCGCACAGCAGCGGGAAAGTATCGCGCGCCAGAATCCGTGCATCGGCCAGTGCGGCCACAGCAGAGGCGCGGCGTGCAGGCGGCAGGCGCAGCGCGTAATATAACAGGCTGTCGCTGACGCCTGCGCGCGCGCGATGCTGCCCCATCCCCGGCAGCGCCGCGTCATAGGCCGCGCGCAGACGCCCCCGCGCCGCGATCTCCGCATCCAGTTCGGGCAGCACGGCCAAGCCCATGGCGGCCGCCGATTCGGGCAGTTTCGCGTTGATTCCCGGCCCGGCCATGCGGCCATTCGACAGGCCGAAATTGCGCAGCCGGGCGATCCGCTGGGTCTGGCCGGGTGGGGGCAGAACGACCGCGCCACCTTCGCCGGTGTGAAACAGTTTCGTTGCGTGGAACGAAAACGCGGACGCATCGCCCCATTCGGAAATCGCGCGGCCCTGAACGGTTAACCCAAAGGCGTGCGCCGCGTCATAGGCCAGCCACAGCCCCGCATCACGCGCGACCGCCGCCAGCCCGTCCAGATCGCAGGGATGGCCCAGAAAATGCACCGGCAGAATCGCCGCCGTCCGGGGTGTGATCGCCGCCCGCGCCGCATCTGGGCACAGCGTCAGCGTGTCGGGGTCCACATCCGCAAAGACAGGCCGGAACCCGCACCACGCAATCGCCTGCGCCGTCGCGGCGAAACTGATGGCGGGGGTGATGATCTCGGCCCCCGGTGGCAGATCGCCCAAGCGCAGAGCCACCATCAGCGCCATGGTCCCCGACGACACCAACCCGATGGAACCGCCCCCCAGTCGCGGCGCAATCGCGCGTTCCAACCGTTGATGCAGCGGCCCGCCATTGGTCAGCCACCCCGCCGCCAGCGATTCCCCCATCAGCGCCGCCAGACGCACCGGGTCCGGCACAATCGGCTGGCCCACCGACAGGACGCGATCAGTCCTGTGCGTCGTCATAAAACGCCCCTGTGTCCAATGCCTTGCGCAGATCGGCATTGCGGCCATAGCTGCGCAGAAAGCGATTATGCGCTTTGACGCCACGGCCCGCAACGGGCAGGATGTGATGCCCCGAACCCGTGCAGCCCACCCCGATCATGCGTTCAATCGCATGGGCCAGCGTGCCATCCACCTGCCCGCTTTCGGGGGGGAAATGCGCCGGTGTCAGGTTCAGATCCAGAACCGGGCGCAGCGCGCTGACCCGGCCCCAGAACATCGACCCCACCGGAAAGCGCAGCATGTTATCATCGGGTAAAGGATCGGTCAGCCCCATGCGAAACGCCAATTCCCGTCCGATATCGTAATTCGCGCCCCAATGCGCGGCCTTTAACACGCCGCGAAAGGTCAGCGGAATGACCAGCCCCAGCCGGGGAATGGTCTGAAACAGCGACAAAATCCGGTTCGTCTGGTCACGCGACGGAAGCAGGCAATCCAGAATATGTTCCAGCCACTGATCCAACCGCCCCGAATGCAGCGATTTTTTCCCATGCAGATGCAGCACCACATCATGCGCATCATAGGCATCAGAAAAGGCAAACAGTTTGGGGTAAATATCGCGGCCCCGGTTTTCCGTGACGCGGATATCGGCATCGGGAAAGCTGGCGCGGATCAGCGCGGCCTTATCGTCGCCATCGGTCGAGATATAGACCCGCACCGGCGCGTCGATCACACTCAGCCGGTCCGCGAAAACCGGGGCCAGATCGGCATAATAAAGGTGCAGAAACACCCCCACAGGGCGCGCCATCGTGACACTGCGGGCGCGAGGCTGCAACCGCAGGCTGACCTTTTGCGCGTCGCGTGAAAACAGCGACGGCTGATGGTCCCATAGCGGGCGCTGCATCATGACAAAATTCAGAATGCGCGCCTGTTGCCCCGCAATCTGCGGCAGCGCAAAGGGGGATTGGCGGTCGGTTGCGGCCTCAACCAGCAGGCGGGCGCGCTGAAGCAGTGGCTCGGCCCCGGTGGCGGCGTCGGGACCGGGGGCCAACTGAACGATCTGGCGCAGATCCGCCGTCAGCGCGTGGATCACATCCGCATCGGATGGGGGAGGCACCGATACCCGCCGACCGGCGGCCAGATCATCCGCCGCCCGCACGATCTGAACAGCACTGGTCTGCATCGCCTGCACATCATCGATCGGCACCGACACAGATGCGGTTATCTCCGGGCGCGGCGCGCCAAAGGCCGGGCGCGCGACCTGCCCCTGATCCAGCACCTGCCGCGCATGGGCGATCAGATCGGCGGCGCGCGCGGCAAAGTTGTATCGCGTGCATACCCGGTCATGGCGCGCGCGGCGTTCGTCGGGACCGGGCGCGGGCTGGCTTAGCAGGTCGCGCAGCCGGGCGATCATCTGGTCGCAGGAATCCACCTGATGCAGGTCCGGCAGGTCAGGATCGCCAAATCCGCGCACCCGATCCGACACCACAGCCGCCCCCGATGCAAGCGCGTCAAAGCTGCGATTGCTCATCATGCCCAGTTCGGCCATGCGGGGCATATGGCTGTTCAGGATGATCTGGGCGCGCGCGTAAACCTGCGCCAACCCGTCGTAATCCAGATGCGGGCCGCGCCAGTATTCGGCCGGGATCGCGCCTTCCCATCCCGGCCCCCAGACTGACACCGGCAGCCCCGCGCGCACCGCCGCAATCACCTGCGGACGCGGCGCGCGTTTGTCCAAGGCGCCGACAAAGGCAATCGGCAGAGGCCCGCCATCCTGCGGCCACAGATCGGGGTTGAAATGCGCGGGGTCCGTCGCCTGCTGCATCACATGCGCGCGGACCTGCTGCGATTGCAGACGATGGGCCAGGCATTCGGACGCGCAAAACACCCCCTGATAACGGCGCAGCAAATCAAGCGACGCGAAATTCGGCGGGCTGATGATCCAGACCAGATTGGGCAGGCCCGTGACCGGTTCGGCCAGATGCGGGCCGACAATGCGCAGCACCACATCGTTATGGCCGGTGACGACGGGGTCTTCGTCGCGGTAAAACAGATGCGTTTCAGCCCCTTGGGCCTGCAACGCGCGCGCCAAGCCTTGCGCATATCCGGTATCGCCCCATCCATGACGAAGCGCGCGCCGACCGCTGATGCTGATATGGAAAACGACAGAACGGCCCATTCCGGTGTGCTACCCCGGTTTGGAACGTGATCCAAGCCCTGTTCATGGGCAACCCGCAGCGATCGGATGCCGCTGCGGGTCCGTTTGGGTCAGGCGTGGCGCGACCGGCGGCGGATCAGCCCCAACCCGGCCAGCCCCGTCAGCATCAACGCCACCGGCGCAGGCACCGGCACCGGCGCAATCGCGGGCGGGTCAGTGTCGATGGTCAAAGGCGTCTGCGTCCAGTTTTGCGCGCCGATCCGGGCAAAGGTCAGGCCGGTGACAAAGGCGCGGGTGTCGTTGGGGTCCACGCCCGCATCGGGATCAATTCCGGTGATGCGAAAGAAATCAACCGCATCGCGGCCCCATTGGCTGAACTGATACTGAATCCCGCCCATCAGGCCCAAAGCGATCGACAGAACCGACCCCTCATCGTCGCGCAGCCACAGATCATACAGACCTCCGCCGATATTTTCCGGCAGAATAAAGCTGGTGAAGCGCGTGTCGCCCTGCGTTTCGTAATCATAGCCGACCGTCACAATCGGGTCCGACCAGACGATCTGATCCAGCCGCGTGGTGGCATAGGTGAACACCCATGCGCCATCGAGCGAATCCGGCATCAGAGGGTTGTCGGATGACACGCCCGGCGTTTCTCCGCCCCGCACGGCAAAGGCGAAACGGCCCGCCTGTTCCAGGACCGGCCCGGTGTTCACCGGCCACAGATGCAAAGGCAGGTTGTTGCGGTTTTGCAGGTCCAGAACCGCCGCCGTCCCCGATCCGATCAGCTGCTGCGGCGCGGTGCGATCATCGCCGGTAAAGCCCGCATAGGCTGGCGTTCCGCCCAGACCGTTGGCCCCGCCGCTGGCGTCGCCGGTGGTCCAGTTCAGATCGTCATAGCGGAATTCAATGTCAAACGCATCGCCGGTCAGGTCGTAACGATCGCGCAAGACCAGCTGGAAGGTGTTGGTTTTGCTGGCATTTTGACTAAAGAACCCGACATCCTTCCACGTCACCACAAAGGTATCGGCCGCAGGCGCCGCGACATAGACATTGCCGCATTCCGCGCATCGCGTATCCACATCGGCCCAGAACGGCGCGATCATGGGGGTGGACAGCGACGCGAACCCTTCGGGGGTATAGGCGCCATAGGGCTGGTCAAAGGTGATGTTGCCGTTGTTATTAATGAAAATCCGGTCGGTTTTGCGGCCGCCAAAATCCACCTTGAACGGCAACTGGATTTCTTGCGTCGATCCGTCATCATTGCGCGTCATCGCCAACGTGCCAAAACCCGTATCCCCGCCCAGATTTGTGAACAGGGTTTTGTTGTCCAGATAGCCCGCCATATCGGCCAGCATATCGGCATGAAGGCGCGGGTCGCGTGGCAGGCTGACGTGCGTGATCCGGTCGTCTTCATACCGCGTTTCGGCATTCACGTTGATATTGGCGTCGCTGCCGTCCCACGTCACATTGCGTTCGCCGGCAATTATTCCGCCTCTCAAATCGTCCCAGACGTCCATGAGACGTCTGACTTGATAAACGCTTTCGGCTGATTTGACGTTTGCTGTCAGGTGAATGTCACCGCTGGACTTACCGGCATTCCAATAGCAGGTACTCGTCTCATCCTCGTCACCGCACCGCACCGGATCAATCAGATAAGCCCGTTCGACCGCGCGCGCGCCCAGATCATTAAGTTGATTAGCAAATCTCACCGCAGCATAGCCGCCCCGGCTGAATCCGGCGGTATAGATCGCCACATCTCCCAGATTGTTGACGAAATTCACTGCCTGTTCGACCTGATCCCACTGAAACAGACGGCTGAAATAGTTCATGCCCTGAAACGTGTCGCGCAGTTTTTTATTCAGGGTTTCCAGACCGCTTGGGGGTTCGACATTTGGCTCTCGCTGCTCAGCGAGACTATCAAACCCCTCAAAAAACACAAACGCGACCGGCTTTGCCTGCACCTGAGGGGTCAGCAGGGGCAGGGCCAGACAGGCCGAAAGCAGCAGAAATTGACGCATGGCATACTCTTTCACAGGAAATACTTTAACGATGGTAAACACGTTTTCGTGAAAACAAAGCGTTTTCTTGCCGCCGCGTCACTTTTCACTGTCAAGCGTTTTTTTTGGGCTTGGCCTTGTGCGCCTGCCGCCACAAGGATAGTGCAATTTCAGGTTGTTAAGGTGTGTCATGAATTCCCAATACGGCGAAACCATCCGATCGCAGGATGTGCACATCCCGTTTGATCCGCGAATCATCACCCCCCGAATCGAACGCCCTTTGCGCAACAACCGATACGAGGCGGGCGAAATCGCGCTGTTGCGCCGGGTGCTGCGGTCCGGCGATCGGGTGCTGGAGCTGGGCGCGGGCTTGGGCCTGTGTTCGGCCATTGCCGCCCTGACCCCGGACGTCGCCCATGTTACCACGGTCGAGGCGAACCCCGACCTGCTGCCTCTGATCCGCGAAACGCACCGCCTGAACGGCGTCAGCGACCGCGTCGATCTGCGTCACGGCTTGGCCGCCGCGCAGACCGGGCCGGCGCAGCCCTTTTATCTGCGCGCCGATTTCTGGGCCAGTTCGGGCGAACCCGAATCGCGCCCCTTTGACCGCGTGGAACAGGTGCCGGTGCTGGGGCTGAACGACCTGCTGGCCCAGACGCAGGCCAACGTCCTGATCTGCGATATCGAGGGCGCGGAACGCGACCTGTTCACCGGCGCCGACCTGTCGGGCTTGCGTCATATCGTGCTGGAACTGCACCCGCGCGTTTATGGCCCTCAGGGGGCGGCGGCGTTGAATATGGTGCTGGAATCGCAGGGTTTTTACGCGGTTCATCCCGACCAGCCGGGGCGGTCGGTGCAGCTGTTTGAACGCCGTGCGGATGTGGCCCATGTCCCGCCACCGGGCAGCCTGACGCCCGTGCGCCCCTGCCGCCTGTGGGCGCAGGCGGCAGCCCGGCCGCGCGTTCTGATCACCACCTGCATGAAGGACGAAGGCCCCTTTATTCTGGAATGGCTGGCCTGGCATCGCGCGATTGGAGTCACGGATTTTGTCGTCTTTACCAATGATTGCCGCGACGGCACCGACCGGATTCTGACCCATCTGGCGCAGAAAGGCGCGCTGACCCATCTGCCCAACCCCGCGCAGGCCGTGGGCAGCGGAGCGTTTCAGCCCGTGGCCTTGGCCTATACCCAGATGCTGCCGCAATTCGCCGCAGTCGATTTTGTGATCTCGGCCGATGTGGATGAGTTTCTGAACATCCGGGTCGGGCAGGGGCGGCTGATTGACCTGTTCGCGGCGACCGGGCCGTTTGACGCGCTGTCGGTGTCGGAACTGCATCACGGCGCGAATGGGCAGACCGATTTTCACCCCGGCTGGGTGCAGGATCAGTTTCCGCGCCATGAATCCGAAACCCCCGGCCTGCGCAAATCGCGGCGCGGTGTGAAAACCATCACCCGCCTGTCGCACCGGCTGATGCGGCTGCGCAATCACCGCCCCGATTTCTGCGATGCCGCGGTGCCTCCGATGTGGCTGGACGGGTCGGGGCGCGTGACCCAGTGGTTTCATGATGACCCGTCGGAAAACGGCAGCGATGCGCGCGGCTGTTACGATCTGGCGGTGCTGGACCATTACGCCGTGCGATCCTTGGGCAGCTTTTTGGTGAAAACGCAGCGCGGCGATGTGGTGGTGCCGGGGAAGCAGGTGTCGCTGCGATACTGGCGGATGCGCAACCGGTCGGAACAGGCGACCTCCGCCCCGCATCCGGCGGTGATGCAGGCGGCGCGCGATTATCACGCCCGCCACCATCAGACCGACCCCGACCTGATGGCGCTGCATGACGCGGCCTGTGACTGGCACCGCGATATGATTGGCGAACTGACCACGCAGCCCGATTATCAGGAACGGCGCGATTGGATTTTGCAGCACGCCTGGCCCGATGCCGCGCCGACCCCGACCTGACGCGGGGCGCGCGATGTTTCAGTTTCACCTGCTGACGCCCGAATGGCACACCACATCCACGCAGATCATCGCCGCTGTGGCGCGTCCGGGCGGCACGCGGTTTTATCTGCGCGGCGCGGTTGACACAGCGGCCCTGACGGGGGCAGAGGACGCAACCATCCGGCTGATGCGGGCCGCGCAGGGGGCGGCGATTGTCGATCTGGACCATGACCACCCGCCGCCGGTGACGCCTGCGCCTGCGCGCACCGATCTGTTGGCAGGGGGGCGGGTGATGATGGGGCATTGCAATGGCGAAGACCCCACGATCATCCGCGACTGGCTGGACTGGCACCAGACCCGCCACGGCGCGGATGGGGCACTGATCATCGACCGCGCGCCGCCCCGTCTGGCGCGGCGTCGGGCCGCCCGGCTGCGCCAGATGCTGCGCACGGATGACCGGCTGCGCGATCTGCGGGTGGTGGTGGTCAGTTGCGCCGCGCCTTTGGGGGTGGACGGCATGGGGCCGCAAGCGCATCCCTTTTTCGCCCCCGACGCGCCGTGCAAAGACCGCATGACGCCGCCCGCTGCCGATCCGTGGGCCTCGGTCCTTGGGTTTTGGCCGATCTTTGACCTGATGCGGGCGCTGTTTCTGGCCGATGCGGCGGCGGTCGCCCATACTGAAATCCACGACCTGATCGCGCGGGTGAACGGCAACACGGTCTTTGACGCGGCCCTAACCGCGCCAGAGGGGATCATCGGGCTGGTCGGGCAGCGGGTCTATCCGTGGGATCTGCGCGACCGGGCGGGGTTTGGCGATCATATTTGCCGCCGCTTTGACAGCGACGCGCGCGAAGGCCGGTGGTGCGCCGTCCCCGCCGCTCTGCCGCCGGACGCCGTCTGGCTGGTGCGCCGGATCGTGGGCGCGGCCCCACCCCGTCGGCATCTGCCGTTCTGGCGGTGTATGGCGCTGCGCCATCAGGGCGCGAAAATCAGCCAGATCGTGCCGAAATCATCGCTGATCCCCGACGCCACGCTGAGCGATCTGGCCCGCGATCTGGGCGCTCGGCCCGTTCCGGTGCCGGTCGCGGCCACGGCCACAACCGCCCCCGATCAGCGCCGCGTCTGCATTGTCACGACGATGAAAAACGAAGGGCCGTTTATTCTGGAATGGCTGGCATGGCATCGCGTCATCGGCGTGCGCGATGTGTTGGTTTACACCAATGACTGCACGGACGGGACCGACGACCTGCTGCGGCTGTTGCAGGATCGCGGGCTGTGCCAGTGGCGCGACAATCCGTGGCGCGACTTGCAGATGAAGCCCCAACATGCCGCGTTAGAGCAGGCCAACACCGAACCCTGCGTCACCGGCGCCGATTGGCTGATCTGCATGGATGTGGACGAATTTATCGCGGTCCATGCGGGCGACGGCACGCTGGCCGCTCTGTTCGACGCCGTTCCGGACGCGAATGTGATTTCAATGACATGGCGGCTGTTCGGGAATGGCGGCATTGATGATTTCGCCGACGCCATGGTGACGCAGCACTTCACCCAATGCGCGCGCGCCAGCAGCCCTAAACCGCATCAGGCCTGGGGGTTCAAAACGCTGTTTCGCAATGACGGGCTGTTTCGCAAATTGGGTGTGCATCGGCCCAAGGGGCTGCAACCCGGCGCCGTGGACCGTATTCGTTGGGTCAACGGGTCGGGCGACCCGATGCCGCCCGATCAATGGCGCACGGCGTGGCGATCCCACAGCGGCACGGTCGGTTATGATCTGGTGACGCTGAACCATTACGCCGTGCGGTCAACCGACAGCTTTCTGGTGAAACGCGACCGGGGCCGCGTGAACCATGTCAACCGCGACCAAGGCGCAGCCTACTGGTTTCGCATGAACCACAATGTCGTCACCGACACCCGCGCCCGGAGGATGGCGGCGCGGGTCGCGGCCGAATATGACCGCCTGCTGGCCGATCCGGTCGTCGCGGCCGCGCATCGCGCCTGTGTCGCCGCGCATCGCGCCCGCATCCATGATCTGAAACAGATGCCCAAATACCGCGATTTTTACGACGAACTGACCAGCCCCCGGATGCAGAAACTGGCGCGGCTGCACGGGCATTTCGGATCGGCGGTGTATTTGCAGGGGCCGCACTGCATCCCCGACGACGTGGTGGCGCGCGACCCGGATGATGCGTTTTTCTTTACCGTGGATGATCCGGGGGATGCGCAGCATTGACCACGCGGGCAGGGATCGGCGCGTCCTCGGGGGTGATGCCGTGGCGGCGCAGCGCCTGATCCAGAAAGCTGCCGCGACGGGGGCGGTTCTGTTCGGCCTCGTGCAGGCGCGGTTTCAGACGGCGCGCCCATAAATGCAGCGTCCGCGTCTGATCGGTCAGAAAATCCGCGCCGATGTCAAAGCGCGACAGGATGACTTTGTTCCGGTCGCGAAACGACACCGGGTAAAACACGCTCTGCGGCTGGGCATAGTCCCATTCGCCGGTTTCGCGCAGGTAATGGCTCAGCGCGGCGGGGCCGGTCAGGCCCCAATCCTGATGGGAAAAATGCACCGGCTCGCCCCGGTCGGCGGCGGCGCGCAGTTGGGCCTGCTGGTCGGGTTTCAGCCACGGCCCAATCGCATAGGGGTCGGCGATGAAATCCAACAGCCGCGCCAAGGTCGCGGATGACGCGGGCAGGCGCAGCGCCGCGTTGCAGACCTGATGCGGCTTTTCCAGCCCGAACACAAACGGCATGTCGAAATCCACCGGGCGGATGCACAGCATATCGGCATCCATCCAGACATAGTCGGTCCGCTGCATCAGATGCAGCCGCCAGATATCGGCGTGAATCGCGGGGCTGCCGGTGCGGGCGTGGCGGATGATCGTATCGCCGGGGAAAATGTCGCGCGCATCGCGCAGGGTCACGCCCGCAGGCGCATTCCCGATCAGGTCATAGCAATACAAAAACACCACATGCCCGGCATCAACGAATGATTTCAGGCATAGCTGTTCCAGCCATGACAGCCGCGTGCCAATCCACAGCGTCGCGATAACCGGCAGCCGGGACATGGGCCGCCGCGTCAGAACAGCGGCGGCAGATTGGCGAACGGGTCCGCCGGGGCGGATGTGGCAATCGTGGTGCCGGGACCGGACAGCGTGGCGATTTGCTGCGCCAGTTGCGACAGGGCCTGACTGGCCGCCCCCGCCGTGCCGCCCGCGCCCGGCTCCGCCACTGGCACGCGAATGTCAAAGCGGCGCACATGATTGGTCCCCTGCGCGCGGTCATCGGCGACGAAATACCGCCCCGACAGGCGATAATGCCCATCGGCCTGCGTCAGGGCGCGATCCACGCGCACCTGAATGACCCGGCGCGGCGGTTCGGCCAAAGGCCAGGGTTCGGCAATCACCGTCGCCCCCGACATATCCGAAATCGCGCCCGCCAAGGCGTTTGTGAAGGCGCGGCCCGGGCTGTCGGCCCAGATATTGTCGGGGTTTGACCGCACCGCGCCATCGGGGGTCTGAAACGCGACCTCTTGCCCCGACGCGTATTCGGGCAGGGATACGTCCTTCAGTTCGGCGGTCCCCAAGGCGTTCGGCACCCGGACCCCGGCGGTCGGCGGATCAATCAGCCAGCCGCCGGTTTTTTCGGGGTTGGAACAGGCCGCAACGACGGCAACAGCACACAAAGGCAGCAGGTGTTTCATCATGTCATCGTCCCAGAATAAAGGCGCGGGGGTTGCGTTCGATCATACGGGCGAGCGAGCCGAACGCCTCGGTCGCGCGGCGCATTTCGCGCATGGCCGCAATCGCTTCGTTGTTAAAGGGCGACCGGGGGCCATAGCCCGCAATCACCTGTTCGGTGCGCGCCGCCGTGGATTGCAGGCGCGTGACAAGCGCAGGCAGTTCCCGGACGGATGCCGCGACCTGATCCGCCGCCGCACTGGCCGAGGCAAGCGCCGCGTTCAGATTGCCCACTGCGCCGCCGTCGCGCAGATCATTCAACAGCCCCGTCATCGCCTGCAAAGTGTCGGACAGGTTGCGCGGCAGTTGTTCGGCGTCTTCGCTGCCCAGCATGGCGCGCAGATCGGCCAGAATCCCTTCGGCCTGCGCGCCAATCGCGGCGAAATCAATGTCGCGGACTTTTTCCGCGGTTTCGCTGATGGTGGCGACCATTTGCGGCGCGTTTTCGGTGGCCACACGCACCGATTCCATGGCGACGGCGGCTTCATCCACCATGCGGGCAATGGATTGGGCGGTGCCGGCGTCGTTCAGGTCGCGGCCAAATTCGCCGATATTGGCCAAGGCGTCGCGCCCTTCGTTCAGGGTGTCGCGCAGCGCGCCGGGCAAAGCGCGGGTTTCGTTCGAACTGGCAATCGCGGTGATGCTGTTCATCATTTGGGTGGCGGATGCCATCAAATCCTCGATCGGCAGGCGGCTGACGCGATCCATCAGACCCTGCGCGCTGCCGGAAAAGTCATCCAGACTGCCCGGCGCGGTCGGGATCATCGGGTTGGGTTCGGCGCTGCGGTCCAGCCGCCCCGAACCGGGATCGTCCAGATGAACCAGTTCCACCATCAGCGAGGTTCCCAGAAACCCGGTGCTGGCCACACGCGCGCGCAGCCCGTCCTGCACCGCCACATCCAGAAATTCCAATGCGTCATCGGCGGTTGCATCCGCCCCCAGCCCCATCAGCGACGGCGACACCGACAGGGTGACGCGCTGCTGCACGCGGGGCAGGTCGCTGCCGATGGGCGCATCCGTCACAGCGACCGCCAGATCCGTGACCTGACCCACGCGCAGGCCCTGAAATTGCACATCCGCGCCGCGCGTCAGACCGCGCAGGCTGTCATCGACCAGCATCGACAGGCGCAGTTGCGCGCCTTCCTGGTCGGCGAACAGGTTGTTGCGGGCGGTATCTTCGTCGGGTTGCACGGCAAAGATATGGCCGCGTTCCACCGGCTGCCCGCCGCTGATCATGGTGTCAAAGGCCACGCCGCCCTGCAACAGCGACGACAGCGAGCTGACATTCAGCGACAGCCCCGCCGCGCCCAGCGACACCGAAAAGCCCGAAATATCCCAGAACATGCTGGCACTGGTCAGGCGCTGATCATGGGGGGCCTCGATGAAGGCATCCGCAATCACGCGGTCGGCGCCGTCATCCAGTCGCAGATTTTCGATCCGCCCGACCTGCAAGCCCCGAAACAGCACCGGCGCGCCTTCGGACAGGCTTTCGGCTGATTGCATCGACAGCGCCACCCATGTGCCGGGCGTGTCGTTGCGCGTCAGCGGCGGACGGTCCAAGCCCACAAAGCGCGTCTCTGGCGCGGTCGGATCAGCGTCCCAATAGCCTTCGATAAAGGCACCGGTCAGCACCGTATCCAGCCGCGACACCCCTTGCGCGGATACCTGAGGCCGCACGATCCAGAACGACGCCTGATCGTCGATAAAGGGCGCGATGTCTTTGTTCACACGCACCGACACGACGACGCGGGCAAGGTCGTGGGTAAAGCGCACGGCCTCGACCCGGCCGACGACGATTTCGCGAAACCGCAGCGTGG
Organism: Paracoccus sp. (in: a-proteobacteria); assembly: GCF_030538495.1. GTDB lineage: Bacteria > Pseudomonadota > Alphaproteobacteria > Rhodobacterales > Rhodobacteraceae > Paracoccus. The sequence goes on from NZ_JAUNTW010000005.1 coordinate 88,672, forward strand.
TTTCCCCCGGCGTCACGCCGGTTGCGTCGGCAAATTCAATGTCAATCAATGACCCTCGGTCGCGAAACGACGTCCACGCAATCGCCAGCGTCACCACCAAGGCCAAAATTGGCACCAGCCAGACGATATTCACCCCCGCCTGCGCCGCGCGGGCGGCTGTTTTGCGCACCGGCCTTGCGGGTTTCAGCGGAGAAGGCGTGTCGGTCATGGCGGTTCCTTTTGGGTCAGATGCGGATGTGGTCAGGTGTTGGGCGCGCTGCGCAAGGGCAGGCCGCGCCAGATCAGGCGGGCGTCAAAACTTTGCGCGGCCAGCATGGTAAAGGCCACCGACAGCGCAAATGACACCGCCGCCGGGCCGGGATGGATGGACGCCACAAAGCCCAGTTGCACAAGCGCGGATAAAATCGCAACGACAAAAACGTCAATCATCGACCAGCGGCCAATAAATTCGACGATTTCAAACACCTTCAGCCGGGTATGCGCCTGACTGACCGTGGCGGGTTTGCCAGCCGCCAAAGCCAGCCAGATGATCGCGATGAATTTGCCAATCGGCACCACGATGGACGCCACAAACACGATGATCGCGATGTCCCAACTGCCATAGGCGATCAGTTCCAGCACGCCGCCGATGATCGTTGCCTCGGAATTGCCCGCAAGCCCGGCAAAGGTCTGGGTTTTCATCATCGGAAAGACGTTGGCGGGGATATAGGCGATGATCCCCGCAATCAGCCACGCCCAGACCGCCGACAGCCCGCGCCGGTCGGGCGGCACCAGCGACGCGCCGCAGCGCCCGCATTGGTGATCGTCGCGCGGCCAGACCCGGCCACAGGACCGGCAGCCAATCAACCCCGCACGATGCGCGGTCAGAACCGGGGCGATGTCGTGGTCGGGCGCGGTCATTCGGTGGGGATCCCTGCGTCTTCTATCGCGTCCCAGATGGATGTCTGGCACATGAACGCGCGCGACGCGATATTGACGAAGATCAGCGCGCAGAACGCCCAAAAGGCCGGTCCCATCTGCACGCTGGCCAGACCCGCGACCTTGACCAGTGCCACGGCGGTGCCGATCACGAAAATTTCCGCCATCGACCACGGGCGCAGCATTTCCGACCACCGGAACGCCGCCGCCGCATGGGCATAGGGCGCGCGCCCCTGCGCCAGCGGCACCAGCACATAGACCAGCAAAAACGCCCGCAGGATCGGCAGGCCAATGATCATCGCCAAGACCGCCAGAACCAGCGGCAGCAGCACCCCATCGGAAAAGGCAAGCGCCACATCGAACAGCGAACTGGCATTGCCGAAGCCACGGGCCGACACCTCAAGGAACGGAAAAAACACCGCGCCGATCAGCAGCACCATCGACGTAAAGGCCAGTGCGATCAGCTGCCCGAACGCGCCCTGACGCGGACGCGCCAGCACATGCCCGCAGCGGATGCAGCGCGCGGTTTCCCCGGCGGTCAGATCATCCTGCACATGCAGCGCATCGCATTTCGGGCAGGCGATCAGCCCGTCCCCCGTTTTCAGATCATACTGCGCGGCGTTATCCATGCCGTGATACATAAATCAGCCCCATCCCGGCGCAAGCCCGTTAATGCTGTGCGCCCGGACGCGCGGCCGATGTCAGCACCACCTGACGCGGATCGGGGGCCGGGGCGGGGTCAACCGTTTCAATGTTAAACCGCAATTCCAATTCATAGGTGCCGGGCGTCTGGTTTTGCTGCGCGGTGCCGTCCAGTTGCATGGCAAACGCCTCGATCAGCTGGCTGCCAAGACCCGTGCCTTCGGCGTCGCTGCGTGCATCGCCCACGGAATTGGCAATCGACAGCACCGCAACGCCCGGTTCCGGGGTGGTCAGCGACACCCGCACCCATGACGCCGTTTCCCCCGGCGCGGGGGATGCGTATTTCAGCGCATTGGTCACCGATTCCGTCGCCAGCAGGGTTAACGGCACCGCCTGATCCGGCAACAACGTCAGAGGCCGGATTTGCGTATCCACCCGCAGCGATTCCCCCGGGCGCGTGGTGGCGTTGACCATCTGGTTCACGATGTCACCAATCAGACGCCCCGCATCGACCGCATCCAGCTGTTCGGCCTGATACAGATTGCGGTAAATCGTGGCCAGAGCCGCAACCCGATCCTGCACCGATCGCAGCACACGTTTCGCGTCGGGATCGTCAATCAGGCGGCTTTGCATATTGATGATCGACGCGATCAGTTGCAGGTTGTTTTTGACGCGGTGATGAACCTCTTTCAGCAGCACGGTTTTTTCGGAAACGGCGCGTTCCATTTCCTCTTCGTCGCGGATCAGGATGCGGGCCATGTTGTGAAAGGTCTGGCTCATATCCGTGATCTCGGTCGGCGCGCCGCGCAGAACCGGAGGCGGCGCGTCCCGGCTGCCCAGCGCAAAGCGCCGCATCTGGCCACGCAGCACGCTGATATGGCGCAGAACCAGCCGGAACACCGCGAAATAGGCGACCGCCAGCGACGCCGCCCACAGCGCCACCGGCAACAGGATCGCGCCAAAGCGCGACACCGTCAGCGCGTCCAGACCCACCACGGCGGGCGACCAGCTGCCCAAGGCGTAAACCAGCCCCGGAACCACCGAAACCACTGTGAAAATACGCTTTTCCCCGTTTTCGGTCGTGCCGCGAAAGGTGGTTTCGCCCTGCTGCGCCACGGCCAACAGATCGACCCCCACCGGCAGAATATCGACGTAATCGCGGGATTCGGATTCGGTGGCCAGAAATTCGCCCAGATTGTTAAAGGTGATGACCCGCGCGCCATCGGTGCCGAAATAGGCCGCATGGGTGGACCGCAACAGATCATGCGTCAGCGACACCGTGGTATAGCCCAGCAATTCGCGGTTTTCATACAGCGGCTGCACGACCGCGCGCCCGCTGATGATCCCCTGATCCAGCGACATCACCGTGGTGGTCGGGTCTTTCAGGAATTTGTTCCAGGCGGGCGATGCGTGCAGGTCGATCAACTGCCCCTGCTGGCTGGCCGCGCTGCAATTGGTGTAACCCTCAATCGACACAAAGGCCGCGGACACATAGGTGGCGCTGCGTTCGACAAATTCCGCCATCAGATCCGAACAGGTCGCCGGGTCGTCGCGGGTGCGCAAAACCGCCGGACCCATGGCATCGGCCGATCCCAAGGCGCTTTGCAACAGCGCGCGTTCGCCCGATGCGGCGGATGCGGTGCGGCCCAGCAAAGCGATTTCGGCGGATCGTTCCGCCTCGCGCGACAGGTTCAGGTTCTGGACCAGCGAAATCAGGCCGATGGGCAGGATCGCCACCGATAACAGCGCGCCCAGACGAAAGCCCAGCTTGCGGGTGAAATCCAGACGGTCAGACACACCCGTCAGCATGGGTTTATCGCATCACAGGCTGCGACGCGGCCATCACGGCCAGCGTTGCCTGATCGGTCATGTCCAATTCCTGCGCATCATCCAGATGCAGCAATTCCGCCAGCTTGCGCCGCCCGCGATTGGCGCGCGATTTCACGGTGCCGACGGCCACGCCGGTCATATCGGCGGCCTCTTCGTAGGAAAAGCCCGATGCGCCGACCAGAACCAAGGCTTCACGCTGTTCGTCAGGCAGTTTTTCAAACGCGGCGCGGAAATCACGCATCGCCAGTCGCCCGTCATGTTCGGGCCGCGTGGCCTGACGTGCGGCGTGGATGCCGTCGCTGTCGCTGACTTCGCGTTTGGTTTTGCGGCGCGCGGAATAAAAAGTGTTGCGCAAAATGGTGAACAACCACGCCCGCAGATTGGTGCCGGCCTGAAATTTGTCGATATTCGTCCACGCCTTGACGATGGTGTCCTGCACCAGATCGTCCGCCGAGGCGCCTTCGCGGGTCAGCGACAGCGCAAAAGCACGCAGCGCGGGCAGGTGGTCAACCAGCTGATCGCGCGGGTCAGAGGGGGTGTTTGTCATATCATGCAGCCGTCAAAAAAGGGTGGCGGGCAAAAACGGGCGAAGGACAGATCAATCCTGTTCCTTCAACTGCCGCAGCAGATCCAGAAAACGATCAGGCACCTGTTCGTTCACATCCTGATCGTAAACACGTTTCAGGTTTTCATCAATTTGCTGTTCCACGGCAGACCTCCGTCGGTCCTTTTTGATAGGCGTCATTTAGTGTTGTCCCGACAAATCTTGTGCGCACGTGATGCAACCTTTAGGGGGGGAAGTTGGTTCCCTGCAATACGCGAAAAAAAGGATAAACCATGTCTGCTGCCGATCTGGCCCAATCCATCGGGCGCGAACTGCCTTTTCTGCGGCGTTACGCACGCGCCCTGACAGGCAGCCAAAGCGCCGGTGACAATTACGCTGCCGCCACGCTTGAAGCGATTTTGTCCGACCGTTCCGTCATGGACGGCGAAGACGATGTGCGCATCGCGCTGTTCAAAACCTTTCATGTGATCTGGCAAAGCTCGGGTCAGCCGGTGGCGGAATCGGATCAGACCAGCCGCGAACGTGCCGCACAGGATCACCTGCGCGGGCTGACGCCCAATTCCCGCGAAGCCCTGTTGCTGCGCAGCATCGAAGAATTGCGCCCCGACCAGATCGCCCGCGTCATGCAGATTTCGACCGACGAGGCCGAGGAACTGATCCAGATCGCCCTGACCGAAATGGGCAACGCGCTGCGTGGCAAGGTCATGGTGATCGAAGATGAAATGATCATCGCCATGGACCTGAAGGGCATCGTGCAGGCCATGGGCCACAGCGTCACCGGCGTGGCACGCACCCACAGCGCCGCCATCGAACTGGCCGGCAAAGAACGCCCCGATCTGATTCTGGCCGATATTCAGCTGGCCGATGGGTCGTCGGGCGTGGATGCGGTCAACGAATTGCTGGCCAGCATGGGCGACATTCCGGTGATTTTCATCACCGCCTTCCCCGAACGCCTGCTGACCGGCGAGCGCCCGGAACCGGCATTCCTGATTTCCAAACCCTATAACGAAGAACAGGTGCGTTCGGCGGTGTCGCAGGCGATGTTCTTTGCCTCGACCGAAGGTTTGGCGTAACGGATGGGTCGCCGCCTTAATCTTTGGCGGCGGCGGCCTCGGCCCGCAATTCGGCGATGTTTTTGCGGGCCTCGCGCGCTTGTTGCAGGCGGCGGCTGCGGGCCAGTTCGACATTGATCACCGCGCCCAGCAGCACGGAAAACCCCGCCAGATAAAACCACATCAGCAGTGCCACCACCGTGCCGATGGACCCGTAAATCCGGTTATAGCTGTTGAAACTGGACAAATACGCCGAAAACGCAATCGACCCCGCCGACCACAGCACCGCCGCAAAGACCGCGCCCCATGTGAAAATCCGCGTCCGTGGCGTTTTGACATTGGGACCATAACGATACAGCACCCCAATCACGATAATCACCAGAACGAACATCCCCGCCCAAGGCAGCGCGGTGATGAGCCACGACCGCACCGGCGCAAAGACGAAAAAGTTCAGGACCAGCGGCACAATGACAATCGTGGCCAGCCCGGCAATGGAAATGCCCACAATCACCAGCGTCAGCACATAGGCCAGAATAAAGCCGAAAATCGTCGAATGGGCGCGCACACCATAGGCCGCGTTCAGCCCTCGGATCAGCGCATCCACGCCTGCGCGCGCGGCAATCGTGGCGATCATGAACGACACAAACGACGTCCATCCCATCGTCGTGCGCCCCTGTGACGTCACCGACAGCACCTGATCATCGACGATTTCCTGCGCGCCTTCGGGCATGAATTCATGCGCAACCGCCAGATAGGTCAGCACGATTGTGGGGTCGAACCACAGGCTCCATAACGCGACGATGGCGCCGATGCCGGGAAAGACCGCGAACATGGCGTAAAACGCCACCCCCGCCGCAATCAGCGACATATGCGTTTTGTCCATCCGTTCAATCACGGCACCCCAGAATGTGCGGGTTTCCCGGAACCAGTTCAGCATCATTGCATCCTGCGCGTGATCCAATACGCCTTATCCCCCATGCGCGCGATAAAATCGGCATGGGCCTGTTCTTCGTCCGCCGTCAGACGCGAGGGCAGGGGGCGGGGACGCGGCGCGCGGGGTTTGGTGGTCTGTGTCTGCGTGGTGGTTGTGGTTTCGGGACCGGCCAGCACCAGATCCGGTTGCCGACCGCCGATCAGTTCCAGATACACCCCGGCCAGCAATTCGGTATCAATCAACGCCCCGTGCAGGTCGCGGCCTGAATTGTCCACTCCGAACCGGCGGCACAGCGCATCCAGCGACGCAGGCGCGCCGGGAAATTTGCGTTTCGCAATCGCCAGCGTGTCGATCACGCGCGCGGGGTCCAGTGGCGGATGGCCCAGACGGCCCAGCTCCATATCCAGAAAACCGCGGTCGAAATTGGCGTTATGTGCGATCAGTTTGGAATCCGGGCCGATAAAGTCCAGCCAATCTTGGGCGATTTCGGCAAATTTCGGTTTGTCATGCAGAAAATCATCGCCCAGACCGTGAACCTGAAAGGCATCGTCCGGCATCGACCGTTCAGGGTTGATATAGACGTGAAAGGTGCGGCCCGTGGGCAGGTGGTTGATCAGCTCCATCGCGCCGATTTCGACGATGCGATCACCGCCTTTCGGGTCAAAGCCGGTGGTTTCGGTATCGAACACAATTTCACGCATGGGCCACCTGTCGGATAATCTGATCCACCGCCCTACGGGCGGATTCGACAGTATCGGTGGGGATCACCCAATCGGCAAGCGCGCGTTTGTCCGCATCGGCCATTTGTCGCGCGACGATCATGTCAAAGGTTTCCGCCGTCATGCCGGGGCGCGCCATCACGCGGGCGCGCTGCGTTTCGGCGTCCACGCTGACCACGGCGACGCCATCCAGCCCCAGACGGCCCGCGCCTTCGAACAGCAGCGGGATGTCCAAGACAATCAGCGCCGCATCGCTGTGGGCGGCGATAAAGGCGCTGCGATCCGCGCCGACCAGCGGATGCACGATGGATTCCAACCGGGTCAGCGCGCCGGGATCGGCGGCCAGTTCAGCCCGCAACGCCGCGCGGTCAATGCCGCCATTGTGCAGCGCCGCCGGGAACGCATCCGAAACCGGCCCGACCGCCGCACCGCCGGGCGCATAGAGGTGATGCACCGCCCGGTCCGCATCCCAGACCGGAAAGCCCGCATCCCGGAACATCTGCGCGGTCGTGGATTTCCCCATGCCAATGCCGCCCGTCAGCCCAAGGATAAAGGTCATCCCAGCACCACCTGTCGGGTTTCCTCGTCCACATCGGGGCGATGCCCGAACCAGCGTTCAAAGCCCGGCGCGGCCTGATGCAGCAGCATCCCCAGCCCGTCCACGATCTGACAGCCGCGCGCGGCGGCGTCCGTCAGAAACGGCGTCATCAGCGGGGTATAGACCAGATCCGTGACGACCGCCGCCGGTGACAGCGCATCCAGAGGCACCCTCAGGGGGGCCTTACCCTCCATCCCCAGCGATGTGGCGTTCACCACGGTGCTGGCCCCGTCCAGCATATTGCCCGCCTGCGCCCAGTCATAGACGACCAGCCGCGCGCCAAATTCGGCCTTGATCTGTTCGGCGCGCAGGCGGGTGCGGTTGGTGATGCGCAATTCCTTGACCCCCGCATCCAAGAGCGACGCGACAACCGCCCGCGCCGCGCCGCCCGCGCCAATCACCGCCGCCGGTCCGGCATCAGGCTGCCAATCGGGCGCGTATTGCCGCAGATTGGCGATAAATCCGTAACCATCGGTATTATCAGCGTGAATTTTGCCGTCCGGCCGGAAAATCAGCGTATTCGCCGCCCCGATCAGCGCCGCGCGATCCGTGACGGTATCGGCAAGGGTCAGAACGGCCTCTTTGTGCGGGATGGTGACGTTCGCGCCGACAAAGCCCGCGCGGGGCAGGATGCGCAGCACCTCGGCCAGATGTTCGGGCTGCACGGGGATGGGGACGTAATGACCGGGCAGGCCATACCGCGCCAGCCAATGCCCATGCAGGCGCGGCGAACGGGAATGGGCAATCGGCATCCCGATCACACCCGCAAGGGGGGCGTGCCGGATCTGGGACAGGGGCTGATCTTCGGACATCATACCAACGGAAACGGTTCCTTTCGGACAGATTAGGCGGGGAATCGGGCGGGGGGAAGGGCAGGGCGGGGGTTTTCGTGCCTCTGTGGCGCGATGGTGCCTGTGGATAAGTCTGGGTGGGAATCGGGTTAAGCCTTGGTGATGGATGGGGGGATCGCGGAGGGGGGCGATTTTACCCACTGAACGCGGCGGGAACGCGGGGTTATCATCCACAGGGGGATAACTGCACGGGCCGATGGGCCGCGTCTGTGGGTAAGTGTGATCTTCACGGGTTATCCGCAGATTTATCCACAGATTAGATTGTTGATTTTGCAAAATTTTCGAACGTTATTGGTGATTTTCGGGAATCTTACCCACAGGGCTGATTCTGGGGAAAAGAGCCGGGATAACGGCGTGATCCACTGATCCACAGGGCCTACTACATCATCATTTCTTTTCTTTCTTTTCTTATTTAAGTGAAAGGGAAAGAGGTGCTGCGATGTTCGACGGACTGTTCGTGATCTATCCCTATGTGAAGGCGTTTCACGTCATGGCGGTAATATCGTGGATGGCGGGGCTGTTTTATTTGCCCCGGTTGTTCGTGTATCACGCGGAACGTGGGGGCGGGGTGGAACCTGTCGCCAGTTTTGTGATCATGGAAGAAAAGCTGTTGCGGGTGATTATGAACCCCGCGATGATTGCGGCATGGATCAGCGGGCTGATGATGGTGATCGCGCTGGGCCCGGGGATTTGGGCGCATCTGTGGCCCTGGGTCAAGGCGGGTTGCGTGATCGGCATGACCTGGTTTCATATGTGGTGCGCGGGCGAACGGCGGCGGCTACTGGCCGGTCAGGTCCGCACTGGCCGTTATTACCGCATGATGAACGAAGTGCCGACGCTGCTGATGCTGGGGATCGTGACGGCGGTGATTATTCAGTATTGATTGACTCGAGGCCCGTTCCGGCGTAGGTCAAGGCCAAGCCCCGCCATCCGGCCGGGGGATTTTCCGATATGTGATCTGCTGATGGCCCGGTTCGGGCCTGCGATTGGTGATGTAATGACCGAAGAACGCCTGAATCTGTCCGACCTGAAGGCCAAAAGCCCCGCTGAATTGCTGGCATTGGCTGAGGAATGGGAAATTGAAAACGCCTCGACCATGCGGAAGGGCGATATGATGTATTCCATCCTGAAGGAACATGCCGAAGAGGGCTGGGAAATCGGCGGCGACGGCGTGCTGGAGGTGGTTCAGGACGGGTTCGGGTTCCTGCGGTCGACCGAGGCGAACTATCTGCCCGGTCCCGACGATATTTATGTCAGCCCCGATATGATCCGCCAGTATTCGCTGCGCACCGGCGACACGGTGGAAGGCGTGATTCGCGCGCCGGGCGAGAATGAGCGTTACTTTGCCCTGACCAAAGTGGAACGGATCAATTTCGAAGACCCGGAAAAGGCGCGTCACAAGGTGGCGTTTGACAACCTGACGCCGCTGTATCCGAATGAACGCCTGAAAATGGAAATCGAAGATCCCACGATCAAGGACCGTTCGGCCCGCATCATTGATCTGGTCGCGCCGATTGGGAAGGGGCAGCGGTCGCTGATCGTTGCGCCTCCGCGGACGGGGAAAACGGTGCTGTTGCAGAATATCGCCCATTCGATCGAAAAAAATCATCCCGAATGTTATCTGATCGTGTTGCTGATCGACGAACGCCCTGAAGAGGTGACCGACATGCAGCGGTCGGTTCGTGGGGAAGTGGTGTCGTCGACCTTTGATGAACCGGCCAGCCGGCACGTTGCTGTGTCCGAAATGGTGATCGAAAAGGCCAAACGTCTGGTCGAACATAAACGAGATGTTGTTATTCTACTGGATTCGATCACAAGACTTGGTCGGGCGTTCAACACCGTTGTGCCGTCATCGGGTAAAGTGCTGACGGGCGGTGTGGATGCCAATGCCTTGCAGCGGCCCAAGCGGTTCTTTGGTGCGGCGCGCAATATCGAAGAAGGCGGGTCGCTGACCATCATTGCCACCGCGCTGATCGACACGGGCAGCCGGATGGATGAGGTGATCTTTGAAGAATTCAAAGGCACCGGCAACAGTGAGATTGTTCTGGACCGGAAGGTTGCGGATAAGCGCGTCTTCCCGGCGATGGATATTCTGAAATCTGGCACGCGGAAAGAAGAATTGCTGGTTGATTCCAAAGACCTGCAAAAGACGTATCTGTTGCGGCGGATTCTGAATCCGATGGGGACGACCGACGCGATCGAGTTCCTGATTTCCAAGCTGAAGCAGACCAAGACGAATTCCGAATTCTTTGATTCAATGAACGCCTGACGGGGCCGGATATGGATGTGATTTTCGCCGAAGCCTCCCCGCCGGGTCGGGGGGGCGTTTCCGTTATTCGGCTGAGCGGTCGCGGCTGTCGGGCGATTGCTGAGCGGTTGGCGGGGCCTCTGCCGGTGGCGCGGCACGCCTATTTCCGTGTGCTGCGGGATGGGGGCGAGGAACTGGATCAGGCATTGGTCCTGTGGTTTGCCGAAGGGGCGAGTTTTACCGGCGAAGAAGTGGTTGAGCTGCATCTGCACGGAGCGCCTGTGGTCGTGCGCCGTGTTGGCGCGGCGCTGCGTTCGTGCGGTGCGCGGGATGCCGAGGCTGGGGACTTCACCCGGCGCGCCTTTCTGAATGGTCGCATGGATCTGGCCGAGATTGAGGGCTTGGGTGATTTGCTGGCGGCTGAAACCGAGATGCAGCGGAAACAGGCTCTGCGTGCAGCTGGCGGGGCTTTGGCGCGGAAAGCGGATCAATGGCGTGCGGCGTTGATCCATGCCGGGGCGATGATCGAAGTCAGTGTCGATTTTGCCGATGAAGAGGTGCCGGATGATGTGGCGCCCGAGGTTTATGAGCAGTTGGCCGCGTTGCGCGGGGATTTGGCGCGCGAATTGGCGGGTTTTTCTGCGGCGGAACGGATTCGACAGGGGTTTGAGGTTGCTGTTGTCGGGCCGCCCAATGCTGGGAAATCGCAGCTGATCAACCGGATTGCGGGGCGGGAACTGGCCATCGTATCCGATATTGCCGGGACGACTCGGGATGTGATCGAGTTGCGGGCCGATCTTCGCGGCTTGGCGGTGACGTTTTTGGACACGGCCGGGTTGCGCGTGACTGGGGACGATATCGAGGCCATCGGGGTTCAGCGCGCCAAGGATCGGGCGGCGGCGGCTGATTTGCGGATTCACCTGCATCCTGAAGGTGTGCGGCAGGATGATCTGTGGTGTGATGGCGATCTGGTTTTGGTCAGTCAGGATGATGGCGGGGTTCATAACGCGTCTGTGTCATCCGTGAGCGGGCATGGCATCGACCGAATGTTGGATATGGTGTATGATCGGTTGGCGGATCGTGTGGCAGGCGCGGGAATCATCAGCCATGAGCGGCAGCGGGCGGAATTGTCGGATGCCGTCACGGCGTTGAGTGATTTGGATGATTTGCCGGTGGAGTTGCTGGCGGAAAACGTGCGGCAGGCGGCGTCGTCTTTGGATCGGTTAGTTGGCCGGATTGGGGCGGAAGATTATCTGGACGTGATCTTTTCGTCGTTCTGTATCGGGAAGTAGGGATTGTTTCACGTGAAACATTACGACGTCATTGTGATCGGTGCCGGTCATGCCGGGTTAGAGGCCGCAACGGCAGCCGCGCGGATGGGGGCCGACACGCTGCTGATGACCATGCGGCGCGAGGATATTGGCACGCTGTCCTGCAACCCGGCCATTGGTGGTTTGGGTAAAGGCCATTTGGTTCGCGAGGTTGACGCATTAGATGGCGTGATGGGTCGGATCGCGGATCAGGCGGGGATTCAGTTCCGGTTGTTGAACCGGCGCAAAGGGCCAGCCGTTCAAGGGCCGCGCGCGCAGATGGATCGCGCACTGTATCGGCACCATGCGCAAACGATCATTGACGCCTATCCGGGGTTAAGCCTGTGCTATGGTGAGGTTGAAGGACTGATCAAAGACGGCCAGAAAATTCGTGGTGTGCGCCATTCGGATGGACGCGAATTCACAGCATCGGCTGTTATTGTGACGACCGGCACGTTTTTGAACGGCGCCATTCACATTGGTGATGTCAGCCGACCGGCGGGGCGGTGGGGTGACGGGACGGCCCACGGTTTGGCCGCGTCTCTGTTGGGTCTGGGTCTGCCTATGGGACGGCTGAAAACCGGAACACCGCCGCGTCTTGATGGTCGAACGATTGACTGGGATATGTTGGAAACGCAACCGGGCGACGATGATCCGGTGGTGTTTTCCTATCTGAACAGCGCACCATCTGCGCGTCAGATTTCCTGCGGCATCACGCATACCAACGGAAAAACCCATCAGATCATTCGCGATAACATTCACCGGTCCGCGATGTATGGCGGCCATATTTCTGGCCGCGGTCCGCGTTATTGTCCGTCCATCGAAGATAAAGTTGTGCGGTTTGCAGAAAAAACATCGCACCAGATTTTCTTGGAACCTGAAGGTTTGGACGATCCCACCGTTTATCCAAACGGAATTTCAACATCCCTGCCTGCCGATGTGCAGCTGGATTATGTGCGGTCCATCCGTGGATTGGAACACGCCGTAATCCTGCAACCGGGCTATGCGGTCGAATATGATTATGTAGATCCGCGTAGTCTGGACCAGGGTTTGGCCGTTCGTGACATGCAGGGGCTGTATCTAGCCGGCCAAATCAACGGCACAACCGGGTATGAGGAAGCAGCGGCACAGGGGATCGTTGCCGGTATCAACGCGGCCGCACTGGCCTTGGGTCGAAAACCCTATCATTTTAGCCGGACCGACAGCTATATTGGCGTGATGATTGACGATTTGATCACGCGTGGCGTTACCGAACCCTATCGCATGTTCACCTCGCGCGCGGAATTTCGTTTGTCCTTACGTGCGGATAATGCGGATCAACGCCTGACGCCGATTGGAATTGATATGGGCTGTGTGGGTCCGGAACGCACTGATCATTTCAACAACCGTCAAACCACCTACAACAAGGCCCGCAACTATCTCGAATCGGTCTATCTGACCCCCACCGAACTGCAAAAAGCCGGCCTTCAGGTGCGTCAGGATGGGCAGAAACGCAGCCTGTTTACCCTGCTTGGGATGACGGGCATCTTGTTTGATGATCTGGTTCGACTTGTGCCAGAATTGGCGGATTACCCATCCGATACAATCACACAGCTGACGAATGACGCGCTTTACAGCCAGTATCTGACTCGCCAGGATCGTGATGCTGCGGCGATCCGTGCTGACGAAAACATCCACCTGTCGCCCGATCTGAACTATCGCCAGCTGGGCGGCCTGTCCGGCGAATTGGCCACGAAACTGTCAGAACTGCGCCCCGCAACTCTGGCCGCCGCGGCAAAAGTCGAAGGCATGACCCCCGCGGCCCTGTCTCTCTTGGTGGCCGTCAGCCGATCGCGCGAAAAACAACGGGCGTCGTGATGAATGTTTCACGTGAAACAGAGGCGCGCCTCGCCGCATATGCTGCCCTGATCCGCAAATGGAATCCCCGCATCAATCTGGTTGCGCCATCGACGCTGACCAATCTGGAAACGCGCCATATTGCGGATTCGCTGCAAATCGCCACCATCACAGGCCCGGTTTCAGGCCACTGGGTCGATCTCGGTAGCGGCGGCGGTCTGCCCGGATTAGTGATGGCGATTGCCCATGCCGAACATGACATCCGCTTCACCCTGATTGAAAGCGATCAGCGCAAATCCACCTTCCTGCGGACCGTCATTCGCGAACTTGGCCTGAAAAACGCACAGGTCATCGCACAGCGTATCGAACAGGCCGACCCACAAAACGCAGACCACATCAGCGCCCGCGCCTTGGCTTCACTGGCGAATCTGATGCCATTTCTGCACCGCCATATGACGCCCGATGGTCACGCATGGCTGATGAAGGGCGAAAATTGGCAAGCAGAGCTTGCCGAAGCCGCCCAAGAATGGCATTTCCGACATCAGTCATTTCCCAGCCAAACCAACCCATCCGCCGCGATCCTCAAGATAACCAAGGTGTCCCATGTCTGATCCGATGATTGTTGCGGTTGCCAACCAAAAGGGCGGCGTGGGCAAAACAACCACGGCAATCAATCTGGGCGCGGCCTTGGCGGAACAGGGGCATCAGGTGATTCTGATCGACCTTGATCCGCAGGGAAATGCCTCTACCGGTTTGGGCATCGAACAGGACCGCCGCGAACGCACAATCTATGATCTTTTGGCCGGCGATGCCGACTTGCGCGACAGCCTGCAAGACACCGAAATCCCCGGCCTTTTTGTCGTGCCATCCACCCCGGATCTGTCATCGGCCGATGTTGAACTGTCGCAGCTGACGGAACGCACCCGCCTTCTTCGCGAACGCCTGAAACAGGCCCCGCAAAACACCATCGTTTTAATTGACTGCCCGCCCGCCTTGGGGCTGCTGACGGTGAACGCCATGGTCGCCGCGCACAGCGTTCTGGTCCCGCTTCAGGCGGAATTCTACGCGCTCGAAGGGCTGTCGCAACTGCTTGGCACCGTCCAACAGGTGCGTCAGGCCGGAAATCCGAACCTGCGCATCAACGGCATTCTGCTGACCATGGCCGATTCCCGCAATCGCCTGTCCCAACAGGTCGAGGCTGACGCCCGCGCCACCCTTGGCGATCTGGTTTATCCCACCGTGATCCCCCGAAATGTCCGCGTGTCCGAGGCCCCGTCCTATGCCCAACCCGTGCTGCATTACGATCCGGCATCCAAAGGCAGCCACGCCTATCGCCAATTCGCCGCCGAATTTTCCGAACGTCTGAAATTAACGCCCGAGGTAGCCTGATGGCCGATCCCAAACACGCGAAACGCGGCTTAGGCCGCGGTCTGTCGGCCCTGATGTCCGATATTGGCGTAACTGCGCCGGACGCATCGACGCCCGAACGCGCCCTGATCCGTGTTCCGATTGAACAAATCACCGCCAACCCGGACCAACCCCGCCGCCAATTCGACCCCGAGGCGCTGAAAGAACTGGCCGATTCCCTGCGTCAACGCGGCGTTTTGCAACCGCTGATCGTGCGGCCGCACCCGGACGGGCAGGGGCTGTATCAGATCGTCGCGGGCGAACGCCGTTGGCGCGCGGCGCAAATGGCGCAACTGCATGAATTGCCGGTCATCATTCGCGATTTTACCGATACCGAGGTGTTAGAAGTCGCGATCATCGAAAACATTCAACGCGCAGACCTGAACGCGATCGAAGAAGCCGCCTCGTTCCGCCAATTGATGGACCGTTTCGGCCATACGCAGGAAAAACTGGCCGAGGCACTGAACAAATCCCGCAGCCATATCGCGAACCTGCTGCGCCTTTTGAACCTGCCCGATGCCGTTCAGGATATGGTCAAAGATGGCAAACTCAGCGCAGGTCACGCACGCGCTTTGGTCACAGCACCGAATGCGGCGCAACTGGCACGCAAAATCGTGGAAAAGGGCCTGTCCGTCCGCGACACCGAAGATCTTGTTCGCAAACAATCCCAACCCGCCGCGACAGCGCCGAAATCCCCGCGCGTTGAAAAAGACGCCGACACCCGCGCCTTGGAAACCGACCTGTCGGCCCATCTGAAAATGCGGGTGCAGATTAATCATGCCGGTCATGATGGCGGGCAAATTGCGATCCATTACAAAGATTTGGATCAACTGGATCAGATTTGCCAAATCCTTGGCGGCTATCGGTAAAAAGGGCAGGCGCAACGCCTGCCCCCATTTTACGCAACAGAACGCAGCCCCAGCATCGCCCGCGCCTGCTGATAACTGGCAACGGGGCGTTCGTATTTTTCGCACAGCTCAACCGCGCGCCGCACCAGTGCCGCATTGGATGGGGCCAGATGATCGCGATCCAAACGCACGTTGTCTTCTAACCCCGTGCGGGCATGGCCGCCGGCCGAAATCGCCCATTCGTTCAGAACGATTTGCTGCGGCCCAATGCCCGCCGCACACCACTGCGCGCCCTCACCAAACAACCGCCGCACGGTTTTGACATAATAATTAAACACCTCGCGATCCGCAGGCATGGCGTTTTTCACCCCCATCACGAGCTGAACATAGGGTTTGTCCGCAATACGCCCATCCTGCCACATCTTGGCCGCTTGCAGGATATGGGACAGGTCAAACGCCTCGATCTCTGGCTTAACGCCGTATTTGACCATTTCTGACGCCAGCCAATCCACCAAATCCGGCGGGTTTTCGTAAACACGGCTGGGAAAGTTGTTTGACCCGACCGACAGCGACGCCATATCCGGGGCCAGCGGCAACATGCCGCCGCGCGCCTGACCGGCACCGGACCGCCCGCCGGTGGACAGCTGCACAATCATACCGGGACAGTGCGTTTCCAACCCCTGTTTCAACGCGGCGAAACGGTCGGGATCGCTGGTCGGGCGGCCATCATCATCGCGGACATGGCAATGCGCGATTGTGGCGCCAGCCTCGAATGCCTCATGCGTCGATTCGATCTGCTCGGCAATGGTGATCGGAACGGCGGGGTTGTTTTCCTTGGTCGGCAGCGATCCGGTGATGGCAACGCAGATAATGCAGGGGTCAGACATGACCTGTTTCCTTTAGAAAATCAGTGATAATCGCGGCATGGGCCGCAGGCGTTTCGACGCAGGGGATATGCGCCGCATCCGGGATCAGCGCGAAACGCGCACCGGGGATCAGGTCAGCGGTCGCACGGACCAGTTCCGGCGGTGTCGCGCCATCATGCGCGCCCGCGATGCACTGCACCGGCAGGGCCAGACCCGCCGCCGCATCGCGCAGATCGGCACCGGCAATCGCCTCGCAACAGGCGATGTATCCGCCCTTGGGCTGCCGGGCCAACATCCGCGACCACGCCGCATCGCGCCCGGCACGGCGAAATTCAGGCGAAAACCAGCGGTCCATCGTCGGAACCGCGATACTGGCCAACCCTTCGGCGCGGATCATGGCGATGCGGTCCCGCCACATCTGCGGTTCACCGATTTTTGCGGCCGAATTGGAAACCACCAAACCCGCCAACAGGCCCGGATACCGCGCGGCCAGATCCATTCCGATCAGCCCGCCAATCGACAAGCCGACAAAGACCGGACGCGTCAACCGCAGATGCGCAATCAGCGCAGCGGCATCATCGGCCAGCGTAGATATGCGATAGGGACCGTCGTTTTCGCGCGACAATCCATGGCCGCGTTTGTCATAACGCACCAACCGCAGCCCCGCAGGCAGATGCGGGATCAACGCGTCCCACACCCGAAAATCCGTGCCGAGTGAATTGGAAAAAATCAGCGCCGGGGCGTCCTGCGGTCCCTGATCCGCGATGTGCAGATCGGTGCCATTCAATGCAACGGTAAGCATGGCGAAACCTTTCCTGATGATCCCCTGCACAGCCATTCTGCGCAGGGGATAGGATTTTTATTCAGCCGCAACAGGGACTTGCTGGGTCTGGCGGGTATTCGCCATGGCGAACACGATCATCGCCACGGCCGACACCGCCGCCGGGATCGCAAAGATCAAAAAGTTCTCGCGCAGCGGCAATTGTTGCGCCAACAGGAACCCGCCCATGGTCGGCCCGACGATGGCCCCGATCCGCCCCACGCCCGACGCCCAGCCCAGACCCGCGCCACGCACCGACAGATCATAAAGCTGCGCGACACTGGCATAGAGCAGGATCTGCGTCCCAATCGTCGTGGCCCCGGCGACAAAGATCAGCGCGAACAGCAGCCCGGCATTCGGCGCAAATCCGATCATCGCAATCGACAGCGTGGCGATGGCAAAGAACGCAACCACCACACGCGGCAACCCGAACCGATCACCCAGACGACCGCCCATAATCGCGCCCAGCATCCCGCCAAAGTTCAGCGAGAACAGGCTCAGCAGGCTGGCGCGTTCGGCGTATCCGGCTTCTTGCAGCACTTTGGGCAGCCAGGACGACAGCAGGTAAACCAGCAGCAGACAGCAGAAAAACGACACCCACAGCATCATCGTGCGCAGGGTGCGGTTGTGGCGGAACAGTTCGACCACCGACGCGGATTTGCCCTTGGATTCGGTGAACACCAGCTGCGCATCAGCCGGGACGCTGGGGTCGATCTTGGCGAAAATGCGGCGCGCTTCGTCGGTTTTGCCCTGCCGGATCAGAAAGCCCAGCGATTCCGGCAAACGCATCAGCACAACCGGCAACAGCAGCAGCGGCAGCGCAGCGATCCAGAACATCGGTTGCCAGCCAAAGCTGGGGATCAAGCCAATGCCCAGACCCGCCGCGACCATCCCGCCTACGGAATAGCCCGAAAACATGATCGCAACCATCGTGCCACGCAGGCGTTTGGGCGCGTATTCGTTCATCAGCGCCACGGCATTCGGCATCAACCCGCCGCATCCCAGACCTGCCAGAAAGCGGAAAATCTTAAACTGTTCAGGGGTTTGCGCGAATCCGGTGATCACCGTCGCCGTGGTAAACAGGGCAAAACTGATCGCAACGCCCTTTTTGCGGCCAATTTTATCGGCCAGCGACCCGAAAATCAGCGCGCCGAACATCATCCCGAACAACGCCCAGGCCTGCAACGCACCAGCCTGCGGCTTGGTCAGGCCCCATTCGGAAATCAGCGTCGGCAGCACCGTGCCGGCGACAAACACATCATATCCATCCACAATCAGCAGCACGCCGCACAGCGCCACCACCATCCATTGAAAGCGACCGAACGGGCTGCGGTCGATCGCCTCGCTGACATCTATTGTTCGCATTTTGGGTTCCTCCTCCCTTGAAATCAGTGGGGCCGGGCGTCAGCCCAGATCGCCCCCAGCCACCGGCAGGATGCTGCCGGTGATGTAGCCCGCCTCGTCCGACGCCAGAAACAGGATCGGGGCGACCTGTTCGTCGATGGTGCCGTAACGATGCATAAAGGCTGATTGCTTGACCTGCTGAACGGCCTCGGCCATCCACGCCTGTTCCTCGGCCGTATCGCCCGCTGCGTTGCGGGGGATGCGGCGGGGCGGGGCCTCGGTCCCGCCGGGGGCGGTCGCGACGACGCGGATATTGCGGCCCGCCATTTCCATGGCCAGCGATTGCGTGATCGCGTTGATGCCGCCCTTGGCCGCGGAATAGGGGACGCGGTGAATCCCGCGCGTGGCATTGGATGACACGTTCACGATGGTGCCGCCGCCGCGCTGAAACAGATGCGGCAGAACCGCGTGACAGCCATACAGCGTCGGCATCAGCGACCGGCGGATCTCGGCGTCGATCTGATCGGGTTCAAACGCATCAAAGGGCCGCATACGGATCGCGCCACCGACATTGTTAATCAAAATGTCGATGCCGCCGAACTGATCTGCGGCATGGGCCATGGCCGCCGCCGCCCCGTCCCATGTTTCCAGATCCGCGATGAAGCCTATGCCGCCCGCATCTGCCGCAACCTCGGTCACGAAATCGGCGCGGTCCACGAACAGCACGCGGCCCCCTTCGGCGGCGGCGCGGGTGGCGACGTTCAGGCCAATCCCCTGCGCTGCGCCGGTAACGACCAGCACCTTACCGGCAAAGCGTCCGTCAAACACCCGGCCACTCATGCGCTGGCCTTTAACGGTTCGTTCGGCGTGAACTTTTCGTAATGGAAGCTGGCGGGCTGAGCGCCGGTCTGATCCAGATAACCGCGCACCGCGTCCACCATGGCGGGCGGGCCGCACAGATACAGATCGAACCCGTCCGGTTCCAGATCATCCGGCATGTGCTGCGTGACCCAGCCTTTGCGCGGATGGGTGGACGCGTCCTCGGCCACGACGGTGGCATAGGTGAAGCCCGGCAAACGCGCGGTATAGGCGTCGATCTGATCGACCAGCACCAGATCCAGATCGCGCGTGACGCCGTAAATCAGATGCACCTTTTGCGTCGATCCGGCGCGGGCCATGACCTCAAGCATCGACAGGAACGGCGCCAGCCCCGTGCCGCCCGCCAGCATCAGCACTGGACGGTTTGGATCGCGCAAATAAAAACTGCCCAGAGGCCCGGTCAGACCCAGCGGTTCGCCCACCGATGCGCCGGTCAGCCACCGGCTCATGATGCCGCCGGGGATGGTTTTGATCAGAAAGCTGATGCGGTTTTCCCCCGGCGCGTTGCTGAAGGAATAGCTGCGGCTGACGCCTGTGCCCGGCACGTCGATATTGACATATTGGCCGGGCAGGAAGGTGGGCGCCGTGGCGCCCATATCCAATTCCAGAACAAAGGCCGCATCGCCATGCGGCGCGACCCCTGCGACGGTGGCAGCAAAGCGTTGCTGCCCCGTCTTGCAGGCGGTCGATGTGGTGGGGACCGTCAGCACGCAATCGCTGCTGACCCGCATCTGGCAGGTCAGAACCTGACCTTCCGCGGCTTCGTCATCGGTCAGCGCGTCCTCGATAAAGTCATCGCCCAGATCGTAAACCCCGCTTTCGGCGCGGCATTTGCAGGTGCCGCACACGCCGTCGGAACAATCCATCGGCAGGTTGATCTTGTGACGATATGCGGCATCCAGAACCGTTTCGCCGGCGTTGCAGTCGATGATGCGCGTCACCCCGTCTTCGAAATTCAGCGCGATGTTATAGCTGGACATGGCCCCCTCCCTTGGGTTGTCCGGCGGTCAGACGTGGTAAACGTCGATGACCTGCCGGATATAGTCGTTTTTCAGGACGATCTTTTTCGACGAAATCAGCAGCCCGTCGCCATCCCGGCGCAGCGTGACAAACATGGTGCCAAAGAACTGGTCCGTGGTGTTGTAACGCTGGTTCATCGTGTGGAAATTGTAACGGACATCCACATGATCGCCGCGATCCTCGATCACCTCGACATTGGTGACGGAATGGCTGGTGCGGGGTTCGGGGGTCGATGCGCCGGATCGTTCGGTTTCGATGCGGAACACGCGATCCTCAAGCCCGTCGCGATTGGGGTAATACATCAGCGAAATTTCCGATTGCGGATCTTCGGTGATGGCGTCGTTGTCATCCCATGCGGGCATCCAATAGGTCACGTCGGGGGCGTAACAGGCCAGCCAGTCATGCCATTGGCGATCGTCCAACAGGCGCGCTTCGCGATACAGGAAAGCGCAGATGGTTTCATAAGACAGGCTCATTCCGCGGCCTCCTTGGGCTTGCGTTCGTCATCCAGTGCGGCCAGCATCACCTGCTGCCAATAGGCGTGCTGACGGACAAACAGGCCTTCATCCTCGGACCGTTCGCCGGACAGTTGCGGGTTCAGACCCATGCGCTTGGCGTTGTCATCGGGGCCGTCGATCCACAGCGGCGCACCGCGCGACATATCGTTCCACAGCGCGGCGGTCCCCATATAGGCCGTCTGACAGGACCGGAATTCTTCCAGATCGTCCGACGTCCCCATGCCGGAGACGTTAAAGAAATCCTCATACTGACGGATGCGCATGGCGCGGTTTTCGGCGCTTTCGCCTTTGGGGGCGAAACAGAAGATGCTGACTTCGGTCCGGTCCACGCTGATCGGGCGGATGACACGGATTTGCGTGGAAAACTGATCCATCAGGAACACGTTGGGATAGAGACCCAGATTCCGCGTTTGACCGACGATGAATTCCGCACGATCCGCGCCCACACGGGCGGCGATTTCGTCGCGCTGCGACCAGACCGGGCGCACCTCGGGGTTCATCGCATTGGTCCACAGCAGGATATGGCCGTGGTCGAACCCGTAAACGCCAGCGACCGATTTCGACCAGCCGGATGCGTCAACGGCCTTGGTGCCTTCTTCTTTGCGGCGGCCCATCGTCGCCTGATAGTTCCAGTGGACCGAGCTGACGTGATACCCGTCGCAGCCATTTTCCATCTGCAACTTCCAGTTGCCGTCATAGATATAGGACGAATTGCCGCGCAGCACCTCCAGCCCGTCAGGGGCCTGATCGGCGATCTGGTCGATGATGACCTTGGTTTCGCCCAGATAATCGGACAGAGACGGCGAATTGGGGTTCAGGCTGCCGAACAGAAATCCGCGATAGCTTTCAAATTTCGCCACGCGCGTCAGATCATGCGATCCGTTGGTGTTGAACTGATCGGGATATTTGCTGGTCCGTTCGTCTTTGACCTTTAACAGCTTGCCGGTGTTGGAAAAAGTCCAGCCATGGAACGGGCAGGTAAAGCTGCCTTTGTTGCCATGTTTGCGCCGGCACAGCATCGCGCCGCGATGGGCGCAGGCATTGATGACCGCGTTCAGCGTGCCGGTTTTGTCGCGGGTGATGACGACGGGCTGACGCCCGATCCAGGTGGTGTAATAATCATTCACGCTGGGGATCTGGCTTTCATGCGCCAGATAAACCCAGTTCGATTCAAAGATGTGCTTCATCTCCATCTCGAACAGGTCGGGATTGGTGAAGATATCGCGGCGGCAACGGAAGGTGCCGGTTTCGGGGTTGTCCTCGACCGCATTGGCCAGCAGCTGGCCCAAATCGCGGGATGTGTCGATGATCGCAGACATGGTTTCTCCTTGCAGGGGTCGCGGCTTGCGCCCCTGTCTGATGTCGGTGATTGTCGGGTGACGGGTGTGGGGCGGGGCGGTCAGGCGGCCGCGCGACGACGCTGTTCGTTGATCTGGTTGTCCACACCATCGACCAAGGCGGTCAGATAGATGTCGAATTCGATTTCAGCGAACGGACCGTTCAGATTATTGGCATGGATGCTTTCGTCATCCGAGCATTCGACGACCGCCGGAACCAGACCTTCGCGGGTGGCATAAGCAAAGTCATCGTCAATCAGCGGATCGCCTTCGATATTGATCTGGGTGGTCAGTTTGCGGTGGTTCGCGTCGCTGACAAAGAAATGGATATGCGCCGGACGCTGGCCGTGACGCCCCAAAGCTGTCAGCAGTTTTTCGGTCGGGCTGCCCGGCGGCACGCCATAACCCGACGGCAGGATCGACTGGAATTTGTAACGCCCATTGTCATCGGCAATGATCGTGCGGCGCATGTTGAAATCCGCCTGTTGGCCGGTCGGGTCGAAATGCGAATAAAACCCGCGCGTGTCGCAATGCCACACCTCGACCTTGGCGCCGGGCAGAGGCTTGCCATCCGCGCCATGCACCACGCCGTGCATGATCAGCGTCTGACCCTCGGCCGCGCCATCGTCCAGACGGGCAAAGCCCACCGATTCCGGCGCACCGGCGACATAGAGCGGCCCTTCGATCGTGCGCGGCGTCGGGTTTTCGATGCCCAGTTCCGCGTCGATCGCGTCCAGCCGTTCGTCGATAAAGTGGTCCACCCCCAGACCCGGCGAAATCAGCCCGGCCTGACCCGCCGCGCCCAGATCGTTCAGCCACGCAACGCCGGTCCAGTATTCGTCGGGGGTGATGTTCAGGTCGTCAATCGCCCGGAACAGATCCGACATCAGACGGTGGGTGATTTCCTTCATCCGGTCATTGCCGGATGCGCTGTTCAACCCGCTGAGTTCGCGCAGAAATTCCTGCACATCGGGGCGGTCAAAGATCTTTGCGGTCATGGTATCTCCTCCTTGGATGACCTTATGGGTGGCGCGGCTCCTCTACCGCGCCGGATGCGATCAACGGTCGTCGTCGCGGATCGCGGACGGGTGCCGCAGCAGCGGCGCGACCGTGATTTTCATGAACGGAAACAGCGGCAGACCCGACAGGATCTGATGCAATTCGGTGTTATCCTGAACGTCCAGAATGCTGATATTGGCGTATTCGCCGGCAATGCGCCAAATGTGGCGCCATTTGCCCGATGCCTGCAATTCCTGGGAATAGGCTTTTTCGCGGGCCAGAATATCGGCCAGCTGATCGGCGGGCAGATCGCGGGGGATGGTCACTTCCATGCGCACATGAAACAGCATCGCTTATCCTTTCCGGTCAAAGCCGTTGCGGGCGAAGGCCGCCACGCGGTCATCGTCCAGATCAATCCCCAGACCGGGACCATCCGGCACGGTCAGTTCAAAATCGCGGTAATCCAGCGGGGTTTTCAGAATGTCCTCGGTCAGCAGCAGCGGGCCGAACAGTTCGGTCCCCCATTGCAGATGCGGGAATGTCGCAAAGGTGTGGGCGGAAATGATCGTGCCAACCGCGCCTTCCAGCATCGTGCCACCGTAAAGGCCGATCCCCGCCGCATCCGCAATCGCCGCCACCCGCAGCGCCGCAAAGGCCCCGCCCGATTGTTCCAATTTGACCGCGAACACATCCGCGCCGCTGTTCCGCGCGATCTGAAAGGCTGAATCCGGCCCGGTCAGCGATTCATCGGCCATCAGCGCAACCGGGAACCGCCGCACCAACCGGCCCAGACCCGCGGCCTGCGCGACCGGCTGTTCCACCAATTCGCACCCCGCATCGGCCAGAGCCGCCATGCCAAAGGCCGCATCGGTTTCCGACCACGCCATGTTGACATCCACCCGCACCGCGCCGCGATCGCCCAAAGCGCGCTTGATCGCCGCGACATGGGCCACATCATCAGCCACCGGGCGCGCGCCGATCTTCAGCTTGAAAATCCGGTGACGGCGCGCGGCCAGCATCTGTTCGGCCTCGTCAATGTCGCGGGCGGTGTCGCCCGATGCCAGCGTCCACGCGACCGGCAGCCGATCCCGGCGGCGACCGCCCAGCAATTCGCTGACCGGCAGGCCCACCCGTTTGCCCTGCGCATCCAAGAGCGCCGTTTCAATCGCAGATTTGGCAAAGCGGTTGTCCTTGACCATCTTGCCGATGCGATCTGTGAGCGCCGCGATCCGCGTGGCGTCCTGCCCGATCATCAAGGGCGCGACATAGCGGTCAATCGCCAGCTTCATCCCTTCGGGGCTTTCGCCGCAATAGGCCAGCCCGCCGATGGTTGTGCCTTCGCCGATCCCGGTGATCCCGTCGCTGCAATGCAACCGGACCAGCATCAGCGTCTGGCCGTTCATGGTGGCCACCGACAGCTTATGCGGGCGGATGGTGGGCAGATCGACCAGCAGCGTTTCGACCCGTTCGATCACGGGGGCGTCGTGCGTGGTCAGGGGGTGTGTGATGTGCGTGTTCATGGGTTAAACCTGCGCGCAGTTTTGTATCGCGTCCAACATCATTTGCGTCTGGTATAATACCGAAAAGGTATCGCAATGGATAAATCCTTGCGTTATCCTGATTTATGACAGGCCAGATACCTTTCAGATCGGATGAAAATGATGGATTTACGACAGTTGCGCTATTTCATTGCGGTGGCGCGGGAACGCAACTTCACCCGCGCGGCGGCACAATTGCACATCGCCCAGCCGCCCCTGTCGCGGCAAATCCAACTGCTGGAGGACGAACTGGGCGTCACTTTGTTGATTCGCAGCGGGCGCCCGGTGCAACTGACCGATGCGGGGCGGGTGTTTTACGAACAGGCGTTGCAGGTCTTGGGCCGCGTGGATCAGATGATCGACACGACCCGCCGCGTGGGGCGCAATCAGAACCGGGTGCTGTCGATCGGGTTTGTGGCGTCAACGCTGTATGGCGGGCTGCCGGCGCTTGTGCGCAAACTGCGCAGCAGCCAGCCCGATCTGGACATTCGCCTGTTGGAAATGCTGTCCACCCAACAGGTCGCCGCCTTGAAAGAGGGGCGCATCGATGTGGGCTTTGGACGCCTGCGCCACAGCGACCCCGGCGTGACCAGCACCACCTTGCGTCAGGAACGTCTGGCCGTGGCCCTGTCCCGCAGCGCCGAATTGGCGGGTGACACCGGCCCTGTGACGCTGTCGGAACTGGCCGGGCAGAAACTGATCATCTATCCCAAAGAGCCGCGCCCCAGTTACGCCGATTACATCCTGAACCTGATCCGCAACGCCGACATCGACCCGGTCGAGGTCCAAGAGGTCCGCGAAATCCAAACCGCCCTCGGGCTGGTCGCGGCGGAATCCGGCATCTGCATCGTCCCCCTGTCCGCGCGGCAAATGCGGTCGGACGTTACCTATCGCCCGCTATCCGACCGGGCCGCCACATCCCCCATCATCATGACCCAACGCAGCGGCGACACGTCCCCGATCCTGAACCAGATACGCGACATGATCACCGAAATTTATGCCGAAAAGCCGGCCTGGCTTGGCAGGAATTAAGCGGCGTTTGCGGTGCTGTTCAGATGGCGCACGATCGAAATCACCTGCTGCGCGTCATCGGTGCTGAACACGCCCGCGATGCCCATATCGTCAATGTCGGTAAAGGGGCTTTCGTAAAACAATTTCGGGTCAATCAGCCCGTTCTCGGTCAGACTGTCCAGAATAAGGTCAATGAATTCAATCTGATCGGCGGTCAGATCGCGCGAGGCCAGAAAATCACCAAAGGCGCGTTTCGCCGCCCGCCGGTCCAGCCCGGTCAGGGACCGCAAAAACCGCCCCATGCCGCCATCGGCCTGCGTTGCGGCGATGATGTCAGGGTCAGCAACCCCGTTTTCCAATAAAATGCGTTCCAGTTCGGCCACATCCTGCGCCGTCAGCTGTTCGCCCCGATGCAGTTTCAACAGCGTGATATGATCGCGATGTTCATCAATGAACCGCCGAACCTGCATTTTGAACCGCGCGCGGTCCAGACCAGAACCCAGTTCGGGCATATCAACCACCTGACCGGTGCCGATGTCGTCCTCAAAATCGGTGATGACGATCTGCCGGGTTTTGGGCTCGATCAGCTCGGTCAGCATCCGCAGCCGCAGGCGTGCGTCGTCCAGCAGGTCGGGCGTGATATCCTGCCACCAGCCATCGGTTTGCATGTCCAGAATCAGGGCCATATGCTGCGCAACCAGCGGCACATTGCCCAGATTTTCCAGCGACGATGCCACATCCCGGATCCGCGACTGCGCGCGGGCAAAGGCCGCATCCCCGCGCAGCAAAAACAACTGCGCCGACAAGATCAGCAGATCGAACTGCTTCGCCGGCAGGTTATCGTCGCGAAAGGCCGAGGGCAGCCCCGCGATCTGTTCCACCAGCGTCACCCGCGCGTCCAGCGTCAGATCGGCCCAATTCGCGCGATCCTGAAACCGCTCAACCGCGCGGCGATGTGGACGCACGATGACGTTATCGGCGTTCATGCCGGCCACTTCGTCGAACAGCCGATCCGTCACGTGCGCACGCAGCGCGGGATAATCGCCCAATTCAGCCAGCAGATCGACCCGCGCCCGGAACAGCCGTTCCCCGATGGGCGCGGCAAGACCCGGCTCGGCGCGGTCGGGATTGGCGGCGAAAAATTCCAGATTCTGACAGTAATCGAAGATCAGAAATTCGGTTTTGTCCTGCCCCAGCCCGAACAGATCGCGCCGCAGCCGCGTGCCGCGCCCGACCATTTGCCAGAATTTCGTTTTTGACCGCACGGGCTTGAAAAAGACCAGATTAACCACATCCGGCACGTCGATCCCGGTGTCCAGCATATCCACCGATACGGCAATATGCGGCCCCCGGTCGGGGTCAGAAAAATCGTCGATCAGCGTCTGGGCATAGGGGGTGGAATAGTCAATCTGCCGCGCGAAATGACCGGCCAGATGCGGGTAATTCGCGTTGAACCGGTCCACGATGAACTGAGCGTGCTTGCTGGACTTGGCGAAAATGATGGTTTTGCCGATGCGATCACCGCCCGCGATGCGAAGCCCTTGGGTCATCAGCTGCGCCAGAACTTTGTCCACGGTGTCGATATTGAACAGCCATTTGTTCAGATCGCTGGCATCGACATGGTCCGGTGTTTCGCCGTCCTCACCCCATTCCAGGGCGTCCCATTCCTGTTGTTCCTCTGGCGTCAAGGCGTCATAGGAAATGCCGTCGCGCTGAAATTTCAACGGCACCGAGACCGCCTTAGGCGGCACCAGAAACCCGTCCCCAATCGCATCATTCAGGTCATAGGCATCCGTCGGCACCCCTCGTTCCAGTTGAAACAGCGCATAGGTGTCGCGGTCGATGTCGTCGCGGGGGGTGGCGGTCAGCCCGACCAGCATCGCGTCAAAGTAATCAAAAATCGCGCGGTATTTGCGGTAAATCGACCGATGCGCCTCATCAATCACGATCAGGTCGAAATGGCCGGGACCAAAGCGGCGCTGTCCATCCGCCAGATCCTCAATCAACCCCATCATCGTGGGATAGGTGGACAGCAACACCCGCGCGCCCTGCTGGTCGTTGCGCCGAAGGTCGTGGCGGTCCAGCAGATTGGCGACCGGAGTTGCGGGCAGATGCGTTTTGAACGCGTTATGCGCCTGTTTGACCAAAGCCACGCGGTCGGCCAGAAACAGCACGCGCCGCACCCGATTGGCGCGCATCAATTGGTCGATCAGCGCGATGACGGTGCGGGTTTTACCCGATCCGGTGGCCATCACTAACAGCGCCCGGCGCATCCGGTGTTTTTCAAACACCTCGCCCACCCGGCGGATGGCACGGGTCTGATAGGGGCGTTCGACGATGCCGCGATCCACCGGCACCTGCGCCAGAGGCCGCACTGTATCGCGCCGTTGGATCAGCAATTCCAGTTCGTCGCGTTTGAAAAACCCGCTGACCGGGCGCGGCGGATAGGTCAGATCGTCCCAGAACCAATGGTCATACCCATTCGTGCAAAAGATCAGCGGGCGCCGGCCATAGGTCTGTTCCAGACAATCGGCATAGAGCTTGGCCTGCTGCTGGCCGATGATGGCGTCCTTTTTGGTGCGCTTTGCCTCGATCACGGCCAGCGGTTTGCCATCTGCGCCCCACAGCACATAATCGGCGCGGCCCTGACCGCTGTCGTTCGGCATGCCGGTGACGGGGAATTCGCGATCGCGGGGCTGATCCAGCGACCAGCCCGCTTCGTGCAGCAGCAGGTCGATGTAACGGTCGCGAGTTCCGGCTTCGTCATAATCATGCGGGTCGGGGATACGTTGGTTTTCACGGCGCGCGGCGGCAACCTCGGCGCGCAAGCGGGCGATTTCGGTTTCCAGTTCAGCGCGACCTTCTTCGGTCTGGCGGCGGGCCTGCTCGGCGGCCTCGGCGCGTTTTTTTGCCTCGGCAAAGCGTTCCGACATCGCCTTGATTTCATTGACCGTTGTCGCGGTGATGGTCAGGGTGCGTTCCAGGCGCGCGGGGTCGAATTGCAGCGCCGGGGCGGGTTTTGCGCCCTTGGCATAGGTGCGCGCGATCCAATAACAGATGTGGAACAATTCCCGCAGCGCGACGATGGCGGCGCGGTCGTCGATGGGCTTCACGCCGGGATGGGCGGCGCGGTTGCCCCATTCGCGGATGATCTGGGCCTTGGCGACGATGGCGGGACCGGTCAGCGCCGACAGGCCGGGTTCGGCCAGCATTGCGGCCAGATTGTCGTTATAGATACGGGGCAGGGCGGGGTCGCTGGCAAACATCCATTTGACGGCGGTTTCCAGCGTTAGCCGCGCCCAGAAACAGGCCTGCCGAGGATCCGACAACGCCGCTTTTTCCGCCTTTCTCGCGTGTTCGAACAAAGCGGGGAATTCGGTTTCCAGAAAAGCGAACTGGGTCATGGCATCCTCGGGCGCGTGGTTGGGAAATTATCCCAGTGCGGGTGCGTGGGGGCAAGCGGTTTATCGGTGGGGCGATGCGGTTTCGGCGGTTATTTTGTTTCAGGCGAGGAGTTCAAAAATAAGATGTTGTTTTTGGCGGCTGGTGCGTTTTTCAGATGCGAGGCGGCGGCATTTCGGTGTTGGTCTGCTGTTATTTCATATTGTGCAGGGATGTTGAAACAAGATGCTGTTGAATGACTGCGTTTTCCTGCGTGCCGGTTGATGCGGACTGCGACGGCGCAGCGATGATTCGGTGGCGTGGGGTGATATGATTCGGGCGGCGGTTCGGGTCCATTGAGTGACGGTTATTTTGTTTTTGGTCGGGGTAATGAAACAAGATATTGTTGTTGGGTGCCCGCGTTTCATGATTCGCCGTTTGGGTTGGGCAGAGGAGGCCGCGATGATTCGGTGGGAATGATGGCCGAAATCCGGGTTCACCCCGACCCATGGCCACGATCAGGACCCCTGCGTTGCATTGGCCGAGCGCGGTGCAAAGGCACACGCCCGCATCACAACTCCCCCTGAAATGCGCGATGTTGGAGTGAGGCAAAGAGGGCTTCGGCGGCGGTCAGGGCGGATTGGTGATGATTGGCTTCGTTGTATAATACTTGTATATATAAGCTAAACTGGCGCTGCGCCTTCAGCGTTGGAACCGGACAATTAAACGCAAGAATCTGTTTACGATTTAGTTTCGGTATGTTGGCACGGTTCGAGACGGTTTCAGCATAGGACAGAAATTTTCTGCTGCCTAATATGAAGTGCGTATATTCAGTTGTCAGCTTTTCGGGCATGGGGTTTAGAACATACATATCGGCGCTGCACATGCCAGAACGGTCAGCAACTGCCACCTTGTTTAGATATGGCCGAATTTTACTAAAAATAATTTCACCGGCATCGAATCTGTATTTTCCGCTAATGACGCCGTCATCTTCGCAGGTTCGCACCCTGTCCCAAGAAATAGTGCCGGACGAGGGCGCGATGTGTTCTGGTCCGACATGCGGCATAGTTTTGTTGTCTTCCGTTCTTGGGTCGCTAAGAGAAGATCGAATTTTGATAAGGTTCTCTAATTTTTCAATGGTTACGTCGTTGTTTTCCCCAAACATCTGATAAAACACCGCCTGCCTCAGACGGTTGACCTGATCCAAAGCGCGGGCGCGCAGGCGGCGCAGGGTGTCGGCCTGATCCAAAATCCGGGCGATACGCTGTTGCTCGGCTAAGGGGGGCAGGGGGATTTTCAGGCCCTCTAACATCACCTTATCAACATGCGGGATTGTTGCGCCGCGTCCTGCGGCTGCGACATTAATTTGTTGGAACTGTGATTGCAACAAACGGCCAATATACGGTGTCAGGAACTGACCATTATTATTCAGCCGAATACGCGCAACCGTGCTGCCGATGAGTCCGGTTAAACCATAACCGACCGTTCCGGCATTCGCGCCGTCCCAGACGATACAAATATCGTTCGCCTGAACATCCGTTCCCAGTGTGTCATGGGTAAAGACCTGTGGGTCTGCGCCCCGAACCTCATCAATTAATAAGCACGGACGCGCGCCGGGTTCGGGGCCGTTAACGGTGGTGGTCGGCTTTTTCCCTTTCCGAATAGTAATAAGTTCACCCAATGTCACAACCGGCCAACTCATCCCACCACCTTACCCAGCCGCGCCCACATCCAGCTGTTGCGCGCCACCCGCATATCGCGAGACGCGTTCTGTCCCGCCGCTTTATCGCCCTGTTCCGAAACGCCGTCAGTCCGAACCGTGGGGAGCCGTGGCCGCATGGCATCCACCCCCGTTGTCATCGCGCGGCCGAACGCGCGGCGGAACACACTCCACCCCGCCGCCTCACTGACCCAGCCCGAAACGCCACCCGTGCGAACCATAGCGCGCCTTGGCCGCACGGCATCCACCCCTGCGCCCGCACAGCCGGCTGCGCGGCGGGGCGCGACGTTGTTCCCGTTGGTGGCGTTGCCCTTGGGTGCGGTTTGCGGGGCGTTCCCGGCGACGCTGTTCGGTATGGTCAGGGCGTCGCGTTTGGATTGCCGTGCATCATGCGCCGCGCCGCCCATCACGCCGACTCCGTGGCCAGCATCTGTTCCAAACGGTCCAGACCCTGGGCGATTTCGGCCTCGATCTCGCGCAGATCGGCGATGATCTCGGACGGGGTGGCGTGATGCACCGCCTCGTGTTCGATGTCTTTGTAGCGGTTCAGGGACAAATCCCACGACCCCGTCGCCTCGATTTCAGACGCCGGGACCAGAAAGCTGGCGGCGGTGCGCGGGCGGTCGCGTTCGCCGTCCAGCCGTTGCCAGCGGGCCAGAATGTCGGGCAGGTTGTTTTTCGCCGCCTGATCCGCCGTCAAATCCGTGGCCAGCCCCAGTTTGTCCGCATCCAGCAGTGGCGTGCGTTTGTCGTCCAGACTGAACCCGTCCGCCGTCATGTCGTAAAACCACACGTCATCCGTGCCGCCCACGCCGGTTTTGGTAAACGCCACAATCGCGCAGGACACCCCCGCATAGGGCCGGAACACCCCCGACGGCAGTTTGATAATCGCTTGCAAGCGATGATCCTGAACCAGCATGCGGCGGATCGCTTTGTGTGCGGTCGATGATCCAAACAGCACCCCATCCGGCACAATCACCGCCGCCCGTCCCCCCGTCCGCATCAGTCGCAAAAACAGCGCCAGAAACAGCAATTCGGTTTTCTTCGTTTTGACCGTGCGCAGCAAATCCGGTGCCGTCGTGTTATAGTCCAGCGACCCGGCAAAGGGCGGGTTCGCCAGAATCAGCGAATAGGCCCCGGCATCCGTATCATGTTCCTGCGCCAAGCTGTCACGATAGCTGACATTGGCGTTATCGACTCCGTGCAGGACCATATTCATCGCCCCAATCCGCAGCATCGTGGCGTCGAAATCAAAGCCGTGGAACATCGCGTTGTGGAAATGCGCCCTTTGGTCGGCGTTGCGCAGCATCGCGGGGTGGTGGTCTCGCAGATATTCCCCCGCCGCGACCAGAAATCCGCAGGTTCCCGCCGCCGGGTCGCATATCGTGTCGGCCGGCGTCGGCGCCATCAGCGCGACCATCAGCTGAATAATGTGCCGAGGCGTGCGGAACTGGCCGTTCTGGCCCGCGCTTGCGATTTTGCCCAGCATATATTCGTAGACATCGCCCTTGGTGTCGCGGTCGTCCATGGGAATACCGTCCAGCATCTGCACGACCTTGGCCAGCAGATTGGCGTTCGAGAACCCTAGCCGGGCGTCGCGCATATGGGTGCCATAGGATGACCCGGCTTCGCCCAATTGACGCAGAAACGGAAAGACATGTTCATCGACAATGCGCATCATGTCGCGCGCTTCGAAATTCTTGAACCGCGACCAGCGAAGGTTGTCATAGTCTTCGCCCTTGGGGTCGCGGCCTGCCGGAAAGATGCGGCGATCCATGGGCGTCCCCAGTTGTTCGGCGCGGCTTTCCAGCAGCGTGTGCTGATCGTCCAAGCGTTTGATAAACATGAGGAAAGTGATTTGTTCAATCACCGATAACGGGTTCGACACACCCCCCGACCAAAACGCGTTCCAGATTTGGTCGATTTGATTGCGAATTGATCCCGTCAGCATCGCCTGCCCCCTGAGGTTATGGGGGGACAGTAGATACTGCGGGCCGGATGCTCAACCATCAAGCGGTTGGGAGAGTGGCGATTTCGTCAATCAAAACCGCGTTTTATATGAGACGAGGAGGCGGGCATCGCAATGCGACTGCCCGGCAGGACAAGGTTTGGCTAAATTGGGGCTGGTTCATCCCCGCGTTCGCGGGGAACAGCGTTTCGCTGGCCAGAAAAACAACTGGCAAACCGGTTCATCCCCGCGTTCGCGGGGAACAGACCCTGCACGAGGGTGCCGATCTGGTGGCTGCCGGTTCATCCCCGCGTTCGCGGGGAACAGGATGGCGCGGGCAAGGCGGGGCTGCTCGGCTCCGGTTCATCCCCGCGTTCGCGGGGAACAGTACACGATGGTGTCCCAAATGGAGCTAGGCTACGGTTCATCCCCGCGTTCGCGGGGAACAGCGAATTGCCCGCCATGATTGAATCTAAAAGCCCGGTTCATCCCCGCGTTCGCGGGGAACAGTGCAGCGCGGCGCGGTGTTTGGCCTCGATGTCCGGTTCATCCCCGCGTTCGCGGGGAACAGGCCTGATCGTCCGCCAGTTTCGCGGCCTCGATCGGTTCATCCCCGCGTTCGCGGGGAACAGGTCGTTGTACACGAGCTATTGGGCGAATCGGGCGGTTCATCCCCGCGTTCGCGGGGAACAGGGCCTCTACCGCCGCGTCAACCGCCTTCTCGCCGGTTCATCCCCGCGTTCGCGGGGAACAGACAGACACGCCGGCCTCCTCGGCGGCGCGCACCGGTTCATCCCCGCGTTCGCGGGGAACAGTGCAGCGCGGCGCGGTGTTTGGCCTCGATGTCCGGTTCATCCCCGCGTTCGCGGGGAACAGGCCTGATCGTCCGCCAGTTTCGCGGCCTCGATCGGTTCATCCCCGCGTTCGCGGGGAACAGGTCGTTGTACACGAGCTATTGGGCGAATCGGGCGGTTCATCCCCGCGTTCGCGGGGAACAGACTGCGTCAGAGGGCGCGGCGGTGTCGGGGGTCGGTTCATCCCCGCGTTCGCGGGGAACAGGCCGTCAATGCGGCACACACCGTCCAGTTGAGCGGTTCATCCCCGCGTTCGCGGGGAACAGGACCGGATGTGCGAAGACCTGCTGGACGCGACCGGTTCATCCCCGCGTTCGCGGGGAACAGTCTTTCCGCAGGCTATTGACCTGAAACGATATTCGCAATGTCAAAAAGCGCACCGAATGTTTCGGCCCTAGCGGCCCGGGGGTTCGGGGAGGAATTGGACCAGTTTCAGCCCGTCGAAATCGACCGGCATCCGGCGGTTCTGGCCGGTTGTTCGAAAATCATAACCCTGATCGGTGGGGGCGCGCCAGACCATCACCGCGTCGCCCTGTTCGATATAGGACAGCACCTGTTCCCAGATGCGTTCGCGGGTGCGGGCGGAATAGTCGCCGACAAACACGCCCGCCCGGATTTCCAACAGCCATGCGGCCAGACGGCCCCTCAGGCGGGGCGGGGCGTTGTTAACCACGATGACCATCATCGCCGGATACCTCATCGTGAAAGGCGGGGCCTGCGGCCTCGGGCGGGGGATCGGGGCGGGGCAGGTCGCCCGCTGACAGCATATCTTCGATCGTGGGGATGATTTTCGCCAACAGCCCGGTGCGGCGGAATGCATCGCGGCAGGCCAGACGAACGGCGCGGTCGGGCGACATATCCAGACGGCCTTTGGCATGCAGACCCGCGATGCGAAACGCCTCGGGGACGACGGTGTTCAGTTTGAACAGATCCGCGATGTCATACACGAAGCTGAGCGCCTTGCCGGTGTGCAGAAACCCAATCGCGGGGGCGTAACCGGCGGCCAGCACACCGGCTTCGGTCAGGCCATGCAGGCAGGCGGTTGCGGCGGACAGGCAGCGGTTGGGGATGTCGCCGGATTCCCAATCCTTGGGGTCGTATTTGCGGCGTTTCCACGCAACGCCGTGCTGGGCGGCCAACAGGGCATAGGTTTCGCGGACGCGCACGCCCTCGATCCCGCGAAGCTGATCAATGGACCGGCGGGCGGGGGCGGGTTCCCCGAACCGGCGTTCATACATCGCGCGCACGACGCGGAGCCGCGCGGCAGGATCAAGCGCAATGGATGCCTGCCATAACAGCCGGTCGGATCGCGCGCCGCCCGGCTGTCCGGCGGAATACAGACGCACGCCTGCTTCGCCCACCCAGGTGATCAGGGTGCCGGTGCGCGCAGCCAGGGCGACGGCGGCATGGGAAATCCGCGCGCCGGGTTCCAGCATCAGCCCCGCCAGACCGCCCACGGGAATATGCGTGCGCGTGCCATCGGCATTGACCGCGACAAAGGCTCCGTCCAGCACATCCAGTTGCGCCCGTTCGACAAAGACCAGCGACGACCGATCCTTGAGCGGGATCGGTTTTGGCGGGGGCAGGCCGGGCGCCCCCGTCATGCCCGCCGGATCAGCATCAGACCGCAGCCGAACGCCTTGGCCCGGCCAAAGCCCGCCGCCAGACGCGCGACAAATGCGGCGGGGTCGGTGACGGTCAGAACACCGGTCATGTCCAGAATCCCGAATTGTGGCTGACCTTTTCGTCGGCCGCGATGGCTGGGCAGGGCGGTGACGGAATAATCATCAACGGCCAGATCGTTCAGCGTGAAACCGTGGCGGTCACCTTGGTCCGTCAGCCAGTCCTGCGCGGCGGTCTGGGCCAGTGCCATGCGCTGCGCGGCGCGTTCCCCGCGCGGCACGGAATGCAGCGCGTCCATGACCACATCGACGCGGCCGACGCCCTTTTTCGCGCGGGTCGCATTGGCGCGCAGCACAAACCGCAGCCGGTCACCCGCACGCAGATCGGGGGCAAAATCGCGGATGTCGGGCGGATCGAACAGAGGGCTGTGCTGCGGCGGGCGCGGGGACAGGACCAGAAACCGGCCATCCCCTTCGGCGCGCCACAGAAAGTCGCGATCGGCCTCGGGATCACCGGCAAAGGCCGACCAGATCAGCCGGTGATGTGCGTCGTGACGCGCGCCGTCATGGGCGGGGTCCAACAGCGCGTTCAGCGCCGCAATATCGGGGCGATCCGACAGGCGCAGGCGGGACAGATACAACGTCATGTCGTGGCCCCTGTTTCGATACCCGTCTGAATATCAACCGGAACAATCGCCACCTGACGCGGGGCAAAGTGCCAGTGCTGCCGGTCGGTGGCGATGTCGTGGCGGGTTTCCAGACGCGCGGCGCCGGTCATGTCATCGCTGGCCATGTCCGTGGCGCGCGCCGGTCCAATCCATGGCGGCAGGCGCAGCTGCGACAGCGCATCCTGCGGGCGGTCGGCGGCCACGATCTGCGGGTTCAGCGGCGAGGACAGCGGGCAGGATTTGCGCCCCAGATACAGCGTAAAGACCGGGCGACGCAGGGCATTGGCCAAACCGATCAGATCCCCGCCCCATACTGCCACGCCGTAAACCGGCCCCATGCGGTAATCGCGCAGGGTGATGGTGGTGTTGGTGCGCAGTCCGGCGATGCGCAACGCATCAGGCCGGGATTGTGGGCGGCGGGCAACGGCGGATGGCACGGTCTGCACGGTGTGATAATCGCGCAGCACCGTGCCGGGGTTAAACGTCGCCACGGCCATGCGCAACGGGTCCAAGGCCGTGAAATCATCGCCCCGGCGCAGCCCCAGTGCCGCGCCGAACAGGCCGATCAGGGCGGATCTGCCGGGCCATGTCAGCGACCCGCGCCGTTCATGCCCCGCAAATTCGCCCATCGCCCCCATGGCGGCGGTCAGGTGAAAGATCAGGTAATCAGTCACGCACAGCCCCGGCGGCAAAGTCCGCGATCTGATCCAGCGACCCTGTGCCGCCGACCTGCATATCCTGCGTCTGGTCACAGCCCGTGCCATAGGCCGCGTCCAAGGCCCCCGCCATATCGCGCAGCGCGGTGATGGATGCGGCCATCAGATCGCTGCCCTCAATCGCTTTGAAAAACGCGCCGGACAAATCGCGCGGCTGCTGCGTGCCGATTTCGGCGCGGATGTAATGCGCGCGGGGGTGATGGGCGAAACTGTTCTGTTTGCCCTTGGGCGTCGCCACGGCCAAGGCGCGCGCCAGCGATTTCAGCCCGCGCGCGGCCAGTTCCCGGTCTCCGCCCAGATTTTCCACCAGCAGATCGACATTCACACAGGCATAGAGATAATAAATCCCCGACCCGAACCCCAATTCGCCCAGATGGCCAGCGCCGGCGTCCTCGGTCCGTTGTTTCAGGTCATCGACGGCGGAAAACCAGTCATCTTCGGCCAGAACGCGATGCGTGGTGATGGCATGGCTGACCTGCACGGCGGCATCGCGGTTGAATTCGGGATCATCGGCCAGCATCCGCCCGAACATGGCGATGTCCACAGCCCCATCGGCGCGGCGCAGAACCAGCTTTTTCAGGTCTTTGTCTTTGGGCAGCGCCTCACCGGCCAGCACGCGGGCGGCCAAATCATGCGCCAGGTCCCATTCATCGGGCGACACAAAAGCCAGCGTGGTGGCGATCAGGCGCGGATCGTCCTTTTTCGGCTGTTCCAGCTTGCCAAACAGTTTTGCCACAGCTTCGGCCGCGTCATGGGCGGCCTGATCGCCTGCACCGCCCCGGATCAGGCGTTCGCGCAGGGTTTCAAACATCCGTTTGGTGCGGGTGCCGGTATGCCCGGCCAGATCATCGGCGAAATAGCTGCTTTCACGAACGGCGCGTTTGACCGATTGCGACGACAGACGCAGACGCGGCGCGCCGCCCATGATCGCGGATTTGGGCCGGCCCTGATCGTCGCGGTTCGGGTTCGACGGCGGATAGGCGGTCAGCAGGTGAAATTGGACAAAGGTTGTCATGATGCCTCGGCGGTTGTCAGCATTTCGGGGACGGGCGCGGCGAAATAATCGAACGTCCAGCGCGCCCGCACCGGGTCGTTCCAAAACCACAGATCGCGGCCAAGTGCTGCGATGTTGCAGCCGGGTTCCGGCAGGCTGCGGATGGCGCGGATCAGCAAGGTGGTGCGTTCGCCCGCATCCGACCGCATCAGTCGCTGAAACCGTGCCGTGGACAGGGCGGGGGGATCGCCCCCCAGACGCCGCGCCAGCGTGGTGCCGGTGTCGCTGCGCAATTCGGCCAGGACCTGCACCAGCCCGATCAGCCGCCCCGCGTCGCGTGTGTTCAGCGTCGTGGCCAGTTTTTGCACCGCGGGTTCGGCCAGAATTTCGATGCCTGTGCCGCGGCGGATGCGTGCGGCCAGACCGCGCGCCGCGCCGCTGTGACGGTCGGCCAGCGACGCCGCCCACCAGTCACGAATTGCCTGTGCGTGATCCATCAGGCTGCGTCCCTTTTCTGTTTGGATTTTGTTTCGGGCAGGGGCAGCTCCATCGCGCCGAACGCCTTTTTGCCATAGCTGCCGTAACCGTTAAACGCAGCCGTCAGGTTCCTGCGCGCCTGCACGATGGCCTGTTGCACGCGCGTGTCGCGATCCGCCAATCCCGGAATGGCGCGCGTATCAAACAGGGTCAGCGCGACGTTGCGCATATCGCCCAGCCAGCCCGTCGCGGCGTCCGGGTTGGGCAGGTCGGCCAGTCGCGCCTCGAACGCGGCCTGGGTTTGGGCAAAGAACGCCTCGCGCACCGCTTCGCGGGCCTCGCCTTCGGCCAGAACAGGGGCCAGAGCCTGACGCAGCGCCAGCCCGTATTGATCGGCGGCGTCCACCATCCCCTCCATCAGGCGGGCAGAGGTCGCGTCCAGATGCACCAAGGGCGGCGTGGACAGGATGAAATCGCGGGGCTTCATATTATCCATGGCCCAGCCCGCGACAATCACGCGGGCGGGCGCGCCCATCCCACGATCATGCCATTCGGCCAGCACCGCCGCGCGCTGACGCAGATCCGGGCGCGAACTGGCCGCGACCACGCCCAGCCAGTTGCGATACCCAAACAAACCCGCGCGGGGATGGGCGGGCAGCAATTCTGCCCCCTCTTTCACGCGGTAATAGGGGGACAGAGGATGCACCCAGCCCGCGTAATTCGTGCCATAGGGGCGCTGAATCACGCCCGTCACCGCATCATCGCCCACCAGTCGCAACCGGCGCGGCATACCAAAAAACGCCTCGACCGGATGGGTTTGTTCGGGCCAGACCTTGCGGTCATTTGTCGATTCCACACAGGGCCGCATCCACGGCAGCGCGTCCATCCCCGCCGGTTGACCATAGGGGGTATTCGCCCAGACCGTTTGCCACAGCCCCGCATTTTCAGGCGCAACCAGCGTCACCATCGGCCCGCCGCCGCGCATGGATGTGCGGTTTCCGGCCCCGCCGGATGGGGCAAAATCCTGAAACGCGTAAATCGCCATGGCGGC
Source organism: Paracoccus sp. (in: a-proteobacteria) (assembly GCF_030538495.1). Classification (GTDB taxonomy): domain Bacteria; phylum Pseudomonadota; class Alphaproteobacteria; order Rhodobacterales; family Rhodobacteraceae; genus Paracoccus. Next base: position 128,193 of record NZ_JAUNTW010000005.1, read on the forward strand.
CAAGGGCAGCGACAGCGCCGGATAACGCCCGCGATGCACCAGCAGATCGGCGTTGTTTTTCGCCGTTTGCGCGCCGGCACTGTCGATAAACAGCATATCCGGCGGGTTCGGATCGCCCTGCAAGACCTGCAAATCCTGCATAAATCGCGGCCCGTCGCCCAGCAGGTCAAAGGCGGGCGCAAAGCCTGCCAGCCGGTCACGCAGCCGGTCCGGGTCGGGATCGGCGCGGTCGAACCAATCATCCAGATCGCGCGGCGGATCGGCCAGAAACACCAGCCCGATCAGCAATTCCAGACAGGCGATGTTCAGATCCGCGCGCGGCCAATCCACCCACATCACCGACGCATCCGCCATCTGCCACGGCGCAATCACGCGCGGGCCGTCAGTTGTGATCACGGGAATCCAAGGGTCGGTGATGAGATTGATGTTCATAAATAAATTCGTCCGCCCCCTTAATATAGGGCAGGTTTTTCCACGCGCGTTCTTTTGTCAATGCAAAATTCGCCCGACCTACGGAAAAATTCTTTTGACGTTTGGTTACTCACCAAACACAACCCCCAGATCCGCGCGATACGCCAAGCCGTCGCAGATCGTTCCATCATCGGCCACTTCGCACAGGATTACCGAATTGCGCCGCCATTCGGGCCAGTCGGCGGTCAGGGCGGTGATGTCGGGCGTGGTCTGATCGGGCAGGGGCAGGCCGCGCAGGCGGGACCCGGCGACGGTGACTTCGGACAGGTGCCAGTCGGTCGGGGCAAAGGGGGCGGTGCCGCCCGCCCATGGGCGCAGCGCGCCATCCTGACGCCGCAGCAGAACCAGTGTCTGTTGCGGGCGGCCCAGACGGGTGGGGTAATCCACATCGCTGGCCGCCTGCGCGCCTTTGCGAAACCCATCATCCAGATTGACCAGATTTTGACGGGCCAGATTGGCGGCGGCGTAACCCTGTCCCATACGCTGGGTTTCGGCATCGATCAGGGCATCGGGAACCGGGGCGGCGTCGGGTCCATGCGCCGATTCGATCAACGCGCGCAGGCCCGACGGCGCGACGATCTGCCCGGTGCGGAACAGCGTATCCGCCGTTCGCCATTGCAGATCCGCCGGATAGACCCACGCCCCGCGATCCAGAACCCGGTGCAGCCATTGGGCATTATCGACCACCGCCGGGTCCGGGGCCACGACCGACAGAACCGGCGCGGAAACCGGGCGCATATCCGCAGGGCGCAGGTCCATATGCCGCCACAGCCGCCCCGCCCGTTGGATCAGCGCGGCCATTGGTGCCAGATCCGACACCATCACATCGAAATCCAGATCCAAAGACGATTCGACCACCTGAGTCGCCACCAAAACCCGCCCCTGACGGTCGGTTCCGTGTTTGCCGAACCGGGCCAGAGCATCCGCTTCGTGCCGCAGGCGGTCGCACAGCGCGAACCGTGCGTGCAGCAGATCGGCCGGCACCCCGGCGGCGCGCAGCGCAGTGACGGCATCCATCGCATCATCCACGGCGTTGCGTACCCAGACGCAGGCCGCGCCTTGGGCTGCGTGGTCGGTGATCGCCTGAAGGGCGGCATCGGCACTGTCCAGACGCCGCACCGCCACCGGGCCGCGCGGGCCGGTCGTCTGCGGCAGATCGGTGATGGCGTCCCCGCCCGCAATCGTCAGCGCCGGATAGGCCGCGCTGTCCGGCACCCGGTCGGTGTAACTTGCCGCCAGCGTCGCCCGCTGATCCATCGGCAGGGTCGCGGTCAGCAAAATCGCCGATCCGCCCGCCATGCGATGCGCGCGCAGCAATTGCGCCAGTTCCTGCGCCAGATAGGGTTCGCCCAGTTCGTGAACCTCGTCCACGATCAGGATTTTCGATGACAGGCCGTAATGGCGCAGGGTGGAAAACCGCGTCGGCAGCACCGACAGCAGCGCCTGATCCACGGTGCCGACCCCGACCGTGGCCAGCAACGCGCGGCGGCGGTTATCGGCCAGCCATTCCGAACAGACCGGATCATCGGACGCGCCCACACGCCCGACCAGTTCCCGAAAGTCCGTGGACATCGCCGCGCGCCCATGGGCCAGCGTCAGGCTGGGCGGGGCGGTGAACATGCGCCCCACCACCGATTGCGCGCGGCGAAACATGGCATCGGCGGTTGCCGTTGTGGGCAGGGCAAAGAACAGCCCCGTTCCTTTGCCCGCCTGCATCATGCGTTGGGCCAGCATCAGGGCGGCCTCGGTCTTGCCGGCGCCGGTTTCGTCTTCGATGATGGCCAGTGTCGGGCCGTCGGGCAGCGCGATCCGGGCGCAGGCGGATTGCATCGGGCGGGGGGTGAAATCAAACAGCGCCGCAGCCGAGGACGCGACCGCATCCAGCCCCGCCATCCGCACGGCATGGGCTGCCCTGTCACGCGCGTGGTCCAGATAATCGCGGGGGGTATGGTCGGGGGCCACGGGCGGGAACCACGCGGTGTTTGACCCCACCCAATCGGCGGCGGCGACCAGCCCCGGCAACCACCATGACAGCGCGTTGACCTGTGCGCCGGTCAGGCCGTTCAGGCTGGCATCCGGCCACAGACCCAGAAAGGCTGTGATGACCGCGCACGCATCGGTGATCGCGTCGGTCCCGGTGGTGTCCAGACTGCGGGTGATGTCATGGCCGGTTCGCGTGGGTGGCCCGCCATGATGACCCGCCGTCGCGGCATAGAGGGCGAGGCGATGATGCCGACGCCCGCCCAACGACGCCAGCAACACGTCGTGATGGGTCAGCAGAATCTCGGTGATTTCCCAATGCCGCCCCTGCGGCTGGCGCGCGCCTGTGCGCAGCATCGCGCGGAATGTCGCGCTGATCTTACCCAGATCATGCAGCGCGACCAACAGCACCATCGCATCACGCAAGGGGGCGTCAAAGCCCCGCGTCGCAATCAGATGTTCGGCGACCGCCGCCACATCCAGCATGTGATAGATGGCGGGATGTTCGATGCCGTCTGTGGCGCTTTTGCCGGGCCAGCGGGCGATAAGGTCGTGCATGAGGGGGCCTGTTGCGACGGGGGACGTGTCCGCATCAGACCCCAATCCGATACTGCGCGCAAGCCGCAGCCTTAGCCCAGCAAATCCCCCATATCGGTCATGATCCCATGCGCGCCGCGTTTCAGCAATTCGCGCGCGGGGTCGGGGGTGTTGATGGTGGCGAATGCGGTGTGCGCTCCGGCGCGCAGGACGTGATCGAATCCTTGGGCCAGACCCAGTTCGTAATTCATATGAAAGCCGCAAACGCCCAGTTCGTCCATCAGCCGCGCCGGGTCGCGCGGCACGGATTCGGTCGCCAGCACCAAGGGCAGCCACGGCAGATCGGCGCGGAGCTGCGCCAGCGTCAGCACCGAAAAGGACGACACCACCAGCCGCCCGAAATCCTGCGGGACAATTGCGGCGATGCGTTCAGCCACGATGCGGCCGTGGTCGTGGTCATCGCCCCAGATCGGTTTGATTTCCAGCACCATGCCCAGATCGCGCGTGACGCACAGGGTCAGCGTTTCATCCAGCGACGCGATTTGCGCACCGGCGTAATCATCATGACCCGCGCGGGCGTCCAAGGCGCGCAGATCGTCAAAATCCATCAGGCAGACATGCCCGGTGCCGTTCGTGGTGCGATCCACCAACGGGTCGTGGATCATGACCGGCTTATCGTCGCGCGTCAGGCGCACATCGGTTTCGATCCAGTCAAAGCCCAGATCAATCGCCAATTCATAGGCGGCCAGCGTGTTTTCAGGCGCTCGCGACATGACGCCCCGATGGGCAATCAGGTGACCGGGGGCGGAAACGGGAAAGGGCAGGGTCATAGGCGCACCAAAATAAGGGGGCGCGCCGATGATCCGGCGCGCCCGGTTGGGATTAATATTCGACGACTTCTTTGATGAATTCCGGCATCAGGACGGTGTTGTCCGGCGGCAGGATCCAGTCGCGGCGGTTCACGCGCTGTTCGGCGGGAACCAGTGCTTTGCTGTCGTCCGCATTGACGTTTTGCGGCGCGGTGCCAAAGGTTTGGTTAAAGCGCGTCTGCGTGTCTGCACCCGTCAGCCATGCGACAAAGACCAGCGACGCGGCTTTGTGCGGGGCGTTTTTCGGGATCGCCACCAGATTGCCGCCGCCATTCATGCCCAGACCGGGGATGTAGAAATGAATGTGCGAACCGACTTCGTTTTTGTTTTGCAGCGAAAACAGGTGGTCTTCCCATGCCGGCACGATCAGGAATTCGCCGCTGTTCAGGCGGGTCAGGCTGTCGGCGTTCGATGCGGTCAGGATGTATTGATCGGCGCGGTCGTTGAACCACTGGAACGCGGCGGTCGCGTCGGGGTTCTTTTCGGTGCCGGGGTTTTCGGGCGTGATGCCCAGAACATTGCGGGTCACGTTCTGAATAAAGGACGGACCCGAACCGCCTTTTTCATAGTTGAACCCAAAGGTGCCGGGTTTGTCCGACATCCACTGTTCCAGATCGGCCAGCGATTGCGGCAGATCGGCGACGTCCACGCGGTTGCTGTCATAGGCGAAACCGGTCTGGTTGCCCCAATAGGCCACGGCGTAACCTTGGCTGTCGGCGCCTTCGGCTTTGTCGGTCACGGCATCGGATTCCGGCAGCGCGGGCAGGATCGGACCCCAGAAATTCTGGCTGGCGTCCAGATTCAGCAACTGACCACCACCCAGTGCGATCACGTCCACATCGCCGCGCTCACGGCCCGATTCCGCCAGCACTTTGTTCAGCGCATCGGTGTTAGAGGCCACATCCGGGATCGTCACTTTGATGCCGGTTTCCTGGGTGAACAATTCGGCCTGCTGGCGGAATTCCGGCTGGAAATACCACACATACCAGGTCAGTTCGCCTTCGGCTTTGGCCTGTGCGACGATTTCATCCCACGGTTTCGACAGCAGGTCATCGGCCATGGCGGGCAGGGCCAGCGACAGCGCACAGGCGGCAGTCATAAGGGTCTTACGCAGCATATTTCGCTCCTGTTTCAATGGATGTCAGCCCTTGCCGGATACGTTGGCGGGATTGACGGACTTCATCAGCCGCTCCAGCCCCAGCATCAGCAGGACATTCGGAACGACAAGGATCAGGGCCACAACCGCCGCATTGGGACGGATAAAGTTATAACCCAGATAGGAATACAGAATCGTCGTGATCGTGGTGAAATCGGGCGATCCGACGATGAACGCCAGGGCAAATTCTTCCAGCGACAGGATGAACACGATCAGGAAAGCGGCCATGATGCCGGGTTTCAGAACCGGCCACCACGCGACGCGGAACACCGACAGCGGGCCTGCGCCCAGATCGCGGGCGGCGTTTTCCACATCGGCGCGGATCTGGCTGAACGATACGGTCAAAATCCGCACCGCATAGGGCAGATACAGCACCACATGCCCCAGCAAAATCGCCGGATAGCGCGCGAAAATCCCCAGCGAAAACAGCATCGACGAAAAGAAAATCGCCACGACAAATCCCGGCATGACCAAAGGCGTCAGCATCAGGATTTGCGCCACCGATTTGCCCGGAAAATCCAGCCGCGCAAAGGCATAGGCCGTCGGCGCCCCCAGGATCAGCGTCAGCAGACCGGCGGCGGGTGCCAGCGAATAACTGTTGATCAGCGCCGTGGGCAGGCTGGTTGTGGCCCACATCTGTTCCCAGCGGCCAAAGGACAGTTTCGGCGGCAAGACGTCGGGATAGCTCCACGGTGTGGACGGGTCCACCATCGACCACAGCAGCGCCATGGCAAAGGGGACGGCCAGCCACAGCACCATCACCACGATCAGCGCCGTGGTCAGGATGCGGTTTAACAGACGCGCGTTCATGCCTGACCTCCGTTCGGTTGGTTCGGGATGGTGCGTGCGCGGCGCAGATGGCGGCGGATGGTGGCGGGGGCGGTGCCGCCCATCAGCCAGCTTGCGACATGCACGACAATCGCCAGCAGGATCGACCCAAACAGCGCCAGCCCCATCAGCATCACGGCAATCACCGCAGCCCCGTTCCAATCGGCGTCGGTCGTCTGAACCTGCGTCATCAGCGTGGCCATGGAATTCAGACGCACCGGACCCGCGACGGATTGAAAGCTGAAATCCCCCGCCGCACCAATAAAGATCAGGATCAGCGATGCCTGCATCGCGCCCGCCGTCATCGGCACCACGACTTTGCGAAACCGCGACCATGTGCCGGCACCCAGATCGCGCGCCGCGTTCAGCACGGGGTCCGGCAGCGACGCCACAGCGCCCGACAGCAACAAGAACGCGAAGGGCAGGTTTTTCCACACTTGCAGGAAAATCACGCCGTAACCGCTGGCGTCGTTCTGCATCCGGCGCGGCGCGTCCCACAGGCCCAGCCCCATCATGATCTGGTTCAGAAATCCGTGATAGGAAATGACGTTCACAAACAAAAACGCCGCGACCAGACCGGGAACCAGCATCGGTGCCTTAATCAGCGCCGACAGCAGCATCGACCCGCGAAACGGTTTGCGCATCCACAGGGCCAGCGGATAGGCCAAAGCCACCGACAACAGCGCCGAGGTCGTGGCGATATAACTGGAATACCAGAACGCGCGCCAGAACCGGGGGCGGGCCAGCATCTCTTGCCAGTGATGCAGCGAAAACGCGTCCTCGCCGCCGAAATTATACAGCCCGAAGGATTGGGCAAAGGCGCGATACAGGACCGACACCATGAACAACATCACCAGCCCCAGACCGGGCAGCAACAGCAGATAAGGCAAGACCCGTTTCATGCCGCGTCCCTGACCCCCGTTATCGCGTCCGGGGCCACGCTGAAGGCCACCGGATCGCCCGGCTCTGCGCCAAACGCGCCGGGCAATTGCAGGCGCAGCGTCTCACCGCCCGCGGTGACGAACACATCGGTATAGGCCCCCTGAAACGCCAGCGACGCGATCTGACCGCGCAGATTGTTGGCATCGCCCGCCAGCCCGACCCGCGCCATTTCCGGCCGCCAGCACAGCGTCACCGGCCCGTCGGCGGGCAAGGTCGCCGGACGCAGCGCGCCGAACGGAGTATCCAGAACCCCGCCCCGCGCAATGCCGCTGTGCAGGTTCGCCGCACCGATGAAATCCGCGACGAACCGGGTGCGCGGGCTGAAATAGATGTCGCGGGGCGCGCCCTCTTGTTCAATAACGCCGTTGTTCAGCAACAGGATGCGGTCGGACATGGCCAGGGCCTCGGCCTGGTCATGGGTGACGTAAATCGCGGTAAAGCCGACCTTTTGTTGCAGGCTGCGGATTTCGGTGCGCACCTGATCGCGCAGCTTGGCATCCAGATTGGACAGGGGTTCGTCAAACAGCACCAGCCCCGGCGCAACGGCCAAGGCGCGGGCCAAGGCGACCCGCTGTTGCTGCCCCCCCGACAGGGCGTTCGGGCGTTTGTCCTGATGCGCGGCCAAGCCGATCTGCTGGATCAGCGCATCGACGCGGCGGTCGGTTTCATCCGCCGAAACCCGGCGCTGACGCGGGCCAAAGGCCACATTGTCGCGCACGGTCAGATGCGGAAACAGGGCATAGGATTGAAAACACATCGCACTGTCGCGCCGTTCGGGCGGGGTATGGGTCACGTCGCGCCCATCCACGGTCAGCCGCCCGCGCGTGGGGGTCAAAAACCCGGCAATGATGTTCAGCAACGTGGTTTTGCCGCATCCCGATGGCCCCAGCAGGGTCACAAACTCGCCCCGTTCGGCCTGCAATGTGACGCCTTTCAGCGCCTCGAACGCGTCAAAGCGCATCCCGATGTTGTCCGCCGCCAAAAAGGCCATCCCGTCCCCCGTAAGTTTCCTTTGGTAACTTAGTAAGTTTCTCATAGAAACTTAGTGCAACGATTTTATGACGGGCGGCAGAAATATGGATGACATGGGGGTAACGACACCCGGCGCAGTCCTTGGCGCGGGCAGCCTGAACGCGCTGCCGCTCAGCGCGGCGGAACGTCAGATTTTCCATGTCATCCGCAACCTTAGCGGGCTGTCGCGGGTCGAAATCGCGGCGCAGACCGGGCTGTCGAAACCCACCGTGTCCAAGGCGCTGAAGAAACTGGCCGATGCCGGGCTGGTCAACGAAGAACGCGAACAGCCCAACGGCATGGGCCAGCCGATGATCCGAATCACCCTGCGCGCGGCGGCCATGGGGCTGACCGGGATCAGCCTGTCCACGCGGGGGCTCTATGTCGCGGTCTGCGATCTGGCGGGGGAACCCGTCTGGAACAGCGCGCCCTGCGACACGCCCGAACCCGCGCAGATCATCCCGGCGGTTCTGGACCTGCTGGCCGATGCCGTGCGCGCGACGGGCGGGGCGGGCGATGTCGGGCTGGCGGTGCCGGGGCTGTTGGATCGCCACGGCACGATCTGCGAAATCACCCCGCGCCAGAGCCATATCCCCTTTGCCGATCTGATCGCCGCGCTGCGTCAGGCGCGGCCTGACGCCTGCGTCACCGCGTCCAGCCGCGCCGATCTGTTGCATCACGCGCTGACGCCGCAGGGGGCGGGGCGGGTGTCGTTTCAGTTGTCGATGGTGGATGGCATCGGCGGGCAGGTCTTTGACCGCGACCGGGCCTTTATCGGCGGGTTCAACATGGCGGGGAATATCGGCGCTTTGGCCCCCGATACCGGGCCGCGCCCGTCGCTGCCGGATTTGGCGGCGTTTCTGGGGGTGCCGGTCAGTGATCTGACGCTGGATGCGATCGCCGCGCGCCATGCCGCCGGCGACCCAGAGCTGGCCGAGTGGATCCGCAGCCGCGCCGCCGCGCTGTCGCCGGGGCTGGCGGCTCTGGTGCAGTTGATCAACCCTGAACAACTGGTTCTGGGCGGCAATCTGCCCAGCCGTGTTATCGCCGATCTGGCGGCGCATCTGGATTTTGCGGCCTATGACCACCCGGAACGGATGCCGCTGCCCCGGCCCTTGGTCATTATTTCCGACATCATCGGCGAACCCGCCCGCGCCCGCGCCGCTGCCTGCCTGCCGATGGCGCGGTTTATCTTTGGCACGACCTGAGGCGTCACCCTTCGGGCCGCGTCACCAGATAGGCGGCGACCGTCAGACAGACCGTTGCCTGAATCGCAACCGCCCAGACCGGCACGCCCAGCCACGCGGTCAGCGCCACCCCGCCGGTCATGGCGGTGACGGCCCAGATTTTGGCCACGCGGCTGATCACGCCATGGCGTTTCCAGCGGCGGATCGGCGGGCCAAAATGGGGGTGGCGCAAAATCCGCATCCGCAGACGCGGCGATGATTTGCCAAAGGCCCAGACCGCGGCCAGCAAAAACGGCACCGTCGGCATGACGGGCAGGACGGCCCCGATCACGGCCAGCCCGACACAGACCCAGCCCATCACCAGCCACAGCCACCGCATCAGATCGCCAAGTCGCGCAGGATGGCGTTCAGCAGCGGACGCCCGGCATCGGTGGCGCGCAGGCGGTCGGCGCTGTCGCTGACCAGCCCCAATTCGACCAGATGCACAATGCGGCCCGCATCCAGCGGCTGACCGGCGAGACGGGCGAACCGCGCCTTATCCAGCCCTTCGGCCAGACGCAGGGACATCAGCAGATATTCGGTCGCCTGTTCGTCCAGCGGCACCGGATCGCGCAAGGATTCGCCGCTGCCCAGCCGTTCGACCGCATCCAGCCACGCCCCCGGCGCGCGGTGCGATTCCGTGGCGACGCGGCCCGTGGGCAAGGTCAGCCGCCCATGCGCGCCGGGACCAACCGCCGCCCAATCGCCTTGCCGCCAATAGACCAGATTGTGCCGGCTTTCGGAACCCGGGGGGGCGTGGTTTGAAATTTCGTATCCCAGCATCCCGGCGGCGGCGCAGATGTCCTGCGTGTCGGCATACATATCGGCGGATTGGTCATCATCGGGCAGATCGCGCAGCGTCCCCGCCGCCGCCCGCGCGCCGAATGCGGTGCCGGGTTCGACGGTCAGCTGATACAGCGACAGATGATCGACCGCCATATCCAAAGCCTCACGCAGTTCGGCCCGCCACGCCGCGCGGTCCTGACCTTGGCGGGCATAGATCAGATCGAAACTGACGCGCCGGAACACGCCGCGCGCCACGTCAAAGGCCGCGCGCGCCTCGGCCACGGAATGAAGGCGGCCCAGACGGCGCAGATCGTCATCATTCAGCGCCTGAATCCCCATCGACAGCCGGTTGACGCCCGCGTCCGAAAACCCCTGAAAGCGGGTTTTTTCCACGCTGGTCGGGTTGGCCTCCAGCGTGATTTCGATGTCATTGGCGAATCCCCATGCCGCGCGGGCCGCAGCGATCACCGCATCCACCGTTTCGGGCAGCATCAGCGACGGCGTGCCGCCCCCGAAAAAGATGCTGCCCAGAACGCGCTCTGGCACCTGTTCGGCCAGCCGGGTGATTTCGGACACCAAAGCGTCGGCCCAGCGGGATTGATCCACCCGGTCCACGACATGGCTGTTGAAATCGCAATAGGGGCATTTCGACGCGCAGAACGGCCAATGCACATACAGCCCAAATCCGCCATGCCGCCAGTCATCGTTCATCGCAGGGCCGTGACCTGTATTTCGATCTGCATTTCGGGGCGGATCAGACCGGCCACGATCATGGTGGCGGCGGGGCGGATATCGCCCAGAACCGCGCCCAGAACCGGGGTGATCTGATCGACCAGTGCCGCATCGGTGATGATGTATTCCACCCGCACCACATCCGACATGGCAAAGCCTGCCTGACGCAGCGTGGCGTCGATGGTGGCAAAGGCGTTGCGGGCCTGATCGGCGGCGCTGTCGGGCATGGTCATGGTGGCGTAATCATATCCGGTTGTCCCGGATACGAAACACCAATCCCCCTTGACCACGGCGCGGCTGTAACCCAGTGCGGCTTCAAACGGCGATCCGGTCGAGATTTTACGCAAAGCACCCCCCGATCATCGCATCCACGGCCCGCGCCCGGTGGCTGAGGCGGTTTTTTTCATCCGCCGTCATTTCGCCCAGCGTTTGGTCGTGGCCGTCGGGAACAAAAATCGGGTCATAGCCATGCCCCTGCACCCCGCGCATCGGCCAGACGACGCGGCCGGGCAGGACGCCCTGAAACACTTCGTCATGACCATCGGGCCACATCAGGCACAGGGTGCAGTTGAACTGCGCCGTGCGGGGTTCGGGGGCATTGATCGCCTGCAATTCGTCCCACGTCCGACGCATGGCCATGGGGAAATCGCGGCCCTGCGGGGTTTCCGCCCAATCGGCGGTGTAAACGCCCGGCGCGCCACCCAAGGCATCCACGCTGATGCCGCTGTCGTCGGACAAAGCGGGTAGGCCGGTGGCGTCCACGGCGGCGCGCGCCTTGATCCGGGCGTTGCCGATGAAGTTGTCTTCGGTTTCAACGGGTTCGGCCAGACCCATTTCGGCGGCGCCGACAACGTCGACGCCATAAGGCGCCAGCAGCGCGCGCATTTCCGCCAGCTTACCGGCGTTATGGGTCGCAAAGATCAGCCGTTTTTCGCGAAACGCCCTCATGCCACGGCGGCCTTTTGGGCGGCGACCAGTTCGGCCATGCCGTCGCCCGCCAAATCCAGCAGGCGGGTCATTTCGTCGCGGGAAAAGGCTGCGCCTTCGGCCGACATCTGCACCTCGATCATGCGGCCCGCGCCGGTCATCACGAAATTACCGTCGGTGCCAGCCTCGCTGTCTTCGGCATAGTCCAGATCCAGAACGGGCTGGCCCGCATAGATGCCGCAGCTGACAGCGGCGACGTGATCCAGAATCGGATCGCTGGTCAGCGCGCCGGTTTTCAGCAATTTATTCACCGCCAGACGCAGCGCGACCCACCCGCCGGTGATGGACGCGCAGCGCGTGCCGCCATCGGCCTGCATCACATCGCAGTCAATCACGATCTGACGTTCGCCCAAGGCCAGCAGATCAACGCCCGCGCGCAGGCTGCGCCCGATCAGCCGCTGGATTTCCTGCGTGCGGCCCGATTGTTTGCCGGCTGCGGCCTCGCGCCGGTTGCGGCTGTGGGTGGCGCGGGGCAACATGCCGTATTCGGCGGTGACCCAACCCTTGCCGGTGCCTTTCAGGAAACGGGGGGCGGTGTCTTCGATGGATGCGGTGCACAGCACATGCGTATCGCCCACGCGGATCAGGCACGATCCTTCGGCGTGACGCATCACCCCGGTTTCAATTGAAATCGGGCGCATTTGGGCTAAGGTCCGGCCAGAGGGGCGCATTACGTCGTCCTTTTCTAATGAATACCGCCCAGATACCGCCCGACCGGCACCCCGCGCAACCCTAAGGACGGCGATGAGCCAGGAAACACTGTTAAACGAATTAAACGACCGCTCGCGCGAGGTGTTTCGCCGCGTCGTCGAAACCTATTTGCAGACGGGCGAACCCGTGGGGTCGCGCACGCTGACCCGCGCGCTGTCGGAAAAGCTGAGCGCCGCGACGATCCGCAATGTCATGCAGGATCTGGAACTGATGGGGCTGTTGGACAGCCCGCATGTGTCGGCGGGACGGCTGCCGTCGCAACAGGGACTGCGCCTGTTCGTCGATGGCATGTTAGAGGTGGACCCCGTGGCCCCCACCGACCGCGCGGCCATTGATCAGACGCTGGGCAATGACGATCCCGAAACCGGGGTGCTGCTGGACCGTGTCAGCACGGCGCTGTCATCGATCACGCGGGGCGCGTCGCTGGTGCTGATGCCCAAACATCAGGCCCCGGTGCGCCATATCGAATTTGTCAGTCTGGGGCCGGATCGCGCGCTTGTCGTGTTGGTCTTTGCCGATGGGCATGTGGAAAACCGCATTTTCACCCCGCCCCCCGGCCAAACCCCGTCATCCATGCGCGAGGCCGGGAATTTCCTGAACGCCATGGCATCGGGGCGGACGCTGGCCGAACTGGTCAGCCATATCAGCGTTGAAATTGCCCGCAGGCGTCAGGAACTGGATGTGCTGGCCGCCGAACTGGTGCAATCGGGGCTGGCGGTCTGGGGCAATGAAAGCCATGACCCCCGCCTGATCGTGCGCGGACGCGCCAATCTCTTGGACAGCGAAGCCGCCGATCTGGACCGCATCCGCGTGCTGTTTGACGATCTGGAACGCAAGCGCGACATCGTGGAATTTCTGGAACTGACCGAACAGGGCGAGGGCGTGCGCATTTTTATCGGGTCCGAAAACACGCTTTTTTCGCTTTCGGGTTCCGCTTTGATCGTTTCCCCCTATATGAATGCCGACCGTAAGATAGTAGGCGCTGTGGGCGTGATTGGTCCGACCCGGTTAAATTATGGCCGGATCGTGCCGATTGTCGATTACACCGCGCAGCTGGTCGGTCGGGTGCTGTCCGGCCGGAAAGGATAAGTGAAGATGAGCGATCAGAACAACGAACCGCAGAACGATTTTCTGGATGACCCGCTGGCCGATCTTGGCGATGACATTGCGCAACTGACCGCCGAACGCGATGAATTCCGCGATAAATTCCTGCGCGCCCTGGCCGATGCCGAAAACGCCCGCAAACGCGCCGACAAAGAACGCCGCGACGCCGAACAATATGGCGGCACCCGTTTGGCGCGCGATCTGTTGCCGGTGCATGACGCGCTGAGCCGCGCCTTGGACGCGGCGCCCGAGGGCGAACAGGGCGCGGCCTTTGTCGAAGGGGTGGAGCTGACCCTGCGCGAATTGTCCAACGTCTTTGCCAAACACGGCATTGTGGTGATTCGTCCCGAATTGGGTGATCGCTTCGACCCCACCATCCACGAAGCCATGTTCGAGGCCCCCGTCCCCGCCACCCGCGCGGGCGACATCATTCAGGTGATGGATAACGGCTTTATGCTGCATGACCGGCTGTTGCGCCCGGCCAAGGTGGGCGTGTCGTCCACCCCGGCATCGTGAAACGGGCATCGTGACGGGGTGCGCGCGGCGGTGATGGCGCGCGTGGATGGGGGCGGCGTGGACTTCGCCGGATCGCGTTGATCCTCGCCATTGCGCCATGTCGCTTGGTCCTGCGCCGGATTGGACGGGCAGGGCGTCTGGCCCCGCCGGTTGGGTGTTCATCTGCTGGGCGGTCGCAATGCTGGGTTCACGCGCACCTTGCCGGATCGCGTCGATCCACGCTGATGATCCGGGGCGCGGGTGATGTGGCGCGACGTTTATCGGCACGGCTGTTATCTGGGCATCAGGCGCGAACCTTTCCAGATGCCCGTCGCCCGCGCCGCGTGTTTGGATGGCCTCTATTCCTGCGCCGCTTTGGTGTTCATCCATGCCGGGTTGCGCGGGGTGGATCGGGTGGACCCACCCGCATCGCATTGACGCGCCGGTGATGTCCGTCCCGGTGATGTCCTTTATCCGCATCCCCGCGCGGCTGTATGGGCGGCTTTGGGTTGCGGTTTCAGCAGGTATTCCCGCGCAGCCTGCCTAGAGGGCCGCGGTAACGCGCACGACCTGCGTTCCATGCCCTTTGTTCGCATAGCGGTGCGCTGCGTCCGTTTCCACGGACAGGACGGCCTGCATACCCCCCGCTGGCGTTCACCCGACGGGCACGGTCGTTCCGCATGTCGCCTATCCGCGTCCCGGTGGCGCATGCGCCTGCCCCGCCTTCAGCCCCCAAACCTTGCCCCGTTGAACGCGTGATCCCGATGGCCGCACCCACAATCCCCGCAGCAAACACCGCGATCAACCGGGCCGCTGCGCATCGGCCCCTTGCGGCGTGACGCCGACCCATGCGGGCATGACCCCGCACGCATCCGCCTCAACGGCCCCCGGTGCGGCTCCGTCCAGGCGCGATGCCGACCCCCGCATATCGGCTGATATGCACGCGGCGTCGGGCCATATGTGCGACATTATCCCCTGCGTATCCACCAAAACGCCCCTCTAAGCACAACCATCTGTCCGCGCTGTTCGCACATATCCAAAGCCGTCCGCCGTGCGGCGGTTCATCGGGTCTGGTGCGACGATTGCCTGATCTGGACGGATGCCATTCCACGATCCGACCGTTCCAATTCCGCACCCATCACCACAGCCACCAAAACACGAAGATAGCGCGCCGCATGCTCGTCCCCATCAGACATGGCCGCATCTTTGTTCCTGATCGCATGGTCGCCCCATAGCGCGAGCGATGCCATCCCCGCCTTCCCTGCGAACGGGTGCGAACCGTGGTGGCCCCCGCAAAACCCATATTGCCAGACCTCGGCCCCTTCTGGCACCATGGCCCAGACATCCCGGAGGAGAACACCATATGAGAACCCGCGCAGCCGTCGCAATCGAGGCCGGAAAACCGCTGGAAGTGATGGAGGTCAATCTGGAAGGCCCCAAAGCCGGCGAAGTTCTGGTTGAAATCAAGGCCACCGGCATTTGCCACACCGACGAATTCACCCTGTCGGGCGCCGATCCTGAAGGGCTGTTTCCGTCCATTCTGGGCCATGAAGGCGCGGGCGTCGTGGTCGAGGTCGGCCCCGGTGTCACCAGCGTGAAACCGGGCGATCATGTCATCCCGCTTTATACCCCGGAATGTCGCCAATGCGCGTCCTGTCTGTCGGGCAAAACCAATATGTGCCACGCGATCCGCGGCACGCAGGGGCAGGGGCTGATGCCGGACGGGACCACGCGGTTCAGCATGTTGGACGGCACCCCGATCCATCATTACATGGGCTGTTCGACCTTTTCCAATTACACCGTGCTGCCCGAAATTGCCGTCGCCAAGGTGCGCGAGGACGCGCCGTTCGATAAAATCTGTTACATCGGTTGCGGCGTGACGACCGGGATTGGCGCCGTGATTTACACCGCCAAGGTGCATATCGGGGCCAAGGCCGTGGTGTTCGGTCTGGGCGGCATCGGCCTGAACGTCATTCAGGGCCTGCGTCTGGCGGGCGCGGATATGATCATCGGCGTGGACCTGAATCCCGCGAAAAAGGACATGGCCGAACGGTTCGGCATGACGCATTTCATCAATCCCAAAGATTGCGACAATGTGGTTCAGGAAATCGTCAATCTGACGAAAACCCCCTTCGATCAGATCGGCGGCGCGGATTATTCATTCGACTGCACCGGCAACGTCAATGTGATGCGTCAGGCACTGGAATGCACGCATCGCGGCTGGGGTCAGTCCATCGTGATCGGCGTGGCACCTGCCGGTGCGGAGATCAGCACCCGCCCGTTCCAGCTGGTCACGGGCCGCGTGTGGAAAGGCAGCGCCTTTGGGGGCGCGCGGGGGCGCACCGATGTGCCGAAAATCGTCGATTGGTATATGGAGGGCAAAATCGAAATCGACCCGATGATCACCCACACCCTGACGCTGGACGAGATCAACAAAGGCTTTGATCTGATGCATGCAGGCGAATCGATTCGTTCGGTCGTTCTTTACTGATCCTTAAACCCTGCTTAGGTAAAAGGACGGCGGGGCCACTGGTCCCGCCGTCACATTACGAAAGGATCGGGCCGATGCGCCAATACTGGCTGGACGAAGACGACGACGAACAGAACGACCGCCCACAGGCTGGCGATGCAGATGGCGGCCTTGGCCTGCCCCAGACGGATAATATCGGCAAATTGTATTTCAAATCCCGCACGGTGATCGTGGCGGGGCCGATCAATGACAAACTGGCGCAGCGCACGGTTGCGCATCTTCTGGCTCTGGCGCAGGAAAGCGACGCGCCGATCAATATGCTGATTTCGTCGCCGGGCGGTCACGTCGAATCGGGCGATATGATCCATGACGTGATCAAATTCATTCGCCCCACGGTGCGCACGATCGGGTCGGGCTGGGTGGCGTCGGCCGGCGCGCTGATCTTTGTGGGGGCGGAACGTGAAAACCGGTTCTGTCTGCCGAATACGCGGTTCCTGATCCACCAGCCGTCGGGCGGCATCGGCGGCACATCGTCGGATATGATGATTCAGGCCGAACAGGTGCGCCAGATGCGCGACCGCCTGAACCAGATCTTTGCCGACGCGACGGGTCAGACGCTGGACCGGATCGAAGCCGACACGCAGCGCGATTTCTGGCTGAACACGCAAGAGGCACTGGATTATGGCCTTCTGGGTCGCGTCATCACCAGCGTTGATGATCTGACGTGACAGGGCGCGGCAGGGCGGCGCCGGTGATCGGGGCCGTCCGCTGTTGGTGGGTGGGGGTGTGTTCAGGATCGGCCCCCGCCATCATTGCCTTTGTTGTTGGATGGGTTTCCCTTTGGGTATTGGGGCGGATGGCGCGCGATTCGGCGGCGGTGCGTGATCGCCGCACCCAACCCCTGTGCCACAACGGTTTCCCCGGCGGGTCGCACCGAAAGGCGGATGGGCGTGCTGGACACCACTCGGCTGAATCAACGGAACCGCCGTGCCGACCTCAACAGCGCCGAGGCGTTTCTGCGGTTGATCCGACTGCGGATACGCTGTTTCAGCGCAACCATGCTCTTTTTCGCGGGATGTCGGTGCGTTCGCTTTGGTGGATGGTGCCGTATGCGCCGCAGATGGCGCTGTCTGTTGGGATGAGTGACCCTGATCTGCATGATCTTGGGCGTAAGTCTCGCCCGGTTTGACGCTGTGTGAATGGCGCGCGATTTAATCGCGCGATGCTGTGGCGGTGCGTGATCGACGCACCCAACCCCTGTGCCACAACGGTTTCCCTGACGATCTGCACCGAAAGGCGGATCAATGCCGCAGGGCGTTTGGAGTTCTCTGAACCCGCGCGGATGAGCCAACAGAGCCGCCATTCGACGATCTGCCCACCTGACAAGGCCGGGATGTTTGTGGCGTGGATACGACTGCGCGGGCGTCACAGCGGCGCAATCACCGTGCAGACATCGACGCGCGCGCCGGACGAATCAGCGGTTCGTCAGGGTCTTTGCACGCTTTGAGTCTGGCGTTCGCCCGAACCGTCAAAACCTGCCGATGATCACGCCAGCCATGATCCGCCGCGCGCTTGGTCGCGCCTTTTGCACGGCACCACTTGGCCAACCAGACACGGCGGCGGTTCGGAACCCGGCAAACTTGGGTTCCTGTGACCAAACAGCATCGCCGCCTTATGCCCCCTTTCGTGGCAGATCGGCGCGTTCCCCCTTGCCCCAGCGGGCGGCCTGCGGTTCCATGCGCGCGGACCCAGCCGCAAAACAGGAACCGATCCATGACCATCGACACCATCAGCGAAAACCGCAGCTTTGGCGGGACGCAGGGCGTTTACACCCATAAATCGCAGGCGACCGGCACGGATATGACCTTTGCCGTTTATCTGCCCGAACTGGCGCAGCATGGCCGGGTGCCGGTTCTGTGGTATCTGTCGGGGCTGACCTGCACCCATGAAAACGCCATGACCAAGGCCGCCGCCCAGCAATGGTGCGACGAAGCGGGCATCGCCATCATTTTCCCCGACACCAGCCCGCGCGGCGATGATGTGGCCGATGACGATGCCTATGATCTGGGCAAGGGCGCGGGGTTTTACGTCAACGCGACCCAGGATCCGTGGAAACCGCATTTCCGCATGTGGGATTACATCGTGGACGAATTGCCCAGCCTTGTCGCGGATCACTTTGCGATTGACCCCGAGGCCATGGGCATCACCGGCCATTCGATGGGGGGGCATGGCGCGCTGACGATTGCGATGACGCATCCGGACCGTTTCCGGTCGGTGTCGGCACTCGCGCCGATTGCGAACCCGACCGAATCCGATTGGGGGCGCAAACAGCTGACCGCCTATCTGGGCGACGACCCTGCCGCATGGCGCGCCCATGACGCCACCATCCTGATGACCGAACGCGGCTATCCGGGCGACGTCTTGATCGACCAAGGCAGCAGCGATCAGTTTCTGGATCTGCTGAAACCGGAATCGCTGGCCCATGCCATGATGGCGCGCCGCCAGCCGGGGCAGTTCCGCATGCAGCCGGGCTATGATCACAGCTATTATTTCGTCCAAACATTCATGGCCGATCATGTGTTCTGGCACGCGGAACGGCTGGTGTGACAGGCGCCTTTTGGACATTGCGGCATAAGCAGACAATGCGCGCATTCTGTGCCTGTGTGATCCTGTCCGCCGCGGCGACCGCCGCCGGGGCGGAAGGCCTGACCTTTGATCAGGCGCAGATGCTCTATGATGCGGGGGTGCCGTTTGTGGATGTGTCGCCGCGCCCCAATGACGGCGCGGCCCCGCATCTGACCATTCCGGGCGCGCTGTGGCTGGAGGATACGGGCCATCCCGGCCTGACGGATGAAGCGCATTTCCGCCTGCGCAACGGTCTGGCCGCCGTCACCCAAGGCCGCCCTGACGCCGCCGTCGTGCTGTTTTGCACCGGCGATTGCGACGATGGACGCGCCGCGATTCGCCACGCAAGGGGCTGGGGCTACGCCACATTGCTCACCTTCCCCGACGCCGTGTCAGAATGGCACGCCGCAGGCCGCCCCTTGGCCACAGCGCCACAGAACTAACGCGCCCGCCCTTTCATCTTGGTCCAAATATCCCGGGGGTCCGGGGGCTGGCCCCCGGCCTTTCCCGTCGAACGCCCGCCCCCGTGGGGCAGGCTGGGGGGCTGGCCCCCGGCTCTATCCTCCAGAACCGTTAAATGATCGGGGGCGCAGCACCCTCCTTACCGCGCCCCCGCCCGCCATCAGCGAACCGGGCCGCCGGGCAGGATAACACCGCTGTCGATGGGATCAGCGGGCGTCGCGGGGGCGGCATCCGTCCCACGCGGGTGATAGGGGGGCAGGTCCACACCGTCGCGATACAGCATCGACTGGCCGTTATGGAACAGATGCAGCGCCGCCGGATCGGCGGTCAGGCGCAGCATTTGCCCATTCTGGCCGGTGTGAATCCCCGGCAATTTCGCGACAATCGGGGTTTTCCCGCTGCCGGTGCCGAAATAATGCAGGGTGACTTCGCCCAAGGCTTCGGTCAGGTCAACCACGCCCTCAAAAAGCGCGGGACCGTCGGTTTTACGCATGTCTTCGGGGCGGACGCCCAGATTCACGGCTTTGCCCATATCGCCCGCATCGGTCGGGATCGCGACCTGAGCGGTCAGCCCGCCATCCAGCGTTACCGTGGTCATCGCGCCCGTGCCGGTGCCCTTGCCCGTGATCTTGCCGGGCAACAGGTTCATCGCCGGGCTGCCGATGAATTGCGCAACAAATTCGTTGACGGGCCGTTCATAGAGTTCCAGCGGAGCGCCCACCTGCGCAATCCCACCCCCCGCCAGCACGACGATGCGGTCGGCCAGCGTCATCGCCTCGGTCTGGTCATGGGTGACATAGATCATCGTGCGGTCCGGCATCGACGCCTTTAGCTGGGCGATCTCGATGCGCGTCGCCACCCGCAGCGCAGCGTCCAGATTGGACAGCGGTTCGTCGAACAAATAGACCTTGGGGTCGCGCACAATCGCGCGGCCAATCGCGACCCGCTGACGCTGCCCGCCTGACAACGCCTTGGGCAGACGGTCCAGATAGGGCGTCAGTTGCAGCATCTGCCCGGCGCGGTCGGTCGCGGCCTTGATCTCGGCCGCGGATTTCCCGGCGATTTTCAGCGCAAAGGCCATGTTGTCGCGCACCGTCATATGCGGATACAGCGCATAGGATTGAAACACCATGGCGATGCCGCGCTGACTGGGGGGGATGTCGTTCATCCGTACGCCGTCAATGGTAAAGGTGCCGCCGCTGATCTGTTCCAGCCCTGCAATCATGCGCAGCAATGTGGATTTCCCGCAGCCGGACGGGCCGACGAACACGATGAATTCGCCGGATTTGATATCCAGATTGATGTTTTGCAGAACATTCACATCGCCATAGGATTTGGCGATATCGGTCAGCGTCATGTCAGCCATTGGCACCCCCTTGGGGGGTGATCTGCACCTGCCACGGGGCCAGATCACCCGCCGGATCGCCCGACAGATTGGCGCGGATCAGCAGGTCTTCGTGATCGTCATGACGGCGGAAGGTCAGAACCGGCCCATCCGCGCGCAGATCCGACATGGCCCCCAGACGCAGCGCCGAATGGGTCCGCCGCAGCACCAAGGTGGCGCGGTAATGGTTCAGCAGCGATTCCGGGTCATCGTCCTGCACCGACACCGCGCGGGTCCGATGCGCGTCCGGCACCGGCAACCACGGTTTTGCGGTGCTGAACCCGCCATGTTCGGTCTGATCCCACACCATCGGCGTGCGGCAGCCGTCACGGCCCTTAAATTCGGGCCAGAACTCAATCCCATAGGGATCGCGCAGGTCGTCAAAGCTCAGCTCGGCTTCGGGCAGGCCCAGCTCCTCGCCCTGATAGATACAAATCGACCCGCGCATCGCCACCAGCAGCGTGATATAGGCGCGCGCGGCAGCGTCTGACAGATTCCAGCGGCTGATATGGCGCACAACATCGTGGTTGGAATAGGCCCAGCACGGCCACGCATCGGGGGCCAGACGGTGCATATCATCAAACACCTGCACCACACGTTCCGCGCGCAGATCATCGCCCGACAGGAAATCAAACACATAGGACATCTGCACCCGCCCCGGAACGCCGGTGTAGTCCTGCAACAATTCCCATGCGCGTTCGCTGTCGCCCAATTCGCCCACAACCGCCGCGCCGTATTCGTCCAAGGCCGCGCGGAACCGTTCCAGAAACTCCAGATTTTCCGGCTGGGATTTGTCGTATTTGTGGCTTTGGTGGTTATAGGGGTTCACGGCGGGCGCGGTGTCGGTTTTGCGCAATTCCGGTGCCAGCGGCGGGTTGTCGCGCAATTGCGCGTCATGCATGTAGAAATTGATCGTATCCAACCGGAACCCGTCCACGCCGCGCGTCATCCAGAACCGCGCCATGTCGATCAGCGCGTCCTGCACATCGGTGTTGTGGAAATTCAGATCGGGCTGGCTGGTCAGGAAATTGTGCAGATAATACTGTTCGCGCCGCGCATCCCATTGCCATGCCGACCCGCCAAAGATCGACAGCCAGTTGTTTGGCGGCGTCCCGTCCGGTTTCGGATCGGCCCAGACATACCAATCGGCGCGCGGATTGTCGCGGCTGGCGCGGCTTTCGCGGAACCAGTCGTGCTGATCGGATGTGTGCGACATGACCAGATCAATCATGATCTTCAGCCCCAATTCATGCGCGCGCGCGATCAGAGCGTCGAAATCATCCATCGTCCCGAACATCGGATCAATGCCGCGATAATCGCTGACATCATAGCCGAAATCCTTCATCGGGCTGGTAAAGAACGGCGAAATCCAGACCGCATCCACGCCCAGCGACGCGATGTGATCCAGCCGCCGGGTGATCCCTGCCAGATCGCCGGTGCCGGTGCCGGTGCTGTCTTGGTAACTGCGGGGATAGATCTGATAAATGACCCCGCCTTTCCACCAATCATTGTTCATATCGTTCATCATCCACCTTTCACGGAGCCGGCCAACAGGCCGCGAACCAGATATTTCTGCATGGCAAAGAACACGGCCAGAGGAACCGCGATCGAGATAAAGGCACTGGTCGCCAGCAATTCCCATTCGCCGCCGCGCGACCCCATCAGTTCGCGCAACAGCCCCGTCATCACCAATTGGTCACTGCTGTTGCCCAAAAACACGGTGGCGACCAGCAGATCGTTCCAGACCCAGAGGAATTGGAAAATCGCGAATGACGCAAGCGCGGGAAAGGACAGCGGCAGAATGATACGGCGGAAAATCTGAAACTCGGTCGCGCCATCGACGCGGGCGGATTCGATGATCTCACGCGGCAGGCCGACCATGTAATTGCGCAACAGATACACCGCCAGCGGCAGGCCGAACCCGGTATGCGCCAGCCAGATGCCCAGATACCCCTTGCCGATGCCCAGATCGTTGTGCAGCCGCAGCAGAGGGATCAGCGCCACCTGCAACGGCACCACCAACAACCCGACCACAGCGGCGGTCAGCAGGGCGCGGCCCGGAAACTCCATCCATGCCAGGGCATAGGCGGCGAAGGCGGCAATCAGGATCGGAATAATCGTGGCCGGGATCGTCACCGTCATGGTGTTCATAAAGGCGCGGCCCAGCCCTTCGGCGGTTAAGACGCGCTGATAATTGCCGGTCGTAAACTTGGCGGGCGTGGCGGTTGTGGTGAAAATACGGTCGCCGCGCGTCATGGTAAACGGGGTTGGCGACACCATGCGATAGCTGCCGTCATCAGCCACGGTCAGCGCCGCCCCGCTGGGCAGGGTCACGGTATCGCCCGGCTGATGGGCGGCGGGTTCACGCGCGCCCGTCCCCCATGCAACCAGCGTTTGCCCCGGTGCCACCACGGTGCCAGATATGACATAATCCGCGCCGTCCTGCACCTGATCGGATGCGGTGCCAGACCGGACAAAGCCGGTCTGTTCGGACGCCGAAAACGACTGCCACCATCCCGATGTCGAAATCTGATCCCGGTCCCGGAATGACGACACAAACAGCCCCAGCGTCGGGATCGTCCACAGCAACACCAGCACAAAGGCCGCGATGTTGACCGCCCAAGCCAGCGATGATTTCTGACCGGCCATGCCCTGCATCAGCGGCTCTCCTTATGGGCGTTCCAGATGTTCCAGACCATGATCGGCGTGACCAGAATCATCAGGACAATGGCAATGGCCGATCCGCGCCCATAATCGGGCGTACCGCGGAACATCCAGTCATACATCAGATTGGCCAGAACCTGCGTTCCCCATTGGCCGTTGGTCATCACGAACACGATGTCAAACACCTTCAGCACGACAATGGTGATCGTGGTCCAGACAACAGCGATGGTCCCCATGATCTGCGGCACTTTGATTTTGAAAAACACCTGCATGGGGGAGGCGCCGTCCAGAATCGCGGCCTCGATCGTTTCTTCGGGGATGCCGCGCAGGGCCGCCGACAGAATGACCATGGCGAACCCGGTCTGAATCCAGATCAGCACCGCCATCAGGAAAAAGCTGTTCCAAAAGGGCAGGGTCAGCCAGATTTGCGGCTCGGCCCCGAAGCTGGTGACGATATAATTCAGCAACCCGATCTGTTTTTCGCCCGCCGCGCGGTATTCATAGATAAATTTCCAGATCACACCCGCGCCGACAAACGAAATCGCCATCGGCATAAAGATCAGCGATTTGCCGATATTGCCCCAACGGATGCGGTCGGTCAGTTGCGCGGCCAACAGACCGAACAGCGTGGACATGGCCGGAACGACCAGCAACCACAGCAGGTTGTTGACCATGGATTCCTGAAACTTGTCATTGCCCATCAGCCAGTTGTAATTCGCCAAGCCCACAAAGCGGGTGCCGCTGGCATTGTGCAGCGACTGCCACAGGCTGTAAAACACCGGATAGACCAGATACATGGTCAGAAAGATCAGCGCAGGCCCCAAAAACAGCCATGGCCGGATCTGACCCGCGCGGCGGATATTGTCGCCCGCATGGACGCCGCGCGGCGGAAAGATGCGGTCCAGAAGCCAGTTTGACCCCCAGAACCACGCCACGCAGCCAAAGACACCAATCGCAATGGTGCTGACCGCCAGCCACATCAATTCCATATCCGATCCCCCGGTATCACGCAGACGCGGCGGGGATACCGCCGCGCCCGGGCCTTAGTTCAGCGATGCCCAGGTGGCCTGGATCCGGTCCGCGACCTGTTGCGCCGACTGCCCGCCGACGAAATCCACCATCCCGGTCCAGAACGCGCCCGCGCCAATCGCGCCCGGCATCAGATCCGACCCGTCGAACCGGAACACGGTCGAATCCAGCAGAATCTGCCCCATCCGTTTCAGCGTGTCATCGCCGTATGCGTCGGGATTGGTGCCGGTGTGGGGCGTCAGGAAACCGGTCTGGCTCATCCAGATTTCATGCGCGGCGGGGGTTTTCAGAAATTCAATAAACGCCGCAGCCGCCGGGTTGTCCGACATCACGCTGAACACGGTGCCGCCGCCCAGAACGGGCTGGCCCAGACGGCCATCCGCCGGTGCCGGGAAGTAAAAGAAATCCGCATCTTCACCAATCACGGTGCCGTCGGGGAAGAAGGTCGGGATAAAGCTGGCCTGACGGTGCATGTAACAGGCGGGCGGGCTGGTGAACAAACCGTTCGGGCTTTCGCGGAAATCGGCGGTCGCCACGCCCCCGGTGCCACCGGCCACGAAATCGGGGTTTTTCGCAAACCAGCCGAATTCGTCGATGGCGTGAACGACCTTGGGATCGTTGAAGGGCAGGTCATTCGTGGTCCACGCGTCGTAATCGGCGGGGCTGGCGGTGCGCAGCATCAGATCCTCGACCCAATCCGTCGCGGGCCAGCCGGTCGCGCCGCCCGAACCCAGACCGATGCACCACGGCGTTTCGCCATCCGCCGCGATCTGTTCGGTCAGAGCCTTCAGGTCTTCGTAAGTGGTCGGCACGTCATAACCGGCATCTTCGAAGTTTTCCGGCACATACCACACCAGCGATTTCACATCCGCCTTATAGGGGAACGCATACAGCATCTCTGCCCCGTCTTTGCCCGCATAGGTGCCAAGCGCGGCCCAGCTGTCGCCCGCGGCGTAATTGGCGCGCAGCCACGCATCCGTTTCCGCGCCCAGCGGTTTGAGATGCCCCTTGGCGGCCAGATCAGCGGCCAGCCCCGGCTGCGGGAACACGGCCATGTCGGGGGGCGACCCGGCTTCGCTGTCGATGACGATCTGCTGTTCGAAACTGTCGGACCCGGCATAGGTCGCGCGCGCCCCGGTCACATGGTTGAAATAGGCCAGAACCGACAGGAACAGGTCCTGATCGCCGCCCAGCCACGGCCCCATGATGTTAAAGGATTGCCCCTTCAGGTCGGGATGGGCAGCGGCGAAATCGTCCAGACTTTGCCAGTTGATACGGTCATCGCTGCCCGGTTCGATCACCAGATTTTGCGCAAACGCGCCCCCGGTGGTCAGCGCCAGAACGGCGGCGGTGGTCAGAAATGTGGATTTCACGTGAACCTCCCTTGGTTTCAACGGCCAAAGCCCAGATTTTGGGCCTAAGATTGACAGTTTTGTTATCTCTTTTGTTATCTCTGTCAAACGCTTATCGCGCGCCGGTCTGGTCACGGGTTTGTGAAGGGTGGCGCGCGCATAAAATCTGGGGAATTTATGTCATTTATGCGCAGGAATTTAACGAAAATCACCGGCGCACCGCCCGCTATGGCCGCGACGAATGAACGCGGCCAAAGCGGTTTCAATTTCGGCAGACCCGCCCGTGCCGTTACAGCAGCGACAGCCCATTCGCATTCTGTCAAACCGCAGGATAGGGGCAACACCGCCCGCAGGCAATGGGCGTGTGCGGGGCCGATTCGCGCGTGATCGGTGGCCCGCCTGCGCGATTATCAGGGCGTGGATGACGCGCCAAACTTATCAGACCCGGCATAATAAAACGGCCGGCTAAACATAAATTAAGAAACCCATCAGCTTTGTGATCGTTAATGCGGCAGAAACAAACGATCATGTGCGATCAAAATAAGGGAATAACTTATGTTGATGAAACTGATGGGCGGCGTTGCCGCATCCGCTCTGCTGACCACTGCCGCTGTTGCTCAGGACACCGCGACCACCCCGATGGGCGGTCAGGTTGTTGTTGAACAGGCCGATCCGCAGGTTCAGGTCGATGTCCCCGCGCCCAGCGTCGAGGTGACTCAGGCCGCCCCCGAGGTGACCGTTGAACAGCCCGAGCCGACCGTGACCGTGCAGCAAGCCGCGCCCGAAGTGGTCGTTGAACAATGCGCCCCCACCATCACCGTGACGCAAGCGGCGCCCACCGTTACCGTGGACATCCCGCAGCCGCGCATCGCCGTGCGTCTGGAGGATCCGACCGTGTCCGTGGCCCAGGGCGAAGCCCGCGTGATGGTTGACGCGCCGCAGCCGGTGGTTCGTTACGTTGCACCGGAGCCCAATATTGTGGTGCAGGACGCCGAAGCTCAGGTCCGTGTTCAGGACGCCGAAGCTCAGGTCACCGTAGACTCGGCAACCGAGGCGCGCGTGAACCTGCGCAGCCACGAACCGACTGTTAATGTTCAAGAAGCTGGCGACGCGAATGTCGTGGTCCGCGATGCCCCCGACGCCGCTGTGACCATCCAGGAAGGTGGCGCGGCTGACGTTCAGGTGACCCAGGCGGACGCCGCTGTGGCGATCACCGGCGCGGATGTGACCCATGGTGCCTACGTCGCGCCGGCCGATGTTGCGGTCCGCGAAGGCTATGCCGTGTCGGAACCGGCGGCCCTGACCGCAGACCGTCTGACCGGCGCTTCGGTTTATTCGGCGGATGATGAAAACATCGGTTCGGTGAATGATCTGGTGCTGTCGGCAGACGGTCAGATCGAACAGGTGATCGTCGGCGTCGGCGGCTTCCTGGGTCTGGGTCAGCGCGATGTTGCCCTGCCGCTGAACCAGATTTCGTTCCAGCAGAACGCTGACGGTTCGGACCTGCGCGGCTATATCGCTGCCAGCTCGGACACGATCGAAAACATGCCGGAATACACCCCGGCGAACTGATCGGGTGATCGGAACGGGGGGCGGCTGCGTCACAAGGGTGCAGCCGCCCCTTTTGCCCCCTGAATATGCACAGACAAGATAAGAGTTTCAAAATGGCACAGCCCCCGATTAATGACCCGCACAACCTGAATAATCCGCACCCCACTCAGCCGCGCGCCGATCACGCCGCGCCGCATCCGGCAGAACGGCCGCAAGAGGAAAACAAAACCAATATGATGCCGATTATTATTGGTGTTATTGTTGTGGCGATTGTCGGGTATTTTCTGTTTTCGATGATGGGTGGCAGCAATGACACGCAAACCACGCAAACCGCGCCTGCGGCGACCGTGACCGAAACCGCGCCGGCCACGACGGAAACCGCGCCAGTGACCACGGAACCGCCGGCTGTGACCACTGAACCGGCCCCGGCTGCGACGGAAACGCCTGCGCCCGCAACCATGGCCCCCGCAACCACGGCACCGGTCGAAACCACCCCGGCGACCACGGATGCGGCGACCGCGCCCGTGACGACCGATGGCACGACGCAACAGACCGTGACCGTTGAAATCGTCCCCGCAGGCGAAGCGCCGGCCGCCCCGGCCACCGACGCGGACGCCACGACCATCACCGTTCCCGTCGAAGCCACGACCGCCCCGACGAACTGATACAGGTCACCTGCACGACCCCGGACCGGCCCCGCCGATCCGGGGGGTTTTTATGCGCGGAAACACTGGTGACCCCGGCAGGATTTGAACCTGCAACCTGCCCCTTAGGAGGGGGCTGCTCTATCCAGTTGAGCCACGGGGCCAGTGGCGCAGCAATACCGCGTCCGGGCGGGGTTTGACAAGCGGTGCGCGGGCAGTTGTCGGCCCCTCTGATGTTCGCTAACATCGGCGGCATTTCCAAGGATTTGCCCGCCATGACCCCAAACCGCCCCCGCCGCCCTCTGACCCTGCGTGACGTATCTGAGGCGTCGGGCGTCAGTGAAATGACCGTCAGCCGCGTGTTGCGCAATCGCGGCGATGTCAGCGCGGCCACGCGGGAAAAGGTGCTGACGGCGGCGAAAACGCTGGGCTATGTGCCGAACAAAATCGCGGGCGGGCTGGCCAGCCAGCGGGTGAATCTGGTCGCGGTTGTGATCCCGTCGCTGTCGAATCTGGTCTTTCCCGACGTGCTGGGCGGGATTTCGGCGGAACTGGACGACACCGGATTGCAGCCGGTGATCGGGGTTACGAATTATTCCCCCGCGCGCGAAGAAATGGTGCTGTATGACATGCTGTCATGGCGGCCTTCAGGGGTTATTCTGGCGGGGCTGGAACACAGCGCGGCGTCGCGGGCGATGCTGGAAAACGCAGGGATTCCCGTGGTCGAGATTATGGACGTGGACGGCCAAGGCATCGACACGCTGGTCGGCATTTCGCATATCCGCGCGGGGCAGGAAATGGCGGAACGGATCGTGCAGGCCGGATACCGGCGCATCGGTTTTGTCGGCACCCACATGCCCGAAGATCACCGCGCCCGCAAACGCCTGAACGGGTTCGAACAGGGTCTGGCGCAGGCGGGGCTGACCCTGACAGCGCGCGAATATTATCAGGGGGGATCGTCGTTATTAAAGGGGCGCGAACTGACCGAACGCATCCTGACGCGGGTGCCGGAACTGGATTTCATCTATTATTCCAATGACATGATCGGGGCTGGGGGCTTGCTCTATTGCATGGACCAGGGCTTTGATATTCCGGGCCGTATCGGGCTGGCGGGGTTCAACGGCGTGGATTTGCTGCACGGCTTGCCGGTGCGGCTGGCCACGACGGACGCGCGGCGTCTGGACATCGGACGGCGCGCGGCGCGGCTGGTCGCGGGCAAAGACGCGGTGCCGGATGACCGGATCGTGGCGCTGACGCCCAGCTTTATCCCCGGCGACACGATCCGTCCGGTGTAACGCCCCACCTGACGGATCACCAGCATCCAGCCGGCACAGGGTAAAACGCCCGTAGGCTCTCCGATCTGGTCGCGCAGGTAACGCAGGACATTCTGCCCGGACCAGACCACCGGCCCCTGACCCCGGCCCAGAATGCGACTGAGAAACCACCGGCCCTGATCCCCGACACCGGCCCGATCATCGCCCGCCACAGCCAGCCATCGGACCATGCCATCCCGCCCCTTTCATCTTGGCGCAAATATCCCGGGGGGAATCCGCGGCACGCGGATGGGGGGCTGGCCCCCCTTTGCCCCGCGCGCCGATCATGGCACAACGGCGCGGAACAGGCGAAAGGAAACGACATCATGACCAGCGATTTTGGCAAGGGCCACCACCTGCATCTGATCGACGGGTCGGCGTTTATCTTTCGCGCCTATCACGCGCTGCCGCCTCTGACGCGGAAATCGGACGGGGCGCCGGTGGGGGCGGTTGCGGGGTTCTGCAACATGCTGTGGAAATACGTCACCAATGAAACCGGCAGCCACGCGCCGACCCATGCGGCGGTGATTTTTGACCACTCGTCAAAGACCTTCCGCAATGAGATTTACCCCGACTATAAGGCCAACCGCCCCCCCGCGCCGGATGATCTGATCCCGCAATTCCCGCTGACCCGCGACGCGACCCGCGCCTTTAACATCGCCTGCATCGAAACCGAAGGATATGAGGCCGACGACATCATCGCCACCCTTGCCTGTCGGGCGCGCGATGCGGGCGGGTCGGTGACGATCATCAGCAGCGACAAAGACCTGATGCAATTGGTCGGGCAGGGCGTGGACATGCTGGACCCGATCAAGGGCAAAATCATCGGCCCGGATGAGGTCGCGGAAAAATTCGGCGTCGGTCCCGATCGTGTGGTGGATGTGCAGGCCTTGGCCGGGGATTCGGTCGATAACGTGCCGGGCGCGCCGGGCATTGGCATCAAAACCGCCGCGCTGCTTATTCAGGAATATGGCGATCTGGAAAGCCTGCTGGACCGCGCGGGGGAAATCAAACAACCCAAGCGCCGCCAGACGCTGATTGACCATGCCGAACAGATTCGCATTTCCAAACGGCTGGTCGAACTGGACTGCAACACGCCGCTGGATGTGGCGCTGACCAGCCTTGAGGTGCGCGACCCGGACCCCGACGCGCTGTTGCCCTTCCTCGCGCAGATGGAGTTTCGGACCCTGACCGCCCGCGTGGCCGAACATCTGGGCGCGCCTGCGCCTGTGGTGCAATCCGCGCCCGTGGCGGACGCGCCCGCCGCGCCGGAACAGCCGGCGATTGATGCCGCCAGCTATGCCACCGTCACCACGGCGGACGATCTGGCCGCGTGGGTCGCGGATATTCGCGCGGCGGGGGCCGTGGCGATTGATACCGAAACCACGGGTCTGGACGAGATGCAGGCGGGGCTGGTCGGCATCTGTCTGGCGACCGCGCCGGGGCGGGCCTGCTATATCCCGGTCGGCCATATCGGCGGCACGGATGATCTGTTTGGCGCGGCGGAATTGGTGCCGGGGCAGTTGCCGATGGATCAGGTGCTGGACGCGCTGCGCGATGTGCTGACCGATCCGGGGATTCTGAAAATCGGCCAGAACGTCAAATATGACTGGAAGATCCTCGCCCGCCACGGCATCCGCATGGCCCCGGTCGCGGATACGATGCTGATGTCCTATGCCCTGAATGCGGGGGCGCATAATCACGGCATGGACGAATTGGCCGAACGCTATCTGGGGCATAAACCCATCCCGATCAAGGACCTGATCGGGTCCGGCAAATCGCAGATCACCTTTGCGCAGGTGCCGATTGACAAGGCCGCCCCCTACGCGGCCGAGGATGCGGATGTCACCCTGCGTCTGTATCACCATTTTGCGCCGCTGTTGCCGACGGCGCAGGTTGTGACCGCCTATGAAACGCTGGAACGTCCGTTGATCACCGTTCTGGCCGATATGGAAATGGCGGGCATCCGCATCGACACCGACACGCTGAAACGCATGTCGAACGCTTTTGCGCAGAAAATGGCGGGGCTTGAGGATGAGATTCACGCCCTCGCCGGGGAAAAATTCAATGTCGGCAGCCCGAAACAGTTGGGCGAGATTTTGTTTGACAAAATGGGGCTGGCGGGCGGAAAGACCGGCAAGACCGGGGCCTATTCCACCAGTGCCGATGTGTTAGAGGATCTGGCCGCCGAAGGCCACGACCTGCCTGCCCGCGTGCTGGACTGGCGCGGGCTGTCGAAATTGAAATCGACCTATACCGACGCGCTGCCGACCTTTGTGAACGCGGAAACGGGGCGTGTGCATACGTCCTATTCGATTGCGGGGGCGCAGACGGGGCGGCTGGCATCCACCGATCCGAACCTGCAAAACATCCCCATCCGCACCGACGAAGGCCGCCGCATCCGTCAGGCGTTCATCGCGCCCGAAGGGCATCGGCTGGTCAGTCTGGATTACAGCCAGATTGAATTGCGGATTCTGGCGCATGTGGCCGATATTCCGGCGCTGAAACAGGCGTTCCGCGACGGCATCGACATTCACGCCATGACCGCCAGCCAGATGTTCGGCGTCCCGGTCGAAGGTATGGACCCCATGATCCGCCGCCGCGCCAAGGCCATCAATTTCGGCGTCATCTATGGCATTTCGGGATTCGGTCTGGCGCGGAACCTGCGCATCCCGCGGGATGAGGCGCAGGCGTTCATCAACACCTATTTCGAACGCTTCCCGGAAATCCGCGCCTATATGGATGACACGGTGGCGGCGGCAAAACGCGACGGGTTTATTCGCACGCTGTTCGGGCGGCGGATCAACACGCCGGGGATCAACGCATCCGGCCCCGCCGCCGGGGGCGCACGCCGCGCCGCGATCAACGCGCCGATTCAGGGGGCGGCGGCGGACATTATCCGCCGCGCGATGATCCGTATGCCCGCAGCGATCGCCGATCTGCCCGCGCGGATGCTGTTGCAGGTCCATGACGAACTGGTGTTCGAGGTCCGCGACGACGCCGTGGACACCCTGATCGACGCAGCGCGTCAGGTGATGGAACGCGCCGCCGAACCCGCCGTCAAACTGTCCGTGCCGCTGATCGTCGATGCGGGGTCGGGGGCGAACTGGGCGGATGCGCATTAAAAAAGGGGGGCGCATCGCCCCCCTTATGGGTTAAACCGCCGATGAATGGCTGCCCTGCGTCACGGCATATCCATCCAAAGCCTGCGCAATCATCCGCGTCAGGGGACGGCCCGCATCGGTGATTTCCAAGGCATCGCCCGTCAGACGCACCGCATCGCCGAACAGATCGGTCACGGGGCGGTAAATCTGCGCCTGATCGGCGGGGGTCAGGCCAAAGCGGGTTTCGATTTCAGACAGTGAAATGCGGAAATCGCACATCAGCGCCTCGATCATGCGGCCACGCCAGTGATCTTCGGGGGTGAAGATATGCCCGCGCGATGTCGGTTGCGCCCCGGCGCGCACGGCGGCGGTATAGGCCCCCGTCGCGGGCGCGTTCTGGGCATAGCCCTGCGGATACCGCGAAATCGACGACGCGCCCAGCCCGATCAGCACCTGCGCGGGATCGTCGGTATAGCCCTGAAAATTGCGGCGCAACCGGCCCGCGGCGGCAGCATCGGCCAGCCCGTCACCCGGACGCGCGAAATGGTCGATGCCGATATCGTCGAATCCGTCCGCCACAAACAAATCGCGCGCGGTTTCAAACAGCGCCAGCCGCGATTCGCCATCGGGCAGGCTGTCATCGGGGATCATGACCTGACGTTTCGACATCCAAGGGACATGCGCATAACCATAAAGCGCGACCCGATCCGGGGCCAAAGCCAGCACCTTTTGCACCGTGTCCGACATGCGGGTGATGGTCTGATGCGGCAGGCCATAGAGAATATCGGCGTTCAGGCTGGCAATACCGTGATCGCGGATCAGCGCCACGGTGTCGGCGGTCAGGTCGAAACTTTGCGGGCGGCCAATGGCCTGCTGAATCATCGGGTCGAAATCCTGCACCCCGATCGATGCGCGGTTCATCCCCGCCCGCGCCAATGCCGCCATGCGCGGGGCGTCGATTTCGGACGGGTCAATCTCGACCGAGAATTCACCGCCCGGGGCCATCGGAAAGGCGTCAAAGATCGCACCCGCCAGCCGGTCGATCATGTCGGGCGACAACAATGTGGGCGTGCCGCCGCCCCAATGCAGACGCGACAACGTGACTCCGCCCGCGATTCGCGTGGACAGGTCGCGCAATTCGGTGATCAGCGTGTCCACATAGGCCGCGACCGGTTCCAGCGTCTGCGTGCCTTGGGTCCGGCAGGCGCAGAACCAACACAGCCTGCGGCAAAACGGCACATGCAGATACAGCGAAATCTGCGCATCCGGGGCAATATCGGCCATCCAATCGCGCACAATTGCGCCATTTACGGTCGGTTTGAACTGTGTTGCGGGGGGATAGCTGGTGTAACGCGGCGCGCGCGCGTCAAACAGCCCCAACCGTCTTAGTTGCGAAATATCACTCATGCGCGTATCAATGGGGCAGAATGCGCGAACATACCTTGACTCAGATCAACCCCGATTCCGGGGATGCCGGACTGCACGGCGATATGCGATGCGGGGAATGCCCTATTCGTTACCGGGCCGTCTGTGCGCAATGCGATGCCGACGAATTGACCCTGCTGGAAGGGATCAAGTTTTACCGCACCTATGAAGCGGGCCAGCCCATCGTTTGGGAAGGCGACCAGATGGATTTCGTGGCGTCCGTCGTGACGGGCGTGGCGTCGCTGACCCACACGCTTGAAGACGGGCGCACACAAATGGTCGGCCTGTTGCTGCCCAGCGATTTTCTGGGCCGTCCGGGGCGCGAGCGCGCCGCCTATCACGCGACGGCGGCGACCAAGGTGGTGCTGTGCTGTTTCCGGCGCAAGGCCTTTGATGACATGATGCGCCGCACCCCGCGCATTGCGCATCGGCTGTTGGAAATGACGCTGGATGAACTGGATGCGGCGCGGGAATGGATGTTGCTGCTGGGCCGCAAAACCGCGCGGGAAAAGATCGCGTCCTTTATCGCGATCATCGCGCGGCGCGAAGCGGCGCTGAACAAACGCCGCCCCGGTGGCCGGATGGAGATTGACCTGCCCCTGACCCGCGAAGCCATGGCCGATTATCTGGGGGTGACGCTGGAAACCGTCAGCCGTCAGGTCAGCGCGCTGAAACGCGACGGGGTGATCGAATTGCGCGGCAAACGCGGGGTGATTTTGCCCGATTTCGCGCGTTTGGTGGACGAATCGGGCGATGATTCGGATGGCGGCTGGATCGCCTGACGGGCGATCCAAGCCCACCCGTTTAACGCGCCATGAACACCGGCACGCGGGCCTGTTCCAGCATGTTGCGGGTGGCTCCGCCCAAGATGGCTTCGCGCAGGCGGGAATGGCCATAGGCGCCCATGACGACCAGATCGGCCCCGATTTCCACGGCGCGGCGGTTCAGTTCCTGACTGATCGTCGGTTCGGTGCGCGCCAGCACGGCGATTTCCGCGCGCACGCCGTGGCGGGTCAGCATCTGCGTCAACGCGCCGCCCGGATCGGACCGTTCGGCACCGGCGCGGCGGGGGTCGATGCAGGTGACCTCGACCGCTTGGGCGGTTTTCAACAAAGGCAGAGCGCGGCGGATCGCGACCAAGGCTTCGGCCGATTGGTTCCACGCCACGATGATGCGTTTGGGGGCGTCCGTCACGGCGGCGTCGCCCGGCAGGACCAGAACCGGGCAGCCGCCTTCGAACAGGGCGGCCTCGGTCACGATTTCGGCGTCACCGGGCTGGTGATCGCCATAAGGGCTGGCCAGAATAGCCAGATCGGAAAACCGCGCCCGCAGCCCCACCAGATTGGGGATGCCGCCCGACTGCGCGACCGCTGATTCGACCGACCAGCGCAGCCCCGCGCGCCCGTCCAGATGCGCCCGCACATCGCGTTCCAGCGTTTCAGCCTGAACCATGGCCTGATCAATCGCATCTTGCAGCATATAGGCCGTGCCGCCGGGGAAATAATAACCCGGCTGGCTGTGGTCGATGCCAAGACACAGCACATCCAGATGCGCATCCGCCCGCGCGGCAAAGCCCGCCGCCGCGTCCAGTTGCGCAAATTGCGACGGATCCGTCAGCACCGTCAGGATCGTTTTATAGGCCATGGCAAAATTCCCCCATTTTGTCCCCATAAGGTGAAGCGGTTTCGCGCCCCGCGCCTTGATCCGTGTCAAACCGCAGATTTGACGCAGATCAAAGCCGGATGCGCGGCCCGGCCCTATGCCCAATTCTGAATAAATCCGTCGCGGGGCGATTCGCCCCCGGCGCATGGAAGGAAAAACACGATGGTCACGGGGACGCTATGCTAAGCTATGTTAAACTGATCCTGCTTGG
Organism: Paracoccus sp. (in: a-proteobacteria); assembly: GCF_030538495.1. Taxonomy (GTDB): domain Bacteria; phylum Pseudomonadota; class Alphaproteobacteria; order Rhodobacterales; family Rhodobacteraceae; genus Paracoccus. Next base: position 163,924 of record NZ_JAUNTW010000005.1, read on the forward strand.
CGGGATCGCGCTGTTTGGTGCGATTGGCGCCAACATGGCGCATGATGCAGCCTATATGGTCAACGCGCTGACCGTCATGTTGGTTGCCGGCGGTCTGTTCCTGTGGGTGCTGCGTGGCATCGACGAACCGGTCGTTGCCGTCAACCAGAACGAATATATGGACGGAGTGGTCCGCGCCGGCGTGATCGCGACGGCGTTCTGGGGCGTTGTCGGCTTTCTGGTCGGTGTGGTCATCGCGTTTCAGCTGACCTTTCCGGCGCTGAACTTCAGCGACTGGGCGCAGGGTTATCTGAACTTTGGCCGTCTGCGTCCGCTGCACACCAGTGCGGTGATTTTCGCATTCGGCGGTAACGCCCTGATCGCAACATCGTTTTACGTCGTGCAGCGCACCTGTGGCGCGCGGCTGTGGGGCGGCAATGCGGCGTGGTTCGTGTTCTGGGGCTATCAGCTGGTGATCGTGCTGGCCGCGACCGGCTATGTTCTGGGCGCAACGCAGGGCAAAGAATATGCCGAACCCGAATGGTATGTTGACTGGTGGCTGACCATCGTCTGGGTCGTTTATCTGGCCGTGTTTCTGGGAACCGTGATGAAGCGCCGCGAACCGCATATCTATGTCGCGAACTGGTTCTATCTGGGGTTCATTGTCACCGTGGCGATGCTGCATGTGGTGAACAACCTTGCGCGTCCGGTCAGCATCTGGGGTTCCAAATCCGTGCCGGTCTTCGCCGGTGTGCAGGACGCCATGGTGCAATGGTGGTATGGCCACAACGCCGTGGGCTTTTTCCTGACCGCGGGTTTTCTGGGCATGATGTATTACTTCATCCCGAAACAGGCCGAACGCCCGGTCTATTCCTATAAGCTGTCGATCATCCACTTCTGGGCGCTGATCTTCCTGTATATCTGGGCCGGTCCGCACCACCTGCATTACACCGCATTGCCGGAATGGGCGGCGACGCTGGGCATGGTGTTCTCGATCATGCTGTGGATGCCGTCCTGGGGTGGTATGATCAACGGCCTGATGACGCTGTCGGGCGCGTGGGACAAGCTGCGCACCGATCCGATCATCCGCATGATGGTGGTGGCCGTGGGTTTCTATGGCATGGCCACGTTCGAAGGCCCGATGATGTCGATCAAGGCCGTGAACAGCCTGTCGCATTACACCGACTGGACCATCGGCCATGTTCATTCGGGCGCTTTGGGCTGGAACGGGATGATCACCTTTGGCGCGCTGTATTACCTGACGCCGCGCCTGTGGGGTCGTGAACGGCTGTATTCGCTGACGCTGGTGTCGTGGCATTTCTGGCTGGCGACCATTGGCATCGTGATCTACGCCGCGTCGATGTGGGTGACCGGCATCATGGAAGGTCTGATGTGGCGCGAAGTGGACGCCAACGGCTTCCTGGTGAACGCGTTCTCTGACACGATCGCACCGAAATTCCCGATGTATCTGGCCCGCGCATTGGGCGGGACGCTGTTCCTGATCGGCGGTTGCATCATGGCCTATAACCTGTGGGCAACCGTTGCCCGCCAGCCCAAGGCCCATTCCACCGCAATCGCCGTGCCGGCTGAATAAAGGATCCTAAACATGCGTATTCTTGATAAGCACAAGATCCTTGAAAAGAACGCCACGCTGCTGCTGATCTTTTCGTTCCTTGTCGTCACCATCGGCGGCATCGTGCAGATCACGCCGCTGTTCTATCTGGAAAACACCATCGAAAAGGTCGAAGGTGTCCGCCCCTACACGCCGCTGGAACTGACCGGCCGTGACATTTACATCCGCGAAGGGTGTTACACCTGTCACAGCCAGATGATCCGCCCGATGCGGGACGAAGATCAGCGTTATGGCCATTACAGCCTTGCGGCGGAATCGATGTATGACCACCCGTTCCAATGGGGGTCGAAACGCACCGGGCCGGATCTGGCGCGTGTCGGCGGTCGGTATTCGGATGAATGGCATATCGACCACCTGCGCGATCCCAAATCGGTGGTGCCGGATTCGATCATGCCGAAATACGGCTTCCTGCTGAACCGCCGGATCAGCACCGACAACATCGCCCAGCGTCTGCGCACCGACCGTCTGGTGGGCGTGCCATACACGGACGAGATGATCGAAAACGCCGCCAGCGATCTGCGGATGCAGGCCGATCCGTTCGGAGACGCCGCCGCCCTGCAATCGCGTTATCCGGGGGCGCAGCTGCGCAACTTTGACCGCCAGCCTGAACTGACGGAAATGGACGCGCTGATCGCCTATCTTCAGGTGCTGGGAACGATGGTTGATTTCTCGACCTTTGAACCCGATCCGCGGCGCTAAGGGGGCATTATGGAAACCTACAGCTTACTGCGCGCATTTGCGGATAGCTGGGCTTTGCTGGCGCTGACCCTGTTTTTTGTGGGGGTTGTGGCCTTTGTGTTCCGGCCGGGCGCACGCCGCGCCCAGCAGGACGCCGCCAACAGCATTTTCCGCAACGAAACCCGACCCGCCCCCGAGACTAAGGAGGACCGCTGATGTCCGACGACAACAAAAACAAACCCACCGGGGACCTGTCGGACGAACATGTGTCGCCCGCAAACCCGGATAACCAAATCGAATTGGGTCGGCAGGCGGCGGATGCCGAACATGCCGCCAAGATCGAAGGCGACATCCCCGACCGCGCCGCGCCCGACGCCCCCGAGGCGCCCAAACACCGCGCCAAATCGCGGGGCCGTCACGGCGTCGTCGCCCATGAAACGCCCTCAACGGGTCACGAATGGGACGGCATCACCGAATACGACAACCCGATGCCTCGGTGGTGGCTGTGGACGTTCTACGCCACGATCATCTGGGCGATTGGCTATATGATCGCCTATCCGGCGATTCCGCTGCTGTCGGGGGCCACGCAGGGCCTGCTGAAAACAAACGCCCGGACCGAGGTTGCCGCCGAAATCCAGCGGTTCAACGACGCAAACGCGCCGATGAACGCGGCCTTGGTGGAAACGCCCTTGGATCAGATCGCGGCGGACCCGCAGCTGGCCAGCTATGCCGGCAATGCGGGGGGCGCGCTGTATCGGACCTGGTGCGCGCAATGTCACGGCTCGGGTGCGGCGGGTGCGCCGGGTTATCCGAACCTGCTGGACGATGTGTGGCTGTGGGGCGGCACGCTGGACGACATCCACACCACCCTGCTGCACGGCATCCGTGACCCGCAGGATCCCGACACGCGCTATTCGCAAATGCCGGGTTACGGGGTTGATGGCCTGCTGAACCGCACGGAAATCGCGGATGTGACGCAATATGTCCTGTCCCTGTCGGGTGCGGCGCATAACGCAACGCAGGCGGCGGCGGGTGCGGTCACCTATGAAAACAACTGCGCGGCCTGCCACCAACCCGATGGCAGCGGCGACCAGTTCCAAGGCGCGCCTGCGCTGAATGATCAGGTGTGGCTCTATGGCGGCGATGCGGCCACGATCACCCGCATCATCCACGAAGGCCCCTATGGCGTCATGCCCGCATGGTCCAACCGTCTGACCGAGGCCGAGATTCGCGCCCTGACGGTTTACGTTCACGGTCTGGGCGGGGGCGAATAACCCGTCCGGCAAGGGCTTCCGTGGCCGGCCCGACACCGGCCACGGGGGAACCGGCCCCCCGTCCTGTTCGCGCGTTCCTTGGGGGGCCGGTCATCATCTTCGGCGGTTATCGCCAAAAGGAATCCGTCTGGTGAACATCGGGCGGCGCCGGTCCCCGTTTCTCGCGCGTTCCTTGGGGACCGGCAAAACCCCTTTTCCCAATCTGCACCGCGCAGGGCAAGCCCTGACGCGGCGTTCGCAATCAGGCCAGTTCGCCGCGCAGCGAATTGGGCGCGCTTTCGACAATGCGGACCTGCACCAGATCCCCGATCTGCGCATCGGGCGCATCGACGAATACGGAATGCAGGTAATCCGATTTGCCGACCATCTGCTCCGCCGACCGCCCCGGCTTTTCAAACAAGACGCCGACGGTGCGGCCGACCATGCTTTCCTGTGTGGCCTTTTGCTGACGGCTCAGCAGCGCCTGCAATTCCTGCAACCGGGCATCGGCGACATCGCTGTCCACCTCGGCCCGGTCAAAGGCAGGGGTGCCGGGGCGGGGCGAGTATTTGAAACTGAACGCCGTCCCAAAGCCCACCTGCTCAATCAAACGCAGTGTGTCGGCATGGTCCTGATCGGTTTCACCGGGAAAGCCCACGATAAAATCGCTGGTCAGCAAAATATCGGGCCGCGCCGCGCGGATGCGGTCAATCAGGCGCAGATACTGGTCAGCGGTGTGTTTGCGGTTCATCGCGCGCAAAATCCGGTCGCTGCCCGACTGCACCGGCAAATGCAGATAGGGCATCAGCTGCGGCACATCGCGATGCGCGTCGATCAGATCATCGGCCATGTCGTTGGGATGGCTGGTGGTGTAACGAATCCGGTCCAGCCCCTGAATGTCGCCCAAGGCACGGATCAGACGCCCGAATCCCCATTCGGCCCCGTCCCCCATCCCGTGCCAGCCATTCACATTCTGCCCCAGCAACGTGATTTCGCGCACACCCCGCGCCACCAGATCGCGCGCCTCGGCCAGAATACGGTCCACGGGGCGGCTCACCTCGGCCCCGCGGGTATAGGGGACGACGCAGAACGCGCAAAACTTGTCGCAACCTTCCTGAACGGTCAGAAACGCGGCAGGCGCGCGGCGCGTGGCGCGACGTTCGGGCAGGTGGTCAAACTTATCTTCTTCGGGAAAATCGGTGACAATCGCGGGGGCCTCGCCGCGCACCATGGCGGGCAAACGGTGATAGGCCTGCGGCCCCACGACGAGATCGACCAGAGGCATCCGTCGGGTGATCTCCTCCCCCTCGGCCTGCGCCACACAGCCGGCAACGCCGATTTTCAGATCGGGGCGCTCGGCCTTTAACGGCTTCAGACGGCCCAGATCGGAATACAGCTTTTCCGCCGCCTTTTCGCGGATGTGACAGGTGTTCAGCAACACCATATCCGCATCGGCCTGATCCTCGGTCAGCTCGTAACCTTCGGGGGCCATGGCCTCGGCCATGCGCTGACTGTCATAGACATTCATCTGACAGCCATAGGTTTTGATATACAGTTTTTTCGCCGCCGGGGCGGTTTTGGTGTCGGTCATGGGGGGACGGTCCTTGAAATCACCCCATCCTTACAGCAAAATCAGCGAAATGAAAAGCTGCGCGCCTTTATCTTCTGTGTGCAAATATCCTCTGGGGGTCCGGGGGGCGAAGCGCCCCCGGCAGCAACGTCTATGACCGACAGCGACCTGACGCAGATCAACCTGATTGGCCCCGCCACGGCCCGCGCGCTGATCGCGGCGGGGGTGCCGGACGCGGCCAGCCTGCGGACCGTGGGCGCGCATGACGCCTATCACGCGATGCTGGTATCGGGGACGCGCCCGCATTTCATCTGGTATCAGGTCTTGCATATGGCGTTGCAGGATCGCCCGTGGAACGATGTGCGCGGGGCCGAACGGGCAGAACTGCGCGCGCGGTTTGACGCCTTGGTCGCGGCCACCCGCGCGCCCCGTTCCGACATTGAAACCGCGTTAAACGACATCGGCCTGTTGCCGCCATCAGGGGACGAAAATGACGCATGATCTGATCTTTGACACCGTGCTGGACGCGCCGCGCGACCGCGTTTGGCGTTGCTGGACCGAACCGCGCCTGTTGGAACAATGGTTCTGCCCGAAACCGTGGACTGTCACCGATGCGGTCATCGACCTGCGTGCGGGTGGCGAGTTTTCCACGGTCATGCACGGCCCGGATGGCGAATGTTTTGCCAATACCGGCGTGTTTCTGGCCGTCGATCCGGGGCGGAGGCTGGTCTTTACCGACGCGCTGACGCCGGAGCTGCATCCCGGCGCGCGGGCCTTTATGGTGGTGCATGTCACGCTGTCGGATGCGGGGCCGGATGGGACGCACACCGCCTATCACGCCCGCGCGATGCACTGGACCGAACAGGCGCGCGACGAACATCGCGCCATGGGCTTTCATCAGGGCTGGGGCATTGCTGCCGAACAATTGCAGGAACTGGCCCGCAGCCTGTAACCCTGCGAACCCGTCATTCTGCCCGTTTTTCCGGCAATCTGCCCGATCCACCGGCGCGCGCCGGTCAGTCCGCCCACACGCCCCCCATTGAACGCGCGCCCCGCCAGCGATACCGTGGCACAAACAGTTCACCCGGAGGGATCCATGACCACACCGCAAAGCTGGGAAGCACGCGCCGACGAATTTTCGCTGTATGGGTTCACCGACCTGCCCAGCGTCCATCAGCGCGGCGCGGTCGTGCTGACCCATGGCGAAGGGCCGTATGTCGTTGACGTCAACGGCAACCGCTATCTGGACGCCAATTCCGGCCTGTGGAACATGGTCGCGGGCTTTGACCACAAAGGTCTGGCGGACGCCGCCAAGGCGCAATACGACCGTTTCCCCGGCTATCACGCGTTTTTCGGCCGCATGTCCGACCAAACCGTGATGCTGTCGGAAAAACTGGTCGAGGTGTCGCCCTTTGACCGGGGCCGCGTCTTCTATACCAATTCGGGGTCCGAGGCGAACGACACCATGGTCAAAATGCTGTGGTTCATGCATGCCAGCGAAGGCAACCCGAAAAAACGCAAAATCCTGACCCGTTGGAACGCCTATCACGGGGTGACGGCGGTCAGCGCCAGCATGACCGGCAAACCCTATAACGAGGTGTTCGGCCTGCCTCTGCCCGGCTTTATTCACCTGACCTGCCCGCATTACTGGCGCTTTGGCCAAGATGGCGAAACCGAAGATCAGTTTACCGCCCGTCTGGCCCGCGAACTGGACGAAACCATTCAACGCGAAGGCGCTGATACCATTGCCGGGTTCTTTGCTGAACCGGTGATGGGCGCGGGCGGGGTGATCCCGCCGTCCAAAGGCTATTTCCAGGCCATCCTGCCGGTGCTGAAAAAGCACGGCATCCCGATGATCGCGGACGAAGTGATCTGCGGCTTTGGCCGGACCGGCAACACCTGGGGGTCGCAAACCTATGATTTCGTGCCGGATGCGATCATCAGCTCGAAAAACCTGACGGCGGGCCTGTTCCCCATGGGCGCGGTCATTCTGGGACCGGAACTGGCCGACCGCGTGCAGGCGTCGGTCGAAAAGATCGAGGAATTCCCCCACGGCTTTACGGCTTCGGGCCACCCGGTCGGCTGCGCCATTGCGCTGAAGGCCATCGATGTGGTGATGAACGAAGGTCTGGCCGAAAACGTCCGCCGTCTGACCCCTCGGTTCGAGGACGGCCTGCGCGAATTGGCGAAAAACCCCAATATCGGCGAATATCGCGGCGTCGGTTTTATGTGGGCGCTTGAGGCGGTCAAGGACAAAGCGACGAAAACCCCGTTTGACGGTCATCTGTCGGTCAGCGAACGCATCGCCAATACCTGCACCGACATGGGCCTGATCTGCCGGCCCTTGGGTCAGTCGATCGTGCTGTGTCCGCCGTTTATCCTGACCGAATCGCAGATGGATGAAATGTTCGAAAAGCTGGAAAAGGCGCTGACCAAGGTCTTTGCCGAGGTCGCGTAACCGCCCAGCCCACCACCCGATCCAAGGATCACAGGAATGGACCAAGCCGATCTGGTGATCCTTGGCGCCGGTGCGGCGGGGTTGTTCTGTGCCGGCAGCGCCGTGGCGCAGGGGCGGCGGGTGCTGGTCATCGACCACGCCCCGCATCCGGGCGAGAAAATCCGGATCTCGGGCGGGGGGCGGTGCAATTTCACCAATCTGGCAACCGCGCCGGATCGGTTTTTGTCCAACAACCCCCGTTTCGCGGCCAGTGCGCTGTCACGCTATAAGCCCGCCGATTTCGTGCGGCTGGTCGATCAGGCGAGCATTGCATGGCACGAAAAAACCCAAGGCCAGTTGTTTTGCGACGGCAAGGCCACGCAGATCACCGATATGCTGCTGAACCGGATGCGGGGCGCGGAATTGCGGCTGGAGACGGCGATTCGTGGGGTCTCGCATCAGGGTGACGGGTTTGTGGTAGAGACCAGCACCGGCGCGATCCGTGCGGGGCGCGTTGTGGTGGCGACGGGCGGCAAGTCGATCCCGAAAATCGGCGCGACGGGGCTGGCCTATGACATCGCGGCGCAATTCGGGCTGCGTCTGGTGGATACGCGTCCGGGGCTGGTGCCGCTGACCTTTGCGCAGCAGGAACTGGATTTGTGCAAACCTCTGGCCGGGGTGTCGGTTGAGGCGCAGATCACGCATGGCAAGGGGACGTTCCGCGACGCGCTGTTGTTCACGCATCGCGGGTTGTCGGGGCCGGTGATTTTGCAGATCAGCAGTTTCTGGCAGCCGGGGCAGGTGCTGACGGTGGACCTGTCGCCCGCGCATGACGTCGCGGCGGCGCTGCGGGCGGCGCGCGCGGATCATGGGCGCGTGGCGGTCGGCACGGCACTGGCCGCGCTGTTGCCCGACCGGCTGGCGGCGGCGATTGCGGCGGAACTGGGGCTGGCGGGCGCTCGGCTGGCCGATCAGCCGAACACCCGGCTGGACGCCATCGGCGCGCGCGTCAATCGCTGGCAGGTCCGCCCCGTCGGAACCGAAGGATACCGCACCGCCGAAGTCACGCTGGGCGGCATCGACACCCGCGATCTGGATGCGCGGACGATGGCCGCCCGCGCGGTCCCGAACCTGCATTTCATTGGCGAGGCCGTCGATGTCACCGGCTGGCTGGGCGGGTATAATTTCCAATGGGCTTGGGCATCGGCGGATGCGGCGGGGCGGGCGTGACCCCTTGCCGTCCCCCCCGGCGCGCGACTAGGGTTCAGGCACGATCAGCCAAAGGATGGACCATGCGTATCGGCATATTGCAATGCGGCCAGTCACCCGCGCAGCTTAAGGATGATTTGGGCGATTACCCCGATATGTTCCTGCGCCTGCTGGCGGGGCGGGGGTTTGACTTCCAGACATGGCATGTCGAGGATATGCAGTTCCCCGCCAGCATCCATGACGCCGACGGCTGGCTGCTGACCGGATCGCGCCATGGCGTTTACGAAGATCACGCCTTTATCCCGCCGCTGGAACGGTTCATCCGCGCCGCGTATGACGCGGGTGTGCCGATGGTGGGGATTTGTTTCGGCCATCAGATCATCGCGCAGGCTTTGGGCGGGTCGGTGGTGAAATATGACGGCGGCTGGGCCGTGGGGACGCAGGATTATGATTTCGGCGGCCAGACGGTGCGGCTGAATGCGTGGCATCAGGATCAGGTCGTGACCCTGCCGCCCGATGCGCAGGTCGCGGGGCGCAATGCGTTTTGCGCCAATGCCGCGCTGATTTACGGCGACCGGGCCTTTACCGTGCAGCCGCATCCTGAATTCAGCGATGCGTTCGTGCAGGGGCTGATGGACACCCGCGCGCGCGGCGTGGTGCCGCAGCCGCTGTTGGACGCCGCGGCGGAACGGATGGGGCAGGTGGATGGTTCATCCATCATGGCCGATCAGATCACGGCCTTTTTCAAACAACCGCGCGCCATGGCGCGCCCCGATGCCGCAGGTAACGCATGACAGACTGGACCGATCAAATCCCGCAGGCCGCGCGCGATTTCATGGCCGACCGCCGGCTGGATGAGGTCGAATGCATCGTCGCCGACATCGCGGGCGTGGCGCGGGGCAAGGCCATGCCCGCGTCCAAATTCGCGCGTCAGGAAAAGTTTTACCTGCCCAATTCGATCTTTTTGCAGACGATTACGGGCGAATGGGCGGATAATCCGGCGGGGGCCTTTACCGAACCCGATATGATTATGAAGCCCGATTATTCCACCGCAACCGCCGCGCCGTGGACGAATGACTTCACCATGCAGGTGATCCACGACGCCACCGATCAGCAGGGAAACCCCGTGCCGATTGCGCCGCGCAACGTGTTGAAACGCATTGTCGGGCTGTATCAGGAACGCGGCTGGCGTCCGGTCATCGCGCCGGAAATGGAGTTCTTTCTGGTCGCCCGCAACATCGACCCGAATCAGCCGATTATCCCGCCGATGGGCCGCACGGGGCGGCGCGCGGCGGCAAAGCAGGCCTATTCCATGTCGGCGGTTGATGAATATGGCAAAGTGATCGACGATATTTATGACTTTGCCGAGGCGCAGGGCTTTGAAATCGACGGCATTTTGCAAGAAGGCGGCGCGGGGCAGGTGGAAATTAACCTCAACCACGGCGACCCGGTGGCCTTGGCCGACGAAATCTTTTTCTTCAAGCGGTTGATCCGCGAAGCCGCCCTGCGTCACGATTGCTTCGCCACCTTCATGGCCAAACCGATCGAGGGCGAACCCGGCAGCGCCATGCATATTCATCATTCCGTGGTGGATCTGGCGACGGGCAAGAACATCTTTTCCGACGCGCATGGGCAGGAAACGCCCGCCTTTTTGCATTTCATCGCCGGGATGCAGAAACATCTGCCCGCAGCGGTTGCGTTGCTGGCCCCTTATGTCAACAGTTACCGCCGCTATGTCCCGGATTTCGCCGCGCCGATTAACCTTGAATGGGGGCGCGACAACCGCACCACGGGGCTGCGCGTCCCGGTCAGCAGCGCGGAATCGCGCCGCATTGAAAACCGGCTGGCAGGGATGGACTGCAACCCCTATCTGGGCATCGCCGCGTCGCTGGCCTGCGGCTATCTGGGCCTGATCGAGGCCGAAGACCCCCGCCCCGAATGTCTGGGCGACGCCTATATGTCCGAAGATGAATTGCCCTATAATCTGGGGGATGCTTTGGATTTGTTTGCCGACAGCGAACCCATGCAACAGGTCTTGGGTCAGGAATTCGCCGCCGTTTACGAATCCGTCAAACGCAATGAATACAAAGAGTTCCTGCAAGTCATCAGCCCGTGGGAACGCGAACATCTGTTGTTGAACGTATGACCGACCTGCTGCATCTGAACGACCAACGGGGCATGTATCCCGACAGCCTCTATGCGGCGACGCGGATGTTCCGCGACGGCTGGCCGCAATTGGGGGGTGATGTGCGGGCGGATGTGGCGGTGATTGGCGGCGGCTATACCGGGCTTTCGGCGGCGCTGCATCTGGCGCGGGCGGGGTATCGCGTGGCCTTGGTCGAGGCGCACCGGATGGGATTTGGCGCATCCGGGCGCAATGGCGGCCAGATGGGGTCGGGCCAGCGTCAGGACGTGGACTGGCTGGAATCTCAGTTCGGGCGCGACCGGGCGCGGGCGCTGTGGGATTTGGCGGAATTGGCGAAATCCACCACACGCGATCTGGCGGCGCAGGCGGGCGTTCCCATCCATGACGGCATCGCCCATGCCTGCCGATCCGACGCCGAAGTCGCCCACGCGCATCACATGGCCGACCATCTGGCGCAGCATTACGATTACCCGCATATCCGCCCGCTGGATCGCGACGGCATGGCGCAGGCTTTGGGCAGCGCGACCTATGCTGGCGGGGATGTCGATATGGGGGCGGGGCATGTGCATCCGCTGAATCTGGCGCTTGGGATGGCGGGGCTGGCCGAACAGGCGGGCGCGCAATTGTTCGAAGAAAGCCAAGTCACCCGCATCGACCACGCCCGCGACGCCACGGGGTCCACGGTGGTTCATACGGCGCAGGGGCGCATCACCTGCGACCATCTGATTCTGGGCTGCAACGGCTATCTGGGCAAGCTGAACCGCCGGATCGCGGCGCGGGTCATGCCGATCAACAACTATATCGTCGCGACGGAACCGCTGGGCGACCGCGCGCCGGACATCCTGCCGGGCAACATCGCCGTGGCCGATACCAAATTCGTGGTGAATTACTGGCGGCTGGACGAGGAACGGCGTCTGATCTTTGGCGGCGGCGAAACCGTGACCTATCAGTTTCCCAGCGACATCGCGGGGCTGGTGCGCCCGCATCTGCTGTCGGTTTATCCGCAATTGGCGGATGTGAAGCTGGGCTTTGCCTGGGGTGGCACGCTGGCGATTACCATGAACCGGATGCCGTGTTTCGACCGGCCCGCGCCGAATTGCCTGTCGGCCAGCGGCTTTTCCGGGCATGGCGTCGCCATGGCCACGCTGGCGGGGCGGCTGATGGCGGATGCGGTGCGCGGGCAGGCCGAACGGTTCGACGTGATGGCCGCCATCCCGACGCGCCCCTTCCCCGGAGGCGCAATGCTGCGCGGGCCGCTGCTGGTCGCGGGGATGGCGTGGTATGGGCTGCGCGACCGGCTGGGCGTCTGAACCCGAATCGCTGCCACATCAACGCGTTACCCCAAAACGCAAAAACCCCCGACAGCGAACTGCCGGGGGTTTTTGTTATGGTGCCCAGGAGAGGACTCGAACCTCCACGCCTTGCGGCACACGGACCTGAACCGTGCGCGTCTACCAATTCCGCCACCTGGGCAGGTGGTGTGAGGGCGGTTATTAGGGCCAGTTGCGGGGGCCGTCAACACCTTTTTTGACATTTTTCCGACAAATTTTCATCGCAATGTCGCCATATGCTGCAAATGCAGCGTGGGCTTTGCCTTGCCGTGGGGCGTTGTGGGCGGTAAGGACAGGAAAACGTCACGGCAAAGGGCAAAGATCATGGCGAAACTTGTCACCATTTTCGGCGGTTCGGGTTTTGTTGGCCGCCAGGTCGCATGGATGATGGCCCGCGACGGCTGGCGCGTCCGCATCGCCGTGCGCCGCCCCGATGAGGCGCTGTTTACCCGCACCTATGGCGCGGTCGGGCAGGTCGTGCCGGTGCTGTGCAATATCCGTGACGAATCATCGGTGCGCGCCGCGCTGACCGGGGCGGATGCCGCGATCAACTGCGTCAACATCCTGACCCGTCAGGGCAAAAGCACCTTCAAAAACGTGTTCGAAGACGGCGCGGCCATTATCGCCCGCCTGTCGGCGGAACTGGGCGTTGCGCGTCTGGTGCATATTTCCGGGCTGGGCGTCGATCCCGAATCCGACAGCGCCTATGTCGCGGCCAAGGCGCGCGGCGAATCGCTGGTGCTGCAACACCGCCCCGATGCGGTCGTGCTGCGCCCGTCGGTCATTTTCGGGCCGGGCGATGATTTTTACAACCGTCTGGCGGGGATGACGCGGTTTGGCCCGTTCATGCCGGTAATTTCGGGCAATACGAAAATGCAGCCGGTCTTTGTCGATGACGTGGCGCGCGCGGCGATGCTGGGCGCGACCGGCGCGGCCGAACCCGGCATTTACGAATTGGGCGGCCCGGATGTCCTAAGCCTGCGCGACATCACCGAACAGGTGGTGCAGGCAACCAGCCGCAACCGTATCCTGATGCCGATGCCGGTTTTTGCCGCGCGGATCGGGGCGGGCGTGCTGAACATCGCGCAATTTGTGACCGGCGGGCTGTTTTCGAACACCATCCTGAACCGCGACCAACTGGCGCTGATGCTGACCGATAATGTCGTGTCGGGGAACGCGCGCGGCTTTGCCGATCTGGGCATCGCGCCCACGGCGCCGTCAGCGGTGATTGACGATTACCTGTGGCGGTTCCGCCCGCGCGGGCAATATCAGGCGATCATGCAATCGGCGAAAAACCTGCGCAGTCACTGATGGAACCGAACACAATCGTCGCCGCGATCCTTGGCATTATCGAGGGTCTGACCGAATTTATTCCCGTGTCATCAACGGCGCATGTGCTGCTGGCGGGGCATTTTCTGGGCTTTGATTCCCCCGGTCGCGCGTTCGAGGTGGTGATCCAGCTGGGCGCCGTCGCCGCGATTCTGGGCGTTTATTCCGCGCGCATCTGGAACACGCTGCGCGCCGCCCCGCATGACCCGGCGGCACGGCATTTCATCGCCGCGGTGCTGCTGGCCTTTCTGCCCGCCGTGGTGATCGGCGTGATGGCGCATGGATTTATCAAACAGGTGCTGTTCGAAACCCCGATGCTGATTGCCAGCATGTTGATTCTGGGCGGCTTTGTCCTGATCTGGGTGGATCGCTGGGCCAACAACCCCCGTTACCACCGGGCCGAGGATTTCCCCCTGCCCATGGCCATCAAAATCGGTTTTATTCAATGCCTTGCGATGATTCCGGGCGTGTCTCGGTCGGGGGCCACGATTGTTGGCGGTTTGCTGCTGGGTGCGGATAAACGGTCGGCGGCGGAATTTTCGTTCTTTCTGGCCATGCCCACGATGCTGGGGGCGTTTGTCTACGACCTTTATAAAAACCGCGATGTGCTGGATGCGGCGGCGATGAACAACATCATCATCGGATTCGTGACGGCGTTTTTGTCGGCGATTGTCGTGGTTCGCTGGTTGTTGGGATATGTCAGCAAGCATGGCTATGCCCTGTTTGGGTGGTGGCGGATTGGGATTGGCGTGGTGGTGATGGCCGCGCTGATGCTGTCGTAATGGATGACGCCCGCCGATTGGCGGGTGTTTCCGTTTAAGATCAGTGGATAAGGCGGTATTAATTCCGAACCGGACCTAATCTCATCGCCTGAATCACAAAAAAAATCGCCCAGACCAAAATAATCGCCATTTGCGTCAGTATGGCTGACTTTTCATCGTCAGATCGCTGTTTTATGCAGGTGCAGACATGTTCTGACCCAAGGATGCGCAGCAATGGCCACGCAACAGATGTTGAAATTCGTCCATACCGGGCGTCAGATGCCGGAAAAACGGTCCGCGGATGAACGCGCCACGGATTTCCACGAAATTTACCGCGATTTTGCCGATGCCAAGGCGCGCGAACAGGCCAGCCGGTGCAGTCAGTGCGGCGTCCCCTATTGCCAGAGCCATTGCCCCTTGCACAACAACATCCCCGACTGGCTGCGCCTGACCGCCGAAGGGCGTCTGGCCGAGGCGTATCAGATCAGCCAGGCGACCAACACATTCCCCGAAATCTGCGGCCGGATTTGTCCGCAGGACCGGCTGTGCGAAGGCAATTGCGTGATTGAACAATCGGGCCACGGCACCGTCACCATCGGCGCGATTGAAAAATACATCACCGACACCGCATGGGACAACGGCTGGGTCAAACCCGCTGCCCCCGCGCAGGAACGCGCCGAATCGGTCGGCATCATCGGCGCGGGTCCGGGCGGTCTGGCCGCCGCCGACGCGCTGCGCAAACGCGGGTTTCAGGTCACGGTTTACGACCGTTACGACCGCGCGGGGGGCTTGCTGACCTATGGCATTCCGGGGTTCAAGCTGGAAAAAGACGTCGTCATGCGCCGCAATCAGTTGCTGGCCGATGGCGGGGTCGAATTTGTCCTGAACTGCAATATTGGCGAAGACATCAGCTTTGACGCCATTCGCGGCAAACATGACGCGGTGCTGATTGCGACGGGCGTGTATAAAACCCGCGATCTGGACATCGACAACGCCGATTGCGGCGGGGTGGTGCGCGCGATTGATTACCTGACCGCCAGCAACAAAATTGAATTTGGCGATGACGTGCCGGATTTCGACGATGGCGAACTGAACGCGCGCGGCAAGCGGGTGATCGTGATTGGCGGCGGTGACACGGCCATGGATTGCGTCCGCACCGCGATTCGTCAGGGCGCGACCTCGGTCAAGTGTCTCTATCGCCGCGACCGCGCCAATATGCCCGGTTCGCAGCGCGAAGTCCAAAACGCCGAAGAAGAAGGCGTCGAATTCGTCTGGCTGTCCGCCCCCGGCGCGATCAACGGCCACGCCCCCGGCATTGCCCGCACCGCGCAGGATCATCACGTTGACGGCCACATCGCCAGCGTTCGTATTCAGAAAATGCGTCTGGGCGCGCCGGATGTGTCGGGCCGCCAAAGCCCCGAACGGATCGAAGGCGCCGATTACGACGAAGACGCCGATCTGGTCATCAAGGCTTTGGGGTTTGAGCCCGAAGACCTGCCGACCCTGTGGAACACGCCGGGGCTGGAGGTCACCCGCTGGGGAACGATCAAGGCCGATTTCCAGACCCATCAGACCAGCATCCCCGGCGTCTTTGCCGTGGGGGATATTGTGCGCGGGGCGTCTCTGGTCGTGTGGGCGATCCGCGACGGGCGCGAGGCCGCCGACCACATCGCGTCCTTCCTGACCGGTGACGCCCGTGTCGCGGCGGAATAAGATGCGGGCCGCTTGCGTTGCGCTGATCGTGATGGCGGGCGCAGCGGGGGCGCAGACCTTTACCCCGCCCGCCGGCTGTCAGATCACCCTGACCGCGCAAAATCGCGGCTGTTCGGTCGCACAGTATTACCGCTGCGACAGCGACCCCGACGGGTATCAGCGCAGCGCGCTGTTTGACCGCGACGGGCTGGCGCATCTGGGGGTGATCGACGCCGAAACCCGCTGGATCGAAACCCAAAGCCCGCGCGCGGGCATCACCGACCGGCTGGAAACGGACGCCGAAAACCACGCCAGCCTGTCGGAATTGCTGGCCACAGGCCGCGATGATTTCGATTTCTGGACCCGGACCAATGACGGGATGCGCCTGCATCATCAGGGCTGGGACCGGCTGACCGGCGCGACCGCCACCATCAGCGGGCAGGTGCTGGACCAGACCGAATTTCACCTGACCACCCGCGACGAAATCGGGCAGGTTCTGATTGAACGTCGCGGCACGCAATTCATCAGCCGCGATCACCGCCGGTTCTTTGGCGGCGTGGAAACCGTGACCGATTGGACCGGGGCCGAAGCGATGACCGACGACAGCCCCGTCAGCTTTGCCCTGCCGGCACAGCCGGGATTCGGCAGCACAAAACCATTATTCGACTGCGATCAATTGCTGACGCAGCTAAGCCGTGAAAGGGCCGCATCATGACGCAATGGCAAGATCAGGAACAGGCGCGGCGCGACTGGATGGCCGAACACAGCCTGTATCGTCAGGACGACGAACATTCATCCTGTGGCGTGGGTCTGGTTGTGAACACGCAAGGCAAGCCCAGCCGTCAGGTCGTGCAGGCCGGGATTGACGCGCTCAAGGCGATCTGGCACCGCGGCGCGGTTGATGCGGACGGCAAAACCGGCGACGGCGCGGGCATCCATGTGCAAATCCCGGTGCCGTTTTTCTATGACCAGATCCGGCGCACCGGCCACGAACCCGACAAAACCAAACTGATCGCGGTTGGTCAGGTGTTTCTGCCGCGCACGGATTTTTCCGCGCAGGAACGCTGCCGCACGATTGTGGAATCCGAAGTGCTGCGGATGGGGCATTACATCTATGGCTGGCGTCATGTGCCGGTCGATGTGTCGGTCTTGGGCGAAAAGGCGAACGCCACCCGCCCCGAAATCGAACAAATCCTGATCCGCTGTGAAAAAGACATTGATCAGGTTCAGTTTGAACGCGAACTGTATATCATTCGCCGCCGGATCGAACGCGCCGCGATTGCCGCACAGGTGCCGGGGCTGTATTTCTGTTCGCTGTCCTGCCGGTCGATCATTTACAAAGGCATGATGCTGGCCGAACAGGTGGCCGAGTTTTACCCCGACCTGAAAGACGCGCGGTTCGAATCCACCTTTGCGATTTACCATCAGCGGTATTCGACGAACACCTTTCCGCAATGGTGGCTGGCGCAGCCCTTCCGCATGTTGGCCCATAACGGCGAAATCAACACGCTGAAAGGCAACCTGAACTGGCTGAAAAGCCACGAAATCCGCATGGCCAGCGGTGCGTTTGGCGATATGGCCGATGACATTAAACCCATCGTCCCCGCCGGGTCATCCGACAGTGCCGCCCTGGACGCCGTGTTCGAAGTGCTGGTCCGGTCCGGCCGCAACGCGCCGATGACGAAAACCATGCTGGTTCCCGAAAGCTGGTCGAAATCCACCACCGACATGCCGCGCGCCTGGGCGGATATGTATGCCTATTGCAACGCCGTGATGGAGCCGTGGGACGGCCCCGCCGCCTTGGCGATGACCGATGGTCGCTGGGTCTGCGGCGGTCTGGATCGCAACGGATTGCGGCCCATGCGTTATGTTGTGACCGGCGACAACCTGCTGATCGCCGGGTCCGAGGTCGGCATGGTCCCCATCGACGAAGCCAATGTGCGTGAAAAAGGCGCATTGGGGCCGGGGCAGATGATCGCCGTCGATATGTGGGACGGCAAACTGTATCACGACAGCGAGATTAAGGACTTTTTGGCGTCCAGCCAGCCGTTCGGGGAATGGGTGGAAAAGGTCGTGCAGCCGTCCGCCGGGATGGCAAAGCTGCCCGAAACCGCGCTGCATTCGGGCGATGATCTGCGCCGCCGCCAAATCGCCGCCGGTTACACCATCGAAGAACTGGAACATGTTCTGGCCCCCATGGCCGAAGACGGGAAAGAGGCCCTTGCGTCCATGGGCGACGACACCCCGCAGGCGGTCTTGTCGCGCCAATACCGCCCGCTGTCGCATTTTTTCCGGCAGAACTTTTCGCAGGTCACGAACCCGCCGATCGACAGCTTGCGCGAAACGCGGGTCATGTCGCTGAAAACGCGGTTCGGGAACCTGAAAAACGTGCTGGACGAATCCAGCTCGCAGACCGAAATCACCATGCTGGAAAGCCCGTTTCTGGCCAATGGTGAATTTGACGAATTGATGCGTCTGTTCACCGGGTCCGTGACGCAGCTTGACTGCACCTTTCCCGCCGATGCGGGGGCCGATGCCCTGACCGAAGGGCTGGCCCGCATCCGCGCCGAGGCCGAAGATGCCGTCCGGTCCGGCGCCGGTCACATCGTTCTGACCGATCAGGCACAGGGCGCGGATCGCATCGGGATGCCGATGATTCTGGCGACCAGTGCGGTTCATTCATGGCTGACGCGCAAAGGGCTGCGTACCTTTTGTTCGCTGAATGTGCGGTCGGCGGAATGCATCGACGCGCATTATTTCGCGGTGCTGCTGGGCTGTGGCGCGACCACGGTCAACGCCTATCTGGCGCAGGACAGCATCGCGGACCGGATCGAACGCGGATTGCTGGATGGCAACCTGACCGATGCGATGAACCGTTACCGCGACGCCATCGACGGCGGGCTGTTGAAGATTATGGCGAAAATGGGGATCTCGGTCCTGTCATCCTATCGCGGCGGCCTGAACTTCGAGGCCGTGGGCCTGTCGCGCGCCATGGTGGCGGAATATTTCCCCGGAATGCACAGCCGCATCAGCGGCATCGGCCTGCACGGGCTGCAATCGAACCTGCACGCGATTCATCAGCGCGGCTTTGGCGACAACGCCGATCTGCTGCCGGTGGGCGGGTTTTACAAACTGCGCCGGTCGGGCGAAAAACATGCGTGGGAGGCGAACACCATGCGCCTGTTGCAGACCGCCTGCGACCGCGCATCCTATGACGTGTGGAAACAGTTTTCGGCGGCGATGCGGGCCAATCCGCCGATCCATATCCGCGACCTTCTGGACATCAAACCGCTGGGCAAACCCGTTCCGATTGATGAGGTGGAATCCATCACCAGCATCCGCAAACGGTTCGTGACGCCGGGCATGTCGCTGGGCGCGCTGTCGCCCGAAGCGCATATGACGCTGAACATCGCCATGAACCGCATCGGCGCGAAATCCGACAGCGGCGAGGGCGGGGAAGACCCCGCGCACAGCCACCCGCTGCCCAATGGCGACAACCCCTGCGCCAAGATCAAGCAGGTCGCCTCGGGTCGCTTTGGCGTGACGGCGGAATATCTGAACGCCTGCGAAGAACTGGAAATCAAGGTCGCCCAAGGCGCAAAGCCCGGCGAAGGCGGCCAATTGCCGGGGATGAAGGTCACCGCCCTGATCGCGCGGCTGCGCCATTCGACGCCGGGGGTGACGCTGATTTCGCCCCCGCCGCATCACGATATTTACAGCATCGAGGATCTGGCCCAGCTGATCTATGACCTGAAACAGATCAATCCGCGCGCCAAAATCACCGTGAAACTGGTCGCGTCATCTGGCGTCGGCACGATTGCGGCGGGCGTGGCCAAGGCCAAGGCAGATGTGATCCTGATTTCCGGCCATAACGGCGGGACCGGCGCATCGCCCGCCACCAGCATCAAATTCGCGGGCCTGCCCTGGGAAATGGGCCTGACCGAAGCGCATCAGGTTCTGGCCATGAACCGCCTGCGCGAACGTGTGACGCTGCGCACCGATGGCGGTTTGCGCACGGGCCGCGACATCGTGATGGCCGCGATGATGGGGGCCGAAGAATACGGCATCGGCACCGCCGCCCTGATCGCCATGGGCTGCATCATGGTGCGTCAGTGCCAGTCGAACACCTGCCCTGTGGGCGTCTGCACGCAGGACGAAAAACTGCGCGCGATGTTCACCGGATCGGCGGATAAGGTCGTCAACCTGATCACCTTCTACGCCCAAGAGGTGCGCGAGATTCTGGCATCCATCGGCGCGCGGTCGATTGATGAGGTGATCGGGCGCGCGGACCTGTTGACTCAGGTCAGCCGCGGGGCCGCGAATCTGGACGATCTGGACCTGAACCCGCTGCTGATTACCGTCGATGGCGCGGATAAGATCGTCTATGACCGGTCGAAACCCCGCAACGCCGTGCCGGACACGCTGGACGCGGAAATCGTGCGCGACGCCGAACGGTTCTTTAGCGCCGGCGAAAAAATGCAGTTGAATTATGCCGTGCGCAACACGCAGCGCACGGTCGGCACCCGCACCAGTTCGCTGATCGTGCAGACCTTTGGGATGCGCAATTCGCTGCAACCCGATCACCTGACCGTGCGCCTGACGGGTTCGGCGGGGCAATCCCTTGGCGCATTTGCCGCGCCGGGGCTGAAGATCGAGGTGTCGGGCGATGCCAATGATTACGTCGGCAAGGGCCTGTCGGGCGGCACCATCGTGGTGCGCCCGCCCATGGCCAGCCCGCTGGAGGCCGCGAAAAACGTCATCATCGGCAACACGGTTCTGTATGGCGCAACCGACGGCCATCTGTTTGCGGCGGGCCGCGCGGGCGAACGCTTTGCCGTGCGCAACAGCGGCGCAAATGTCGTGGTCGAGGGCTGCGGCACCAATGGTTGCGAATATATGACCGGCGGTGTGGCGGTGATTCTGGGCCGGATCGGCGCGAATTTCGGCGCGGGCATGACGGGGGGGATGGCGTATCTCTATGACCCCGAAGGTGTGGCACGCGATTACATCAACGTCGAAACGCTGGTTCTGTGTCCGGTCACGGTCGATCATTGGGAAACGCAGTTGCGCGACCTGATCGAACGGCACCGCGACGAAACCGGATCGCGGCGCGCCGATCAGATCCTGCAAAACTGGGCGGTCGAACGCGGGCATTTCCTGCAAATCTGCCCGCGTGAAATGCTGCCCCATCTGGCCCATCCGGTGCAGGCGGTCGATGACAGCGCCGCCGTCCCGGCGGAATAAAGGGGGAAACGCCGCAGGGAAACCTGCGGCGTTTTCATTCGGGGCTGGTGCGTGGGGCTCTGGCGCGCGGGGGCGGGCTGTCCTATGACGGGACAGGTTAATTCACCGCAGGGTGCCGCGTGCTGGGTCTTACGTCTCTTATCCGATTGGGGGTCGATACGCTGCGCCGCGACGGGCTGGCGGTGACGGTCCGATCGACGATGCGTTATCTGGCGCGCCGGGCGGTGATGCGGGGCAATCGTTACTTTGAACAGGACGCGCGGCATTTCCGCGACATCGACCTGTCGGCCTATGCGCCGTCACGGGGCGGCGATTTCGATGTGGTGCTGGTCACGGATTTGCGGTTCGCCGGAGGGTCGGGGCAGTCATCCGTTCAGGAACTGGACATACAGGCGCGCCACGGCTTGCGGTCGGGGGTGTATCACATGGCCTCGCCGCTGATCCCCCATGCGACACGGGTTGCCCCGGCCATGGACGGCCTGCTGCGGCAGACCGGGGTTGAGGTGCTGAACACCGCACAAACCCCGATCCGCACCAAGCTGCTGATCTTTCGCCACCCCACGATCCTGAATCCCGGCGGCGATGATCTGCCCGCGATCACGGCGGATCATCTGTGCCTGATCGTCAACCACCCGCCCGTCCAATTCGACCGCATCCAGTATCTGCTGACCGATGCGCGGCGGAAACTGCGCGCCGCCTATGGAGTTCAGCCGCAGATTCACCCCATCGGCCCGCTGATCCGTGCCGAAATCGACGCTGTGTATGATGGCAGCGTGGATTTGGCGCAGCCCGATTGGGTGAATGTGTTCGACATCGCCCGTTTTGCCACGCCGCGCCGCGCGCCCGACCCCGCGCGTCCGCTGCGCATCGGCCGCCATTCGCGGATGGACCCGGAAAAATGGCCTGCCGATGCCGCGACGATCCGTGCGGCCTATCCCGACCGGCCCGATATTTCCGTGCATATTCTGGGCGGCGCCGATGTGCCGGCGCGGATTCTGGGCGGAGTGCCGTCAAACTGGACCGTTCACGCCTTTGGCAGCATCGACCCGGCGGATTTTCTGCGCGACATTGACGTGTTCGTGTATTTCCACCATCCCGACTGGATCGAAGCCTTTGGCCGCGTCATCGTCGAGGCTATGGCCGCCGGGCTGCCCGTCGTGGTGCCGCCGCATTTTGAACCTCTGCTGGGCGAGGCGGGCATTTACTGCGCGCCCGGTGACGTGGCGGATCAGTTGACGCAGCTGCGCGATCCCGCCTATTACACGCACAAATCGCAGCTGTGCCGGGATATGGCGATGCGCCGGTTCAGCACGCAGGTTCATATCGACCGGCTGACGACCATCTGTCATCCCCCTTCCGCCCCAGTCAGGTAACGAAAATTGCATCATCGAACGCGGAAAACCCGCAGCACGACCGGATTGTTCACCAAGGCGATTGATCTGACCCGCACCGTGGGTCTGGGCTATAGCGCGCGGGTGGCGGTGCGGTATCTGGGCAATGCCGCGCTGATCTGGGCCGAGGCTGGACGCGCCGCCGCGACCGGGCAGGGCGATCTGGCGGGCTATGCGCTGCGCTATCGTCCCGGTTCGGTGTCGGCGGTGACGCGCGACGCGATGTTCCGCGCCTGGGTCGATGACCTGATCACGCAAGGGCGGCTGGACCGCGCCGAACAGGGGCTTGAACGTCTGCGCCGCCGCTTTCCGGCCAGCCGCAGTTTTGCCAAAACCTATGCCCAGTTGGCGGTTGAGCGCGGCGACTGGGCGGATGCGTTGCACCGCTGGCAGGGCGTCGAACAGGCGCGGCCCGATCACCTGCGCCCGCTGCCCGCGCCATGGGTGCATCGCATTGGTCTGGACCGGGCCTTGGCGCAAACCGATGCGATGACACCGGGGCGCGCGCGCGCTTTGGGGATGCTGTCGCTGGCCCATGCCCTGCGCAACATCGAAGAAGCGCAGGCCCTGGGGCTGGCGCGCAAAGCGTCCGGGCATTACCGCGATCAGGTGCTGGCTTTGGTGGTGCGGGTGCTGTCCGCGAATATGCGCAGCAGCGCCGCGATCTGGTGGGCGCAGCGTCTGATCCAGACCAGCCAGACCCCGCGCCGCGATATGCCTTTGCTGGTGGATGGTTTGATTCTGGCCTCGCGTTTCGATGACTGCGACCGGCTGATGGCGGATTATGCGGCGCGCTATGGCCGCGACACGCTGTGGCTGCGGGCGATGACCGAAATCGCCTATCGTCGCGGCGATCTGGACGCGATGCGCGCGGTGATGCAGGGCGCGCTTGATGCCAAGCTGGCGCAGTATCACCCCGATGTCCGGGTGTTGAACTGGCTGTATATGCTGATCCATCTGTATCCAGAACCGGGCCGCGTCTTGCCACCGGACATTCAGGATTTGGCACTGGCGCTGACGGCGCGGTATGACGGCCCGATGGCTTTTGGCGGGATGCGCGTGCTGCTGCACCCGGATCGCACGCGCAAAACCGCAGATCGCCACGGCGACCAGATCGCGGCGGCGCGCGCGCAAGGCCGGCCAATGGCCCCCGCCGATCAGGAATTCATGGGCAAAATCGCCCTGCTGCGGCGGGATTGGTCGCGGATGGCTGATCTGGCGGCGCTGCCTTTGCCCGATATGCCCGACCTGAGCGCCGCTAAACAGGGCTGGTCCATTGCGCGGCAACGCATTGACCTGCATCTGGCGGCGGCGGATGTGGCGGCTGCCGAGGCTGCCGCCTGCGATTTTCTGGACCGTCTGCAAGCCGCTGGCTTTGATCATTACGGGATGGAGATCGCCTCGGGGCTGGTGTTTCGCCTGCCCATTTCGGACGCGGTGCTGAGCCGTCTGCTGGCGGCGGCGCAGCGGCTGGATTTCGCGCCCATGGTTCAGCGTCTGAGCGCATGGCGCGACCGTTACGGCGATTTGGACCCGGCGGCGGCGCTGCGGCCTGCGACGCGGGATCGGTGTTTTGTTCTGGGAAATGCGCCATCGGTGGCGGATTTGCCGCTGCATTTGCTGCAAAACGACGATGTTTTTTGCCTGAACCGAGGCTTGCGGGCCAAGGCCATCGGCCTGCCGCAGCCCAAATATCTGGTCGTGGCCGACCCCTATGTGTATCGCAGCCATGCGCATGAAATTGACGCCGACGGCGCGTCGGTGGATCAGTTTTTTATCGGCGCGAACTGCATCTGGCGGCGTCAGCCGACCGTTCCGGCCATGGTGTTTGGCACCTCGGGGCTGAAATTGCCACTGCGGGCGTTTGACCCCGCGCCGCTGCATTTGCACCGCGGGGAAACCGTGGCGATTTTGGCGGCGCAGATCGCGATGCAGATGGGCTATCGCGACATTTATATTCTGGGCGTCGATCTGGATTATGGCGGCGCGGCCACGCATTTTTACGGCGGCGGGCGCAAAGAAACCGACCGGCTGAGCAATTTCCGCCCCGGAGGCTCGGGCGCTGATCTGGTCAATCTGTCCTTTGCCAGTTTGCAACAGACGGCCGCAAAGGTCGGCTGTCAGATGCATAATGCGTCGCCCATGGGCAATCTAACCGCGCTGCCCCGCGTCGATTTCCGCAGTTTGTTTTAACGCGGGGCCTTATGTCGGATCACGAACCGGTCGGACCAAAAGACGGGGCCGGAATGCCGTTTTCGGTGATCCAATTTTCGGTCGTCTTGATATCTTCAAGACTGTGGACATCCAGACAGCCTTGGGTTGGATAGGGCTTGATCCGCGTGCCCATACAATCCCACGGCCCCTGTCCGCCAGGCGTGCGGATGGCATCAGCACGCAGCGCCCAGATCGAATGGTCAAAGAAATAGCAGGTGGGCAAATCCTGACGATTGGCCGACACCGGTTTTCCTGTATTCACAAAGGGTTCCAGCAGGCCCTGATCCGTCACGCCCTTGGCCCGCATGGGGTGGTATTCGTTGAATTCATGGCTGGGCACAACCGAACTTAGGCTGGGATCCGCTAGCAGCATATCAATACAGTCGTCGATAATCTGTTCCGAAATGGTGCCGACATTGGCGTGCTGCACCACGACGATATCGGTGGGACCGTCGGCCTCGATGGCCTTCAGCGCATGGCGGACGGCATCGCAGCTTTGCGCGGTGTCGCTGGCCAATTCATCGGGCCGGCGGATTTTCGTATAGCCCGCAAGCGCCGCTGTGTCCAAAATCCGGTCATCATCGCTGCTGATATAATAACGGCCGATATGGGTGCTGCGCCGCGCCGCCGCCGCCGCCCAATGCAGCAGAGGATGACCCAAAACCGGCAAAATGTTTTTATCTTTCAAAGAGCTGCCGCCGCGGCCGATCATTAACGCTACGATCTTGGGGTTCATTCTTCTTCTCCTGCTGTTTCAAAGCTGTCTAAGAATTTTTGATATTCAACGAAGATCTTTCCATTTAACATATCGGTGTGCAATCGTGCCTGTGCGTTGATAAATCGTTCCCCCAACATACGGTCAAATTCTAAGTTAAACTTTTCGTAACCGCCAGGTGCGCTTGTGAATTCACCGACGTACAGGCCTTTGTTTGTCATGAAAAAATCAATTCGTAGAAATGGCAACGGAACAAGCTTGCTTAGATCTGATGCTATTTTGTTCCAGTTATCAGGGTACCCCGCCCCCGAAAACAGCGCATCGGGATATTTCCCGCTGATTTTTTCTTTGCCATCGACATAAAAACAGTGTTTATCCTCATTTCCCAGCCGACAGCCTTCGAGGGCTAACCCGATTTCACCATAAAAGGTATAGAATTTTAGGTCATTAGGAACGCCTCCATCGTGCCCCTCTAGCAATTCTTCTGTCAGGAAGCGTTTCGAAAGTAAATAGCCGGAATCAATTTGTCTCTTCACCTCGTCTTTGACTTGGTCAAAAGACGAATATTCTTGTTTCGTTTTTAGATTTATAATACGTCCATCAGCCTTGAAAACGAAAACGCCTTTTGAGCCGCTGTCATGCATCGGCTTTAGAATCGTACCCGGCTTGACCGAAATATTCTCGATTCTTTCGCCAACTTGATATTGCTCAGCAACCTTAAAGCCGTTGGTAAGGGCAAATTTGCGACCACTTGTTTTTTGGAAAAGACGTCTGTTTCTTTTGATCCCGATGGATTGTGAAACAGCATTTGTGAACGCCCGATACTGGGACATAGAAGCAGAAAATGACGCGCCGACGGGAATGCGTTTATAGTTCTTTCGGACTCTCCATTCAGTTAAATATTCTGTAGGCACTGACATTAATATCTTGTCATGGAGGTCGGCGCGGCCCAGCGCTGTCATTTTGGAGGCAAGCCTGAATGCAGAAACTGCATTCATTTTCCCATCTTCGCGTGATTTGACGATCGCCGTATCCACAATCGTTTCCAAATCAAGATTCTGCGGCATTTTCAGGTATCGCAAGATATCAGAAAAGGTTGTATCTTCCATCTTATCCTCACGTCGCGCTGCGGAAATATTTGTGGTGTTCGCTGTCGTTCACCTTTTTTTCCTCGGACCCGATAATCACTTCGGCTTCGCGGATGGCGGCGACGTAATCGGCGAATTCGCGCGTGGTCAAATCCAAAGCGACCGCGTCAAAATGCGCCCATTCGGTGTTGCCCAGTTTGACATGCTTTTCCACCATTTTCGCGCCTGCGGCCACGGCCAGTTTAGATGCGGTCGCGCCGAAATCATGGCTGGAATAGGCCGGAACGATATGAGGATGGTCTTTGGACAGGTCGCGGTAATGACGGATCACGCCAATATCGCAATCATGCAGCGGCGTGGGATAGGCCGAATTGCACTGCATCAGATACAGCCGGTCGCAATTCGTGAAGGTTTCCAGCACCCAGTTTTCATAGGCTGTATCGGTCATGCCGGTTGATAGAACAATCCCGCCCCGGTAATTCTGCGCCACATGCGCCAGATATTCGGTATGTTCCGAAATCGTGGACGGCAGTTTCACCAGATCGGGCTGGAATTGCTGCATGAAATGGAATGACGGTTCATCCAGAACTGACGCAAACCAGCGGATGCCCAAATCTTTGCACAGACGATCCAGATATTCAAAGTCATCCTGGCTGAGTTCAAGCTGGCGGCGATAATCGCGGAACGTCTTCCCAAAAGGCGAGACATATTTACTGTCAAGCTGTTCCTGCGAATAAAAGGTTTCGATATCGCGTTTCTGCACCTTGATAAAATCGGCACCTGCGGCGCTTGCGGCGCGCACCATGCGTTCCAGCCGGTGCCGGTCGCCAAAGTGGTTCGTGGTCAATTCGGCGGTAATCAGCACGCGATCCGGCGATTGGGCCGCGTCATGCGCCACACGCGGCAAAAAGCGCGCGCCCAGTTCTTCGGGCGTCAGCGACGAAAACGCCCGGTCGCCGACATGCTGCACATCGATTTCACTGTCGCGCAGCATATACAGCGTGTTGACGAAGTAATATTCCTGCGGCGTAAACCGGTCATGCCGTTCGTTTTTATGGGCCGGTGCAAAATCGTGGTCGATCGCGTGGGCATATCCTTTGTCCGCCGCAAAATCAAAGCCGACCATATAGACGGTTTGACGGCGTCCGCGTTGCTGAGCGATCAGACGCGCCAGACGCAGGGCCGACAGGAACAGAATATCTTCGATCACGAAATCCTGACCCGGCTCGTCGCAGACCAGCCGACCCATCATCATATCGGTGCCTTCCTGAGACCCCGGCACATAATCGCTTTTGATCACATGAATATGCGACCCCGACAATTCGGTCGAGGTAATATACAAGCGCGACCGCCAGCCGCTGGCCTGCAACGCATCATGCACCCAGTCGTCATGGAAAATCGAAATATCGCAGGGCGCGATCCGTTCCGCATCATTCAGGCCGATTACCAAAGCATTGGCGAAAATGGCCGGGTTGATGCGGTCAATCGACGCCCCTTTACCCAGAATGAAGATCGTATCGGTGCCGAATGTCGACGCGATATTTGCGACCTGGCGCGAGAAATTCTCCATGATAGGGTTTTCCTTCAACTTCGATGTCACATTTATGTTCCAGTGCCAGCATCAGACCGGGCAACAAATCCCAAGAATAGGCACCGCGTGGATTGGTAAAGCGGGCAAAGGCGCCACGCACGACGTTATAGAGATTATACACCGCACAGCCCATCAGGCGGCTTTCCTGCGTTTCGGCCATGCCTTGCAGAATTTCGTCGCACATGGATGACGAAAACCCGCGAATACGCGACTGAATGGGCGTCAATTCATCGCCGGTCATCAGATATTCGCGCAATTCCGGCATAAACAGCAGGCTGCCCAAATGCGTTTCGCCATGCCACAGCGTAAAAGACACGCCCCATTCTTTCAGCCCGGAACAGAAATTCTCGGTCCCGTCGATGGGGTCCAGAATGGCGTAATATCCGGTGCTGGTCAGTTTGGTATCGTCGCCGAAACTTTCTTCGCCCGCAAAGGTAATATCGGGGATGTGCGTGGTCAGATAATCGCGGATTAACCCCTCGATCAGGATATCGGCCGCGGTGACGGGGCTGTTATCCGGCTTCAGCGTGATGTCATAGCGTTTGGCCTGAATCGCCGCCATATTGTCGGTAATCAGCGCCATCAACCCATGCATCAGCGCGCGGGTCTGGTCCAGAGAGGGCAGGCGGTCCGTCGGGAAAAGGTCAGTCATTCCGTGGCTTTCTGATGGTCCGGTTCCAATTCCGGCTTGTCTAACCCAAGCAGGTCGTAAAAATCCACCCGCTCCAGACTGTCCAGACGACCGCCCGGTGCGGCGTTCATCAGGCGGCAGCCATCGGCCTCGACCGCTTTTTGCAGGTTTTGGAACGACAGATTCACCAATTCGGTGCCAGATCCTCCGGGGCGGAAATTGGACAGGCGTTCGGTTTCCTTGCGCCCGCCGCCATAGAAATGGGTCACCGGCCCGGAATAGTCCAGATCAACGCCGATGATCACGATTTCTTTATACCCCATCAGATGCGCGATCTGCGCGGCCATGATGACCACCGTTTCGCCGCGATGCAGGTGCAACGGGGCGTGACGGAACGGCGCAAGCGCCATCTTCAGCCCGGAACTGCCCAGCGGGATGGCCGGAACCGTGGGTTTCTGACGCCACAGGCAGTTTGACGCGACAAAGAACTGTTCCACCGACGCGCCGTCGCGGTCGATTTCCGCCGCATGGCTTTTGTACACCAGCGGATCGGCCACAACCAGATATTTCGGCTGCGGCAGCCCCACATCCAAAGCGCGCATCCCGCGATTGACACAGAAAATATCTTCGCCCGCCAATGCGTGCAGCGGCAGCGTGGCAATGGATGGCGCGTTGCCCACGATAAAGCACCGCTTGCGGTCAGCCCGAGGATGCGCGGCGGCGGCGTCAATCCCGGCATAGGCATCGCGCCAGTCGGCCAGCCGCTGCGCCATCTGATCAAAGCCCAGACGCAGCGTGGCGCCATGCAGCCGGTCCACAATCGCCACCGAGACCGGCAACCGCAGCAGCAGCCCCGACATCAGCGACACCATCACATCGTCCAGATCGGCTTGCGCCAGCTGGTCCAGAAACTGCACGGCGATCGCCTCGGCCTGCGCGACATCGGCCTGACCCAGACGCAGATCAATCATGGTGCGGACGATGTTCCAGATCTTTTTCGCGGTGTCGCGGGTGATCTGATCGGGCAGGGGCAGCGCCAGAACCGCATCCACCTGCGCCCAGTCGCGGCGGCGCATGAACATCTGCAACATCTCTTCGCGCAGAACCGGGTCCAGTTCGGTGCCGGTCGTGGTCGCGCGCGCAAGCTGGTCGGCATAGCTGCGGGCGACTGCGTCGCCTTGGGCCGGGTTCAGCAACATGCCCAGCGAACTGGTCAGGAACGCGCCGTCATAGGTCCGCGCCGTGTTCAAAATCAGCGGGTTCAGCTGCGCCGGGAAAAAGCTGTCGGGCGTCGGATGCATGCGGATCAGGTCGTAAATCCAGCGGGTGACGCGCACCGTGCCGGGCGCTGCGGGCCGTTTTTTGGCGGTCGCCGTGGCCATCAGGCTTTGCAGGGCCACGAAATTGCTGCGCCGGTAATGGATTTCCAGCCACGCGCGCAGCCATGCCGTGTCCTGCCCATAATCGCGTTCATACCCATCCAGCAGCTGTTCGCATTCATCCAGCCGAGAGCTTTCCAACAGCGATTCAAACAGTTGCGGATAATAAGGGCGCGGAGCGTCCGATTGGGTGATCAGCCGCTTCAGCCACCAGATCGCGGCGCTGTGGCGGGTATTGGTGGCCAGAACCTGCGCGACCATGGCCTGAACATCGGTGGCATAATGGCGGCGCGCCTTGCGGGCGATCAGCAGGGCTGCGACTTCGTCCACGGGCTGCATCACGGCGGCCAGTGACAGCATACCGGTGGCGCGCAAATGCGGGTCGGTCAGGGCATGGGTCTGACGGGTGGCGTCGGCCACGCCGATGCGATGCACCCATGCGGCGGGCAGGGCGGCAGATTGCGCGGGCACCAGATCCTGCACCCGATGCCAGCGGCTCAGCGCCCCGGCCCAATCCCCTTGCAGGATCGACAATTCGGCATGAAGGCGGGCATATTTCGCGGATTTCGGATGTTGTTCGATCAGGGTTTCGACGCGATCCTGCGCCGCCGCCATATCCTGACCGGCGACCAAGGCGCGGACGGCTTTGTCATTGCTGGTCTGCTGGGTCGCGCCGTCGGTGACGGCAGCGCGGTCCAGCCAGAACTGCGCGGCACCCGTCCAGTCGCCCCGCGCCTCGGCCAGCAAGGCTGCCACGCGCAGGGTCGGGCTGCTATCGGGCGCGATGCTGCGCAGTTGCGCCACGATCCCGGCGGCGTCCACGGTGTTGCCGGTGTTCAGCATCGCGTCCACCACCTGCGGCATCAGGGCGGGGTCGATCACCCAGTCAGCCGCATCCAGCATATGCCAGCGGCGCACCGCTTCGGGCCAGCGTTTGGTTGTCAGCGCCGCGCGGCAATGGGCATCGGCCAGCAGATAATTTTGCGGCATCTGCGCCATGGCGCGGTCAAGAATGGCATCGGCGCGTGGAGCATCACCCATGGCAGCCACGGCCTGCGCCATGCGGATATGGGGCAGGGCGTCTTTGCAGATTTCGCGCTGCCACAGCAAGGCGGCCGCCCGCCAGTCGCCGCGTTTTTCGGCGGCCTTGGCCTGTTCCGTCAGGCTGCCCGATGATGTCGCGGTGGTTTTTTTCGCGCCGCGCTTTTTTGCAGCGGGCCTAGGCCGGTCCGACGACCCAAACGCCGCCCGCCCGATATAGCGGATGCTGGACCCGATGGTGGCCAAAGCACCCGCCTCGGCGTAGCGCGTTGCGACCATTTGCATGATGGTTGGCTTTTGGTTTTTTTTGGCCTTAGCGGGGAACGACACGCGGGTTTCCTTTGATGATGTGCGCAAGACCGGCTGCCCGCGCGTTCTGCGCTGTTTCGGCCTCATTTCCTGCGGGGCTTGGCTGGGACGGTGCGGTCCCGTTTGCTGATCCGCCATGATCTCTGGAAACATTTACACAATATTTATTAACGCGGCGTTAATACCGGTCTGCGATGTGCGGGGCAAGAATAAAAACCGCACGATGACGGTTCCGTGACGGCAGCGCGCCGGGATGGCTGTTCAGCGTTGCCGGAACCCGCTAAAGCCTGCGCTTGGCCAATCAGGGGGCGGTGTGATGTCAGATGTGAACCTGCGCGTCAGCGTGGAACAGGGCGCGGCGGTGATCGCCGGAGACGTGACGCTGGCCGCAGCGCCGGGGCGTGCGGCGCTGATGGCGGTGCTGGAGGGGCTGGGCGATGTGGGCCGCGTGGTTCTGGCCGGGGGATTTGACGATGCGGGCGATGATGACGCGGTCCCGTCGCTGCCCGATCTGGTGGCGCGCATCGCCGCGCATCCGGTGCCGGTCGTCGCCGCGATCAACGGCGCGGCACTGGGCGGCGGGCTGGAACTGGCACTGGCCTGTCGCGCGCGTGTGGCCGCCCCCACGGCCCGGCTGGGCCTGCCGGCAGTCAGCCTTGGACTGATCCCCGGCGCGGGCGGGACGCAGCGGCTGCCTCGGTTAATAGGCATCGCGGCGGCGGTTGATCTGATTGCCACGGGCCGCGTGATCGGCGCGGACAGCGCGGCGGAACTGGGGCTGGTCGATGCGGTAGCAGACGACCCGGTGGCGCGGGCCTGCACCGTGGATTTGCCGGACCGTGCGGACCGCGCCACCCCCGACCCCGCCGCCATCACCGCCGCCCGCGCGCAGGCCGCCAAACGCAGCGCCCGCCAGACCGCGCCGGGTCGCGCCATTGATCTGGTCGCGGCATCGGCGGAATGTTCGCTGGAACAAGGGCTGGCGCAGGAACGCGCGGCGTTCATTGCGCTGAAAAACAGCGATCAGGCGGCGGCGCTGCGGCATGTGTTTTTCGCCGAACGCACAGCGATTGCGCAGGGCCGCGTTGATGCGCCCGACATCACCCGCGCGGTCGTCGTGGGCGCGGGGCAGATGGGTGCGGGCATTGCCTATGCCCTGGCGCAGATCGGCGTGCATGTCACGGTGATCTGCCGCAATGATGCGGGCATCACGCGGGCGCGTCAGGCAATCGCGCGGCTCTATGCGGATGCGGTCAAACGCGGCAAAACCACGCCGGACCGCGCCGCCGCCGATCAGGCCGCGTTGTTTCACATCCAGACCGGCTATGCCAACCTGCGCGCCGACATCGCCATCGAATCCGTGACCGAAGATATGGCCACGAAACGCGCCGTTTTCGCCGCGCTGTCGCAGGCGCTGCCGGGGGCGGTGCTGGCCACGAACACGTCCTTTCTGAACCCGACCGAACTGGCCAATGGCCTGCCCGATCCGGGCCGCGTGCTGGGCCTGCATTTTTTCAGCCCCGCCCATATCATGAAACTGACCGAGGTGATCCGCACCCCCCACACCACCTCCGACACGCTGGCGATTGCGCTGCGTCTGGCGGGACGGTTGGGCAAAATCCCGGTGCGGGCCGGGGTGTGCGACGGGTTCATCGGCAACCGCATTTTGACTCGATACCGTCAGGTCTGCGATGTGATGCTGCTGACCGGCGCATGGCCCGCGCAGGTGGACACGGCCCTGCGGAATTGGGGGCTGGCCATGGGTCCGTATGAGGTGCAGGATCTGTCCGGCCTCGACATCGCCTATGCCAACCGCAAGCGGCTGGATTGGGTGAACCGGCCCGGCATCCGCTATGTCCCCGTGGCCGATCAGATCGTGGAATCGGGGCGGCTGGGGCGCAAAACCGCCGCCGGGTGGTATGATTATGACGGCGGGCAAACGCGGTCGCCGCTGATTGATCAGATGGTGGCGGATGCCAGCCACGCCGCCGGGATCGCGCGCCATGATTACACCGACGACCAAATCACCACCCGCGCCATCGACGCCATGACGGCCGAGGGGCTGGCCATCCTGTCCGAAGGCATCGCCGAAACCCCGGCCGAGATTGATCTGGTGATGATCCACGGCTACGGCTTTCCCCGCTGGCGGGGCGGGCCGATGCACTATGCCACGCGCGCGGGGATCGCGGCCTTGCGCGCGCGGATCAACAGCTATGCCGATGACGACCCGGTGACATGGGGCGCGGCCGTTGAATTGATGAATGGGGGGACGCTGTGACCGACGCCTTTATCTGCGATTACATCCGCACGCCGATTGGACGCTATGGCGGGGGGCTGGCCACGGTGCGCACCGATGATCTGGCCGCCATTCCGCTGGCCGAATTGCTGGCGCGCAATCCCGGCCTGAACCCTGCGGCGATTGACGACATCTGGCTGGGCTGCGCCAATCAGGCGGGCGAAGATAACCGCAACATCGCCCGCATGGCCGCGCTGCTGGCGGGGCTGCCCGACAGCGTGCCGGGGGTGACGGTGAACCGGCTGTGCGGATCGGGGTTGGAATCAGTCGCCGCCGCCGCGCGCGCCATCCGGGCGGGCGATATGACGCTGACCATTGCGGGCGGGGTCGAAAGCATGACCCGCGCGCCCTTTGTCATGCCCAAACCCGGCGCGGCATGGGCGCGTGAGCCACAGGTTTACGACACAACCATCGGCTGGCGGTTCATCAACCCGAAAATGGCCGCCGCCTATGGCACCGAATCCATGCCCGAAACGGCGCAGAATCTGGCCGATGAACATGCGATCAGCCGCGCCGATCAGGACGCCTTCGCCCAGCGGTCGCAGGAATTGGCCGCCGCCGCGCAGGCATCCGGGCGGTTGGGCGCGGAAATCGTTCCGGTCACCGTGCCGCTGGGGCGCGGGAAAACCGCCATCGTGGATCGCGACGAACACCCGCGCCTGACCAGCATCACCGATCTGGCCGCGCTGCGCCCGATCACCCGGCCTGATGGGTCGATCACGGCAGGCAATGCCAGCGGCGTGAATGACGGGGCGGCGGCGCTGATCGTCGCCAGCCGCACCGCGGCACAGGCGCAGGGGCTGACGCCGCTGGCCCGCGTGGTCGCCGCGACATCCGCCGGGGTGGCCCCGCGCGTCATGGGCTACGGTCCCGTCCCCGCGATCCAGAAATTGCTGGCGCAAACCGGGCTGACGCTGGCCGATATGGCCGTGATTGAACTGAACGAGGCCTTTGCCGCCCAGGCCTTGGCCGTCACGCGCGGGCTGGGGCTGGCCGATGACGACCCGCGCATCAACCCCAATGGCGGGGCGATTGCGCTGGGGCATCCGCTGGGCATGTCCGGCGCGCGCATCGCGGGCAGCGCGGCATTGGAACTGGCGCGGGGGGGCGGGCGCTATGGCTTGGTCGCGATGTGCGTCGGCGTGGGTCAGGGCGGGGCGCTGCTGCTGGAACGCGCCTGAAGCGCGGCAATAATCCCCGGCAGGTCGGCAAAATCGCCAAACCGCGCGGCGGCGGTCACATCCTGCGGCGCGCTGTGGCAATATCCGCCGGTGTAAAACACAAACGGCACCCCAGCCGAGGCGGCACAGTCCGCGTCCACAT
This sequence comes from Paracoccus sp. (in: a-proteobacteria), assembly GCF_030538495.1. Lineage (GTDB taxonomy): Bacteria > Pseudomonadota > Alphaproteobacteria > Rhodobacterales > Rhodobacteraceae > Paracoccus. The sequence goes on from NZ_JAUNTW010000005.1 coordinate 199,164, forward strand.
CGCTGTCGCCGACAAACAGCGCCGGTCCCGGAGGGCAGCCATCCCGCGCCGCCCAGAGCGGGGCCGGATGCGGTTTGCGCTGCGCACAGGAATCGCCGCCAATGACGACCGCGAAATAATCCAGCAACCCCAGATGCCGCAGCACCGACCGCGCCGGAGACAGCGGTTTATTCGTGCAAATCGCCAGCATAGCACCCTGCCCACGCAGCGCCTCTAACGCACCCTGCACGCCATCAAACACCACCGTTTGATGCACCGCCGCGTCGTAATGCCGCCCGAAATCGGCAACCATATCGGCGTGACGCGCGCTGTCCCGAATCCCATGCGCGGCCAGCAGACAATCGACCAAATGCGGCACCCCCCGCCCGATAAAGCCGCGCACCGTGGCCAAATCCAACGGCCCCAACCCCTGCGCCGCCATCACGACATTCGCCGTCGCATGAATATCGGGCGCGCTGTCAATCAACGTGCCGTCAAGATCGAATATGATGTTCATGGGCTGTCCCCCTTTGCCCCGCACTTGACGCAAGGCTTGCGCGCAGGTCAAGCGTCACGGATCGTCCCGCCGTCATCGAACCGTCACCTGCGCCTGATATGCGGCACGTCATGGAACAACCAAATGATTTCGCCGTTCAAACTCAGGGTCTTGGCCGCGCTTTTGATGGAAAGCAGGTTCTGGCGGGCGTTGATCTGACGCTGGCGCAGGGGCAGGTGATTGCGCTGCTGGGGCCGTCGGGCTGTGGCAAAACCACGCTGTTGCGGATTGTGGCGGGGTTGCTGGCCCCCAGTTCGGGGCGCGTCATTATCGGCGGGAAAACAGTCGCGGATCACAGCCACAGCACCCCGCCCGAGGCCCGCGGTCTGGGCATGGTGTTTCAGGATTATGCCCTGTGGCCGCATATGACCGTGATGGACAATGTGGGCTTTCCGCTGCGAATGCGCGGGACGGCGCGGGCGGCGCGCCATGACGCGGCGGCGGATGCGCTGCGTCTGGTGGGGCTGGATCATCTGGCGGGGCGGTTTCCCGGCACCTTATCAGGCGGCCAGCAACAGCGGGTCGCCTTGGCGCGGGCGGTTGTGGCGCGCCCGCCGCTGGTGCTGTTTGACGAACCGCTGTCCAATCTGGATCGCGAATTGCGCGAAACGCTGGCCTTGGACATTGGCGCGTTGCTGCGGGAATTGGGGTTGTCGGCGCTCTATGTGACGCATGACCAGTCCGAGGCGTTCACAATCGCCGACCGCGTCGCGGTGATGCTGGACGGGCGCATTGCGCAGATTGACACCCCTCAGGCGATCTTTGACCGGCCCGCCAGTCTGGCCGTGGCGCGGTTTCTGAATATCGGGACCATTCTTGACGGGCAGGTGCGGGGCGGGCGGTTTCAGGGGCAGGGCGTGGACATGGCCGTTCAGGCCGAGGATGGCCCCGCGCATCTGCTGATCCCGCGCCGCGCGGTCCGGCCCGCAACCGGGGCGGCGGATGCGCAGACGGTCGTTGATCGCTGTCAGTTTCAGGGCGACCGCTATGTTCTGCATCTGCGCGCGCCGGGGGGCGGAGGGCTGATCTGTCTGTCGGATCGCCCGATGCCCGCCGGGGCGGCGCTGCCGGTTACGCTGAGCCCCGACCTAATCCGCGTTTTTCCAACACAACCCCATGATGACTAAGGATACCTCTATGCTGCGCACGATCACCGTCACCGCCATGCTGCTGGGCCATGCCGCCTATGCCGATACGCTGACCTTTTACACCGCCGGGCCGGGTGGTCTGGCCGATGCATTGGCCGCCGCGTTCGAGGCCGAAACCGGCACCCGGGTCGAGGTGTTCCAAGGCACCACAGGTCAGGTCATGGCCCGGCTGGAAGCTGAACAGGCCAACCCGCAGGCCGATGTCGTCGTATCGGCCAGCTGGGGATCGGCGGTTGATATGGCCGCGCGCGGGCTGTTGCTGGATTATGTATCACCGCATGCGGAAAACGTGCCGGATGATCTGAAGACCGGAAACTATGTCGCGCAGGGGATTTCCGCGCTTGCTATGGTGTGGAACACGCAATCCGGCACGCCGCGCCCGTCCGAATGGTCCGACCTGACCGGAGCGGATTACCGCGATCTGGTCACCATGCCCGATCCGGCGCAATCGGGTGCCGCCTTTGATCTGGTCGTCGGGCTGGAATCGTCGATGGGCGAAGATGCTTGGACGCTGCTCTCGGCGCTGTCGGATAACGGCATGATCGTTCCCGGCCCGAATGCGGCGGCGCTGAACCCGGTGCTGCAAGGGGCGGCGGCTGTGGTCTTTGGTGCGGTTGATTACATTTCCTATGCGCAGGCTGCGGCCGGTGAAACGATCGAGGTGATCGTCCCCGCCAGCGGCACCGTGATTGCGCCGCGTCCGATGATGATTCTGGCGTCCACGGACATGCCCGATCAGGCGCGCGCCTTTGTCGATTTCGTGCTGTCGGATGCAGGACAGGCACTGGTGGCCGAAACCTATCTGATGCCCGCGCGCACCGATGTTGAGGGCCTGCGCCCCGGCATTGACACGCTGAACATCATCGCCGTGGACGAAGCCGCCGCATCCGCCCGCCGCGATGACATCATCGCCCGGTTCAATCAGGTGACGGGCCGCTGACACCCATTGCGCGCGGCGGCTGCCCTGCCGCGCGCCTCTTACGGGATGAACATTGATGTTGCGCATGTCGAACCTGCTCAGCGTGGCGGCGGCTCTGTCGATCCTGATTTTGGTCGCGGTGCCGGTGGCGTTTATTCTGTTGCAGGCCGTGTTTCCGGAATTCACCCGCGGATCTTTGGCCGGTGCCTTTTCGCGGCTGGATGTGTTCACCCAAAACGCGCGGCTGATGCAGCAGACACAGAACAGCCTGATGTTATCGGCCTGCGTCATGGTAGGATCGCTGCTGATTGGCGGCCCGATTGGCGTTCTGCGCGGGCTGTTTCGTGTGCCGGGCGCGCGGGTCTGGGATGTGGTGTTTCTGATCCCGTTCCTGATCCCGCCCTTTATCGCCGCAACGGCCTGGATCATGATGCTGCAACCGCGCGGCTATCTGTTTCAGCTGCTGGGTTTTGATCTGGGATGGCTGCTGTTCAGCTTTGGCGGCGTGGCCTTTGTGATGGTGCTGAACCTGTTTCCGCTGGTCTATTTCGCCGTATCCCGCGCGTTAGAGGTGGTGGGCAGCCGCTTTGCCATGGCCGCGCGGGTGTCGGGCGCGGGGCCGGTGCAGGCGTTTTTCCTGATCACGCTGCCCTTGGCCATCCCGGCGATTGCCGCCAGCCTGCTGATCGTCTTCGCCATGTCGATCGAGGAATTCGGCACCCCCGCCGCCCTTGCCGCCCGCACCGGGTTCGAGGTGCTGGTCACCGGCATTTACACCCGCCTGTCAGATTATCCTATTGATTTATCAGGCGCGGCATTGGGGTCGCTCATCCTGATGTGTTTGGCCTTGGCCGCGTTTTTTCTGCAAAACTGGATCGCCACGCGGCGATCCTATATCGCGCAAAGCGGCAAACCTGCCCCGGTGGATAAAATCGAACTGGGCCTGTGGCGGGTGCCGGTTCTGGCGCTGTTTACGCTGGTCGCGCTGATCGGGGTCATCATCCCGCTGGCCGCGATTCTGCTGACGTCGCTGATGGGGACCATATCGGGCGGGGTGTCGCTGTCGAATATGTCGCTGCGCCACTACGATCAGATTCTGGCGTCGGGCAGTCGCGCGATGCAGGCCTTGCAGAACTCGGGCTGGCTGGCGCTGATGACGGCGGGGCTGGCTGGGCTGATCGGCGCCATGGTCGCGGTGATCGTGGTGCGCGGCACGGGGCGCGGGCGTCAGGTGATGGATGCGCTGTCGATCCTGCCTAATGCGATTCCGTCCATCGTGCTGGCCGTCGGCATAATTCTGGCCTGGAACAGCCCGTTCCTGCCGGTGACGCTGTATGGCACGGCGGGGATTTTGCTGGTCGCCTATACCGCGATTTTGCTGCCCTTTCCGATCCGCTATGCCGTGGCGAGGCTGCGTCAGATCGGGATCAGCCTGGATGACGCCGCCCGCGTGTCCGGCGCGACCCAAGGCCAGACCATCCGCCATGTTCTGTTGCCGCTGATGGCACCGTCGCTGATTGCGGCCATGATGCTGGTCTTTGCCATTGCGTCACGCGAATTGGTGGCCTCGGTCATGCTGGCCCCGGCGGGGCTGCGCACCATCGGCACCTTCGTCTTTTCTCAATTCGAACAGGGATCGGTGCAGGCCGGCATGGCCATGAGCGTGATCGCCATCACCGTGACCGCAACCATCCTGATGGCGGTGAATATCTGGCTGGCCCGACGCGGCGCGGGCGCGTTTTCGGGATAGCGCCCATCCCCAATTGACTCCACGCGCCGCGCCGTGACAAAGCCGCGCTATGTTCATCCGTCGCCGCCCTGCTGTTGTTGATCGTCCTGCGCCTCTGCGGGCGGTGCTGCGCGTGGTCTGGTGGGTCATGCTGCGGGTGGTGTTAGTCGTGGTGGGGTCGGTCAGTCTCTATGCCTTTGTGAATCCGCCGATCACCTGGACGATGATTGCCGATCGGCGCGATCATCCGCTGGCCCCTCGGCAATGGGTGGTGCTGGACGACATCGCCCCCGTCATGCGCCGGTCCGTCGTCGCGGCCGAGGATGCGAATTTCTGCCTGCATTGGGGATTCGACATGACCGAGATTCGCAAGGTCATCGAATCCGGGTCATCGCGCGGCGCATCGACCATCACCCAGCAAACCGCGAAAAACGCGTTTCTGTGGCAGGGCCGCAATTGGTTTCGCAAATCGGCGGAAACCGCCCTGACCCCGGTGATCGAAGCGTTATGGTCCAAACGCCGCATCCTTGAGGTTTATCTGAACATTGCCGAATTTGGTCCCGGCGTGTTTGGCATCCACGCCGCGTCCCGGCAGTTTTTCAACACCACCCCCGACCGCCTGACCCCGGTTCAGGCCGCGCGTCTGGCCGCCGTGCTGCCGGGGCCGAAAACCCGCAGCGTGTCCCGCGCCACCAACCGGTCCCGCGCCATTGCCGACGGCGCCGCCACAATCGCGCGTGATGGCCGCGCCGCCTGCTTTACGGATGGTTGAAAGCGCGCCCCCGCGCCGTTATCAACAGCCCATCCCCAAGAAACGGCCCCATGATGACGACGACCCAGCCCACGCGCCTGTATCACACCGCCCTGTCCCCCTTTTGCCGCAAGGTGCGGCTGGTTCTGGCCGAAAAGAAAATCGAGGTCGAGCTGGTCGAAGAACGCTATTGGGAAGGCCCGCCCGATCTGAAGCGCCGCAACCCGGCGGGCAAATTGCCGGTGCTGCGTTATCGCGGGCAGATGCTGGCCGAAAGTCAGGCGATCATCGAATTTCTGGACGAATCCGTCCCCACGCCGCCCTTGATGCCCGCGACGGCGGCTGAACGCTATGAAGTGCGCCGGCTGTGCGCGTGGTTTGACGACAAATTCAACGCCGAGGTGACTCAGCCGATCCTGGGCGAACGGGTGTGGAAGAAAATCCTGCGCAGCGGTTACCCCGAAAGCCGCATCGTCAAAGAGGGGCTGCGCGCGATCAAGGAACATATCGACTATCTGTCGCAGCTGCTGGAACAGCGCCGCTGGCTGGCGGGAAATGCGCTGACGCTGGCCGATTTCACCGCCGCCGCGCATTTTTCCTGTCTGGATTATATTTCCGACGTGGATTGGGACCGGTCCGACATTCTGCGCGATTGGTATGCGACGATCAAATCGCGCCCGGCTTTTCGGTCGGTTCTGGCCGACCAGATCCCCGGCATCCACCCGGCGCCGCATTACGCGGATCTGGATTTTGGCTGAACGGGGGGCGGGGTTCGTGGATAGCGCCGGGGGCGCGTCGCCCCCCGGACCCCCAGAGGATATTTCCGCACAGAAGATAAAGCAGGCGTTGCGCGACCAAGCCCGGGCCGAGGGGTTTTCCGGTATGGGTGTAACGCGGCCTGATGCGGTGCCGGAACTGGCGGCGCGGTTGGCGGCGTTTCTGGATGCGGGGCGGCAGGGGCAAATGGGCTGGATGGCCGAGCGCACCCATTGGCGCGGCGATCCGGCGGCGCTGTGGCCGGATGCGCGATCGGTCATCATGCTGGCCGAATTATACACGCCCGATCATGACCCCGTGGCGGTTCTGGATCAGCCCGACCGCGCCGCGATCAGCGTGTACGCCCATGGCCGCGATTACCATGATATTGTGAAGAAACGGTTGAAGCGTTTGGGTCGCTGGTTGCTGGACCAGAATCCCGGCCATGAGATTAAGGTTTTTGTTGATACCGCGCCGGTGATGGAAAAGCCCTTGGCGCAGGCGGCGGGTTTGGGCTGGCAGGGCAAGCACACCAATCTGTTGTCGCGCGATCTGGGCAGTTGGTTTTTTCTGGGCGCGATTTTCACCACCCTTCCCCTGCCGGTGGATGCGCCCGAGGCGTCGCATTGCGGGTCGTGCCGCGCCTGTCTGGATGCCTGCCCGACCGGGGCTTTTCCTGCGCCGTATCAATTGGATGCGCGGCGGTGTATTTCGTATTTGACCATCGAACATCATGGCCCGGTGGATGAAGACTTGCGGGCGCGGATGGGCAATCGCATCTATGGCTGTGATGATTGTCTGGCGGCCTGTCCGTGGAACAAATTCGCCGTGGCGGGGTCAGAGATGCGGTATCGCGGGATCGTCGATGCGCCGCATCTGGCGGAACTGGCGGTGCTGGATGATGCGGCGTTTCGCGCGCGCTTTTCGGGCAGCCCGATTAAGCGCGTGGGTCGGGACCGATTTGTCCGTAACGTGTTGTATGCGATTGGAAATTCCGGGGATCGGGGGTTGCGGGGGTTTGCTGTCGCGCTGTTGGATGATCCCGATGCCACTGTGGCGGATGCGGCGGGATGGGCCGTGGCGCGGCTAGATCAGGAAATCGTCTGAATCCAGACCCAGCCGTCCGGTCATGCGGATCAGAAAATCCGCGCGCCCGTCGCCGTCCAGATCGGCCATGACATGCGTTTCCTGCCCGACATGTGCCCAGCGGACGGGGCGGTCTCCGGTCAGGCGGCCTTTGCCGACATAGCGCAGGTTCAACGCGCTGAGGTCCAGCAGGTCGATATCGGGCTGGAAATCCGTGATGAGATCAGGGGTGGCGACGCGGCTGTCACCGGCCGACAAGTAACGGAAAATGTCGCGCCCCGCGCCGCCGGTCAGGGTGTCGGCGCCGGTTCCCCCGACCAGGATGTCGTTGCCTGCGCCGCCGAACAGGCTGTCATCGCCGGACCCGCCGAGCAGGTGGTCATGGCCCGTTCCGCCATACAGCCGGTCACGGCCCGACCCACCATATAATGTGTCGTTGCCTGCGTCACCAAACAACCGGTCGTTTCCGGCTCCGCCCCAGAGCAGGTCATTGCCGCCGCCGCCGCGCAGGCTGTCATGGCCGTCGCCGCCCCACAGCCGGTCGCGCCCGGTGCCGCCCATCAGGGTGTCGTCGCCCGCATCGCCGCGCAGCTGGTTGGTGCCGGACAGGACATGCAGGTAATCATTGCCGGACCCGCCCCACAGGCTGTCATTGCCGGACCCACCGAACAGGTGATCGTGACCCGCGCCGCCATAGAGGCTGTCCGCGCCTGACCCACCATATAATGTGTCGTTGCCTGCGTCACCAAACAAGATGTCGTTTCCGGCCCCACCCCAGAGCTGGTCATGACTGCCGCCGCCGCGCAGGCTGTCATGGCCGTCTCCGCCCCACAGCCGGTCGCGCCCGGTTCCGCCGATCAGGGTGTCGTTGCCGGTTTCACCGCGCAGTTGGTTGGTGCCGGATGCCACATGCAGATAATCATTCCCCGACCCGCCCCATAGGCTGTCATTGCCGGACCCGCCGAACAGGCGGTCATGGCCCGATCCGCCATACAGCCGGTCATGACCCGATCCACCGTATAATGTGTCGTTATCCGTGCCACCAAACAAGATGTCGTTTCCGGCTCCGCCCCAGAGTTGGTCTTTGTTCCCGCCGCCGCTGAGGCTGTCATCGCCGTCCCCGCCATAGAGCCGGTCGCGCCCGGTTCCGCCGATCAGCGTGTCGTCGCCCAATTCGCCGCGCAACTGGTTGGTGCCAGATGAGACATGCAGGTAGTCATTCCCCGCCCCGCCCCACAGGCTGTCATTGCCGGACCCGCCGAACAGGCGGTCGTCGCCGATCTCGCCATACAACCGGTCATGGCCAGACCCACCGTATAATGTGTCATTATTCGCGCCTCCATACAAAATGTCGTTTCCGGTTTCGCCATAGATCAGGTCATGGCCGCTGTCGCCCCACAGCGTGTCGTCCCCCGCGCCGCCCCAGATGCTGTCATTTCCGCTGCCGCCATAGACCAGATCATCGCCCGATCCGGCGCGGACGACGTCGTGACCATTGCCAGCATGGATGGTATCGTCGCCCGCGCCGGCGCTGATGGTGTCATTGCCCGCCATGGCGTTGATATGTTCGGGGCCAGAGGCACCCAGAATCACCTCGGCCTTGTCGGTGCCGAACAGCCATTTGGGTTCGGTATGGGGCAGGGCGGGGCGTTCGGGGATCGCTGCGGCTGTGGTGGGGGCCTGCGGCATATACCGGCCCACCGAAAACATCGCGTTCGAAAAATCCTGCGCGGTCAAGGTGTTGCCGTCGCGGGTGCGGATGTCCAGCAGCGTGCGGCCCCATGTGATCGTCACGCCCCAGCTTTGCGGCAGAAAGGTCAGTTGCCAGATGCTGCGCGTCATGCCCAGAAAGGACATGTCCAGACTGTCGCGCGCGATGTCAAATCCGCTGATCGTGATGCGCCCGGTGATCGAGCTGGGGACATAGATGTTGTTTCCAGACCCGCCCACCAACACAACCGGTCGTGTTCCGGCGACCAGAATATCGTTGCCGCCGCCGCCTTCGATCCGGGTGGTGTCGGGGCCTGCGATCAGAATATCATTGCCCGCGCTGCCCCGCATCGTGCCAGTGCCTCCGATCCGGTTTTGACCCAGCGTGCCGGGGTCAAACAGAAACTGCGTCACGCCCGGTTCGGTCTGGCTGGCGATGAAGGCCAGAATTTTGCCGTCAATCACGGTGGTGTCGATGGTGCTGACGGTGGCCAGCGTGGTGTCGTCTGTGTCGATGATGCTGGTCAGATGCAGCAAGCGCCCATCAGCCAACACCGTCAACACGCCGATTCCGTTGTCATTTCCGCCCACGAAAACAAAGGCGTGGTTGCCCAGTTCCTGCACGGCCATGGCGGGGGTGGATCGGAAAAACGTGGTGAGTTCGTCGATGATGTGGTCGGTGGGGGTCAGGCTGCCGTCGCGATGCAGCCGGAACACCGTCAGCGAACTGGACCCC
>NZ_JAUNTW010000005.1:208543-253781 GCF_030538495.1 Paracoccus sp. (in: a-proteobacteria)
AATCTGGGCGGTGCCGATCTGGTTGGGCAGGTCATAGCCCAGTTCCTGCCGCCCGTCATGCACCGCCGCAGCGATCAGTTTTCCCGCATCGGTCAGGCGAAAGCTGCCGATGCTGTTGCCCAGACCGGATGCCGCGATCAGAAACTGGCGGCCTTCGACCATGGCCGGGGCGACGGTGTCGATTTGGGCGCCGGGCGCGGCCTCGGCCACCGCAAGCCGGGCGGATGACAGCCGCGTCACCGCCGCCCCATCCGCGCGAAACATCGCCACAGTCAGCCCATTCGCGCCCGCCGACCAGATCAGGTCATTCACCACGCCCATGCTGGTGATATTCCGGCCCAGTGCGTTTGCCGGAAATGTTGCGCCAAAGGGGGCAAGCGCGCCGTTATGCGCCCGCACCTCGACCGGTTGGTGGGTCGCGTCGGAAAATCCGGCCATATGGACATAATTCCGCCCATTGACCTGATGCAGCATCATCGCCGGTTCGCGTTGATAGCCAAATTCATCGGGCCAGGGGCGGCTGCGCATCATTTCCAGCCCCGCCGTCGCCGTTATGCGATAGCTGCTGATCCCGCCGCCGATATGCGTTGCCACCATCAAAATCGGCGCATCACCGTTCGGCACAATCAGCAGATCGGTGATACGAGCCAGCCAGCGATGTGATGCGGACGTGAATGTGTCCACATGGCGAAAGGTCAGCATGGGTCCTGCCAGCATGGCCGCACGGGGCCACAAATCGGGAATAGGTCCGCTTTAGAAAGACCGAATCCGCCGATTCTGGCAAATCTTAAATAGTTTGAATTTTAACGGTATTTTACAGATATGAATGCGCCAGCGGACCATAGAGGATCAGCGCAGGCTGATCGGGCGCGGCATCGGTCAGCATATCCACCAACCCGCCAAGCGTGCTGCGGATCAGGCGCTGATGGGGATGGCCCACCGATTCCGCGAACAAAGCGGGCGTGTCGCCGGGCAGGCCGTGATCGGCCAGACCGCGCGCCAGTTCGGGAAAGCTGCGCTGCCCCATGAACACCACGGTCGTCGCCAACGGGTCGGCAAGCGCGGGCCAGTTCACATCCTGCGGCAGTTTCCCGGTCACATCGGCGCCGGTCACAAATTGCACCCGCCGCGCGGTCAGGCGCCGCGTCAGGGGAATCCCCGCCGCCGCCGCCGCCGCACTGGCGGATGAGACGCCGGGGATGATCTCGAACGGGATACCGGCGGCGGTGATGGCGATCAGTTCTTCCTCTAACCGGCCGAAAATCCCGGAATCGCCGGATTTCAGCCGCACCACCCGCCGCCCCGCGCGGGCGTGCTGCACGATCAGGTCGTTCACCGTTTCCTGTTTCGCCGATGGCCGGCCGGCGCGTTTGCCTACGGCGATGCGTTCCGCCTGCGGGCCGGCGTGGTCCAGCACCGGACCCGATGCCAGATCGTCAAACAGCACCACATCCGCCCGCGCCAGACGATCAACCGCCTTCAGCGTCAATAATTCGGGATCCCCCGGCCCCGCCGAAACCAAAGACACAAAACCGGGTTGATCTGCTGGGCTGGTCACGATGCTGGCCTTTATGGGATGCGTAAAGCCTTGCTATACCATCGCAAAGCTGTGTGACAATATAAGGGTGCGTTGATGACCGTGATTTGCTGGTTTCGCCGGGTGCTGCGGCTGGATGATCATCCCGCGCTGATTGCCGCCGCGCAGTCGGGGGCGGTGATCCCCGTCGTCATCCTGTCCGGGCCTGAGGCAACCGCCACCCCCGCATCGGCCCAGCGTCAGGCCATGGCGCTGCCCGCACTGGACGCGGCCCTGCGCCGTCAGGGCAGCCGGTTGATCGTGCGGCGCGGCGATCCGGCCACCGTTCTGGCCGATCTGATGCGCGACAGCGGCGCGGACCATATTCACACCACGACCGGGTTTCCCTTTGCCGCCGATGATCTGGACCTGCCGGTGAGTTATCACCCGCTGGGCGATCTTGTTTCACGTGGAACGGTGTTAACCAAAACCGGAGGCATTTTCCGCGTGTTTTCCCCGTTCTGGAAGGCGCTGCGCCAGCACGACATCGCCCCGCCTTTGCCCGCGCCGCGCCTGACCGCGCCCGATCAGTGGCCCGACAGCGACGCCCCCGACTGGCCCGAGGCCCGCTCTGCCATGCGCCGGGGCTGGGATGTGGTGGCCGAACACATCACAGCGGGCGAGGATGCGGCCCTGTCCCGGCTGGACACGTTTCTGGACGATGCCGTGACCGCGTATAAAGACAACCGCAACGATCCATGGCGCGACGGGGCCACATCAAATCTGTCGGATTCGCTGGCCGTGGGGGAAATCAGCGCGCGGCGGATCTGGCATCGCTGCCAGCCGCTGATGCAGGACGGCGTGCCGGGGGTGGATCATTTCCTGTCCGAATTGGCATGGCGCGAATTTGCGCGCGAATTGTTTCACGACATGCCCGCCATGGACCGTCAGAACTGGCGCCCGGAATGGAACGACTTTCCGTGGCGCAGCGATAATGACGATGCCTGTGCATGGCGGCGCGGGCAAACCGGGGTGGATATGGTCGATGCCGGGATGCGGGAATTGTTCGCAACCGGACGGATGCACAACCGCGTGCGCATGATCGCCGCCAGTTATCTGACCAAACATCTGCTGACCGATTGGCGGGTGGGGCTGGATTGGTTTGCGCAGACATTAACCGATTGGGATCCCGCATCGAATGCGATGAACTGGCAATGGGTCGCCGGATGCGGGCCGGATGCCGCGCCCTATTTCCGCATTTTCAACCCCGACACGCAGGGGGACAAATTCGACCCGAAATCGGCCTATCGCAACCATTGGTTGCGCCCCATGGCTGCGGGCGCGCTGCAATTTGAACAGGCCGCGCCGCTGTCATGGCGCATCAATCTGGCGCATCGCCCGAAACCGTCGCTGACGCTGGCCGATGGGCGGGAACGCGCCCTTGCGGCCTATGCCCGGCTGAAAGACTAACCTGGCGCGGTTGCCAAGCGACCCGCGATGTCCCATTCATATGCGGATGATCCGTGCATATACATGACCGAAAGACCATGAATCTTAAGGAATTTGCCCAGATCGTGGGCATGTCGCAAACCACCGTCAGCCGCGCCCTGAACGGCCACCCCGAGGTGAGCGAGCGCACCCGCGCCCGTATTCTGGCCGAGGCGCGGCGGCTGGGTTACAGCCCCAACACCTATGCCCGGTCGCTGGCCATGGGGCATGGGCAGGTGATCGGCTGCATGATCCCGGCGCACGGACGCGATGAAATCGTGAACCCGATTTACGCGGATTTTCTGGCGGGGGTGGGCGCGGTCTGCGCGCAGCGCCGCTTTGATATCAACCTGTCGGTGGTCCCCGATCTGGACGACCCCGAAACCTATCGCGGGCTGAAATCCAAAGGCATGGTCGGCGGCGTTATCGTGCAGTTTCCGCGCGTGAATGACCCGCGCCCGGCGCTCTTGTCGCAGATCGGGCTGCCCTTTGTGGTGCATGGCCGGGTCAGTCAATGCGACACGCCCTATTCCTGGGTGGATGTGAACAACCGTCGGGCCTTTGAACGGGCGGCGGGGTTTCTGATCCAGCTGGGGCATCGCGATATTGCGCTGCTGAACGGGGATGAAACGCTGGATTTTGCGCATCGGCGGCGGGACGGCGTGGTCGCGGCGCTGCGCGACAGCGGGCTGTCGCCGGACCCCGCGCGGATGTTTTCGGGCGATATGACGGTCGCCTATGGCTATAGCCATGCGCGCAAGCTGTTGGCGCAAGACCGCCCGCCGACGGCGATTCTCTGCGCGGCGACAATGATTGCGATTGGCGTGCAGCAGGCCGCGCAGCAGGCGGGGCTGCAACTGGGCCGCGATCTGTCGGTGCTGACCTTTGACGATGACCTGTCATATTACAGCAACCCCGAAACCGAACCGGTCTTTACCGCCATGCGGTCGCCGGTGCGCGCGCATGGCCAATGCATCGCGGATGTGCTGCTGACCAAAGTCACCACCGGCGACGACGCCCCCGTGTCGAAACTGTTCGAGGCCGAGCTGGTCGTCGGCCAGTCCACGGCCCCGCCCGCACGCGGCTGAGGCGGCGCATCGCGGCGCACATCACAGCGTTGTCGCGGGCCGCGACATTTGTTAGGACGGGGCGACCAAACAGGGGGTGGCCATGGCTTACAGCGTATTCATCGACGGCGAGGCAGGAACAACCGGGCTGCGCATCCGCGACCGCCTGCAATTGCGCGATGATATTCGCCTGATCCAACTGGACCCTGCCCTGCGCAAAGATACCGCCGCGCGGCGTGATGCCTTTGCCGCCGCCGATGTGGCGATTTTGTGCCTGCCCGATGATGCCGCGCGCGAAGCCGTGGCCCTGACCCGCGATCTGGATGTGCGGCTGATTGATGCGTCCAGTGCGCATCGGGTCGATGAACGCTGGGCCTATGGGTTTCCCGAACTGGATGCCGATTTGCGCGCGGCGATTGCGGATGCGCAACTGGTGTCCAATCCCGGCTGTTACGCCACGGGTGCGATTGCGATGATTGCGCCTTTGTTGGATGCCGGGCTGATCGACGACGAAGAACCCCTGACCATCAACGCCATCAGCGGATATACCGGCGGCGGCAAAGCCTTGGTCGCCGAATACGAAGACGGCGACGCGCCCGATCATTTCATCTATGCGCTGAATCAGCATCACAAACATATCCCGGAAATCATGGGGTTAACGGGGCTGCGGGTGCAGCCGGTCTTTGCGCCCTCGGTCGGGAATTTCGCGCAAGGCATGGCGGTGCAACTGCCCTTGCATCTGGACGAAGAGCGCACCGTGTCGGCGCTGCATGACGCGTTGTCGGATCACTATGTGGGCGCGCATTTCGTCCGCGTGCTGCCGATGGATCACTGGGGCGCGCGCATTGTCCCCACGTCGCTGAACGGCACGAATATGCTGAATATCAGCGTTCAGGGCGATGACAACACCGGCTGCGCGACCGTCGTTGCCGTTCTGGACAATCTGGGCAAAGGCGCGTCGGGGGCTGCGGTGCAGAACCTGAACATTATGCTGGGTCTGGACGAAACAACCGGGCTGTAAGGCGCGATCACGCTGTGGTGATTGGTCGCGCGCGCCCCTGTTCGGCGGGCTGATTGTGTCGCACATTGCGGCCAAGGCGCAGGATTGTTGCGCTGGTTCGGCCCGACGCGGCCTTGTGGAGTGTGGCCGATGGCCCGTCTGTTCACCTGTCCCGACCTGTCATCCTTTGACCAGCGGGCCTTTGACCTGCGCCACATTCTGAACGCGCCGCTGGAAACCTCGTATCGCCCCGGCACCATGCTGATGGGCAATCCGTCCTATCGCGATGTGTTTTTCACCTGTTGGAAGGATGACGGCGCGATGATGGCCGGGGGCTTTGCTGGCCCGCAGATCACCGTCAGCAACGGCCATATGACCGGCGGCACCGTCACCACGTTTTCGCAGTTGCAGGTCATCAAGGGCACCGCCACCCCACTGTGGGAAATGACCGGGTTATTCATCGAAGCCCGCGATCTGGACCGCGCGGCGCGCAGCCCGTCGCTTGATGATGACCGCGCCGTCATCGCGCAACTGCTGTCGGGGCCGGATCAGATCCGCCTGACCCCCGGGCCATGATTACGCGCGCGGCATGGGCGGGAATGACACGCTGTTCGGGATGGCGGGCGACGACCGTCTGTTCGGCGGTGACGGCAGCGATGTTCTGTATGGCGGGACGGGCCATGACCGGCTGTGGATGGATGACGGCAACGACATCCTGTTCGGCGGCGCGGGGCGTGATTGGGTGATGGTGGGCGCGCGCGCCGCGACCATCGACCTGTCGCGGACGGACGCGCAGTTGACGGGTTACGGCGTGGATCGCTTTGATCCGATTGAACATATCAGCGGCGGCGCGGGCGCGGATCGGCTGACCGGCAGTTCGGTGCG
The DNA here is from genome assembly GCF_030538495.1 of Paracoccus sp. (in: a-proteobacteria). Taxonomy (GTDB): domain Bacteria; phylum Pseudomonadota; class Alphaproteobacteria; order Rhodobacterales; family Rhodobacteraceae; genus Paracoccus. Next base: position 214,500 of record NZ_JAUNTW010000005.1, read on the forward strand.
CAACATTCTGATCGGCGGGGCCGGGGACGATGTTCTGTGGGATCTGCGCGGCAATGACCGGTTAGAGGGCGGTTCCGGCAATGATCAGCTTCGCGGGGGGACGGGGCGTGATTACCTGACCGGCGGATCGGGCAATGATACGCTGATCGGCGGGTCGGGGTCGGACACGATGACCGGCGGCAGCGGCGCAGATCATTTCGTGTTCACGGCCCTGTCCGATATGACCGGGCGTGACCGGATCGTCGATTTTCAACGCGGCGTGGACCGGATTGATCTGTCGGGGGTGGATGCGCGTGTTGGGCGCGGCGATGATGCCTTTCACTGGATCGGGCAGGATGACTTCACCGCCGCCGGGCAGGCACGTTACAGCGTCACCGACGGCGTGACCACGGTGTTTCTGAACACCGACGCCGATCTGGACGCGGATGCGTCGTTCACCCTGCGCGGCGACCTGCATCTGACGGCGGCGGATTTCATCCTGTAACGGCTTTGCATCCGCCCGCCTGCCCGCGTAAAAGGGGCCGTTCGCTGACCCGAAAGGCCCCTATGTCTGACCAGCCCACCCCGATGATGGCGCAGTATCTGGCGATCCGGGACGCCAATCCCGGCGCGCTGCTGTTTTATCGCATGGGCGATTTCTATGAGATGTTCTTTGACGACGCGGTGCAGGCGGCGGCGGCACTGGACATTGCGCTGACCAAACGCGGCACGCATCAGGGCGAACCGATCCCGATGTGCGGCGTGCCGGTTCATGCCGCCGAAAGCTATCTGTTAACCCTGATCCGCAAAGGATTTCGCGTCGCCATTGCCGAACAGATGGAAGACCCGGCCGAGGCAAAGAAACGCGGCTCGAAATCCGTCGTCGCCCGCGATGTGGTGCGTCTGGTCACGCCCGGCACCCTGACCGAAGAATCGCTGCTCGAAGCGCGGCGCCACAATTATCTGGCGGCGTTTGCTGTGGTGCGGGATGGCTCGGCGCTGGCTTGGGTCGATATTTCCACGGGCGCGTTTCAGGTGATGACCTGCCCTGTGTCGCGTCTGGCCCCGGAACTGGCGCGTCTGGCCCCGCGCGAAGTGCTGGCCGCCGATGGGTCGGGGCTGGAGGATCTGGCCGCGGATGCCGGGGCGGCGCTGACCGAACGACATGCCGGCGCGTTTGATTCGGCGGCGGGCGCGCGGCGGTTATGCGCGCTGTATAACGTCGATACGCTGGACGGGTTCGGCGCGTTTGACCGGGCCGAGCTGGCCGCCATGGGGGCCATCGTCGATTATCTGGACCTGACGCAAAAAGGCAAACTGCCGCTGCTGCGTCCGCCGGTGCGCGAACAGGCGGGCGGCGTGATGCAGATTGACGCCGCGACCCGGCGCAATCTGGAACTGACTCAGGCGCTGTCCGGGGGGCGGGATGGGTCGCTGTTGGCCGCGATTGACCGCACCGTGACGGCGGCGGGCGCGCGGCTGCTGGAACGCCGCATCAGCGCGCCGTCGCGCGATCTGGCGGTGATCCATGCCCGCCATGACGGCGTGGCGGCTTTGGTCGATGATCCGCGTCTGTCGGCGGATCTGCGCGACGCACTGGCCCGCGTGCCGGATATGGACCGGGCGCTGTCGCGGCTGGCCTTGGACCGGGGCGGGCCGCGCGATCTGGCCGCGATCCGCGCAGGCCTGACCCAAGGGGCCGCCATTGCCGGACGCCTGCCGGACGCCGCGCCGCAGGTGCTGGCGGATGCCGCGCGCGATCTGCGCGGGCATGACGATCTGATCGACCTGCTGGATGACGCGCTGATTGCGGAACCGCCGCTGTTGGTGCGGGATGGCGGCTTTGTGGCCCCCGGCCATGACGCCGATCTGGACGACACCCGCCGCCTGCGCGACGAAGGCCGCGCCGTCATCGCCGGGATGCAGGCCGATTACGCCGAACTGGCCGGGATCAGCAGCCTGAAGATCAAACATAACAACGTCTTGGGCTATTTCATCGAAACAACCGCGACCCATGCCGATAAAATGCTGGCCGCGCCTCTGAACGACACCTTTATCCACCGGCAGACCACGGCGAACCAAATCCGGTTCACCACCGTGGCGCTGTCGGAATTGGAAACGCGCATCCTCAACGCCCGAGACCGCGCGCAGGACATCGAACGCACCGTGTTCGACCGTCTGCGCGCCGCCGTTCTGGCCCGTGCGCCGCAGATCGGGCAGGCCGCGCGAGGGCTGGCCGAGATTGACCTGACCGCCGCCTTTGCCGATCTGGCCGCGGGCGAAGGCTGGACCCGCCCCCGCGTTGATGACAGCCGCGCATTTCAGATCACCGGCGGGCGGCATCCGGTCGTCGAACGCGCGCTGAAACGCAAATCGCAGGCCTTTGTCGCCAATGATTGCGACCTGACGGCGGCGGCGACGCCCGCGATCTGGCTGTTGACCGGGCCGAATATGGCGGGGAAATCCACATTCCTGCGCCAGAACGCACTGGTCGCGGTGCTGGCGCAGGCGGGGGCCTTTGTCCCGGCGACCGACGCCCATATCGGCATGGTCAGCCAGTTGTTTTCCCGCGTGGGGGCGGCGGATGATCTGGCGCGGGGGCGGTCCACCTTTATGGTGGAAATGGTTGAAACCGCAGCGATTTTGAACCAGGCGGATGATCATGCTCTGGTCATTCTGGACGAAATCGGGCGCGGCACGGCGACCTGGGATGGCCTGTCAATCGCCTGGGCCGTGATGGAGCATTTGCACGGCGTCAACCGCTGTCGCGCGCTGTTTGCGACGCATTACCACGAAATGACGGCGCTGTCGGCGCGGTTGGATGGCGTCGAAAACGCCACCGTGACGGTGCGCGAATGGCAGGGTGAGGTGATTTTCCTGCATCAAGTCCGGCGCGGAGCCGCCGATCGCAGCTATGGCGTGCAGGTCGCGCGGCTGGCCGGGTTGCCCGCCGCCGTGGTGGACCGCGCGCGTCAGGTGCTGGACGCATTGGAATCGGGCGAACGCGACGGGGCCGCGCGTCCGGCGGCGCTGATCGACGATCTGCCGTTGTTCCGCGCCGCACCTCCGCCCGCGCCGAAAACCACGAACGCACTGGACGCGCGCCTGAAAGACGTGCATCCCGACAGTCTGACCGCGCGTCAGGCCTTGGATCTGGTCTATGAATTAAAGGCATTGCAGGATGAGCTATAACACCTTTGGCCGCGAGTTTCGGTTTACGACATGGGGCGAAAGCCATGGGCCTGCTTTGGGCGCAACCGTGGACGGCGTGCCGCCGGGGGTGCCGCTGACGCCTGAATTCATTCAGCAATTTCTGGACCGCCGCCGCCCCGGCACCAGCAAACACACCACGCAGCGCCGCGAACCCGATCAGGTGCGCATCCTGTCGGGCGTGTTCGACGGCGTCACCACCGGCACCGCGCTGCAACTGATGATCGACAACACCGATCAGCGGTCGAAAGATTACGGCGACATCGCCACCAGCTTTCGCCCCGGCCATGCCGACATCACCTATCACCTGAAATATGGCGTGCGCGATTATCGCGGCGGCGGGCGGTCGAGCGCGCGCGAAACCGCGGCGCGGGTCGCGGCGGGCGGCGTGGCGCAGGCGGTGCTGGGCGCATTGGTCCCCGATCTGCGGATCACGGGGTATATGGTGCAGATGGGCGCGCTGCATCTGGACCGGTCGCGGTTCGACGCATCCGCGATTTCGGAAAACCCGTTTTTCCTGCCCGATGCGGGTGCTGTGGGCGAATGGTCCGATTATCTGGACGGCATCCGCCGCGATCAGAACAGCGTCGGCGCCGCGATCGAGGTGTTAATTCAGAACTGTCCCCCCGGTCTGGGCGCGCCGGTTTATGCGAAGCTGGACACCGATCTGGCCGCTGCGATGATGTCGATTAACGCGGTCAAGGGCGTGGAAATCGGCGAAGGCATGGCCGCCGCCGCCCTGACCGGTGTGGAAAACGCCGACGAAATCCGCATGACGCCGGACGGGCCGCAATTCCTGTCGAACCATGCCGGCGGGATTCTGGGCGGCATTTCAACGGGTCAGGATATTGTCGTGCGGTTTTCGATCAAGCCGACCAGTTCGATCACGACGCCGCGCCGGTCGATCAACGCCTTGGGTCAGAATATTGACGTGATCACCAAGGGCCGTCACGATCCCTGCGTGGGCATCCGCGCCGTCCCCGTGGCCGAGGCTATGGCCGCCTGCGTGATTCTGGACCATCTGCTGATGGACCGCGCCCAGACGGGCGGGGTGCGCGGGCGGATCGGGTAAGCCCGCGCCTTCTGGCGGCTCAGCCCTGAAGGGCCGCCGCCAATTCCGCCTGTTTTTCCGCAACCAAGCCTGCATCGCCATCGGATTCGACATTCAGCCGCACCACCGGTTCGGTGTTCGATTTGCGCAGGTTGAACCGCCAGTTGCCGAAATCCAGCGACACGCCATCCAGATCATCGCGCCCCTGCGCCTGCGGGCCAAAGCGGTCGATCACGCGCGCAATCGCGGCATCGGCGTTGTCGATGTGGTAATTCGTTTCACCCGATGACGGATAAAGCCGCATCCGTTCCGACAGCAGATCGGCCAGCGTTTTGCCTTTGCGCGACAGCAATTCGATGACCAAGAGCCACGGGATCATGCCGCTGTCACAATAATAAAAGTCGCGGAAATAATGATGCGCCGACATCTCGCCGCCGTAAATCGCGCCCACATCGCGCATTTTGCGTTTGATAAAGGCGTGGCCGGTTTTGCTGACCACGGCCTGACCGCCCGCATCCGAAATCATCGCGCGGGTGTTCATGATGACGCGGGGGTCATGCACCACCTGTTCGCCGGGCGATTTTTCCAAAAACGCAGCGCCCAACAGCCCGACGATGTATTCGCCGGGGATGAAAGTGCCGCTGTCATCGAAAAAGAAACAGCGGTCGAAATCGCCATCCCATGCGACACCCAGATCGGCACCGTGTTCGCGCACCGCATCCGAGGTCACCGGCTGATTTTCCGGCAGCAGAGGGTTCGGAATCCCGTTCGGAAAGCGGCAATCCACGTCGTGATGCATCCGCACAAAGGTCAGCGGCGCGCCCCGGCGGTCCAGCTCGGCCGCGATCGCGTCAAAGGTCGGGCCAGCGGTGCCGTTGCCCGCATTGACCAGAATCTTCATCGGTTTCAACGCGTTCACATCGACGAAATCCGCCATAGCGCGGGCGTAATCAGCGCGGGCAGGACTGAAATCGGTGACGCGGCCCTTGGTCGCAGGGGCGAAATCGCCCGATTGCGCCAGTTCGACAATTGGCGGCAATTCCGTCGCCGGGTCCAAGGGCGCCGAGCCGCGCCCCACGATCTTCATCCCGTTATAGCTGATGGGATTGTGCGATGCGGTCACCTCGATCCCGCCGTCGCTGTCTTGGTTGCCGGTGTGGAAATACACTTCCTCGGTCCCGGCCAGCCCCAGATCCAGCACATCCGCGCCGCCATCGGTCAGTCCCGCAATCAACGCCGCCGCCAATTCGGGCGAGGATTCGCGGCTGTCGCGCCCCACAACCACCCGTTTGGCGTCCCGCGCCTGCGCAAAGGCCCGCCCGATGCGATAAGCCACGTCCGCATCCAGATTTTTGCCCAATTCGCCGCGCACGTCATACGCCTTGAAACAGGTAATGTCGCGGTGGCCCATCTGATCGTGTCCGGTCATGTGCAAGTCCCCTTTGGTTTTCCCTGCGCTAACAGGTTCGCGCGGATTTTCAAGCCGCATCTGCCTGTCTGACCAGGCATGACGCGCGCCCGAAATGTCGCAAAATGGTTACAAAACAACCCCATGACCCCATACCCTGATGACCGATTCGCCCCGGTCATACTAACCGGATGCGCAACCTATAGCCCGATCAGTGTGAAGATCCGGTTAACGCCGTCACCGTGTCCGCAGCCGTTTTGATATAACCACGGTCGCGGCGCTGCCCTGCGCCCTTTTGACCCGCACCGGAGGCCTGTTTTTTCGTATAGATTTAATGCAACAGGTCGATATTTTACGAAATATTAACATATTCGTGGTTTGAACTATCTGTGCGCATGAAATAAGGGCGGTCATGCTTCACGTGACCGATAACATAACCATCGCTGAATGGGAGCTGTCTGAACAGTTTACCCGCGCCCAGGGGCCGGGTGGGCAGAACGTGAATAAAGTGGAAACCGCAGTCGAATTACGGTTCGAGGCCGAGCGTTCGCCGCATTTGTCCGATCCCGTCAAGCGTCGTTTGAAACGATTGGCGGGGCGTCGTTGGACGCAGGATGGGGCGATTCTGATTCTGGCGCAGGAAACGCGCAGTCAGGCACGCAACCGGGAACTGGCGCGGGGCCGTCTGGCGGAACTTATTCGTCAGGCACTGGTTGCGCCCAAACGGCGCATCGCAACGAAACCGACACTGGGCAGCCAGCGGCGGCGACTGAAAACAAAGACAGAGCGCGGGCAGGTCAAATCCCTGCGGGGCAAGGTGGAATTAGAAGAGTGAACTCGTTTCGGCAGTCGATTGAAATGTTGGTCGGAAAACGCCCCCCTGCGATGCAGGTGGCGGCGATATGTCTGGATACCAGCGGTCAGAACGTGCTGCTGATCACCAGCCGCGGCACGGGCCGGTGGGTCATTCCGAAAGGCTGGCCGATGTCGGGCAAAACGCTGGCGCAGGCCGCCGAAATCGAAGCATGGGAAGAGGCGGGCGTCCGGGGCGAAGTCTCAACCGCTGCCATCGGCAGCTACAGCTATAAAAAGGATCAGAATCGCGGTTTTGCGATTCCGGTCACAGCGCAGGTCTATCTGTTGCAGGTGCGTGATACGGCCGATCAGTTCCCCGAAATGCATCAGCGCCGCCGTCAATGGTTCCCGCTGGAACAGGCGGCGGGTCTGGTTGCGGAACCGGGCTTGCGCGCGTTGTTCCTGCGATTGGCGCAAAAGGGCGCGGCGGCCTGATATGACCGCTGTTTCCCGCGCGTCCCATCGGCGGGGGCGCTGATCCGTGCATATTCTGGACAAAGATCTGGGTCGCATCACATGGGCCGAATCGGCGCAGCGTTCGGCCTTTCGCCCGGTGGGGCGGCTGGGTCTGGGGATGCTGGCGATCGTCGGCGTGCTGATCCTGACGGTCGGGCTGCTGGGCGGGCAGACGCAGGCGGTGATGCTGGGCGCGGGGATCTTGGTTGCGGCGTGGCTGGGCGTGTCGATTGGCGCCAATGACGTGGCCAATTCGCTGGGTCCGGCCTTTGGTGCGCGCGCGGTCGGCTTGGGCGTCGGGCTGGTGCTGGTGGCCGTGGCCGAAATCGCGGGCGCGGTTCTGGCGGGGCAGTCGGTGACGCTGCGGCTGACGGGGTTGTTTGACGCCGCCCGGCTGGTTTCGGGTGAACAGGCGCAGATCGTGATGCTGGCGGCGCTGATCGGCGCGGCCAGTTGGATCACGCTGGCCACGGGGATCGGCCTGCCGGTCAGCACGTCCCATTCCATCGTCGGCGGCATTGCCGGGGCGGGCGCGGTTGCGGTCGGCCTGTCCGGGGTGGCATGGGCGACCGTCGCGCGTATTGCACTGGTTTGGGTGGCGACGCCGATTGTCGCGGGGGGCCTTGCCGGGCTTTTGGTGATTTTCCTGCGCAGCCGCGTGATCCGCGCGCCCGACCGATGGGCGGCGGCGTTGTTCTGGCTGCCAGGGTTGGTCGGCGTGATGTGCGCGCTGTTTTCGGCCTATCTGGTGGTGCTGATTGCGCGGCCTGTCATGGTGCCGGGGATCGCGGCGCTGATCGGGATGGTCGTGGGCGCGGCGGGCTTTGCCGTAACCCGGCGCAGCGTGATGCAGCAGCGGGTGCAGACCGGCAAACCGGCGATGCGCGGGTTGTTGCGCCCGGCGCTGATCGTGGCGGTTGTCATGATGGGATTTGCCCATGGCGCCAATGACGTGGCCAATGTGGCGGGGCCGTTATCGGTCATTCTGGACGGCACGCTGGGGGGCGCATCGGCTCTGGCGCTGTTGGGGGCGGGGGTGGCGATCGCCGCCGGAACGCTGATTTTCGGGCGGCGTCTGGTGCGCATGGTGGGGCGCGGCATCACCCGGCTGAACGCCAGTCGCGCCTTTTGTGTGGCTCTGGCCACGGCCTGCACGGTTCTGGCGGCGTCCAGTTTCGGCTGGCCGGTGTCCACCACGCATATCGCGGTCGGCGGCGTGTTCGGCGTGGGCTTTGCCCGCGAATGGATGGACGCCCGCGACCGCCGCCGTCATGCGCCCTTTCCGGTCGAAGAACGCTGTCGCCGCCGCCTGATCCGGCGCAGCCATGTGGCCACGATCACCGCCGCCTGGACAGTGACCCTGCCGATCACGGCGGGTTTTGGCGCAGCGGTCTGCGCGCTGTTGCTGATGATCGCGGGTTAGACGACGACCGCCTGCGCCGTCTGATCGCCCACGCCAAAGACCCGTTTATAGCGGTCGATTTCATCCGCTGGTCCCGTCGCCTTGGCCGGATTGTCCGACAGTTTGACCGTAGGCCGGCCATTCGCCGCAACCGCCTTGCACACCAGACTGAACGGAGCCAGCCCATCATCCGGGACCAGGCCCCTGAAATCATTGGTCAACAACGTTCCCCAGCCAAAGCTGACCTTGACCCGGCCGTGGAATTGCTGATGCAGTTCGCGAATCCGCGCCACGTCCAGCCCGTCTGAAAAGATGATCAGCTTTTTCGTCGGATCTTCGCCCCGGTCCTGCCACCAGCGGATCGCGGTTTCTGCGCCGGTCGCGGGATCGCCGCTGTCGATGCGAACGCCGGTCCAGCCCGCCAGCCAATCCGGCGCGTCATTCAGAAACCCCGCCGTGCCATAGGTGTCGGGCAAAATGATGCGCAGATTGCCGTCATGTTCTTCGTGCCAATCGGCCAGAACGTCATAGGGCGCCTGACGCAGCGCATCGTCATTTTCGGCCAAGGCCGCGTAAACCATGGGCAATTCATGGGCGTTCGTGCCGATCGCCTCGATGTCGCGGCGCATGGCGATCAGGCAGTTTGACGTGCCGGTAAAGCTGTTGCCCAAGCCTTCGATCATGGCCTGAACGGCCCAATCCTGCCACAGGAAACTGTGCCGCCGCCGGGTGCCGAAATCGGCGATGCGGAGGCCGGGCAGGTCGCGCAGCGCGCCGATTTTTTCCCACAGCCGCGTCATCGCGCGCGCATACAGCACCTGCAATTCAAACCGGCCCATGTCTTTCAGAACCGCGCGCGACCGCAATTCCATCAGGATGGACAGCGCCGGAATTTCCCACAGCATCACCTGCGGCCAGCTGCCTTCAAAGGTCAGCTCATACTGCCCGTCGCGTTTTTCCAGATGATATTCCGGCAGGCGCAGATTTTCCAAAAACGCCATGAAATCCGGGCGGAACATCTGGCGTTTGCCATAGAATGTGTTGCCGCGCAGCCATGTGCTTTCGCCCCGCGTCAGGGACAGGCCGCGCACATGGTCCAGCTGTTCGCGCAATTCGCCTTCGTCGATCAGGTCGGCCAGACGGATGTTCTTGCTGCGATTGATCAGGCTGAAGGTGACATTCGTGTCGGGCCGGTTGCGGAAAACCGACTGACACATCAACAGCTTATAAAAATCCGTGTCGATCAGGGACCGCACAATCGGATCAATCTTCCATTTGTGGTTATACACGCGCGTGGCAATATCGGCCATGTTCGCCCCCTGTCGATGAACGCAGCATTGGTGCCTGTAAATGCCGCCCGGTGCAAGTGTCAGACCAGCCGCACCCCGGCCGCCTGCATATCGGCCCGCGCGCGGTCGGCGGAACCGTCCAGATCAATCGCGCGCGTGGCCGATGTGATGACCGTCACGTCAAACCCCAGCCGCGCCGCGTCAACCGCGCTGAAGGCCACGCAGAAATCCAAGGCCAGCCCGACCAGCGTCAGTTCCGTCAGCCCCCGGTCGCGCAAATAGCCCGCCAGCCCGGTGGGCGTGCTGCGGTCGTTTTCGAAAAACGCGGAATAGCTGTCGATCTGCGGGCGAAAGCCTTTGCGGATGATCAGATCGGCGCGGTTCTGGTCCAGATCAGGGTGAAAATCCGCGCCCGTGCTGCCGATGACGCAATGGCGCGGCCATAACACCTGTGGGCCATATGGCATGGTGATCACGCTGAACGGGTCCGCGCCCGCGTGGTTATCGGCAAAGCTGGCGTGACCCGCCGGGTGCCAGTCCTGCGTCAGAATAACCGCGCCCGCATCCGCCATCATCGCGTTGATGGGCGCCACGATCTGATCGCCCCCCGCCACGGCCAAGGCTCCGCCGGGGCAGAAATCATTCTGCACATCCACCACAATCAACGCATTTGCCATGTCGCCCCCTTTTCTGGCCCCGCATGATAACGCCGCCGCCCCAATGCTGGTTGCGACATTGTGACAGGCTTGTAAAGCGGCGCGGCTGTGGGTATGGCGCGCGCATGTATATTGTCGCGGCTCTTTATCATTTTGCGCGCGTTCCTGACCCGGTGGCGGTGCAGGGACCGTTGCTGGACCTGTGCAACGCGAAGGACATCTGCGGCACGCTGCTGGTCGCGCCCGAAGGCATCAACGGCACCATTGCGGGCAGCCGCGCCGGGCTGGATGCGGTGCTGGCCCATATCCGCGCGCTGCCGGGATTCGCGGGGCTGGAATGGAAGGAAAGCACCGCAACCGATCAGCCCTTTGGCCGGATGAAGGTGCGGCTGAAGCGCGAAATCGTGACCATGGGGCAACCGGATGTGGACCCGACGGCCTCGGTCGGGCATTACGTCGATGCGGCGGATTGGAACGAACTGATTTCGGCCCCCGATGTGGTCGTGATCGACACCCGCAACGATTACGAAGTGGACATCGGCACGTTTCAGGGCGCGGTTGATCCCCGCACGCGCACATTCCGCGATTTTCCCGCATGGTGGCAAGACAACGCACACAGGTTCCACAACAAACGCATCGCGATGTTCTGCACCGGCGGGATTCGGTGTGAAAAATCAACGAATTATCTGATCTCGCAAGGGGTGGATCAGGTGTTCCACCTGAAAGGCGGCATCCTGAAATATCTTGAGGACGTCCCCGAACAGGACAGTCTGTGGCAGGGCGAATGTTTCGTGTTCGACCGCCGCGTCAGTCTGGGACATGGGCTGGTGCAGGGCGATTACGAATTGTGCCATGCCTGCCGCAGGCCCTTGGCCCCGGCTGACAAAACGCGCCCGGAATATGAACCGGGCGTGTGCTGTCATCGCTGCGCGGGTGAATACACGGACGCCGACCGCGCCCGGTTCCGCGACCGCCAGCAGCAGTTCGAACGCGATCAGATGCGCGACAAGAACAGCCGGTGAAACAGAAACGCGGCAACGGCGCCCGCGATGATGCCCCACAGCATCGATCCTGAACGAAACCCATAAGCCGCCGCGCAGAACGGCAGCGCCACCAGAATCAGCCGCACGGCCAGAGGGCGCAGAATAGGGGAATCGGGGTTCAGCATGGGTCACCTGTGGGGTTGAAACCGCGCGCGACGCGAAATTCCGTCACGCCGTTGCCTAAATCCGTGATTGCCTGCACCTCATGCCCCTGTTCGGCGCAAAAATGCGGCACATCGATCTGGGCCATGGCGTCGGTCGCGATCATGCGCACGACATCGCCCGGCGCGACCGACAGCAGCGTTTTGCGCAGCCGCAGCACGGGCAGGGGGCATAACAGCCCGCGGGCGTCAATATCGGTCGCCATGACGCCCGCGCCGCGATCAGTTGCCGCGCGCGACGGTCAGCGCGTCCTGCGCCTGATCTGCCGGAACGCCGGTTTCCATGATCAGCCAGGTCGGGCCCTTGAACCGCAGCACGCCGCCGTAATATTCCGCGACATTGGCCTGTTGCAGCGCGTTCAGGAACCGCTGTTCAATCGCCAGATCTTTGCATCCGGTCACGCCGGTGGTGCGGATCGGCTCTAAGGCGACGGCGGGCCATTGCGCGGTGTTGCGCGCGGCATAGCCGTTGCAGGGGCCGCGACCCTGCACCCCTTCGGGCGTGGCGGTCAGGGTGATGTTGCGCAGCGGCACGGTGTCGTTGGCGATCCCCACCAGAACATAGCTGGTCGCGGGGACGCCGCCCATCGGATCGCCCGCAGGGGTCGAGGCACAGGCGGCCAGCGTCAGCGCGGCACAGGTCGCGGTCAGGGCAGGGCGGGACAAAAGGGCGGTGAACATCGCAAATCTCCTAAAGCGCGGGGCCATTTGATCAGGAAATACCCAAAACCCCGCCTTCGTTCCAGCCCCGGCGTCAATTATCCCAACAACCGCCGGGCGATGACCTGCGCCTGAATTTCGGCGGCACCTTCAAAGATGTTCAGAATCCGCGCATCGCACAGCACCCGGCTGATCTGATATTCCAGTGCAAAACCGTTACCGCCATGGATTTGCAGGGCATTATCCGCCGCCGACCACGCCACCCGCGCGCCCAGCAGCTTCGCCATCCCCGCCTGAAGATCGCAGCGATGACCGTGATCTTTTTCCCACGCACTGAAATAGGTGAGCTGCCGCGCGATCATAATCTCGACAGCCATCATCGCGATTTTGTCAGCCACGCGGGGGAAATGGATCAGCGCCTTGCCGAATTGTGTGCGGTCCAGGGCGTAGTGCAGGCCCAGTTCCAATGCGTTTTGCGCCACGCCAATCGCGCGCGCCGCCGTCTGGATGCGCGCCGATTCAAAGGTCTGCATCAACTGTTTGAACCCCTGACCCGTGACGCCGCCCAACAGATTATCACCTGCCACCCGGAACCCGTCAAAGCCCAGCTCGTATTCCTTCATCCCGCGATAGCCCAGAACGTGAATTTCGCCCCCCGTCATGCCGGGCGTCGGGAAGGGGTCGGCATCCGTGCCGGGGGTCTTTTCCGCGATGAACATCGACAGCCCGCGATAATCATCGGTCGCGGGATCGGTGCGCGCCAGCAGCGTCATGATATGGGTGCGCGCGGCATGGGTGATCCAGGTTTTGTTGCCGGTCACCACCCAGTCATCGCCATCTTGCACCGCGCGGGTGCGCAAGCTGCCCAGATCCGACCCGGTATTTGGTTCGGTAAAGACCGCCGTTGGCAGCGTTTCCCCGCTGGCCAGTTTCGGCAGCCAATGCGCCTTTTGCGCATCGGTGCCGCCGCAGATGATCAGTTCGGCGGCGATTTCGCTGCGTGTCCCCAGACTGCCCACCCCGATATAGCCGCGCGACAGTTCTTCGGACACGACGACCATGGCGGCTTTGGACATGCCCAGACCGCCAAATTCTTCGGGGATGGTCAGGCCGAACACGCCCAGTTCGGCCAGTTCCTGAATGATGGTCATCGGGATCAGGTCGTCTTTCATGTGCCAGTCATGGGCGTGCGGCACGACCTTTTCAGTGGTCCAGCGGCGGAATTGGTCGCGGATCATCTCCAGATCCTCGTCCAGCCCCGTGGCGCCGAAGGTCGCCGCGCTGGTGTTGTCAGCAATCAGCGCGGCCAGTTCGGCGCGCGCCGCCGCCGTGTTGCCGCCCATCAGCGCGCGTGCGGCGTCGGAGGGCTGCCAATCCACGCCCAGATCGGACAGGCGGGCGAATTCGGTCTGGCTCATCGGGATGCCGCCGGCGATCTGGGTCAGATATTCACCAAAGGCGATCTGCGCGATCAGCGATTCCATCCGGCCCGACACGCGCCCTGACCACGCCGCCACCTGTTGCAGCGATTCGACATAGGTCGCCAGCCATGACAGCGCATGGGCCGCGTGCTGGTGCTGTTCCAAGGCTTGGGCATCGACGCGGCCATCGGGCGCAACCATGGCGCGCAGCGCATCGGTCGCGCGCGTTTGCAGGTCAGACAGTTCGGACAGAACGGCGGCGGTGTGGTCGGGCAGGTCTTTCATCGATTCGTCCTTTCGCGGCATTGCAGCATCGTAAAACCTTTGCAGCCGCAGCGCAACAATAATGCGCAAGGAGCGCTGTGTGTGATTTAATATGTCGCGCCCGGTGGCGCGGTCACGCCGTGAGTATTTGGACACAGAAGAAGCGGCATTGCAGCGCCCCTCCGATCCGTGCAGGTTCAGCCAAAGACGAAAAGGAACCGCCATGACCGACGCCGCCGATCTGACCGCCCGACTGATCCAATGCCCATCTGTGACGCCCGAAGAAGGCGGCGCGTTGATTTTGCTGGCCGATCTGCTGCGCGATGCGGGGTTTACGGTCGTTCGCGTCGATCGCGGCGGCGTGTCGAACCTGTTTGCCCGCTGGGGCGATAAGGGCGTGCGGACATTCGGGTTTAACGGCCATACCGATGTTGTGCCGCCCGGTGATCTGGGGTCGTGGACGCATCCGCCCTTTTCCGGGCATGTTGAGGACGGCGTGATCTGGGGGCGCGGCGCCACGGATATGAAGTCGGGGGTCGCCGCATTTGTCGCGGCGGCGATTGATTTTGTCCGCGACACGCCCCCCGATGGCGCGGTCATCCTGACCATTACCGGCGACGAAGAAGGTCCGGGCCGCGACGGCACCGCTGCTCTGCTGGACTGGATGGAGGCCAATGGCGAACGCATGGATGTCTGCATCGTGGGCGAGCCGTCAAACCCCGACCATATGGGCGAGATGATGAAGATTGGCCGCCGCGGGTCGATCACCTTTGACGTCGTGGCCAAGGGGGTTCAGGGCCACGCCGCCTATCCGCATCGTGCGAACAACCCGCTGCATGCTTTGGTGCGGTTTCTGGCCGATCTGACGGCGCAGCCGCTGGATGACGGGACCGACCATTTCGACCCGTCCGGGTTGCAGATCACCACGATTGATTGCGGCAATCCCGCATCCAATGTCATTCCCGAACAGGCGCGGGCCGTGGTGAATATCCGGTTCAACGACCGGCATACGTCGGCATCCCTGACCGAAGATCTGACCGCGCGCGCCGCCCGGATCAGCGCCGATACCGGCGTGTCGCTGGACCTGACCGCGCAGGTCAGCGGTGAATCCTTTGTCACCGCGCCGGGGCCGTTTGTCGATCTGGTGCGCGATGTGGTGGCGCGCGAAACCGGGCGGGTGCCGGTTTTGTCCACATCCGGCGGGACATCCGATGCGCGTTTCGTGAAAAATCACTGTCCGGTGGTTGAATTTGGGCTGGTTGGTCACTTCATGCATCAGGTCGATGAACGCGTGCCAGCCGAACAGGTCCGTCAGTTGCAGACGATTTACCAACGGATTCTGGAAAGCTGGTTTGAATGAACATCACCGAAACGAATGATCTGGCGACGTGCCATGCGCTGCGCCGTGCGGTCTTTATCAACGAACAAAACGTCCCCGAGGCCGAGGAAATGGACGATCTGGACGATCAGGCCATTCACCTGCTGGCGTGGCAGGACGGGCAGGCGGTCGGCACCGCGCGGCTGCTGTTTGACGGCGATCTGGGCAAGATCGGGCGCGTCTGCGTGCTGGCATCGGCGCGCGGCACGGGCTTGGGTGCGGCGCTGATCCGCGCGTCGATGGAGGTGCTGCGCGCGCGCGGCATGACGCGGGCCAAGCTGGGCGCGCAGACTCATGCGATTGGGTTTTATCAGGGTCTGGGCTTTGCCGCCTATGGCCCGGTTTACGACGATGCGGGCATCCCCCATCGTGACATGATCCGCGATCTGTAAGGGGGCGATGATGGACCAAATCCCCAGCAAACAACAGATTATCGACTGGGTGTCGGACAACCCCGACGCCAATTCCAAACGCGACATCGCCAAGGCGTTCGGCATCAAGGGCGCGGCCCGGATCGAACTGAAACGCCTGCTGAAAGAGCTTGAGGCCGACGGCCATCTGGAACGCCGCCGCCGCCATTACCGCGACACGGATACGTTGCCGCCGGTCACCGTGCTGGAGCTGCTGGCCCCCGACGGGTCGGGCGATCTGTTCGCGCGTCCCTTGGAATGGCAGGGCGACGGTCCCGCGCCGCGCATCCTGTATCTGCCGCGCGAATCGGACCCGGCACTGGGGCGCGGCGATCGGTTTCTGGGCCGTCTGCTGCCCGTCATGGGCGAAGATCACCATTATCAGGCCCGCCTGATCCGCCGCATCACACACGCGCCGCATCGCATTACCGGCATTTTCCGCAAGGAATCCGAAGGCGGGCGCATCCTGCCGATTGATAAGGGGCAGGACCGCGAATGGCGGGTGCGCGCCGATGCGACGCAGGGCGCGCAGAATGGCGAACTGGTGCAGGCCGAACAGATCGGGCCGAAAAACCGGCTGGGGATGCCGCAGGCGCGGATTATCGAACGGCTGGGCGATCCGTCGGCCCCGCGCGCGGTCAGCCTGATTGCGATTCATCAACACGGCATCCCCGATGATTTCCCCGACGCCGTTCTGGCCGAGGCCGAAGGCGCAAAACCCGCCCCCATGGCCGCGCGCGACGATTTGCGCGCCTTGCCCTTGGTCACCATCGACCCGGTGGATGCGCGCGATCACGATGATGCCGTCGCGGCGGAAATCAACGATGATGGCGGCGCGACGATCTGGGTCGCGATTGCCGATGTGGCGCATTACGTCCGTCCGGGGTCTGCCCTTGATCGCGAGGCATGGACCCGCGGCAATTCGACCTATTTCCCCGACCGCGTGGTGCCGATGTTGCCCGAAGCCCTGTCGGCGGATTTGTGTTCCCTGCATCAGGGCGTGGACCGGCCTGTGATTGCGGTGCGTATGCGTCTGGATTCGCAGGGAAATAAGATCGCGCATGATTTTTGTCGCGCGATGATGAACAGCCATGCCAGCCTGTCCTATGAACAGGCACAACAGGCGGCGGATGGCGCGCCGGATGCGCAGGCCGAACCGCTGATGGACAGCGTGATCCGGCCGTTGTGGCACGCCTATGACCTGTTGAAACAGGCGCGGGCGCGGCGGCAGCCGCTGGATCTGGACCTGCCGGAACGGCGCATTGAACTGACCCCGGACGGGCGTGTGAAATCGGTCAATTTCCGCGACCGTTTCGACGCGCATCGGTTGATCGAGGAATTCATGGTGCTGGCCAATGTCGCCGCCGCCGAGGAATTGCAGCGCCGCCAGCGGCCTTTGTTGTTCCGCGTCCACGAAGAACCCAGTCTGGACAAAATCGACGCCCTGCGCGAGGTGGCGCAGGCATCGGGGTTCAATCTGGCCAAGGGGCAGGTGCTGCATACCAGCCATCTGAACCGTCTTCTGGCGCAGGCGCAGGGGACCGATTTTGACGAACTGATCAATGTCACCACGCTGCGGTCGATGACTCAGGCCTATTACCATCCTGAAAACTTTGGCCATTTTGGGCTGGCGCTGAAAAGCTATGCGCATTTTACGTCGCCCATCCGGCGGTATTCCGATCTGATCGTGCATCGGGCGCTGATTGCGGCGCATGGCTGGGGCAAAGACGGGCTGGGACCGGACGAAGCCGAACGCCTGCCCGAAACCGCGACCCATATCAGCGAAACCGAACGTCGCAGCATGGCCGCCGAACGCGACACGACCGACCGCTATCTGGCGGCTTATCTGTCGGAACGGGTGGGCAGCGAAATGACCGGGCGCATCAATGGCGTGCAGAAATTCGGCGCCTTTGTGCGGCTGGATGACAGCGGCGCGGATGGATTACTGCCGATCCGCGCGATTGGTCAGGAATATTTCGTGTTCGACCCCGACGCGCAATTGCTGGTGGGCAGCGAAACCGGGCTGGAAATCGGCATCGGTCAGCGCGTCACCGTCCGTCTGGCCGAAGCGGTGCCGATGACCGGTGGCCTGACGCTGGAACTCTTGGAACTGGACGGCCAGGCCCTGCCGCGCGGTCCGTCCAAGGGCCGCCGCGGCCGCACCCCCGGCCGCATGTCCACCAAAGCCCGTCTGGCCGAGGTGAAACGCGCCACCAAACGCCGCCGCAAACGGTGAGGGGGGCGTGCGTCGCATGCCCCGCCGCCTTTGGGGTCGAGGTGGTGATGCGCGCGGCCCGGCGGCGGATGCGACTGTCAGACAGGCCGCATCCCACCAAAACCCACAGCGCCCGGCCCCGCCGCCCCTTACCTCCGCGCGGGGCGGTCGCGCCACGCGGTTTCCCAGCCCAAGCCCGCGAAATGGGGGCCGGTTGTCGCCTCTAACACTTTGACACCGTGCCAGACGTTCCATTCCATGATCTGGGCGCGGTTGCTCTGGTCGATGGTTACATCCCAGCCGATCGTTTGGACCATCGGCACCTTGCGGTGCAGCGTCACGCAGGCATTGACGCAGTCCTGCATCTGGGGCATGTGCTGACCGGCGAACACCACGCCGCTGTCGGGATGGGCGTGAACGCGGCTCCAATCCGTCAGCCAGCCGGTGTCATGCAGCGCGCCGCTGGCCATATCGACCGGAATACGCAAACCGTGATCGGATACGATGTGATCCTGACCCGCAAAGCCCAGCCGCAGATTGCCGCACAGAGCCCGCACCTCGCCGCCCGCAGCGCAGGTGATCAGCCGTAGCGTGGCCACGGCATCGCTGCCAAAAGCGGCCAGATCATCATGCTGCCGGATAAAGCGTTGAAAACACCCGTCGCCCATCCCCAGAATCCGCGCCACATCCAGATTGTGCGGCGTCAGCACATGAACCCCGACCCCGCGCATCCCGCCATCGGATTTGAACACCACCTGGTCGGTATCGGCGAACAGGTGATCGCGCAGCGCGTCGGGCGCGACCGGCTGCCAGTCCTGATCAAAAAACTGTCCTGACGCGAAATAGGCCACATCCGGGATCAGCTCGGACCGGAAAATAAGGTTTGTCAGCGTCTTGGCAAAGGTCAGCCGCCCCAGCGCGTCATAGCGCGGCTGAACGATCTGATAATGGAAATAGCTTTCGGGGATCCACCCATCCTACCACTGACCCTGAATTGCGGCATAGACCTGCAATTCGTGCTGATATTTTTCGTCCCCCAAGACGGTCACGGCATAATCGCGGCATGTGTTGCGAATGGCCGGGGTCAGGGCGTGGTTCGGGCCTCGACCCCCGGCAGGGATGCGGCGATTTTGCGATAATGGGCCTGATCGCTCAGCCGTTTGCGGCCTTGTTTCAGAGCGGGGCCAAGATGGCGGACGGCGCGGCCGGTGATGGCATCTTTAACTTTACTGAACATATGAACCCCCTTGGGAACACGGGTAGGTGATCCGTCATCGCGCCGGGTTGAGTCAAGCCTTATCACAGCATCTGCCAGATCAGCCGCAGCGCAAGCGCGGTCGATGTGATGACCAGCAGCGGTTTGATCAGGCGCGCGCCGATGCGGGATGCCAGACGCGCGCCTAAGCTCGCGCCGCCCATCTGCGCCAGCCCCATCACAATGCCGATCATCCACAGGGGCGATCCGAATATGGCAAACGCGATCAACCCGCCGATATTGGATCCGAAATTCAACAGCTTGGTATGCGCAGTTGCGCGCAGAACGCCGTATCCGGCCAGCGACACGAACGCGATCATGTAAAACGACCCCGCCCCCGGCCCGATCAGCCCGTCATAGAAGCCCAATGCCGGAACGGCGGTCGCGGCAAACAGCGCGGGCGTCATTCGCTGGGTGCGGTCAATGTCGCTCAGCCCCGGTTTGACGGCGAAAAACACCGCGATGCCGATCAGGATCACCGGCAGGATCAGGCGCAGCCCGTCGGTCGGGATGCGCGTAATCAGCGCCGCCCCCACGGCCGAGGCCACTCCGGCGATGACCGCCGATTTCCATTGCGTGCGCAGATCGACCAGCCCCGCGCGGGCATAGCTGATCGCGGCTGTGGCCGACCCGAACGCGCCCTGAACTTTGTTCGTGGCCAAAGCCTGCGCCGGAGGCACCCCCGCCAGCATCAGTGCGGGCAGGGTAATCAGCCCTCCGCCTCCGGCAATGGAATCGACAAACCCCGCCGCAAAGGCGGCTGCGATCAACAGCAGGATCAGGTCAAAGGACAGGTCAATCATGGATGGGCAACCGTGCTGGGTGGCGTTCATCTAAATCCGAACTGCAGCGGGCGCGCAATGGATATTGCGGGTGGCTGGTGTGGATACGGCGGCTTGCCTTGGGCGCGAAGGCTGTGGTTGGACGGATGGTTCGGCTTGGACGGTGGGAACCTTGCTCGTCATGCGGGCGGATGGGTTTGCGGTGGGCCGTCGTTCCCTCCCACAGGGGCGGCGGCGAACCGCGCGATATGGATGCGTCGATCCGCACCCGTCTGAACGGGGCGTTGTGGATAGTGCAAGGCAGTGGTTGCGGGCCTGGCAGCCGCGGTTGGGGCGAACTGTTGTGCATCCCCCGATCCAGAGTGGACGCAACGGCTGGCCGCGTTAAGCTGAACCAAATATCGGGGGCGTTATGGATCAGTTCAGGGGCAAGGTGGTGCAGGCGCCGATGGCGGGGACTTCGACGCCCGCGCTGACGGCGGCTGTGGCCGGGGCCGGGGGGTTTGGGTTTCTGGCGTTCGGCGCATTAGACGCGGACGGGGCGGCGCGGGCTATGGCGGATCTGCGCGGCATGTGGGGCGGCGCGTTTGGGGTGAACCTGTTTTGTCACGGCACCGCCGCACCCGACGCCGAGGGCGACGCGGCGTGGATCACCCAGCTTGCGCCAGAGTTCGCGCGCTTTGATGCCGCGCCGCCCGCTGCGTTGCGCAATATCTATCCCAGTTTTTGCGCGGGCGATGATGTGCTGCGTGTGATCTTGGCCGCGCCGCCTGCGGTCGTCAGTTGCCATTTCGGCCTGCCTCGTCCCGATCAGATCACCGCGCTGCGGGGTGCCGGGTGCCTGTTATGGGCGACCGCGACGCACCGGGCCGAGGCCGAGGCCATCCGCGCCGCCGGTTTCCACGCGATTGTGGCGCAGGGGTGGCAGGCGGGCGGACATCGCGGGATGTTTGATCCATCAGCCCCTGACCCGAGGCTGAACACATTGGATTTGCTGGCGGAACTGGCCCCGGTCGGGCTGCCGCTGATTGCGGCGGGGGGGATTATGACGCGGGCCGATGCGCGGGGTGCCTTGGATGCGGGCGCTGTGGCGGTGCAATGCGGCACGGCGTTTTTGCGCGCGCCGGAATCGGCCACATCACCGGCGCATCGCGCGGCTTTGGGTCAGGACACGGTGATGACTCGGGCGATTTCGGGGCGTCCCGCGCGGGGCGTGGCCAATGCGCTGACCCGGCTTGGCGACGGGCGGGCGGCGGCCTATCCCCGCGCCTATGACGCGGGCAAGGCGCTGAACGCGGCGGCGATTGCGGCGGGGAATACGGATTACGGCGCGTTCTGGTCCGGCACCGGAGGCGCGCAGGCCGTGGCGCGGCCCGCCGCCGACACGGTGGCCGCGATTACGCCGTGACGAACTGATCGGCGCTGTAACCCTGAATATACAACAGCGCCGTCAGATCGCCGTGATTGATCCGCACCGGGGCCTGCGCCGCCACCACGGGTTTGGCGTGCAGCGCGACGCCCGTTCCCGCCAGCCGGATCATGCCCAGATCATTCGCCCCGTCGCCGACCGCAATCACATCCGCCGGCGTCAGCCCGCGCGCGGCGGCAATGTCGTGCAGGGCGTCCACCTTGGCCTGCTGCCCCAGAATGGGCCGCGCGACCTGCCCGGTCAGCACCCCGCCATCGGCCAGCAGCGTATTCGCGCGATGTTCATCAAACCCCAATTCCGCTGCGACCGCCTGCGTGAACGCGGTAAAGCCCCCCGACACAAGCGCCGCATAGCCGCCATGCGCGCGCATCGTCGCCAGCAATTCCCGCCCGCCAGCGGCCAGAGTGATCCGTTCGGCCAGCACCTGCGCGATGACGCCTTCGTCCAGACCGGCCAACAGGCTGACGCGTTCGGTCAGGGCTTGGTGAAAATCCAGCTCTCCGTTCATGGCGCGGGCGGTGATGTCGGCCACGCGCGCGCCGACGCCCGCCATATCGGCCAATTCGTCGATACATTCCTGTTCGATCATGGTCGAATCCATATCAGCCAGCAGGATGCGTTTGCGCCGCCCCGTGGCCGGTTGAATCACCAGATCAATGCCGATCTGTTGCAAATCCGACCAGACCTGTTCGGCGTCACCGGGCCGCGCGGGCATGTCAAATTCGGCGGCAATGCCGGGGTTCAGCCAACGGCCCGGCTGCCCCGCCCAAGCGTCGCGCACCCCATCGAACAGGTCGGGCGTCAGATTGGCGGCATCCGTCGCAGCGATCAGAGTCACGGTGAACATCGGCGGTCCTTTTCAGATCGACACTTTGACAAAGCTGTCGCGCAGGGCGTTTGACCATTCCGTGCTCATGTGCATGAAATCGGGGTCGCCGTCCTGAATACGGCGGCGCAAGGTCACAGCGCAAGCGTCGCGTTCAATCACCGCCAGATCCAGCGGCATCCCCACGGACAGGTTCGACCGCAGCGTGGAATCCATCGACAGCAGCACCGCTTTTTGCGCATCGGCCAGCCCGGTTGCGGGGGTCACAACGCGGTCCAGAATGGGCTTGCCGTATTTATGTTCACCGATTTGCAGAAAGGGCGTGTCCTCGGTCGCTTCGATGAAATTGCCTTCGGGATAGATCAGGAACATGCGCATCTCGCCGCCCTGACGCTGGCCCGCCACGATCATACTGGCGGATGCCTGTTGTTGCAGATCGCGGCATTGATCGGCGATCTGGCGGCGCGTGCGGCACAGCGTATCCCCGATGATCGTGGCCACCTGCAACAGCGTGGGCGCCAGCAGGATGGATGTGCGTTCATCGGCCTGCGGGTCGTTGATCGCCTCGTCCAGTCGGGCAAGGGTGGTTTGCGTCACCGACAGCGACCCGGCGGTCATCACCGCGATCACCCGTTCGCCGGGGTTTTCAAAGAAAAACATCTTGCGATAGCAGGAAATGTTGTCCAGCCCCGCATTGGTGCGTGTGTCCGACAACAGCACCAGCCCCGCATTCAGTTTCAGTCCCACGCAATAGGTCACGTTCGCCGTCTTTCACTTTTGTTTGTCGCGCATCCTAATGCGCGGGCGCGCGGGCCGCAATCACATCGCCTGATTTTGCGGCCTGTTCAAACGAGCCGAACCGCATTAACCTGAGCGGCAATAACAGCAGTTCAAACAGGCGAGACCATGACCATCACCCGTTTCTTTATGTCCACTGCGCTGATTGGCGCGATGGCATCCTGTGCCATGCCCGTTGCGCGCACGCCCATTGCGGCGCATCCGGCGCAGTCATCCGTGACCCCCGCCGCCATCCCCGCCGCCCAACCGGGGGATGAGGCTGGCCTGCAACGGTTCGTCCGCGATTTCCGCCCGCGCGCCTTGGCCGCCGGGATCACGCCCGCCACCTATGACCGGGCCATGGCGATCGCGCGTTACAACCCCGAGGTGATCCGCCTTGACCGCCGTCAGGCCGAATTTTCGCGCCCGGTCTGGCTGTATCTGGACAGCGCCGTGTCGGATGTGCGCATCACCACCGGCCGTCAGATGCTGGCGCGCCACGGCAACACGCTGGCCCAGATCGAAGCCCGCTGGGGCGTGCCGCGCGAAATCGTGCTGGCCGTCTGGGGGATGGAATCGAATTACGGCGCGAACCGGGGCCGGATGCAGATTATCCCGTCTCTGGCGACGCTGGCCTATGACGGGCGGCGCGGTCAGATGTTCCAGAACCAGCTGATCGCCGCGCTGAAGATCATTCAGGCGGGCGATGTGGACCCGTCCGCGATGCTGGGATCATGGGCCGGGGCCATGGGTCACACGCAGTTCATGCCGACATCCTATCTGGAATATGCCGTTGATTTCACTGGCGACGGGCGGCGCGACATCTGGTCGGACGACCCGACCGATTCACTGGCATCAACCGCGGCCTATCTGGCCCGTAACGGTTGGAATCGCGGCCAGACCTGGGGGGCCGAGGTGCAACTGCCCGCAGGCTTTAACATGAGCCTGGTCGGCAAAGGCACCCGCCGGTCCGATTGGTCCGCCCAAGGCGTGCGCCGCATCGGTGGCGGCGCGTTGCCCGCCGGGTCCGGGTCGATCATCATGCCCGCAGGCGCGCGCGGCCCGGCCTTCCTGATCATGGACAATTTCCGGTCGATCCTGCGCTATAACAACAGCGATAACTATGCTTTGGGTGTGGCGTTCTTGGGTGAACGCATCGCGGGGCGTCCGGGGATTCAGGGCGCGTGGCCGCGCAGCGACCGCCCCCTGTCCACCAATGAACGCCACGAAATTCAACGTCTTATGGCGCAACGCGGGTTCTATCAGGGGGAAATCGACGGTCTGTTCGGCAGCGCCACGATGGAAGCCGTGTCGGCATTCCAGCGATCCATTGGCGTGACCCCGGACGGTTACCCCACATCCACCCTGCTGGACCAATTGCGGCGCGGGTCGCGGTAAGGATTTGAAAGCCCGCCGAAAGGCGGGCTTTTTTATTTGGCGGCGGTTTGGAAGCCGCGCTGAAAATCGGGGTCGGTTAGAATATCAACCAAGGTTCCCGGCGGAGTTTCAAAGTGGTGATCAAGGTGTTCGTATGTGATGGGGTGGCCATCACGGACGTTAATATCGGTGCGGAACCAGATGTATCCGTCGTTGAGGTCGATGTCGTCAAGGTCGCTCGGCCGGGACATGCCGTAGACCTTAATCAGATAGGACGTTGACCCGTCCGCTTTCGGCTCAATCCGTTCATATTCACAGGAATTGTAAATCTCTGTCGGCCATGCGGCCTTGAACATCATGTAGCCAACGGCCATCGGGCAATAAGCCGACGCAGCCCCGGCCGAGGCAACAACCGCAATCACAGCAAAAAAGCATCGAAGTTTCATCGTGCTACCTCTTGTAGGACATGAATGACGAAATCGGGGTTAGGGATCCTTAGGTTAATTATTTTCCCGCCGTAAAGCAACAATCCCCCGTCACCCAACCGTCACACCCCAACCCACAGGGGTTGAACCCCGCGCGCGAATCGGGTTTAAGCCGCGCCATGGGCGGAAAACGTGGCCCATCGCAGAATGTGTGAAACCGCAGCGGGACGGACCGGTGCATCGTTTTCGGGCAATCTCAAAGGGGCCACGAATGTATTTTCTGAACGCGCGTCCGCGCCGGCTGGTCTATGTCGCCAGCTATGAAACGCTTGCCATTATCCTGTCCACGATCCTGCTGTCCGTGCTGGCGCAGGGCGAAGCCGCGACGTCCTTTGCAATCGCCGTTGTGGTGTCGATTGCGGCGGTGACGTGGAACTGGGTTTTCAACACGATGTTCGAGGCGGCCGAGGTTCGGCTGGGCCGCACCAAACGCACGGTTTGGACGCGGATCCTGCACAGCATCGGGTTTGAAGGCGGGCTGGTTCTGTTCACCATCCCGTTAATCATGATCTGGCACAATCTGACCCTGATCGAGGCCCTGCGGGTCGAAGCCGCGATTCTGACCTTTTTCCTGGGCTATACCTATGTGTTCACATGGGCGTTCGACCAGATTTTCCCGCTGGTCCGGCCCGGTCAGGCGCAGCGTCAGGGGATGCAGCAGGCCGGTTGATCCGGCCCGCCCGTTCCATCAGCGCAGGCGCGCATCAGGCCAGATGCGCGCGAAATTCGGCAAAGACCTGTTCATACACATCGCGTTTGAACGGCACGATGCTGTCCAGCAGCGCATCCGCCGTCATCCACTGCCAGCGGTCAAATTCGGGGTGGTCGGTGTCAATGCGCACCATCCCGTCATCGCCCAGAAACCGCAGCAACAGCCATTTCTGCCGCTGGCCGCGATATTTCCCGTTCCACACCTTGCCCAACAGGCTGGGCGGCAGGTCGTAGAAGACCCACGCCCCGGTGTCGTCCAACACCTGCACATGGGCGGGGTCGATGCCGGTTTCCTCGGTCAGTTCGCGTAACGCGGCCTGATGCGGGGTTTCGCCCGCATCAATGCCGCCCTGTGGCATCTGCCACGCGCCGGGGCGGTCCAGCCGCTGCCCGGCCCAGATCAGCCCCTGCGCGTTAATCAACACCACGCCCGCGCAATCGCGATAGGGCAGGGGCTTAGCCATTGCTGCCCCCCGCTGCGGTTTCGCCGGTCACAGCCGGGGTCGCATCCGCAGGCACCTGATCGGCGCGGTAATTGACCGCCGACAAACCTTTCAGAATATCAACGGCATAGGCCAGTTGATAATCTTCTTCGCGCAGTTTGGCGGTCGCCTGAACCTCGGCGGCTTCGTCTTCGATCAGTTTGCGTTCTTCGTCGGACAATTCGCTGCCCAATGCGCCGCGCAGGTCAGCCTCGGACCGGCTAAAGCTGGACTGGCTGCGGGGGCTGGTTTCGTCGTCCGTCGTGGCGCTGCGGCGGGGTTGGGCGACCAGAATATCGGGCTGAATCCCCATGGCCTGAATCGACCGCCCCGACGGCGTGTAATACCGCGCTGTGGTCAGACGAATGGCGCTGTCGGATGTGACCCGCATCACCGTCTGGACCGAGCCTTTGCCAAAGGATTTCTCACCCACCACAATCGCGCGGCGGTGATCCTGCAACGCGCCGGTGACAATTTCCGACGCACTGGCCGACCCGCCATTGATCAGAACCACCATCGGCAACCCATTGGCCAAATCGCCGGGTTCCGCGTTCCAGCGTTCGCTTTCTTCGGGGTTGCGCCCGCGCGTGCTGACGATTTCGCCCGCATCAAGGAACGCATCCGACACGCTGATCGCCTGATTCAGCAACCCGCCCGGATTGTTGCGCAGGTCCAGAACAAAGCCGGTGACTTTGTCGATGCCGCCGATCTCGGCCACGGCTTTTTCCAGTTCTTTTTTCAGCGCGTCATAGGTTTCATCGTTGAACGTGGACACGCGCAGAACGATGGCGTCGCCCACCACGCGGCTGCGCACCACGGTGATTTTGATGGTGTCGCGCGTCATGGTCAGATCAAAGGGTTCGGGTTCGCCCTGACGCAGAATGGTGATGGTGATTTCGGACCCGACCGGCCCGCGCATCATGTCAACCGCCTGATCCAGTTGCAGCCCCAGCAGCGATTCGCCGTTCACATGGCTGATGATGTCGCCCGCCTCGACCCCGGCATTCGCCGCCGGAGTGTCGTCGATGGGGGACACGACCTTAACCAAGCCGTCTTCCTGACTGACCTCGATCCCCAGCCCGCCAAAGCTGCCGCGCGTCTGCGTCTGCATATCGGAATAGGCATCCGCCGACAGAAAACCGCTATGGGGATCAAGCGAGGTCAACATGCCGTTGATCGCCGCCTCGATCAGTTTTTTGTCGTCGGGGGCTTCGACATAATCGGAACGGATGCGTTCAAAGATATTCCCGAACAGGTCCAGTTGTTCGTAAATCGCGGCGTTGCGGCCGGTTTCCTGCGCAATCAGCGGCCCGGCAATCTGGGTTGTGGCCAACAGCCCGGCCAGAACGCCCCCGATACCTGCAATCAGATAATGTTTCATAAAGGCCCCTTCCGCCTAATTCCCTGTGGCCCCGATGATCGGGTTCAGCATGAACCAATCCGCCGGGTCCAGTGTATCATTGCCGCGCCGCAATTCCAGATACAGGCTTTCGCCCCGACCTGCCGCACCGCCGCGCGCCGCGTCCATCACGAACTGCGCGCCAAATTCCTGGGCCGTCACCTCGGCCCCGCCCATCAGGCCGACCGGATCGCCGCGCCCGATGACATCGCCCACCTCTCCGAATACCTGATTGAGCCCCGACAGGATGATCAAATAACCGCGTGCGGGTTCCAAAATCATCACATTGCCGTAATCCAACAGCGGCCCCCGATACCGGATCGTCGCGGGCCACGGCGTTGACACCAAGGCCGCGGGCGCGGTGCCAATCACCCAGCCGGGCCGCCGGATCCCCGCCGCATCGGGTTCGTTATAGGGGCGCAGCACGGTGCCAATCACCGGCAAAGGCAGGCCGCCCTGCGCGCCTTCGAAATCCTCCATCGGGGGGCCGACGTCTTTTTCCATGCGGGCGATGCCACGGGCGAATTCATCCATGCTGGTGGCGGCATTGCGCAGGGTCTGAATCTCGGCCGGTTCGTCGCCGTAACGCACGGGCAGGCTGCTGCGATCGGCCACGGCACTGGTTAACAACCGCCGCGCCTCTTGGACCGAAGCCAGCCCGCTGCCCAGCATCCCCGACGCATCGGCCTGCAACGCGCGGACGGTGGCGATTTCGTCCAGATCGGCCTGCAACGCCTCGGCCTCGGCGCGCAGGCCGGGGGTGATGGCGGACAGGATCATCCCCGACCGCGCATTCGCCAAAGCGCCCGACGGATGCAGCAGCATCGTGGTTTCCGGGCTTTGCCGCAGCGCGGTCATCGCGCCCAAGACCCGCGCCAACTGATCGCGCTGCGCCTGAAACCGGGCGCGCAATTCGTCTTCGCGCGCCGTGGCCTGACGCAGCCCGTCGCGCAGAGCGGACAGCCCCGCTTCGTATCCCTGAATAACGCCGGTCAGGGCCACGACCTGATCATCGGCGCTGACCGCCACGGCCAGTTGATCCAAGGCCGCGCGCAATTGGGCGGCGGCGTCCTGCGCCTCGGCCACGGCTTGGTTGGCGGTCTGGGCGTGGACGGGCGCGGACAGCGCCAAGAGCAGGGTCAGAGACAGGCGGCGGATCATGACAGCAGCGATTTCCCCGTCATTTCAACGGGTTGATCCAGCCCCATCAGCGCCAGAACCGTGGGCGCCAGATCGGCCAGCCGCCCGTCACGAACCGACGCACCCGCAGGCCCGCGATAAACGATGACCGGCACCGGGTTCAGCGTGTGCGCGGTGTGCGGCCCGCCGGTGTCGGGATCAACCATCTGTTCGCAATTGCCGTGATCGGCGCAAATCACCGCCGCGCCGCCGACCTGATCCAAGGCGTCGATCATGCGGCCCAGACCCCGGTCCACGGCCTGACAGGCCGCCATGGCCGCCGTCAGACTGCCGGTATGGCCGACCATATCGGGATTGGCGTAATTCACCACAATCAGGTCATAGCCGCCATGGATCGCCGCAACCAACTGATCGCTGACCTCATCCGCGGCCATTTCGGGGGCCAGATCATAGGTCGCCACCTTGGGGCTGGCGGGCATAAACCGATCCTCGCCGGGTTCGGGCGTTTCCTTGCCGCCGTTCAGGAAAAACGTGACATGCGGGTATTTTTCGGTTTCCGCCAGCCGGAATTGACGCAGGCCCTTGGCCGCGACCCATGCGCCCAGCGTGTTGGCGACCTGCTGTTTGGGGTAAACCGTCTGCATGAATTCGGTGTGCCGCGCGCTGTAATCGACCATGCCCAAAACGCCCGCCCATTCGGGCCGGTCGCTGACATCAAAAGCGGCGAAATCAGGATCCGCGACCGCCGACAGAATTTCCCGCGCACGGTCGGCGCGGAAATTGAGACAGAAAAACCCGTCGCCATCCTGCGCGCCGTTATAGCCGTCGATGATAAAGGGCGGGATGAATTCGTCCAGCTGATCGCGGCCATAGGCGGTCGAAATCGCCAGACGCGGCTCTGTCACATCCTCGCCGATCCCGTCCACAATCGCGCGATAGGCGCGTTCGACCCGTTCCCAGCGATTGTCGCGATCCATGGCGTAATACCGCCCGATCACCGTGCCAATCCGCGCCCCGACCGGCAGGCCATCCTGCAACGCGGCCATGAACCCAACGGCGCTGTCGGGGGCCACATCGCGCCCGTCGGTGATGGCGTGAATGATGACGGGAACGCCCTGATCCGCCACAGCCCGCGCCGCCGCCAAGACATGCGACAGATGCCCGTGAACGCCGCCATCCGACACCACGCCCATCAGATGCGCCGCCCCGCCCGTGTCGCGCAACCGCGCGGCAAAATCCAACAGCGCCGGATGATTGGCAAAGCTGCCATCCTCAACCGCCAGATCAATCTGCCCCAAATCCATGGCGACCACGCGCCCCGCGCCGATATTGGTGTGGCCCACCTCGGAATTGCCCATCTGGCCGGTCGGCAACCCCACATCGGGACCATAGGTGATCAGCCGCCCATTCGGACATTCCGCCATCAGCCGGTCAAAGTTGGGGGTATCGGCACAGGCCGGCGCGCTGTGTTCGGGTGTCTCGGACAGGCCCCAGCCGTCAAGGATACACAGCACAACAGGTTTGGTCATCGCGGGCCTCATCGGTTTTGCATCTATCTAAGCTCGCGACGGCGCAGGGGCAACCAGCCCCTCGCAGAATCAGAACCGCCCCCACTCTTTCATCTTGGCCTAAATATCCCGGGGGTCCGGGGGCTGGCCCCCGGCGCTCACCCCATAGCCTGCCACCACGTCTTGCGGATGGTTTCCAGCTCGCCCGCATTGCGCGCGTTGATCAGGGTGCCTTCGCTGATGCCGGGGATATAATCCGACCCGTCCAGCATGGCCGATACGCCCCCGGCCTCGGCGGTCAGCAGCACGCCCGCCACATGGTCCCAGGGCTTTGCCGTGGCCGACAGCAGAAAATCCACGCTGCCCTGAACCAACAGGCGGTATTCGTGGCAGGAACAGCGCAGCGCGGCGGTGCGGGCGAACTGGGTTTGCGCCGCAATGGCGGCGCTGCGTTTGCTCGCATCAAACAGCCATGGCGACAGCATCCCGAACAGGGCCGAGGCCGGACGTGGCGCGGCTTGGGGCAGGGTCAGGCGGTGGGTGCCGCCGCCTTGGGTGCTGCGGTCCAGCCATGCCCCCTGACCAAGGCCGGCCCAAATCCAGTCATCATTCAGCGGGTCGTAATGCAGGCCGAACACCGTCTGACCGCCGCGCATCACCGACAAAATCACGCCAAACGTGGACAGACCCTGCGCGAAATTCCATGTTCCATCCACCGGATCGATGATGACCGCCGTGTCCGCATACATCAGACGCGACGGCAAAGCAGGGTCGGCGGCGGCGGCTTCTTCGCCCACCACGACGCAGCCGGGCAGGATGGTGCGGGCGGCGTCGGTCAGTGCCGCTTCCGATGCCAGATCGGCGGCGGTCACCAGATCATCGGGCGCGGATTTCGACGCAATGTCAGATGGCGACAGCGACCGAAAGCGCGGCAGGATATGCGTGCGGGCGGCATCGCGCACGGCGGCAATCAGGGCGCTGCGTTCGGTATCAGACAGGGTCATCGGGCGGCCTTTTCGGTCTGGCGCAGCGGCATCAGCGGCGCAAAGTGATACATATCGTCGAATGTGCAGAACTCGGCCGTGCGCAGCCGGATATCCGACAGGCGCGCGCCAAAATGGGCGTGCAGATCGTCCGACAGCGCGATGACCCGGCGCGCGGCCGCATCATCCAGCCAATGCGTGACATAAGACAATGAGATATGAAACACATAATCGTCAAAATGCGGCGGGAACAGGCGCATCTGGTCGCGCATCTGACGGCGCGCTTGGCGCAACGCCTGTTCGTCGGCATCGGTTGCGCCCTGCACCGTCACGCTGTGACCCGCGAACAGATCGGTGGCGCGGACGCGAAGCCCTTGCGGCACGTCCAGACCGGCCAGGCGGTCCTGAAACACCCGGCTTAACGCATCGCGGCTGGCATCCGGGGTCACGTCACCCGGCCAGTGATCGCGCGACAGCGGATTGCCCGACACGCCCTGAAACAGCGTCATATGAAAGCTGTCGGGCGGCAAAAAGGTGAAATGCCCCGCATCCGGCCCCGCCTTCAGCGCGTTTTGCATGTCCGTTAACGCGGCATGGGCATCGCTGGCGGGGTCGATGTGAAACACGGTCGTATTGCCGGGAAAGGGCAGCACGCGGCCTGCGGGGGTGAATTTCCCGCCGCCGCCGGGTTCGCTGATCCAATGCGGGCGGGGCAGGCCGGACAGGCGGCCGGTCAGGTAGTCAAGGGAATCGGTGCGTTTCGGGGCCATTTTAGTCTTCTTATCAGAGGGTTGCCCCGCTGCACGCGCAGCAGGGCCAAGGGGTCAGGCCATCACCGCGCCAGTGGCGGCGCTGATCGGCGTGTCGATGCGTTTCGTGGTGGCGGTGTCGAACAGATGCAGCGCGGTGCTGGGCCGGTCAATATGCAACACCTCACCCCCCTGCACACGCCGCGACAGCGGGGCCGAGATGTGCAGGCTTTGCCCATCCGGCAGCGTCGTGACCAGCACGGCATGGCTGCCCAGATCTTCGGCATATTGCACCGTCACGGGGATGCCGCGACCGGTGATGCGGATCTGTTCGGGGCGGATGCCCATGCTGTGCATCCCGCGAACACCGGCGCGCGCGACCGCACCCACTCCCGCCAGCATCAGCGACCCATCCGCGCCGTCCACGTCAATCAGGTTCATCGGCGGCGCGCCGATAAAGCCCGCAACAAAAGTGCTGGCCGGGCTGTGATAGATCGCGTGCGGCGTGTCATATTGTTCGATCCGACCTTTGTTCAGGATCATGATGCGGTCGGCCAGTGTCATCGCCTCGACCTGATCATGGGTCACGAACACCGATGTCGCGCCGATGCGGCGGTGAAGCTGCGCCAGCTCCATCCGGGTGCCGTGGCGCAATTGCGCGTCAAGGTTGGACAGCGGCTCGTCAAACAGCAGCACCTGCGGTTCGCGCACAATGGCGCGGGCAATCGCCACCCGCTGCCGCTGACCGCCCGACAACTGACCGGGGCGGCGTTCCAGAAAATCACCCAAGGCGACGGTGCGCGCGGCATCCATCACGCGGCGGGCGCGTTCATCGCGCGCCACGCCTGCGATTTTCAACGCGTAACCGATATTATCGGCCACCGTCATATGCGGATAAAGCGCATAGTTCTGAAACACCATGGCCACGCCGCGATCCTTGGGGGCCAGATCGTGAACTTCGCGCCCGCCCATCAGGATGCGGCCCGAACTGATGCGTTCTAACCCCGCCAGCATATTCAAGAGCGTGGATTTCCCGCAGCCCGACGGCCCCAGAATAACGGTGAACTGACCCGCGGCCAGCGTCGCGTCAATGCCGGGGATGACAGATTATCGCCATAGGATTTTGTCAGCCGGTCCAGCTGAATATCGGCGGCGTTCAAGGTGATCTGGGACATGGTTACTTCTCCGTCAGGTTCAGGCCGCGAACGATATAGCGTTGCAAAAACGCAATCATCAGCAGCGGCAGGATCGACACCATAATCGCGCCGGCCATAATCAGGGGGAAATCGGGGACTTCGCCTTCGTTGCTGGGCGACAGGCGCGCCAGACCGACAACGGCGGTTTGCATCGCGGGCGTGGACGAGGCCAGCAACGGCCACAAATACATCGTCCAGCCGCCCAGAAACATCAGGATGAACAGCGCAATCAGGTTGGTGCGCGACAGCGGCAGAACAATGTCGATCATGAACCGGAACCAGTTCGCGCCGTCCATCTGCGCGGCCTTGACCAGATCACCGGGCAAGGTGCGGAAAAACTGACGCATCATGAACACGCCGGTTCCGGTCGCCAATGCGGGCAGCACCATCCCCGAATAGCTGTCCAGCAGATTCAGCCGCAATTGCAGCGGGTTGCCAAAGATATGCGCAATCGCCGCGTTCAGCCCGGTGATGTCCAGAAGCCCGTTCAGCGGCATAAAGATGTTCGACACCACCTGATAGGTGGTCACAATCCGCAAATCCATCGGCAGCATGATCGTGGCCATGATGACCCCGAAAATCACGCCGGCATAGCGGACGCGGAAAAACACCAGACCAAAGGCGGTCAGGAACGCAAACGTGCATTTCAGCACCGCCACCATCAGCGCCACGATAAAGCTGTTGACGACCTGCGCCGGGATGCGGGTTGTTTCAAGCAGCTTGGCTATATTGTCGAACAGCGCCGTGCCGGGGATCAGCGTCAGCCCGTCGCGCAGGAATTGTTCGTAACTCTGGCTGGCGGTGATAAAGGTGAACACCAGCGGCCCCAGAATAAAGATCAGACCGATGGCCAGAATGATATTGGCGGTGCGGTCGATGCTGCGGGTGTCTTCGATAATGTCACCGTTCATAGCGCACCTTTTTTTCAAGATAAAAGAACTGGAACGCGGCCAGAATCAGCACGAACACCATCAGGATGGCCGATTGTGTGGCGGCACCCGACAGGTCGTAACCTTTGAACCCGTCCTGATAGATTTTATAGACCAGCAGCCGCGTCGCGCCCCCCGGTCCGCCCTGCGTCATCGTGTCAATCAGCGCAAAGGCCGACACGACGGATTCGGTGAACTCTAACACAAAGGTCAGGAACAATTGCGGTGCCAGCATCGGGATTTGCACATCCCAGACGCGCCGCCATGGACTTGCGCCGTCAATCGCCGCCGCTTGGTGCATGGATTGCGGCACCGCCTGCAACCCCGCCAGCAGGATCACGAAATTGAACGGAACCCCGTTCCACATATGTGCGACCAGCAGCATGACAAAGGCGTCGGTGCCGTCCAGACCGGGGCTCCAGATGCCGGGGAACAGATCGTTCAGCGGCGCCATGATGCCGACAAAGGGGTTGAACAGAAACGCAAAAACCACGCTGATGGACGCGCCCGCAATGCCTTTGGGCCAGATCAGAATGTTGCGCGACGGCGTGGACAGGCGCACATGCGCGATCCGCCGCAATCGCCAGAACCAGCGGCACGATGATCGCCAGCGATGATCCAAAGATCGTGAACACAAAGGTCCGCCAGGTCGCGTCCCAGAAAATCGGGTCGGACAACACGCGGGCATAGTTTTGCAGGCCGA
Source organism: Paracoccus sp. (in: a-proteobacteria) (assembly GCF_030538495.1). GTDB lineage: Bacteria > Pseudomonadota > Alphaproteobacteria > Rhodobacterales > Rhodobacteraceae > Paracoccus. The sequence continues at coordinate 249,089 of NZ_JAUNTW010000005.1, forward strand.
CAAATTCGGACCCGCCGCCAAAGGGACGTTCCAGCGTGAGTGACCACCAGAACGACAGATAGATCGGGATGTAGAAAAACATCACCACGATCAGGATCATGGGCAGCGACAACAGCAATGTCGCCCAGCGGTTGGGATAGGACGGGGGTATGGGAACCTTCGTGCGCGGGGAAAAAAGGCGGCCGCCCCTGTGCGGGACGGCCCAACATCACTTACGGCAGGTCAACACCGCGATAGGTTTGTTCAAAACGACGCAGCAATTCATCGCCGCGTTTTTTCGCGGTGTTCAGCGCGGTTTGCATGTCCTGCTGGCCGGTGAACGCTTTTTGCGTTTCTTCGCGGAAGATGTCGCGGAACTGGACGTAAAAGCCCAGACGGATGCCGCGGCTGTTGTCACCGGCGGGCTGTTCCATCGACGAAATTCCCAATTCGGCCGACCCAAAGGCCGGGTCGTTGGTCAGGCCCTGTTCCTGCATCGCCGCCAGAACGTCGGTGGTGACGGGGACATAGCCGGTGATGCGGGTCATCTCGATCTGCTGATTGGCCTGACGGACGAAATCCAGAAACGCCTTGGCGGCGGTGACGTCGGCGTCGTCGTGACCCTTCATCAGCCAGATGGACGCACCGCCGACCAGCGTGTTGTGACGGTCAACGCCGGCATACATCGGGGCCAAACCGGTGATCATCTTGTCGCCCAATGCGGCAAAGGTCGCGCCGTAACCGCCGGTCGAGTTTTCCATCATCGCACATTCACCGGCGTTGAACGCGTCGGTGTATTTGCCCGCGCGGGTGTCGGCGTCCAGTTTCAGCAGACCATCGGTGCGCCACTGGGCCAGATTGGCCATGTGCTGCGCAGTCAGGCCGTCATTGAACACATATTCCGCGTTCAGCCCGCCAAAGCCGTTGCCATTCGACGCGACCGGCGCGTTGTGACGGGCGGCGAATTGTTCCAGCACGCGCCACGGATGGCCGTCGGTGGCCAGCGGACAATCCACGCCCGCGTCTTTCAGTTTCTGCGCAATCTCGATCGCCTGTTCATAGGTTTCGGGCAGGGCGTCCACGCCGCTTTGGCCAGCAATTCTTTGTTGCCGTAAAAAATCAGGGTCGAGGCGTTGTAGGGCTGCGAATACAGTTCGCCCTTGGATGTTTCGTAATAAGACCGCGCGCCCGCGATATAGGATGACCAATCCACATCCGGCATCGCCTGTTGCACGGGTTCCATCACGCCCGACAGCATCAGATCCAGCGTGCCCGCGTCAAAGAACTGGATCAGAACCGGGTGCTGGTTCGACCGGACGGCGGCAATCGCCTTTTGCATGGATTCCTCATAGGAACCTTGGTTGATGCAGGTCACTTTGTGGTCGGCCTGCGACGCGTTGAGCGCTTCGCAATGGGCTTGCACGGCTTTTTCGCCGGTGCCGCCAAAGGCCATACCAAAATTCAATATCCGCAGCGAAGGCCGGGGCGGCCAGTGCGACCAGCGACGCCGAAACAAGAAGGGCTTTCATCTTTTTGTCCTGTCTGTGTAAGCAAGGGGTCAGGCAGGTGTCTTCCCGCAAGGCGTATTTACGCATTAAGGGTAAATTAATTATGGCAGTCTACAATCCGCAGGATCATATTCCCCCGGCGTTCTGGCGCGAAGGCCACGCTGATGTCGTTGTGTCGCGTAACGAACGGGAATTGCTGCGTTTTGTCTGGAACAGCCCCGGCATTTCCCGCGCCGCCTTGACCGCGCCGATGGAGTTGACCCAACAATCGCTGCACCGCATTATCGAACGCCTGCAACAGCGCGGGATGATCCGGCTGGACCAACCCGAATCACCGGCGGGTCGTGGGCCGCGCAGCCCCAACCTGTCGCCCGACCGCGATTGGTGCCTGACCGTGGGCGTTGCGGTCAATGTCGGGTCCATCGTTGTGGCGCTGATGGGCTTTGGCGAATTGATCGCCATGCGCCATCTGGGGCCGCAATCGGATGATCTGTCGGATGACATGACCCGCATCATCTCTGTTGTGAACGACATGCTGGCCGATCAGCCCGACGGACGCGCCCGCACGCTGGGCGTCGGATTGGCCGTATCGGGATATTTCGTGCAGGACGGCACCCTGAACGCCCCGCAACCGCTGAAACATTGGTCGCTGACCCCGCTGGCCCCAAGTCTGGGCGATGCGCTGAACCTGCCGGTCTGGGTCGATAACGGCGCCAACACCGCCGCCCTGGCCGAGGCGTTTTTTGGTCACGGTCGCGGCACCCGCAGCTTTGTCTATATCGCGCATAATCACGGTTATGGCGGCGGGTTGATCGTGGACGGGCGGCTGATGCGTGGGGCCTTTGGCAACAGCGGCGAATTGTCGGGGATGTTTTCGCGCGATGAAATGCCCCGCCGCCCGGCGCTGCATCTGCTGCTGGACCGGATGCGGCGCACGCGGCCCGATCTGACGCTGAACCAGATGCTGCACGACCTGACCCCCGACACGCCGGGCCTGATAGAGTGGATCGACGATGTGACCCCCGCCCATAACCGCGCGATCAATTCGATTTCCGCGATTTGCGACCCCGAACTGATCATTCTGGGCGGCGAATTGCCGGGCTTTATGGGCGATATGCTGATCGAACGCACCGACCTGCACGGAGGCACGCGCTATGGTCGCCCCCGCCCCATGCTCCGCATCGCCACAGCTCAGGTCACCCAATCCCCCGCCGCGACCGGCGCGGCCCTGCTGCCGCTGTTCGAAATGGTGTTATAGGGGGGCTAATGGGTCGCGTCGGTCAGCGCGATGATGTCGGCGCCCCCGGTCAGCGCCGCGCGCAACCGATCCAGCGTGATCAGGTTGCCAAACGGCATGGGCCATTCGGCGGCGTTTTTGCGGGGCAGGGCGTGCCCGTCGGCCCATGCGATACGCCCGCTGCGTTTCAGTTGCGGGGTCGAGGCGACCGGATCGCTGCGGCTGATCCTGCGCCCCGCCGCGGCCAGCCGTTCCAGCAGCGTCAACCAATCTTCTTCGATGCGGTCCGGGGCCACGCCATATTGCGCGGCCAGTGCGGCCAGTTCGTCGGGTGCGGGATGGTCGGTGGCCATTCGAAAATGAACCGTGATGGGATAGCGCAGCCCCGGAGCCGGACCCACGACCTGAACCTCTGCCGGGTCCATCATCCCCTGCACCGGCTGGCGGTATAAACGCGGCGCTTCGGCCAGCCGTTCCGGGAATGACGTTCCGTCATCCATCTGTGCCAGACAATCAAAGATATACCCATCTTTTTGATTTCCCGCCAGAAAAAGAACATAACCAAACCGCCCCGCGCCAAGCGCAAACCGCAGATAGGTTCCGGGCGGGGCGTGGTTTTCCAGCGGTTCCTGCGCTGTCTGATCCGGGGCTTCACCCAGCGAAATAGTGAACCCGTCATAATCCAGCCCGGCCTCAACCGCGCTGTTGTCAATGAAAGCGGCGCATTGCATCAGGTTGTCCGGTTCCAACCGTATCGGCAGGGTGATCGTCGCGCCCTTGTTTGCAAACGCAAACATCGCGACGGGATGGCGCCGCTTGATCTTAGTGCGCATTCGCCGCAGCCGCGCATCGGGTCCATAAACATAATGCGTCACATACCCACGCCGCGTCCCTGCGCCCGCAGGCAGATGACGCAGCAGATCGGCGATTTTGGCGTGATCCATCGGTGGCATAGTCCCCAAGCGGTATGCGGAACGCGGGTGGCTCCCCTGACACTGTTTGCCGCATCGGGGCCGAAAGATAACCGCGCGTTCGATAAAATACCCGCCCCGCCCCCGCATCACGCAGGCGGGGCGTGGTCGGGAACAGATGACGCGACGGCGCTGAACAGCTCGACTTTGCCGACAGGCTAATCGGCCCGTCGGTCCATACCGGCCCATCCGCTGCCCCGCGAAAACCACAGTTGCTTGCAGGTCTGACGTGCAACCTTCGCGGCGCTCAGTCTGGATGGCGGCGACGACCTGTTGCGGCGTCAGGATGACGCGGCGTGGCCCAACCTGCTGCGCCGGTCGTGGTTCCTGTCTGCCGTGGATCACGTCAATTTGGATCGCCTGCGCTATCGCGTGATGACCGCCATGGATGATCTGTTCCGCGAGGTGGATATTCTGATCGGCCCTGCGCTGACCGGTCCGATGCTGGTTGCCTCGAATTTCACGGGCCATCCCTGCCTGCAACTGCGCACCGGATTTGCCAAACGTCCCGTGACTGGCGATGAGACCGGGGCAGAGACGCGGCCCGTGCCGCAAGGTCTGTCGCTCTGGGCGGGGCTGTTTAACGAATCGGTCCTGATGCCGTTCGCAACTCTGCTTGAGGAAAAACGGGCCGTCGCCGGGAAAAGGCCCGATTTATAGGCCGTCGCCCCCATTCATCTTGGCCCAAATATCCCGGAGTGGGACGGATCAGGAAAAGCTTCAGCGGACCTTTCTCCCGTCAAATCTCACCCCCGTGGGGTGGGCTGGTCCACTCAAGAATCGCCCCCCACTCTTTCATCTTGGCCCAAATATCCCGGGGGGTGAGACGGGTCAGGAAAAGGTTCGGTGGACCTTTTTCCCGTCGAACGCCCGCCCCCGTGGGGCGGGCTGGGGGCTGGCCCCCGGCGCTCTCGCCCCCTCACCTCGGCCCCCATACACAACGAAAAACCCGCCCAGATGGGCGGGTTTTCCGTTAAGCGATCTTATTCAGATCACTC
>NZ_JAUNTW010000012.1 GCF_030538495.1 Paracoccus sp. (in: a-proteobacteria)
CTCGACGAACTCCATATCGAACCGATCGTACGACAGCCGCTCGAATTCCATCTCGCCCAGCTCGTCGAACAGCTCATCGAACTCCAGCTCGAACAGTTCGTCGAACTCGTCGGACGATAACGACGACGACGATTGATCGGGCCGGGCGTCGCGCTCTGAACATTGGGATGGCCGGGGGTATCCGGCCATCCTTTCCCCACCGCCAAGGATCGCATCATGTTTTTCCGTCGTCCCACCCCCGAACCTGAACCCACGCCGCAGATCCGGTTTCTGTGCGAACCCCGCGATGAACAGGTGATCGCGCCGCCGGTTCCGGCGAAAAAGCACATGCCCGACTGGTTTCGCAAACTGCCCGCGATTGATCCCGAACAGCGCAGCCTGCACGACACCGGGCTGACGGTGAAACGCTGTATGCCGTTTCTGGATGCGATGAATACCGGCTGGATCATCCCGCTGGCCGCATCCGTGCGGTTAGAGATTTCCCAAAACGGCACGCAGGTTGTCGGCGCGTGGGATTTTGACCGCACGATGATGTCCAATCACGGCCCGCATCAGGTGGCGGGGAATCCGTGGGGGACAGATGCTGGCCCGCGTCCGCCGCGGAAATTTCATAACTATTGGACGGTTGTGACGCCTCCGGGCTGGTCCTGCCTGTTCATCCATCCGATGAACCGCCCGAACGGGATTTTTGAAATCGCCGCCGGGATTGTGGACACCGACACTTATCGCGCGCCGATTCATTTCCCGTTCTTTGCGACCGGGCCGGATGGGCTGTATGATCTGGCCAAAGGCACGCCGATTGCGCAGGTCATCCCCTTTCGCCGTCAGGATGCCGGGATGGACGCCTTTATCGGCGCGGAATCCGCGCCCGAGGCCGCCGCGCGTGATGCCGTCACCCGCAACACGCGCGCATCTTCGGGGTGGTATCGCACCGATGCGCGCGCGCCCCGTTAACCAATCGCGCTAACCAATTGCGCGGTCTCGGGTTTCGGTTTTGACCATCCACAGCGCGCCCGCCGCCACGATCAGCAGCGCGGCGAAGGTGCCGATGGCAACGCCGAACCCCAGACCGAACACCGCGCCCAACAGGGTGGGGGCCAGAATCCCGCCGACGCGGGCCATGGCACTGGCGGTTCCCATGCCGGTGCCGCGCAGATGGGTGGGGTAAAGTTCCGGCGTGAACGCATAGAGCGCGCCCCATGTCCCCAGCAGGGCAAAGCTCATCAAAATCAGCGATGCCGCGACCATGACGGTGCCGCTGGCGATGGTGAACAGGAAACACCCCGCCGCTGACAGGAACAAAAACGCCATCAGCGTCGGGCGGCGGCCCAGACGGTCAACGCCCCATGCCGCCAAGGCGTAGCCCGGTATCTGCGCCAGAGCCAGCACCACAAGGAACCCATAGCCACGGACAAAGCCGAATCCTTCGGTCGCCAATTGCCCCGGCACCCAGACGAACACGCCGTAATAGGACAGCGACACCAGAAACCACACCGCCAGCACGCCCAGCGTGGCCTGACGCAGCGTGTCGTCGAAAATGGACCGCGCCGCCCCGGTCGGCACCTGCGCCGTGACCAGATGCGTGTCAGCGGGCAGAGGCACCGCGCCATTGACACGCAGCACGCGGTCGATGACGGCGCGGGCCTCGGCCTGTCGGCCTTGTCGTATCAGGAACATGGGCGATTCCGGCACCCAGAAGCGCAGGAAAAACCCAATAACCGCAGGCGCGGCGGCGACAAAGAAAATCCACCTCCACGGCGCCGTTGCCCCCCATGATGCTGCCGCCCATGCGGTCAGGGCGATGATGATGGTGCCGATGGCCCAGAAGCCTTCCAGCCAGACCAGCCAGCGGCCCCGGTTTTTGGGCGGCAGAAATTCGGCCATCATGGCGTAATCCACGGGCAAAGTGCCGCCCACGGCCACGCCGGTTAAGAACCGCATCACCAACAGCCATGTGAAATCCCCGGCCCAGACCGACAGCAGGCCGAACACCGCATCCATGGCGACCGTGCCAAACAGCACCCAGCGACGCCCCACGCGGTCGGCAATCCGGCCAAAGGCGAACGCGCCCACAAACATGCCCGCGAAAAACACCGTTCCGATTTGCAGCGCGGTGACGCGATCCAGCCCGAAGGTCGCGGCAATGGACGGCGCGGCAAAGCCCACGGCGATGACCTGCATCGCATCCGCCGCCCAGACCAGCCCGAAAATTGCCAAGAGCCGCCACTGGAACCGACCCGCTCCGCCGCGCGTCAACGCCTGATCCACGGTCATTTTCATGCCTGCCCCCCTTTGTGTTCGGGCGCAACCCTAACGCGCGCCCCTCGAAAGGCAAGCGGCATAGACACCCCGGCCCGCCCCGTTTAGGTTGCGGGCAAAGGAGAACCCCATGTTCACAATCGCCACCTGGAACATCAATTCCGTGCGCCTGCGCGAAGGTCTGGTCGCCCGCCTGCTGCGCGAGGAACGTCCCGACATTCTGTGTTTGCAGGAATGTAAATCGCCGGTCGATAAAATCCCGCTGACGCAGTTTCAGGAACTGGGCTATCACCACATGGTCGCGCGCGGGCAAAAGGGGTATAACGGCGTGGCCATTCTGTCGCGTCTGCCGATTGTGGATGCGGGGGATCGTGACTATGCCGCTTTGGGCCATGCCCGCCATGTCGCGGCGCGGTTGGACAATGGCGTGGTGATCCACAATATGTATATCCCCGCCGGGGGCGATATTCCCGACCCCGACGCGAACCTGAAATTCCGGCAGAAACTGGATTTCGTGGCGGAAATGCGCGACGTGTTTCATGCCGACCGCCCCGAACGGTCGATCATGGTCGGCGATTTCAACATCGCTCCGTTAGAGGACGATGTGTGGTCGCATAAACAAATGCTGAAAATCGTCAGCCATACCCCGGTCGAGGTCGCGGCCCTGTCTGATGCCCAGGACGCGGGCAAATGGGTGGATGTGACGCGGCAGGACATCCCCGACGGTAAGCTGTATTCGTGGTGGTCCTATCGCGCGCGGGATTGGGACGTGTCCGATCGCGGGCGGCGTCTGGATCACATCTGGGCCACGCCCGACATTGCGACCGCCGCCCATGGCAGCCGTATCCTGCGCCCGGTGCGCGGCTGGGACCAGCCCAGCGACCATGTACCGGTCTTTGCCAGCTTTGATCTGTAACCGCCTCTTTTGTTCCGGCGCCCGGTTCCCCATATTGGGCGCGTGATGCCAGCCAAGGATATTATGATGCTGTTTGACGCCCCCGGCGATGCGCCCAAAACCGACGATTTCATCAAAGACGTGTCCGAGGCCAACTTCATGGCCGAAGTGGTCGAGGCGTCGATGCAGGTGCCGGTGATCGTTGATTTCTGGGCGCCGTGGTGCGGCCCGTGCAAGGTTCTGGGTCCGCAACTGGAATCCGAGGTCGCCCGCCACAAAGGCCGCGTCCGCATGGCCAAGGTGAATGTGGACGAAAACCAGATGATCGCGGGGCAGTTGCGGGTGCAGTCGATCCCGACCGTCTATGCGTTCTTTCAGGGTCAGCCGGTTGATGCGTTTCAGGGGCAAATCCCGCCCAGCCAGATCAAGGAATTTGTCGATAAACTGGTCGCCATGGGCGGCGATGATGGCGGGCTGGCCGATGCGATCACCGCGGCCGAACAGATGCTGGCCGACGGCGAAACCGCCGATGCGATTGAAACCTTTGCCGCGATTATTGGCGAAATGCCCGACAGCGCCGATGCGTGGGGCGGGCTGATCCGCGCGCATCTGGCCGCAGGCGATCTGACGGCGGCGGCGGATGCCGTGGCGCAGGTGCCGGCGGGCGTTGCGGGGGCCGCGCAGGTCGAAGCCGCCCGCGCGCAACTGCAACTGGCGCAGCAGGCCGAAACGGCGGGGCCGTTGGGTGATTTGCAGGCCCGCGTGGACGCCAACCCCGACGATCAACAGGCGCGTCTGGAACTGGCGCAGGCGCTGCACGCTGCCGGTCAGGTGGGCGATGCCGTCGATATTCTGCTGGACAGTTTCCGCCGGGACCGCGACTGGAACGACGGCGCGGCCAAGGCGCAGTTGCTGACCATCTTTGACAGTCTGAAACCCACCGATCCGATTGCGCAAAAGGGGCGGCGGCGGTTGTCGTCCATGATTTTCGCGTGACCCATGCCGGTGCGTTTTGATCTGCCCGACCGTATCGCGCTGTTCCCGTTGCCGGGGGCGGTCTTGATGCCGCGCGCGCGGTTGCCGTTGCACATCTTTGAACCGCGCTATCTGCAAATGCTGGATGATACGCTGAAAACCGATCACCGCATGATCGGCATGATCCAACCCGAAGGCGACGGGCTGGCCTCGATCGGTTGCGCCGGGCGGGTGGTGTCGTTCAATGAAACCGATGACGGGCGGATGATGATTCAACTGGGTGCGGTGTCGCGGTTCCGGCTGATGCAGGTGCAGGATGGCTTTGCCCCCTATCGCAGCGCCGTGGTGGATTGGTCGTCATTTGACCGTGACCGGGGCGGGCCGGAAACGGATCCCGGCATGGACCGCCCGGCGCTGTTCGCGCTGTTGTCGCGTTATATGGAGCAGCACGAATTATCGACCGATTGGGATGCCGCATCCGAGGCCGAGGACGAATTGCTGATCAATTCCCTGTCGATGATGCTGCCCTTTTCCCCCGGCGATAAACAGGCGCTGCTGGAATCGCCCAGCCTGACCGACCGGCGCGAATTGCTGGCCGGTCTGATCGAATACGCCCTGCGCGGCGGCGAGAATGAGGAACCTCTGCAATGACCGATACCCCCGGCTTTGACCGCCATATGCTTGAGGCTCTGGTCTGCCCCGTGACGCATACCACGCTGCATTACGACGCGGCGCGGCAGGAATTGGTGTCGCGCGCGGCGGGGCTGGCCTTTCCGATCCGCGACGGCATCCCGATCATGCTGATCGACACCGCCCGTTCGATCCGCGCCGATGACTGATCCCAGCATGGTGCCGCGCGTGTCGGCACGGTCGCTGGGGCCGGTGCCTTTGCCCCTGTGGGTGCGGGTGGTGATTGTGCTGTGCTGCGTGATCGAAGCGGCGCTGATGCTGTCGGACCTGACCGGGTTTCGGCTGCGCGCATGGTCCACGATTCTGGGCGGGTTCTGGTCGCCCTTGGCCTGGGGCGGGACGGGTGCCTATTCGGGGCAGGGGCTGGTGATGTTTGTCACCTATGGGTTTTTGCACGGCGGGCTGCTGCATCTGGCGATGAACATGATTTCCTTTGCCGCCCTTGCGCGGGAATTGGGGCGCATGATCGGGGCGTGGAACATCGCCGTGATCTATGCCGTCAGTCAGGTCGTCGCCGCCGTGACATTCGCCCTGATGGCGCCGGATGCGGGGCCGATGGTCGGCGCCTCGGGTGCGGTTTTTGGGCTGGCGGGGGCGGTTGTGGGATTCGCCGCCGTCACCCTGCGCCGTCGCCGCCAATCGACCGGGCCTTTGTGGCGCGGGGTCGGGTTGGTGCTGGGGCTGAACATCGCGCTGACGCTGCTGATGCCCGCGATTGCGTGGCAGGCGCATCTGGGCGGCGGGCTGATCGGGCTGGTCATGGGCGCATGGGTCGGTGTGCCGGTCGCACGCCGCGCCAAGACGTAAGCGCCGGAGGTTTCACACCCCCAGCCCGCCCCACGGAGGCGGGCGTTCGACGGGGAAAAGGTCCACTGGACCTTTTCCTGATCCGTCTCACCCCGTGGGATATTTTTGCACAGAAGATAAAAAACGCCCCGCAGCCGGAAGCGCGGGGCGAAAAAATGCGTAAAATGCGACGTAAAAATTACGCGCGTTCGCTGTATTCAAAGATTTCGGTGTTCACGACGATGCTTTCGCCTTCGCCCACAAATGGCGGGATCATGATGCGCACGCCGTTATCCAGAATCGCGGGTTTATAGCTGTTGGCCGCGGTCTGGCCTTTGACCACCGGTTCAGTTTCCGCGACAACGCAGGTCACCTTTTGCGGGATTTGGACGGACAGGGCTTCTTCGCCGTAATATTCGATCGTGGCGGTCATGCCGTCTTGCAGGAAGGGGCGGCGGTCGCCCAACAGGTCCGCGTCCAGTTCCGTTTGTTCAAAGGTTTCGCTGTCCATAAAGACCAGCTTACCATCGGTTTCATACAGAAATTGCTGGTCTTTTTGGTCCAGACGGACGCGTTCGACCTTGTCTTCCGACCGGAAGCGTTCGTTCAGTTTGCGGCCGTCGCGCAGGTTTTTCAGTTCGACCTGCGCAAACGCGCCGCCTTTGCCGGGCTTCACATGGTTGACCTTGACGGCTGCCCACAGGCCCCCGTCATGTTCCAGAATGTTGCCGGGACGGATTTCGTTGCCGTTAATCTTGGGCATAGGGGGCCTTTGGGCTGAAGGACATCAAAGAATTGACCGTTCAGACGTTGAACGGCGTTGTGCCGCCCCTATATCCAGACTTGATGCCTGAGGCAACCGAAAGCAGGGGTTAACCGTTGTCAAGGCAGTCGGGGGCGAAATTGTGACGATAATGGCAGGTTCGACGCAGTTTTTTTCCCGCAGAGCAACGCTTTGCGGTATGTGCATGGCAGATATGTGGCAGGAGGCATACCGAATCAGCCGCGTTTTGCGATAGTTGCAGGCGATGCCGTCGCAGAAACGGATATACAAAAACAATGGGCTGTGTGTGCCAGCCCGCAAAGCATCCGTAAAGGGTGCAAGGATGGAAGAATAATGCGCGATTTTGTTGACGGCTCGGCCTTCAATTTCGAACAAGGCCAACGTGCCCGCAAGCTGTTTGCGGCGGTTGTTCTGGCGGCATTGGATGATGCCATCGCGGATGACAAGAAATATGGCAACGGTCCCGAACAGATCGCCCGCTGGGCGCGGTCGCGTGATGGACGCGAAGTGTTGTCCTGCGCCGGGATCGACCCCAACGAACGCGTGGTCAAAGGGTTGATGGCCTTTGTCGAAAAGGGTGTGCGCACATCCGTTGCCCTGTCGCGCGAAGAAAGCGAACGCCGCATGGCCGCTGAGGCGGAAGAGGCTGAGGCCGCGTAACAGCCGCCACATCTGTGTAAAAGGGCCGCCCCGATGGGCGGCCTTTTGCGTTACAGCCGCATCACCTGACGTTCATTGAAATAGCGGGTCACGGTATCGGCATGGCACAATTCCGTGGCCGGGGTTTCAACCGCCGCCGATGCCGCCGCTGCCCCCAGGGCGAGGGCGTCCTGCACCGGCCAGTCGCGCGCCATGGCCAGCACGAAGCCCGCGACAAAGCTGTCGCCCGCACCCACGGCGCTGACCACGGTGTTCTTGGCCGCCGCCGCGAACCACGCGCCATCCGGTCCGGCAATCACCGACCCATCGGCCCCGCGCGCCACGATCACCGATTTCGCCGCGCCGTCCCGCACCAGACCGGCGGCGAACGCCGCGCTGTCGCTGCGCAGGGGCAGGGGGCGGCCGGCCAGATCCTCGGCCTCGTGGCTGTCCATGCGCAGGACATCGACGGGGGTGGAGGACCCGGCAAGCGCGCGCAGCGCCTCGCCCGAGGTGTCAACGACCAGCTTGGCGCGCCCGTCCTTCAGTCGCACGGTCAGCATCTGTTCAAAGCCCGGCGCCACGCCCGGCGGGTTTGACCCCGACACCACGACCCAACCGCCCGCGCGCGCCTGTTCGGCAATTGCGGCCATCATGTCGGACACATGCGCTTTGTGCCATTCCGGCCCCGGCAGCACGAAACGAAACTGTTTTCCGGTCGCCCGGTCGGTCACGGCCAGCGATTGCCGCGTTTCCCCCGGCGCGTTGATCCGCACCAGCGACAGCCCATCCGCGCGCAGCATATCCGCCATGCGCGCGCCCGTCGCGCCCCCCAAAGCCACAAGCGCGGTTGATTCGCCGCCCATAATTTTGATCGCGCGGCTGACATTGATCCCGCCGCCGCCCGGATCAACGACCGGCTTATCGCAGCGCAATTTCAGTTCCGGGCGCACCTCATCCGTGGCCGTGGACAGATCAAGCGCCGGATTCAGCGTCACGGTCAGAACAGGGGCCTGCATCATTCCCACCATTTGTCGATTTTGGCGATGTCATCATCGGACCAGCCGAAATGATGCGCCAGTTCATGCGTGACGATATGCGCGACCAGATCGCCCAGTGACACATCCCCGCGCGACGCCCATTCATCCAGCAAAGGACGACGGAACAGCCAAATAATATCAGGCTGTTCGGGCTGTTCACTGACCGATTTTTCCGTCACCGGGATGCCGTCATAAAGCCCCGTCAGTTCAAACGGATCGTCGATTTCCAATTCGTCCAGCACGTCATCGGGCGCGAAATCCGCAACCCGGATCGCGACCGAGGCCGCCAATGCCGCAAATTCCGGCGGCAGGCCGTCATGGGCTGTGCGTGCCATGGCCTCGATCTCGTCCTCGGTGGGCGCTGTGGCGCCGTCCCAGTCTGTCATCCGTGCCTCCTGTTGTTGCCCTGATATGGACAAAAATCGCCGCCTGTGAAAGAGCAACATCAACACGGAGACCGCACATGACCATCACCCGCTTTGCCCCGTCACCCACCGGCCACATTCATGTTGGCAACCTGCGGACGGCGCTGTTCAACTATCTTATCGCGCGCAAGACCGGCGGGACGTTCATCCTGCGGCTGGATGACACCGATCAGGAACGGTCGAAACAGGAATATGTGGACGGGATCAAACGCGATCTGGACTGGCTGGGCCTGCATTGGGACCGGGTGGAACGCCAGTCGCTGCGTCTGGACCGCTATGCCGAGGTGGCGCAGGAATTGCGTGCCTCGGGTCGGTTGTATGAGGTGTTTGAAACCCCGACCGAGCTGGACCTGAAGCGCAAAAAGCAACTGAATATGGGCAAGCCCCCGGTTTACGACCGCACCGGCCTGACCCTGACCGATGCCGACCGCGACCGCCTGCGCGCCGAGGGCCGCGACGGTTACTGGCGCTTCCGTCTGGATCACGAACGCATCGAATGGGTGGATGGGATTCTTGGCGATATTTCGATCGACGCCGCATCGGTCAGTGACCCGGTGCTGATCCGCGCCGATGGGCAGGTGCTGTATACCTTTGCGTCCTCCGTCGATGACACCGATATGGGCGTGACGGATATTGTGCGCGGGTCGGATCACGTCACCAACACGGCGACGCAGATTCAGATCATCCGCGCCATCGGTGGCACGCCGCCGACATTCGCGCATCACAGCCTGTTGACTGGCGCCAAGGGCGAAGAACTGTCCAAACGTCTGGGTTCGCTGGCGCTGCGCGATCTGCGCGAAGCGGGTGTCGCCCCCGAAGCCTTGCTGTCGCTGATGGCGCGGCTGGGGTCGGGGCAGCCGGTCGGGCTGGCCAGTCTGGACGAATTGGCCGATGCGTTCGATCTGTCGCAATTCGGGGCGTCTCCGACCAAGTTTGACGCCGAAGACCTGTGGCCGCTGACCCGCGAACGCAATCAGGTGCTGTCGTTTGATGTTGTGGCTGACCGCATCGCCGGTTTGGGTGTTCCTGCGGATCAGGCCGAACGGTTCTGGGCGGTTGCGTCGCAAAACATCACTCGGCTGGATGATCTGGCCGGCTGGTGGCAGATCTTCAGCCAGGGTGCCGAACCCGCGATTGATGCCGAGGACGCCGATTTCGTCGCCCAAGCCATGACCCTGCTGCCCCCGCCGCCCTATACCGACGCGACTTGGGGCGAATGGACCGCCGCCGTCAAAGACGCCACTGGCCGCAAAGGCAAGGGCCTATTCATGCCCCTGCGCAAAGCCGTGACGGGACAGGCCCACGGCCCCGATATGTCGCAGGTGATGCCGCTGTTGCAGGTGGTGAAAGCCCGCGGGTGAGTTTTGGAATGGTTGACGGCGCCCATGGTGGCGCCGTTGTTTTTTTGAGTATTTTTGCACAGAAGAAGCCGCAGGGGTGGCGCGGAAGCTGTGGTGGTTTGGGTCGTGAGGGGGATGGCGGGTTAAGGTTCATGCAGGCGGCGCAGAATCTGTGCAGCCGGTGCGTGTCGGCGCGGGCTGCGGCGTTAAGATTAATGCGGGTGCGACGGTGTGGCGATCCTGTGCGTGGGCAGGCTGGCCCGTTAAGGTTAATGGCGGCGCGGGTAGGGCTTGTCAGCGTCTTGGCGCGGGACTCACCCGCTCACCCGCTCACCCGCTCCGCGTCGTTAACCTTAACGCGCCGCATGGTCGATGCCTGCGCCGTTCGCGGCCCCCTTATTCACCGACCCATCAAAACCAAGTTGCGCCCCGACCGCCCCGGCGGGTCAGGCCGGTATGGGTTGTCGCCCGACGATCGGGGCGGCTTCTCCTGTGACGGTCATCGGCTCTCCAGCCTGTTCCGCATGATCAATCTGGCACAGACAGATGAATTAAAGGTTAACGGCTGCTTCTTCTGTGCCTAAATACTCAACCCGCAACCTTGCGATAAAAAACAACGCTGCAGAGCCGAAAACCGCTTGACGCCCCCCGCCACGGACCTTAAAGACGCCTTCACCCGTGGCGGAGTAGCTCAGTTGGTTAGAGCAGAGGAATCATAATCCTTGTGTCGGGGGTTCAAATCCCTCCTCCGCTACCATTTCCCTGCATATGGCTTTTACCCCAACCGTTCGGGCAAATCCCATCCACGCAGCAATTCACCCGCCGTCATCGGCTTTTTCCCGGCCCGCTGCGCCTCGATCACCTCAACCGCGCCTTCACCGCAGGCGACGGTGAACCCGTCCAGCACCGCCCCCGGCACCCCGGACCCATCGACAATCCGCGACCGCAGCAATTTCACCCGTTCGCCCGCCACATCGCACCACGCGCCGGGAAAGGGCGACAGCCCGCGAATCACCCGGTCCACCTGCGCGGCGGGCTGGGTCCAGTCGATGCGCGCCTCGGCTTTGTCGATCTTGGCGGCATAGGTCACACCCTGATCCGGCTGCGCCACAGCCGGAACGGGCAACCGCGCCAGCACATCCACAACCAAATCCGCGCCCATCTGCGCCAATCGGTCATGCAGATCGGCGGTCGTATCGCCTGCCGAAATCCGGGTGCGCGCCTCGGCCAGAACCGGGCCGGTGTCCAGCCCGGCTTCCATCTGCATAATGGCCACGCCGGTTTCCTCATCCCCCGCCATCACCGCGCGATGAATCGGCGCCGCCCCCCGCCACCGGGGCAACAGCGACGCATGAATATTCAGACAGCCCAATCGCGGCGCGTCCAACACGGCTTGCGGCAAAATCAGGCCATAGGCGACCACAACCGCCACATCCGCCCCCAATTCCGCAAACGCCGCCTGCGCATCCAAATCCCGCAACCGCTCCGGCGTGCGCACGGGGATGCCCAATTCATCGGCGGCGGCGTGAACCGGGGTCGGGCGCGGCTTTTGCCCCCGCCCCGCAGCCCGAGGCGGCTGGGAATAGACTGCAACCACATCATGCACCGCCGCAATCGCCCGCAGCGCCGGCACGGAAAAATCAGGCGTTCCCATGAATATAATGCGCATCGCAACCTCTATCTTCTGTGCGTAAATATCCCGGGGGTCCGGGGGCTGGCCCCCGGCCTATCCCCGCCGCGCCAGCTTGGCCGATTTCTGCACCAGCATCTTGCGCCGCAGCGGAGTCAAATGGTCCACATACACGCGCCCGTTCAGATGGTCGATCTGGTGCTGAACGCTGGTCGCCCACAACCCGACAAAGTCGCGATCCTCGATCTGGCCCTGATCGTTCAGGAACCGCACGGTAACGGCGCGGGGGCGGGACACGGGGGCGAACACACCGGGCAGATTGGGGCTGGCCTCATCATGGCTGCGCAGTTTTACGCTGGCGTGCAGAATTTCGGGGTTGGCCATGCGCACCGCCTGACCGCGTTTGTCGGACGCATCCACCACGGCCAGCCGCAGCATGATGCCGATTTGCGGCGCGGCCAGACCGACGCCGGGCATCGCCTCCATCGTGTCGATCATATCGTCCCAGATCATGCGGACGGTTTCGGTCACCTGTTCGACCGGATCGGCGGCGCGATGCAAACGCGGGTCAGTATAGGGGATAAAGGCGCGCACCGTCATGTCAGGTCATCCACAATCAGCCGCCCGTTCAGATGGTCCAGTTCATGCAGAGCGATCCGGGCGGTGATCCCCTGCAAAACGCGGGACTGATGCAGCCCCTGCAAATCATACCAGGCCAGCGTGATCTGCACCGGGCGGGTCACGGACAGCACGCGACCGGGGATGGACAGGCAGGCCTCATCCCCCGGCTCGACCTGATCGGATTGGGCCAGAATATCGGGGTCCACGACGATCACCGGGTCGGGCTGGCCGTCTTTCCACCCCGCATCCATGACAAAGACCCGACGCAGCACCCCGATCTGCGGCGCGGCCAGACCGCGCCCCCCGGCGTTATACATCGTGGCCAGCAGGTCAGCGGACAGAGCAACCAGTTCCACCCCGGTCATATATCCGGCGGGCTGGCATATCTGATGCAGCACCGGGTCAGGCAGCATCCGCAGCGGCCGCACCGCGCCCCCGGCCAGATCGCCGGGCAAATCCGGGCGCTGTGGCGCGCGGCTGTCACCCACGGGCGCGATCTCGTTTCAGCTTTACCATTTTGCGGGTGATCATCTGGCGTTTGATCGCCGACAGATGGTCGATGAACAGCACTCCGTTCAGGTGGTCCAGTTCGTGCTGCGCGCAGGTCGCCCACAACCCGTCAAAGTCCTGCTCATGCGTTTTGCCGTCCAGACCCAGCCACCGCATCCGCACCTGTTTCGGGCGGGTCACCGACGCATATTGATCGGGGATGGACAGACAGCCTTCGTCGTAATCGTTCAGCTCGTCCGATTCCCATGTCACTTCGGGGTTGACCAGCACCATGGGTTGCTTTTCCGCGTCGGGGTCGCGCGTGGCGTCCATCACGAAAACCCGCGACAGCACCCCGATTTGCGGCGCAGCCAGCCCCACCCCCGGCGCATCATACATCGTCGCCAGCATCGCATCGGCCAGCGATTCGATATCGGGCGTGATGCGGGCCACGGGGTCGCAGACCTTTTTCAGGCGCGGGTCGGGATGGATCAGGATCGGTCGAATGGTCATAATCGTGATCTAGGCCAAGCCTTCACCATACGCAACAACCCGCGTATGCAGGACCAAACGCCAAAGGGGGAATAAACCATGACCAAACCCAATTTTGACGAAGCCATCAACCGCATCGGCACCCGCTGCAACAAATGGGACGATATGCAGGCGGTCTATGGCGTGGCCCCGGGTGACGGGCTGGCGATGTGGGTGGCCGATATGGATTTCCGCCCCCCTGCGGCGGTGCAACGCGCGGTGAATGACGCGGCGGCGCATGGGATTTACGGCTATCCCGGCGCGCATCAGCCCTATCTGAACGCGATCCAGTGGTGGATGGGCGCGCGGCATGGCTGGCCGATTGATACCGATTGGATCCTGACCTGTGCGGGGCTGGTGAATGGCGTGGCCATGGCGATTGACGCGACGACTGCGCCGGGGGATGGCGTGGCGGTGATGGCACCGGTCTATCACGCATTCGCCCGCACGATCCGCGCCAGCGGGCGGCGTCTGGTCGAACTGCCCCTGATCATGGTGGACGGTCAGTATCAGATGGACTTTGACGCATGGGACGCCATGACGGACGGCGTGAAAATGCTGATCCTGTGTTCGCCCCACAATCCCGGCGGGCGCGTCTGGTCGCGCGACGAACTGCGCGCCGTGGCCGATTTCGCCACCCGCCACGATCTGATTCTGGTGTCCGATGATATTCACGCCGATCTGGTGTTTCCCGGCGCGCCCCGTCACCAGATGGTCGCCAACGTCGCCCCAGATGTGACGAACCGCCTGATTACGCTGACGGCGGCGACCAAGACCTTTAACATCGCCGGCGCGCATATCGGCAACGCGATCATTGCCGACCCCGATTTGCGCGCACGGTTCCGCGGGGCGCTGCTGGCGCGCGGCGTGTCGGCGGGCGCGTTCGGCATGGATATGGTCGCCGCCGCCTATTCCCCCGAAGGCGCGGATTGGGTCGATGCGCTGATGGAATATCTGGACGACAACCGCCGCATCTTTGACGCGGGCGTGAACGCGATTCCGGGGCTGCGGTCGATGCCCTTGCAGGCCACCTATCTGTCATGGGTCGATTTCAGCGGCACCGGCATGACGCCCGACCAATTCACCGCCCGCGTCCAGGACGGCGCGCGAATCGCCGCGAATCACGGCGCGAGTTTTGGCCGGGGCGGCGATTCGTTCATGCGGTTCAACATCGCCACGACGCGGGCGAATGTCGAACTGGCGGTCGAACGGCTGCAAGCGGCCTTTGCCGATCTGCAATGACGCGGCGACTGGCGCGGCTGTTTTCGGCGCTGTCGCTGGCGCTGCTGCTGGCGGCGGCGTGGCTGATCTGGGCGCCCGCGCCGGTGATGCCACCCGCGCCGCCGCCCCAGATCACAAAAATCGACCGCATCGTGATTGAAAAAGCGGCGCGGCGGATGACGGTATGTCTCAACGGTCAGCCGGTGCGGACCTATACCGTCGCGCTTGGCTTTGCCCCCACGGGCGATAAAACCCGCCAAGGCGACGGAAAAACGCCCGAAGGCCGGTTCCATATCGACCGCAAAAACCCCGGCAGCGCCTATTACCGGTCGCTGGGCATCAACTATCCCAGGCCCGAAGACCGGGCGCGGGCGCGCGCGGCGGGGCTGGACCCGGGCGGAGACATCTTTATCCACGGCCAGCCCAATCAGCGCCCGAACGGCGAAACCCTGCCCGGCGACTGGACCGCCGGATGCATCGCCATCAGCGACGCCGAAATGGCCGCGCTGTTTGCGGCAACCGATATCGGCACCCCGGTTGAGATCCGCCCCTGACACGCCTCTTGATACGGGCCTGACACGGGCCTCGTTGCAATCCGCGCCGCTTGACCGCATATAGGCACCAAACAACCAAGGGCAGCCCGATGGTCTATCTGGATTTTGAAAAGCCGCTTGCCGATATCGAAGGCAAAGCCGAAGAACTGCGCATCATGGCGCGCAAAGGCGAAGGCGCCGTTGACGTGGAAAAAGAGGCGGCGGCACTGGACAAAAAGGCCACCGACCTGCTGCGCGATCTGTATAAAACGCTGGACCCGTGGCGCAAAACGCAGGTGGCGCGCCACCCCGAACGCCCGCATTGCCGCGATTACATTGACGCGCTGTTTACGGAATACACGCCTCTGGCCGGGGATCGCGCGTTCGGTGATGACCACGCGGTTATGGGCGGTCTGGCGCGGTTCAACGACGCGCCCTGTGTGGTGATCGGCCATGAAAAAGGCAACGACACCAAATCCCGCATTACCCATAATTTCGGCATGGCCCGCCCCGAAGGATACCGCAAAGCCATCCGCCTGATGGATATGGCGCATCGGTTCGGCCTGCCGGTGATTACGCTGGTCGATACGCCCGGCGCCTATCCCGGCAAAGGTGCCGAAGAACGTGGCCAGTCCGAAGCAATCGCCCGCTGCACCCAGAAATGTCTGGAAATCGGCGTGCCTCTGGTCAGCGTGATCATCGGCGAAGGCGGTTCGGGCGGCGCGGTCGCCTTCGCCAGTGCAAACCGCATCGCGATGCTGGAACATTCGATCTATTCGGTGATCTCACCCGAAGGCTGCGCCTCGATCCTGTGGAAAGACGCCGAACGGATGCGCGACGCGGCCGAGGCATTGCGCCTGACCGCCCAAGACCTGAAGAAACTGGACGTCATCGACCGCATCATCGCGGAACCCGTGGGCGGCGCACAACGCGACCCGCAGGGGACAATCGCCGCCGTGGGTCAGGAAATCGCCGCGATGCTGGCCGATCTGTCGGGCCTGTCCCCCGCCGATCTGGTCCGCGACCGCCGCCAGAAATTCCTGACCATGGGCAACCACGCCCTGACCGCATAACGCCGACGGCTGGGCGGCCCGACGCCGCCCCCGCCAACCCGGCGCGCAGAATGACCCCGCGCCGCAACGGGGCAACAGCCCCGCACTTACACCAAACGACCGCCCGTCGCTCTACCCCGCTTGGCCCACCCGTCCGGCACCGTGTGCGCCACAATCTGCATGACCCCAAAACATGACAACCAAATCATAGAAGCGATCAAATGGCTCTTTTGATTGGTGCGCCCGAATTCTTCTCGTGATCGCCATTATCTGGTTCACGCTCGACGTCCTTGGCATGACGCAACTCCCCCTCTTTCATCTTGGCGCAAATATCCCGCGGGGGTCCGGGGGCGCGAAGCCCCCGGCGCTCTCCACGCCAAACCACCCCAAATAAAACAGCGCCCCCACCAAAGCAGGGGCGCCATCCTCAAAACGTCACGCACAGACGACGCAAACGCCGCCCGCGCGGCCCTTACGCAGCTTTGCGGCGGCGGGCGATGCCGAAGGCCACCAGACCGGTGCCCAGCAGAACCACACCCGCCGGCAGCGGCACCGGCGCGGGCTGCATCCCCGACGCCGTCATGATCGCGCCAAAGATGCCGGTGTTGTCGATATAATCACCGTTGTTGTGACCCAGCGTCAGGGCCAGCCACGGATCGTTGCCGATGATGTGGTTGTTCAGCTCTTGCGCGCCCGCACCCTGCGCCCACAGCAGGGTGTTTTCGATGGTGTGGGTGCCGTAATGCCAGCGAACGCCCGGGATTTCACCGGCGCCACGGTTTTCGATCGGCTCGAACGGGTTGATGTCGGAATTCGGCCCCATCGGCATGCCGTTGCCATGGTCGGTCAGAACCAGCAGCAGGGTTTCATCCCAGTTCGAATTCGCCTCGACCCAGTTCACGGCATTGCGGACCGAGTGGTTGAAATCGACCTGTTCTTCGATGATCGCTTCGGTCCAGTTGGCGTGGGCGGCCCAGTCGACGGCCCCGCCTTCGATCATGACAAAGAACCCTTCGTCATTCTTGCCCAGATGGTTCAGCGCGCCGGTGGTCATGGTCGCCAGCGACGGAACGGCGGTGTTATAGGCGCTCCAGGTCGGGGTGCTGGGGTCGTAATCGAACAGGCGCCAGTCGCGGTTGTATTGCAGGGTGCTGGCCACCATCGGCACACCGATCAGGCGGCCGTCAACGGTCAGGCTGCCATCGGCCAGGGCCTCGAACGACGCGCGATCTTCGATCAGAGTCATCGCGGCGTCATCGCCGGTCAGGTTTTCCCAGACGCTGCGCGGGGTGTAACCGCCGCCCGACCCGGTTTCGTTGGCAAAGCGCGGCGCGCGTTCGATGCCCGAATCGGTGTAATAGGGATGGCCTGCGCCCATGATCAGGTCCAGCACGCCGCCGAACACCATCTGGCTGGCGATTTCGCCGTAATTGCTGCGGTTGATGTTGTTGGCGCCAAAGGCGGCCGGGGTGGCGTGGCTGAACGGAACGGATGTGACGACGCCGACCGAACGGCCTGCCTCTTTGTATTTTTCGGTAATCATGGCCAGCGGCTGGGCGAAATTGTCCACCGAAATGCCGCTGTTATAGGTTTTGGTGCCGGTCGCCAATGCGGTGCCAGCGGCGGCGCTGTCGGTATAGCCGCGTTTGATATAGTCATATCCTGCAAAGCTGCCCGGCGCCGTCGGCGTGCCATCCCACGCCAGTGCCGGGTCATAGGACACGGTCGGCGTGTCGTTATAGGTCGGCCGCGACGAGGTGTTCAGCGGCTGCGTGGTCATGCCCAGTTTGACGTCGAAATTGTCATAAACCTGGGTGCCTTTGGCGCCGAATTCCCAATAGCTGGCCATATCCCAGGTGCCCCAGGATGCGCCATCCGACACCATCATGATGACGTTTTTGACGATATTGGCCTGTGCTGCCATGGGCAGGGTCAGCGCAACGGTTGAAACAGCAGCCAGCAGGCCGGAACGAAGAGACGTGTTCATAAGTCACCAAACAGGTTGATAGGTCAAAGACTGCGACCTATTTACGGGGGCTTTTTGACAACTGGATGAAACTGCGCGGACATTTTAGTAAAATTTTAAGTTTTATGTTGGATGCTGGGGCGAGCTGGGCGCTTTACTTGTCGGGGGGAAGCGGCGCAAAGAACAGGCATCTTTGGTTTTGGATTATTTGGGGTTTGCTATGCGCCACGCGACCACTTGGGAACGCTATATGTTGTCGCTGATCAACGGGGAACGCGCAGCCTATGGCCTGCACCCCCTTCAGTTAGAGGTGACACTGAATCAGTCATCCGCGACGCATTCGGATTGGGTGATGGCGTCGGGGCAGTTTTCGCATACCGGCGAAAACGGCAGTTCGGCGACCGACCGCATTCGTGATGCGGGCTTCGATATGTCGCGTGGCTGGACGGTCGGCGAAAATCTGGCACTGGTCAGCACATGGGACGGGCTGCGCGCCCAGCAGGTCGATCAGATGCATCGCAACCTGATGAACAGCCCCGGACACCGCGCCAATATCCTGCACGCCGATTTTGACCTGATCGGGATTTCGGTCACGCTGGGCGAATTTGTCGGCCATGACGCCGTGATGACAACGCAGAATTTTGCCGCGCGGATTGGGCGCTATGACATCGACATTGCGCCGGATGTGACCATTTCAAAGACCACGCTGCCGGTGGTGGATGCTGTGGCGCAGGGGGCGGCCTCGGCCATTCCGGCGGTCGCGGGCAATGTGATTCGTGGCACGGCGGGCGCGGACCGGCTGATCGGCACAGCCGCGCGGGACCGCATCAGCGGCGGGGCGGGCGATGACACCATCAGCGGCGGTGCCGGGCGCGACGTTCTGTTTGGCGGTGATGGCAATGACCGGCTGTTCGGCGGCACGGCCAACGACCACCTGTATGGCGGGGCCGGGGACGATTATCTGGATGGTGGCGATCATAATGACCAGCTCTATGGCGGGGCGGGGGCGGATCGGCTGATCGGCGGCGCGGGGCAGGACAGCCTGTGGGGCGGGGCGGATAATGACGCGCTGTATGGTGGGGCCGGCGATGACTGGCTCTATGGCGGCACCGGCGACGATTACCTGTCGGGCGGCGTCGGTCGGGACATGCTGTATGGCGGCGGGGGCAATGACACCCTGTTCGGTGGCGACGGGGATGATCAACTGTATGGCGGCGCAGGGCGCGACAGCCTTGGCGGAGGGCGCGGCGACGACCGCCTGTTCGGCGGGTCCGGTGACGACGAACTGTTCGGCGGGTCGGGCGATGACTGGCTGGATGGCGGGTCGGGTCACGACGTTCTGCGCGGCGGCAGCGGCAATGACACGCTGACCGGCGGGATGGGGAACGACACCCTGTTCGGCGGCACAGGGGCCGACAGCTTTGTGTTCCACGCGCGCAGCGGGCGCGATGTGATCGCGGATTATCAGGTCGGCGTGGACCGCATCCTGCTGGCGGAATCCGTGGTCGGGGCGGATGTGACGGGCTTTGTCGCGAAAAACATCACCAAAACCGCGACGGGTGTTGTGATTGATCTGAGCGCGACGGATCGCATCACCATCCAAGGCGCGGATTTCACGGTGGATCAGATCGCAAACGATATTTATCTGTTCTGACGCCGCATCAGGTAAATATCCATAATCCAGCCATGCGCGGCCCGTTCGCGGGCGCGCGTGGCAATGATGCGGGGGGCGGCCTCGGACAGTGGCCCGTGATCCAGCACCTGATTTGCCATGCCGACAAATCCGCCCCACCAGATCGTCACACCATCGGGGGGCAGGTGCTGAAACGCGCAATCGCCATCCAGCATCACCACGACCGTATCCGCGCCTTCGGGCCAACCGAGATCGCGCAACCGCCGCCCCGTGGTGATCTGCACCGGCGCGCCAATAGCGTTCAGCGGAATCCGATGCGCCGCGCACAGCGCCTGAATCGCGGTGATGCCGGGAATGACCTGCAACCGCAGCGGCATCACGCGCTCCAGCCGGTCGGCAATGCGCAAACTGCTGTCATACAGCGACGGATCCCCCCAAATCAGCAACGCAACCGCGCCGCCGCCGGGCAAATGCGCGTCGATCTGCGCCCGCCACGCATCCGCGATTGCGTCATGCCAATCATCGACCGCGCCACGATAATCGGCGCGGGTCGCGTCGCGGCGGGGCAGGTCAAACATCACCTGTCGCGCCTGCGGTCCCAGATGCCGGGCCAGCATGTCGCGGCGCAATCCGGCCAGATCGGCCTTTTCATCGCCTTTGAAGGGGATCAGAACCAGATCGGCGGACCGCATGGCCTCAATCGCCTGCAAGGTCAGATGATCCGGGTTTCCGGCACCAATGCCGATCAGCGTCAGGGTAATCATATCGGGCCGGAGGTTGGGGCGCGGGTCCGTCCCGCGCCCCCGTGTTTTAGGCGAACAGGCGCGGCGTCACAATGGCCGACCCGCGCAGACCGCGCGCCGCCTTGGCACCGGCCAGAACGGCCAGATCAACCAGCGGTTCCAAAGCGATGACCAGCAGATAGGCCGCGCCAAAGGACAGGATCCCGTCCACGGCATCCACCCCTTCGCCATACAGCGCCCAGAATCCGACCCATGCGACAACACCGCCCTGAAACGCCGCCGACAGCGCCAGAACCTGGCTGTATTTCAGGTCCACATAGGCCGTTCCCGGCGCGATGATCCGATGCGCCAATGCGGCGACCGCAAACAGCGGCACCAACAGCGTGGTCACATTCATGCCATATTGCGGCAGATCGCTGGGCGCAAAGAACAGCCCTTGCAACAGCAGCCCCGCAGCCAGACCCATCGCCGCCGGACCCGCGCCGAACAGCAAGAACAGCGTCGAGCCCAGAATCAGGTGAACCTCGGACACGCCGACGGCGTAATGGGGGAACACCTCAAAGAAAACGAATGTCGCAACGGTGGCCAGCACCGCGCGCACCACGACCGAGGCCAGCCCGCTTTCGCGCGCCGCATCCCATGCCAGTTTCAGCCCATAGACCCCAGCACCTGCAGCGGTCGCATAGCTCAGAACGATTTTGGCGCCTGTCACGACGCCCGGTTCGATATGCATCACAAATCTCCTGTTGCCGTCACACCCGACGGCTTTGGTTTCTCTGGCATGGCCGGTTTCCTGGCTTGCGGGTCATGGCGGGGCGCCTGCCTTCCCGGTGTCCCAGTGGCGTGTCGGCGTCCGCTTACCGCATACAGTCGCGGGGGCGGCCGGGGCTTGGGGCGCCGCAATTGGGTCCGCCTTTCCCCGTTCCCGGTTAGGCCCGATGCTTGGCATCTGATGGGCACCATCCAGATCTTCACCTAAGGGCGAAGCGGGCCGGGGGTCAAGCCTCAGCGGTTTCGCCACAGAACAAAGGCCACCCCAAAGGGCGCAATAAACGGTGCAAACATCCAGATAAACAGGTTGACGATCACCTTCATCACCATGGCAAACAGCAACAGCAGCCCGCCCAGCATCCAGACGCTGTCGCCCATCAGCATGGCTTTGATGTCGTCCCAGACCAGCTTGGCAAAGGGAAACAGCACAAAGCACAGCAGGTAATACCCGGTCATCGCCCACCGGACCGGCGCGGTTGCGGTTTCAAGTGCCGGCTGCGGCACGCCCCACATGATCAGGGCCAGCAGAGCCGCGCTGATGACATAGGCGCGGATCAGGTAATCACGGCGCACGCCGCCAAACAGACGGTATAGATGAGTCATGATGTGTCCTTAGTGTGTCGCGGGCGCAATCAGGTGAAAGAACGTCCCCGTCACCCGCCCGCAGGCGCTGCGCGACCCGGTTTCCGGAACCGCCGCGCCGGTGGCGTCGGTGACATGGGCCAGGGCGGCATCGGGTTGCGACAGGATGGTGGCGTAATGAAACTCATGCCCCCGCAGCGCGCGCGCGCCCTGCATCGGGGTGACCAGTTCCGCCCGGCGATAGCCCAGATGCATCCGCCGTTTCTGATAGCTGGTTTCCAGCCCCAACAGGCCCAGCATCGGATGCCGCACCCCGTCCGCATCGACCAGCCCCGCCCCCAGCGTCATATAGCCGCCACATTCGCCATGCACCGGCCGGGTCTGGGCAAACCGGTGCATACCCTCGCGAAACTGCCCAGCCGCGGCAATCCGGGGGGCGTGCAATTCGGGATACCCCCCCGGCAACCAACAGCAATCGGCGCTGTCATCGGGGGCCTGATCCGCCAGCGGGGAAAACGGCAGGATGGTCGCCCCCGCCGCCCGCCACGCCGCCAGAACATGCGGATACACAAACGAAAACGCGGCATCCCGCGCCAGTGCAATGCGCATCCCCGGCGCGGGGATGGGCGCGGCGTCGGGGCTGGGCAGATCGCGCGCCGCCGCCGCCGCGATGATGGCGTCCAGATCGCAATACTGCGCGACGAAATCCCCGGCATAGGTCAAAATCGCTTGCAATTCCGGGGTTTCTTCGGCCTGAACCAACCCCAGATGCCGTTCGGGCAGGGTGATGTTGCCCTGACGCGGCAGCGCGCCCAGAACGGGGATGCCGGCCTGCGTCATACCTTCGCGGATCAGGGCTTCGTGCCGGGGGGATGCCACGCGGTTCAGCACCACCCCCGCAAAGGGCAGATCGGGCCGCAGCGTGGCAAAGCCCCGCGCCACAGCCGCCGCCGATTGCGCCTGACCGGATACATCCAGAATCAGCACCACCGGCCAGCCCATCATCTGTGCGATCTCGGCGCTCGACCCGATGCCGGTTTCGCCCGGACGCGCCACGCCGTCGAACAGCCCCATGGATCCTTCGGCCAGAATCAGATCGGCGGGGGCTTGGGCCGTGACATGCGCGGCAATGCGCCCCGGCGTCATCGCCCACGCATCCAGATTGAACGACGCCCGCCCTGACGCCGCCGCGTGAAAACCGGGGTCGATGTAATCCGGCCCTGATTTGAAGGGCTGCACATCCAAGCCCCGCCGCCGCAGCGCGTTCAGCAGGCCCAGCATCAGCATGGTCTTGCCCGTCCCAGACGAGGGCGCGGAAATCATCACCCCCGGCGTCATTCGGGAAACCGGGGTGCGTCGCCCACAGGGCGATAACGGCGGTCGTAATCGGCGGCGTATAACCGGCTGTCGTCGAACCCATCCCCGGCCAAAGCGCGCCCGACCAGAATCAGCGCGGTGCGGTCAATCCCCGCCGCGTCGCGTTCGACCTGCGCCAGCGTGGACCGGATCACGCGCTGATCGGGCCAACTGGCGCGCCAGACAACCGCCACCGGGCAATCGGCACCGTAATGCGGGATCAGATCGGCCACCACCTGATCCAGTGCGTGAATCGACAAATGCACGGCCAAAGTCGCCCCCGTCGCGCCAAAGGCGGCCAGCGTTTCGCCGCCGGGCATGGCCGATGCGCGCCCCGGCGTCCGGGTCAGCACCACCGACTGCGCCAATCCGGGCAGGGTCAGTTCCGTTTGCAACGCAGCAGCGGCGGCGGCGAATGACGGCACGCCGGGGGTCACATCAAACGGAATCCCCGCCGCGCGCAGACGCCGGATTTGTTCGCCCATGGCCGACCACACGGACAAATCCCCGGAATGCAGCCGCGCCACATCCTGCCCCGCATCATGCGCCGCCTGCATTTCGGTGATGATGTCGTCAAGGCTAAGGCGCGCGGTGTTCACAATCCGCGCGCCGGACGGGCAGTGATCCAGCAACGCCGCCGGCACCAGACTGCCGGCATAGAGGCACACCGGACAGGCCGCGATCAGATCGCGCCCCCGCAGCGTGATCAAATCCGCCGCTCCCGGTCCGGCCCCGATAAAGTGTATGGTCATGCGTGTTCTCCTGCCCGTTCATCTGGCGCGAAACGCGCTGAACTGCAAGCCGCGTCACCGGCGGATGGTGCGGGATCATGAGTATTTAGACACAAGAGAAACGGCGGTTTCTTCTGTGCATAAATACTCACGTCCCAACCGAGAGGGCGGGCGCGGCGATTGCAATTGTGGCGCACCCGCAAGGCGAGATTTGGCGCGTCACGGTCAGGCGCGCGCCGGGACCGGCGGCGGCCAAGACTGCTTTTAATGCGGCGGCCTCGGCCACCGAACCCGTGGCGAATTTCGCGATGATGCGCGGGGATTGGGTGGGGGTTGCGACGCCTGCCACATCGACCAGATGCAGCGGCAGGCCCGTTGCGCGTGACAACGCGGTCAGTTCCGCCGCGCGGTCGGGGATCGTGGCCAACACATCCGCCCCGCCCGCCTGATCCAACAACGCGCGCAGCACCCCCGCATCCGTGCCGGGGCGACAGCCAAAGCCCGCAATCTTCATCGTGTCAGCGCCCATTGCACCACGGGGCGCGCGGGTTGCCAGCCTCGCATCCGGCCCAGAGGCGCGGACCCCGCAATGTCGATCCGCAGCAGATCGCCGCCATGTTGTTTGTGCAGAGCCATCAGCAGGGCTTCGGTGTCGATGGTCACGGCATTCGCGACCAGACGCGCGCCGATGGGCAGGCACGACAGGATCAGGTCGAACATCGCGGCATTGCCGCCTCCGCCCACGAACACGGCATCAGGTTCGGGCAGGCCGCGCAGCGCATCGGGGGCCGCGCCGGTGATCCGCTGCACCCGATGCGCCACGCCGAAATCGTCGCAATTGGCGGTGATGTTGGCCATGCGATCCGCGCGGGGTTCAATGCAGATCGCCCGCCCGCCCGACAGCGCCCATTCAACCGAAACCGACCCCGACCCGCCGCCAATATCCCATAACAGCGCATCCGGGCGCGGCTGCAACGCGGCCAAGGTCAAGGCTCGGATCGGGGATTTCGTGATCTGGCCGTCATGGTGAAACGCGGCTGTCGGGCGACCGGGGGCGGCAGACAGGCCCAGCCCGCGCGGCAGCTCCGCCCCGTTCAGCGCCACCACAACCGGCGCGGCAATGTCGGTCAGGTCGAACGCTTTGGCGCGCGTCTGGCGGCGGCGTTCCTGCGGGCCGCCCAGCCGTTCCAGCACCGTCATCTGCATCGCGCCGAACCCCTGTTCCACCAGCCACGCCGCCAGATCGCGCGGTGCGTTCCCGTCGCGCAGCGTGGCGATGATGCGACAGCCGCGCGTCAGATGCGGGCGCAGGCGCGTGAACGGCGCGGCGTGAAGGCCCGCGCAGGCCGTGTTCTGCACCGCCCACCCCATCACCGCCGCCGCAAGCGAGAAACAGGACGGCGCGGGATGAGCGACCCATTCGCCGGGGGTCAGATGCGCGGTCAGGCTGGCTCCGGCTCCGAACCAGAACGGATCGCCCGACACCAGCACCGCCACGGCCCGCCCGCGCAGCGCCAGCACCGGGGCCACGTCGAACGGCACCGGCCATTCGCGCCCCCGGTCCCCCGCACCCGCCAGTGCCAGATGACGCGGCCCGCCGATGATGATTTCCGCAGCGTCAAGCGCTGTGCGGCTTGCATCGGACAGACCCGTCAGGCCATCTTCGCCAATGCCGATGAGGGTGACCCATGGATCAATCATGATAAACGTCCTGTTGCTGGGCGGCACGACCGAGGCCAGCCAGACCGCCCGCCACCTGTCCGATGCCGGGATTGCGGGGGTGTTTTCCTATGCCGGGCGCACGGCGGCGCCGGTGGGGCAACCCTTGCCGGTGCGGGTCGGGGGCTTTGGCGGGGTGGATGGGCTGGCCGGGTATATTCGCGACCATGGGATCAGTCATGTGGTGGACGCGACCCACCCCTTTGCCGCGCAGATCAGCGCCAATGCGGTCGCGGCCTGTCGCGTCACCGGCACGCCCCTGGTTGCGGTGCAGCGCCCGGAATGGCGCGCGGGGCCGGGCGATGACTGGTGCCATGTCCCTGATATTGCGGGAGCGGTTGACGCGCTGCCCGACCGATCCGCGCGGGTGTTTCTGGCCATCGGGCGGCAAAATCTGGCCCCCTTTGCCGCGCGCGGGCATCACTATCTGCTGCGGCTGGTCGATGCGCCGGATGTGTCCCCCTTGCCCGATTGCCACATCGACATCGCGCGCGGGCCGTTCACGGTCGCGGGCGACCGCGACCTGATGCAGCGCCACGGCATCACGCATCTGGTGGCGAAAAACGCGGGGGGGACGGGGGCGGTTGCGAAACTGACCGCCGCGCGCGATTTGGGGGTGCGGGTCGTGATGATCGACCGCCCCTTTATCCCGCCGCGCCCGGTGGTGGACGATCCCGGCGCGGTGATCGCGTGGCTGCATCAATCCGCCCGCCGGGGGGTATAGACCCACGGCCCCACCCGCCGCGTCGCCGCATTGCCGACCAGAACCACGGTGCGCATATCGGCCATGTCAGGCGTGGCCTCGGCCAGCGTCACCACGCGCAGGGTTTCGTCCGGCGTGCTGACCGCGCGGGCAAAGATGATCAGCCGGTCCGGCCCACATTCCGCCCGCAGCAGGTCCAGCACCTGCGCGAAGTGATGCGGGCGGCTGGCGGAACGCGGGTTATAAAACGCCATGGCGAAATCGCCACGCGCGGCGTGGCGCAACCGGTGTTCGACCATGGCCCAGGGTTTCAGATTGTCCGACAGGTTGATGGCGCAAAAATCATGACCCAGCGGCGCACCGGCGCGCGCGGCGGCGGCCAGCATCGCGGTGATGCCGGGCAGGATGCGAATATCGGCGTTCAGGTGTTCGGGGGCGGACTCGACGGCCTCGAACAGGGCCGATGCCATGGCGAACACGCCCGGATCGCCCGATGACACGATCACGACCCGCGCGCCCTGAGACGCCAGTTGCAGCGCGTGCGCCGCGCGGTCCAGTTCCACCCGGTTGTCGGACGGATGCAGGTTCAACCCCGGACGCGCCGCCACCCGCGCGACATAGGGGATGTAACCGATCACATCCGTGGCCTGATCCAGTGCCGCCCGGACCTGAGGCGTCACCATCCCGTCATCCCCCGGTCCCAGACCGGCGACCGTCACCCATCCCGTCATTGCGCCACCTGCGCCAAGGCCATTGGCCGGCGTCCCTGACCATGGACCAGCACGATCGCGAAATAGGGGCAATCGTCGTCCCCCACCTGCGCCAGCGGGGCGATGCGCTGACCCGGCATGGTGCCGCGTTCAATCAGCCACGCATCGTCCAGACGCCCAGCGGCGGCCAAAGCGCGGCGGACTTTGGGCAGGTTGCGCCCGGTTTTCATAATCGCCACGGCGTCGGACCGGCGGATATGCGCGGTCAGATCCTCCTGCGACAGCGTGCCCATCAGCACCGACAGCACGTCGTCGCCCCATGTGATCGGCTGGCCCGACACGTTCCAACAGCCCGCCATGCCGGGGATGCCGGGGATCACGTCAACCGCCACCCGGTCGCGCAGGCGGATATACAGATGCATGAACGACCCATAGAAAAACGGATCGCCTTCGCACAGCACCACCACATCATGATCCGCGGCCAGTTCGGCCAGACGGTCGGCCCAATCGTCATAAAACCCCGACAGTTGCGCGATATAGTCCGGGCTGTCGAACGGGATCTCGGTCGTCACCGGATATTCCATCGGATATTCAACCACATCCGCGCGCAGCATATCGGCCACGATCCGGCGGGCCTGCCCCTGCCGCCCGGCCTTGCGAAAGAACGCCACATGCGCGGCCCCGCGAATGGCGCGGTCGGCGCGCACCGACATCAGGTCAGGATCGCCCGGCCCCAGACCGGCGCAGATGATGCGGCCCATGATTATTCCTTTCGACTGGCAAGCGCGTTGATCGCGGCCACGGTGATTGCGGACCCGCCCAGACGCCCGCGCACAATGACCGAAGGCGCAGGCGGCGCAGCCATCAGCGCGTCTTTGGATTCCGCCGCGCCGACAAAGCCCACCGGACAGCCGATAATCGCGGCGGGGCGGGGGGTGTCAGGGTCTTCCAGCATGTTCAGCAGATGGAACAGCGCGGTCGGCGCATTGCCAATCGCCACGACGGCACCGGCCAGATGCGGACGCCACAATTCCAATGCCGCCGCCGACCGGGTGTTGCCCATATCGCGCGCCATATCGGGAACGCGCGGATCGTGCAGGGTGCAGATCACCGCATTATCGGCGGGCAGACGGGCGCGCGTCACGCCTTCGGACACCATGCGCGCATCGCAGAGGATCGGCGCGCCCTGCATCAGCGCGATGCGCGCGGCGGTCGCCATGCCGGGGGTGAACTGCACGTCGCGTTCCAGCCCGACCAGCCCCGCCGCGTGGATCATGCGGACAACAACGGGTTCTTCGTCGGCGTCAAAACGGGACAGGTCGGCCTCGGCCCGGATGGTGGCAAAGGATTGGCGGTAAATCGCGGCACCGTTTTTTTCGTAATCATGGGGCATTACAGCACCTCTGGCAGTTGGTCGGGGCTCAGGTCGCGCATCACGGGGGGATCGCCCGCGCGGCCCTGACGGATCAGATCCCATCCCTGCGGCGTGGCGGTCAGCGTCACATCAGCGCGGGCAGGCCAGCCACAGCCTTTGGCGCATCCCGACAGGTGCAGAATATCGCCGTCAGCTATCAGAGGGGCCAGTGTCCGGGCAAGGGGGCGCGTGGCGGCATGGGCCTGCGGACAGCCGGGCGCGCCGGTGCAGGCCATGACCCGCAAACGCGGATCGGCGGGGTCGCGGATCAGGCCCGGATGGTCGGGCGCGTGTTCGACCAGCACCATGCGCCACGGCGTGACCCGCATTGCGCCAAGCGCGCGCAGAGTGTCCGCGTCGGTCTGGCCAAATTCAAACGCGACCAGATCGCCCTGCGGTGTCGGGCCGGGGCCGGGCGGGGCGACCCCGGCCCGAGGGATCAGGTCGGCGGGCGGCTGCACCCGCGCGGTCAGCGCCGCCATCCGCCCACGCCCATCCGTCACGCCGCCCTGTTCGAGAAACCACCGGGCCAGAGCAATCGCATCATCCGCGCCGCGATAGGCCGCCCCCCGCGCCATCCCATCGGCGCGCAGGATCAGGCCCGCATCGCTGCGTTCAATCCGAATATCGGCGGGGGTTTGGGTCAGCACCGGCGCGGCGCCGGTATCGACGGCAAAGCCGAATTTGGCGGGCAGGGTCAGATCGCAGATGCGCAGCGCCGCCGCCAGTTCCGCCGCGATCCGGTCGGTGTCCGTATCGGCAAAGGGCGTCACGATGATATTGCGCCGCGTTTCCGCCGCGATGTCATCATCAATCAAGCCAAGGTGACGCAGCGCGTCGATCAACGGGCGGTGCGTGTCGGGCGTCACCCCACGCAACTGCACATTCGCCCGTCCGGTCAGATCAATCCGCCCATTGCCAAAATCCCGCGCCGCATCGGCAATCCCCACGACCTGAGCCGCACTCAGCCGCCCCCCATTGGGCCGCACCCGCACAACCCAACCATCCCCCGACTCCATCGGGCGCAACGCGCCGGGACACCAGCCTTTGATGTGGGTCATGGGGTGAGTCCTTGGGTTGGGGTGATGCGGGCGTGGCTTTGAACGGACCCCGTGGCAAAGAGGGACGGGCGCAGACGCCTAGCGTTAAGGTTAATGGCCGGTTGGGTTGACCAGCGATCATTAACCTTAACGCGCTGCGAGCGAGTGGCCCGCGCCGTGTTGATCGTGTTTGGCGTGGGCTGGCTGTGTGCCCGAGAAAGAACAGGGTGGGGTAGGAGAGGGATGACGGAGGTGGCGCGCAGAGCAGGCAGGCCCGCCGCCGCATTAAGGTTAATGGGATGACGAAGCAGAGCCGGGCGGCATGTGATCCCGCCATTAACCTTAATGCGATGCGCGCGAGTAGACCGCGCCATGTGATCCGTTGTTCGGATGTTGGCGAGGCAAGGTTGGTTGGACATCCGCTGAATAACGCCGTGTTCTGAGGCGACGGTGCGATTATCGGCTGTGATGGCAGGGATGGAGCGCAGAGGTTTCGGCCACACCTGCGCATTAAGGTTAACGATATGATCGAGCAAAACAGGGTGGTATTTGATCCCGCCATTCACCTTAATGCGCTGCGCGCGGACAGACCGCGCCGTGTGGTCCGTTGTTCGGATGTTGGCGTGGCAAGGGTGGTTGATTGTTCGATGAACAACGCCGTGTTTTGGCGGCATGGCGCGATGATGGGGGGTGATGGTTGAGGTGGCCCGCAGAAGTTCCAGCCACACCGCCGCGTTAAGGTTAATGGCATGGCCGACCAAGGTCAGACGCTGCCGCGCCCCGGCATTAACCTTAACGCAGTCGGTATGTGATGGTGGGTTTTTGTGATCCGCTGCGCGGATATTAGCGGGGCAGGGTTGGTTGGGCATCCACTGAATAACGCCGCGTTTTGGGGCGACGGTGCGATTATCGGCAGTGATGGCAGGGATGGCCCGCAGAGGTTCCAGCCACACCGCCGCATTAAGGTTAATCGCGTGACGAAGCAGAGCGGGGCGGCATGTGATCCTGCCATTAACCTTAATGCACTGCGTGCGGGTAGACCGCGCCATGTGACTCGCTGCGCGGAAATTGGCGGGGCAGGGCTGGTTGGACATCCGCTGAGTAACGCCGCGTTCTGGGGCGACGACGCGATTGTGGCCTGTGGCGGTAGGGGTTGTGCGCAGAGGTTCCAGCCACACCGCCGCGTTAAGGTTAATGGCATGGCCGACCAAGGTCAGACGCTGCCGCGCCCCGGCATTAACCTTAACGCAGTCGGTATGTGATGGTGGGTTTTTGTGATCCGCTGCGCGGATATTAGCGGGGCAGGGTTGGTTGGGCATCCACTGAATAACGCCGCGTTTTGGGGCGACGGTGCGATTATCGGCAGTGATGGCAGGGATGGCCCGCAGAGGTTCCAGCCACACCGCCGCATTAAGGTTAATCGCGTGACGAAGCAGAGCGGGGCGGCATGTGATCCTGCCATTAACCTTAATGCACTGCGTGCGGGGGCGCTGAAGCATGTGACCCGCTGCGCGGAAATTGGCGGGTCGGTCTTGGCTGGGTGTTTGGCGACGAACATCTTCGTTCGGTGGTGTCGTGGCGAAGATGGTCCGGCACCGGCGCAGCCGTTCCGTCGTATTAAGGTTAATGCTGCAATCGACCAAGGCAAGCACCTGCCTCACCTCGCCATTAACCTTAACGCCACACACCCGGGCGCGGCGTTCGACCCCATATGCCGCGCGCCCTTTCGTGGCGGTATTCGTCGGCGCGTGGGTCATTCCCTGCCCCCCAAACTGGCCGCGATCGAATTGCGCCGCGTCACCCATAACCCCGCGTCGTGCAGGCGGCGGAACAGGTCGCGCATGGCGGCCAAGGCGGCGGGGTTGGCCTGTTCCATGAACGCGACCACATCGTCGCGGCCCAGCGTCGCGTCGTGATACAGGTCGAACAGATGTGGCGGCACCGCGCCCGCCAGATGCGCAAAGGCCGCCATATGGTCCAGCGTTGCGGCGATTTCGGCGGCGCCCCGGAACCCATGCGCGCGCATCCCATCCGCCCAGCGGGGGTCGGATGCGCGGGCGCGGACGGTGCGGGCGATTTCTTCGGTCAGGGTGCGGGCGCGGGGACGGTCCGGCTGGGTTGCGTCAAGATGATAAAGCGCGGGCGCATCCGCTCCGATGCGGGCCATGGCGGCGGCAAAGCCCGCCTCATGCGCGGCATAATCGGCGGCCAGCAACAGATCGCTTTCGGGCAAATCTTGCGCGTGAACAAAACTGTCGGCCCCGGACAGGCGGCGTTCCAGGCCCGCGCGGTCGGGGCGGGATTGCCCATCCGCGCCGATGGCCCAGGCAGAGGCGTTTAACCATGCCTCACCGGCGGCCAGACGGGCGGCGTCGGTGAATGTGTCGGCGGCCACGCCCATGCCCAGCCCATATTGCCCCGGCTGCGGGCCAAAGACCCGCGCGCCGCGCATGGCATAGGGGTTGTCGGCGGCGTCCTCATCCCGTTCGGCCAGTGCCGCCGCGCCGGTTTCAAACAACTGCGCCAGCACCGGGAACACGTCGCGAAACAGCCCCGATACCCGCAGCGTCACATCAATGCGGGGACGCCGCAGCAGGGTTAACGGCGTGACCTGAACCCCGGTCACGCGGCCCGACGCATCATCCCAGACGGGTGCCAGACCGGCCAGATGCAGGGCCATGGCAAATTCTTCGCCCGCGGTGCGCATGGTCGCGCTGCCCCACAGATCGACGACCAGACCACGCGGCCAGTCGCCGTGATCTTGCAGGTGACGGCGTAACAATTCCTCGGCCAGCTTGACGCCTTGGGCATGGGCGGCAGGCGTCGGCACGGCCCGAGGGTCCACGCCAAACAGGTTGCGCCCGGTGGGGATCACATCGCGCCGCCCCCGCGCGGGCGACCCCGACGGCCCCGGCGCGACGAAGCGCCCCGACAGCGCCGCCATCAGCCCCGCGCGTTCATCCGCGCCGCAATCGCCGGTGCCGTAAATATGCAGGCCCTGCCCGAACTGGCTTTCCTTAATATCGCAGACAAAGCGGTCGATGCGGGTGATCGCCTCGGCCGGGCTGGCATCAGAGGGGATGCCCAGATCGGTTTCAACGCCGGATGCGCGGGCCTGATCGCGGATGCTGTCGATCAGCCGGTCGCGCCGCGCAGGGTCCAGCCCGTCGGCGGTCGAATATTCGTCCAGCAGCCGTTCCAGCCCGGCCATAGCGGGCGGCAGGCTGGCCGCGATCATCGGCGGGGGCAGATGGCCCAGCGTGACGGCCGCGATGCGGCGTTTGGCCTGTGCGGCCTCGCCGGGGTCATTGACGATAAAGGGGTAAATCACCGGCACCGCCCCGATCAGCGCCTGCGGCCAGCAATCGCCCGACAGCGCTACCGATTTTCCCGGCAGCCATTCCAATGTGCCATGCGCGCCCATATGGATCAGCGCGTCGGGGCTTTGACCCGCCAGCCACAGATAAAACGCGACATAGGCGTGACGCGGAACCCGTGTCAGGTCGTGATAATCATCATCGCGCCCCGCCCGGTGGCTGCGTTCGGGTTGCAGGGCCAGCGTCAGGTTGCCGCGCCGGGTGGCGGCGAAATGGAACGCGCCGTTCTGGCAATCGGGGTCGCTGTCCGGCTCGCCCCACGCCGCCGCCAGATCATCGCGCAGAGCGTCGGGCAGGCGGGCCAGTGCCGCGCGGTAATCGGCCAGTGGCCACGCGATGCGGTCATGGCGCAGCGCATCCGCCCCCGGTTCTGCGCCCAGCATCGCGGCGACGGCATCGGCGGAGGCAATCGCATCCAGCCCGACCGCATGGGCCATCTGCCAGTCGCGCCCCGGATAGGTGGACAGGATCAGCGCCACCCGGCGATCATCGGGCGCGCTCTGCGCCAGCCGGTCCCACGCCGCCACCCGCGCCACCACGGCCCGGATCAGCGCGTCATCGGGGCGATGCGCAAAGCGTGAAAATTGCAGATCGGCGTCACGGGGTTGCGGGGCCTTGAAACTGACCGCGCCGGTAAAGATGCGGCCGTCAACTTCGGGCAGGACCACATGCATGGCCAGATCGGACGGCGACAGACCGCGTTCCGCAGCCGCCCATTCGCGGCGGCGATTGGTGGACAGGGCGACCTGAAACACCGGGCAATCCCATGCGCGGAACGGCCCGCCCGCGTCCGACTGCGCCGAAAACCCGGTTGCATTGATGATGGCCACCGGTGCGATCCCAGTCCCCGCCAGCCATGGCGCAAAGCCCGGCGATTTCAGCGACGGCGCAAAGACCCCGCAGGCGGCAAAGCCCTGCGCCCGCAATTCCCGGATCAGCGCATCCACCGGCGCGGTATCCGCCGCCGTCAGATAGCTGCGGTAAAAACTGACCACGACCAGCCGCCCCGGCGGGGGGGCGGCGATCACGCCATGGTCGGGGTCGTAAAACCCCATATCGGGCAAGGCAGGCTGGCCGGGAACCGGCGTCGCATCCAGCCCCGCCGCATGGGCCAGCGTGACCAAAGCCTGCCCCGCCGCAACCGCGCCGCCCATATCGCACAGCCGCGCCAGATCGCGCAGCACCGGCACCGGCAGCGTTGACAGGTCATCCAGCCGTGCATCCGCCCGCCCATCGGCGGGCAGCACCGCAAGCGCAATCCCTCGCCGCCGCGCCAGATCCTGAACCGAGGCCAGACCATAGGGCCAATACCCTTCGCCCCCGATCAGGCGGATCAGAACGGCGCGCGCGCCGCTCAGCGTCTGGTCGATATAGGTATCGACCGACACCGGGTGACGCAGCGCCACCAGATTGCACAGCCGCAGAGACGGCAGCCCCCCCCGCCGCCCCCATTGGTTCCACGCCGCCGCAAAAGCGCCCAGATCGCTGTCGGAAAACGACAACACCACCATATCCCCCGGCGTCTGGCCGGGGTCATAGGGGGCGTCGGTTTCATCCAGCCCGTGACTTTCGCGGAAAATGACGTGCATCAGAGAATGGCGCTGTCCAGAACCGCGCGGATCGCCGACCTGTCCACATCGTGATGTTCGCCAATGACGACCAGACGGCTGGCGCGCGGCCCGGTCCATGGCTGGTCATATTGATGCCGCACGCGCGCGCCTACGGCCTGCACCAGCAGGCGCATGGGTTTGCCGGTGACGGCGACGTGGCCTTTCACCCGCAGGATGTGCTGTTCAACCGCCAGCCGTTCAATCGCCGCGACCAAAGCCGCCGGATCGCGGATTTCCGGCAGGTCCATGACCACGGTGTCAAAGTCATCATGTTCGTGATCATCGGCCCCGTCATGATGGCTGGGACGCGCGGCCAGATCGTCTTCGGCGGCGGCGTTCAGGCCCAGAATGACCTGCGGGTCAATCGCGCCTTCGGTCACGGTCAGGATCGGCAGCTTGCGCGGCGCGTGGGCGTCAATTTCCGCGCGCGCCGCCGCCACACCGTCATCGCCCGCCAGATCGCATTTCGTCAGCAAAACGACATCGGCGCAGGCAATCTGATCTTCGAACACCTCGGCCAGTGGGGTGTCGTGGTCCAGACTGTCATCTGCGCGGCGCTGCGCGTCCACGGCGTCCACATCGCTGGCAAAGCGTCCCGCCGCCACGGCTTCGGCATCGGCAAGGGCGATCACCCCGTCCACGGTGATGCGCGACCGAATCGCGGGCCAGTCAAAGGCCTTCAGCAGCGGTTTCGGCAGCGCCAGCCCCGATGTTTCGATCAGGATATGATCGGGCCGCTGCGGCATCGCCATCAGCGTCTCCAGCGTCGGGATAAAGTCATCGGCCACGGTGCAGCAGATGCAGCCATTGGCCAGTTCGACAATGTTTTCGGCGGGGCAATTCTCATCCGCGCAGGATTTCAGAATGTCGCCATCCACCCCCACGGTGCCAAATTCATTCACCAACACCGCCAGCCGTCGCCCGCCGGGGTTCTGCATCAAATGCCGGATCAGCGTGGTTTTCCCCGCGCCCAGAAAGCCGGTGATGACGGTAACGGGGATTTTGGTCAGGTCGGTCATAGCGTGTCCTTTGGGTCAGGAAGGGTTCGGGATTGCCAATCGGCATAGGTTTGCTGCGTGCCGGTCATGCGCCATTCGGTGCGTCCGTTGCGGTTGCTGGCCAGAATCACCGCAGCGGCGGCGGATGGGCTGTTGAACGCGGTATCCGTGGCAAAGGTCAAAAACGCGTCCGGTCCATCGGTGATGGTGCCGTCATCCATCAGCGTTTGGCGCAGCCCGGCATAGCTGTTTTGGACATAGCCCGGATCGCGCAGCACCTGCGACCCGGCCAGCACGATAAATTCGCCCCCGCGTTCGGTGGCCTGCGCGTTCAGGCCGGATTTATGGGCGATGACAAAGCGCGGCTCAGCAACGGGGGCTGTCGCCGCATTCTGCGCCGCCGCCGGGGCGGGTTTCAGCAAATCCAGCCCCACCACCGGCAACATGCTGGCCAGAGTGGTGATAAAGCGTTCCATATTCGCGCGCTCGGCCTCGGGCAGGTAACGGCGTTCGGGTTTGGGCTGCTGGCCATTGGTCAGATGGACGCGCCCCGCCATATGGGCGCGTTCGATCAGCCGCGCTTCCAGATAGCGGATATGCCCTTTGTTCAGGGTATTGTCGCTGGTGGTGATAGCGGCGGCGATTTCCCACCAGTCGCCTTGCTCATTCGCGCTGGGTTTGATCCGGTCGCGGATATTGTCCGCCTCTCCGATATAGGTGCGGTTGCGGCTGGGATGGTCGGGGTCGGGACCGGACAGGATATAAACCCCCGGCCGGTCCAGATCGTCGCGTTGCAGCAAGCTGTCAAACGTCGTCTGACGCGCGACCGTGATTTGCCCGGTCCAGCCGAATTGCGACGCGATCAACAGCCCGTCAGGAGTGCCTTCGGGCATATAAAGCTGGATGGTATAGCCCTTCATTCAGCCCTCCTGCTTCGGCATCTGAGGCGGAATCCGCGCGATGCAGTTTTTGCGGAAATGGTCGGGGCGGTCGCGCCATGGGACCAGCCCGTCCGTCGTCGCGGCATAGGCGACGGTGCCGGCGATCACGGCGTCGATATGCTGGTCGGGGTCCAGATTGCCGTAAATATAGGTCCAGCGATCCGGCCCGCCTTGCAGAACGATCGTGCAACCGCGCGTGCAGTTGGACAGACATTCGACCGGGCGCAGGGTGACCTCGGGCGGCAGAGCGCCCGCCAGACGTTCGGCCAGAACCGCGCCCGCGCGGGGGGCGTCGGGATCGGGTGCGCCCAGACGGCATGTGGTGCAGATCAGAATTTCGGTCATCAGACCCCCTTGGCGCAGATGGCGCACGGATAACAGACGGGATTATCGCTGACGATAGGCGGCATGGCAGGCCAGACACATATAACGGACATCCTGCAACGCGGCTTCCGTATCGCCGCCGTCACGCACCGCCTGCGCAAAGACCCGCGTCTGCGCGGCAAAACCGGCGGTGTATTCGGCAAACCGCGCCGGGTCGTCCCAGATGGCGGGCAGGGCGCCCTTGGCCCCATCCGGCGCGGGCGAGGGGATAGCGAACAGCGCATCCATCTGCGCGGCCAGTGCCGCCATGGCGTCGGCATGGGTGGGCAGCATCGCATCACCCCCCGCACCGGCAAAGACGGTCGCGGATGACGCGCGGAAATGGCCCGACAGCGCCGCCATGCTGCGCTGCCGCAGTTCGGTGATGCCAGCGGCGGGCGTGGCAAAGGGTTCCACGATGGGGTGTTTTTCCCCATGCGGGCCAAAGGGGCCAGTCAGCGGTTCAGCCTGCGCAGGGCCAGCCAGCAGCGCCAGCACGATCAGTCGTTTCATGTCTCACCTGTGCCACATGGCCCTCCGCCATGCGTTTGGGGGTGCGTGCGGGGGCCGCCATCCCTGTGGCGTCACCAGCCCAACCAGACACCCCGCCGGTTTCGTTGCCCCAAAGGGGCGGCTATGACGCGGCAGGTCTCCCGGCTTGCGGATATGGGGCTGGCCCCGCGGGCGCCCGGCCTTCCCGGTCGGAACCAGTGGCGGTGGGCGACCTTTCCGGTCACGGTCGCGGGGGCGGCTGCGTTTGGGGCGGTTGCCCTGTCGCATTCCCTTTTCACCTGTCATAAACAGGAACCAGCGTTCCAATACCAAACCCGCCCCACCCTCCAAAGTCAAGAGGAACCCCATGACCGATGCCGCACAAAGCCCCGATGATCTGGCCCCTGATGACCTTGCGCGCCATGCCGCCAAAATGGCCAAGAAAAAAGCCGCGCGCGACCGGATGATGGAAACCAAAACCGGCGAAAAGGGGCTGATCATCGTTCATACCGGCCCCGGCAAGGGCAAATCCAGCAGCGGGTTCGGCATGATTATGCGCTGCATCGCCCATGATATGCCCTGCGCAGTCGTGCAGTTCATCAAGGGCGCATGGGACACCGGCGAACGCCGCCTGTTGACCGGCCATTTCGCGGATAAAGTGCAGTTTCATGTGATGGGCGAAGGGTTTACATGGGAAACACAGGATAAATCGCGCGATGTTGCGGCGGCTCAGGCCGGGTGGGCCAAGGCGCAGGACATGATCCGCGACCCGGCTATCCGCATGGTGTTGCTGGACGAAATCAACATCGCGTTTCGCTACGGCTATATCGACGTGGAACAGGTGCTGACGTTTCTGGCCAATGAAAAACCGCCAATGACGCATGTGGTGCTGACCGGACGCGGCGCGCCGGATGCGCTGATCGAGGCGGCCGATCTGGTCACGGAAATGTCGCTGGTGAAACACCCGTTCCGCGACGGCATCAAAGCGCAGGCAGGGGTCGAATTCTAACCCGCCAGAGACACGACGCGGCGGATGGCGGCGGCGTAGCCTTCGACCCCAAAGCCCGCGATGACCCCATCCGCGCGCAGCGACACAAAGGAATGGTGCCGGAACGATTCGCGTTTGTGGACTTGGCTGATGTGGACCTCGATCACCGGGCCGTCGAATGCGTTCAGCGCGTCCAGCACCGCCACCGATGTATGGGTCAGCGCGGCGGGGTTGATGACGATGCCCGCCGCCTCAGTGCGCGCCTGATGGATCCAGTCGATCAACTGGCCTTCCCAATTCGTTTGCAAAAACCGGATGTTATGCGGGGTCGCCACATCCGCACACAGGCGTTCGACATCGGCCAGCGTCGCCGCGCCATAGATTTCGGGCTGGCGCTGCCCCAGCAGGTTCAGGTTCGGGCCGTTCAGAACATAGATCAGCATGGCGGTTCCGTGATGATGGGCAAGGGGGCGGCGCAGTGGGTCGGGTCGATCAGATGTAACCCGGTTGTGGTCAGGAACGGAACCCCGCCGGGCATCGCCTGACTGCGCCACAGGATGCGGCCATCTGGCGCGGTCAGGGTCAGGCGGCTGGCCTGCATCTGCAACCGCCCCGGCGCGCCTGCCTGCCAGACCGGCGCGCGGCTGATGAACAGCGCGGGGCCGGTGTCCGGGTCGTTGATCAGCCGCGCATCGCCATCAGCGGCCTGCATCGCCTGACCGGGCAGCAAGGCGCCGGTCAGGCGATCCGAGGCCACCATTTCGCCGTGCAGGTTGCGCCGGATCAGTGCGTGAATCGTGGCGCGGTCCCAGCCGTGATGCGGGGCTGTGGCGTGCAGGATCATCGCCTTGGTCGCCGCTGCAACGGGGGTCATATCGCCGCCGCTGATCGCGCCGGTATCGGCCACCCACGCCCCGGCGGCGTAATGAAACGCGCCGACCACGCCGCCAATCACGCGGCTGGTCACCACCACGCTGATCCCCGCCGCATCGGCATCGCGCAGCGCGTCCGACAGATCGCCGGAACCATGGGGCAGGTTGCCTTCGCCAAAGCCCTGCATCACGATGACGCG
This sequence comes from Paracoccus sp. (in: a-proteobacteria), assembly GCF_030538495.1. Classification (GTDB taxonomy): domain Bacteria; phylum Pseudomonadota; class Alphaproteobacteria; order Rhodobacterales; family Rhodobacteraceae; genus Paracoccus. The sequence continues at coordinate 39,120 of NZ_JAUNTW010000012.1, forward strand.
CGCGCCGCTGGCCGTCGCGTCCCGCACCGCAACCGCCAGCATCGCCCCCGGCAAAGCGGGGATTTGCGCCACCGGCACGGCGTCGATGCGGGCGGTGATCGCCTCCAATTGCGCCCGGACCGGCGCAAGGTTCTGATCCAGCGACACATCCGGCGCGACCGGACCGGGCAGAGCATCCGCGCCATGCCAGGCTCCGATCCCGACCCCCGCCAGATCGGGCAGATGCGGGCTGTCAAAGCCGGCGAATGTGGTTGTCGAGACCTTAAGCACCCGATTGCCGCGCATCAGGCGGGTGTTGAAAAACACGGCCACCTCGGGGATGCGCAGGCGCGCGCAGGCAATCGCGCCGGACAGATTGGCAAACGCATCCGACCCGGCGTTCAGGACCAGCCCGCCGGGGCCATCCCGAAACAGCGGCAGTTGCGACCCGGTCAGGATCACGGGTTTCGACAGCACCGCCCGCCCGAACCCGTTCGCATCCGTGATGTTCAGCAATAACGGCAGCGCCGCGCCGGTGAAATCCAGCGTATCGGTGCCGTGCAGAATCACAAACCCGTCAAAATCAGAATAGAGATCAACCACATGCGTCGCCATCCGGCACCAATCGCCGGGGCGCAGATCGGTGCTGTCCAGCGTGCCGGTATCGCTGCCCGGAAACCGCAAACCGTCATCGAAATGCAGCGCCACACCCGGATGCGCCGCCTGCAACGCATCGCCCAACAGCCCGCGCGCCGCGTCCGCAAACCGGCCCGGAGCCATCGGCGCAAGCGGCTGACCCACGCTGCCAATCGTGCCGCCGGTATAGAGAATCGCGATCTTCATGCAACGCCCAGTGCCGTTTCCGCCCCCGCCGCAATGCGCAGCAGGTGGTGGTCATGGCCCGCATACCCCATGATCGAAATACCACAGGCCGCGTGACCTGTGGGCAGCGTAATCGCGGGCAGGCCCAGCAGATTGGCGATGCGGGTGTTGCGCAGCGCCAGCAGATTGGCGCGACCGAACGCCTCGGCGTCGTTTAACAGCGTGTCGGCGCGGGGCGGCAGGATCGCGGCGGTCGGGATCAGCACCGCGTCAAAGCCGGCAATCGCCTGTTTCACCCATTTGCGGCGGATGCGCGTCAGGCTTTCCCACGCGGCGACGTAATCGGCGGCGCTGATGTCGGCACCGCCCCGGAACCGCGTCAGGATCGGGGGCCACATCAGTTCGGGCGCATCCTCGATCTGGGCGCGCCAGATGCCGTATGCTTCGGGCGCGAACAGGTGCGGCGACAGGGCCATGGCGCGGTCCAGCCAATCGGTGCTGGCGTGATGGATCTGCGCGCCCGCACGGGCCAGCCGGTCGATGGCGTCCGTGAAGGACGTCGCCGGGCCGGGTTCGATGTCGTCAAAGGCCAGCCCGTCCAGCACCATCAGCCGCAGCCCGGCCACCGTCGCATCGGTCAGATCCGGCGCGGGCTGATCGGCCATCAGGGCGAATAATTCGGCGCAATCTTCGACCGTGCGGGCAATGGGGCCGGGCGTGTCAAACCGGCGGGCCAGCGGCACGATGCCCTTTTCCGGCAGAGCGTTGTGGCTGGGTTTGAACCCCACAAGGTTGTTCCACGCCGCGGGCAGGCGGATGGACCCGCCCGTATCGGTGCCAATCGCCGCCGCCGCCAGACCCAAGGCCACGGACACCGCCGCCCCGGATGACGACCCCCCCGGCACCAGATCGGGGTCAAGCGCATTGGGCGGCGTCGCCGTCACCGGGTTCAGCCCCAGCCCGGAAAAGGCCAGTTCGGTCATATGGGTTTTGCCCAGACAGACCAGCCCCCGGCGCGCGGCGCGGGCCATAACATTGGCGTCTTTGCGGGGAACGCGGCCCTCTAACAGCTTGGAACCGGCCTCGGTCACGATGCCGCCGCTGTCGATATTGTCTTTCCAGCTGATCGCCACGCCGTCCAGCAGACTGTGCCGCCGCTCCATCCGGGCGCGGTCATGGGCGGCGCAGCTTTCGGACCGGGCGCGTTCGGGCGTCAGGCGCGCGTAAATCCGCGCGATGTCAGGATGGGCGCGGGCGGCGGCCAGATAGCCTTCGGTCTGGTCGATAGGGTCCAAAAGCCCCGCCAGAATGGCGCGGCCCTGTTGCGTGGCCGAGGCGCGCAGCCAATCCATCAGAAATCCACCGCGATGCCGTTCTTTTCATAATCCCCGAATCGGACGGGTTCGGGACCGTTACGGCCGCCATATTCCTTGGGCAAGGGTTGGGCGGCGGCAGCGGCTTTGCGGCGTTCTTCGGCCTCGGCCAGGGCGCGTTGTGCGGCGGGCGGCAGATCGGTCATGGAAACATCCCCCATTTGGGCCTAGTGTCGGCCATCAGTTTTGACGATGATTTAGGCAAAGGAAAGCGATTTGGCAAAGCCGGGTGGCGATATGGCGCGCAAAGGCGCATTGCGGTTGGTTCAGGGCGTGCGTGACGGGCGGTCGCTGGCCGAACAGGCGGGCGCGTTGCGGCATCTGCCGGTGGCCGATCAGGCGCGGGCGCAGCGGCTGGCGGTTGCGGTGTTGCGCAATGCGGGGCGCGCCGATGCGGTGCTGGCGCAGTTCATGGACCGCCGCCCGAAACCCGAAATCGCCGATATTCTGCGTCTGGGCGTGGTCGAGATGCTGGACGACGCGCAGGCCGCGCATGGCGTGGTCAGCACCTGCGTTGATCTGACGCGCGCCACCGGCAAGCGTGGTCAGGCGGCGGCGGGCATGGTGAATGCGGTGCTGCGCAAGGTGGCGGGGTTTCAGGGCTGGGCCGATCTGAGCCCGCAGGCGCTGCCCGACTGGTTGCGGGGGCCGCTGGTCGATGCGTGGGGCGCGGACGCCGTGCGTGGGTTTGAAACCGCCCATCAGGCCGGTGCGCCGCTGGATCTGACGGTGAAGCCGGGGGCCGCGGCCCCGGATGGTGACGCGCTGCCCATGGGGTCGGTGCGCATCCACGGGCCGGTGCAGGTGTCGGCCCTGCCGGGATATGACGCAGGCGATTGGTGGGTTCAGGACGCCGCAGCCGCGCTGCCGGTGCGTCTGCTGGACCCGCAGCCGGGGGAACGGATCGCCGATCTGTGCGCCGCGCCGGGTGGGAAAACCCTGCAATTGGCGGCCGCCGGTGCCGATGTCACCGCGATTGATATTAACGACGCGCGCCTGCGCCGGGTGCGTGAAAACCTGACGCGGTGCGGTTTGACCGCGCAACTGGTGGTGGCGGATGCGTTGGATTGGCGGCCCGATCAGCCGCTGGATGCGGTGCTGCTGGACGCGCCCTGTTCGGCGACCGGCACGATCCGGCGGCACCCGGATTTGCCGCTGATCCGCGACGGCCACGGCATCAGCGACCTGATCGACCTGCAAGCGCGGATGATCGACCACGCGCTGACCTTGCTGCGGCCCGGCGGGCGGCTGGTTTACGCCACCTGTTCCCTGATCCCGGACGAAGGCGAGGTTCAGATCGACGACGCCCTGACCCGCCATCCCGGCCTGTCGGTGATCCGCCCCGACGGGCTGGGCGTCGATCCGGCATGGATCACCGACGAAGGCGGCATCCGCCTGCGTCCCGATTACTGGCCCGACCGGGGCGGGATGGACGGTTTTTACATGGCGTGCCTGCAAAAGCCCGGCTGAAGCTGGACCTTTGGCCGGCATGGGGGTAACTGACCGCAAACAGCATCAAAAGGCCCGCCATGACCCGTCCCGTCCCTGTTAAACGCGCGTTGATCTCGGTTTCTGATAAAACCGGCTTGGTTGAATTTGCCTCGGCCTTGGCTGCGCGGGGGGTGGAAATCCTGTCCACCGGCGGCAGTGCGAAATCGCTGCGCGATGCGGGGCTGACGGTGACGGATGTGGCGGATGTCACCGGCTTTCCCGAAATGATGGATGGGCGCGTCAAAACCCTGCACCCCAAGGTGCATGGCGGCTTGCTGGCGCTGCGTGACAATGCCGATCACGTTGCCGCGATGGACGAACACGGCATCGGCGGCATCGACCTGCTGGTGGTGAACCTGTATCCGTTCGAAGAAACCGTCGCCCGCGGCGCGGATTACGACGACTGCATCGAAAACATCGACATTGGCGGCCCGGCGATGATCCGGGCGGCGGCGAAAAACCACGGCTTTGTCACGGTGATCGTGGATGTGGCCGATTACGACGCCGTTCTGGCCGAACTGGATGCGCATGACGGCACCACGCTGGCGTTTCGGCAGAAACAGGCGCAGATCGCCTATGCCCGGACGGCGGCCTATGACGCGGCGGTGTCAACGTGGCTGGCGGGCGCGATTGGGCAGGAAAACCCGCGTCGCCGCGCCTTTGCTGGCACTCTGGCCCAAGGGCTGCGCTACGGCGAAAACCCGCATCAGTCGGCGGCGTTCTATGTCACCGGCGAGGCGCGCCCCGGCGTGGCAACCGCGCAGCAATGGCAGGGAAAAGAGCTGTCCTACAACAACATCAACGACACCGACGCGGCGTTTGAATTGGTGGCGGAATTTGACCCCGCCGATGGCCCCGCCTGCGCGATCATCAAACACGCCAATCCCTGCGGCGTGGCGCGCGGCGCAACCGCGATCGAGGCGTATTCGCGTGCATTCGACTGCGACCGGACCAGTGCCTTTGGCGGCATCGTTGCGCTGAACACGCCGCTGGACGGGCCGACCGCCGAAGAAATCGTCAAAATCTTTACCGAAGTGGTGATTGCGCCGGATGCGAATGACGACGCGAAACGGGTCTTTGCCGCGAAAAAGAACCTGCGTCTGCTGACCACCGGCGGGTTGCCGGATGTGACGGCAGGGGGGCTGACGCTGCGTCAGGTCTCGGGCGGGTTGCTGGTGCAGGGCCGCGACAATGGCCGCATCACCCGCGACGATCTGCGGGTGGTGTCGGACCGTCAGCCCTCCGCCGACGAATTGTCGGATATGCTGTTTGCGTGGACCGTGGCGAAACATGTGAAATCAAACGCCATCGTTTACGCGCGTGACATGGCGACCGTCGGCATCGGCGCGGGCCAGATGAGCCGCGTGGACAGCACCCGCATCGGTCGCCGCAAATCCGAAGATATGGCGCAGGTGCTGGGCCTGCCGGAACCGCTGACCATCGGCGCGGCGGTGGCGTCGGATGCGTTTTTCCCCTTTGCCGACGGGATCGAGGCGCTGGCCGAAGCGGGCGCCCGCGCCGTCATCCAACCCGGCGGGTCGATGCGCGATGACGAAGTGATCGCCGCCGCCAATCGTCTGGGTCTGGCGATGGTCTTCACCGGCCAACGTCATTTCCGCCACTGATGGCACAGGCGACCAAACCCCGCACGCGCAAAGCGTCCACGCCCGCCCGCACCGATATGGGGCTGGTGGCGTGGGTCGCGGGCGTCGTGTTCATGCTGGATCAGATGCTGAAATATCTGGTCGTGCAGGTCATGGATCTGGCGCGGGTGCAGCAGATCGACGTGATCCCGCCTTACCTGAATCTGCGCATGGCGTGGAATCAGGGGGTCAATTTCGGTTTGTTCGCCAGCGGTCACGATACGATGCGCTGGGTTCTGATGGGGATTGCGGCGGTGATCTGCGTCTGGGTGTGGATCTGGGTCTGGCGGTCCAATGCGGGCGTGTTGGCGCGCATCGCGGCGGGGCTGCTGATCGGGGGCGCGCTGGGCAATGTCGTGGATCGCGCGATTTATGGCGCGGTCGCGGATTTTCTGAATATGTCGCTGCCGGGATGGCGCAACCCCTACAGCTTTAACGTCGCGGATATTGCGATTTTTGCGGGCGCGATTGGGCTGGTCTTTATGCCGCAGAAACCGCCCGCGCCGGTAAAGACGCCGCGCAAACCACGCGCCAAGCCCGCGCCCAAATCGCCCGCCGTTGATAAGCCGCGTGACGACAGCGAAAATCCCGGCTAAACAGGCACAAAGAACAGGGGGCAGATGATGCGCGCGTATCTGGGAATGGCTTTGGTGGCGGTGCTGTTGGCGGGCTGCGCGTCCGATGGGCGGTTGATCAACATCAAATCGGGCGAAACCGGCCCGGATGAATTCGCCATTCTGCCGACACGCCCGTTAACCATGCCCACCGATCTGGCGATGCTGCCCACACCGACGCCGGGCGGGTCCAACATCACCGACCCGACGCCTGCGGCCGATGCCGTGGCCGCGCTGGGCGGCAATCCCGACCGGTTGCAGGATCGCGGCGTGGGGGCGGCGGATACTGCGCTGGTCGCCTATGCCGGGCGTCAGGGGACGGATGCGGGCATCCGCCCCGCGCTGGCGCAGGCCGATGAACAGCATCGCAGCCGCCACGGACGCCGGTTCCTGGAAATCATCGCCGGAACATCCGTCTATCAACGCGCCTATCGCCCGCAGCGGCTGGATTCGGACGCGGAATATCAACGCTGGCAACGGGCAGGGGCGGTGACCTCGACCGCGCCGGGGCGGTGATGTTCGACCCAAGCGCCGCCGATTTCGGGGAAAATCCATGGCCGGCCTATGCGGCGTTGCGGGCGCAGCCGGGCTTGCCGTTCTGGCCGGAATTTGACGGGGTGCTGGCGTCCCGGATGGCGGATGTGCGCGCCATTGCTGTGGATCGCCGTATGGTGCGCGCGGCGGCGGCGTTCATGACCCCTGAACAGGCGCAGGCGCAGAAAATCGCGGCGAATTTCCACGACATGCCGTATCACGAACGGTTCGTGCAAACGTCCATGCTGGACACGGACGGGCCGGATCATGACCGGCTGCGCCGCGCGGTGTTTCCGTTTTTCACCAAAACCCGGCTGGAATCGCTGCGGGGCTTTGTGACGGATTGGGTCGAACAGCGGCTGGATCACCTGATCCCGCTGGGGCGGTTTGATTTCATCGCGGATCTGGCGGCGTTGCTGCCCGCGCAGGTCATCGGCCATCTGATCGGCACCGACCCCGACCGTGCGCCCGACATGACGCGGTGGTCGGATGATGTCGTCAGCTATTTCGACATTGACCGGACGGCGGCGAAAAAGGCGCGGGCCGAGGATTCGACCCGCCTGTTCCACGACCTGTTGATCGCGTTGGAACGCGACCGCCGCGCCGCTCCGCGCGATGATCTGATGACGGCGATAATCGCGGTGCAGGACAGCGGCGGGATCAGCCATGACGAATTGATCGCCACGATCATGCAGATTTTGCATGCGGGGCATGGATCGACCACCGACGCGCTGGGCAGCGGGATGGCGGCGCTGATGGCGCATCCCGACCAGATGGCGCTGCTGCGCGCGCATCCCGACCTGATGCCGCAGGCGGTGCAGGAAATGTTCCGCTATGCCGCGCCGCTGCCGTTTTTCCACCGATTCGCGTCGCAGGATATTACCGTGGCGGGGCAGGACTGGCCGAGGGGGACAAAGTTCGGGCTGCTCTATGCCAGTGCGAATCGCGACGGGGCGGCGTTTGCCGATGCGGATCGCTTTGATGTGACGCGGCATCCGAATCTGCATCTGGGATTCGGCGCGGGGCCGCATGTCTGTTTGGGCAACAATCTGGCGCGGCTGAATATGGGGGTTCTGTTCACCGCGCTGCTGGCGCGGGTGGGGGCGATTGAACCGGACGGGCCAGCCGAATGGAAAACCGGGTTGCAGGCGCATGGTCCCACGCGCCTGCCGGTGCGGGTCCGTTAACCGTAATTATTGTTAACCGTAAGTCCGCGCGCCAAAGATCGCGCTGCCCACGCGAATATGCGTCGCGCCATGGGCAATGGCGGATTCGAAATCGCTGCTCATCCCCATGGACAGGCTGGGCAGGCCGTGATCGCGCGCCAGATCACGCAGCAGGGCGAAATGCGGGGCGGGGTCGTCCTGTTCCGGCGGGATGCACATTAACCCAGAGGGGCGCAGGCCCAGTTCCGCGCAGGATGACAGGAAAATCGGCAGCTCATCGACCAGAATCCCGGCCTTTTGCGGCTCGTCCCCGGTGTTGACCTGAACAAACAGGTCGGGGCTGCGGCCCTGTTCGTCGATCTGCGCGGCCAGACGGCGGGCCAGCGTCATGCGGTCCAGCGTGTGAATGGCGTCGAACAACTGCACGGCCTGTTTGGCCTTATTCGACTGCACCGGGCCGATCATGTGCAGTTCGACGCCCGCGTATGCGTCGCGCCAGTCGGGCCATTTGCCCTGTGTTTCCTGCACATAGTTTTCGCCAAACACCCGATGCCCGGCATCCAGCACGGCGCGCACCCGTTCCGGCGGCTGCACCTTGCTGACGGCGATCAGTTTCACACTGCCGGGGGCGCGCCCGGCGGCCAATTCTGCCGCAGCGACGCGGCGCGTGATGTCATTCAGTCCCATGACCGCACAAGACAAAAAGAAACCGGCGGGTGCAAGCCCTGACAGCGCGCGGGATGGTGAGGTCTGTGAAACCCGTGACCCAGCCGCGATGCAGGGGCCGAGATCATCGGGCGGTCGCCTGCCATCCGCGCCTGATTCGGGGATCGGGCTTTGCGGGGCGCGCGGGCGCGGCATTGGATTCGACGGGCGCGGCGTCCCTGAATGTCGGTGCGGCGGGGGGATGCGCGTGGGGAAATGAAAAACGGCGGGCACAAGGCCCGCCGTTTCATTGCGTTGATCGCAGGGATCAGAAGTTGAACTGAACGCCCATGTCAGCAACGGTGTCCGACTTGCCCAGTTCGGCGCGACGAACGATGCCGCCGTTCAGTTTAGCGCCGCCGCCCAGATCGTAGGTTGCGCCGATGCCAGCGTAACGGCCGATGGTCGAGGTTTTGCCTTCGACGTGACGGTAGAAGCCGGTCAGGTCAACGCCACCTTCCAGTTTGTAAGCAGCCGAGATACCAGCTTGGTATTTGGCTTCTTGGCCACCGATGGAGTAGTTGTTGAACGAGCCGTAGTTGGCGCGGATGGTCGCGTTTTCAACTTTGGCTTCGCCGCCGATGATGATCTGGGTCGCACGCTTAGCAGCGCTGCGGTCGCGCAGGTTTTCGTAGCCCAGGCCGACTTTGTAGCCGTCGAAGGCATACGACACGCCCAGAGCGTAAGCTTGGTTGGTGCGAGTGCCTTGGCTGTCCACGGCACCGACGGCGCCGCGGCCTTCAACGCCATCGTTGAACGATGCGGCAAAGGTCAGGCCGTCCATGGTGTAGGTGTACAGAGCGCCCGGGTTGTCTGCGCTTGCGCCGACTTTCAGGAACGTGTTTTCGTGACGGTCGCCCAGACCGGTCAGGCCAACGCCGTGGATGTGCGGCACTGCAACCAGAGCAGCCGAGTCAGCATCGCCGAATTCCAGCTTGCCGAATTCGCCTTTCATCCACACGCTACCACGACGGCCGGTCGATGCATCGCCAGCTTGGTGAGCGCGGAACGAAGCGCCATATTCCAGACCGGTGTCGGTCGAGCCGGACATGTTGAACTGAACGCGAGCGCGCGAGGTCAGGTTAACGTCGTTGCCGTCGTACACCATACCCATGCGGGCGTCGCCTTTCAGCGAAATATCAGCAGCAGCAACGCCAGCCGACAGGATCAGCGCGGTGGAGGCGATAAGAGCCTTTTTCATGATCGTGTTCCCTCTTGATCTCTCTGTTGCCCAAACCCGCTTTCGGCCTTGGGTATGCGTTCTGTTTGATCCTTTCGCCCCCGTCTTGCAACGAATTCCCGGCCTGCTTGATTTCAAGCCGTTTTGTGTGATGCACAACCGCCACACCTCCAATTCGCCCCAAGACGCGCGTAAGATGCTTGCCCGACGGCGGCAATCCGGGCTAATGCTGCGAAAGCCTGATGAAAAACGGGGAAACCGCATGACCTACGCATCCGCCGCGCGCCTGATGATGACTGTTACGATGTGCGCCGGATTGGCCGCATGTGGGATGTTCGGGGGGGGGCGCACGCAGCCCGCCGCCGCTCCGCAACAGACCGAATCGACCATCTGGGATCTGTTCGGCAACCGCGAAAACCCCAATTTCACCGTCGGCGTGAACAAATATCTGTGGAACGCCAGTCTGGATGTGCTGAATTTCCTGCCGGTGCAGACGATTGACCCCTATACCGGCGTGATCCAGACCGGTTACGGCACGCCGCCGGGGGGCGGGCGCGCCTATCGCGCGACGATCAAGATCAGCGATCCGGCGCTGGACGCGCGCAGCCTTAAGCTGTCCTTGCAGGGTCCGGGCGGCGCGGCCGTCGAACCCGGCACCGTCCGCGCGGTCGAAGACGCGATCCTGACCCGCGCGCGTCAGTTGCGGATCCAAGACGGCCGTCTGTAACAGGGCAGGCGGGGGAACGCCCCGCCCCCACTGGACCATGCGGGCGCTGCGGGCTAAACCCGTCCGGCAATCAACAAAGGTCCACAGCCATGCCCTATACCCCGTCCCACAGCGAATCGCATTGGCAACAGGCTTGGGCGGATGCGGGAACCTTTACCGCCACCCGCGACGACCGCCCGAAATATTATGTGTTGGAAATGTTCCCCTATCCGTCGGGGCGCATCCATATGGGGCATGTGCGCAACTATACCATGGGTGACGTGGTGGCGCGGTTCAAACGCGCCCAAGGTTTCAGCGTGCTGCATCCGATGGGGTGGGATGCCTTCGGGATGCCCGCCGAAAACGCCGCGATGGAACAGGGCGGCCATCCGCGCGACTGGACCTATGCCAATATCGCCACGATGCGCGATCAGCTGAAACCGCTGGGCCTGTCGATCGACTGGTCGCGCGAGTTCGCCACCTGCGACACCGATTACGTCAAGCAACAGCAGACCATGTTCCTTGATATGCTGGAGGCCGGGCTGGTCTATCGCAAATCCGCTCAGGTCAACTGGGACCCGGTCGATATGACCGTGCTGGCGAATGAACAGGTGATCGACGGCAAGGGCTGGCGATCCGGCGCGCAGGTCGAACGGCGCGAGCTGACACAGTGGTTCTTCCGCATCTCCGACTATTCCGACGAATTGCTGTCGGCGCTGGACGGGCTGACCGGCTGGCCGGAAAAGGTCCGCACCATGCAGGCCAACTGGATCGGCAAATCGCGCGGGCTGCAATTCCGGTTCGACACGGTGGACCTGCCCGATTTCCCGCAGATCGAGGTTTACACCACCCGCCCCGACACGTTGATGGGCGCGTCCTTCGTGGCGCTGTCGCCCGATCACCCGCTGGTCAAATCGCTGATGGACCGCCCCGACATCGCCGCCTTTGTCGAGGAATGCCGCAAGATCGGCACGACAGAAGAGGCGATCGAAACCGCGCCCAAGCTGGGTTTCGACACCGGGCTGCGCGTGCGCCATCCGCTGGACCCGGCATGGGAATTGCCGATCTGGATCGCCAATTTCGTGCTGATGGATTACGGCACCGGCGCGATCTTCGGGTCGCCCGCGCATGACGAACGCGACCACGAATTTGCAACGAAATACGCCCTGCCGATCCGCGCCACCTTTGGTCAGCCGGGCATGTCGCAGGAACAGGCCGATGAGCTGGTCACAGCCGCGCCCTATGTGCCGCTGAAATCCGAAACCGTGACCTATGTGCGCGGCTTTGCCGGGGCAACGGATCAAACCGGCGACGATGCCGTGACCGCCGCCATCACCGTGGCCGAACAGGGCGGCTGGGGCGAGAGCGTGACCAAATTCCGCCTGCGCGACTGGGGCATCTCGCGGCAACGCTATTGGGGCTGCCCGATCCCGGTCGTGCATTGCGAGACCTGCGGCACCGTGCCGGAATCCAAGGAAAACCTGCCGGTGCTGTTACCGCTGGACGTCAGCTTTGACACGCCCGGCAACCCGCTGGACCGCCACCCGACCTGGCGGCAGACCACCTGCCCCAAATGCGGCGGCGCGGCGCGTCGGGAAACCGATACGATGGACACATTCGTTGATTCGTCGTGGTATTATGCGCGGTTCACCTCGCCGGGGGCGGCCACGCCCACCGACCGCGCTGACGCCGATTACTGGATGAACGTCGATCAGTATATCGGCGGCATCGAACATGCGATTCTGCACCTGCTGTATTCGCGATTCTTCGCCCGCGCGATGGTGAAAACCGGGCATCTGCCCGATGCGGCGTGCGAACCGTTCAACGCGCTGTTCACGCAGGGCATGGTCACGCATGAGATCTATCAGACCACCGACGCGCAGTCCCGCCCGGTCTATCACCTGCCCGAGGATGTAAGCGACGGCAAACTGGCCGACGGCACGCCGGTGACGGTGATTCCCTCGGCCAAGATGTCGAAATCGAAAAAGAACGTGGTGGACCCGGTGAATATCGTGTCCAGCTTTGGCGCCGATACCGCGCGCTGGTTCATGCTGTCCGACAGCCCGCCCGAACGCGACGTGGAATGGACCGCATCCGGGGCCGAGGCGGCGCATAAATTCCTGGCCCGCGTCTGGCGTCTGGCCGAGGATGTGCAGGATGGCCCCGCCGACCCCGATCTGGCCCGCGCGGCGCATCGCGCCATTGCCGAGGTGACGAAATCCATTGAAACCTTTGCCTTTAACAAGGCGGTGGCGGCGCTTTACACGCTGGCGGGTGCCATCGGCAAATCGCCTGCGGGCGGCGAATCGCGCCGCGATGCGCTGCGGATCATGGCGCAGCTGATGGCACCGATGGTGCCGCATCTGGCCGAAGACCTGTGGCAGATGTCCGGCGGCACCGGCATGGTGGTGGATGCGGCATGGCCGCAGGCCGACCCTGCGCTGTTGCAGGACGACAGCGTGACCCTGCCGATCCAGATCAACGGCAAGCGCCGCACCGAGATCACCGTGCCCAAGGACATGCCCAAGGATCAGATCGAGGCCTTGGTGCTGGCCGATGACACCGTGCAACGCTTTCTGGACGGGGCCGCGATCAAAAAGCTGATCGTCGTGCCCGGCCGCATCGTCAACGTGGTGGCGTGATGGCGATGCGCAGCACCGGGCCGCTTGCTCAGCTCGCCCCCCGCCGGGGCACGCCGCGCCGCACCGTGCTGGCCGCGCTGGCGCTGCTGGCACTGACGGGCTGCGGCATGACCCCGGTCTATGGGCCGGGCAGCCCGGCCAAGGCGCTGTTCGGGCAGGTGCGCCCGAAAGACGCCTCGACCTTCGACGAATTCACCTTTAACCGCCGCATCAGCGAACGGCTGGGACCAGAGGGGGCGGATTACGCCCTGTCCTATACGCTGCGGTTCGGCGCGGTGCCGCAGGGCATCACCCCGGACGAGGTGACGACCCGCTATTCCCTGAACGGCACCGCCGATTTCACCCTGACCGGCCCGGATGGCGCGGTGGTCACGCGCGGGCGGGTCAGCAGTTTTACATCCTATTCCACCACCGGCACGACGATTGCGACCCTGACGGCTGAAGGCGACGCCCGCAACCGGCTGGCCGTCATGCTGGCCGATCAGGTGGTGATGCGGCTGCTGGCCGCCGCCGGGGCCTGATCCGGTGCTGTTGAAGGGGGGCGAAATCGCGCGCTATCTGGCGCGGCCCGATCCGTCGCGCCCCGGTTTGCTGATCTATGGTCAAGACGCCATGCGGGTGGCGTTGAAGCGCGCCGAATCGGTGCGCGCTTTGGTCGGGGAAAACGCCGATCAGGAAATGCGCCTGACCCGGATGCCGGGCGCGGGGCTGAAAAAAGACCCCGCCGCCCTGCTGGACGCGGTGAAAGAGGTGGGCTTTTTCCCCGGCCCCCGTGTGGTTCTGGTCGAGGATACCCCCGATTCGGCGGCGGATGCGGTCCGCGCGGCTTTGGCCGAATGGAACCCCGGCGATGCGGTGATTGTGGTCACGGCGGGGGCGTTGTCGAAAAGCTCGGCCCTGCGGAAGCTGTTTGAAACGCATGGGCAGGCGGCGACCGCGCCCATCTATGACGACCCGCCATCCGAGGATGAGATCACCCGCTGGCTGTCCGATGCCGGTCTGGCGCAGGTGCCGCGCGATGCCATGCGCGATCTGGTGGCGCTGTCGCGTGCGCTGGACCCCGGCGATTTTCGGCAGGTCGTGGAAAAAATCGGGCTGTATAAATATGGCGACCCGGCGCCTCTGACCGGGGACGAAATCGCGTTAATGGCCCCCGCCACGATCGAAGGCGATCTGGATGAGCTGATCCATCTGGTCGCGGAACGCCGCGAGGGGGACTTTGGCCCGATGATGCGCCGGATCGAATCGCAGGGCATCGCGCCCGTCACCCTGTGCATCGCCGCGCTGCGCCATTTCCGCGCGCTGCATCTGGCGGCGGCGGATCCGGCGGGGCCGGGGGTGGCGCTGTCGCGGGCGCGCCCGCCGGTCTTTGGCCCCCGGCGCGACCGCATGGCGCGTCAGGCGCAATCCTGGGGGATGGGGCCGTTAGAGGACGCCGTGGCGCTGTTGCTGCACACCGATATGACGCTGCGATCCAGCAGTCGCGCGCCCGCTATGCCATTGATTGAACGGGCGTTATTGCGGCTGGTCATGCGGCCGCGGGGGCGGCGGTGATGGAACGGGTCGATGCGCTGATCATCGGCGCAGGCCCTGCGGGCCTGATGGCGGCCGAGGTTCTGGCCGCGCCCGGTCGTCGCGTCGTCGTGGCCGAGGCCATGCCGACGCCCGCGCGCAAATTCCTGATGGCGGGCAAATCCGGGCTGAACCTGACGCGGGATCAGGACTGGCCGGATTTCGTGTCGAATTTCACCGGCGGAACCGGGGCGCTGCCCCGGACCCCGGGATATTTTTGCACAGAAGATAACTATGGTCCCGCGCAGGTCATGGATTGGGCGCGGGGCCTGGGGATTGATCTGTTCACCGGATCGACGGGGCGTGTTTTTCCGGTGGGGATGAAGGCGTCGCCTCTGTTGCGGGCATGGCTGGCGCGGCTGCGGTCGCAGGGTGTCGATCTGCGCGTTCGGTGGCGGTGGGTTGGCGGCGCGTTTCGGTTCGACACACCGGACGGGATGCGGGCGATTGCGCCGCGCGTATGTGTGTTGGCGGTGGGCGGGGCGAGTTGGCCCCGGTTAGGGTCGGATGCCGCCTGGGTGCCGGGTCTGGCTGCGCAGGGTGTTGATATTGCGGATTTTCGTCCGGCGAATATGGGGTTCCGCGTGGATTGGTCGCCGCATATGGCGGGGCATTTCGGCGCTGCGGTCAAGGGTGTGGCGATCCGTGTCGGCGATCAGGTCAGCCGGGGCGAATGGGTGATCAGCCGCCACGGGATTGAGGGGGGCGGCGTTTACGCGGTCGCCGCCGCGATGCGGGACGGGGCGGCGGCGGCGGTTGATCTGGCCCCGGATCTGTCGGTGGATGCGTTGGCTGCGCGGTTTGCGCGTCCGCGGGGGAAATTGTCGCGTGGCAATTGGCTGCGTCGCGTGCTGGGCGATCCGGTGCGGGTGGCCTTGGTGCAGGAATGGGGCAGGGATTTTCCTGACACGCCAATGGGTTGGGCTGTGCTGGCGAAATCGCTGTCCTTGCGTCATTCCGGGCCGTTCGGGTTGGAACGTGCGATTTCATCCGCGGGCGGCGTGACCGATGCCGCGCTGACGCCGGAACTGGAGTTGCGCGCGCTGCCGGGGGTCTTTGCCGCCGGGGAAATGCTGGACTGGGAGGCCCCGACCGGCGGCTATCTGTTAACCGGCTGTCTGGCGACAGGGCGGATGGCGGGGCAATCCGCGCTTAGGCATTTGTTAGGGAATTGCGGCTAATCTGGGGGCGAATCGCTTTGGATGCATTATGACCCTGTTTCTGATCCTGTTATGCTTGTGTGGCCCGCTGATAGGCGGGGCGGGCGCGCATCTGGTCCAGATAATTCGACAGCCGCGATTCGGTGATCGGGAACCGCGCCGTCAGCGCCCAATCCAAACAATGCGTCAAGATAATATCCGGCACTGTCAGGTGATCGCCCATCAGAAACCGACCTTCGCCCATCCGGTGAATCAGGGTTTTCTGGCTGGTTTCAAATTCCCACCGCAGCGTGTTTTTGATCGCGGAAAGCCGCATTTCTTCGGGCAGGATAAAGCTGTGGCGCGCGGCCAGCCACAGCGCCGCGTCAAATTCGTCCAGCAAAAACTGGGTCAAACTGTCCTGACGCGCGCGGTCCAGCGTCCCGGCGGGGCAGGTCATCTGCCCGTGCTTATCCGCCAGATAGGTCAGAATCGCCGTCGAATCGGTGATCGGCGTGCCGTCGTCAATCAGAACCGGCACTTTGCCGGTGGGGTTGAACTGGACCACGCCTTCGGTCCGGGGGGTGGCGGGGATGTGGCGATAGGGCTGGCCCAATTCGTTCAGCATCCACAACACGCGGAACGCGCGGCTTTTGCCCGTGCCGATGACGCTATACATCCATCCCCCCTTTGGCCCCCATCAGGCGCGGCGGCACGATGCCAGTTGCACCCGATACATTTCGGACCGCGACCCGACCTGAGACGCCACGCGCAGCAGCCACGGTTTGCTGTTATGGCTGCCGCGCGAATAGCCGCCCCGGCCTTCGTGATAGGCCAGATATTGCCGCCCGGCGTCGTGTTTCGACAGGCCCAGCCGTTGCTGGCTGCCATGCATATACCAGCCCATAAAATCGGTCGCGTCACGGATATTATCGCGCTGCGCCCGACGGTTGCCCGTGTCGCGCTGATATTCTTCCCATGTCGCGTCCAGGGCCTGGCTGTAACCATAGGCGCTGCTTTGGCGGCCAATCGGGATCACGCCCAGCGCATATTGATGCGGCGTGCGCGCATTGCCGATAAAGCGCGATTCCTGATACATCGTCGCCATCTGCACATGCACCGGCACGCCCCATTTCGCCTGAGTCCGCTGCATCGCGCGGAAATAGGCGGGCCGTTCCGCCGCAAAGGCACAGGCGTTGTCCATATTGCGCGGCGCGCTGTAATTTCCGCCGCCACCACAGGACGCAACAAGACCCACAATGGCCAGTCTCAGCAGCCAGTTCATTCTGCCCTCGATTATCTGCTCTCGTTTTTTAGACATCTTACGGGAAATCACGCCAAGGTGAAATGCACAAAGCCTGCGATCACACAGACATGACCGCCTGCACCGCGCGGGTCCATGCGGAATAACGCGCATCGCGGGTCGCGGTGTCCATCTGCGGGGTGAAACGGCGATCCAGCCGCCAATTGCGGGCGTAGTCATCAGGCGGCGGACACAGCCCCGCGCGATAGCCCGCCAGCCACGCCGCGCCTTGGGCCGTGGTTTCGGTGTTCACGGGGCGGTCCACCGGCGCGCCGATGATGTCGGCCAGAAACTGCATCGCCGGTTCGCTGGCCGACATGCCGCCATCCACGCGCAGCACCGCATCGCCTCCGGTCCAGTCGGCGCGCATCGCATCCATCAGGTCGCGGGTCTGGAAACCGACGCTTTCCAATGCGGCGCGGGCCAGTTCGGCGGGGCCGGTGTTGCGGGTCAGGCCGAAAATCGCCCCCCGCGCCTGCGGGTTCCAATAGGGCGCGCCCAAGCCGGTAAAGGCCGGGACCATGATCACACTTTGGCTGTCATCGGCGCGCGCCGACAGGGCGGCGGTATCCGACGCCGCGCCAATCACGCCCAACCCGTCGCGCAGCCACTGCACCACGGCGCCCGCAATGAAAATCGACCCTTCCAGCGCATAGGTGGTCTGGCCATCCAGACGACAAGCAATCGTCGTCAACAGCCGGTTTTGCGACCGCACCGCCTGCGGTCCGGTGTTCAGCAACGCAAAGCACCCGGTGCCATAGGTCGATTTGACCATCCCCGGCGTGAAACAGGCCTGCCCCACGGCGGCGGCCTGTTGATCGCCCGCCACGCCGAAAATCGGCACCGGGCGGCCAAACAGATCGGCGCGCGTCACGCCAAAATCATCGGCGCTGTCCAGCACGCGCGGCAGGATCGAGCGCGGGATGTTGAACAGGCGGCACATCTCATCGGACCAGTCGCCGCGGTGAATGTCATACAGCATCGTGCGGCTGGCATTGGTGGCGTCGGTGACATGCGACGCGCCCCCGGTCATCCGCCAGATCAGAAACGTGTCCACGGTGCCAAACGCCAACTGACCCGCCGCCGCCCGGTCCCGCGCGCCCGGCACATGATCCAACAGCCACGCGATTTTCGTCGCGCTGAAATACGGATCCAGCAACAGCCCGGTGGTGGCGGTGACGGCATCCTCGGCCCCGTCACCCTTCAGGCGCGCGCACAGATCGGCGGTGCGGCGGTCCTGCCAGACAATCGCGTTGTGGATGGGCTGGCCGGTGGCGCGGTCCCAGATGACCACGGTTTCGCGCTGATTGGTGATGCCGATGGCGTCAATGCGCGGCGCGCCGGCCTTTTCAATCGCACCGCGCGCGGTCGCGGCAATCGAACTCCACAGATCGTCCGGGTCATGCTCGACCCAGCCCGATTGCGGGAAATGCTGGGGAAATTCCTGCTGCGCCGTCGCGCGAACGGTCAGATCATCGTCAAACACAACCGCCCGCGATGATGTCGTTCCCTGATCCAAGGCCAGAATGGTCATCGCACCCCCCTTATCTTCTGTGCACAAATATCCCCGCCGGAGGCATCCGCACTATCCCCCCGCGCCCCCCGCACCATCAGGGCGCAACAGCGCGTTCAGCGCCTGCAAATGATCGGCCCCCGCATCCCGCAACAGCGATTCTAACGCGCGGTAATGCGCCAAAACGGCCTGCCCGGTCGGGGTCACGCTGGCACCGCCGCCGCCCGTGCCGCCGCGACTGCTGTCAATCACCGGATCGGCAAAGGCGATGTTCATTTCCTCAACCAGCGTCCATGCGCGCTTATAGCTCATGCCCATTTCGCGGGCGGCGGCGGAAATTGACCCCAGCCGGTCGATGCGCGCCAGCAATTCCGCCTTGCCCGGCCCCAGGATCAGCGGCGAATCATATTCCAGCCGCAATTTGATGCGCAGCCGGGGGCCGGTGGTGGTCATGGATGCCTCTTGCGTTATTCCGATGCACCATAACGCATTGCGCATCGCGCTGCAATTTCAACCGGGATTATTCCTTGCGACCCATGCGCGCGGGGCTATGGTGGTGCGGACCAAAACGGGGGAGTGGTTATGTCCAGCAATGAAATCGTGATCCTGTCGGGCGCGCGCACGGCGATTGGCGGCTTTGGCGGCAGTCTGGCAGGGGTCCCGC
This sequence comes from Paracoccus sp. (in: a-proteobacteria), assembly GCF_030538495.1. GTDB lineage: Bacteria > Pseudomonadota > Alphaproteobacteria > Rhodobacterales > Rhodobacteraceae > Paracoccus. Next base: position 58,166 of record NZ_JAUNTW010000012.1, read on the forward strand.
CCACGGAACTGGCCCGCATCGTGACGCAGGCCGCGATCGAACGCGCGGGTCTGACGCCGGACCAGATCGGGCAGGTGGTCTTTGGCCATGTGCTGAACACCGAACCGCGCGATATGTATCTGTCGCGGGTGGCGATGCTGGATGCGGGCGTGCCCGAGGAAACCCCGGCGATGAACGTGAACCGCCTATGCGGGTCGGGGGTGCAGGCGGTGGTGTCGGCCACGCAGGCGCTGATGCTGGGCGACGCCGATTTCGCCATAGCCGGGGGCGCCGAAAGCATGAGCCGCGCGCCCTATGCCATGACCTCGGCCCGGTTCGGGGCCAAGATGGGCGATCAAAAGGTGCTGGACATGATGACCGGCGCGCTGACCTGCCCGATGGGAACCGGGCATATGGGCGTGACGGCGGAAAATGTCGCGGCTGAATACGGCATCACGCGTCAGGCTCAGGATGATTTCGCGCTTGAATCGCAACGCCGCGCGGCGGCAGCGATTGCGGCGGGCCATTTCCGCGATCAGATCGTCCCGGTTGAGGTGAAAGCCCGCAAAGGCATGGTCGCCTTTGACACCGACGAACACCCCAAGGACACCAGTCTGGACCAGCTCGCCGGACTGCGCCCGGTGTTCCAAAAAGACGGCAGCGTGACAGCAGGCAATGCCAGCGGCATCAATGATGGCGCGGCGGCGATTGTTCTGGCGCGCCGCGACGCCGCCGAAGGTGCGGGCCTGACGCCGCGCGCGCGGATTACGGGCTATGCGATTGCGGGCGTGCCGCCGCGCGTGATGGGGATTGGCCCCGTGCCTGCGGTGCGGGCTTTGCTGGAAAAAACCGGCCTGACGGCGGGGGATTTCGACGTGATCGAATCGAACGAAGCCTTTGCCGCCCAAGCTTTGGCCGTGACGCAGGAACTGGGGCTGGACCCGGCGCGCGTGAACCCCAATGGCGGCGCAATTGCGCTGGGCCATCCGGTCGGAGCAACGGGCGCGATCCTGATCGTCAAGGCTCTGGCTGAATTGGAGCGCACGGGCGGCAAGCGCGCCCTGATCACCATGTGCATCGGCGGCGGTCAGGGCATCGCGCTGTCCATCGAACGGTGACGCATCGGATTTCGATAACGGGGGATGGCGGGCCACGGCTGGCCATCCTGCTGTCGGGATTGCGGTATTTCTGTGACCGCCCCCTGCTGGCGGGGGCGGGGCAGGTGATGCGTGATCACGGTCACGATCTGGCGCAGGTTGATTTTGGCTATGCCGATGATCCTGATTTCATGGCCCTGCCCGAAGGCGACCAAATCGCGCGCATCCACGCCGATGGCTGTGCGGTCCTGGACCATTGCCGCACGCAGCGACCGGGCGCGGCTGTGACGATCATCGGCAAATCGCTGGGGACGATTGCGATGGCGGGCATGGTCACGCGAGGTCTGCCAGATGACACCCGGCTGGTGTGGCTCACGCCATCCTTGCGCGGCACCGGGCTGGCGCGGATCATCACAGGGGCGGGCGTTCCGGCCTTGAGCCTGATCGGAGATCGCGACCCGTCCTATGCCGACAGCCGCGCCCCCGAATATCGCGCGGCGCGGCATTTGACCCATATTGAAATCGCGGGCGCCGATCACGGATGGGATGGCGTGGATGGGCGCGATGTTTTGACGCCCGCCTTGTCGACTCTGCGTGCTTGGGTGAGGCGCGCGGGTTGACAGCGGGCAGGGGGGCCAGCCCCCCATCCGCGTTCCGCGGATTCCCCCCCGGGATATTTTTGCACAGAAGATAGGCGGACGGCGTTTTTATCTTCTGTGCGCAAATATCCCGGGGGTCCGGGGGCTGGCCCCCGGCGGGCGCGGGACGCACAGCCGGTTTTGCAATATAAAACGGGCTGTCCAGATCAGACAGCCCGCGAGATCCACGGAGATGGTCCGGTTAGGGATGGAAAATCCGCCCGGTTCCCAATCAGGGTTTACGACCCTTGGGGCTGCCCTTAGGTCACGGCCCCCCTGACTGTTCCGACACCTCTCTCCACTATCACTCTAGACAATGGACCACCTCCTTTCACACGTGTTGCCGTTGATAGCAGGGTGACACAGTGGCGGAATCTGTCAATGCAAATTTATATGACAGGGCGCAACAAATAGCGGGTGATGTATTTGAAAGGCACAAGGGCCAGTATCACCAAGGCCAGTTTCAGCATCCAATCCGCCACGGCCAGCGACACCCACAGGGGCGCGTCCGGGCCCATGCCGATCAGCGGGACGACGTCGTTCGCCCAGCCCGTGTTGTCGTCATGGGGCAGGGCGGCGGAAAAGGCGATGCCGAAAAACATCGCCGTATCCACGGCCGATCCGATCACGGATGACGCCAGCGGCGCGCGCCACCAACGACCGTCGCGCAGGGCGTTGAACACCGATACATCCAGCAGCTGCGCCACCAGAAAGGCCAGACCTGACCCGATCGCGATGCGCAGCGTGGTGGCCTCCAGCCCCGCCGCCACGATGGACGACAGCACGCCGACGACAAAACCGGCCAGCACAACCCGCCGCGCCGCCGCCGCGCCATAGACGCGATTCATCACATCGGTGACCAGAAACGCAAAGGGATAGCTGATTGCCCCCCAGGTCAGCCAGTCACCCAGCATAAATTGAACAAGAATATTGGACGCCACGACAATCGCGGCCATGGCAAGAATGCCGGGCAGATAACGCATTTGGATTTCCGTTTTACAAGGTTGCGGAAGAACTCGGCCCTTTATGGGCAGCGCGGGCCATAGGGGGCGGTTCGCGCTTTGTCAATCGCGTTAGTCGAGGCGCAGGCGGTATTCCACAATCTCGGTCCGTTGGATGCGCAGAAAATTATCGTCGGAAATCAGCGTGATGCGCAGCCCAGTGCCGTCATCCCAGACCGAGATTCCTTCCAGATTGTCGAACTGCATCGGGTGGGTGGTCAGCAGGATTTCGTCATCCTGCACCCCATCATCGGTCAACTGCATCCGCCGGATGCGCGAGGCAAAGCCCAGCAGCCCCCGAAAATCGCGTTCCAGCACATACAGCCAGCCATCCGGCCCGAAATCCGCGCCTGTTATCAACCAGTTGTCGTCCCGGCGAATCTCAGCCACGCGCGCCCAGCGGTCGCCGTCACGCGCCAGAACGGTGAAAGGCGTCGCCGCATTGGCGGACCCTTCGGGAATCGCAATCAGGGTGCCGTCGCGAATCGCCAAAGCCTCGATCCCGGTATTCACATCCATCCCTGGCAGGCGCGGCAGGTGGGGCGTGGCAATCGCGCGGTCATGAGGATCGTCATAGCCGACAATGCGGTGGTCGCCTTCAAAGCTGATCCAGATGCGGCCGTCATCGCCAATGGCGATGCCTTCGCTGTCGCCGCGCGTATCGGGGGGCAGGGGGTGGCCCCAAATATCGCGCAAATTGGCGATGTCGTCGATGGTCAGGCCGGTGATGCGGCCCGTATCATCGCGCGCGATTGTGCCGCGAAACAGATGCGCACGGTCGGTCACGGCGTGGAACCGGCTGCCGTCTTCGGTGACCTCAATCCCCGAAAAACCGCCAAAATTCGGATCCGAATCGCGCCAGATATAGGTGCCGATATGGTCCAGAACCGCGCCCGCACAGGCTGGCGCGGCGAACAGGATCGCCGCAATCAGCGCGGCGAATTGGCGACGGTGTAGCATTGGCTTGGCAGATCGCTCATCCGATAGGTGCGGGGGTGGCGATAATTGGGGTCGGGCGGTGTCGGTTTCACGCGGCTGGGATTGGCGCGGTTGTTGATCCATTCCTGCGCCTCGGCGCAGCCATCCCCGGCGGGGGGCGCGTCCTGGCGGCGGCAGATCGACCCCTGCGGGCAGGCCATGCGGACGTGGAAATGGAAATCATGCGCGTTGATCGGGCGCACCTTGCGCAGCCAGCTGCGGTCGCCCCGCTCCATCTGGCACATGGCGACCTTGGCCACCGGGTCCACCAGAATACGTTCCACCCGCGGATCACGGGCGGCGGCGCGCATGATCTGAAAATGCCCCTGCGTCCAGTTGTTCGACAGCCCCAGCCCGTTGCGGGCCACCACCGACACGGATGACAGGTTTTCGCGCTGTTGCCGCGACAGGTTCAGCGATGAGGGCGGCAGCATCCAGATGTCGGCATCCAGCCCGATCTGATGGCTGGCATGACCCGAGGTCATCGGCCCGCCGCGCGGCTGGCTGATGTCACCGATATACAGCCCCTGCCAACCGGCCTGCTGAGCCGCGCGCGACAGCCCGATCAGAAAGTCGATCATCACCGGATGCCCCCAATGACGGTCCCGCGACAGGCGCATCGCCTGCCAGCTGGGGCCGCTTTCGGGCAGTTGCACCATGCCCTGCGCGCAGCCTTGGCTGTAATATCCGATGGACACGGCCGGTCCCTGTGACGGGGTGCGGAAACTGCCGAAAACGTCTTTGGCCAGCGGGTCGGCGGCGACGGGCAGGGCCATGCCCAGCATCATCGCGGCGGCGGTCAGGGTTTTTCGGATCAAGGCGCCTCTCCTTCGGGTTTGACCCAGATTAGCAGAATAAGCGCGACAAGAAAGATCACGATCAGGGGAAGAAAGCCAATCTGTTGATTTCCCGTCAAATCCGTGGTGATCGCAATGGCGGCGGGGGCCAGAAACGCGGTCGCCTTGCCGGACAGAGCATAGAGACCGAACCCCTCGGTCGCGCGTTCGGGGGTGGTGTGGCGCACCATCATGGTGCGGCTGGCGGCCTGCAACGCGCCGCCTGCGCCGCCAATCACCGCGCCACAGATGAAAAACAACAGATCGGGCAGGCGCAACCCGGCCAAGACGGGCGCGGCAGGTGCGGGAATACCAAATATTGTTTCCGTATCCATCCCGATCAACAACATACAGACCGCCATCAGGGCCAGCGTACAGGCGATAATCACCGCGCGCGGCCCGAATTGCCGATCCGCGCGCCCGCCCAGCCAACTGATCACCGCCGCCGACACCGCGCTGATCACGCCAAACACGCCCGCCAGAAACACCGGCCAGCCCAGCACCGTCCCGGCATAGACGCCGCCAAACCCATACAGCGCATTCAGCGCATCGCGCGAAAACATGGACGATGCCAACCACGCCGCCAGACTGCGCCGGTGCCGCAGGCTGCGGATCAACGCCCACAGATCGCGCAGCGCCGCGCCGATCTGAACGGGACGATGGCCGCCACGCCCTTCGCGAACCCACAGAAAAAACGGGATCATAAAAACGATATACCACAGCGCGACAAAGGGGCCGACGAATCGCGTGCCCTCACGCTGGGCGGCGTCCAGCCCGAACAGGGGATCAATCCCGATCAGCGTGCGCCCGGTCGGCGTTTCGGCAAACAACGCCAGCATGATCGCCAGCGACACCACCCCACCGACATAGCCAAAGGCATAGCCCGACCCCGACACCCGCCCGATTTCCGCGCGCGGCGCCAGTCCGGGCAGTTGGGCATTTGTAAAAATCGTTGTAAATTCAACGCCGATCATACCGATGCCAAACAACACAACGGCCTGAATCAGCGCGGGCTGGTCCGGCATCAACCACCACAGCCCCGCCGAGCCAATCACATACAGCCCCGAAAAGCCCCAGATCCAGATCATCCGCCGACCCGAACTGTCGGCAATCGCGCCCAAAATCGGGGCCAGCATCGCAATGATCGCGCCCGACACCGCCAACCCATAGCCCCACAGCGATTGCGCCCGCGCACCCGCCTGCGCAGCCGTCGCGCCGCCTGCGATAAAATGGGTCTGCGCGACCTCGGCGAAGTAAATCGAAAAGATAAACGTCAACAACAGCGTATGATAGGGCTGGCTGGCCCAGTCAAAGAACCACCATCCCCAGATACGCTTGCGGTCCATGCCGGCCCTTATCTTCTGTGTTTAAATATCCTGCGGGGGTCCGGGGGTGCAAAACCCCCGGCGCTCGCCCGCATAAGGCCCCAGTCGCGGTTCATTCGCAACCACATTATCCAGACAATTTTATCTATTCCCGCGCAAAATGGCCATGTCCGCATCCGCACTCAGAACCGGAGGCCAAGGACGCCCGGCATCGGCGGCGATCCATGCCTGAACCCAATCGGGCAGGGGCGGGCTGACCGGATCAACGCCCAGTTCGGCGGCGATCTCGGCGGTTGGGACAATCCCCGCAGCCGACGTTACGGCGGTGCGCACCAGCATGTGATTGCAACACTCAGCCCCCTTCCACATCGACTGTTCCATATACAGAAACCGCGCATCCCAGCCGACCAGTCGCGATACCATGGTAAATCGGTCGAACATCTTGATCCGACGGCGATAACGCACGGAATTGCCCGCCACGGTGATGCCCCAGCCCCGCTTGCGCAGCACCGAAATCAGGCCGGTTCGCTGCGCCAGAGGCAGCCGCCCCAGATCATACAGCGTCAGCGTGCGCCCGTTGTTCAGCTCGATCCACGGATCCAGATCCCAGGGCCAGCAGATATGCGTTGAAATATGCGCGTCCGTCGCGGCCAGCCGTGGCGCGTTGCGGTATTTCAACATCTCTTTCGCGAAACGGATCAGGGGATACATGGCGGTTCCTTTGGGGCAGGGTTGCCCCCGATTGGCGCGCCTTTCCCCGCAGGTCAAGATTAACACGGCGGCAACCATGATTTCAGTCTGCCATTGCGCAAAAACGCGCTTTGCCCTAGGCAGAGCGGGAAATTTCGTGGGAAAGGTGCGTGGATGCAGGGCTTTGGTGGGAAAAAGCCGCTGGTCGGTCTGGTCGGCTGGCGGGGCATGGTCGGTTCGGTTCTGATGGACCGGATGACGGAAATGGGCGATTTCGACCATATCGACCCGATTTTCTTTTCCACATCAAACGCCGGTGGCACCGCGCCGCGGGGCGATCAGCCGCTGGCCGATGCCTTTGATCTGGCGGCGCTGTCGCGCTGTGACGTGATCCTGACCTGTCAGGGCGGCGATTACACCGGGCAGGTGTTTGGCAAATTGCGCGCCGATGGCTGGAACGGCCATTGGATCGACGCGGCATCGACGCTGCGCATGGAAAATGACGCGGTGATCGTGCTGGACCCCGTCAATATGGGCGTGATCCGCGATGCCATGGCGCGCGGTGGGCGCAACTGGGTTGGCGGCAATTGCACCGTGTCCTGTATGCTGATGGGCGTGGGCGCGCTGTTTAAGGCGGGCTTGGTGGAATGGATGTCCACGCAGACTTATCAGGCGGCCTCGGGCGGGGGGGCGCAGCATATGCGCGAATTGCTGACCCAATATGGCGCGCTGAACGGGTCGGTGGCCGATCTGCTGGCCGATCCGAAATCGGCCATTCTGGACATCGACCGTCAGGTTCTGGCCCGGCAACAGGCGATGCTGAACAGCGACGAATCCAAACAATTCGGCGCGGTTCTGGGCGGGTCGCTGATCCCGTGGATCGACAAGGATCTGGGCAACGGCGTGACCCGCGAAGAATGGAAGGGCATGGCCGAAACCAATAAAATCCTGGGCCTTGGTCCTGATGCGGTGGTTGAATCGAACGAACCGGCGATCCCGGTTGATGGGTTCTGTGTCCGCGTGGGGGCGATGCGGTGCCATTCGCAGGCGCTGACCTTCAAACTGCGCCGCGATGTCCCCGTGGATGAGATCGAGGGCATGATCGCCGCCGACAACGAATGGGTCCGCGTGGTTCCCAACAATCGCGATGACACGCTGCGCGATCTGACCCCGGTTGCGGTCACCGGCACGCTGACCATCCCGGTGGGCCGCATCCGCAAACTGGCCATGGGGCCGGATTATCTGGGCGCGTTCACGATTGGCGATCAATTGCTGTGGGGCGCGGCGGAACCGCTGCGCCGGATGCTGCGTATTCTGGTCGAGGGTTAAGATATGGTCACCCTGTATCAGGCGCTGCAACTGATTTTGCAGGTGGTGTGGTTCGTGATGATTGTGCATATCATCATGTCCTGGCTGATTAATTTTCAGGTGCTGAATTTGCGTCAGCCTCTGGTCGCGCAGATTTGGGACGGGCTGAACCGCCTGCTGGAGCCGGTTTACGGCCCGATCCGGCGGATGCTGCCCAATACGGGCGGGCTGGATCTGGCGCCTCTGATCGTGTTCATCGGCATTATCATCCTGCGCAGCGCCTTGGCGAATAACGCGGGCTTTTTCTACGGGTATTGATGCCAAACGACCTTCTGCGGCAGGTCTGGGGCTTTGACGGTTTTCGCCCCGGTCAGGGCGAGATTGTGCAGGCCGTCGCGGATGGTCAGAATGTGCTGGCGATCATGCCCACGGGCGGCGGGAAATCGCTGTGCTTTCAACTGCCTGCGCTGATGCGGGGCGGGGTGACGCTGGTCATATCGCCGCTGATTGCGCTGATGCGCGATCAGGTGCGGGCCTTGCGTGCGGCGGGCGTCGCCGCGGGCGCGCTGACCAGCGGCAACACCGATGCGGAAACGGATCAGGTCTTTGCGGCGCTGAATGACGGCGCGCTGAAGCTGCTCTATATGGCGCCGGAGAGGTTGGCCTCGGGCGGGACGCTGGGCTTGCTGCGGCGCGCCGGGGTGACCGCCATTGCCGTGGATGAGGCGCATTGCGTCAGCCAATGGGGCCATGATTTTCGCCCCGATTATCTGCGCATCGGCGAATTGCGCGCGGCGTTAGGCGTGCCGTTATCGGCGTTTACGGCAACAGCGGATGCGGAAACGCGCGCCGAAATTGTGCAGCGCCTGTTTGGTGGGGCGGAGCCGGTCACGTTCCTGCGCGGCTTTGACCGGCCCAATATCCGGCTGGCCTTTCAGCCCAAGGACAGCCCGCGGCGGCAATTGCTGCAATTCGTGGCCGCGCGTCGGGGGCAGTCGGGCATCATCTATTGCGCGGCGCGCGCGCGCACCGAAACGCTGGCCGATGCGTTGAACGCTGACGGTCACAGCGCCGTCGCCTATCACGCGGGGCTGGACGCCGACACCCGCCGCGCGGTCGAAGCGCGGTTTCAGCGCGAAGACGGGCTGGTCGTGGTGGCGACGATTGCGTTCGGCATGGGCATTGATAAGCCTGATATTCGCTGGGTTCTGCACGCCGATCTGCCCAAGTCGATCGAAGGTTATTATCAGGAAATCGGCCGCGCCGGTCGCGACGGCGACCCGGCCGAGGCACTGACGTTGTATGGTCCCGACGACATCCGCCTGCGCCGCGCCCAGATTGACGAAGGGCTGGCCGATGGTCCCCGCAAAACCGCCGATCATGGGCGGCTGAACGCTCTGCTGGGTTTGGCCGAATCGACGGGCTGCCGCCGCCGCCGTCTGTTGGCCTATTTCGGTGAAGATAGGGCGGATGATTGCGGGAACTGCGATATTTGCCTGCATCCGCCGCGTTTGTTTGACGGCACGCAGGCCGTGCGCAAGGCGCTGTCGGCGATGCTGCGGACGGGCGAATGGTTCGGATCAGGCCATCTGATCGACGTGCTGACCGGCAATGTCACCGACAAGGTGCGCGAACGCGGGCATGACCAATTGCCGACCTTTGGCGTGGGGCGCGAACATTCCCGCCCGCAATGGCAGGCGATTTTCCGGCAGATGATGGGGCTGGATCTGTGCCGCCCCGACCCCGAACGCCATGGCGCGTTGTTCCTGACCGAAACCGGCCATCCGGTCTTGCGGGGCGAAGAAACGGTGACGCTGCGCCATGACGTGACCCTGCGCGCCAAGGGCGGCAATGTGGTAAAGACGCAGGTGTCGGAAGAAGACGAGCCGCTGCTCTCTGCGCTCAAGGCCAAGCGCCGCGCTTTGGCCGAGGCGGCGCGCGTCCCCGCCTATGTCATTTTCCCGGACCGCACCCTGATCGAAATGGCGGAAAAACGCCCCGGCGATCTGGACGCCATGGCGCGGATCGGCGGGGTGGGGGCGAAAAAGCTGGAAAGCTATGGCGCGGCGTTTTTGTCGGTCATTGCGGGCGATGTGGCTGACATGCACCCCACGCGGCGCAAGCTGGCGGGCCGTGCCGAAGGCGCGTTGTTTGACCGGCTGATGGCCGCGCAAAACCGCCTGTCGCGCGGGGCCGATGGCACGGAAAAGCCGTTATCCTGCACCCATTCGACCCTGCGCGCGATTGCGGAACGCAAGCCCACGACCTTAGATCAGCTGGCGCGGATCGGCGGCATGGGGGATCAGCGGGTCGAACGATTCGGCGACGCCTTTCTGGCCGAGGTCGCGGCGGATTGACGGGTTGCCCCAAAAGATGAGTATTTAGGCACAGAAGAAGCAGTGTCGGTTGGATCGCGGGATTTACGATGAGGTATTAATCATGATGCAACGATCATATCGAATATTGCCTGTGCCGTTCGAGCTGCCAAGATTGGTTGCCGTCATTGGCCTGCACTACGATCTTGAGGGGTTCAGGATATTGCTTACAGATGTTTCTGTGCCGACGACATTCAGAAACTTCAGATTTTCCTTCTCGTCAACCCCGTTTGCCGTGCGAATGATTGATGAGGGCGACTATTTAACGACGGCGACACCAGCAGGAGGGTTGTTCTCGGAAGTTGAAAGCTCAGAATATCTTGAGTGGTTGCATCGAGAAAGTCAGCATGTCCGCGCCGGGCAGAATTTGAAGCATTGTGCGATATACTCGATGTCTGAGTGCGTCGACATCATACATTCCGAGGTGCCGAAAATCTGCGAGCTATAAGGGGCATCACGACCGGCGCACGCAAACATCATCGCGAATGGCGTCCATCCGCGTTTGTAAAATGGGCCTGAGCCGTCCGGCGATTCTCGGCAGTGTTTTGGAGGCCAATTGACGTGACCGAATGATTAAGCATGACCCAATACCGTGAAGGCCGACGGCCGGCACCTAAAAACGGTGTGGTGTTTGTTGGCAGGGCGGCGGATGACCCGCCGCCGCCATTGTTACAATTGGCCGAACGCCCCGGCGCGAAAATCGGTGATGGCCTGACGGATTTCGGCGTCGGTGTTCATCACAAACGGACCATAGGCCGCGATGGGTTCGTCAATCGGCTGACCGGCAAGGATCAGCAGCTTTGAATCGCTCACTGCGGCAATCTGCACCGCGCCGCCATCCCGCGACAGCCGCGCGGTTGCCGGGCCGGTCAGGCGGGTGCCGTTCACCGTCACATCGCCCGACAGCGCCACGACGATGACGTTATGCCCATCCGTCGGGGTCAGAACCGTATCCGCCCCCGCATCCAGCCGCAGGTCCAGCACATCCATGGGGGTAAAGGTCCGCGCCGCCCCCTGCACATCGCCGTAATCCCCTGCAATCACGCGCAGCCGCCCGCCCGGCAGATCCACCACCGGAATATCGGCGTCGCGGATGCCCTGATAACCGGGCGCAGTGTCTTTGTCGCGCGCGGGCAGGTTCACCCACAGCTGCACCATTTCAAAATCGCCCCCCGTGGCGGTAAAGGCAGGACTGTGGAATTCTTTGTGCAGGATGCCGCGGCCTGCGGTCATCCATTGCACATCCCCCGGCCCGATCACGCCGCCGCGCCCGGTCGAATCGCCATGTTCCACCTCGCCCTGATACACGATGGTGACGGTTTCGAATCCCTTATGCGGGTGAACATCGACGCCGCGCGGGGTGGTCGCAGGGTCAAAATGATGCGGCCCGGCATAGTCCAGCATCAAAAACGGCGTCGTGTCGGCCCCCGAAGCGGGCGAAAACAGCGACCGAACGGGAAAACCGTCGCCAACCCAATGACCATGCGGCGCGGTGGTGGTTTCTATGATTCTGCGCATTTTAGGCTCCTGTGGGGCGGGTTACGCCCTTTGGGGGTAAGGTGGGGTGAGTTTGACGAACGACAAGCAGCCAATCGTTCGATAAAAGCGAACACTGGCTTTGGTGATTCTGTGCGACTCGTGGGCATATGTCTGGATTTATGACAGCTTTATGGCGCGCGGAGTGTTTTGGGGTGTATAAAGCCATAATAAAATCAGTCCCTTACCATTTTCTTTCATGTTTCTGTCATTTTTCTCTTGCACCGCTGATCTCTGCCGCTTAGATACGCCTTCACCGAGACGGCGCGGGTCGCTGGATTGGTTGCCTTGATGGCTGGTTGCTTCTGTGATGGGGCGCTGAAAAAAGTTAGGA
>NZ_JAUNTW010000026.1 GCF_030538495.1 Paracoccus sp. (in: a-proteobacteria)
CGGTTTACGCCCAGTGTCGGTTCGAAATGCAATCCGAGGCCGAGGCTGCGGCGCGCCTGCTGGTCTATCAGCCGCAATTGGAGCGTGTGACCGAGAGCGAAACCTTGCCGTCGCCCTATGCCCCCGGCGGGGCGGTCGTGATCGACGCCGGTCGCATCGTCGGCGTGGAGGAGTTGTCGGCTCTGGCGGCGCGGCTGGGCGAAATCGATATCGATAATATGGCGACCATTGGGCCGGGGGGCGCGTTGCGAGCGCTGAAATACGGCCATTCGGATATGTCGGACGGAATTTATTTCGGCAGTCCGAACGAAGGCAATTTCCAGTTTACCGTCACGCGCACCTCTGAAAAGGGGACGCGGCAGGAAATGGATTTGCGCGACGACCGTTTTGTGCTGACAAACGCAAAATTCCGCCGGAATTTCGGTCGTCTCAAGCCGCCGGAAATCATCAGCGGACCGTCGCGGACGATCACGATTCCCGCAGGATCAAAAAGCATCAGCGTTTCTATCGTCGGGGGTGGGGGCGGTGGCGGCCACCATGAAGACGGCCCCGGTGGTGACGGCACCGCGACCACGGTGACCCTGCGCGACGGAACACGCGTGGTGCGGACATGGACGGCTGCAGGGGGCGCAGGCGGCGAGGCTGTCTGGCCGCAAACGCGAGGGCGTCCGTCCATTTTTGCCGAAGGCGGCGGGCGCGGGCGGAAACCGGGGCGCAGTTCCGGCGGGCCGGGTCGTCTGGGCAGTGGTGGCGGCGGCGCAAAGCGAGGCGGCCACGGCGGGCGCGCGGGCCGGGTTCGGATTGTCGAGCGTTTTGATATTTCAGGGCTAACCGCGCCGAACATCGTGTTTGAACGGGGCGTCGGCGGTCAGGCCGCGCACTGGCAGGCGGGCCGTGGCGGCGACGGCGCGATGCAATACAGTTTGGAGCTGTCCGATGGGACGGTGGATGCCGATGTGTTGCCGATTTTGCCGACAGATCAGGGGACAATTCTTAAAAGAGGTCACAACTTCACTTTTCCCCCGCACGGTGCAGGCTTGTGGATTCTGTGGGACCGGCACCGCCGCAATGTTGATTTGGGCGTTTTGCGGATCGGGCCGGGCATTGAGACGCAAGTTTATTATGGTTTGCCAGTTGTTTTTCTGGCCAGCGAAACGCCCACCTATCTGCGTGACGGACACCACAATGACCGCGAAATTGATTATCTTTTCTACAAAATGGGGCAATGATGTTCGTTTATTATAACGATGTCGGTGATATTCTTTATACTACGTCCGCGCCGGTTGATGGTGCGGACGGCGATTACATCGAAATCGAGGGCGACCAGATCGACCTGTCGCACAAGGTCGTCGTTGACGGCGCATTGCAGCCCCGACCCGGCTGGCAAGCCGCTGCACTGCGCGAGGCGCGAGAGGCCGCCAGTCTCTCAAAAACCCGCCTGATCGGGGCCATTATCGAAGGTCAGTTGCTGCCCGAGAATGAAATCCGCCAGATGATGCGCGGCGATATTCCCGACAGCCTGCAACCCGCACTCGACGGCATGGACCCGCAGGCGCGCCTCCACGCCGAAAACGCGTGGCACAATGA
>NZ_JAUNTW010000027.1 GCF_030538495.1 Paracoccus sp. (in: a-proteobacteria)
GGACCGCCCATGACGTCGCGGCGGGCGGGGTGCTGGTCACCCAAGGCATCCTGCCCGGCGCAGCGATGCAAGCCCGTGGCCGTCTGGTCGCGCCGCGCCGCACGGTCTGGACCGGCTGGACGGATTTTGTCGCGCCCGATATCCGCATCGAGCCGTCGGATTTTTCGGAGACACTGCAGCAAAAACTGGCGCAGGATCGGGCGATTGCGGATCAGGCCGCCGCGACGGCGGCGGACGCGCAGCAGCGGGCCATCACTCTGCGCACCGATCTGGACGCGGCGGTCAAAGGGCTGGGTGACGATGTCGACGATCTGCTGGGCAAAATCGACACCGCGCGCAGGGATGCAAGGGATTACACCGATAACGGCATCCGAGACGTGACCGTCGAATTGCAAAGCGAATTCGGCCAAATTCAGGCGCGGATTGACGAAATCACCGCCGCCGCGCTGTCCGGCAATCTGATCAGCAATGGCGATTTTGCCGACGGTCTGACCGGCTGGACCCACGGCACCGCGACCGTGACCGATGGTCAGGCGCATGTCGCCACCCGGCTGGGTCAGGAGTTCGACGTCGTATTTACGCCGGGCGAGATGCTGCAATGGCGGCTGGATTATCAGGGCGATGGGGCCAGCGTCCGGGTGCAGTTTTATGACGCGGACGGCGCGACCATCGGCACCGAACGTCTGGCCGCGCGCCTGCCCGACACCGCCGAGATGCGCACAGGCAGCGGGCAACTGACCCCACCTGAAGGGGTTGGTAAGGCCCGCTGGCGGGTGTTTTCCAACAACCCTCTGGTGATCGACAATGTCGCCGTTACGCGGATCGACCAGCAATTGCTGGCCCGCATCCAAAAGATCGAGGCCGCGAAACTGGCGGACGATCAGGCAATGACGATCTACAAACAAAATATTGTGTCCCGGTTCGAAAAAGCCGAATCCGCCATCACCGCCGAGGCGACGACGCGGTCAAACGCCAATACGGCCCTGTCCACGCGACTGAATACCGTCAGCGCCACCGTCAACACCAAGCCCAGCATTTTCCGTCAGGCGCAGGCGCCCGAGGCCGAGGGCCGGGTCACGGGCGATCTGTGGATCGACACCAACGGCAATACGATGCACCGCTGGTCTGGCAGCGCGTGGGTTGACGTCACCGACACGTCCCTGAAATCCCGCAACCGGTCATTTTGGGGTCGCGCCGTGCCGGATCGTGACGATCTGGTCACGGGCGATCTGTGGGTGCGCATCCCCGACAACCGCCTGCACCGCTGGTCCGTGGATCGCTGGGTCGAGGTGCAGGATAAAGACCTGACAGACACAACCGCGAAGGTCACCACGCAGGAAACCGCGATTGCGGACCTGAAAAAGGGGGCCAAGGCTGGCTTTCTGGTGCGCGCGCAGGCGGGCAATCAGGTGTCGCTGCTGGATATGATCGCCGCCGATGGCAGCGGCAAAACGCCCAGCAGCTACGCCAAGTTGCGGGCGACGGAGCTGCTCCTCGAAGGCAACACCATCATGGACAAGGCCTTGATCGGCAGCGGGCGCAATGAAATTCAGAACGCCGAT
>NZ_JAUNTW010000013.1 GCF_030538495.1 Paracoccus sp. (in: a-proteobacteria)
TGCGATGAGCTGTTCGTCGAGCTGTGCGAGCTGGAGTTCGAAGAGCAGAAGTACTCACTGTTGGTGCTGGAGTTCGACGAGCTGTTCGACGAACTGTTCGAGCTGGAGTTCGATGAGCTGTTCGAATCCGACCGGCTGCGGCGGTCGTTCGTGCTGCGCTGATCCACCAGACGCCCGGTTTTGGCGTCAAAGGACAGCTCAACCCGCTGGTTGCCGCGACGTGCCTCGACCTTGATCTTGCCGTCATCGCGGTCGATCTGGACGTTGCGGAACCCCTGATCGCGCAGTTGCGACCGGATTTGTTTTTCAGCCGACTGCGCCATAGCGCCGCCCGCCACCATTGCCATCACAGCGGCAATTCCCAGTGTCTTAAGCATGTTCATTCCCCTTTGTCACGATCTTGCTGATCGTATTGGGGCTACGCAGGGGCTTAACTTTTATTCAATCACGGATTCGTGAGCGTGCCGCGCCTAAGATCAGGTTAGGGTCAGAAAAACCATCAAAGGACGGAAAACATGGGTCAATTGGTCAACGGCGAATGGCGCAATGAATGGTATGACACCGACGCGGCGGATGGCGAATTTGTCCGCGACACGTCGAAATTCCGCAATTGGGTGACGCCGGACGGCGCGGCGGGACCATCCGGCGATGACGGTTTTCCCGCCGAAAGCGGGCGTTACCATCTGTATGTCAGCCATGCCTGCCCTTGGGCGCATCGCACGCTGATCTTTCGCGCGCTCAAGGGGTTGACCGACCACATCACCATGTCCGCCGTGCATCCCGACATGCTGGACGATGGCTGGACGTTCAAACGCGATGATGACGGCGCGACGGGGGATGATCTGTTCGGCTATGATTTTCTGCGTCAGGTCTATCTGCGGGCCAAACCCGATGCGTCGGGGCGCGTGACGGTGCCGATCCTGTGGGACAAAACCCGCGACACCATCGTATCAAACGAAAGCGCCGACATTATCCGCATGTTCAATTCGGCCTTTGACGGGCTGACCGGAAATGACCGGGATTTTTACCCCGAACCGCTGCGCGATGCGATCAACGCGCTGAACGACCGCATTTATGACACCGTAAATAACGGCGTGTATAAAGCAGGCTTTGCGACGACTCAGGCGGCCTATGATAAGGCCATACATCCGCTGTTCGACAGTCTGGACTGGATCGAGGGGATCCTGTCCCGCCACCGTTACCTGACCGGCGATCAGCTGACCGAGGCCGATATTCGCCTGTTCACCACGATTTTGCGCTTTGACGCAGTGTATCACACGCATTTCAAATGCAACCGCGCGCGGATCGTGGATTACCCGAATCTGTGGGCATGGGCGCGGGATGTGTATCAGACGCCCGGCGTCGCCGACACGATCCACTGGTCCCACATCACCCGGCATTATTATTACAGCCACGACACGGTGAACCCGCATCGCATCGTGCCAATCGGCCCGGTGCTGGACTGGTCCGAACCCCACGGGCGGGGGTAACGGGCCGGGGCTGAACGGAAAACCCCCGGCGCGGGAAAACGCCGGGGGCTATCAGAGAGGAGGGAGGGATGTGGCCGCGTCCACCGACCACTGG
This sequence comes from Paracoccus sp. (in: a-proteobacteria), assembly GCF_030538495.1. GTDB lineage: Bacteria > Pseudomonadota > Alphaproteobacteria > Rhodobacterales > Rhodobacteraceae > Paracoccus. The sequence goes on from NZ_JAUNTW010000013.1 coordinate 1,585, forward strand.
GCTTCGGATGGTTAACGCGGGCGCGGCGGGGTGGTTCCGGGGACGGTGAAAAAAATCACGCCGCCGAACATCACATCACCAGATCGGCCAGCACCACCCCCGCAATCACGATCATCGCGATGCCCGACGCCTGACTGACGCGGCGCGCAGCAATGGGGCGGCTGCGCAGGACCGCGCGCGCGCTGATCCCCACGGCCAGATACACCAGCGTGCAATTCAGCATATGCAACGCGCCAAGGCCCGCGATTTGCGCCCCCACCGGCCAGCCCGCCGCCAGATTGGTGAATTGCGGCAGCAGAGCCAGAAACAACAGCAGCGCTTTGGGATTCAGGCCGCTGATAAAGATGCCCCTCAGCAGCCATTGGCGGGGCGACCCCGCGTCGCCTGCGGCCTGCACCTGCGGCGGATGGCGCAGCACGCCCACACCCAGCCACACCAGATAGCCCGCACCCAGCACCGTCATCGCGCCCAAAATCGCCGGATGACGCACGACAACCGCCCCCACCCCCGCCGCCACAACCAGCGTGATGACGGTATAGCCCAGCATCATCCCCGTCAGCGCCGGCGCAATCGCACGATCCCGCAACCCCGCGCTGATGGTATAGGCCCAATCCGCCCCCGGCGTCATCGCCAAGGCCAGCGACACCACCCAAAAAGCCGCCACCATCGTCAGATCCATATCGCCCCCCGAACGCTCTGCCGGGTTCTGTCGCGGATTGTCGACAACGGGGCAAGGGGGTTTGGGGGATATGGCACGGGTTGCGTGTGGCGGGCGGGGGCGCGTTTGTTACGCCAAGCGCAACAGACCGCGCGCGAACAGCCCTGCCACATCGGCGAAACCACTCGGCTCAGCGGGGGGCAGACCCCGCCAAGATGGTGCCGGTCGTCATGCGATCTGATAAATGACCCCCAATCATACCAGCCTTGGGCCGTTGCCGCATTGCGGGCGGGGTGCGATCTGGCGGGCTGGGCGCGGCGGACCGGATCGACGCCACCAATCGTCCTGAGCCACCCAGCAGCGTTTCAGCCGTCCGGGGTGACGCACAGGCCGGGGAAAGTTACCCGGCGACGCACTGTTTCATTCATTCCAAGGCGACAACGGCGGAAACCATTGCCCGCCAAAGATCCACTGCATCAGCGATCCGACCACCAGATAGCCGATCACCACGAACAAAATCTGACCAAACCAATTCATTCCGCCGCCTTATCCCACCCTGATATTTTGCCCGATTTGCTCTAACATGTTCATGAGCTTAGCACATACCGCCTGCGCCCGCCAGACGCCGCCTACACCCGACCCAAAACGAAAACAGCCCGCCAAAGGCGGGCCGTTTCGTTACGCAACCAGACGATAGCCGCCCGATTCCGTCACCAGCAGGCGGGCATTGCTGGGATCGGGTTCGATTTTCTGGCGCAGGCGATAGATGTGGGTTTCCAGCGTGTGCGTGGTGACACCGGCGTTATACCCCCAAACCTCGTGCAGCAGCACATCGCGGGCGACGACGCCATCTTGCGCGCGATACAGGAATTTCAGGATGTTGGTTTCCTTTTCCGTCAGGCGGATTTTGCGGTCCTTGGCGTCCACCAGCAGCTTCATCGCGGGTTTGAACGTATACGGCCCCAATTGGAAAATCGCATCCTCGGATTGTTCATGCGCGCGGAACTGAGCGCGCAGGCGGGCCAGCAGAACCGGGAATTTGAACGGTTTGGTGATGTAATCATTCGCGCCCGCATCCAGACCCAGAATGGTGTCGGCGTCGGTGTCATGGCCGGTCAGCATCACGATGGGGCATTTGACGTTCAGCTTGCGCAGCTTTTTGCACAATTCGCGCCCGTCGGTGTCGGGCAGGCCCACATCCAGAATCACCAGATCGAACAGAGTGTTCTTCACCGCCTCGACCGTGGCGGCGCCGCTGCCGGCCTCGGTCACGTCGAAATCATCGGTCGCAACCAGTTGTTCGGCCAAAGCCTCGCGCAGGTCGTCTTCGTCATCGACCAGCAGGATTTTTTTCAGTCCGGGCATGTTGCTCTCCTTTATGTCTTGGCGGAAAACTGGCGCAGTTGCGGCGGCGACGCCAGCGGGTTAGGCCCATTCTCACGCGCAGTTGTCAGAACGGGGCGATATGTTTCAGATTGTTTCAAAAAGGCGCGAAAATGACCCTGATTCCGACGCTTGCTGAAACAATTGCCCGCGCGCGGGGGGATATGCGCATGGGTCTGCCGGTGGTGATCGGCGGTTCGATCGCGGCGGCGGTTGAAACGCTGACGCCGGATCGGCTGGCGGCGATGCGCGCCATGGGGACGCCGGTGCTGGTCCTGACCGCGCGCCGGGCGGAAACGTTAAAGGCGCGCGCCTATGACGGCGATCTGGCGCGGGTCGCGGTGTCCGACGACGCGGATCTGGCGGCGCTGCGGGCGTTGTCGGACCCGGCGGGTGATCTGATGACCCCGATGAAAGGACCGCTGGCAACACTGCGGGGCGGCAATACGACCGCGCATCGGGCGGCGGTTGCCTTGGCGAAATCGGCGCAATTGCTGCCTGCGGTGCTGATGGTGGCGGGTGATGCGCCGGGGCTGACGCGGCTGGAGCCCGGCCCGGTTCTGGCACAACTGGCCACCACGGCGGCACTGGTCCCGGTCGCGGCGGCGCGGTTGCCTCTGGCGGCCGCCGAACGGTCGCGGCTGCACATTTTTCGCCCTGATGATGGCGGCGCGGAACATTACGCAGTTGAGATCGGAGCCCCCCCACGCGACGCCCCCGTTCTGGCGCGGCTTCATTCGGCCTGCTTTACCGGCGACGTTCTGGGCAGCCTGAAATGCGATTGCGGCCCGCAACTGCACGCCGCGTTGAACGCCATGGGGCAGGCCGGGGCCGGAGTGCTGCTATATCTGAACCAAGAGGGGCGCGGCATCGGGCTGGCCAATAAAATGCGGGCCTATGACCTGCAAAATCAGGGCTTTGACACGGTCGAGGCCAATCACCGGCTGGGCTTCGAAGACGACGAACGCGATTTCCGCATCGGCGCGGGGCTGCTGCGGCGGCTGGGCTTTGACGCGGCGCGGCTGATGACCAACAACCCGCGTAAGGTCGCGATGCTGGCCAGCCACGGCATCGCTGTGACCGAACGGGTGCCGCTGGTGACGGCGCGTAACCCGCATAATACGGGCTATCTGGACACCAAGGCCGCGAAATCGGGGCATCTGCTGTGACGCCGCGCGATCTGGTGCTGACTCCGCAGGGCGTCCGGTTTCAGGGCCGCGTTTTTCCGTGCAGCATCGGCAAGGCCGGTGTGACCGCCACGAAACGCGAAGGCGACCACGCCACCCCCTCAGGCACTCATATCATCACCGGGCTGTGGTATCGCGCGGACCGGCTGGCCGCGCCTGCACCTTGGGCGCGGGCCATCGGGCCGGGGGATCTGTGGTGCGACGATCCGGGGCATCCGGCCTATAACCTCCATGCCCGCGCGCCGATGACGGCCAGCCATGAACGCCTGCGCCGCGCCGATCCGTTATATGACGTGATCCTGACGACCGACTGGAACTGGCCCGATGCCGTGCCGGGGTGGGGCAGCGCGATATTCTTGCACCAATGGCGCCGCCCGCGTTTCGGAACCGAAGGCTGCATCGCCTTTGCCCGCCCGCATCTGATCTGGATCGCCGCCCGCGCCGCCCCGGGAACCCGGCTGATCGTGCGGTAACGGCACCGTGGCTTGCACCCGGACGCCGGGCAGGCCAGTTTCCCGCCCAAAGGAGAACCCCATGCGCCCGTTTCTGACCGCCGCAATCGCGCTGACCGCCCTGCCGGTTTGGGCCGATCTGCCCGATGACATCACGCATTTCACCCTGCCCAACGGATTGGAAACCGTGGTGATTTCCGATCACCGCGCCCCGGTCGTGGTGCAAATGGTCTGGTATCGCATCGGTGCCGCCGATGAAGCACCGGGTAAATCCGGCATTGCGCATTATCTGGAACATCTGATGTTCAAAGGCACCGATGACATGGCCCCCGGCGAATTGTCCCGCGTCGTGACCGCCAATGGCGGCAGCGATAATGCGTTCACCAGTTGGGATTACACCGCCTATTTTCAACGGATTGCATCGGATCGCCTGCCGCTGATCATGCGCATGGAATCGGACCGTATGGCCAATCTGCGCATTTCCGACGATGATTGGCAGGCCGAACGTCAGGTCGTGTTAGAGGAACGGGCGCAGCGCATCGACAGCGACCCCCGCGCGCTCTTTGCCGAAGAACGCAACGCCGCCACCTATTACAACCACCCCTATGGTCGCCCGATCATCGGCTGGCGCGACGAAATCGCGGCGCTGACGCGGGATGATGCCTTGGCATGGTATGACGCGCATTATGCCCCGAACAACGCCGTTCTGGTGATTGCGGGCGATGTGACGCCGGAACGCGCGCGGGAACTGGCGACCGAATATTACGGCCCGATCCCGGCGGCGGAGACCGCCCCGCGCCTGCGCCCCCAAGAGCCGCCGCAGCGCAGCCCGCGCCGGATGGAGATGACCGACCCCCGCGTTCCGCAGCCGCAAATGACGCGCACCTATCACGCGCCCGAACGCCGCGCGGGCGATCAGAAAACCGCCGCCGCGCTGACGGTGCTGGCGGAATTGCTGGGCGGGTCGTCGCAGACATCCGTTTTTGGGCAGAGGCTGACGCTGGCGGGAACGACGCTGTTCGCGGGGGCCAGCTATGACGGGCTGTCGCTGGACCCGACCACCTTTGTGCTGGGGCTGGCCCCTGCTGATGGCGTGACGCCCGAACAGGCCGAATCCGCCATGGATCAGGTGATCGCGGATTTTCTGAAAACCGGTCCCAGTGCCGATGATCTGGAACGGATCAAAACCCGCATCCGCGCCGCGCAAATCTATGAACGCGATTCGGCGCGGGGGCGGGCCTATGATTACGGGCAGGGCCTGACCACGGGGCTGTCCGTGCAGGACGTGGCCGACTGGCCGCAGATTTTGGCGGATGTGACCGCCGATGATGTGATGACGGCGGCGCGCGATGTGCTGGGCCAGACGGGCCATGTCACCGGCTGGCTGCTGCCCGCCCCAACCGAACAGGTGCAACCATGATCCGCGCAACATTTACCCTGATCGCCACGCTGATCGCGGCCCCGGTTTGGGCGATTGATATTCAACAGGTCACGTCGCCGGGCGGCATCCGGGCGTGGCTGGTGCAGGATGACAGCATCCCCTTTGTCGCGGTGAATATTCAATTCGCGGGCGGGGCCAGTCTGGACGCCCCGGATGCGCGCGGGGCGATCACCCTGATGACCGCGCTGCTGGACGAAGGCGCCGCCGACCGCGACGCCACCCAATTCGCAACCGCAATGCAGGATCTGGGCGCGCAGATCACCTTTGACGCAGGCGCGGATTCCGTGTCGGTGGGGTTTCGCGCCCTGACCGAACATCGTGACGCATCCGCCGATTTGCTGGCGCAGGCGCTGACCGAACCCCGGTTCGATGACGACGCCGTGGAACGTGTGCGCGCGCAGGTTCAGGCCGCGATCCGGTCCGACGCGACCAACCCCCGCGCCATTGGCGCGCGCGAGATGGCCCGGCAGGCTTGGGGCGACCACCCCTATGCCACATCCATTAACGGCACGGCGGAATCCGTGGCCGCGCTGACCGTCGATGATCTGCGCACCGCCAAAGACCGCGTTCTGGCCCGCGACCGGATCTATATCGGTGCGGCGGGCGATATTAACGCGGACGATCTGGGCCGGCTGATCGACCGCATCCTGGGCGATTTGCCCGAAACCGGCGCGCCCCTGCCCGAACAGGCCGAGCTGGCCCTGACCGGCGGCGTTACTGTGATCGACTGGGACAGCCCGCAAACGCTGATTTCCTTTGCCGGGGCAGGTCTGCCAATTCTGGACCCCGATTATTTCCCCGCCATGATCGCGGATCATGTGCTGGGCGGCGGCGGCTTCAGTTCCCGCCTGATGGATGAGGTGCGGGAAAAACGCGGCCTGACCTATGGCATCGGCACGGGGCTGTCGAACGCGCAATATGGCCAGATGTGGCAGGGCAACACAGCGACCGCAAACGAGACCGCCGCGCAGGTCGTTGACCTGATCCGCGCCGAATGGGACCGGATGGCGGACGGCATCTCTGAACAGGAACGGGCCGATGCGCAAACCTATCTGACCGGCGATTACGCGCTGCGGTTCGACGGCAACCGCCGGATCGCGGGGATTTTGTCGGGGATGCAGATGATCGGCCTGCCCGCCGATTACGTCAACACCCGCAACGATCAGGTGATGGCCGTGACCGCCGATGACGTGGCCCGCGTGGCGGCCCGCCTGCTGGATGCGGGCAAGCTGCGCTTTGTTCTGGTGGGTCGGCCTGACGGAATCGCGGCCGATTAAAACGGCACCGGCGCGGAATAGGTCTGCGTCACCCCGCTGTCGGGGTGGCGGAAACGCAGGCTTTCGGCGTGCAGCATCAGGCGCGGATGATCCGCCGCCGCGCCGGTCGCATACAGCGGATCGCCCAAAATCGGATGCCCGCTTTGCGCCATATGCACCCGCAACTGATGGCTGCGCCCGGTAATCGGCATCAGGCGCACGCGGCTTTCGTCATCATTGGCGCGCATCACCCGCCAATCGGTTTGCGCCGGACGGCCCGTGTCGTGGCACACCTTTTGCCGGGGCCGGTTGGGCCAGTCCACGATCAGCGGCAAATCCACCCGACCCGTTTCTGGTTCCATCCGGCCCGCGACGCGCGCGATATACACCTTTTTGGTCTGGCGTTCCTCGAACTGGCGGGACAGGTGGCGCTGCGCATGAGGGGTCAGCGCGAACACCATCACCCCCGAGGTGTCCAAATCCAGCCGATGCACCAGCAGCACCGTGGGAAAGGCCCCCCGCAGCCGCGCGATCAGGCAATCGGCGCGGTCATCCCCCCGCCCCGGCACGGACAACAGGCCGGATTGTTTGTTCACGACCAGCACCTGATCATCGGCGTGGATCACATCCGGCGCGTCGGACGGGGGGGTATAGACAAACCCGCTCACCGCGCCACCAGACGGATGGCCAGACCGGCGAACATGACGGCGGCGATTTTGTTGACCAGCCCCAGACGCGGGCCGATGACCTGCCCCGCCAATCCGGCCACAACGCCATAACCCATCGTCACCAGCGTTCCGGTCAAGGCAAAGATCAAGCCCAGCGACAGCACCTGTTGCCAGACCGGCCCCCAGTCAGGATTGGTGAATGTCGGCAAAAACGCCAGAAAAAACAGAACGGGCTTGGGGTTCAGGGCATTGGACAAAAACCCACGGCGCAGGATGTTCCATGTCCGCACGCTGCCCCGCGCCTGCGGATCAACGGGGCCAGCGGTCCAAGACTTCCACGCCAGAAACAACAGATAGCCCGCGCCGATATATTTGATCACCGTCATCGCGCCGGGATGCGCGGCGACCAAGGCCCCCAAGCCCGCCGTCGCCAGTGCCACATGCAGCAACACCCCCAGACCGACGCCCAAGCCCGCCAAGGCCCCCGCCCGCACGCCGCCCTGAATCCCGCAGGCACTGGCGAAAAACACATCCTGACCGGGGGCAAAGTTCAACACCAGCCCGCCGGTGATAAAGGCCAGCAAATGCGCGTTTGGCATCTGTATGATGGTGTCCCAGATCATGGTGCGGCCTTGGTTCGTGATGGATGATCTGTGTTAGCAATCACGCATGGCGCACCGCAAGGGCGTTTTGCCGCGTCGGTGAGCGGGTGAGGGGGCCAGCCCCCTCGGCGCGTTCCGCGCCTCACCCCCGGGATATTTGGGCCAAGATGAAAGGGCGACGGAGGGTCAGAGGCGAATCAGCGCCCGGATCAGTGATCGTCGTGCGCGTGGTCGCGGTCGATCACGAATCGTTTGCCGCAATAGCCACATTCCACCTGTCCACTGTCGCGCGACAGCGACAGCCAGACGCGCGGATGGCCCATGCCGGCCACGTCGTCGCCATCACAGGCCACGCGCCAGCTGGTCACGGTTTGCGTCGCGGGGGCGGTAGGGGTCATTTGCGTCATGGCGGGCCTTCTTGTGGCGGCTGGCATCATCTGGTCTAACTCCAATAACGCAGCGCCGCCCGCGCTTGCAAGCATTTCAGGACCGCCGCCATGCCAAACGCCATTGAAATATCAGGTCTGCGCAAAACCTATGCCGCCCAAGGCAACGCCCCCGCGAAAGAGGCGCTGAAGGGCGTCGATCTGACCATCCCCGCGGGCAGCATTTTCGGGCTGCTGGGGCCGAATGGCGCGGGCAAATCGACGATGATCAATATTCTGGCCGGGTTGGTGAACAAAACCGCCGGGCGGGTGACGATCTGGGGCTTTGATCAGGATGTGAACCCGCGCCAATCGCGCGCGGCCATCGGGGTGATGCCGCAGGAACTGAACATGGACCCGTTCTTTACCCCGCGGGCCAGTTTGAATGTGCAGGCAGGGCTGTATGGCGTGCCAAAGCCCGAACGCTGGACGGATGAGTTGCTGGAGCTGGTCGGCCTGACCGAACAGGCCAATGCCTATGCCCGCAGCCTGTCGGGCGGGATGAAGCGGCGGCTGCTGTTGGCCAAAGCCTTGGTGCATCGCCCGCAGATTCTGGTGCTGGACGAACCGACGGCGGGGGTCGATATTACGCTGCGCAACATGCTGTGGGCGAATGTGCGGCGGCTGAATGAACAGGGCATGACCATCATTCTGACCACGCATTATCTGGAAGAAGCTCAGGATATGTGCGACGAAATCGCGATTATCGACCGGGGCAACCTCTTGGTGCGCGACACGACCGAATCGCTGCTGCACCGGACCGATGGCAAAACGCTGGTGGTGGATACGGGCGGACGCTGCGATCTGCCCGTCCTGCCCAGCGGAGTCACAGCAGATTGGCGCGCGGATGGGCGGCTGGCCGTCAGCTATCCCCCGTCGCGCATCCGGGCCGACCAGATCATCGACGCGCTGCGGGGCGGGAATGTGCCGATGCTGGACGTGGCCAGCGAACAACCGGACCTAGAGGACGTGTTCGTCGAACTGACCCGGCGCTAAGCGCACGCTTTATCTTCTGTGCATAAATATCCCGGGGTGAGGCGGTTCAGAAAAAGGTCCAGTGGACCTTTTTCCCGCCGAAAACCCCGTTACCGCGACAGCATCGGCCCCACGACCTGCCCGCCCAAGATATGCAGGTGGAAATGCGGCACCTCTTGCACGCCATGTTCGCCAGCATTGGTGATCGCGCGGAACCCCTGCCCGCCATCCGCCAGACCGACGCCCGTTTCCGCGCAGACCTGCGCGCACAGACGCATGAACCCCGTCACCTCATCCGCAGACGCATTGGCCGCGAAATCGTCAAAGCTGACATAAGCGCCCTTGGGGATCACCAGCACATGCACCGGGCGTTTGGGCGCGATGTCGCGAAACGCCAGGGCGTGATCGTTTTCCGCCACCCGGTCGCAGGGAATTTCGCCGCGCAGGATGCGGGCAAAGATGTTGCTGTCGTCATAGGTCAGGGGCATGGTCGGTTCCTTTTAATCGGCAAACAGATGCGGCGTGTTCGCAATATGGCCCGCCTGTTCGTCGGATACATCCAGAAACTGCGCAATCGCGCGCTGATTTGCGCCGTGGTTATCGTCGCCAAGGGTGGCGAAATGCTGAAAGCCCTGATCGTGCAGCGATTCAGCCTCGGCCTGCAATTGCGCGCGCATGACGGGCAGCAGGCTCTGCACCACATTATCGGGCGTGGCATCCGCGATCAGGCCAATACGCTGCATATGGCCCAGAATATAGTCGTCGGTGAACGGCGTATCGACGAACAAAATCCGCGTCTCTGACCGGTCATCGACAAAATCCCGGATCAGAGACAACGCCGAAGGATCCACGCACAGCACCAGATGCCGCCGGTCGTAATGTTCAAACAACAGCCCCAACAGCGCCTTACGATGGCGTTCGCGTTTCACCACGCTGGATCCGATGCCGCCCAGATCGGGCAGGCCCGCGTGATCTTCGTTAAAGATGTAATCCAGTGCCGGAATATCGGTATGCTGGCGAATTGCCGCAGTCAGGCGTTTGGCGACATGCCATTTTTTTGCCACGATCAGATGCACCACGCGGTTGCGGCCCGCACTGGTTCCCGCCTGCCAGATGCGCGGAGCGTAACGGCCCCCGACCCGCCCCCGCCCGGTCAGGTAATGAAACATCCGCACGCCGTCATCGGTGACGCTAAAGCTCTGCCCCGTTTCCGGCCAGATTTTTCCTAAGGTGGCGTGCAGGCGCTTGGCCTCGGGGCTGATTTTGCGGGCGAACAGATGGCTTTGCCGCATCAGCAAATCCAGATGATCGTCATAGAAATTCACCGGCATCCCGTAATCGGTGAACATCAGGAATGTCGGGCTGCGCCGCATGATCTGATCGGATGGCACAACATGCGCGACCAGCGTTTGAAAAAACGTCTCATCCGGGATCCAGGTGGTGCGGAAGAAAGCCAGAATCTCGGGCCGGGAATCAATCAGCTCCAGCACCGATTCAACGGTCTGGCGGCGCAGACACCACCATTGCGACCCGATCATGACGGCCAGATTGTCCGGCACCGCCCGTGTCAGGCCCAGCCGCTGCTGCACGGCCAAACTGGCATAAAACAGCCGCGCCTGCGTGCGTTCGTTGAACCAATAGCGGTAGATCAGCCGCTCTTCGCGCAGGCCGGTTTTGATCCAGCCGCTGTTAAAGAAGTCAAAGGATTCGATCTGGTCGCAGTCATTGGCGTCCAGAAACCCCTTGGCGTATTCGGCGGTTTTGATGGGCCGGCAATCGCCCGACATCAGATAGAAATGCGTCGCCTGCGGGAATGCCTCTTCGGCGCGGCGCAGCATCCGCAGGCTGGCATCCACCAGCGACCATTCGCCCCAGCCACATTTCAGCCGCCGGTTCAGCACCACAGCAGAGGGATTGCCCGCCAATCCGTCAACCAGACGCTGATAATCGGCCGCAGGCGCGCGGCGATCGTAATGCACCACGGCAAAATCGCCCGCAGCGGTCAGCTGCCCGACCTGCGCGATCACGCCGTCGGGGTCTTTGTGGGTCAGCAAAAGAAACGCGATATTCGCCATAGGACTGCCGTTCACTCCATCTGCGGCGGCACTGTTGACATGATTTTGCGTTGACTTAAAGAAATGTTTTACACTATCCGCAGCAGACGATTTCCCAAGTAAGGTTTTGAAAATGGGCTTTCCCGGCGTTTGGATGACTGAAAGCAACAGCATGATGTATCGTGTTGTTCCCAAATGCGCCTGTTCGACCATCGGCCAGATCATGTTCTATTCGGATCATGGCCGTTTCTTTGATGGTGACATCCATGACGCACAGGATGGCATCCACAAATGGGCGCAGGATCGCAGCCACGACCCCATCGCCCGCGCCGTTCAGGGACACGAGGCCTTGGCCTTTACCTGCGTGCGCAACCCCTATACCCGCATCCTGTCGTCGTTTTTCGACAAGATCGCCGGGATTCAGCGCAATGGCCGCCGGTATCGGCACAATCTGGTGCCGCAGCTGATTCAGGAATACGGCATCGACGTGGGCAGCGCGGAAAACGGGTTTGAATTTGACCAGATCGCCAGCTTTCGCCGGTTTTTGCTGTTCGCGCGCGACACCATCCGGTTTCGCAAGCCGATGGACCCGGACATTCACTGGTCGGCCATGTCGGGCCATATCGCGACCTTTATCGTGAATGGCGGCACCTATGACCAGATTTTCGCGACCGAATCGCTGAATGACGGGATGCAGCAGGTGCTGAACGCCACCGAAACCCCGGTCGAGGTCGATCTGACCACCGTGCCGCGCTTCAACGAATCCGAAGGCCACGGCCCCAAGCGCGCGCATAAGGTCAGCGACTATTTTGACGATCTGTCGCGGCACCTGATCTGGGAAATCTATCGCGACGATTTCGAACTGTTCCGTTACGATTTCGACAACCCGGATAACAAAATGCCGCTGGGTCCGGTTGATCTGGACGAGGTTCACGCACGTCTGGGCGCGTAATCGCGCCCGCCCTCGCGCCCGACATCAGGGCAAAATAAAACGGCGCTCCCTTTCGGGGGCGCCGTATGTTTGTGCCGTCATTGGCAAAGGCTGGATCAGACCGCGCCTTTGATAAAGTTAACCGCGTCACCGACGGTTTGGATGGTTTCGGCTGCGTCATCCGGGATTTCGATCCCGAATTCTTCTTCGAAAGCCATCACCAGTTCCACGGTGTCGAGGCTGTCTGCGCCCAGATCGTCGATGAACGAAGCGGATTCCACCACTTTGTCCTCTTCCACGCCCAGATGCTCAACCACGATCTTTTTCACGCGATCAGCGATATCGCTCATGTCATATCCTCATTCTCGCGGGCATCCGCCCAATCAAAGCCAAGTCATAAACCCGACTGGCGCAGGGCGGTTCCCCTGCTGCTGACGCCGGATATAGCACTGATGCCCCCCCATGCAACCGATTTCGCACGTTTTCATGCGCGCAAGGCCGTGGGGGACACCAAATTACACCATCGCCATGCCGCCATTGACGTGCAATGTGGCCCCGGTGACATATCCAGCGGCGGGGCTGGACAGATACAGGACGGCGGCGGCGATGTCGTCGGGGCTGCCCATCTGACCGGCGGGAATCTGGGTCAGGATTTTGCCCTTTTGGTCGTCGGTCAGCTTGTCGGTCATCGCTGTGGCGATGAAACCGGGGGCCACGCAGTTGACGGTGATTCCCCGGCTGGCAACCTCATAGGCCAGCGATTTCGACATGCCAACCAGTCCCGCTTTGGCCGCGGCATAGTTGCCCTGACCCGGGTTGCCGGTAGTGCCGACCACGCTGGTGATGTTGACGATGCGGCCCCAGCGGGCCTTCATCATCGGGCGCAGAACCGCGCGCGACAACTTGAACACGCTGGTCAGGTTGACGTCCAGAACCTGCTGCCATTCGTCGTCGGACATGCGCATAAACAGGTTATCGCGGGTGATTCCGGCATTGTTGACCAGAATATCGACGCCGCCCATGGCCTCCGCCGCGTCTTTGGGCAGCTGCGCCACCGAATCCGGGTCGGACAGATTCGCGATGACGACATGCGCCCGATCGCCCAGTTGTTCCGCCAATTCGCGCAAGGGCGCCTCGCGCGTGCCATGCAGCGCAACCGTCGCGCCCGCCTGATGCAGCGCAACAGCAATCGCGCCGCCAATCCCACCCGAAGCGCCCGTCACCAGCGCCGTTTTTCCCGTCAGATCGAACATAGGCGATCCTTTCTTATCCACTTCAAAACCGGCCAGCTTTCATCTTGGCCCAAATATCCCGGGGGCCCGGGGGCTGGCCCCCGGCCTCTCCCCCAAAAACACCCTCACCCCTTCAGCGCCGCCACATCGGCGGGCAGGCCGATATTGCGCACCGTCGCGTCCTTGGCGATGCGCTTGATCATCCCGGACAGGGCCTTACCTGCGCCGATTTCCCAGAAATCGGTGACGCCGGCGGCGGCCATATTGGCGACCGATTCGCGCCAGCGGACGGTTCCGGTGACCTGTTCCACCAGCAAACGGCGAATCGCGCCGGGTTCAATGACGGCCTCGGCGCGGACATTGGCGATCAGAGGCACGGCAGGGGCCTGAATATCGACGCCCGCCAAGGCATCCGCCATCACCCGCGCAGCGGGTTGCATCAGAACCGAATGGAACGGCGCGGATACCGGCAGCATCAGCGCGCGTTTCGCGCCTGCGTCTTTCATCGCGGCGGCGGCGCGTTCCACGGCGTCTTTATGGCCCGAAATCACCACCTGTCCGGGGTCGTTGTCATTGGCGGCCTGAACCACCTCATCGCCCGCCACGTCGCGCGCGATACGGTCCACGGTGTCAAAATCCAGCCCCAGAATCGCGGCCATAGCACCTTGGCCCACAGGAACCGCCTCTTGCATGGCTTGCCCGCGCAAACGCAGCAGACGCGCGGTATCGGCCAGCGTCAGCGCGCCAGCCACGCACAGCGCGGAATATTCGCCCAACGAATGACCGGCGACGAAGTTTGCATCCAGAATGTTGATGCCTTCGGTTTCCATGGCGCGGAACGCCGCCACGGATGTCGCCATCAGCGCGGGCTGCGCGTTTTGGGTCAGGGTCAGGGTATCGGCGTCCCCGTCCCAGATCAGCGATGACAGCTTTTCGCCCAGTGCGTCATCCACTTCATCGAAAACATCGCGCGCGGCGGGATAGGCTGTTGCCAGATCGCGCCCCATGCCGATGGTCTGCGCCCCTTGTCCCGGAAAGACGAATGCCCGCATCATGGCCCCCTGCGTAAAAACGGTTCTTGCCCCAAGGGATAGCGCGCCTGCCCCCCGCCCGCAACACAGCCATGAAAAAAGGGGCCGTCAGGCCCCTTTCATCGCCATCTGCGAACCGATCAGCCGACCAGTTCCAGACCGCTGAAAAAGAACGCGATTTCCTGCGCAGCGGTTTCCGCGGCGTCGGAACCGTGAACGCTGTTTTCGCCAACCGACAGGGCGAATTCTTTGCGGATGGTGCCGTCTGCGGCGTCGGCCGGGTTGGTGGCGCCCATCACTTCGCGGTTTTTGGCGATTGCGCCTTCACCTTCCAGAACCTGCACGACGACGGGTTCGGACGCCATGAATTCCACCAGTTCGCCATAGAAGGGACGATCTTTGTGGACTTCGTAGAATTTGCCCGCCTGTTCCGCCGACAGCTTGATGCGCTTTTGCGCGACGATGCGCAGGCCCGCATCTTCGAATTTGGCGTTGATTTTGCCGGTCAGGTTGCGGCGGGTGGCGTCGGGTTTGATGATCGACAGGGTGCGTTCGGTTGCCATGGGACATTACCTTTTTGGTTGCGGGCAGGCCCGCGGTGAAATCCGCGCCCGGTTAGCAGGCTTGGCGGTTGCCAGCAAGGGCGCGGGCAAAAGCGCGCCCCGCACGGAACCGCCGACCGCCCCACGGGTTTGTGATCTGTGACCCCAACCCCAAAGGCCCCCCATGACCGACACGCCCCGCCGCGCCGTATCCACCGGCACTATTATTTCAGCCCTGATTATCGTGGCCATCGTCCTGATCGCCTGGACCTGGTCCGAGGTGTTCCTGCTGGCCTTTGCCTCGATCCTGATCGCGGTTGCCCTGCGCGCGGGCGCGGTTGCGTTGAAAAACCGGCTGGGTCTGAACGAAAAAATCGGCGCGCTGTTGGTGCTGCTGACCGCGCTTGGGGTGATTTACGGCGTGATCCATTTCGCCGGTCCCGCCGTGGCCGGGCAGTTCCGCGAATTGCTGGCCGCCCTGCCCGAATCATGGAACCGGCTGAACGACTGGCTGTCGGGCAGCTCCGCCGGTGAGATGCTGCAATCTCAGGTCGAAGATCAGATCGGCAGCGTGGATTTCGGCGCCGGTGCATCGCAGGTCATTCAGCGCCTGCCCGATATTTTCGGCACCTTTGGCGTGGTTGTGAACAACATCGTCAACAGCCTGTCAAAACTGTTCCTGATGCTGATTGCCGCGCTGTATCTGGCGATGGAGGCCCCCAAATACCGTCAGGGTCTGCTGCATCTGGTGCCGCTGAAACATCGCGGGCGCGGGGCGGAAATCATGGACGAATTGGGCAACAATCTGGCCCGCTGGATGGGCGGTCAGGCGCTTGACATGATGGCTGTGGGCATTCTGGCCGGGATCGGGCTGTGGCTGATGGGGGTGCCTCTGGCCTTGGTTCTGGGGATCATCGCGGCGATGACCAACATCATTCCCATCATCGGCCCGTTCTTTTCCGGCGCAATCGCGGTGCTGTTCGCCCTGACCCAAGGGTTCGAGCTGGCCATGTATGTCGCCGTCATGTTCCTGGCCATCCAGCTGTTCGAGGGCGAGGTGCTGATGCCCCTGATCCAACGCTATGCCGTCAGCCTGCCCCCGGCGCTGACTGTGTTTGCGATTATCGGGTTCGGCAGCATGTTCGGATTTGGCGGCATTGTTCTGGCCACGCCAATGCTGGTGGTGCTGATGGTGCTGATCCGCCGCATCTATATCGAAGACGCCTTGGGCGACCGTCTGGAACCCCATAACAAATAGGTCACGAAAACGTCGTTTTGCCGTCATATGTCTGCGATATTCTGACGGTCAGGTAACAGGGATGCCACCGGATGCAGCCGTTTCGTAAGGGCCGTTATGTCGCGCGTCTTGGCCAGACGCAGGATGATATACGCGCGGCGCAGCGGTTGCGGTGGCTGTGCTTTATCGGGCGCAATGGCGTGGCCGATGATGGCGATGCGGTCGATCAGGACGAACTGGACCGCGAATGTCACCACGTCCTGATTTCGGACGAAACCACCGGGCAACTGGTCTGCTGTTTCCGGTTCCTGTCGCTGTCGGGCGGGTCGGAGATCGCCCGCAGCTATTCGGCGCAGTTTTACAATCTGGCCCGGTTGGAAACATTCGACGGGCCGATGGTCGAAATGGGTCGGTTCTGCATCCATCCCGAATCACGCGACCCCGATATTGTCCGCATCGCTTGGGCCGCGATGACCCGCTATGTGGACGAAGCGGGGATTGAAATGCTGTTCGGCTGTTCCAGCTTTACCGGGATTGACCCCGAAACCCATGCGGATGCGTTTGCGATGCTGAAGGAACGCCACCTTGCGCCCCGCCGCTGGTGGCCTCGGGTCAAGGCGCCGCGCGTGTTCCGATTTGCCCGCGCGCTGCGTTTGCGCAAACCCGACCCCAAAGCCGCCATGGCCGCGATGCCGCCGCTGCTGCGCAGTTATCTGGCCATGGGCGGCTGGGTCAGCGATCATGCCGTTGTCGACCCGGCGCTGCGTACGATGCATGTTTTCACCGGGGTCGAGATCCGCGCGATCCCCCCCGCGCGCCGCCGCCTGCTGCGCGCGGTTGCTGGCTGATAAAGGTTAGACTTAAGGATATCGGCGGAACTTGGCCGCCTGCTTGGGACTCGTTCCTTACACGATTTTCAAGGGGGGAAACCATGACTGCTACCGCAACGGATATTATCCGCAACGCGCCTGCGCCCTTTGACGGGCAGGTGTTTCTGGACTTTGACGCGCGGCTGATCCGGCATCAGCATCTGGCCTGTGATACGGGCGATTTCGTGGTGGATCTGCCGCAGATGGCGCGGCTTTGTGATGGCGATGCGTTTGAATTGTCCGACGGCCGCCGCATCGTGGTGCGCGCGGCGGCCGAACAGGTGATTGAATTGCGCGGCCATCTGGCGCGTCTGGCCTTTGTGCTGGGGCAGCGCGGCATTCCCTGCCGGATCGAGGCCGACCGCCTGCTGATCCGCAATGACCCCGACGCCAAAGCCGCCCTGTCCGGCCTGACCGCTGACATCACGCTGAAAACCATGGCCTTTCACCCCAATTGCGGCACGGTCGCGGGCCTGCGCCCGGAACCGCCCGCAAAACTGCTGGCCGACAACCACGTTGTCGAACGCGTCCTGCGCCCCCGCCCGAAACTGGGCAACGGCTATGTGCTGATGCGTGGCGGCAAGGGCTGATCGGATGCGCGCGGGGAAGGTGACTGCGGCATCAGCGCCCTGAGTTTACGGCGGCAAGGCCATTCTTTCGCGGTATCTTCGCCGAAGATCGCGGCGAATCTTGGCCTTGTCATCCTCATGCGCCGGTCGGGTCAGACCGCCATCCAATGAATAAGCTGCGCCACAGCGATCACATGCAAGAACACTGTCGTTGTCCGACGCATGTTCGCAGAACGCCCGGCTTTTTGCTGCGTTCATAAAGCCGCACAGATCGGATGATCTGGTCCATGCTGTCGTTATAGGGGGCGTGTGAAACACATCCTGCGGCGCGGGGGTATCCTGCACCGATCTGCATCTGAATGGCTTCATGTAAGAAACGCGCACTGCATTTCGAAACAAAACCCAAGGACGTATGAAAACTGATCCCTGCGGCAGGCGAGTTCCATATGAACACCTATGGCACGGGATAGGGCGCAAACGGACTGACCCATATCGGCGGTTCGGGCCCAGGTGGCCCCACTACCGCTTGCGTTCCCAGCGACCTGATTCTTCGGACCAGTATTCGGCGGCGATGCCCGCCGTTGTCAGGGCGCGCCATTGGTCGCGGGCGCGGTTGACGGCGGGGGTATGGCCGCCGTCAAAGATGATGCAGGCGCGGTGCAACGCGGGCATTTCATCCGCCGACACATCGGCCCCGTCCAGCGTCATCAGACAATTCGCGCCATTGCCCGCAGCCTGCCCCGCCACGGTCAGCAACACCGGCTGGCGCGCGTCATGGGGGCCACCGGCCAGACCATGCGGCACAAAACCGTCCCCCACCCATAGCTGCGCATCCAAAGCCTGCATCCGCGCCGCATCACTGCCGCGCAGCTCGATCCGCCAGCCCTGCCCCCGCGCGCGTGAAATCAGCGCGGGCAACAGCCGTTCGGCGGGCGAGCGGGTCAGATGGTAAAACATCGCATTACCCATGCGCTGCCCCCGCCGCGTTGCAATGACGCGCGCCCGATGCAGGGCGCGCGGTCTGGTCACAGCTCACTTGGGCTGTGTTTCGAACTGGTCGCGGATCAGACGGTCCAGCGTCATGACGCCCCAACCCGACGCGCCTTTCGGTGCCAGATCGGTGCCAGACGGCGGCAGCGCCACGCCCGCGATGTCGATATGCGCCCAAGCCTGCCCCGGCTTGATGAACCGTTGCAGGAACTGCGCGGCGGTGATGGTGCCAGCCGCGCGCCCGCCGGTGTTTTTCATATCGGCCAGACGCGATTTGATCAGCGAATCATAGGACGGACCCAGCGGCAGACGCCACGCGCCTTCGCCTTCAGCCCCGGCAGCGGCGATGATCTGACCGGCCAAGGCGTCGTCATTTGACATGATGCCCGCATTGTCATGGCCCAGCGCGATGATCACCGCGCCCGTCAGCGTCGCCAGATCAATAACGGCGGACGGGTTGAACCGGTCCTGCGCATACCACAGCACATCGGCCAGAACCAAACGCCCTTCGGCGTCGGTGTTGATCACCTCGATCGTGTCGCCCTTCATCGACCGCACAATGTCGCCCGGACGCTGCGCGCGCCCGTCGGGCATGTTTTCGACCAGACCAACCAGACCCACGACATTGGCGCGCGCTTTGCGCAGGGCCAGCGTGCGCATCACGCCCGCCACAACGCCCGCGCCGCCCATATCCATGGTCATCTCCTCCATCCCGGCGGCGGGTTTGATGGAGATGCCGCCGGTGTCGAACACCACGCCTTTGCCGACCAGGGCCAGCGGGGCGTCGCCCTTTTTCCCGCCGTTCCAGCGCATGACCACAACCTTGGACGGGCTTTCGCTGCCCTGCCCCACGGCCAGCAGCGCGCGCATCCCCAGTTTTTCCAGATCGGCCTCGTCCAGCACTTCGACCTTAAGGCCGAGGCTTTCCATATCCTTCAGCCGGTCGGCAAAATTGGTCGTGGTCAGCACATTGGCCGGTTCGTTGACCAGATCGCGGGTGAAAAACACGCCCTGCGCCACGGCCTGCGCGGATTCGGTCGCGTCACGCAAGGCGGCGGGGTCTTTGACCATCATGGTGATGCGCGCGTCTTTGCCAATCGGCGCATTGGGCGCCGTGGCCGAGGTGTCGGCATCCGCATTGGCCAATGCGGCTTTTTTGCCGCCTTTGCCCACGGTTTGCGGGATGTCCGCGGCGACGCCGGCCACGTCCCCATCCACCGGCTGCGTCTGATAGATCGAAAAATCATAGGCCCGCAGCATCGCGCCCAGTGCCACATCACCCGCGCGTTTATGCGTCCCGGCCCAGATCAGGCTATGCCCCTTGCCCAGTTTCGCGCCAATGGCGGCCCCGGCCTTGCGCGCATCCGATTGGGTGGCGTTGCTGTCCAGACGCACCAGCATCAGCGCATCCGCAGCCATCCCGGCGGGAAAGGCCAGTTCCATCACCGCGCCGTTTTTCAGCGCGCGCCCGGCATCGGATGCCAAGGCCCGTTCCGCCGCCTGCTGTGCCGGACGGGGCAGTTTGTTGCACGGCTTGCCGTCCTGATCCACGATCAGCGCGACGCGCCCGGTATGGGTGGCCAATTCCTTGGCATCGGTTTCGGCAAAGGCAAGGGGGACAGGCTGCGTCATGATGGTTCCTTCGGATAAACGTCATGGTGATCTTAGCCCCAGCCCCGCCCCTTTTCCAGAGCCGCCCATACCGCTATGACAACGCCAGACCGCGAAAAGGCCCGAAAACCAAAATGCCACGGCTTGACCGATATATTCTGATCCAGATGCTGACGTTGTTTGGCTTTTTCGCCTTGGTGCTGGTGTCGGTCTATTGGATCAACCGCGCGGTGCGGCTGTTCGATGAATTGCTGAATGACGGGCAAACAGCCTTGGTTGTGTTAGAGTTCACCGCCCTGACCCTGCCCATCGTCATGGCCATTGTGCTGCCAGTGGCGGCCTTTGCCGCCGCCGCCTATGCCACCAACCGGCTGGCGGGGGAATCGGAACTGGTGGCGATGCAGGCGGCGGGGGTGTCGCCTTGGCGGCTGGCGCGGCCTGTGGCGGTGTATGGGGTGCTGGTCGGGCTGATGGTCGCGGTGCTGGTGCATGGGCTGGTGCCGATGGCCTATTCCCGGCTGGCCGAACGCCGCGCCGAAATCGCCGAAAGCGTGACCGCTCAATTCCTGCGCCCCGGTGCGTTTCAATACCCGGCCCGCGATGTGACGCTGTTTATCCGCGACATTGCCGCCGATGGCCGTCTGCTGGATCTGTTCATTCAGGACGACCGCGACGCCCAAAACCGCGTCACCTATACCGCGACCGAGGCGTTGCTGGTTCGTCTGGACACCGGCCCGTCGCTGTTGCTGCTGGATGGGATGACGCAGAATATGCGCATCGGTGACGGCCAACAGCGCCTGTCGGTGACCCGGTTTGCCGAACT
The DNA here is from genome assembly GCF_030538495.1 of Paracoccus sp. (in: a-proteobacteria). Taxonomy (GTDB): domain Bacteria; phylum Pseudomonadota; class Alphaproteobacteria; order Rhodobacterales; family Rhodobacteraceae; genus Paracoccus. The sequence goes on from NZ_JAUNTW010000013.1 coordinate 22,521, forward strand.
CAGCTATGACATCGGGCGCATGATGGGGGGCGGCGGCGAACGCGGGCGCGATCTGCGCGATTACGGCACCCTGCGCCTGCTGTCGCCCGATGATGCGCTGTTGCAGGCCACGGGCGCGACCCAAGACCGCGCGATTGCCGCCGCCCATGACCGCATCGCGCAGCCGTTTTTGGCGCCCATTGCCGCGATGATCGGCTTTGCCACGCTGATGATCGGGGGCTTTTCGCGGTTCGGCGTCTGGCGTCAGGTGGGCTGGGCGGTGCTGTGCCTGCTGGTGGTGCAATTCGTGTCAAATGCCGCGACCAGTCAGGTGACGCGCGAACCGGCCATGTGGCCCGTGGTCTATGCGCCGCTGCTGATCGGGGGCGCGCTGTGTCTGGCGCTGTTGTGGCTGGCGGGGCGTCCATTGCGCATAAAGGGGGCATCATGATTCTGGCCCGTTACGTCGCCGGTCGCTTTGTCCGCAGCTTTTTGATGCTGGTAGGCGTGTTTCTGCTGATCCTGTTTCTGATCGAATTTGTGGAAATGATCCGCCGTTACGCCAATCGTGACATCTCGATGACCCATGCCGCACGGCTGGCATCGTTAAATGTCGTGTCCAGCTTTTATTCGATCCTGCCGCTGGTGACGGTGCTGTCGGGGATTGCGCTGTTTCTGGGGCTGGCGCGCACGTCGGAAATGGTGGCGATCCGCGCGTCAGGCCGATCCGCGTTAAAGGTCGCAACCGCGCCCGCGCTGACGGCGGTTCTGCTGGGCGGGCTGGCGGTTGCGGTGATTAACCCGATGGTGGCGACCACCGGCCAACGTCTGGACCGCGCCGTGGCCGAGATCAACCGGCAGGGCGGCCAGACCGTGTCCGTGGGCGACAACGCGGTGTGGCTGCGTCAGGGACTGACCGATAACGGCGTGGACACCGGGCAGGTCGTGATCCGCGCCGGGCGCGCCAGCCCGGACGCCACGACGCTGTATCAGGCCAGCTTTCTGATCTTTGCCCCCGAGACCGGTCCCATCCGCCGGATCGAGGCGACCGAGGCCCGCCTCACCCCCGGCGCATGGGAATTGGACGATGTGCGCGATTACCCGCTGGACAGCCCCAACCCTCAGGCCGGGATGATCCGCCATGCCAGCCTGTCCCTGCCATCGGACCTGACCGCGCAACGCATCCGCGACGGGTTTGGCCGCCCCGACGCGGTGCCGGTGTGGCAACTGCCGGCCTTTATCGCGGGGCTGGAACGGGCGGGCTTTTCCGGCGACCGTCACCGCGTCTGGTTCCAGACCGAAATCGCCCGCCCCTTTCTGATGGGCGCGATGATCCTGATTGCCGCGGCCTTTACCATGCAGCATATCCGCGGACGCAGCACGGGGACGGCGGTTTTGTTGGCCTTTGGGTCGGGGATCGGGCTGTTCTTTCTGCGCAATATGGCGCAGGTTCTGGGTGAGAATGGCCAGATCACGCCCGAAATGGCGGGCTGGACGCCGCCCTTGGTGGGGGCACTGATGGCGCTTGGCGTGATTTTGCGGAAAGAGGACGGATGACACAGCCGCGCATCTTTATCGGGTTTGTCGGGGCTGTGGCCCTCAGCTGGGCCGCGATCCCTGCGGGCGCACAGACGCAGCGGCTGGACATCACCGCCGCGCCCTTTACCGCGCCGATGCCCGACTGGGCGACGGGGCGCCCGGCCTTGGCACCGACCGCGCCGCGACTGGGCAGCGATCTGTTGGGCGACGGCACCCCCACGCGCAGCACGCCCAGAACCGCCAGCCCGACCGCTTCCGTGACCATCCCTGGCGACGGGGCGCGCAGCGATCCGGGCGGAACGGCGGCCACGGTGCTGGCGGACAACATTGAATTGCGCGGCGACCGCACCCTGCTGGCGGCGGGCGGCGTGGTGATCTGGCATCAGGGCGCGCGGCTGATCGCGTCCCGGCTGCGCGTGGATGGGCGCACCGGCGATCTGACCATTGACGGCCCCATCCACCTGACCCGCCCCGGCGCTGATCCTGAAACCGACACGATCCTGATTGCCGACAGCGCGCAACTGGACCGCGATATGCAGGACGGCATCCTGCGCGGCGCGCGTCTGGTCATCGCCCGCGAAATGCAACTGGCCGCAAACGAAATGCAGCGCACCGACGGCGGGCGCGTCACCGAATTGCGTCAGGTCGTGGCCAGTTCGTGCCAGATTTGCGCCAGCGATCCGACTCCGCTGTGGGAAATCCGCGCGCGCCGGATCACGCATGACGCGGAAACGCGGCTGCTGACCTTTGACTATCCGCAATTGCGGGTGCGCGGGCTGCCGGTTGCGGCATGGCCCGCCACCGTGACCGCACCCGACCCGACCGTGACGCGCAAATCGGGCTTTCTGCGGCCGCAAATCCGCACGACCTCGGGGCTGGGGTTCGGGGTTAAGCTGCCGTGGTTTCAGACCATGGGCGATCATGCGGATGTGACGATCACCCCCTATCTGTCGTTCGGCGGCACCCGCACCGTTGAAACCCGTTTCCGCCGCGCCTTTGCCCATGGCGCGACCGAATGGAACGCCGCGATCAGCCGCGACGATCTGAAGCCCGGCAAAACGCGCGGCTATGTCTTTGGCGTGGGGCGGTTCGATCTGGCGCGCGATTACCGGCTGGGGGTGCAGGTTCAGGCGGCGTCCGACCGCGCCTATCTTCTGGATTACGGGATCACCACGGCTGACCGGCTGTGGTCCGGGGTGACGCTGGAACAGGTGCGGCGGGATAAGATGTTCTGGGGCCGCGTCGGCAATTATCATTCGCTGCGCGATGACGAAGACAACGACACATCCCCCGCGCAGGTCGCCGACGCCATCTGGATGCGCCGCATCACCCCGCCCGTTATTGGCGGCCAAGCCGTGCTGGAATGGTCGGTTCACGCGCATCGCCGCCCGTCATCGCGCGATCAGATCGGGCGCGATGTGGCGCGCGGATCGGTGGGGCTGAACTGGCGGCGGTCGGACATCCTGCCCGGCGGAGTCGTCGGCGCAGCCATTGCCGGGGTGGACGCCGACCTCTATCGCATCGCGCAGGACAGCCGCTATGACCGCGTGGTCGGGCGGGTTGATCCGCTGATCGGGGCGGAACTCCGGTGGCCCTTGGCCGGGTCATCGCAGGGGGCCACCCATCTGGTCGAACCTGTGATCCAAGTGCTGTATTCTCCGCGCCGGTCCGATACCGACATCCCGAACGAAGACAGCCGCCTGATCGAATTTGACGAAGGCAACCTGTTTTCCGCCAACCGGATGCCCGGATGGGACGCGCGCGAAACCGGGTTCCGCGCCAATATCGGCGCATCCTGGACGCGGATTGACCCGACCGGCTGGTCGCTGGCGCTGACCGGCGGGCGCGTGTTCCGCAGCGCCGTGGCCGACAGCTTTTCCGATTCCGCGCCCTTGGCCGGGCGGCGGTCCGATTGGCTGCTGGCCGCGCATTACGACAGCCCCATCGGGCTGGCCGTGTCGAACCGCAGCCTGATCGACGACCATTTCGACATTTCGCGCAACGAATTGCGGCTGGGCTGGCTGCGACCGGGGCTGGAACTGTCGGCGGGCCATCTGTGGATCCGCAGCGATGCCGGCGAAGGCCGCGACCGCAATTTCAGCGAATTTTCCGCCAATCTGGGCTGGCAGGTCGCGCCCGGATGGTGGGGAACCGCCGCCACCCGTTATGACGCCGTGGCCGACCGCGCGCAACGCGCTGAATTGGGGCTGGCCTATCGCAACGAATGTATCACGGTCGAATCCGCGGTGTCGCGCCGGTTCACCAGTTCGGACAGTGTGCGCCCGGAAACCAGCTTTGATCTGTCGGTGCGGCTGGGGGGCTTTGGCGCGTCCGAACCCGGTCCGGGAACGGTGGCGCGGCGGCGCTGTATGCGCTAATCTTGGGGCAAATCAGTTAAGGGGCAGCAGATGCGGCATTTTCTTTCGGGTATCGCCTTATCGGCATTGGTGGCGTTTTCCGCCCCGGTCATGGCGCAAAACCTGTTCCAGCCGGTCGTTTACATCAACGATCAGGCGATTACCCGGTATGAGGTCGATCAGCGGATGCGGTTCATGCAGGTGATCGGCGGTCAGGGCGTGACCGCGCGCGCCGCCGAAGACGCGCTGATCGCCGACCGCCTGCGCCGCCACGCCGCGCGCCAGATGGGCGTGGAACTGACCCCCGGCGGGATCGAGGCCGGGATGGAGGAATTCGCCAATCGCGGCGGCATGGACGCGGCCAGCTTTACCGCCGCGCTTGGCCGCGCCGGGATCGAACCGCAGGTGTTTCGTGACTTTGTCGAGGCAGGCACCCTGTGGCGCGGCGTCGTGCGCGCCCGCGTCGCCCCCCGCGTCAATGTCACCGATGCCGAGGTGGAACAGGAACTGCGCCGCGTGATCGAAACGCCGATCATCAACCGGGTGCTGCTGTCGGAACTGATCATCCCCGCACCGCCGGGTCAGGAACAACAGGCGCTGCGGCTGGCCGAAAGCATCGTCGTGCGCACCACATCGGAATCGGATTTTGCCAGCTTTGCGCGTCAGTATTCCGCCGTTCCCAGCGCCCCGTCAGGGGGGCGTCTGGATTGGGTGGCACTGGACAACCTGCCGCCGACGCTGGTTCCCATCCTCACCGCGCTGCAACCGGGCCAAAGCACGCAACCCCTGCCGGTGGACGGCGCGGTTGTGATCTTTTTCCTGCGCGATCAGCAGGGCCGCCTGCGCCCCGGCGCGCGTGACCAGCTGATTGATTATATGACGCTGCGGGTGGCGGATGCCGGGTCAGCGGCCAGTCTGGCGGCGAATACGCGCTATTGCGACGATCTGTATGTGCAGGCGGGAACGGCGGCGCCGCAGGTGACGCGCCAGACCGTCAGCGCGGGCGCGATCCCGACGCTGACCGGCACCGCGCTTGCATCATTGGACCCGGACGAAGCCGCCGTGATCCCCGCCCCCGGTGGCGGCTTTGACGTGGTGATGCTGTGTTCGCGCGCGCCCGCACTGGCCCCGCTGCCGCCGCAGGGAACGGATTTCCCGGTCGCGGAAACGCCCTCCACCGACCTGCCCAACCGTGAACAGGTGCGCGAGGCGATCTTTAACCGCAAAATCACCGCTGCGGCGGATGGGCTGCTGGCGGAACTGCGCGCCGATGCCGTGATCCGGCGGCCCTGATGACGGGGCGCATTCTGCTGACCTGTGGCGAACCGGCGGGGATTGGCCCGGAACTGGCCCCGCTGGCGCTGCAATCGGGCGTCGATTTCTCATGGATCGGCGATCCGCGCCACCTGCCAGCGGGAACGCCCTATACCGAAATCACCACGCCCAACGACCCGGTGCCGCAGGGCCATCTGCCGGTGCTGCGGCACGACTTTGCCGCGCCCAACACGCCCGGTCAGGCGAACCCCGCCAATGCGCAGGGCGTGATCGACGTGATCGCCCGCGCGGTTGATCTGGTGATGCAGGGTGCCGCATCCGCGATCACCACTCTGCCGATCAACAAACAGGCGCTGAAACAGGGCGCGGGCTTTGGCTTTCCGGGGCATACCGAATATCTGGCGCATCTGGCGGGCGGGGTCGATGTGGTGATGATGCTGGCCTCAACCACGGTGGAACCGCCCTGCCGCGTGGTGCCGGCAACGATCCATATCCCGCTGGAACAGGTGCCGGGCGCGCTGACCGCTGACACGCTGGAATCCGCGATCCGCATCACCCACTCCGCCCTGATCCGCGATTTCGGCATCCCCGCGCCGCGCATCGCCGTGGCGGGCCTGAACCCCCATGCGGGCGAAGGCGGAACGATGGGAACCCAGGAACGCGACCATATCGCGCCCCTGATCACCCGCCTGCGCGCCCAAGGACTGAACCTGACCGGCCCGCTGCCCGCCGATACGATGTTCCACGCCCCCGCCCGCGCCCGATACGACGCGGCGATCTGCGCCTATCACGACCAGGCCCTGATCCCCATTAAAACGCTGGACTTTGCGGGCGGAGTCAACGTGACGCTGGGCCTGCCCTTTATCCGAACCTCGCCCGATCATGGCACGGCCTTTGACATTGCGGGGCAAGGCCGCGCCGATCCCGCATCCACCATTGCCGCGCTGACACTGGCGCGGGATATGGCGGCGCAACGCGCATGATCTTCTGTGTCCAAATATCCCATATCTTCTGTGCAAAAATATCCCACGGGGGTCCGGGGGTGTGAAACCCCCGGCTGCTATCCATTATGACCGCCATTGACCAATTGCCGCCCCTGCGCGACGTGATCGCCCGCCATGATTTGCGCGCGAAAAAACAACTGGGCCAGAACTTTCTGCTGGACCTGAACCTGACGGCGAAAATCGCGCGGCAGGCGGGGGATATGACCGGCTGCGACGTGCTGGAAATCGGCCCCGGCCCCGGCGGTCTGACCCGTGGCCTGCTGGCCGAAGGCGCACGTCATGTGCTGGCCATCGAAAAGGACGCCCGCGCCCTGCCCGCCTTGGCGGAAATCGCGGACGCCTATCCGGGGCGGCTGACGGTGATTAATGGCGACGCGCTGACCATCGACCCCTTGGCGCATCTGACGCCGCCGATCCGCATTGCCGCGAATCTGCCCTATAATGTCGGCACGGAATTGCTGATCCGCTGGCTGACGCCGCGCGACTGGCCGCCCTTTTGGCAATCCCTGACCCTGATGTTCCAGAAAGAGGTCGCCGAACGCATCGTGGCGCAACCGGGCAGCAAAGCCTATGGCCGGCTGGCGCTGCTCGCACAATGGCGGGCCGATGCGCGCATCGTCATGACCCTGCCCCCCGAGGCGTTCGTCCCCGCCCCAAAGGTTCATTCGGCGGTCGTGCATCTGACCGCGCTGCCGGAGCCGCGTTACCCCGCCGACCCGGCGGTTTTGTCGCGAATCACCGCCGCCGCATTCGGTCAGCGGCGCAAAATGCTGCGCGCCAGTTTGCGCGGTCTGCACCCTGATATTGAAAACTTATTACAAAGCGCGCAAATTCCGCCAACAAATCGTGCGGAAGATGTGCCATTATCAGATTATTGCGCCTTGGCGCGGAATTTATCTGCTGCAATTTGATCTGGCGCAAAGTATCCTGCCCACTCACGGCACAGTAAGTCGCGTGTTTTTGTGTGAGGGCTTAATGAGTGATGGACTAGGGCTTGACCTGCTCCGGGTCGCTTTCGCACAGTTGCCCGACCCGATCTTTATTCTGAACGAAGACGGGAAATATGTTGATTGTCTGGGTGCCGCTGACGGCCAGATCTATCTGAACGGGGATAAATTGCGCGGGCATTATCTGCGCGATGTGGCACCGCCTGAATTCCACGACTTTGTCATGACCCATATTCAGGCCGCATTGGCGCGCGCCGCCAAGGGCGATCTGTCGCCGCTGGTGGTCGAATATGTTCTGGACTCGGCCGATATGGCCGGTCTGGACCCCAGCATCGGCCCCAAGGGTCCGCAAAATTTCGAAGGCAAAGTGTCCGCTCTGCCCTATCTGGTCGAGGGGCGGCGCGTGGTCATCTGGATCACCCGCAACGTCACCGAACAGATGCGCCAGCGTGATGAAATCACCCATCAGGCGCATCATGACGACCTGACGGGGCTTTTGAACCGGCGGGCGTTTCTGGGATGTCTGGCGTCGATCTGTGACGACGGGGGGCAAAACGGCCTGCTGTTGATTGATATTGATAAATTCAAAGACATCAACGACCAGATGGGCCATGCGACGGGCGACCGGGTGCTGCAACAATTTGGCGAGTTTTTGAAAACCCGCCTGCGCCGCCGGGATCATCTGTCACGTCTGGGCGGCGATGAATTTGCGATTTTGGTTGCCGATACCAAATGCACCGAATTGACCAGCATTGCCGGACGGCTGGTGGCCGAATCCGCAGCGCATGTTTTTGGTGACCCGGACCGGCCAATCCGCCTGACGATCAGCGTCGGCGCGACCATGCTGTCGGAAAATGCCGATCACAATGCGACGATGATGCGCGCCGACAGCCAGCTCTATGCCGCCAAAAATCAGGGCCGCAATTCCGTCAGTTTCTGTCATATCCACCACTAAGCGCGCCTTGGCCCGCGCGCCGTAATGGCGTTGCCCGGGCGTGGTTTTGGGGCTGATTGTGGCGTCGAAGCAGGGCGATCCAAAACCCAACGCGTCAGGCAGGACACAATCGCCCGGCGGACTTTAGCAGCGCCGCGCCCGTTCCATATGTGATCACACGCCCCGCGCGACAGGGACATGATAGAGCGGTGTCATACCTGCCCTGCGGCGAGGTTCAGGCTTGGGCTGACCGGCTGGCCATGCGTGAGGCCGCGGATGATGTCGAAGGCCGCGATGTGATCGAGATTCAACGCACAAACAGCCTGATCCCCGGCATCCCGGACGATGCGATGCGTCTGAAGGGCTGAACAGACAGCGCCGGTCAGACGCGGCGCGTGATTGGTTCCACACATCGCGCATCCACCACTCGGGCGCCGTCGGTCGTCAGGCCGTTTCGCCGTTTGTGGTGGGTTCGGCTGCGCCATCCGCATCAACAGGCTTGCGCCGGGTGCGGGTGGACGGCACGCGCGGGGTGCGGGCGCGTTTGGGGGCGGGGCGATCCTCGGGCGTGTCGATGGGACCGGAATCGTCAGCCGCGCCGATCGCGTCGGGCAGAGTGTCATCCTGACCCGCCGGGGCGGCCTCGGCCGCGTCCGCTTCGTCGCGCGGGCGGCGGTCGTCACGGCGGTCGTCGCGGCGATCCTGACGGCGTTCGTCGCGGCGATCGTCACGCCGATCATCGCGGCGGTCATCCTGCGCGCGGGGCTGGGCGTCTTCGCCGTCATCACGGGTCTGGCCGTCGTCATTCTGACGGTTCTGGTTGAACTGCGCCTGACGTTCGGCATTTTCGCGCTGCGCCTCGCCCAACATGCGGGTATAATGTTCGGCATGTTGCAAAAAGCTTTGTTCCGCCACGCGGTCATTCGACAATTGCGCATCCCGCGCAAGGGTCAGATATTTTTCAATAATTTGTTGCGGAGTGCCGCGGACCTTCCCTTCGGGGCCGGAGCTGTCGAACACACGGTTGACGACATTACCTAAGGAACGCTGGCGGTTCGACTTGTTACGCGAACGGGATTTCGATGATCTCATTATCTGTCTGTCAGGTTGTGTGGCCCGTTAATCAGGGGCCGCATTGTCGGACGGCTAACGGCGGCAAAATCGTGCCAGACCGTTCAGCCCCACCTTACCCCGGTCGCCACGCCAAGGCGCGAACCATACCAAGTCATGTCAGGCTGACCCATGCGGTTGCGTTACGCCCCCGTCACATCTGTGACTAAGCACGCGCAGCACGGGCTGGCAAGCGGGAATCGCGCCGTGATCGTGGTTTTGCACCGGTTTCAACCATTTTATCGCGGAAAACGCGCCAAAACGACGCGATCATGCCCGTTCAGGTCGGGAATGATCCGCGTCTCCGCGCCCGCCGCATGAAACAGCGCCGCGACCGCCGCGCCTTGGGTATAGCCGATTTCGACCGCAACATGCCCGCCCGGCGTCAGATGCGCCCGCGCACCGGCAGCGATGATGCGGTAACAGGTCAGCCCATCCGCGCCATCGGTCAGCGCGCTGTGCGGTTCCCAGTCGCGCACATCGGGGGCCAGCCCCGCCATGTCATCCTGCGCGATATAGGGCGGGTTCGACACGATCAGATCAAAGCGCCCGTCGATGCCGTCATACCAATCGGCGCGGCGAAAATCGACGCTTACCCCGATGCGGGCGGCGTTGTCCTGCGCCACCATCAGCGCGGCGTCCGATATATCGGTCGCCATCCCGCGCGCGCCGGGACGTTCGGCCAGCAGCGAAATGACAATCGCGCCGGTCCCCGTCCCCATATCCAATACGCTGCACCATGGCAGGTCCAAGGCAGCGGCGACCAGCGTTTCCGTATCGGGCCGAGGGTCCAGTGTGTCGCGCGTCACCCGAAACCGATGCGCCCAGAAATCACGGTATCCCACGATCTGCGCCACCGGCTGACGCGCCGCGCGGGCGACGATGCCGTCATGCAGGAGGGCGATTTCGGCGTCGGTCAGGTCGCGCTCCATCACGCGCAGGCGCCCCGGTTCCACCCCCAGCACCCCCGCGATGATGCGGTCAGCGTCGCGGGCCGCGCCGTCAATCTTTGCCTCGGTCAGCCGGTCGGTGGCCCAAGCGCGGGCCTGCGCCACATTCATTCCTGCGCCGCCAGCCGCGCGGCCTGATCATGGGCGGTCAGCGCGTCGATGATTTCGCCCAAATCCCCCGCCATCACCCGATCCAGTGCATAGAGCGTCAGGTTAATCCGGTGATCCGTCATCCGCCCCTGCGGAAAATTATAGGTGCGAATCCGTTCGCTGCGATCCCCCGACCCGACCTGAGATTTCCGATCCGCCGCCCGTTCCGCATCCGCCCGCTGACGTTCCGCGTCATACAAACGCGCGCGCAGAACAGCCATGGCATTGGCGCGGTTCTGATGCTGCGATTTTTCCGAACTGGTCACGACAATTCCGGTCGGCAGGTGGGTGATCCGCACCGCCGAATCGGTGGTGTTGACATGCTGCCCCCCCGCCCCCGATGCGCGCATGGTATCAATGCGGATGTCGGTTGCGGGGATGTCGATGTCCACATCCTCGGCCTCGGGGAGGACGGCGACGGTGGCGGCACTGGTGTGAATCCGCCCGCCGGATTCGGTTTCCGGCACGCGCTGCACCCGGTGAACGCCCGATTCGTATTTGAGCCGCGCGAACACGCCGTCGCCTTCGATCCGGGCCACGGCCTCTTTGACGCCGCCCAGTTCGGTCTCGGACAGGTCCAGCATCTGAAACGCCCAGCCCTGCGATTCGGCGTGGCGGCGATACATCGACAGCAAATCCCCGGCAAACAGCGCGGCTTCGTCCCCGCCGGTGCCGGGGCGGATTTCCAAAATCGCAGGCCGCCCATCCGCCGCGTCGCGCGGCAGCAACGCCACCCGCAACCGCTGTTCCAATTCCGGCAATTCGGCGTGAAGCCGTTCCAGTTCATCCTGCGCCAGTTCGCGCATTTCGGGATCAACCAGCATCGCACGCGCCTGATCCAATTCGTCCTGCGCGTCCCGCCAGCGGGCGATTTCCGCCACCACCGGGCGCAATTCGGCATATTCGCGGCTGATCCGCGCGATCTGCGCCGGGTCAGCGCCCGCGTTTAACTGCGCCTCGAGAAACTCGAAACGCTGGGTGATCTGGGTCAGACGGTCAAGCGGTAACATGGTCGGCATGTGCCGCAGCCACGCCCGCAGGTCAAGCCGCCCGCGTTAACCCGATCCTAACCAGATGGTGTTACGCCCAGAGACGCGAAGGGGGCGGATGGTCCGCCCCCAAAGCCGAAGGAGAGAAAGGCAATGAAGATCCAAACCCTTGCCTTTATCCTTCAGGTCATCGTGGCGGTTGCGTTGCTTGTCAACATCATCCACCATTGGTGATCTGAAGGGCCAGTCCCGTTCGTGGCGGGGCTGGCACTCCTTCAATATAAGTCGGCTGCGGCCCCCACTCAAGGATTGATCATGGTTAACAGGATGAAACAGACGGATAAAATCGCGGTTGCGTCCATCGTGGTGTCGCTGATCACGCTGGCGCTGATCTGGATGACGTTCTGACACTGGTAAGTGGCTGATATACAGACCAAATTCAACACGAATTAATATGCGCATTTTGATCTGCATCAGTTGCAGGGTGGTTCAGCGCGGTTAACACTGCGCCCGAGCGTGCGATCCATCCAGCCACAGGAGCAAGAGATGAAAGCATCTTTTCTGGCCATCTTGGCGGTGTTAGGCGCGGCGGGCATCCCCGCCATGGCCGACACCGACACCGCCGCGCTGCGCGAATCCGCCGCGGCGCTGTTTCAGCCGATCCCCGACGAACTGACCGAAATCACCAAACCGGACGGCACCACCTACGCGCTGACCGATGAGCTGGTCGAACTGGGCAAGGCGCTGTTTTTTGATCCCCGCATGTCGCGGTCGCAACTGATTTCCTGCCATACCTGCCACAATATGGGGCTGGGCGGCGGCGACGGGCTGTCGGTGTCGGTGGGCCATGGCTGGCAAAAAGGGCCGCGCAACGCGCCCACCATGCTGAACGCCGTGTTCAATATCGCGCAATTCTGGGACGGCCGCGCCGCCGATCTGGCCGAACAAGCCAAAGGCCCGGTGCAGGCCAGCGTGGAAATGTCGAACGATCCCGACCATCTGGTGAAAACCATTGCGTCCATGCCGGGTTACGTCGATATGTTCCAGGCCGCCTTCCCCGGCAATAACGACCCGATCACCTTCGACAACTTCGCTCACGCGGTCGAAGCGTTCGAAGCGACCCTGATTACCCCCAACAGCGCCTTTGACCAATTCCTGAACGGCGATGACACCGCCATGAATGAACAGGAAAAACGCGGGCTGGCGGCGTTTATCGACACGGGTTGCGTGGCTTGCCATGCGGGCGTGAATGTCGGCGGCGAAGGCTATTTCCCGTTCGGCGTTGTGGCCAAACCGGGCGCGGAAATCCTGCCCGACGGCGACAAAGGCCGGTTCGAGGTGACCCAGACCGCCGGCGATGAATATGTGTTTCGCGCCGCCCCCCTGCGCAATATCGCGCTGACCGCCCCCTATTTCCATTCGGGCATCGTCTGGGATCTGAAAGAGGCGGTTCAGGTCATGTCATCGTCGCAAATCGGCACCGAACTGACCGCTGAACAGGTCGATGACATCACCGCCTTTCTGCACACGCTGACCGGCGAACACCCGGAAATCGTGGTGCCGGAACTGCCGCTGCGCACGGCCGACACGCCGCTGCCGGAACCCGCCTACATCGCGAAGTAAACGGCTGGGGGCCAGCCCCCAGACCCCCGGGATATTTGGACCAAGATGAAAGAGTGTCGCCCTTTCATCTTGGCAAAAAATATCCTGGGGGGAAATCGTGCTTGCACGATTGGGGGGCTAGCCCCCCACTTGCGCCGTCCGGTGCAACCTCTCGAATCATCTTGCAATCGCAGCAATTGCCGGTATAAGGCTGCATCCCTCCGCCCAGATTTTAACTGGCGCAGCCTCTCGTGACGGGTGCGGCAGGGATCGCCCGTCGATGAAATGCGCCCGAAAATGGAAAGGATCGCCATGCCCTTGTATGAGCATGTGCTGATCGCCCGTCAGGACCTGTCGAACACGCAGGCCGAAGGGCTGATCGAACATTTCTCGACCGTGCTGGCCGATAACGGCGGCAAAGTCGTTGAACATGAATACTGGGGTGTCCGCACCCTTGCCTATAAGATCAACAAAAACCGCAAGGCGCATTACGCATTCCTGCGCACCGACGCGCCGTCGGCTGCCGTGCAGGAAATGGAACGCCTGGCCCGCCTGCATGACGACGTGATGCGCGTCATGACCGTGCGCGTTGACGAACATCAGGAAGGCCCGTCCGTCCAGATGCAAAAACGCGAAGAGCGTGGCGAACGCGGTGACCGCGGGGATCGCGGCGACCGTGGCGAGCGTCGTGAACGCCGCGAGCGGAACTGAGTTAAGGATCTGACATATGGCGAATAAACCGTTTTTCCGCCGCCGCAAAGTTTGCCCGTTCTCGGGTGAAAATGCACCGGCGATTGATTACAAAGACACCCGTCTGCTGCAACGCTATATCAGCGAACGCGGCAAAATCGTGCCGTCGCGCATCACTGCCGTTTCGGCCAAGAAACAGCGCGAGCTGGCCCGTGCCATCAAGCGCGCGCGTTTCCTGGCGCTGCTGCCCTATGTCGTGAAGTAAGGAGACCTGAACATGCAAGTCATCCTGCTGGAACGTGTGGCCAAGCTGGGCCAAATGGGCGAAGTCGTGAACGTCAAGGAAGGTTACGCCCGTAACTTCCTGCTGCCGCAAGGCAAGGCGCTGCGCGCATCCGACGCCAACATCAAAGCGTTTGAAAACCAGAAAGTTCAGCTTGAGGCCCGCAACGCGGAAACCAAAGCCGAGGCGGAAAAGGTTGCCGAATCGCTGAACGGTCAGGTCTTTGTCATCATCCGTTCGGCGTCCGACGCCGGCGCGCTGTATGGCTCGGTCACGCCGCGCGATGCGTCCGAAGTGGCAACCCAAGGTGGGTTCACCGTGGACCGCAAACAGGTGGTTCTGGGCGCTCCGATCAAAGAACTGGGTATGCACGACGTCACCGTCGTTCTGCACCCCGAGGTCGAAGCAACCATCACCCTGAACATCGCCCGTTCGACCGAAGAGGCCGAACTGCAAGCACAGGGTAAATCGATTCAGGATCTGGCCGCCGAGGCCGACGCCGAAGCTGAATTCGAAATCGCTGAACTGTTTGACGACATCGGCGCTGCCGGTTCCGACGACGAAGGCGACGACGCCTGATCGTCCGCCCATCACCATTCAGCCGCGCCGGGACACTGGCGCGGCTTTTTTCGTTTTAGAACAGCGTCATCTGATCGCCCGCGCGGGGCGGCGGACCAAACCGGCTGCAATCCAATGCGGGCATCCCGTCATGATAGCCCAGCCGCTTGCGCGCCAGCCGGAACCGTTGCCGCGTCAGGTCAAATTCCGGGCCATGACCCTGCATCCGGTGGCCGAAACGCGGGTCATTGTCGCGCCCGCCGCGCATCGCCTGCACCCGGTTCATGATATGCGCGGCCATGCCCGGATGGTGCCGGTCCAGCCAGTCGCGAAACAGCGGCGCGACCTCATGTGGCAGGCGCAGGGGGATCATGCTGGCCGTGGTCGCGCCCGCGTCGCGCGCCGCCGTCAGGATGGATTCAATTTCAGGTTCGGTCAGCACCGGAATGACCGGCGCGACCATCACCCGCACCGGCACGCCCGCCCGCGCCAATTCGCGGATCATCCGCAGGCGCGTGGCGGGGGTGGGGGCGCGCGGCTCCATCCCCCGCGCAAGGGTTGGGTTCAGCGTGGTGATGCTGATGCCAATGGCGGTCAGATCGCGCGCGGCCAGTTCCGCCCACAGGTCCAGATCGCGCAGCACGGTTTGCCCGCGCGTGACCAGCGTGACCGGATGATTCCAGTCGCGCAGCACCCGCAGGATGCCCGGCATAATCGCCAGACGTGATTCGACCGGCTGATAGGGGTCGGTGTTCGTCCCCAGTGCAATCGGCGCCGCGCGATAGGATGGCCGCGCCAATTCCCGTTCCAACAGCCGCGCGGCGTCGGGTTTCGCGGTGATTTTCGTTTCGAAATCCAGCCCCGGCGACAGCCCCAGATAGCTGTGACTGGGCCGGGCATAGCAGTAAATGCAGCCATGTTCGCACCCGCGATAGGGGTTGATCGACCGGTCAAACGCAATATCGGGCGACGTGTTGCGCGTGATGATGCTGCGCGGGGTTTCGGTCGTGACCTCGGTCCGCAGCAGCGTGGGGTCGTCGGGCGTCCAGCCGTCATCTTCGCGGATGCGGTGCAGGGTATCGAACCGGCCCGCGGGCTGGGTGTCAGCCCCACGGGCCTTTAATCGCTGGTCGGGATCGCGGGGCGGTAACATAGCTCCAGAATGGAACATTTGCGGAACAAAAGCAAGCTTGATGTTGCCCGCTTGCGCCCCCATCTTGGCGGCAGGCAACAGACAGGACCGAACATGACCTATACCCCGCCCCCGGTTTGGAATTGGGATCCGAACAAAGCTGGCCCCTTTGGCGGCATGAATCGCCCCACGGCGGGCGCGCGGTATGACCGCGATGTGCCGGTCGGGACGCATCCTCTGCAACTTTATTCGCTGGCCACGCCGAACGGGCAAAAGGTCACGATTATGTTAGAGGAATTGCTGGCCGCCGGTCACGGTGCCGAATATGACGCCTGGCTGATTAAAATTGGCGACAGCGATCAATTCAGCAGCGGATTTACCGCGATTAACCCCAATTCCAAAATCCCCGCGCTGATGGATCATTCGGTCAACCCGCCGCAGCGCGTGTTCGAATCGGGGTCGATCCTGCTGTATCTGGCGCAGAAATATAACGCGTTTTTGTCGTCCAACCCGACCGAGGCAATCAACTGGCTGTTTTGGCAAATGGGATCGGGGCCGTATGTCGGCGGGGGCTTTGGTCATTTTTACCATTATGCGCCCGAGAAAATCGAATATGCAATTGACCGCTTCACGATGGAGACCAAACGGCAACTGGACCTGTTAAACACGCATCTGGGACGGCATGCGTATATGGCGGGGGATGATTATTCGATTGCCGATATTGCCTGTTTCCCGTGGTATGGCCGCCTGATTACGGGCGAGATTTACGGCGATGCGGCGCGGTTTTTGGATGCGGGGGCCTATGACAACCTGCATCGGTGGCAGCGCGATATTGCCGCGCGTCCGGCGGTGCAGCGCGGGTTGATGGTGAACAACACCACCGGCGACCCGTCGCGGCAATTGCATGAACGCCATGACGCGGGCGATTTCGACACCAAAACCGCCGATAAGGTCTAAGGCGAAACAGCGCGTAAGGTGGGCTTGTTAACCTGTATTGGCGGCGTGTGGCGGCCGGGGGGCGGTGATCCTGACCTGATGGCGTGGGTGACGGTCGCGCTGCTGGCGGGCTGTGCCGTGCTGGCGATTGCGGTTCTGCGGATGTGGCCACGGCCCGCCACGCGCGGGTTTTGGATTGCGATTGCGGTCGTCACGGCCGTTCTGGCGGTGAACAAACAACTGGATTTGCAAACCGTGCTGACGGCGACGGGACGCTGCATGGCGCGGGCGCAGGGGTGGTATGAACATCGCCGCGCCGTGCAAACGGCTGTGATTACAGTGCTTTGCGCGGGCGTGGTCTTGGGCGCCGTCTGGGCGGGGATCAGCGTTCGCCGCCATCTGGCGCAAAACGCGGCGGCGCTGATCGGGCTCTTGATGCTGGCCGCGTTCGTTGTGGCGCGGGCCACGGCGTTTCACCGCATGGATGGCAGCATCGGCGCGGCGATGACCGACACGCATTATCGGATGCTGGAACTGATCGGCGCGGCGCTGATTGCGCTGAACGCCGCGTTTATGTTGCGTCGGAGGCGGCGCTAACCGCCCCCGCTCCGTCACAGATCGCGCACATCGACCAGATGACCAGCCACCCCGGCGGCGGCGGCCATGGCGGGCGACATCAGATGCGTGCGGCCTTTGTATCCCTGACGGCCTTCGAAATTGCGGTTGCTGGTCGCGGCGCAGCGTTCGCCGGGGGTCAACTGGTCGGGGTTCATGCCCAGACACATCGAACAGCCCGCCAACCGCCATTCCAGACCGGCCTCGATAAAAATCTGATCCAGCCCTTCATCCTCGGCCTGCGCGCGGACAAGGCCGGACCCCGGCACCACCATCCCGCGCACACCCGGCGCCAGCTTGCGCCCGCGCAGGACATCGGCGGCGGCGCGCAAATCCTCGATCCGGCCATTGGTGCAAGATCCGATGAACACCGCGTCAATCGCAATATCGGTCAGCGGCGTTCCCGCCTCCAGCCCCATATAATCCAGCGAGCGGCGCGCGGCGTCCACCTTGCCCCCGGTGAAATCATCGGGCGCGGGGACCGAGGCGGTGATGGGCAGCGCGTCTTCGGGGCTGGTGCCCCATGTGACGGTGGGCGCAATGTCTTCGCCGCGCAGGGTCACGACCTTATCGAAATGCGCGTCGTCATCGCTGAACAGCGTCTTCCACCAGTTCAGCGCCGCGTCCCATTGCGCGCCTTTGGGGGCGTGGGGGCGGCCCTGCACATAATCAAAGGTGGTCTGATCGGGCGCAATCAGCCCGGCACGCGCGCCCCCTTCGATCGCCATGTTGCAGATGGTCATGCGACCTTCCATCGACAGATCGCGGATCACGTCGCCCGTATATTCAATGACATAGCCGGTTCCGCCCGCCGTGCCGGTTTCCGCGATAATGGCCAGAACCACGTCTTTGGCCGTGACACCGGGGGACAGGCGGCCCGTGACCTCGACCTTCATATTCTTGGATTTTTTCTGAATCAGGGTTTGCGTGGCCAGAACATGTTCGACCTCGGACGTGCCAATGCCGTGGGCAAGCGCGCCGAACGCGCCATGCGTGGCGGTGTGGCTGTCGCCGCAGACCACCGTCATGCCGGGCAGCGTCCAGCCCTGTTCCGGGCCGACAATGTGAACGATGCCCTGCCGGATGTCGTTCACCGGGTAATAATGCACGCCAAATTCGCGGGCGTTTTTGTCCAGAGCATCGACCTGAATCCGCGATTCTTCGTTGTCGATGCCGTCTTGCCGGTCCAGCGTGGTGGGGACGTTGTGATCGGGAACCGCAATCGTGCGTTCGGGCGCGCGGACGCGGCGGCCGGTCATGCGCAGCCCCTCGAACGCTTGGGGGCTGGTGACTTCGTGGACCAGATGGCGGTCAATATACAGCAAACAGGTGCCGTCGTCGGAACGATCAACGACATGCGCATCCCAGATTTTATCGTAAAGCGTGCGTGCGGTCATGGCTGGTTCTTTCAGGAAAATGGGAAATTCAAGGGCGGCGGCGGGCGTTACCCCCGCGCGGTCACGCCCAGCATTTCCCCATAAAACCGCTGCGGCAGGCGGGCGCGGTCGTGAATGTCAAAATAACGCATCATGCCGCCAGATTAGGCCCCGCCCGCGCGCCGTCAAGCGTCAGTTGCGCAAAATTGCCGCAACCGCAAAACCCCGCGCGCGATGCGTTGAGATCACGGCAATTCCTGCTATATTCAGATGGAACCCTGCGCCGGGGATGATCGGCGCGCTGACCGGAGGATGGAACCCTGTCGCACGACCCCCTGCCCGCGCCTGCGCCGGGTGCCGAACTGACCAGCGATCAGATGCTGGCGCTTGTGCTGGCCTCGCTTGATGATGACAAAGCCGAAGACGTGGTTCAGATCGACCTGCGCGGCCGGTCATCTATGGCCGATCACATGATCATCGCCAGCGGCCGCAGCGCCCGCCAGGTGGCATCCATTGCGGAAAAAATGGCCGAACGCGTGAAAGAGGCCGCCGGCCGCACCCCCCGGATCGAAGGCAAAGACGCAGGCGATTGGGTTCTGATCGACACTGACGACGTGATCGTCCATGTGTTCCGCCCCGAAGTGCGCGAATTTTACCAATTGGAAAAAATGTGGCTGCCAGCGGATGCGTTGTCGCGTTTGCGGGATACTTCGCCGTCGCCGCAGGACTGATGCGCATTGACATCGCCGCCGTCGGGCGGCTGCGCAAAGGCGCGGAATCCGACCTGATCCGCGATTATCTGGATCGCTTCGCCAAAACCGGGCGCGGGCTGGGCCTGCCGCCCGTGTCTGTGTCCGAGGTCGAGGATAAGCGCGGTCTGGGCATGGTGGCCGAGGCCGAACTGCTGACCCGCGCCATCCCTGCCGGGGCGTTTGTCGTGACGCTGGACGAACGCGGCGACCAGCCTCTGTCGCCCGATTTCGCCACGCGTCTGGCGGGCTGGCGCGACGGCGCGCGGGATGTGTGTTTCGTCATCGGCGGCGCGGATGGGCTGGATCCGTCCCTGCGTGACCGCGCCGATTGGTCGATCAGCTTTGGCCGCATGGTCTGGCCGCACATGCTGGTGCGGGTGATGCTGGCCGAACAGCTGTATCGCGCGGCGACGATTTTGGCGGGAACGCCCTATCATCGGGCCTGATCTGCGTCCCGCGAGCGCCGGGGGCCAGCCCCCGGACCCCCGGGATATTTTCGCCAAGATGAAAGGGCGGGGGCGGGCCTGATTTGGTGGGCAGGCTGGTTGCCCCCGGTTCTTTTTGTTGGGTCAGGTCGTGCGGCGGCGGCGCAGCAGGCCGATTGCGCCTAACGCGGCCAGCAGCATAGGCGCGGCGGCGGGCAGCGGAACGGGGGCGGGTTGCGCAACCTCGGGCGGCAGGACCACCTGACCGGCCACGCCAAAGCGCAGATTGTCGATGGCAAAGCCCGCGGGTTCGGCCCCGACCAGATCAAGGAACACGCCCGCAATCGACGGCGAACCATCCTGACTGACCAGGCCCAGAAACTCGATCCCGATGCGTTCATTGGCGATTGTGCCAAGCCGCGACCCGTCGCGCGCAAAGGCAGTGATCCCGGTCGAGGCAACCGCGTTGAAATACCCGCCATCAAAACCGACGGCGACCATATCACGATCAAACAGCACCGCAATCGGCCCATTAAACATCGGACGTCCCGACAATACCGGCGATGTCGGGTTCGCGCCGTCGCTGGCGATATAGGTCTGGGGTGCATTGGGGTCCAGCGACAAGGACGCCGTGGGCGTGCCGACGACACAGGCCGTCGCCGCCGCGCCCGGGCAGTCGATATGGGCCTGCGTACTGAGCGCCTGCCCCAAGAACCAGCCACCAAAGCTGACATAGGGTGCCGCAGCCCCGCCACCATATTGCGCCGGCGTATAGACCGGGTTCGCCGTGTTGATCAGATGTTCGCTGAACGTGATCAGCCCCGATTCGGGTTTAAAGTTGGTTTCAGCCATGCGCACAACCGCCGCCTGCGCAGAACCGGCCACGAACAGCGCCGCAACGGCGCCTAACGCGATGTTTTTAATCATAAACTTACCCCAAAAACAAAAACCACGGGCTTGGTCCGCACATATTAACAGACATCTACCCATGTTAAGATTGAGCCACTGAATGATGTAAAGATCAACAAAAATCATTCGGGCAAAAACGAGCAATTAAACGAAAAAGGCCGGGGTTTCCCCCGGCCCTGTTTGGCAATTAAGCCAGTGCTTTGTTCAGGTATTCGTCGACTTTTTCCAGATAACCCATGGTGGTCAGCCATTTCTGATCCGGGCCGACCAGCAGCGCCAAATCCTTGGTCATGTGGCCATCTTCGACCGCCTGCACGGTGACCTTTTCCAGCGTCTGGGCAAAGTTCAGCAGCTGTTCGTTGTTGTCCAGTTTCGCGCGGTGCTTCAAACCGCCGGTCCAGGCAAAGATCGACGCGATCGAGTTGGTCGAGGTCGCGTTGCCTTTCTGGTGTTCGCGATAGTGGCGGGTCACGGTGCCGTGCGCGGCCTCGGATTCCACGACCTTCCCGTCCGGCGTCATCAGAACGCTGGTCATCAGACCCAGCGAGCCAAAGCCCTGCGCGACGGTATCCGACTGCACGTCGCCGTCATAGTTTTTGCAGGCCCAGACATAGCCGCCCGACCATTTCATCGCCGATGCGACCATGTCGTCGATCAGGCGGTGTTCATAATGGATGCCGGCTTTTTTGAATTTGTCTTCGAATTCCTGTTCGTAAACCTCTTGGAACAGGTCTTTGAAGCGGCCGTCATAGGCCTTGAGGATGGTGTTTTTCGTGGACAGATACACCGGATATCCGCGCGACAACCCGTAATTCATCGACGCACGCGCGAAATCGCGGATCGAATCGTCCAGGTTATACATGGCCATGGCCACACCGGCGGACGGAGCCTGGAACACTTCGTGTTCGATGGTTTCGCCATCTTCGCCCACGAATTTAATCGTCAGCTTGCCTTTGCCGGGGAAGCGGAAATCGGTCGCTTTATACTGGTCGCCGAATGCGTGACGGCCCACGATGATCGGCTGGGTCCAGCCCGGAACCAGACGCGGTACGTTGCTGCAAATGATCGGTTCGCGGAAAATCACGCCGCCCAGAATGTTGCGGATCGTCCCGTTGGGCGAGCGCCACATTTTTTTCAGGCCGAATTCTTCGACGCGGGCTTCGTCCGGGGTGATGGTCGCGCATTTCACGCCCACGCCGTATTGTTTGATCGCGTTTGCGGCGTCGATGGTGATCTGGTCGTCGGTGCGGTCGCGTTCTTCGATGCCCAGATCGTAATATTTCAGGTCAATATCCAGATAGGGCAGGATCAGTTTCTGCTTGATAAAGTCCCAGATGATCCGGGTCATTTCATCGCCGTCAAGCTCGACGACGGGGTTTTCTACCTTGATCTTTGACATGGTTTCCCCTTGGGTTTTTGGATTCGCTGGCGGTCTTATACCGCAAGACCAGCGAAAAGAAAAGCGTTGTATGCAATGGTATGCATTGCGGTCAGACAGTGTCCAGATACAGTTCGACGGTTTCTTCGTCGGACAATTCGGCCATATATTGCAGTTCCTGCCGTTTGGTCATGACGAAATTATCGACCAGATGCGGCGGCAGGATGCGGCGGATTTCAGGGCATTGGTCGAACGCGTCGATCGCCTCGGCCCATGTGGCGGGCAGTTGCGCAAGGTTCTGGTCATAGGCGTTGCCGTTGAACGGCTCCGGCGCCTCTAACCGATCTTCGATCCCGTTGAGCGCCGCGCCCAAAATCGCAGCGACCGTCAGATAGGGGTTCACGTCGCCCCCCGCAACGCGGTGTTCAATGCGCCGCGCTTTGGGACCGGATGACGGAATACGGATCGCGCCGGTGCGGTTTTCATAGGCCCAGCCGATCCCCGTCGGCGCATGGGCGTTCGGCACCAGCCGGTCATAGCTGTTTTCATGCGGCGCGAACAACAGCGTGGACCCCGGCATAGCGCGCAGGCACCCGGCGACCGCGTGGCGCAGCATATCCGACCCTTCGTCGCCGCCATTGTCAAAGATGTTCGTGCCGTCCTTGGTCAGCACCGAAAAATGCATATGCATCCCGTTGCCCGACCAAGCGTCATAGGGTTTGGCCATAAAACTGGCGGCAAAGCCGGAATTGCGGGCGATGCCTTTCACCAACATCTTGAAAAACCACGCATCATCAGCGGCCTTTAACGGGTCGGCTTGGTGCATCAGGTTGATTTCAAACTGGCCGGGACCGGCCTCGGATATGGCGGTGTCGGCGGGGATGTCCATGCTTTCGCATGCGTCATACAGCGTCGTGAAAAACTGGTCGAACGCGTCTAATGCCTTGAGGCTTAACACCTCGCCCCCGGTGCGGCGTTTGCCGGAACGCGGGCTGGGGGGGACGCGCAACTGACGGCCCGAATCGTCGATCAGGAAAAATTCCAGTTCGGTGGCCACCACCGGCACCAGCCCCGCCGCGTCATAGCGTTCAACCACGCGCGCCAATGCCTGCCGCGGATCGCCTTCATACGGCCGCCCGTCCGGGTGGAACATCCACAGCGGCAACAGACCCGTCGGCGCGTCCAGCCACGGCATCGGCAGGAAACCACGTTCCGTCGGCAGCAGCATCCCGTCCGGGTCGCCGGATTCGAACACCAGCGGGCTGTCTTCGATATCTTCGCCCCAGATGTCCAGATTCAGCACGGAATAGGGGAATTTCGTGCCTTCGCTGATGACCTTATCCGCAAACCGGGCCGGAACCCGTTTCCCGCGCGCAACCCCGTTCAGGTCAGCGGCGGCGACGCGGATGGTTTTCACCTCGGGGTGTTCTCTCAGCCAGTCCATGGGTCATCTCATTAATTGCGGGCGATAGCGCAGGCGGCGCACCGCGCCCGGCAGGTGCCTGTTCAGCCGCCGGTTCACCAGACCAAACAGCCCGATCAACAGCAGCGTTGCCATGATAAAGTAAAACGCCGCAATCGGATAGGCGACAAAGGGGTTAAACGTCCGATCCGCGAAAAAGCTGGCGTAATACAGCGCGTCGCCGCGTTGCTGAAACGCCGGAAAGCCGGAAAAGAACACCAGCGTCGTGGCGTGGAACAGAAAGATCGCTTCGTTGGTATAGGACGGCCAGGCCAGCCGCATCATGGTGGGCCACAGCACGCGGCGGAACCGGGTCCAGCCGGTCATGCCATAGGCGTCGGCGGCCTCGACCTCGCCCTTTGGCACCGACATCAGCGCGCCATAGAAAATCTGCGCGGAATAGGCGGCGGTGTTCAGGATCAGCACGATCAGCGCCCCGGCCCATGCCCGCGTCAGCCAGCTGGTCTGGATGGTCATGCCAAACACATCAACGCCCGCGCGCGGCAACAGCACCAGCAGTTCATAGGCGATAAAGAACTGAATAAACAACGGGCTGCCCCGGAACACAAAGATGAACCATTCCGCCGGTTTGCGCAAAACGGCGCGCGGGCTGGCCTTGGCCAGTGCCAAAGCATTGGCCAGCACAAACCCAAAGGACAGCGCCAGAATCGCGAAATACAGGTTCCAGATCAGCCCCGACCCGATCAGGGTGAATTGCTGGCACAGGTCATAACCCGACCGAGGCAACAGGCGTTCGCCATAGCCCAACGACCGCAGGCCGTAATCACTGATGGTTTGCAAACAGCTCATGCCGGAACCTCGCGGCGCAGGGCCTCGCCGCCCATGGTGGCTTGGCCGCGCGACAGGCGGCGGGTCAGGCGCGTTAACACTCGTTCCGACAGCGCCGTCATCAGCAGATAAAACACCAACAGCCCAAGGAAATAATACAGCCGCCAATCCGGGTGCGGATAGGCAAAGGCACTGGTTTTCGACCCGCCCAATTCACGCGCCCAGAACACGACATCTTCGACGCCCAGAATGAACAGCAGCGGCGTGGCTTTGATCAGGATCATCCACAGATTCGACAGCCCCGGCAGGGCATAGGTCCACATCTGCGGCACCAGCACGCGGCGCGTGACCTGACGCGGCGACATGCCATAGGCTTCGGCGGTTTCCAATTGCGCGCGCGGCACGGCGTTCATCGCGCCCGCCAGCACATTCGCGGCGAATGCCCCGAACACAATCGCAAAGGCGATGATCGCCATGGCAATGCCGTAAAGGTCATGCACCCACGGCGCGGCGCTGTTCAGCGGCAGCTTTGCGGCGGCGCACACAACGAATTCGTTGCCCTGCCGCACGGGCTGGCTGCTGTCGCACAGGACCTGATGGCGCACCCATTCCAGCCCCTGATCCAGTGCAATCGGCACGAACAGAAAGAAAATAATATCCGGCACACCCCGCACCATCGAGGTATACACCCAGCCCAACCACCGCAGCGGCGCAAAGCGCGACCGGCTGGCCATGGCCCCGCCATAGCCCAACAGCAACGCCGCCGGGGCCGTGATCGCCAGGACCAGCAGAACCGTGCCAAAGCTGGCATAGAACATAAAATGCGTGGGTGTGGTCAGATAACATGACAACCACGCCAGCCCCTCAAGCGTGGATGGGTTTGCGCAATATGAAAACATCGGCGTTCCTGAATGCCGCCGCAGGCACCCCCACGGCGGCGTTTGGATTAGTCAAACAACTGGGCGTTTTCGACCCATTTGGTCAGCAGAGCATTCAGGCTGCCATCGGCCTTCATGCTGGCCAAGGCGGCGTTGAATTTGTCGCGCAGTTCGGTGTCGGACTGGCGCAGGCCGATGCCCATGCCGTCGCCGACGGCGACCTCATCCTTGCCGTCCACGAACACCAGCTGACCGTTGGATTCGTTGACATAAGGGATGATCGGTTCTTTATCCACGAACAGGGCGTCGGCTTCGCCATTGCGGACGGCGGCAACGCTTTGATCCAGATTGGCAAATTCCAGCAGCGTGGCGCCGGTTTCCGCGACATAGGCCGCCTGAATCGTGTTGATCTGCGCGGCGACAACGCCGCCTTCCACGTCCACATCCGCCGACAGCGCGACATAGGCCGACGGCGCGGGATGGGTGTAACCGTCGCTGAACTGGATCACCTGTTTGCGTTCTTCGGTCATCGACATGCCGGCCATGATCGCGTCATAGTTGCCGGAAACCAGGTTCGGGATGATCGAATCCCAATCATTGCGCACCCACACGCAATCCAGTTCGGCGCGTTTGCACAATTCGTTGCCCAGCTCGATTTCGAACCCGTCAACCTCACCCGTCGCATCATTGATAAAGTTATACGGAGGATAAGCACCCTCGGTCCCGATCCGCACGGTCTGCGCGTGGCCCAAACCGGCGGTCAGCGCCAAGGCGCAAGCGGCAAGCGTCAGTTTTTTCATCGTCATTTCTCCTGTTGGTTCATATGGCCATTGTGGCGCTGAGGAATTGGCGCAAACGGTCGGTTTGCGGATTCCCAAACAACTGATCCGGGGGGCCTTCCTCGCAGATCACGCCCTGATGCAGGAACACCACATGATCGCTGACATCAGCGGCCAGCCGCATGTCATGCGTCACCAGAATCATGGTGCGGTGTTCGGCGGCAAGGTCTTTGATGACCTTGACCACCTCTTGTTGCAATTCGGGGTCCAAAGCACTGGTGGGTTCGTCAAACAGCAGGGCGCGCGGCTGCATACACAAGGCGCGCGCAATCGCGGCGCGCTGTTGCTGACCGCCCGACAATTGCGCGGGCCACGCATCGGCCTTGTCCCCGATCCCGACCTTAGCCAGCAAGGCGCGGGCGCGGGGTTCGACCTCGGCCGGTTTTTGACCCAAGACGGTGACGGGCGCCTCCATCACGTTTTGCAGGATGGTCATATGCGCCCACAGGTTAAACTGTTGAAACACCATCGACAAATTGGTGCGCAGACGCGTGACCTGCGCCCGGTCGGCCGGAACGCGCGCCAGCCCCTGCCCCCGCCAGCGAACGGGTTCGCCGTCAAACAAAATCTCACCCTGTTGGCTGTGTTCCAACAGGTTGCAGCAGCGCAGCAGCGTGGATTTGCCCGATCCCGACGACCCGATCAGGCTGATGACATGGCCGCGCGGGGCGGTCAGGGACACGCCCTTTAACACCTCAAGCTGGCCATAGGATTTGTGCAGTCCGGTGATCTGAATCACCGGGGTGTCGGGGGTATGCGCGTTCTGGTTCATCATCCGCGCATTGGGCGATAATCGCGCAAGATTTGCAACGGGTGAAGTGTGGCAGGGCGCGAAAAATGTCGCGCCCCGGCCAAAATCATTCGATTTCGATCGAATATTTTTCGATCACGGTATTGGCCAGCAGACCTTCGCACATGCGCGCGACCTCGGCCCGGGCGGCGTCGGCGTCGGTGGCGGCCAGATCCAGTTCGATCAGCTTGCCCTGACGAACGCCGGTGACGCCCTGATGACCCAGACCGGACAGCGCGTGGCGGATCGCCTCGCCCTGCGGGTCCAGAACGCCGTCTTTCAGCATGATGGTAACACGGGCTTTCATGGCAAATCCTTAGTTAATCGCGGTGGGTTTCAGGCTGGTGGTGTTGGCGGGCATCAGGCCCAGACGGCGCGCAACTTCGGTATAGGCGTCGGTCAGATTGCCCAGATCCCGGCGGAACACGTCTTTGTCCAGTTTCTGCCCGGTTTTGACATCCCACAACCGGCAGGAATCGGGGCTGATTTCATCGGCCACGATCAGACGCATGAAATCATTATCCCAAACGCGACCGATTTCGATTTTGAAATCAATCAGCTTGATCCCCACGCCATAGAACACGCCCGACAGGAAATCATTCACCCGCAGCGCCAACGACACAATATCGTCCAGATCCTGCTGCGTGGCCCAGCCGAATGCGATGATGTATTCTTCGGACACCATCGGATCGCCCAGTTCGTCGTTTTTGAAGCTGTATTCAACGATGGGACGCGGCAACAGGGTGCCTTCTTCCAGCCCCAGACGCTTGGACAGCGACCCGGCGGCGAAATTGCGCACGATCACCTCAAGCGGGACGATTTCCACCTGACGGATCAGCTGTTCGCGCATATTGATGCGGCGAATGAAATGGTTCGGCACGCCAATATTCGTCAGCCCGGTCATGAAATATTCCGACAGGCGGTTGTTCAGCACGCCCTTGCCTTCGATGGTGGCTTTTTTCTGGGCGTTAAAGGCGGTCGCGTCGTCTTTGAAATACTGGATCAGGGTTCCCGGCTCGGTGCCTTCATACAGGATTTTTGCTTTGCCTTCGTAGATTTTCTTGCGGCGCGGAGCCATGGCCGGAATCCTTTCGCATGTCGCTGATGTTGCGGCATATCGCGAAATGCCCCCGATGGGCAATAAGGGTTGCGACATGGCCGCGCTTTCGGCATATCCATAGCAACCGAAAAACCGGAGGTCACCATGTCCACCTTTGACGATCGCGAACGCGCCTACGAAGCGAAATTCGCCCATGACGCCGATCTGCGCTTTAAGGCAGAGGCCCGCCGCAACCGCCTGTTGGGCGAATGGGCGGCCGAACTGCTGGGCAAAACCGGCGAAGACGCGCGCGCCTATGCCCTGTCGGTGGTCAGCGCCGATTTCGAAGAACCCGGCGAAGAAGACGTTTACCGCAAAGTCGCCGCCGATCTGGACGGCCGCGCGGACGAACGCACCATCCGCGCGAAAATGGCGGAACTGACCGATGTGGCGCGTCGTCAGGTATATGACGAAGCCGAATAACCTCGGGCCTCTGCCAGCCCTGAATCCGCGCCGCCCTACCCCGCGGCGCGGTTGCTATTTGAGTATTTAGACACAGAAGAAACACCCGCCCCGCCCCAATTCAGGCGACACGGCCCGGTTTCTTCTGTGCAAAAATACTCATTCCAACTTTGCGGTCGGCGCTATGGTCGCGGGTGCCGTGATTCGCCCCTAGCCGTCGAACAAGCCGGTCTGATCCACGCGCGGCGCTTCCAGCCCAAGATGCCGCCACGCGCGGGGGGCCAGCATCCGCCCGCGCGGGGTGCGCGCGATCAGGCCCTGTTGCAACAGATAGGGTTCGATCACCTCTTCAATCGCATCGCGGCTTTCGGACAGGGCGGCGGACAGGGTTTCCACCCCCACCGGCCCGCCGCCGTAATGGTCCGCCATCAGCGTCAGATAGCGCCGGTCGGCCCCGTCCAGCCCCAGATCATCGACGCCCAGCCGCGTCAGCGCCGCATCGGCCAGATCGCGGGTCAGGTGGCCGTCGCCTTCGACCAGGGCAAAATCGACCACGCGGCGCAGCAGGCGCCCGGCAATTCGGGGGGTGCCGCGCGCGCGGGCGGCGATTTCGCGGGTGCCGCCCGGATCCGCAGGCACGCCCATCATCCGCGCGCCGCGCTGAACGATCAGGTCCAATTCGTCCACGGTGTAAAATTCCAACCGCGTGGGGATGCCGAACCGGTCGCGCAGCGGCGTGGTCAGCAATCCCAGCCGAGTCGTCGCCCCCACCAGCGTAAAGGGTTGCAATTCAATGCGAACCGTGCGCGCCGCCGGACCTTCGCCGATGACCAGATCCAGTTCGAAATCCTCCATCGCGGGATACAGGACTTCTTCGACGGCGGGGTTCATGCGGTGAATTTCGTCGATGAACAGCACGTCGCGCGATTCCAGATTGGTCAGGATCGCGGCCAGATCACCGGCGCGGGCCAGCACGGGGCCGGATGTCATGCGGAAATTCACGCCCAATTCGCGCGCCATAATCTGCGCCAGCGTGGTTTTGCCCAGACCCGGAGGGCCAAAGAACAGCGTGTGATCCATGGCCTTGCCGCGCAGTTTCGCGCTTTCGATAAAGACGCGCAGATTGGCGCGCGCTTCGGCCTGACCGACAAATTCGGTCAGGGCCTGCGGGCGCAGGGCGCGGTCTTCGGTCTCATCCGGCAGGGGCGCGCCGCGCAGGGTGGGGTCTGGCGTCATCGGCCCGCCATGGCGCGCAGGCGCGCGATGCGTTCTTCGGTCGGGGGGTGGGTGGTGAACAGCCGATCCACCCGCATCGCGTGCAGCGGGTTAATGATGAACATCGCCGCCGATGCCGGGTTTTTTTCCGCCGGGACATTCACCGTCCGCCCCGCCAGTTGCGAAATGCGGTTCAGCGCCGATGCAAGCGCCAGAGGCTGCCCGCAAATTTCGGCGCCGGTCGCGTCGGCTTCGTATTCCCGCGCGCGCGAGATCGCCATTTGCACCATCGTCGCGGCCAGCGGTGCCAGAATCATCGCGACAATCGCGCCGATCCCCCCGCCGCGATTGTCGCGGCTGCCCGAAAACATCAGCATATTGCCCATCATCGAAATCGCCCCGGCCATCGTCGCCGTCACGGTCATGGTTAACGTGTCGCGGTGTTTGATATGGGCCAGTTCATGCGCAATCACGCCGGCGATTTCGTCGCGGTTCAGGCCGCGCATTAACCCTTGGGTCACCGCGACGGCAGCGTTTTCGGGGTTGCGCCCGGTGGCAAAGGCATTGGGCTGTTCGGTCGGCAGCAGATACAGCTTTGGCATCGGCAGGTTCGCGCGCTGCGCCAGCTCTGCGGTCATCGCATAGAGATCGCCCCCCTGCTGAGGTGACAACTCGACCGCACCCTGTTGATTCAGCATCATTTTATCGCTGTTCCACCAGGTATAAAAATTCATGCCGCCCGCGATCAGCAACGCCATCATCGCGCCGCCCGAGCCGCCCAGCATCGCGCCCAGCCCCATTAACAGCGCGGTCATCCCCGCCATTAACACAAAAACCCGCGTATTTCCCATAAACGCCCCCTTAATCCTTTGGCGCAAGCAACCGCAGCGCCGCGCGGATTAACGCGGGCGTGGGGGCATCGGGTTCCGTGGCCTGCGCCTGCGCCACGGCGGACGCCGCCTGTGACGGACCATAGCCCAGATTCGACAGCGCCGACAGGGCGTCGGCCATGGCGTTGTTGTCGGGCGCGCGGGCCGGGCTCACCGGGATCGGCGTGGGGGCGTCGCCCGTGTCGATCAGCCCGGCATCAACGGTCAGCGCGCCGCCAATCGCCATCACGGACGGCGCTTTATCCTTCAATTCCAGCACGATACGTTGCGCCAGTTTGGGGCCGACGCCGTTTGCCTTGCGCACCGTGGACCAATCGCCCAGCGCAATCGCGCGGCCCAGACCCTCGGGCCCCAGCGTTCCCAGAATCGCCAGCGACACCTTGGCCCCTACGCCCTGAACGCTGGTCAACAGCCGGTGCCATTCCTTTTCCAGCATGGTGGGAAAGCCGAACAGTTGCAGCAAATCTTCGCGCACGGCCAGTTCGGTGTATAACGCGACCGCCTGCCCGGCGGGGGGCAGCGCCGCCGCCGTGCGTTCGCTGACATGCACGATATAGCCCACGCCGCGCACGTCGATCAGAACATGGTCATTGGCCCGGTGCAGAATCACCCCCGCGATGCGTCCGATCATGCCGCCCCCGAAATCCGCAGATTGCGGCCCTGCAAATGGCGGGCGTGGCAGATCGCAATCGCCAATGCATCCGCCGCATCCGCGCTGTCAAACCGCACCCCGGCCAGTTGCAGCCGCACCATATGTTGCACCTGTTCCTTGGCCGCATGACCCACGCCGACAACGGTTTTTTTCACCGCATTGGGGGCGTATTCGCCGACGGGGATTCCCGCCTCGGCCGGGGCTAACAGCGCAATCCCGCGCGCCTGACCCAGTTTCAGCGTGCCGGTTGCGTCTTTGTTGACAAAGGTTTGTTCAACCGCCGCCGCATCCGGGGCGTGGGTCGCAATGACCGCGCACAGCCCGCGAAACAGCGCCGACAACCGCGCGCCCAGATCCTGCGCGCTGTCGGAATGGATCACGCCATTCGCGATATGATGCAGCCGGGGACCATCCACAGCGATGACCCCCCAGCCCATATTGCGCAAACCGGGATCAATGCCCAGAACCTTCATGCTGCCCCCTTTTTTCGCAGCATTAGCACAAAGCGCGAACAAAAACCAAGCCCTATTCCTCGGTCACGTCCAGAACGCCGGGGACGGCGCGCAGGGCCTGACGCACGGCGGTGGTCAGCGGCGCGTCGTCGGCAACCTGTATTTCGATAACCATATCATCTTGTTGCAGGCGCAGGACGATGGGGCCTTTGCTGCGTTCGGGGACGATGACCTGATCTTTGATCCGGGTCAGAACCTCGGCCACGCGGGCAATTGTGTCGTGATGTTGCAATTCCACCGACAACTGCCCCGCGCCCGCATCCGCGATCACGTCATCCAGCAGCCCCACGGTGTTGGCCAGCATTTTGACCTGATCGCCCGATGGTTCGACCTTGACCTGCAACACGACGTTTTGCCCCGGTTCCAGCATGTCGCGGCTGGCGTTCAGCAGGTCGGAAAACAGCGTGACTTCGTAAAGGCCGGTCGGGTCGGACAGGCTGACAAATGCGTATTGCGTGCCTTTGGCGGATTTGCGTTCCATCCGCGCGGCCACGGTTCCGGCGATAAAGGCGATCATCGGACCGCCCGCCGATTCCGCCGTGATTTCGGCCAGCGTCTGCACCCGTTTGCGGCGCAGCGCGGGCAGGTAATCATCCAGCGGATGCCCGGACAGGTAAAAACCGATGGCCTTATGTTCTTCGCCCAGCTTTTCGGCGGGCAACCAAATCCCGACCAAAGGCTGACGGGGGGGCGGCAAATCCTCGCCCCCGCCGAACAGCGAATTCTGCGCCGACCCCGCCTGTTCCTGCACCGCCGCGGAATAGGCGACAAGCGCGTCCAGCATTTTCAGCACCCGCGCGCGGTTGTCATCCAACAGGTCAAACGCCCCGGCCCGCGCCAGCATTTCCAGCGGGCGCTTGCCCACGCGTCGCATATCCACGCGGCGGGCAAAGTCGTTCAGATCGGTGAACGGCACGCCCCCCCGCGCGTCATGGATCAGCCGCATGGCGTCCAGACCGACGCCTTTCAGCGCGCCCAAAGCGTAATGGATGCGCCCCTGATGAACGGTGAATTTCGGCGCGGATCGGTTGACGCAGGGGGGGACAATTTCAATCCCCATGCGGTCCACCTCGCGTTTATAGACCGCCAGCTTGTCCGTCAGGTGAATATCGCAGTTCATCACCGCGGCCATAAATTCGACCGGATGGTTCGCCTTGAGCCATGCGGTTTGATACGACACCACGGCATAGGCCGCCGCGTGGGATTTGTTGAACCCGTAATTCGCGAATTTTTCCAGCAGGTCGAACACCTCGCCCGCTTTCTTTTCCGGCACGTTGTTGGCGACCGCGCCTTGCACGAATTTCGGGCGTTCCTTGGCCATTTCTTCGGCGATTTTTTTGCCCATGGCGCGGCGCAACAGGTCAGCCCCGCCCAGAGAATAGCCCGCCATGACCTGCGCAATCTGCATCACCTGTTCCTGATACACGATGATGCCCTGCGTTTCGGCAAGGATATGGTCGATGCTGGGATGGATGGATTCCAGATCGCGCAGTCCGTTCTTGACCTCGCAATAGGTCGGGATGTTTTCCATTGGACCGGGGCGATACAGGGCGACCAGCGCCACGATGTCCTCGATACAGGTCGGGCGCATCCGGCGCAGCGCGTCCATCATGCCGCTGGATTCCACCTGAAACACTGCCACCGTGCGGGCCGATGCGAACAGGTCGTAGCTGGGCTTGTCATCCAGCGGGATGGCGTTGATCTGATTTTCCGCGCCCTCGGGCGGGTCATACAGGCGGCGGCCATCGGCGGCGATATGCAGCGCCCGGCCACCGCCGTTAATCAGATCGACGGCGTTTTGAATGACGGTCAGGGTTTTCAGGCCCAGAAAGTCGAATTTGACCAGCCCGGCCTGTTCAACCCATTTCATATTGAACTGAGTCGCCGGCATATCCGATGCCGGATCGCGATACAGCGGCACCAGCTGATCCAGCGGGCGGTCGCCAATCACCACCCCGGCGGCATGGGTGGATGCGTTGCGATACAGACCCTCAAGCTGTTCGGCGTAATCCAGCAGGCGGGCGACGACTTCTTCGCGGGCGGCTTCGCGCAGGCGGGGTTCGTCGGCGCGGGCCTTGGTGATGCTGACGGGTTTCACCCCCTCGACCGGGATCATCTTGGACAGGCGATCCACCTGACCGAAGGGCATCTGCAACACCCGGCCCACATCGCGCACGGCGGCCTTGGACAGCAGCGCGCCAAAGGTGATGATCTGCCCGACCTTATCCGCGCCGTATTTGTCCTGAACGTAACGGATCACCTCTTCCCGGCGATCCATGCAAAAATCGATGTCGAAATCCGGCATCGACACCCGTTCGGGGTTCAAAAACCGTTCAAACAGCAGGCTGTAACGCAGCGGGTCAATATCGGTGATCGTCAGCGCATAGGCGACCAGAGACCCGGCCCCCGACCCCCGCCCCGGCCCCACCGGGATGTCGTGATCCTTGGCCCATTTGATGAAGTCCGCCACGATCAGGAAATAGCCCGGAAAGCCCATCTGGACGATAATATCCAGTTCAAATTCCAGCCGTTTTTCGTATTCCTCGACGCTGACGGCATGGGGGATCACGGCCAGACGATCGGCCAGACCGGCGCGGGCCTGACGGCGCAGTTCGTCCACCTCATCATCGGCAAATTTGGGCAGGATGGGTTTGTGTTTGCTGACCGCGAATGCGCAACGGCGGGCGATTTCAACGGTGTTGTCAATCGCTTCGGGCAGGTCGGCGAACAGAACGATCATGTCCTGTTCGGATTTGAAATAATGTTCCGGCGTCAGGCGACGGCGCGGCTGCGGCTGATCGACATAGGCTTTGTCCGCGATGCAAATCAGGGCGTCATGCGCCTCATACATGGATGGTTTGGGGAAATAGACGTCATTCGTGGCGACCAGAGGCAGTTCTTTGGCATAGGCCAGATCAATCAGCCCGCCTTCGGAGGCCGCTTCCGCCGCCATCAGCGCGCCGTTTTCGTCATGGTGGCGCTGCAATTCGATATACAGGCGCGTGGGGAACATCGCGGCCAGCCGGTCGGCCAGCGACGCCGCCGCATCGGCCCGCCCCTGCGCGATCAACACCCCCAACGGCCCAAGCGCGCCCCCGGTCAGGCAGATCAGCCCGTCGCTGCGTTCCGCCAATTCGTCCAGCGTCACATGCGGCAGCGATCCGTCGCTGCGCAGATACAAACACGACGACAGCGCCATCAGGTTCAGCCACCCCGCCTGATTCTGCGCCAGCAGCACCACCGGCCCGGTGGCATCGGCCTGCAAGGTGACCTGACATCCGATAATGGGCTGCACGCCCTTATCCATTGATTTCACGCTGAATTCCAACGCGGCAAACATCGCGTTGGTATCGGTCAGGGCCACGGCGGGCATCCCGGCTTCGGCGGCCAAGGCGGGCAGTTTGCCAACGGGAATCGCACCTTCCAGCAAGGAATGTTCGGAATGGGTGCGCAGGTGAATGAATCGGGGGGCTGTCATTGGCACAGTTTGCCCGCCCCTGTTCCTAAGTTCAATTGCCCCCAGTGACGGTTCCGCGTAAAGGGTGCAGACCGCTGAAATTTTTACGGGCCACCCGCCCCCGCATGAGGCACGACATGGGCGTCACAATTCGCGATTTGCACCCCACAGACCGCGCCGCATGGGGCGGGCTGTATCGCGGCTATCACGAATTTTATGACCGCGCCGACCTGCCGGGGACGTTTTTCGACGCCTGTTTTGACCGCCTGATCGCGCGGAAAGACGCTGATTTTCGTGGGCTGGTCGCGGATCGGGGGGGCGAACTGGTCGGGCTGGTGCATTTCGTGTTCCACCCCAATCTGTGGCGCCCCGAAGGCGTCTGTTACCTGCAAGACCTGTTCACCGCCCCCGCCGCGCGCGGTCAGGGCGTGGGCGCGGCGCTGATTCGCGCCACCTATGACGCGGCGGACGCGGCCGGGGTGCCGTCCGTTTACTGGATGACGGCGGAAAACAATTATGCGGGGCGGATGCTCTATGACCGGGTGGGCGTGAAAACGCCGTTCATCCGATACAACCGCCCGGCGGGGGAAGCGCGATGACCCCGATTTTTCAGGCCCTGCGGCTGGGCAAATCCTATCCCGGCGTGCGCGCCAATGACGACGTGTCGTTCAACGTGGCGCGGGGGGAAATTCACGCACTGCTGGGCGAAAACGGCGCGGGGAAATCGACGCTGGTTAAGATGATCTATGGACTGGTGCGGCCCGATCAGGGGCATATGATGCTGGGCGGCGCGCTGCACGCGCCATCCGATCCGCGCGCCGCCCGCGCCGCAGGCGTCGCCATGGTGTTTCAGCACTTTTCCCTGTTTGACGCGATGACGGTGGCGGAAAACATCGCGCTTGGGCTGGAAAACCCGCCCGCAAGGCGCGCCTTGGCGGCGCAGATCAGCCGGGTCAGCCATGACTTTGGCCTGCCTCTGAACCCCGCGCGGCGCATCGTCACCCTGTCCGCCGGCGAACGCCAACGGGTCGAGATCATCCGCTGTCTGCTGCAAAACCCGCGCCTGCTGATCATGGACGAACCCACCAGCGTTCTGACCCCGCAAGAGGCCGACCTGCTGTTCGCCACCCTGCGCAAGCTGGCCGATCAGGGAACATCCATCCTGTATATCAGCCACAAACTGGACGAAATCCGCAGCCATTGCGACCGCGCCACGATCCTGCGCCATGGCCGCGTGGTGGCCAGTTGCGACCCCCGCACCCATTCCGCGCGCGACTTGGCGGCGCTGATGGTGGGCGGCGATATGCCGGTGGTGGATCGGTCAGGGCGCGTGGCGGGCGATCCGGTGCTGACCGTCACCGCCCTGTCGCAACCCGCCCCGACCGCCGAAGGCATGGCCCTGCGCGACATATCCCTGACCCTGCGCGCGGGCGAGATTTTGGGCATCGGCGGCGTCGCGGGCAATGGTCAGGATGAATTGCTGGCCGCGCTGTCGGGCGAAACGCGCAGCGACCCCGGTGTGATCACGCTGAACGGCGCGGATTTGGGCGCGCTCGGCCCCCGCCGCCGCCGCGCCGCCGGTCTGCACACCGCCCCCGAAGATCGTCTGGGCCACGCCGCCGTTCCCGATTTCAGCCTGACCGAAAACACGCTGCTGACCGCCGCCCCGCGTCAGGGGCTGATCCGAGGCGGGATGATCGACCGCGCCGCCGCGCGCCGCTTTGCCGAAACCATCATCACCGAATTTGACGTGCGCACCCCCGGCCCCGATGCCCATGCCCGCGCGCTGTCCGGGGGCAATCTGCAAAAATTCGTCATCGGCCGCGAAGTGTTGCAGGCCCCCCGCGTGCTGGTCGTGAACCAGCCGACTTGGGGCGTCGATGCGGGTGCTGCTGCGGCGGTGCGGCAATCGCTGCTGGATTTGGCGGCCAAGGGCGCGGGCGTCATCGTCATCAGTCAGGATCTGGATGAATTGATTGAACTCTCTGACCGTTTTTGCGCCCTGAACGATGGCCGCTTGTCCGAACCCCAACCCACGCCGGGGCTGACGCTGGATCAGATCGGGCTGATGCTGGGCGGCGCCGAGGCCCGCGAAGGAACGCCGCTATGATCCGCCTGATCCCCCGCACCGACACGCCGCTGATCTGGCAAATCGCCACGCCCATTCTGGCGGTGCTGGCCACGATGCTGACGGGCGGGCTGTTGTTCGCGCTGATGGGCTTTGACCCCGTGGCCGCGATCCGCACGATTTTCTGGGATCCGCTGTTCGGCCCCGCCGCCAGCTATTCCCGCCCGCAATTGCTGGTCAAAGCCGCACCGCTGATCCTGATCGCCTCCGGTCTGGCGGTCGGGTTCCGCGCCGGCATCTGGAACATCGGGGCCGAGGGGCAATACATCATCGGCGGCATCTGCGGCGCGGGCGTGGCCTTGGCGGCCTATCCGTCGGCGGGGATGTGGATTTTCCCCGCCATGGTGCTGGCCGGAGCGGTCGGCGGCTGGGCCTGGGGCATGATCCCCGCGATGCTGCGCAACTGGTTCGGCGCGTCGGAAATTCTGGTGTCGCTGATGCTGGTCTATGTCGCGCAGCGGGTGGCGGCGTGGATGGCGTTCGGCCCGATGCGCAACCCCGAAGGGTTCGGCTTTCCCGGTTCGCGCAATTTGCAGCAATACCCGCCCGCCGCCAATCCCGAACTGATCGCTGGCACCGGCGCGCATTGGGGCGTCGTGGCGGCGGCTCTGGCGGTTCTGGCGACATGGGTTTTGATGTCGCGCCATATTCGCGGCTTTCACATCCGCACCGCAGGCATCGCGCCCCGCGCCGCGCGCTTCGCCGGGGTCCGCCCCGCAACGCTGGTCGCGTTCTGTCTGGGCCTGTCGGGCGCGCTTGCGGGCCTTGCCGGTCTGTTCGAGGTCGCAGGCCCCGCCGGTCAGATCACCGATAAATTCGGCGTGGGTTACGGGTTCACGGCGATCATCGTGGCCTTTCTGGGGCGGCTGCATCCGGCGGGGATTCTGCTGGCGGGGCTGCTGCTGGCGCTGACCTATATCGGGGGGGAACTGGCGCAGCTGATGCTGTCCCTGCCCGCCGCCACCGTGCAGGTGTTCCAAGGGATGCTGCTGTTTTTCCTGCTGGGGTTTGACCTGCTGACCCGGTATCGCATTGAATGGGGCGCGAAATGATCGACCCGGTTTCTGTCTTTCTGCTGCTGTTGGCCGCTGCGACCCCCATTCTGTTCGC
Source organism: Paracoccus sp. (in: a-proteobacteria) (assembly GCF_030538495.1). Classification (GTDB taxonomy): domain Bacteria; phylum Pseudomonadota; class Alphaproteobacteria; order Rhodobacterales; family Rhodobacteraceae; genus Paracoccus. The sequence goes on from NZ_JAUNTW010000013.1 coordinate 60,634, forward strand.
CGCATTGGGCGAATTGGTGGTCGAACGCGCGGGCGTCCTCAATCTGGGGGTCGAAGGCATGATGATCACCGGCGCGCTTGCCGGTTTCGCCACAGCCTACGCCACCGGAAACCCGTTTCTGGGCTTTGCCGCCGCCGCAATCGCCGGGGCCGCGCTGTCGCTGCTGTTTGCGCTGCTGACTCAGGTGTTTCTGGCCAATCAGGTGGCATCCGGGCTGGCGCTGACGCTGTTTGGTCTGGGCGCCGCCGCCATGTTCGGCAAACCCTTCGAAGGCGTCAAGGCCCCGTCGATGCCCGCAGGCCCCGGCGGCGTGAACTGGATCGTCTGGCTGGGCCTGATCGCGGTGCCGCTGATCTGGTGGTTCCTGAACCGCAGCCGCGCCGGTCTGATCCTGCGCGCCGTGGGCGAAAACCACGACGCGGCGCACGCCTTGGGCTATCACGTCGGGCGGGTGCGGCTGGCCGCGATTGCGTTTGGCGGTGCCATGGCCGGGATCGGCGGCGCGTTCATTTCCATCGCCACCGTCCTGCAATGGACCGAGGGCATGACCGCAGGCGCGGGCTGGATCGCGCTTGCCATCGTGGTGTTTTCCAACTGGTCCGCGGTCGGCGTTCTGGCCGGGGCGTGGCTGTTCGGCGGCGTCACGGTGCTGCAATTGCGGCTGCAAGCGGCGGGCGTCAATGCGCCGGTGCAATTGCTGTCGATGGCCCCCTATCTGGCGACGATCATCGTTCTGGTGCTGATGTCCGCACGCCAGACATTCAGCCGCCGCGCCGGCGGTGCCGCGCCCGGTTCGCTGGGCCAGAATTTCCACGCGCTGCATTAGCGCCGTTTTCAACAGGAGTCCCCATGAAACGCAGAACCCTGCTGGCCACCGCATCGGCCGCCCTGATCGCCCTGACCGCGCCGGTGATGGCGGATGAGCCGCTGAAGGTCGGCTTTATCTATGTCGGCCCGATTGGCGACGGCGGCTGGACCTATCAGCACGACCAAGGCCGTCTGGCGATCGAGGCCGAATATGGCGACCGCATCCAAACCAGCTATATCGAAAGCGTCCCCGAAGGCGCCGATGCCGAACGCGCCCTGATGCAATTGGCTCTGGCGGGCAACAAGATGATCTTTGCCACCAGCTTTGGGTTCATGGACGCGGTGCAGAATGTCGCCGCCCGCTTCCCCGACATCACATTTGAACACGCGACGGGCTATAAAACCGCGCCGAACGTCGCCACCTATGACGCGCGTTTCTACGAAGGCCGCGCGGTGATCGGCACCATCGCAGGCCGCATGACCGAAACGAACAAAATCGGCTATATCGGGTCGTTCCCCATCCCCGAGGTGATCCAAGGCATCAACAGCGCCTTTATCCACGCGAAAAAGGTGAACCCCGATGCGGAAATGCGCGTCGTCTGGGTCTATAGCTGGTTCGACCCCGCAAAAGAGGCCGACGCCGCCGCCGCCCTGCTGGCCGAAGGCGTGGATGTAATCATGCAGCACACCGATTCGACCGCACCCCTGGCCAAAGCGCAAGAGGCCGGCGTGATCGCATTCGGCCAGGCCAGCGACATGGCGGCCTTTGCCCCCACCCCGCGCGTGGCGTCGATCATCGACGACTGGTCGCCCTATTATATCAAACGCGTGGGTCAGGTGCTGGACGGCACATGGGAAAGCGGCAGCAGCTGGGCCGGCATCGGCGACGGCGAAGTCGTCATCGGTGACATCACCGACGCCGTTCCTGCGGATGTAAAGGCCGAAGCCCTCGCCCTGCGCGACGCCATCGGTGCGGGCGAATACCACCCCTTCACCGGCCCGCTGAACCGCGCCGATGGGTCAGTCTGGCTGGCGGATGGCGAAACCGCATCGGATGCGGATTTGTCCAGCATGAACTTCTATGTCGAAGGCATCACCGCGCAAATCCCGCAGTAAGATCAAAACCGCTGGGGGCTTCGCGCCCCCAGACCCCCGCGGGATATTTAAGCACAGAAGATAGGGCGGGCGTTCTTTATCTTCTGTGCAAAAATATCCTGCGGGGGGAATCGCAGAATGCGATGGGGGGCGCAAAGCCCCCCTGCGACCTGTCGCAAGGGGGCACCCCCTTATCACATACCACACACCCCTACGACGGCGGCGGCGGCGTCCGTGGCAGAGATGCGGTTTTGCGCCTGCATCTGCGTGATGACATGATCGCGGCGCGTTTTGGCCTGATCCGATGCGCGCAGAGGGTGAAACCGCGCGGGTGCCGGTGGCAGCGCCGCCAGCAGCGCCGCATTGGCCAGCGTCAGATCGTCAACGAGCTTGCCAAACTACGCCTGCGCTGCGTCGGATACACCAAAACAGCCCTGCCCCAGAAACACGCCATTCACATACCAATCTGCGATCTGATCATGCGTCAGCGCCGCACCGATGGCCCATGCGACGCCCCGGCGGATACCGGCGGCTGATGTCCCGCGTCAGGGATGATCGGCCAGGCGGTCCCGATGGCCGCATAATTCGCAGCGGATATGACGCGGCCAGATAAGCGCGCATAGCAAGGCTATGGCGCGGTCAAGCCGTATAGCCCATTGCGCCAAGAGCAAGGCCAGCAAAAACGGCAGAAAGGCTAGCCTCGGCCACGCCGAAGCCTGCGAAATGATGGCCAATGAGGTAAACGAATACCGAGCAGCCCACTCGGACCATAAACGGCACCGCGCGGAAGCTCCATCCGTGACCAAAGTTCCACCGCATTTTCAAATGATGCATAAACCAACCAAACAAAGCAATGCCGACAGTGAATCCAACGTAGATCGAGGCGCTGTTGCCAGAGGATACACTGGCATACGGGGAAGATCCGGTGCCGCCGACGATCAAAAAAACCGCCGCAACACCAACAAAGAAGCCCGCCTGAATCCGTATTGTGGTTTCGGATGCAATGAAGCGTCCCAGCCAAAGAAGCGCATAGACATACATGATGACGAAGGCAGCCCGGAAAACGAAACGGATGTCGAGCGAGTTGAGCAAGTCCCACAGCATATTTTTCTCCTTCTGTCACATGATGCTTAGTGACGCGAAACAGAATGACACTGTCAACCAAAGATTGATTGGTGCCTCGCGCGAATTATACCACAGCCCCGTCGTGATGGCGGGTTCGGGGCCGCACCAGTGGCGGCCTGCGCGTTGCACTTTACCTGCGCGGCGTGCATCTCGGACTGCGTGGGTTTGGGCATTGGAATCGAACGCCCAACGAAAAAGCCCCGCCAGTGGCGGGGCCGTTCCATCACTTCACCCGTGCATTCCGGTTTGCGACCAGTTTCAGGCGCAGGGCGTTTAACCGAATAAAGCCCGCTGCGTCTTTTTGATCGTAGGCGCCGGCGTCGTCTTCAAACGTCACATGCGCTTCGGAATACAGCGAATGATCCGACCAGCGGCCAACACAGGTCACGCTGCCTTTATACAGTTTCAGGCGCACGGTGCCGGTGACGTGTTCCTGCGATTTGTCGATCAGGGCTTGCAGCATTTCGCGTTCAGGGCTGAACCAGAAGCCGTTATAGATCAGTTCGGCGTAACGCGGCATGATGCTGT
>NZ_JAUNTW010000021.1 GCF_030538495.1 Paracoccus sp. (in: a-proteobacteria)
GGTCCATGTCCATGCGATAGACGCGGCCCGGCGCGATCACGCGGATCGGCGCGCCGTGGTCCTGCATCGCGCGGATTTGCACCGGGCTGGTATGGGTGCGCAGCACATGCGGGGGGCGGTCGTCGCCGGGGGCGCGGTGCATAAAGAACGTGTCATGTTCCTGACGCGCGGGATGTTCGGGCGCGATGTTCAGCGCGTCGAAATTATACCAATCGGATTCGACCTGCGGCCCCTCGGCCACGGCAAAGCCCATATCGGCAAAGATCGCGGTGACTTCTTCGGTCACTTGGCTGATCGGGTGGATGGTGCCCTGCGCGCGCGGACGCCCCGGCATGGTCACATCCAGCCATTCCCCCGCCAGCCGTTCGTTCAGCGCCGCGTCATCTAGCGCCAGTTTGCGCGCCCGCAGCGCCGCGTCGATTTCGTCGCGCAATTCGTTCAGAGCGCGGCCGGTGGTCTGGCGTTCCTCGGGCGTCATCTTGCCCAATTCGCGCATCTTCAGGCTGATTTCGCCCTTTTTGCCCAGCGCGGCAAGGCGCACATCCTCGATCGCGGCGGGATCAGCGGCAGAATTGATGCGGTCCAGCCAGTGCTGGCGGGTGGGGGTCAGATCGTCCATCATGGCCTCGGGTCGTGTGGTTTTGCCCGCGTTACCACGCGCGCGCCGGGGGGGAAAGCCTTATGCCGGGAACCGCCCCCGCGTGCGATTGGCAAAGGCCACCAGCGACAGCATCACCGGCACTTCGACCAGCACGCCAACGACCGTGGCCAAAGCCGCGCCGGAATTCAGCCCGAACAGGCTGATCGCCACCGCAACCGCCAGTTCAAAGAAGTTCGACGTGCCGATCAGCGCACAAGGCGCGGCGATTTTATGCGGCACCCGCAGCGCATGGGCCGCGCCATAGGCAATCGCAAAGATGCCATAGCTTTGAATGATGATCGGCACCGCGATCAGCGCGATGATCAGGGGGCGGTCGATAATCACCCGGCCTTGCAGCGCGAACAGGATCACCACGGTCAGCAGCAAGCCGATGATCGAAAAGGGTTTAATCCGCGCGGTAAAGTCCCCCGTGCGTCCACGCAGAACCGCGCGCGTCACCTGCCCCGCCGCCAGCGGCAGCGCCACATACAGCACCGTCGCCAGCACCAGCGTTTCCCACGGCACAGCGATTTCCGTCACCCCCAACAGCAGCGCGACGATGGGCGCAAAGGCGACAATCATAATCGCGTCATTCACCGACACCTGCACCAGCGTATAGGTTTCATCCCCGCGCGTCAGTTGCGACCAGACGAACACCATCGCCGTGCAGGGCGCAGCCCCCAGCAGGATCAGCCCGGCGATATACTGCGCCGCATCCGCCGGTTCGATCCACGGCGCGAAAACGTAATCGAAAAACAGCACGGCCAGCGCGGCCATGGTAAAGGGCTTGATCAACCAATTCACCACAATCGTAATCAGCAAGCCGCGCGGCTGGCGGGCAACATCCCGCAGCGCGCCGAAATCAACCGCAATCATCATCGGATAGACCATCGCCCAGATCAGCACAGCCACGATCAGATTGATGCTGGCAAATTCGGCCCCCGCCACGGCACGGGCCAGCCCCGGCGCGACATTGCCCAAGGCCAGCCCCGCCACCATGGCGCCACCGACCCACACCGACAGCCAGCGTTCAAACGCCCCCAGAGGCGAACTCATGCATGACGCTCCGCAATGTCGCGCAATTCACGGACCAGCGAATCGCGTTCCAGCGTCGCCAAGGGCAGCGCCATGACATTCGCCAGACGCGTGGCAAAGATGCGATGCGTTTCGTTGAAGGCGGCGGCGATTTCGGCGTCATTGCCGGTCACAGCCGCCGGATCGGGAACGCCCCAATGCGCGGTGACGGGATGCCCCGGCCAGATGGGACAGGTTTCACCCGCCGCATTGTCGCAAACGGTGAACACAAAATCCATCGGCGGCGCGTCGGGGCCGGCGAACTCATCCCAGCTTTTGGATCGAAGGGGGGCGGTGTCGTATCCGTGCCGCTCCAGCAATTGCAGGGCGTGGGGGTTCGGCTGGCCCGTCGGCTGCGACCCGGCGGAAAACGCGCGGAACCGCCCCGAGGGGTCGGCGTTCACAATCGCCTCGGCGATCAGAGACCGGGCGGAATTGCCGGTGCAGAGAAACAGGATGTTGAACGGCGCGGTCATGGCAGGCTCCTGCGGGGTGGATGATAAGGTGGTCATCAGCGGCGCACAGATTTCGGGATGCCCGCCGCAGCAATCGCGGATCAGCCAGTCCAGCATCCGTTGCAACGCGGACAAATCGGCGGTGTATCGGATCTGTCGCCCATCCCGCGCGCCATGGATCAACCCGGCGGCGGACAGGGTGGACAGGTTCGACGACAGCGTGTTCGGCAAAACGCCCAGCCGTTCGGCAATCTGCCCCGCGACCAACCCATTCGGCCCCGCAGCCACCAGCAAACGAAAGGCCCGCAGCCGCATCGGCTGACCCAGCGCGTTCAGGGCGATGATGACAGAATCTTCGGACATAGACCAAACCTTTCGATAATTCGAGAATAGTCGAACTATTGCCCAAAGAAAAGGGACGATCAGCGCCGCCCCTGCCCTTTTTCAGCCCTTTACCGCAACCGGAACAATCGTCCCCTGCATCATCGCCACATGAATGCGCGCGCCATCATCGCCCACGGCCCAGACATCGGACGCCACCACGATCAGCCGCCGCCCCGGTTTGATCACGCGACCTTCGGCGATCAGATGACCCTTGGCCGGAGCCAACAGGTTGATTTTGATTTCCGATGTCAGAACCTCATGATCCGGCGGCGCGACGGTCAGCGCGGCATAGCCCGCCGCGCTGTCCCCGATGGCAAAGGTCAGTGCCGCATGTGCAAAGCCCTGTTGCTGCGAAAACCCCGGCCCGGCGGTGCATTCAATGGTGACACGCCCCTGCGCCACATCGGTCAGACGCGCACCAATGCTGGTCATAAAACTTTGCTGGTCGAAACTGGCCTGAATCCGCTCGCGCATCACTCCCCCCGTTTTCCATCAGCCTAGCCCGGCCAAAACAAAAAACAACCGCCCTTTCATCTTGGCCCAAATATCCCGGGGGCCCGGGGGCTGGCCCCCGGCGCCATCCCCCAGAACCACTCATTCAATACGAATATTCCCCATAAATCCGCGACAAATCCCCCGCCCATTCGCCGCGATATTTGGCCAGCAATTCATCGGCAGGCACCTGCCCGCTATCCACGCTTTCCTTCAGCGCGTTCAGGAAATGCGTCTCATCCGGCACCAGCCCGCCCGCGCCGGGACAGGCGCGGTTTTTCAGGCCGGTTTCGGCAATCGCCAACACCTCGCGCGCCAGATCGTGCATCTTGATGCGGCCCACCTGCGCGGCCAGACCGTCGCGGCCTGCCCCCACGCGCAGCGCGTCGCGCGTTTCGGCGTCCCATCCGCGCACCAGATCCCATGCCGCGTCCAATGCGGTCTGGTCATAGGTCAACCCGACCCACAGCGCGGGCAAAGCGCAGAGACGCCGCCACGGCCCACCATCCGCCCCGCGCATTTCGATGTATTTCTTAACCCGCGCTTCGGGGAACACGGTGGTCATATGGTCGGCCCAATCCGACAGGGTAGGAATCTCGCCCGGAAGCGCCGGCAGTTCGCCGCGCAGGAAATCGCGGAACGACTGACCTAACGCATTGATATATTTACCGTCGCGATAAACGAAATACATCGGCACATCCAGAACATAGTCCACCCACGCGTCATAGCCAAACCCCTCATCAAAGACGAAAGGCAGCATCCCCGTGCGCGCGGCGTCCAGATTTTGCCAGATATGGGCGCGCCATGACTTCATCCCGTTGGGCTGGTTATCCAGAAACGGCGAATTGGCGAACAGCGCCGTCGCCACGGGTTGCAGGGCCAAGGCAACCCGCAATTTCTGCACCATGTCGGCTTCGGATGCGAAATCCAGATTCACCTGAACCGTGCAGGTGCGATACATCATCTGGGTTCCCAGCGTGCCGACCGACTGCATATAGGGGGTCATCAACGCGTAACGCCCCTTGGGCATCATCGGCATCTGATCCTGCGACCAGATCGGCGCGGCACCCAAACCGATAAAGCCCGCGCCAATGTCGTTTGCAACGGCCTTCACCTCGGTCAGGTGCTGGTTCACCTCGTCGCAGGTTTGGTGAATGGTTTCCAGGGGCGCGCCCGACAGTTCCAACTGCCCGCCGGGTTCCAGACTGATATTCGCGCCGTTCCGTTCCAGCCCGATCAGCTTGCCCTGCTCGGTCACGGGCGACCATCCAAACCGATCGCGCAGACCCGTCAGCATCGCGGTGATCGACGTGTCACCTTCATACGGCAAGGGCAGATGCTGCGCCGTGTCATAGCCGAATTTTTCGTGTTCGGTGCCAATGCGCCACGCCTCGCGCGGCTTTTCCCCGCTGGCGATATAGGCGGCCAGTTGGTCGCGGCTTTCAATGGGGCCACCGCCCTGTTGGGGAATCGACATAACGGGCGGCCTTTCAGTTTGATCCAACTGACAGGTGACAATCGCGGGCGGCTAAGTCAAGCGCGCTTCGCCGCCCTTACGCCAAAGGATGCGCATCGCGCCCGGTTCGGGCGCGTCCAAGGCGGCGGCAACCGCGCCCATATCCACCCCCGGCAGCGCGGTGAACGCATCGGCCAGCACCGCCGCCCCGGCCGCGTCCACGGGAATAATCAGAATCCCGTTTGCGCAATGCAGCCGCCAATGCGCATGACCATGCCAATCCATCAAATCAATCTGGGTCAGTTCGCGCACCGGGATTTCGCCGCCGGTAAAGGTCGCGCCGTAATAGCGGATCGCGCCCTCGACCAGTTCCACCACGCCGGGGGCGGCAATGGCGCGGCGAAAGGCCAGCCGCCGCAGCGCCCCGATCAGCAGCGCCAGCCCGACCAGTGCCACCGCAATCCCAATCGTGCCAAAGAACAACCCGCCGCGCAGCCCGATCCAGACCCCAAAGCCAAAGATGCTGGCGCAGATCAGGGCCTCGGCATGGCGGCGCAGCCAGATCTGGATTTCGGGGCGCATTACGGCACCTGCGGGGTGGCGAAGATGACCAGCCGCACCGGCGCGGCGGGGCGAAACCCAATCGCGACATAGGCCCGCGCGGCGGCGTCATTGGCGGCAAACAGATTGGCGCGCGTCACGCCTCGGTCGCGCGCCTGCACCAGATGCGCGGCCACGGCGGCACGGGCATAGCCCCGCCCCCGCAGCGCATGCGGGGTAAACACGCCGCCAATCTGCACCTGATGCGGCAGTTCGGCGTTAAACCCGGTCAGCGCGACGGGTTGATCGTGGTGATACAACACCCGGTGGCTGCCTGCGGCCAGATACAGGTCAATATCCCCCGCCGCGCGGGTCAGCGCGGTGTCGGCGGGCTGGTTCTGAACCTCGGTCAGATAGGTGCTTCGCCAGTCGATCAGCATATCCCGCAGGTCGGCACGGGCCGGGATCAGCCGCAGCCCCGCCATATCCGGCACAATCAAATCCGACAGCGCCAGATCAAAGCCCGGTTCGGTTTTCTGCATCTGCACCGGCGCGTCATGCAGCGCCAGCAGGTCCATCAACCGCAGCAATTGCGCCGCATCGCCGTTCATGCCGCTGATGGCGCGCCCGCTCAGCGCCTCTGCCAGCCCGCGCCAATCGGCGTCGCTGGCCCCCGCCATTTGCGGCATCAAAACTCCGCTGACGGTTAATCCGGCAAAGGCCGTGAAATCCGCGTTCCGCCACAAATGCAGCGCATGGGGGTGATCGCCCGCCAGGCCATGCTGCGCCAGATTGGATTGCAGAAAAATCGGCGCGGGCGCGTCACGCAGCGCCGCCAAGGCGCGCCCGCGTTCGGATTCACCGACCCGAATCACAGGCCGCACCCTTGGATGAGTATTTTTGCACAGAAGAAGCCCATCGGTCCCGCGAATCCTTGGCGGTCGTTTATGCCATCAGCCCCGCAGATAGGGCCGCGCTTTGGCGAAATAATCCCACCCGGTCCATGCCGTCAGCACCGCCGCGCCCCAGATCAGCACCAGCCCGGTATGCGTGGCGACCGCCGCCCAGCTGCCCGACCAGATCAGCCCGTTTTCCCCCACACGCGGCGGCTGGCCCAGTTCGACATAATGCAGCCCCGTTCCCAGAAACAGCACCGCAATCGCCACCATTTGCAGGGTGGTTTTCCATTTCGCGGCCTTGGTTACCGCCAGCAGCCGCGATTTTTCGCCTAAAAATTCGCGCAGGCCGGACACGAACACTTCGCGGAACAGGATCACCGTCACGGGCAGGATCAGCCAGGGATTCATCCCCGAATATCCGGCGATAACGACCAAGGCGATAACCACCATGGCCTTGTCCGCGATCGGGTCCATGGCGGCGCCGAAGCGGCTTTCTTGTTGCCATGCGCGCGCAAGGTAGCCGTCGAACCAGTCCGTGATCGCCGCCAGCAAAAACAGCGCAAGCGCCGCCCAATCGGCCCAAGGCCGCTGGAAATACAAAAACATCAACGGCACGGCAGGCGCCGCGATCAGCCGCATCAGGGTCAGGATATTTGGCACGGTCCAACGCATACCCGCAGACTAGCCGCCCGCGCGCCCAAGGGAAAGGGCGTCTGTTGTGTCGTCACCAAGACACAGACGAAACAAGGCGCCACGCCCGGGCTTCTTCTGTGCATAAATACTCATGGCGCGACCTCAGACTGGCCAGCCGCCCTGTCGCATCGCGCCTAGCAGGCGTTGATCGGCATTGCCCGCCATCATGTCCAGACTGGTGCGGCGCAGAAACCAATCCAGATAGCCCGCATAATCGGGCCGGTGATCCGGGGCCGCGCGCATCGCGTTATCCGGTCCCATCTGGGCGGTGTTTAGGGCGATGTGGTGGTAATCGCTTTGCCCAAACAGCACCACGGGTTTGCCAAGGATCTGTGGCGCGGCGGGCCTAACGGGATGAATCGGCGGGCCTAACGGGATGCAGGCCAAACGGGACGGCGGGCGATTTCGCGGCGGGGCGCACAGACGCTGAACAACTCGGGATTGCATCGCCCCCGCACTCAATGGCGGAGGCTTTTCGTTGTTCTGACAGAAAAAGGGCGGGAAAAAAAATCAGTCTGGCTGCATTTTTTGCTTGTGTCAGTCTCATTTTGAGACTATTTATGAATTATTGAAAACCACCGCACACGCGAGAGGAACACAAAATGAGCAACCCCGCTGAAACCGTCCTGACCATGATCAAAACCGCGACTGCGCGTCGGATCATGGCGAATTATCTGCCAGAGCCGGGATATGCGCCCTGCTTTGTTTTGATCGCCGAGGCACTGACCGGCCACGGGAATGACGCTGAAATTGACCTCGGTGTCATCGAAGGCGCTCATCAAGAGCTGCGCGACCTGACCAACCGCGCCATGGGCGTTGAAATGTTCGTCGGCGGAGACGTGGGCGCTGAGTCCCGCGATTTCCGTGTCGCGGTTTCGGCACTGAATGAAATTATCTGGGAGGGGGTCAATAAAGGCGACGCAGCCGCTGGCATGGCCGCGATCCGCGAATATCTCGCCGATCTCATGGCAGATTGATCACATGCAAATCTCCATCACAAGGGGCTGGTCAATCCAGCCCCACGCGACCGCAGACTGCCGCAATGCTGACGATTGGGCCGCGCTGCTCGACGCTTCGGGCGGCGGGCTGATCTCGGTCAGTCTGCACGGGGAAAAATTCTGCCTGTCCGTTTTGAGGGACACAATCGGCCCGCGCCCGAGTTGGCCGCAGGTCGTTAACGCAGTGCGCGCCTATTCCGACGCCTATCTGCCACAACTGCGGTGGGGCGATGCGATCGACCTCCATGAGGTTGACGGGGCGTTGCCGATTGCCGAACATAAACCCGTGGCGGTGTCGACATTGAACATTTTCTCTGCGAAACCCAATTTTATAGACCGCCGCGCGGCGTCTGCCGCTGGGCTTGAGGCGTCATTTGAGACGATCCGGTATCGGGGTTTTTACCTGCTGTTTGAACGCGGTCGCGTGGTTGCACGCAGCAGGTCCGGCATCAATCAGGGGCCGGGTCAGATGAAGCGGGGGGATAGAATAAATTTCCACTGGCTTGCGCACGCAAATCTGAAGCCAACATACGCGGTTGTCGCCAGTGACCATTTGCCAATTCACGGCTGCCGTGTGGGGCGGTGGCTTTATCGACAGGCGGATTGGGAGTTCTGGGGGGAATTGGCCTGCGCAGAAATTGACAGGCATCACGCAGGTCAGGCCGCAAAATATCGCGTGGACCCCTACCGCGCGGAGGAACTCGCTCTTTTTATCGACGACAAAGAATGACCGATTGGAACAAACATTATAGGCGGATCAGAGCCAGCCACCGGCTCCACAAACGCGACGTTGTTAGATGCTGTCAACTCGGCGGCTTGGAGATCACCGTGAGCCGCGCCGAGGGGTGGGCGCGGGGCGCATCTGACGTTCGGCGGCATGTTGTAATGAGTGAGCAGGAATTCGACAGTTTTACCAGTGGATTAGTCGATTGGGCGAGGGAGGCATATAATGACACCGATTGATGACAAGCGCCCCTTTGCTCAGGTCTTGGCTGACTGGAAACAGCGCCGGGGCCTTACCTATGAGGGGCTAGCCGAGGCGACGGGCCGCAGCCGCGCCACACTGGCTCGCGCTTTGGCGGGTGATGATATCGCCTATGAGCGCGACCTGCGCGCCCTCATGACGCTGATTGATGAGGGGCGGGCCTAAAAAAAAACGACCTGAACGCAAATCAGGGCTTGCGCGGTTCGCAAAACGAACTTATGTTGTATTCATAGGCAGACGGCAAAGGGCCGCGCCTCTCACCGGAGACTGAAAATGCTGAACATCGACCTGAAAGCCTTCAAAGCCCTCTGCGAATCCAGCCGGGCGCATTACGCGCAATCGGGCATGGACGCCGACATGATCGCGCTCCTGCATTGCGACGGCATCCAGATGCAGCGCAGCAAGTGGGGCCGCAAGGCCGAAGCCGAAGCCCCCGCTAGCGAAGGTGAAATCGCCGCTGGTCTGCGTCAGGCCGCGATGCACTGCGTTGACCCGGCGTCGGATAAGCAGATTAAATACCTCGCGGCCCTGATCGTTCGGGCCGGGAAAAACAATCAGCGTTGGGATGGGGAGTCGCTGAGCAAAGCCCGCGCCTCGCACTACATCGAAGAACTGAAAGGCTGAACAGATGCAAAACGACCTGACCCGCGCCGATCTGGCCCGCCGCCCTCACATCGTCAAATACACGGGCGGCAAGACCCCCGGCTTCATCGGCTTCAAGACCGCAGAGAGCGCCGAGGCGTTCAAGGCCCGCGCCACCGAATACGGGCCGGTTGAGGAGACCAACGCTGACGACCTACCAAACGGCTTTTGGCGACCGTTGGAAATGTGGGAGCAGCGCGGGATTAACGGGGTGATCTCGCTCACCGGCGGCAAGCTGTGGGTAAGCCGCTAAAAGCCCCGGCAGCCGTAGCCACCGGGGTGATGTGGTGCGCCGATGCGCTTGCCAACCGCGCCCCGTGGATACGGCGGCTTAATAACACTGCCGGGGTGTGCTGGGCAGATTATCGAATGTTCGCCGCACCCGTCAACACAGAGAGCTAACATGAATAACGACGCTTTCGCGGCTTGCCTGATCCGCGCCCTTGGCCTGACAGCCAGCGACCTGACCGAAATCGGCGGTTGGTCCGGCCCCCGTATGGCCCAGCACATCATGTCCGGGACACGGCCCTGTCCGGCTGATGTGCTTGAGGCGCTGGAAGATATCCAAGATGACCTTGAGACGATCACGGATGAGTTGGTTGCAAGGGTCGAGGCGGGGGAGGCCGCGATTTACGTTTACCGCGACCTCGATCAGCTGCGCCAAGACTGGCCACACTGGCCGGGGCGCGGAAAGGCAGCGGGTGGATTCCTCGGCCCGTTCCAGATCGCGGCCCACACCGCTGCTGCGATGATGGATGAAAACGGAATCGAGGTCGAACTGCTGTTCTGCGCCTAAACAAAGCCCCGGCAGCCGTGGCCGCCGGGGTGATGTGGTGCGCCGAGGCGCTTGCCAACCGCGCCGAAAACGCGGCGGGTCAATAATACTGCCGGGCAGTGGCCGCACATTAGCAGTTAAGCCGCGCCCGTCAACGTGTGGCGCGGCGGGCCTAACGGGATGCGGGCCAGACGGGGTTGCATCGCCCCCGCACTCAATGGCGGAGGCTTTTCGTTGTTCTGACAGAAAAAGGGCGGGCCGTTTGGCCCGCCCCTGTCATTTTCGGCGCAGCAGGATCACAAGGATTGCGATTTGCGTGGCCAGTGTGGCGATTTGCATCGCCAGATACAGTCCTGACATGGGTTTCCTTTTCCGTTGATGGGGTGCGGCCTTGATTTGGCCGCACCATCTGTCTATTTTGGAGGGGTCGGGAAGGGCTTTTCGGCCCTCCCCTTCTTTTCATTTACTCCGGCTGGCGGTGATCAGTGTGGCAATTGCCACCGCCAGTTGGAGCGCCTGAAAAGTCCAATCAATGTAATCACACATCTCTTGGTCCTCCGGTCGCGGTCATGATGACGCTGGTCGATGAAGGGGGGGTGTGAGGGATACGGCCATCCTCAAAACAAGGCGATTTTTCTGGCGCGGCGCG
>NZ_JAUNTW010000006.1:0-158007 GCF_030538495.1 Paracoccus sp. (in: a-proteobacteria)
GGTGAAGGCGTATCTAGGACCCAGAAACAAACACCGCAAGAGAAAAATGACGCAGACACACAAAAATCAACCAACACGCTGATAAACAACGCGTTTTTCCCACACGCCAAAACAGGCCCAAACGTCACAAAACAAAACTAACACCACAAAACAACAGAATCATGACAGAATCACAGCAAGACACACCCCATGTCACACACCTGTCACGCAGCCCAATTAACCTTTCCTAATCACTGTTAGAGAGGTTCCAATGCGTCATCTGGTTTTTTCTGCGATTCTGGCCGTGGCGGCCAGCCCGGCCCTGTCGGCAACTCTGGATTTTTCGGATCTTACCGCACCTTTGGGCGCCGTCGTAGCAACACCCGGCGCGACACTGATCGCCGAAGGCAAAGGGGTGCGCGTATCCGTCGATGGAATCACCGGCAGCATGGCGGGCGATTTCTGTTTCATTGATTCGATCAACAGCTGCGCCGGCAGCGGGCGCATCGATTTCGACAGCGATTTTATTGCGGCCAGCCTGTGGGTCCACGGCCTGCAAAGCCAGGAACGGGTGACCATCTCCGCGCTCTATCGTGGCGCGACCATCACCAGCCAGTTTTTCGAAGGCACAGGTTTGGCCAGCACGCCGTTTCAGGTGCGCTTTGACGGCCTGTTCGATTCGCTGACCTTTGTGGATACGTCATCCATGTATCGCAACGGCGTCAGCTATGCCGATGTGACGATCACGCCCGCGCCCGTCCCGCTGCCTGCGGCGGGGCTGATGCTGCTGTCGGGCTTTGGCGCGGCGGCGGCGATTGCGCGTCGCCGCAAATCCTGACGCCCCACACAAACAAAAACGCGGCCCCGAAAGGCCGCGTTTTCCATTTTCCAGATCGACAGATCAGCGTTTGCTGAACTGGAAGCTGCGGCGGGCCTTGGCCTTACCGTATTTCTTCCGTTCGACAACGCGGCTGTCGCGGGTCAGGAAGCCCGCAGCCTTCAGCGCGGCGCGCAGGCTGGGTTCGTGCAGTTGCAGTGCCTGGCTGATGCCGTGCTTGACCGCGCCAGCCTGGCCCGACAGGCCGCCGCCTTTGACGGTGGCCACAACGTCATACTGACCAACAACGCCGGCCACTTCGAACGGCTGGCGCAGGATCATTTGCAGCACCGGACGCGCGAAATAGGTGTCGATGTCTTTGCCGTTCACGGTGACTTTGCCCGAACCGGGCTTCACCCACACGCGGGCCACGGCGTCTTTGCGTTTCCCGGTCGCATAGCTGCGGCCCTGTTCGTCGCGCTGTGCTTCGCGTTTCGCCGGAGCGTCAGCCACGGCAGCAGTGCCGGAAACGGCCGATTTCAGATCGTCCAAGGTTTTGATGTCGTCGGCCATGATCACGCGCTCCGGGTGTTTTTGGCGTTCAGGACTTTGACGTCCAGAACTTCGGGCTGCTGTGCTTCGTGCGGATGTTCGGCACCGGCATAGACGCGCAGATTGGTCATCTGCTGTTTGCCCAGTTTGTTGCGCGAGATCATACGCTCGACCGCTTTGATGACGACACGCTCGGGATGTGCGCCTTCCAGCACTTGGCGCGCGGTGCGGTGCTTGATGCCGCCCGGGTGGCCGGTGTGCCAGTAGTAACGCTTGTCATCGCGCTTGTTGCCGGTCATCTGCACCTTGTCGGCGTTGATGATGATGACATTGTCACCCATATCCATGTGGGGGGTGAAGGTCGGTTTATGCTTGCCGCGCAGGCGGTTGGCGACGATCGTAGCAAGACGGCCCAGAACCACGCCCTCGGCGTCGATCAGGATCCATTTCTTCTCGATGTCCGCCGGTTTAGCGGAATAGGTTTTCATTGGTCGTCCCTTTCAGGGCGTAATAATTCGAGATGGCGGTGTATCTGAAATTGTGTGCGCCACGTCAAGCGTCATCACGCTGGTTTATTCACGCAATTTCAATATGTTACAAATTAGGTATTAAAATACCACGTCGGAACCACCCGAAAACCCGTCATTTCGGCGGAATCGCATAGGTCATCGAGGCCCGCGCCACCGGCTGATCATCGCCTTGGGACCAGATCAGCACATCCCCCACGGCCAGCAGCCGCCCCAGCTTTAACAGACGACATTCCGCGATCAGGTCGCGCCCGGCTGTGGGTTTGCGCATAAAATCAATGCTGGCATTTGTGGTCACGGCCAAGGCCACCGGCCCGATCCGCGCCAGCACGGCGCAGTAAACCGCCACATCGGCCAAAGCAAACATCGACGGCCCGCTGACCGTGCCGCCGGGACGCAGATTGCGATCATCGACCGGCATCCGCATGGTTAACAGGGCGTCATTGACGGCCTGAACCACAAATTGCCCTGCCGTCTGCGGAAAGTCTCGCGCCAGAAAGTCGTTCAGCGCGGATGCGTCCATGATGATCGTCATGCTTTCCCCCTTGGCGATTCCAGCCTAGGCTTGCGGCAATCAGGGGGGATTGCAAGATGGACGATCTGTTACTTCACGAAACCGATGGCGCCATTGCGCGGCTGGTGCTGAACAGCCCCGGCAATTTCAACGCGCTGTCGGATGCGATGATCGACGCGCTGACAGCGGCGCTGACGCGGATTGGTGGCGATGACCGTATCCGCGTGGTGGTGCTGTCCGGCGCGGGTCGCGCCTTTTGCGCCGGGCATGATCTGCGCGAAATGCAGGCGAAACGAGCCGCCCCGGACCGAGGCCGCGCGGGCTTTGCCGACCTGTTCGCCAAATGCGCAAAGATGATGCAGATGATCCCCGCCCTGCCCCAGCCGGTCATCGCGCAGGTGCATGGCATCGCCACGGCGGCGGGCTGTCAATTGGTGGCCAGTTGCGACATGGCGGTTGCGGCGACTGGCACGCGGTTCGGGGTGAACGGCGTGAATATCGGGCTGTTTTGTTCAACCCCCATGGTCGCGCTGACCCGCGCCATCCCCCCACGCGCCGCGTTTGAAATGTTAACCACGGGCGCGTTCATCACCGCCGAACGCGCCGCCGAACTGGGCCTGATCAACCGCGTGAGCGCACCAGAGACGCTGGCCGCCGATACAACCGCACTTGCCGAAACCATCGCATCGAAACTGCCCGCCGCGATCCGGCTGGGCAAACGCGCCTTTTACGATCAGTTGCGGCTGGGTCTGGCTGGGGCTTACGACCACGCAGGCACAGCGATGTGCGACAACATCATGAACCCCGACACCGACGAAGGCATCACGGCCTTTCTGGAAAAACGCCCGCCGAATTGGGGGTGAGGCCTCTATCTTCTGTGCGAAAATATCCCGGGGTGAGACGGATCAGGAAAAGGTCCAGTGGACCTTTTCCCCGTCGAACGCCTGCCCCCCGTGGGCAGGCTGGGGGGCTGGCCCCCGGCGCTCCCCTTTATTCCCCCGACGGCTCAGTCGGCGCAACCGCAGCAACCCGGCCATCCACCGGCGCACGCAGGCGGATGCGTTTTATGCGGCGGGGGTCGGCCTCGATCACCTCGAACTCGGCGCCGCTTTCATGGGTGATGACCTCGCCGCGCAAAGGGACGCGGCCGGTCAGCATGAAAATCAACCCGCCCAGAGTGTCGATTTCTTCGCCTTCGTCATCGGTGGCCAGACGCAGGCCGGTTTCGGCCTCGACCTCGGCCAGATCGGCGCGGGCCTGGATCAGCCATTGCCCCGGCTTTTCGCGCACCCACATGCCGCCTTCGACTTCGTCATGTTCGTCCTCGATCTCGCCGATGACCTGTTCGATCAGGTCTTCGATGGTGACCAGCCCGTCAACGCCGCCATATTCATCAATGACCAGTGCCATATGGATGCGTTTTTGCTGCATCTGCTGCAACAGCACGCCAATGGGCATGGACGGCGGCACATACAGAACCGGGCGCAGCATCGGGCGCAGAGTGAATTTGCCGCCCGTGCCGAACCCATGTTTCAGCGCCAGATCCTTCAGGTGGATCATGCCAAGCGGGCTGTCCAGCGTGCCGCGAAACACCGGGATGCGGGAAAAGCCGTGTTCGCGGAACATTTCGACCAGATCATCCAGCGTCACGGTCAGAGGCGCGGCGATGATTTCGACCTTGGGGATGGCCACATCGTCAACCCGCATCCGCCGCAGATTGACCAGACCCGGCGCGGTCGGCGCGTCCGATGCGGCGTCATCGCCGCCTTCGCCGCCGGTCAACGCGCCGAAAAAGCGCCCGAAAAATCCGCGCGCGCCGGGCAGATCACGGCCTTCGCCCGCCGTTCCATCGGCCGGGGTCGCAGGCAGTTCGTCCGGCTGCGGCATGGGTAATCGGTCGTCGTTCATCGGTCATCCTCGTAAGGGTCAGGAATATCAAGCGTTTGTAGAATCGCCCGTTCGGTCGTTTCCATCCGTTCCGCGTCCGCGTCGTTCAGGTGGTCATAGCCCAACAGATGCAGCGTGGCATGAACCAGCAGATGCGTGACGTGATGGGCGAAAGGTTTGCGCTGCGCATCCGACTCTGCCTCACACGTGTCATACGCAATCGCAATATCGCCCAGTTCGTCGGTGTCGGGCAGATCGGGGCGCGCGCCGGGGGCGTGGTCGGCATGTTCAACCGCAGGCCATGACAACACATTCGTCGCGCGCGGCTTGCCGCGAAAATCGGCGTTCAGCGCGGCGATGCGGGCGTCGTCGCAGCCCATCACGACCACCTCGCCGCCGATCTTATGCCAGTTCAGCGTGGCGGTGACGGCGGATTCGGCCAGCTGTTCCAGATTGGCTGCGGTCCATCGGTCATCCTCGATGACGCAATCGGTGGTGATCTCAGGCATCGTTGCGCATGGCGCGGCGGGGGACGTATTGACCGCGCGGTTCCTCTGTTACGCCGCGGGCAAGGGCTGCGGCTTCTTCGGCGTCATAGGCCTTGATGATGCGCGCGACAAGCGGGTGACGCACCACATCGTCGGCGGTGAAATAGCTGAAGCTGATCCCCGGCACCCCGTCAAGGATCCGTTCGGCGTCCACCAAGCCCGACTGCATCCCGCGCGGCAGGTCAATCTGGGTGCGGTCGCCGGTGATGACCATGCGCGACCCTTCGCCAAGGCGGGTCAGGAACATCTTCATCTGCATACTGGTGGCGTTCTGCGCTTCGTCCAGCACGACAAAGGCGCGCGACAAGGTGCGCCCGCGCATAAAGGCCAAGGGCGCAATTTCGATGCGCTTTTCCTCCATCAGCTTTTGCATCTGCTTGCCGGGCAGGAAATCGTTCAGCGCGTCATAGAGCGGCTGCATATAGGGATCGACCTTATCCTTCATGTCGCCGGGCAGAAAGCCCAGACGCTCGCCCGCTTCAACTGCGGGGCGGGACAGGATGATCTTATCGACATGCCCGCCGATCAGCATGGTGACGCCCACGGCAACCGCCAGATAGGTTTTCCCCGTCCCGGCTGGCCCAATGCCGAACGACAATTCGTTCTGAAACAGCGCGCGGACATAGGCCTTTTGCGCGTCAGTGCGCGGTTCGACCGATTTTTTCCGGGTGCGCAGTTCGTAATTGCCCTGGCTGAACATCTCCAACTGTTCCGCCGGGTCGGGATCGCCTGCGGGTTCAATGCCCATGCGCAGGGCGGCGTCCACCTCGGCCATCGTCACCGGGCGGTTCTGTTCCAGACGCGCATAGAGACCCTGCAACACGCCCGCCGCCTCGGCCTGCGATTCGGGGGTGCCGACCACGGCCAGTTGATTGCCACGGCGCAGGATGTGGACGCCCAGAGCTTCTTCGATCCGGGCAAGGTGGCGGTCATTCGCGCCGCACAGATCAATCAACAGCCGGTTATCGGGAAACTCCAACAGCGTTTCGGCGGCGGGGGCGGCGGTCGGGGGCGTCGGGGTCAGACCCACGGCATTCTCCTGCAAGGGTATTTGCGTCTATGGTTACAAGGCGCGGGGATTCGCACAAGACCCCAACGCGCCACTGTCACAAATAGGTCCGAGGATAACGCGCCCCCAGCGAGGTCAGGATTTCATACCCGATCGTTCCGGCGAAATCCGCCACCTTATCAATCGGTTGTTCGGGGCAAATCAGGTCAAGCGCATCCGGCACATGGTCCAGATCGGTGACATCCACCGTAATCAGGTCCATCGACACGCGCCCCACAATCGGGCAGGCGGTGCCGTTTGCAAACATCGGCGCGCCGCTGGACGACAGCGACCGCAAAATCCCATCGGCATAGCCCGCCGCCACCGTCGCAATCCGGCTGGGCCGCGCGGCGGTCCATGTCGCGGAATAGCCCACGATTTCACCGGGGGCCACGTCGCGGACCTGAATCACCGGCAGCGACAGCCGCACCACCGGCGTGGCATCAGCAAAGGGCATCCCGCCATAGAGACCCACTCCGGGGCGGATCATGTCGAAATGGTAATCCGGCCCCAGCAGCGTGCCGCCGGTTGCCGCCAGCGAACGCGGAACATCCACACCGTCGGTCATATCGCGAAACGCGGCCAGTTGCGCGGCGTTCATCGGGTGGTCGGGTTCATCCGCACAGGCCAGATGCGACATGATGAAAGACGGGCGCGCGGCCAGCACCTCGGCCCGGATGGCGGCCCATTCGGCGGGCTCCATCCCCAGACGGTTCATGCCGCTGTCCAACTGAATGGCAAAGGGCAGGCCCGGACGCATCGCGCGGTCGCGAAAAAACTGTTCGGGGCTGTTCAGAACCGGGACCAGCCCGGCCAGTTCCTGCCCCAGCATATGCCCCGACAACACATTGATCTGTGCGTCATCGGGCAGATGCGGGCGCAGGGCGCGACCTTCAGATGCAAGCGCGACGAAAAAATCGCGCGCCCCGGCGTTATACAGCGCGGGCGCGACGCGGGTGGCGTCCAGACCATAGCCATTGGCCTTAACGACCGCAGCCGCGCGGGCATGGGGCGCTTGCGCCGCCAGTGCTTGCCAATTGGCCACAACGGCCCCAAGATCAATCTGCAAAACCATAACACTGGATTGCCCCCACCCCTGCCCCGCGTCAAGTGGTTTGCGTATTTGCAGTTTGCCGATCTGTCCGGTGGCGTATTTTGCAAATTCCCCCGAATCCGCTTTGCTTTGGCTGTATTCATGTTTAGCGTGCGGCAACCAGACAAAGGGGCCAGCCATGAAAGACATCCACGAAGAGCTTGAGCGTCGCCGCGAAATCGCCCGTCTTGGCGGCGGTCAGCGCCGGATCGACGCCCAACACGCCCGCGGCAAACTGACCGCACGCGAACGCATCGACCTGCTGCTGGACGAAGGCAGTTTCGAAGAATTCGACATGTTCGTGGCGCATCGCAGCACCGATTTCGGGATGGAGGCAGACCGCCCCGCAGGCGACGGCGTGGTGACCGGCTGGGGAACCATCAACGGCCGCATGGTCTATGTGTTCAGTCAGGATTTCACCGTGTTCGGCGGGTCTTTGTCCGAAACGCACGCGCAGAAAATCTGCAAAATCATGGACATGGCGATGCAAAATGGCGCGCCGGTCATCGGCCTGAACGATTCGGGCGGCGCGCGCATTCAGGAAGGCGTGGCCTCGCTTGCGGGTTATGCCGATGTGTTTCAACGCAACATCATGGCGTCGGGCGTCATTCCGCAGATCAGCGTGATCATGGGGCCATGCGCGGGTGGCGCGGTTTACAGCCCCGCCATGACCGACTTTATCTTCATGGTCAAAGACACGTCCTATATGTTCGTGACCGGCCCGGATGTTGTGAAAACCGTCACGAACGAAGTCGTGACCGCCGAACAGCTGGGCGGCGCCAGCACGCATACGAAAAAATCGTCGGTCGCGGATGGCGCGTTTGAAAACGATGTCGAAGCCCTGACCGAGATTCGCCGCCTGTTCGATTTCCTGCCGCTGAACAACCGCGAAAAGGCACCGACGCGTCCGTTCTTTGACGACCCCGCCCGGATCGAAGCATCGCTGGACACGCTGATTCCCGACAACCCGAACCAGCCCTATGACATGAAGGAACTGATCGTGAAGGTCGCGGATGAGGGCGATTTTTACGAAGTTCAGCGCGATTACGCCGGCAATATCATCATCGGCTTTATCCGCATCGAAGGTCAGACCGTGGGCGTCGTGGCGAACCAGCCGATGGTTCTGGCGGGCTGTCTGGACATTGATTCCAGCCGCAAAGCCGCGCGTTTCGTCCGGTTCTGCGATGCGTTTGAAATTCCGATCCTGACCTTCGTGGACGTGCCGGGCTTTCTGCCGGGGACCAGTCAGGAATATGGCGGCGTCATCAAACACGGCGCGAAACTGCTGTTCGCCTATGGCGAGGCGACGGTGCCAAAAGTCACGGTGATCACGCGCAAAGCCTATGGCGGGGCCTATGACGTGATGGCGTCGAAGCATCTGCGCGGCGATTTCAACTATGCCTGGCCGACCGCTGAAATCGCGGTGATGGGCGCGAAAGGCGCGGTCGAGATTCTGTATCGCAACGAACTGGGCGATCCCGACAAAATCGCCGCCCGGACCAAGGATTACGAAGATCGCTTTGCCAATCCCTTTGTCGCCGCCGAAAAGGGTTTCATCGACGAGGTGATCCAGCCCCGCAGCACCCGCAAGCGCGTGGCCCGCGCCTTTGCCAGCCTGCGGAGCAAGCGGCTGTCGAACCCGTGGAAAAAACACGACAATATCCCGTTGTAAGGGTCGGCAATGATCGCGATGCACAACTGCGTGAATGATGCAGCCGCGCCACAGGGGGGCGCGGATCTGCGCGCCCCCGCCTGTCTGTTACAGGCGGCGCGCAGTATGATGCCGCACATGACCGCATATGCGGCCATACCGAGCAGTCGGGCAAAACGCCCGCACAACAGGAGCATATTCACATGTCGAAAAAGATCGTCCTTGGTCTGGTTTTGGTGTCGGCCTTCGCGGCCTGTCAGCGTCAGCAGCCCGATGTTTTCGTGCCGACCGCACCGGCCACCGTTCAACAGCCCGTCGTTCCGGTTAACCCCGTCACGACCGAACCCGTCTATCGCGGCAAATTCGGCTGATCTGAATGACGCGCGCGGGCCACGCCGTCCGCGCGCATCCCGCCCCCAGACGGGGGGCGCATCATGCTGAAACATCGCGGTTTTCCCAGCCGCCTGCCCGGCACCGATTATCAATTCACCATCCGCCGCGAAAACCGCAAAAAGGGCGCGACCCCCATTGCGCGCCGCGAACGGTTCCGCGACCGCAAAGCCGCCGACAAACGCGCCGACGAAGGTTTCCTGTCCGCGCTGATCACGATGTTTGGCGACGAACCCTTTGTGCGCGGCAATCTGGATGCGGGCCGTCTGTCATGGCTGATCGGGCGCGAAGTGAAGCCCGTCGGCGATTACGACCCCGCCGATTACGACCAGTTGTTTCAGGTCGATATGGCCGCCGCTGAATCGTCATTTCCCGCCCTGTTCGTCGAAGATTCGCCGCCCGAATTTGATTGGGACGCCGAAGATTGGGATGATGAGGACGATTACTGATGCGCGCGATGCTGCCGAATGTGTTGAAATCACAGGCATGTCAGTTTGACGTGGCGGCAGTCCATGCAATAATGACCGCCGATCAACAACCGGCCCGCAACCGGGCCATTCAAAAAGGCAGTGTATCATGCAGAACACATTCATTCTTCGCGCCGGTGGCGTTGCAGCCTTGGTTCTGGGTCTGGCCGCATGTGATCCGAACATGCAAACTGGCCTGTCGCCCGACGCGCAGCGCGCAGCCGGTGGTGCGGTCGCAGGCGCGGTTGTCGCCAAAGCTCTGGGCGAAAATGTTGCAACCGGCGCAGCCGTTGGCGCAACCGCAGGCGCACTGTGCGACGATTTCAGCGTCTGCCAGCGTCGTTACTGATCGTGACCGGGCGGGCGGTGAACTTTGCCGCCTGTCCTCGCGTTATCGCATCACGAACAAAGGACCACTGACATGTCGAAATTCATCGCCATTTCCGCAATCATCGGCGCAACCGCGCTGTCGGGTTGCACCCAAAACATCACGCCGACCGACGCCGACCGCGCCATCATCGGCGCGGCTGCGGGCTACACCATCCAATCCGTTCGCGGCAAAAGCGGCGGCGACCGCCTGCGCGCGGCCGCAATCGGTGGTGCCGCAGGCGCGCTGTGCGACGACGTTCGCCTGTGCCAATAATCACCTGATCGCGCGGTCTGCGCGGTTATCCTATTCAGCCGTCCGGGCCTTTGCGGCGCGGACGGCTTTTCCATGTCCAGCCGCCGGGGGAACCTATGTTTAAGAAAATCCTGATCGCCAATCGTGGCGAAATTGCCTGTCGCGTTATTAAAACGGCCCGGAAATTGGGCATCCAGACGGTCGCGGTCTATTCCGACGCTGACCGCAACGCGCTGCATGTCAAAATGGCGGACGAAGCCGTGCATATCGGCCCGCCCCCGGC
This sequence comes from Paracoccus sp. (in: a-proteobacteria), assembly GCF_030538495.1. Lineage (GTDB taxonomy): Bacteria > Pseudomonadota > Alphaproteobacteria > Rhodobacterales > Rhodobacteraceae > Paracoccus. The sequence goes on from NZ_JAUNTW010000006.1 coordinate 10,379, forward strand.
GAACCAGTCCTATATCGTGATCGACAAAATCATGGACGCCATCCGCCAAACCGGGGCCGAGGCCGTCCATCCCGGCTATGGTTTCCTGTCCGAACGCATGGATTTCGCCGCGGCACTGGAAAAAGATGGCGTTATTTTCGTCGGCCCCCCCAGCCCCGCGATTGAATCCATGGGCGATAAAATCACGTCGAAAAAAATCGCCGCCGAAGCCGGCGTGTCCACCGTTCCGGGCTATATGGGCCTGATCGCGGACGCCGAAGAAGCGGTGAAAATCAGCGACGAAATCGGCTATCCGGTCATGATCAAGGCATCCGCAGGCGGCGGCGGCAAGGGGATGCGGATCGCGTGGAACGCCCAAGAGGCGCGCGAAGGGTTCGAATCGTCGAAAAACGAAGCCGCCAACAGCTTTGGCGATGACCGTATTTTCATTGAAAAATTCGTGACTCAGCCCCGCCATATCGAAATTCAGGTGCTGGCCGACAAACACGGCAATGCGGTGTATCTGCACGAACGCGAATGTTCGATTCAGCGCCGCAACCAAAAGGTGATCGAAGAGGCACCCAGCCCCTTCCTCGACGCCGAAACGCGCCGCGCCATGGGCGAACAGGCGGTCGCTTTGGCCAAGGCCGTGGGCTATGCAAGCGCCGGGACGGTGGAATTTATCGTCGATGGGGATAAGAATTTCTATTTCCTTGAAATGAACACCCGTTTGCAGGTGGAACACCCCGTCACCGAACTGATCACCGGGGTTGATCTGGTCGAACAGATGATCCGCGTGGCGGCGGGCGAGCCCTTGCCCTTTACGCAGGACGATCTGACCATCAACGGCTGGGCCATCGAAAGCCGTCTTTATGCCGAAGATCCGTATCGCAACTTCCTGCCCTCCATCGGGCGTCTGACCCGCTATGCCCCTCCGACCGAGGTGGCCGCCGGGCCGATGCTGACCAATGGCAAATGGCTGGCCGATGACGCGCCGACCGGCGATGTGGCCGTGCGCAACGATACCGGTGTCTATGACGGCGGCGAAATCAGCATGTTCTATGACCCGATGATCGCGAAACTTTGCACCTGGGCGCCCGACCGCGCGCAGGCGATCGAGGCGATGCGCACCGCCCTGGACGAATTCGAAGTCGAAGGCATCGGCCACAACCTGCCCTTCCTGTCCGCCGTGATGGATCACCCGAAATTCGTGTCGGGCGACATCACGACCGCCTTCATCGCCGAGGAATACCCCGACGGCTTCACCGGCGCGACGCTGCCCGATGACGAAATCAACCGCGTGGCCGCCGCCGCCGCCGCGATGCACCGCGTGGCCGAAATCCGCCGCACCCGCATCACCGGGCGTCTGGACAATCACGAACGCAAAGTCGGGAAAAACTGGGTCGTGTTCATCGGCGACCGCGAAGTTCCCGTCCATATCGACGCCGACAAACAGGGTTCCACCGTCCGCATCGGCGACGATACCCTGCGCGTCGAAAGCGATTGGTTGCCCGGTCAGTCGCTGGCCCGTCTGGTCGTGGACGGCGCGCCGCTGGTGCTGAAGGTGGATCGCATCCCCGCCGGTTATCGCCTGCGCACGCGCGGCGCCGATCTGCGCGTCCATGTCCGCCGCCCCCGCGCCGCCGAACTGGCCCGTCTGATGCCGGAGAAAGAGGCACCCGACACCTCGAAATTCCTGCTATGTCCGATGCCGGGGCTGGTGGTGAAAATCAACGTCGCCGTGGGCGATGAGGTGCAGGAAGGCCAGGCCCTCGCCACGGTCGAAGCGATGAAGATGGAAAACATCCTGCGCGCCGAGAAAAAAGCCGTCGTCAAATCGGTCAACGCCGAACCGGGCCAAAGCCTGCGCGTCGATGACGTGATTATTGAGTTTGAATGATCTGCGCCGGACCCCTTGGGCCATGCGTTCGGATGTCCCGGAACGCATCCTTGGGGTCCGGCCCCAAATGACCCGTGGTAACATGCCCCCGCTTGACGCCTCTCTTTCACCACCTGCACAACAGGCCCTACGGGGTGGGTTGCTGACGTCAGGATGGTGTGCGGGGCAAAGCCGGGTGCGTGATCTCACCAAACCACAAACCCACAGCCGTCACCGCAGCGGCAACACCGACCCGCGCCCGATTTCCTGCCGTCGCAAGGGCAGCCGGTCAATCGCGCGCCCAATTTCGCGCGCGTCCCATGGCGAGGGTCTGCGGATTTTCACCTGCCCGTCTTTGTCGATCACGACCAGCGAAAACCCGCGCGGGCGCAGCTGTTGCCGCCACAGGCTATCTGCCGCCGGGTCGGTGTCGGTGATGACCACGACATCGCGCGCGGCCAATGCCGCCGCATCGCGCTGCAATGCGCGCATTTGTTCGGTGAATGCCGGATCGTCAGGCGTGTCGGCGAACACCACAACGGGACGCGCGTTCCACAGGAAATCGCCGGGCCGCGCCTCGGTCGCGTCCAGATGGCGCGACAGGCTGGTGGTGGCGTCGGGCGCGGTCGGCACCGGCGCGCTGACCGGCGGCAACCGCGCCGGATTGCGCACCACATCGGTATCGGGCGGCGGCGCATCCCGCGCCGGACCCATCGCGGCCAAGGCCATCACGAAAATCACATATTTCAACTTCATCGGCACCTCGTCTTGGTTAGAATATAGGGCAAGACCCGCCATGCGAAAGGATGGATCATGACAAAACCCACACTTCAAGACTGGCAAACGCTGGCCGAAAAAGAACTGCGCGGCCGCAGCCCCGACAGCCTGAACTGGCAAACGCTGGAAGGGATCGAGGTTAAGCCTCTGTATACCGAGGCTGACACGGCGGGGCTTGACCATCTGGGCAGCCTGCCCGGCATCGCGCCCTTCACCCGCGGCCCCCGCGCAACCATGTATGCGGGCCGCCCATGGACCATCCGCCAATATGCGGGCTTTTCCACGGCCGAGGAATCAAACGCCTTCTATCGCCGCGCTTTGGCCGCCGGTCAGCAGGGTGTGTCCGTGGCCTTCGATCTGGCGACGCATCGCGGTTACGACAGCGACCACCCCCGCGTGGTGGGCGATGTCGGCAAAGCCGGTGTGGCGATTGATTCGGTCGAGGATATGAAGATCCTGTTCGACGGCATCCCGCTGGATCAGGTGTCGGTCAGCATGACCATGAATGGCGCGGTTATTCCCATTCTGGCCAATTTTATCGTCACCGGCGAAGAACAGGGCCATGACCGCAGCGTTCTGTCCGGCACCATTCAGAATGACATTCTGAAAGAATTTATGGTGCGGAACACCTATATTTATCCGCCCGAACCTTCCATGCGGATTATCGCGGATATTATCGAATATACCTCGAACGAAATGCCGAAATTCAACAGCATTTCGATTTCTGGCTATCACATGCAAGAAGCCGGTGCCAATCTGGTGCAGGAATTGGCCTATACTTTGGCCGATGGGCGCGAATATGTCCGCGCGGCGCTGCAGGCGGGCATGGATGTGGATAAATTCGCGGGCCGTTTGTCGTTCTTTTTCGCGATTGGCATGAATTTCTTTATGGAAATCGCGAAATTGCGGGCGGCGCGTTTGCTGTGGCATCGCATTATGTCCGAATTTAACCCGAAAAAAGACAGCAGTTTGATGCTGCGGACGCATTGCCAAACCTCAGGCGTGTCGTTGCAGGAACAGGATCCCTATAACAACGTGATCCGCACCGCCTACGAAGCCATGTCGGCGGCGCTTGGCGGCACGCAGTCGCTGCACACGAACGCACTGGACGAAGCGATCGCCCTGCCCACCGATTTCAGCGCCCGCATCGCGCGCAACACGCAGCTGATCCTGCAAGAAGAAACCGGCATTACGAATGTCGTCGATCCTCTGGCCGGGTCGTATTACATCGAAACCCTGACCGCACAGCTGGCCGAACAGGCTTGGGCGCTGATCCAAGAGGTCGAGGATCTGGGCGGCATGACCAAGGCCGTCGCCACCGGTATGCCGAAACTGCGGATCGAAGAAACGGCGGCGCGTCGTCAGGCCATGATCGACCGCGGCGAAGAGGTCATCGTCGGCGTCAACAAATACCGCAAAGACAAAGAAGACCCGATCGACATTCTGGACATCGACAACATGGCCGTGCGCGAATCGCAAATCGCGCGTCTGGACCGCATCCGCAAAACCCGCGACGACGCCGCATGTCAGGCCGCACTGGCCGAGGTCACGCGCCGCGCCCGCGAAGGCGGCAACCTGCTGGAAGCCGCGGTCGAGGCCGCCCGCGCCCGCGCAACCGTTGGGGAAATCAGCATGGCCATGGAAGACCAGTTCGGCCGCCACCGGGCCGAGGTAAAAACCCTCGCCGGCGTTTACGGCGCGGCCTATGAAGGCGACGAAGGTTTCGCGCAAATTCAACGCGATGTGGAATCCTTTGCCGAAACCGAAGGCCGCCGCCCGCGTATGCTGGTGGTGAAAATGGGTCAGGACGGCCACGACCGCGGCGCCAAGGTCATCGCCACGGCCTTCGCCGATATTGGCTTTGACGTGGATGTCGGCCCGCTGTTCCAAACGCCAGAAGAAGCCGCGCAGGACGCCATCGACAACGATGTGCATGTCGTCGGCATCAGCTCGCAGGCCGCGGGTCACAAAACGCTGGCCCCGAAACTGATCGAGGCGCTCAAGGCCCAAGGCGCGGACGATATTCTGGTCATCTGCGGCGGCGTGATCCCGCAGCAGGATTACGAATATCTGCGTGGCGCGGGCGTCAAAGCGATCTTTGGCCCCGGCACGAACATCCCCGCCGCCGCCGCCGACATCCTGCGCCTGATCCGCGAAGCGCGCGGCTAAGCTGCTGCTATCTGCCGGGCCGCGCGCATCAATCGCGCGGCCCGGTCATACCGACGGCGTATATCGGTGCCACCACCCTGATCTGGATGGAATCCGGTTCACCTTTGCAAACAGCACGATCCACTCCCGCCGTATTGCCTCCGCACATACCGCCGATCTGGGCGGTTATCGCGATCCTCCCCCTGATCGCCGCCACCCGCCGTCGCTGGCTTGCACCCGCCGCCACCTTTTTCGCGGCCATTTTCCGACACCTGACGCCGAACACCCGGACGGGCGGGTGATGTAGCTGTGCCCCCTCAGCGACCACCTGTTCACCGCCCTGACCGTCCCCGCCACGCGCCGTCATTGGATTCTGTCCTTTGTCACCGATTGGACATTCACCGCCGAACTGGCCATCTGCGCCGCCGCGAGTTATCTTCTGTGCCGAAATATCCTCAGGGGGTGAATGGGCCATCGGCCCAGAGGGGGCGGAACGCCCCCTGCCTCTCCACCCAAACAACGCGCAATATGCAGACAACCCCCGGCGTCCCTGCTACATAACCCCTAAAAAGGGGACAACATGGCCAACAACATCCCGATTTGGGTCATTAATCTGGACCATCGCAGCGACCGGCTGGCGGCGATTGGCGCGCAGCTGGACGGCATGGGCCTGCGCTGGAACCGCCTGCCCGCCGCCTGGGGCGCGCAGATGAGCGCGGACGAACTGGCGCAGGCTGGCCCGGATCGGGGGTGGATCGGCCCGCTGGGACCGGGCGCGCGCGCCTGCACCATCAGCCATCTGCGCGCATGGCAGGCGCTGATTGACAGCGGCGCGCCCTGCGGCCTGATTTTGGAAGACGACGCGGTTCTGGCCGCCGATCTGGCGGGTCTTTTGCGCGATGACGGCTGGTGGCCGGATCACACGCATCTGATAAAAATCGAAAAATATTCCAATCGCAGCCAGTCCAAGCTGCTGGTCGCGCGCGCGTCAACCGACCTGCCGGTGGCGGGGCGGCGGCTCTATCAGATGCTGTCGCGCCATACGGGAACCGGCGGCTATTTGATTTCCGCGCAGGGGGCGAAAATCGGGCTGGGCCATGCCGGGCGCATTACCATTCCGATTGACCATTTCCTGTTTAACGACACGCTGTCGCCGGTCTGGCGGGCGATGCGTCCGCATCTGGTGTCGCCGGGCTTGCTGCGTCAGGGCGGCGACTCGGCGTCGGATGTCTGGCCCAGCAGCCCGACCACAACCGCCCGCGAACGCCGCATCATCAGCGCGCGCCGCGCCTTGGCCGAGGCATCCGGCTGGCCGCGTCAAATCGCGATGCTGGCCACGGGGCGCGCACAGATTTTGCGGCACGGATTTCAGGACCGGACGTGACCCCATGCAGGGGCGACACCTCACCCCTTGGCCCGAGGCCGACGCAGCCGCATGGTCACAACATCGTTACCGTCGTCGCTGTGATCAATCGTGACGCGGGCGCGTCCCAAAGGCGGCACCGCCAGCGTCATCCCCTGCGCCATGGCCAGCCCCAATTGCGCCAGCGTCGCGTCGATAACCGGCAAAGCCTGACCGCGCGGAATCCCGGTCTCGGCCACCACACGGTCAACAAATGCCCGTTTTTGCAGCACTTTCGCGGTCCGGGGGGAACCATCCGAACCGGGATCGTCCAAAGCCCGCCCGGTCGAGGAATTTCCAGATTTCATCTTTCCGTCCTCCCAGGGGCTTCTCCCTATCCCCTGCGGCATGATGTCGCATTTTTGTTACAAAGTCAAATAAAAGCGCCGCTTTTCGGCTGACTTGTGCGTGAAGACCAAGCCCCCTAACCTGCGGGAAAAATGTGATCTGCGATGCCGAATGTGCCGTTTGACCTGACCGTCATTGTCCCCGTCCACAACGCCCGCCCGCATCTGGCCGGGTTGGTCGATGGGCTGACCACGCGGCGCGATCTGCGGGTGCAGGTGATCCTGATTGATGACGCATCGACCGATGGCAGCGGGGCGGACATTGCGCGGATGGCCGAACCTCCAAACGTCATCGGGCTGGCCTTGCCTGAAAATCGCGGCGCGGGTCACGCGCGCAATTTGGGCTGGCCGCAGGCGCAGGGGCGATACACGCTGTTCTTTGATGCCGATGACCGGCTGCACGATGATGTGCTGGCCCCGGTGATCGCGATGATGGACGCCGATACGGCGATTGACGCGGCGGTGTTGGCCTATCGCTATGACCGGGGGGCGGGGGACGGCTTTACCGCTATGGGCTTGGCGGATCAGAGGATTTTTCACGCCATCCTGAACGGCCAGCCCCATGCCACCGGCACGCTGGACCAGATGCCCGAGGTGCTGGGGCTGACCAACTATCCGTGGAACAAGCTGATCCGAACCGCGCATTTCCGGCAGGCGGGGCTGCGTTTTGGCAAAACGCGGGTGAATAACGACATTCTGGGGCATTGGCAGACGCTGATGGGCGCGCGGCGTATTTTGGTGGCGGATCAGGTGATCTGCACCCATATCGTCCATGACGGCGGAGCGAATCTGACCAACCGTTTCGGCCCTGAACGGGTGCAGATGTTTGACGCGCTGATCGAAACCTGCGATTTTCTGGACCACAGCCACGACCGCGCGCGCTATGCGCATCATTTCTGGGGGCTGGTGGATGTGCTGGTCCGGTGGGCGCGGCCTCGGCTGGACGCGGCGGCCCTGCCCGAGTTTGAGACCCGCTACCGCGACCTGATCGGGCGGTTATGGATCGAGGATCTGATGCGGATGAAAACCCAAACCGCCCCGGATATCGCCGCCCGCCTAAGCCTTGATTTGCTGGACACCCGCTGATGCCCACCGTTTCCATCATCACCCCGCCGGACGACCTGCGCCCGGCCACTATGCAGACCCTGCACGATCTGGACATTATCACCATCGGCGCAACCGATGGCCCGCCGGACATGTGCAGCGCGATCCTTGCGGCCACCGGCGATTATATCAGCTTTGCGCCCGATGATCTGGACCGGCTGTGGCGCGCAGCGACGGATGCGGACGCCGATATTGCGATCAGCCTTAGCCCCGATGACGCGCGACACCTGCCCGCGATCCTGACGCGCAAGGCGATCACCGGCGCGACGCTGCACTGCCTGATCGCTGCGCCGTGCCGCGCGATTTATCGCCGCGACCGGGTGACGGAGGCCGAGGATGCCGAACGCTTCCACATCGCGGCGCTGCTGAACGCGCGGCGGGTGGTCGTGGTCCCGGACGCGCCGCCCACGCCGCCGAATCACCGCACCGGGGCGGCGTCTTTGTGGCAACGCGGGCGGCATCATCTGCGCCATGCTGGCCCCCGCGCGACGGCGGCGCGAATCGCGGCGGCGCTGCGCGACCGGATCCGGCGGCTGTGGCGCGTCCTGACCGGGCAGCAAAACCGGCTGGGACCGGCCGAGGTCATGGCCGCTATGGCCCTGTTACAACGCGATATTCGCCAATTGCGGGCCGAGATCGCCGCCCGGCGTGACGACCACCCCGATGCCTGATATGCATTTTCTGCAAACAAGGGTTGCATAATTCGCAGCTCGGACCTATGCCTGAACCAATGACGAATGGTTCGCGCATAGCTGTGGGGCAGGACGACCCCGATCAGGCCACTGCCTTGGCCCATTTGCGCGATTTGTTGGATGCGCCGGGGATGCGCCTGCCGACCGAACGCGATCTGTCCGCCGAACTGGGCATCAGCCGCCGCGCGATCCGGGGCGCGCTTGATGTGTTGGAATCCGAAGGCCGGGTGTGGCGGCGTCAGGGGGCTGGCACCTTTACCGGCCCGCCGCCCGCGCCGCGCGGAGCGCCGATCAGCGCCGCCCCCGGCAACCTGCTGCATGTGATCGAAGCGCGGATCACCCTGGAACCCACACTGGCCCGTCTGGCCGCGCTGCGCGCCACGCCCGATCAGTTGCGGCGGATTGAAACCGGACTGGCCGGGCTGGAACAGGCCAGCGATATTGACGATGCCGACCGCTGGGACAGCGAAATTCACCGCGAAATTGCGCGCGCCACAGGCAACCCGCTGTTGCTGGCGCTGTTTGATAAAATCAACGCATGGCGCCATGACGACGCCATTCGCCAGACGCGGCACCGCACCCGCCTGCGCGCGGGCAGCGCCCTGCCCGGTCTGCGCGCCGTGTCGGAGGCGCTGCACCGTCACGACGCCGCCGCCGCCGCACGGGCCATGCGCGACCATCTTGATGATCTGATGCAGAACTTTCTGCGCCACAGCCACGAGGAGACGACCGGCCATGACGCCGACTGATGCCACCCCCACGCTGGAACTGCGCGATTTGTCGATCCGCTTTCGCGGTCAGCCGATTGATCTGATCGACCATGTCAGCCTGTCGATCCAGCCGGGGCGCACCATGGCCTTGGTCGGCGAATCGGGCTGCGGAAAATCGGTCACATCGCTGGCGACCATGGGTTTGCTGCCGAAAAAGGCTGCGACCGTGACGAATGGTCAGGTGCTGTTTCGCGGCGAAAACATCATCAACCATTCCACCGAACAGATGGAGTCGCTGCGCGGCAACCAGATGGCGATGATCTTTCAGGAACCGATGACCAGCCTGAACCCGGTCTTTACCATCGGCGAACAGGTGGCCGAGGCCGTGCGCCGTCACCGTGGCTGTTCCGACCGCGAAGCCCGCGCCCGCGCCTTGGACATGTTCAAACTGGTGCGGATGCCCGCCGCCGAAAAGCGCATGGATGATTACCCGCATCAATTGTCGGGCGGGATGCGTCAGCGGGTGATGATCGCCATGGCTCTGGCCAATGATCCGGCACTGCTGATCGCGGATGAACCGACCACGGCGCTTGACGTGACCATTCAGGCGCAGATTCTGGACCTGATGCGCGATCTGTTGGCGGAAACCGGCGCGGCGATGCTGATGATCACGCATGATCTGGGCGTGGTGGCCGAAATCGCGGACGATGTGACGGTGATGTATGCGGGCCGCGTCGTCGAAAGCGGGCCGGTCGATGCGATTTTCAACGATCCGCAGCATCCCTATACGCTGGGCCTGATGGGGTCGATGCCGGCACTGGCGGGGCGTGGTCAGGGCGGGTCGCGTCTGATGACCATTCCCGGATCGGTCCCCGTCCCCGAAGGGATGCCGCCCGGCTGCCGCTTTGCCACGCGCTGCCCCTTTGCCGGGCGCGAATGTGACGCGGGCCGCCCGCCGGAAACCGAAATCGCCCCCGGCCACAGCGTCGCCTGCATCAAGGCCCCGCTGGAAACCACATTTGCCAAAGGTGCCGCATGACCGACGTAATCCTGTCCACCCGCGACGTTCAGAAACGGTTCAACACCGGCGGCGGGCTGTTCGGCAATCCGACCATCATTCACGCGGTCAATGGCGTGTCGATTGATGTGAAACGCGGCGAAACCTTTGCAATTGTGGGGGAATCGGGCTGCGGGAAATCCACGCTGGCGCGGCTGTTGTTGCGGCTGTTGGACCCGACGGATGGCAGCATCACCTATGACGGGCGGGAACTGACCGACCTGCCGCCTGCCGATATGCGCAAGCTGCGGGCCGAAATGCAGTTCATTTTTCAGGACCCGTTTTCGTCGCTCAACCCCCGTATGACGGTCGAGGCGATCGTGGGCGAACCCCTGACCGTTCATACCAATCTGTCGCGCAAAGATCGCCGCGCCAAGGTCGCCGATCTGCTGACCAAGGTGGGCCTGCGCCCCGACCATGCCGACCGTTACCCGCATGAATTTTCCGGCGGTCAGCGTCAGCGTATCTGCGTGGCGCGCGCACTGGCTGCGGGGCCGAAACTGCTGATTGGCGATGAACCCGTATCCGCGCTTGACGTGTCGGTTCAGGCGCAGATCGTCAACCTGCTGGAAGATCTGAAAGACGATTTCGGCCTGACCCTGATCGTCATTGCGCATGATCTGGCCGTAATCCGCCACATGGCCGACCGCGTGGCCGTGATGTATCTGGGCGAGGTGGTCGAACTGGCCGCGACCGAAGATTTGTATACCAGCCCCCGCCACCCCTATACCCGCGCGCTGTTGTCGGCCATTCCGGTGCCGATGCCCGGCGCGCGCGGGGAAATTGCGCATCTGGGCGGCGATATTCCGTCACCCGCAAACCCGCCTGCGGGGTGCAAATTCCACACCCGCTGTCCGCACGCCACCGATCTGTGCGCGCGCGAACGGCCCGTTCTGGATGATGGCGCGCATCAAACCGCCTGCCACCATTGGCGCGACCTGCCGCCGCTGACCCCGGCGGCAGAGCTGACCCGCAGCCGCAGCCCCGCGGCCGAGGCGCGCTTTGCGCTGTATCGTGAACACAGCGCCAACTGACTTCTAAACAGGGAGAGAAGAATGAAAATCACCACCTTTGTCACCACGCTGCTGGGCGCGACCGCCATCAGCGGCATGGCGATGGCCGCCGATCTTCGCATCGGCATCAACGAAGATCCCGACACGCTGGACCCGGCGCAGTCGCGGACCTTTGTGTCGTCGATGGTCTATGAATCGCTGTGCAACCGTCTGGTGAACACCGACACCGACATGCAGATCATCCCGGAACTGGCGACCGAATGGGCGTGGTCGGATGACGGCATGGCTTTGGTCATGCAGCTGCGCCAAGGCGTCGTTCACCATGACGGCACGCCCTTTAACGCCGATTCGGCCAAGCGCGTTCTGGAACGCAACCTGTCGCTGACCGAATCGCGTCGTAAGGCCGAACTGGCCTCGGTTGAATCGCTGGAGGCAACCGGCGAACACGAACTGACCATCCACCTCAAGGCCCCCGATGTCACGCTGCTGGCGCAGCTGGCGCATCACGCGGGCCGGATGTATTCGCCCGACGCCGCCGAGGCAGCCAGCGATGGCGGGCGCCCCTTTGGCGCGGCGCCGGTCTGCACCGGCCCCTATAAATTCGCCAACCGCGTCGAAGGCGACCGCATCGTTCTGGAAAAATTCGCCGATTACTGGGAAGCAGATCAGTATCATTACGACCGCGTGATCTATATGCCGATCCCGGACACCACCGTGCGTCTGGCAAACGTCCGCGCGGGCGATCTGGATATTTCGGAACGCACCGCGCCGTCGGATGTGGAATCCATCCGCAACGATTCGCGTCTGCAACTGGAACAATCGACCAGCATCGGCTATCAGGGCATCACGCTGAACGTGGGCAATGGCCCGCGCGCTGAAAAACCGCTGGGCGCGAATAAGCTGGTCCGTCAGGCGCTGTCATGGGCGATTGACCGCGAGGCCCTGAACCAGGTCGTGTTCGAAGGGATGCATGTTCCGGGCAATCAATGGGCGTCTCCGGTGTCGCCGTGGTATGACGAAACCGACCCGGTGCCGGGCCGCGACGTTGAAAAGGCCAAGGCTCTGCTGGCCGAAGCGGGCGTCGAAGGCCGTCTGGCCATCGAAATGCAAACCGGCAACAGCCCGATTGCGATGCAGGCCGGTCAGGTGATTCAGGCCATGGCGGCCGAAGCAGGCATCGACATCAGCCTGCGGTCGTCGGAATTTGCCACCATGCTGGCGCAAAACGCCGAAGGCAATTTCGAACTGTCGCTGCAAGGCTGGTCGGGCCGCGTGGACCCGGACGCGAACATTCACCCGTTCGTTTACACCACCGGCGCGAACAATGACGGCAAATATTCCAACCCGGAAATCGACGCGCTGCTGGAAAAGGCCCGCACCATTGCCGATCCGGCGGAACGCAAGGCGCTGTATGACCAGACCCGCGCGATCCTGAAAGACGATCTGCCGCTGATCTATCTGTATCATGTGAGCCAGTTCTACACCCTGCGCAATGGCATCGAAGGTTTCGTCCCCTATAACGACGGCATCATCCGCCTGCGCGGCGTGTCGGGCTGATCTGATCTGAAACCGGGCCGCCCGCATCCCTGTGGGCGGCCCCTGTGAACCCAAAGGAAACCCCGCGCCATGCTGCGATACATCCTGAACCGGGTGCTGGTGGCGATTCCGACGCTGATTATCGTGTCGATTTTCGTCTTTATGCTGCAAAAGCTGCTGCCCGGCGATCCGGTCCTGATCCTTGCCGGTGAAAACCGTGACCCCGAAACGCTGGCCGCGCTGCGTGAACAATACCGGCTGAATGACCCGCTGATTTTCCAATACAGCTATTGGCTGGGCGATGTGCTGCGGGGCGATCTGGGAACATCGCTGCGCACGGGGCTGCCGGTCACCGAACTGATTGCGCAAAAACTGCCCGTCACGATCCAACTGGCGGTGATGTCGCTGTTTTTCGCCATGATCGTGGGGATTCCCGCCGGGGTGATTTCCGCCGTGAAAAAGGGCAGCATCTGGGATTACATCGTGAACATCGTCGCGCTGTCGGGGCTGTCGGTGCCGAATTTCTGGCTGGGCATCATGCTGATTTTGCTGTTTGCTGTGAATTTGGGGTGGTTGCCGGCGTCAGGCTATGAATCGCCATTCGTTGATCCGGTGCGCAGTTTCCAAACCATGCTGATGCCGGCGATCGTGCTGGGAACCGCATTGGCGGGGCAGTTGATGCGCCACACCCGGTCGTCGATGCTGGGCGTGTTGCAGGCCGATTACGTCCGCACCGCCCGCGCCAAGGGCCTGCGCGAAAAGGTCGTCATCCGCCGCCACGCCTTTCGCAACGCGCTGTTGCCGGTGATTACGCTGGTGGCGGTGATGTTTGGCGAATTGCTGGCCGGGGCGGTTCTGACCGAACAGATTTTCACCATCCCCGGATTTGGCAAAATGATCGTGGATGCCGTGTTTAACCGCGACTATGCCGTGGTGCAGGGCGTGGTTCTGGTCACCGCGACCGCCTTTATCGTCATCAACCTGTTGGCCGATGTTCTGTATGTCGTGCTGAACCCGCGCATGAGGGCAAATCTGTGACCGACGCAACCGTAAACACCGCCCCCGATATTGCGCCCCGCCGGAAAAACCGCGCCTGGGCCAAGTTCAAGAAAAACCGTGGCGCTATGGTTGGCGCGGTCTTTGTCGCGTTCTTTGTGCTGGTGGCGCTGATTGCGCCGCTGTTGCCGGTGCCGGACCCGGCGGCGACCGATTGGGGCAAAATCCGCCTGACGCCGAATTCGGAACATTGGTTCGGCACCGATGAAATTGGCCGCGATATTCTGTCGCGCATGGTCTGGGGCGCGCGGGCGTCGCTGATGGCGGGGGTGATTTCGGTCATGATCGCCGTCTGTGTGGGCGTGCCGTTGGGGCTGGTCGCCGGGTATTTCGGCGGCTGGACCGACCAGATCATCGCGCGGATGACCGATGCGCTGCTGGCGATGCCGTTTCTGATTATGGCGATTGCACTGGCCGCGTTTCTGGGGCCGTCGCTGACCAATGCGATGATCGCGATTGGTCTGTCGGCGGTGCCGGTGTTCATCCGCCTGACCCGCGGCCAAGTCCTGTCTGTCAAAACCGAAGATTACGTCGAAGGCGCCCGCGCCATCGGTCTGGGCCATCTGCCGATCATGGTGCGTTACATCCTGCCCAACGTGTTTCCGCCGATCATCGTGCAGGCCACGCTGACCATTGCCGCCGCGATCATCGCCGAGGCGTCGCTGTCCTTCCTCGGGCTGGGCCAACAGCCGCCCGCGCCCAGCTGGGGGTCAATGCTGGCCACGGCCAAGAACTTTCTGACGCAGGCCCCGCATATGGCGATCTGGCCGGGGGCCGCGATTTTCATGGTCGTGATGGGCTTTAACCTGATGGGTGACGGGCTGCGCGACGCTTTGGATCCGCGCGATCATGGCTAAGGGTGCGGTTGCATCGACGCATTATCTGGCGACCGAAACCGGGGCCGATATGCTGCGTCAGGGCGGAAACGCCTTTGACGCGGCGGTCGCGGCGGGGCTGGTGTTGCAGGTGGTGGAACCGCATCTGAACGGTCCGGGCGGCGATCTGCCCGTGATTTTCTGGAAAGACGGCGGGGCGCGCGTTCTGTGCGCCCAAGGCCCCGCCCCCGCAGGTGCCACCATCGACCATTACCGCGCGCAGGGGTTGGACCTGATCCCCGGTGACGGGCTGCTGGCGACGGTCATTCCCGGCGCGTTCGACGGCTGGATGCGCCTGCTGCACGATCACGGCACGATGGAGCTGTCGGACGTGATGGCCCCCGCCATTGCCTTGGCCCGCGACGGCCACCCCATCCTGACCCGCGCCGCCGATGCGATTGCCGGGCTGGCGGGGTTTTTCCGCGACCACTGGCCCAGTTCGGCCGAAACATGGATGCCGGGCGGGCAGCCGCCGACGGGCGGGGCACTGTTCACCAATCCCGATCTGGCCGCGACCTATGCCCGGTTGGCGGCCAGCCCCGGCGACAACCGGCAGGCGCGGATCAGGGCGGCGCGCGATGCGTTCTATCGCGGCTTTGTCGCCGAACGCATCGGGCGGTTTTGCGCGGACACGGCGGTGATGGATGCCAGCGGGCGCGCACATCGCGGCGTGCTGACGGCGGATGACATGGCCGGATACGCCGCCTATTATGAAACGCCCACGACCTTTGATTATCACGGCTGGACCGTGGCCAAGACCGGCCCATGGGGTCAGGGTCCGGTTCTGTTGCAGGTGCTGGCGATGCTGGCGGGCGATGATCTGGCCGCCATGGACCCCAACGGCCCCGATTTCGCGCATCTGCTGATCGAATCGCAAAAGCTGGCCTTGGCCGACCGCGACGCCTTTTATGCCGACCCGGATTTCGCCGATGTGCCGATGGCCGCGCTGCTGTCGCGCGACTATGCCGCCGCGCGGCGCGCGCGGATTGGGGCGCGCGCGGATATGGAGCTGCGCCCCGGCGCGCCCGATGGCCGCGACCCGCAACGCGCGGCACTGGAACGTCTGTCCCGCCCCGAGGGCGCGGTTTACGAACCCACCATGGCGCATCTGGGCGATGCCCCGCGCGGCGACACGGTGCATCTGGACGTGATCGACCAATGGGGCAATGTCGTGTCGGCCACCCCGTCCGGCGGCTGGCTGCAAAGTTCGCCCATCGTGCCGGGCTTGGGCTTTTGCCTGAACAGCCGCGCGCAAATGTTCTGGCTGGATCCCGACGTTCCGGGCGCGCTGCACCCCGGCAAACGCCCGCGCACCACGCTGTCCCCCACGCTGGCATGGCACGCGGATGGGCGGAGGCTGTCCTGCGGCACGCCGGGGGGCGATCAACAAGATCAGTGGCAATTGCTGTTCCTGCTGCGCCACCTGCATCACGGGCTGGACCTGCAAACCGCCGCCGACGCGCCGATGTTCCATGTCACGCATATGCCGTCATCGTTTTACCCGCGCACCCGCCAACCCGGCGGCGTGGTGGCCGAGGCGACCCTGCCCGCCGCCACCCGCACTGAGCTGACCGCGCGCGGCCATATCGTGACCTGCGCCCCCGCCGGCGGTCTGGGCCGCATCAGCGCCGCCAGCATCGACGCACAGGGCAACATGGCCGCGGCGGCGACCACACGAACGGCGCACGCACGGGCGATTGTGGTGTGATCGGGCGCATCGTGGCGAATGTCACGGTGCTTGATCCCGGTCGGGTCTGTGGTTAGCGATAAGATGTGGTCCCGTGTAACTCAGATGGGGAAGGAAGCTACGCTGTTGCGCAGTTGATGTTGGTTCGAGTCCAACCCCGGACCCCCCCCCCGGCCTTAATCCGCGCCGAACAGGTCGCGGGTGAACACTTTGCCCGCCACATCGGTCAGCGCGTCGTTCATGCGGTTGGCGACGATCACATCGGCGCCCGCTTTGAACTGCGCCAGATCGCGCATCACCGGCGATCCGAAGAAATCGTCATCCGTCATCGCGGGTTCGTAAACCCAAACCTGAACGCCCTTGGCCTTCAGACGTTTCATGATGCCTTGAATCGCGCTTTGACGGAAATTGTCGGAACCCTCTTTCATGACCAGGCGATAAATGCCGACGATGCGGGGGTTTTGGGCGATGATCGCGTCGGCGATCACATCTTTGCGGGTGCGGTTTGCGTCCACCACGGCGGCAATCAGATTTTGCGGCACATCGCGGTAATTGGCCAGCAATTGCTTGCTGTCTTTGGGCAGGCAATAGCCGCCATAACCGAATGACGGGTTGTTGTAATGACTGCCGATGCGCGGGTCCAAGCCCACGCCGTCAATGATCTGGCGCGTGTCCAGACCCTGCGCCATGGCATAGCTGTCCAATTCGTTGAAATAGGCCACACGCAGCGCCAGATAGGTGTTGGCAAACAGCTTGATCGCCTCGGCCTCGGTGGCGCCGGTCAGCAGGATGGGAACATCGCTGTCCAGTGCGGCATTGGCCAACAGATCGGCAAAGACCCGACCGCGTTCGCTGTTTTCACCCACCACAATACGCGACGGATGCAGGTTGTCATGCAGCGCCCGCCCTTCACGCAGAAATTCGGGGCTGAAAATGACGTTTTGCGTGTTCAGCCGCGCCGATACGTCGCGCGTAAACCCAACCGGCACCGTCGATTTGACCACAATCACCGCATCGGGTGCAATCGCGGTCACGTCGCGAATGACCGATTCCACGCTGCTGGTGTCAAAGTAATTCGTCACAGGATCGTAATTCGTCGGCGTCGCCACGATCACGAAATCCGCCCCGGCATAGGCCGTCTGCGCGTCGGTCATGGCCGTCAGATTCAGATCGCGCGTCGCCAGATAACGCGAAATGTCGGCGTCCACGATGGGGCATTGCCGGTTGTTCAGCATCTCGACCCGGCGGGGGTCCAGATCAATGGCGCGCACGGTGTTCTGCCCCGCAAGCAGCACCGCATTCGACAATCCGACATAGCCGATCCCGGCCACGGCAATGGTTTTTCCCGACATAACCCGATTCCAATTCAAAAACCTTTGCCCGCTATACTGCGCGGGGCGGGGGTGGGGCAATGTCGTTACGCCCCACGCGGCGATACGAAAAAGGCGGGCGGGGTCTGCCCATCCGCCCGGTGACGCAGAAACGCAGCCGCCGCGTCCAGCCCTTCGCGGATGGTCACATCCATATCCAGATAGCGATAGGTTCCCAGCCGCCCCACAAAACTGACCCCGCGCGTGGCCCGGGCCAATGTGATGTAATCATCCAGCAGCGCCTTTTCCCGGACCAGCCGGATCGGGTAATAAGGAATATCCCCCGCCCCCGCCGCGCGGCTGTATTCGCGATAACAGACGCTGCGATCGTGATGTTCCCACGGGCTGAAATGTTTATGTTCGGTGATGCGGGTAAATGGCACATCAGCATCGCCGTAATTCATCACCGCACAGCCCTGATAATCGCCGTCATAGGTGAATCGTTCAAAATCCAGCGTTCGATACCCCAGCCGCCCTAATTGGTTGTTAAAATACCCATCCAGCGGCCCCGACCAGAACACATGATCCGCCGACATTCCCGGATCATAGGGCGTTTCCAATTCAACCAAGATATTCGGATGATCCAAGATCGCCGCAATCATCGCCGTGTATCCGTCGCGCGGCATCCCCTGATAGCGGTGAAAGAAATAATTATCGTCGTAATTAAACCGCACCGGCAGGCGTTTCAGAATACTGGCGGGCAAATCCGACGGCGGGCAGCCCCATTGCTTTTCGGTATAGCCTTTGAAAAACGCCTCATACAAATCGCGGCCGACAAAACGCAGGGCCTGTTCCTCGAACGTCTGGGGGTCGGTGATGGTCAGATCGGCCTGCGCCTTAAGAAAATCGCGCGCCTGATCGGGGCGCAGGGTCTGGCCGAAAAACTGGTTGATGGTCAGCAGGTTGATGGGCAGGGAATACACCGCCCCCTGCGTCGTTGATTTGACCCGGTTCTGAAACGGCACAAAATCCGCGAATTGGTTGACATAATCCCAGACCTGTTCGTCATCGGTGTGAAAAATATGCGGGCCATAGACATGGACCATCACCCCGGTATCCGGGCAGCGTTCGGTATGGCAATTGCCGCCGATATGGTCGCGGCTGTCGATCACCCGGCACTGATGCCCCGCCTGCGCCAGAACGCGCGCGATAACTGCGCCCGACAGCCCCGCGCCCACCAGCAGAATCGGCCTCACCCCTGTTCCCCCTGCGCCAGCATCAGCACGTCATCATGGCCGCGATCCAGCCGCCCGGCCAGCCCGTCGCGGACCGCCACCCGCAAAATCCGCCGGAACAGCGCCGCGTCATCGCCGTAATCGCGCGCTTTGCGCCGCCATTTCGCCAACAGCACAGGGACCAGAGGCCAAAACGCCAGCCCCGCCGCCACGCGATAGGCGATCAGCGCGTTGCGATACATGTAAAACACCTTCCACATAGGGCGCAGAACCAACCCTTGGGCGGCCTGCACCGCCTGCGTGTCATGGTCAAACCGCAGCGCAGGCGCGAACCCGATGCGCAAACCCCGCCGCCGCATGGTCAGCGTATAAAGCTGATCATCGCCATAGATGAACAAGCGCGGATCGGGCAGCCCCGCCCGGCGCAGCGCATCGCGCGACAGAAACAGCCCCACAAATGACGCCATATCCACATCGACCACCGGCGCATTGTGGGCATAGGCGGCGTCAGGCAAATGAAACCCCTGCCGCCCCCGCCCCGACGCCATGCGGGCCAAAGTGCGGCGAAACTCGGCCCCGCGCCAGAAGGGGTTGCGATAGGGGCGGTTCATCTCGCACACGCGGCCATCGGGGTGAAACACGGCGGCGCCCAAGGCATCCCAGCCGCGCCAATCGCCCGCCCGAAACGCGGCAAACGCCCCCGGCTGGGGTCGCCCGTCATCATCCATCACCACAACCCAATCGGGGTCCAGATCATCGCGCACATGGCGCAGCGCGTCCGAAAAACCGCCCGCCCCGCCCCGGTTTTCCGAACTGCGCTGATGGATCAGGCGCGGATCGTCCAGCCCTGCCAGCCAATCCGACGTGCCATCGGTGGATGCGTTGTCAAAGACCAGCACATGATCGACCGGCTCGGCCAGCAGGCGCTGAACCGTGACGCGCAGCTTTTCCAGCCGGTTATGCGTCACCACCACCGCCGCCAAACGGACCGTCATCGGACACCCCCCAAAGATCATCCAAATGGCATAGCAAGCCGCCCCCCCCGATACAATCAGAACGCGACAGATGCCGTCAGCCGGTCCAGCCACGCATCCGCCTGCATGACATAGGCGTTGTGGACCAACCCGCCCGCGCGCAGCGGCTCACCCTCATAAACGCATATCTCGATCACCGGCCGATCCGCCAACGAAGTCATGACCCGCAGCACGATCCGGCGCACCCGGTCCTGGGTGTCAAACCCGGTTGATGCCGCGCCCAGCACCGCCCCAACCGGCCCCATGACCACCCCGCCCAGCGTCGCCGCGCCAAACTGCCCAACAAGCCCAACACGGTTCACAGTCGCGCCATCCTGAACCACCTCAACCGCGACCAGATCGCCAAACAGCACAATCACCGGCCCCGCCGGCACCATGACGCCCAACCGCCGACCCACACGATCCAATGCAATCACATCACCGGAATAGAACCGGTCGCGCATATCCCACGGGCCGGTGACATCCAGAAAATGCCCGCCCGCTTCGCCCCGCGCCGACCGAACGGTCATTCCAATCATCGCGACCACAACGCCGATAAAAACCGCAATCCCCACTGCCCACATAAAAAACGCCATCAATAACCCCCGCCCTATCTTCTGTGCGGAAATATCCCACGGGGTGAGACGGATCAGGGAAAGGTCCAGTGGACCTTTCCCCCGTCGAACGCCCGCCCCCGTGGGGCGGGCTGGGGGTGTGAAACCCCCGGCGCTATCCCCGCAAAACCCCGGCCAGCCGATCCGCAACCGCCGCCATCTGATCCCCCGGCATTTGCGGAGGCGTCACAAATTCATCCATCCCCTCCGCCAGATAGGCAGCAGATGTCACGTCATGGATATGGTGCATCGGCACGACATGGGCATGGGCGTGCGGCACATGGATGCCGGTGTAAAACATCGACACGCGCGGCACGTCGTAGATGTGCTTCATCGCGCGGGCAATCGCTTGGGCGCAGGATGTGATGCGGGTGGCCAGCGGTTCGGGCACATCCTCGAACCAGATGTGATGCGCCTTGGGGATGACCAAGGCGTGACCTTCACGGATCGGATGCAGATCCAGAAAGGCCAGAATATGGTCATCCTCGTATATCTTATGCGCGGGCAATTCCCCGCGCGCGATGCGGCAAAACAGACAATCCGACATGACACCCCCCCTTTTGGCACCAGCCTAGCCGGGGGATGCCCGCGCGCAAGAGGTCAGTTCAGCCCCAGAACGTCGTTCATATCATATTCGCCGGGGCCTTTGTCCTGCCCCCACAACGCCGCACGCAGCGCGCCGCGCGCGAAAATCGCCCGGTCCGTCGCCAGATGGCGCAGCACGATGCGTTCGCCATCGGCGGCAAAAATCACGTCATGTTCGCCCACCACATCGCCGCCGCGAATGGCCGCGAATCCGATGCTGCCCGGAACGCGTTCGCCGGTGATGCCATCCCGCGCCGGAACACGCAGATCATCCAGTTCCGCACCCCGCCCCTGCGCCGCCGCCTGACCCAGCATCAGCGCGGTGCCGGATGGCGCGTCAACTTTGTGGCGGTGATGGGCTTCGACCACCTCAATATCCCAATCGGCGCCCAATGCGGCGGCAACCTTGCGCGTCAGCCCGACCAACAAATTGACGCCCAGACTCATATTCCCCGCCCGAATGATCGGGGCGTGACGCGCGGCGGCGCGCAGGGCCTGCAACTGATCGCCGTCAAACCCGGTGGTGCCGATCACATGCACCGCCCGCGCCTGCGCGGTCAGTTCGGCGAATGCCAGCGTGGCGGCGGGCGCGGTGAAATCAATCACCGCCTGCGCGCGCGCAATGGTCGCGACCGCATCATCGCTGACCGTCACCCCGACCGGCGCGCCGCCCATCATCGCGCCAATATCATGGCCCACCCAATCATGGCCGGGGCGTTCCAGCACCCCCACCAGCCGCATCTGATCGCTGGCCAGAATCAGCCCGATCAGCATCTGCCCCATCCGGCCCGAAGCCCCCGTGACCACGATCCCCGGCACGTCCGGTCGGTCGGTTTGCGCAAAATCAGCGTTCATCGTCGTCCCCTGTCGATTTCGGCTGTCTTATCCCGTTGCGGCGCGGGCCGCGACCCCCTACATCTGCGGTTATGGCACAGAACCGATTTTCACATGGCACCGGCCCGTCGCAACGTCAGTTGCGCGTGGGCGAATTGATCCGCCGCACTCTCTCTGACGTGTTACTGCGTGGGGATGTGCATGACCCTGACCTGAACCGTCATTCCATCACCGTGGGCGAGGTGCGGACCTCCCCCGACCTTAAGGTGGCGACGGCCTTTGTTCTGCCCTTGGGCGGGCAAGGCGCGGATGAGGCATTGGCCGCGCTCCGCCGCAACGCCGCCGAATTGCGCCATCTGGTCGCCAAGGGCATGACGCTGAAATACGCGCCGCAATTGCGGTTCCAGCTGGACGAAACCTTTGACCGCATGGACGACACCCGCCGGATGTTTGCCGATGAACGGGTGCAACGCGATGTGCAGGCGGATGGCGACGATCTGGACGACGATCCGGACCGGCGCGACAATGACTGACTGGTCGCGCCGTCTGGGCGTGGCGGTCGGAATGCTGGTGGCGATGCTGCTGCCCGCCGCCGCACAGACCTGCGAACGGGTGACGCATGACGGACAGGGCTATGTCCTGTGCCGCGTGGATGCAGCAGCGGAACCCGCCCTGCGCCTGTGGCAAAACGATGCGACCGGCGCGCCCTATCGCAATTTCGCCAATATCCGCCGCGCTTTGTCGGGCGAGGTGTTGGATTTCGCCATGAATGCGGGGATGTTTCATCCCGATTACAGCCCCGTGGGGTTGCTGGTCATTGACGGGGTGGAACAATCCCCCATCGTCACCGGACCCAGCGGCGGCAATTTCGGGATGCGCCCGAATGGCGTGTTCTGTTCCGGCGGCGCGCGCCCGTTTCAGGTGATCGAGAGCCGCGCCTTTGCGACGGCCCGCCCCGATTGCCGTCTGGCCAGCCAATCCGGGCCGATGCTGGTGATCGACGGCGCGCTGCATCCGCGATTCCTGCCCGATTCGACCAGCCGTTACATCCGCAACGGCGTGGGCGTGTCGCGCGACGGGCAAACCGCGTGGTTCGCCATATCGAACCGCCCCGTGACGTTCTATGAATTCGGCCAGTTTTTCCGCGACGGCCTGGGCGCGCGGGATGCGCTGTATTTCGACGGCTCGATCTCGCGGCTCTATGCGCCCTCGGTCAACCGGGCGGATTTCGGGCGCAGCATGGGGCCGGTGATCGGGCTGGTATCGCCGGGCGGTTGACGGGAACGGGGCGCGGCGGTATCCGCACCGATCTTAGATTTTGGAGTGCAGAATGGCGCGCAAAAAAGGCCGGAACATCAATGGCTGGCTGGTCGTGGACAAACCGGCGGGGGTGACATCGACCGCCGTGGTCGCCAAGGTCCGCTGGGCCTTGGACGCGAAAAAGGCGGGTCATGCCGGCACGCTGGACCCCGACGCCACCGGCGTTCTGGCCGTAGCCCTGGGCGAGGCGACCAAAACCGTCGCCGTCATCACCGACGCGCTGAAATGTTACGATTTCACCGTGAATTGGGGGGCCGAGACAACGACCGATGACGCATCGGGCGAGGTAACGCGGCAATCGGACGCGCGCCCGACGGCGGAACAGATAACCGCCGCCCTGCCCCGCCTGACCGGCGACATCATGCAGGTGCCGCCCGCCTTTTCCGCGGTCAAGGTGGACGGCGAACGCGCCTATGATCTGGCACGCGAAGGGGCCGAACTGGACCTGACCGCACGCCCCCTATGGGTCGAAAGCCTGACCCTGCTGGATGCCGCGACCGACACCGCGCGGCTGGAAATGGTCTGCGGCAAGGGCGGCTATGTCCGGTCGATTGCCCGCGATCTGGGCCGCGCCCTGGGCTGTCTGGGCCATGTCGCCCATCTGCGCCGCATCTGGTCCGGTCCCTTTGACGCGGGAAACGGCGTGGCCTTTGACCGCATCGACCACAGCGAACAGGACTGGCTGGAATCGCAATTGCTGCCGCTGGAAACCGCCTTGGCCGACCTGCCGATGCTGCGCGCCACCGAAGACGGCGCGGTTCGCATCCGCAACGGCAATCCGGGTCAGGTGACCGGCAGCGCCGAATGGGGCGATCTGGTCTGGGTCGCAGACAGCACCGGCCCGGTCTGTATCGGCCGTTACCAAGGCGGACAGGTCCAGCCCGAACGGGTGTTCAACCTGTAAACATGGCTTCAGGCGGATAGCGCCGGGGGCCAGCCCCCGGACCCCCGGGATATTTCCGCACAGAAGATGGGAAAACGCGGCGCTTTATCTGCTCACGGCCGTGGGCGCGCGGCCTGATATTCACCCCAAGATGAAAGAGGCGAACTTACCCTTTCATCTTGGTGCAAATATCCCGGGGGGAAATCGTGCTTGCACGATTGGGGGGCTGGCCCCCCTTTGCTGCCCCTGCGGTCAGCCCACCCGTTACAGTTGAGCGGCCACGTCTTCGGACAGGTCGAAATTGCCGGTGACGTTTTGCACGTCATCGTCGTCTTCCAACGTGTCGATCAGCTTCATCAGCTTTTGCGCGGTTTCCAGATCGGTGATTTCCGTCGGGGCCTGCGGTTTCCAGATCAGCTTGGCCGTTTCCGATTCGCCCAATTCCGATTCCAAGGCCGATGTCACGTCGTTCAGCGCGGTATCGGCGCAGTAAATCCAATGGCCTTCGTCGTCGGTTTCCACGTCATCGGCGCCCGCTTCGATCGCGGCCATCATCACGGTGTCGCTGTCGCCCACAGACAGCGGATACATGATTTCGCCCACACGGTCGAACATGAACGCAACCGAACCCGTCTGGCCCATATCGCCGCCCGATTTCGTAAAATAGCTGCGAACATTCGACGCGGTGCGATTGCGGTTGTCGGTCATTGCCTCGACCATGATGGCGATGCCGTTGGGGCCGTAACCCTCATACCGGATTTCATCATAGTTTTCCGCATCGCCGCCCATGGATTTTTTGATCGCGCGGTCGATCACGTCTTTCGGCACCGATTTGGCCTTAGCCTCTTTCACGGCCAGACGCAGGCGCGGGTTTTTTTCCGGGTCCGGGTCGCCCATTTTTGCGGCGACGGTGATTTCCTTGGCCAGCTTTGAAAACAGCTTCGACCGGGCGGCGTCCTGCCGGCCCTTGCGATGCTGGATGTTGGCCCATTTACTGTGACCTGCCATATCCGGTCGTCCTTCGGTCTTTGGTTCTGATTGCGCGGGTATTAGTGCATGTTGCAGGGGGTCGGCAAGACGCGCTTAACCGGGCGTGAGCGGCCAGATGATCGGGATCAGCGCGCAGGCGACCAGTGCCAGCAGGATATTCAGCGGCAAACCGACCCGCACAAAGTCCATGAACCGATAGCCCCCCGGCCCATAGACCAGCGTATTCGTCTGATACCCAATCGGTGTGGCAAAACTGGCCGAGGCCCCCAGCATCACCGCCACGACCAGCGGGCGCGGGTCTACGCCCAACGACAGGCCCAGACTGATCGCAACCGGCGTCACGATCACCGCAACCGCGTTGTTCGTGACCGTTTCCGTCAGCGTCGTGGCCAGCATATAGACCGCCAGAACCAAGGCCCAGTGCGGCAATCCCTCCATCATCGGCGCAATATAATTCACGATCAGTTCGACCGCGCCGCTGTTTTCCAACCCCGCGCCGACCGCCAGCATCGCGAAAATCAGCGCCAGCAGGCGGCCATCGACAAAGGACAGCGCCTCATCCGCGTCGATGCAGCGCGTTCCCAGAACGACCGCCACGCCCACAAAGGACAACAGCAGGATCGGCGCCACCTCTATGGCCGAGAAAAACACCACGCCGAACAGGGTCGCCACCACAATCGGCGCGTGGCTGCGGCGATAGGCGCGGTCGGTCGGCGCGGTTACCGCCACCATCTCCATATCGGCAGCCAGTCGCTGAATATCGGCGGGCGCGCCTTCCAGCAGCAGGGTGTCGCCCACGCGCACGACCAGATCATCCAACTGACGCCCGATGTTCTGATTTTTCCGATGCGCCGCAAGGACATAGACCCCGTAACGCCGCCGCAGCCGCATCGATCCCAGACTGCGCCCGACCATGTGGCAACCGGGGGTGATCAACACCTCGACCGTGTTGGTTTCAACCGATGACAGCTTATCAACCAGCCGCAGATCTTTGTGGGTTTGCAGGCCCAGCACCTCGGACATGGGGGTGCGCAGGACGACGCGGTCGCCTGCCTGCAACCGAACCGATTCCATATCGCGGCGTAGCGACGCATCCCCGCGCAGCACGTCAATCACACGGCTGGAATCGCGTTTGAAGATGTCCACCTCGTCGGGGTGTTTGCCGATCAGGGCCGAATCTTCGGGGACAGCCACCTCGGTAAAGAACTTCATTTTGTCGCGCGACCCGCCGACCAGGGCCGAGACCGACACCCGATCCGGCAGCAGGCGCGGCGCGAAAATCAGCAGATAGGCCACGCCGACCAGCCCCATCGGCAGGCCGACCCATGTGATTTCAAAGATGTTGAAATGCGCCATCCCGGCATTGCGCGCGACCCCGTCCACCAACAGGTTCGTGGATGTGCCGATCATCGTCATCGTGCCGCCCAGAATCGACAGATAGGACAGCGGAATCAGCAATTTCGACGGAGATTGCCCCATTTCCCGTGCCAATTGCATGAAAATCGGCATCATCACCACGACCAGAGGCGTGTTGTTCATAAAAGCCGACAGGAAACACACCAACAGCGACACGAACGCAATCGTGCGCATCGGATGGGTCGAGGCCTGCGCCGACGCCTTTTGCCCGATCCAGTCAAGCGCGCCGGTGCGCACCAGCCCGCCCACGATGATAAACATGAACGTAATCGTCCATGGCGCGGAATTGGCGAACACTCCGGTCACCTGCCGCGGGTCCAGAATACCCAGCGACAGCAGAACCACCGTGCCCAGAATCGCGGTGACCTCGGGCGGATAGACTTCGCGCACGAACAAAACCAGCATCCCGATGATGATGCAGATTGTGGTGATCGCGGCGGTCGATCCGGTCAGTTCAAACCCGAACATTCATTTCCCTTATCGGCAGGCGTTTGGCAATGTCCCCCGCCCATCCCCAAAAGGCAAGGAAATGATGCCTAAAATTTTAGGGACTGGGCGCCAGACGCCCGCCATCCCGCACCGGAGTCACGGATTTCGCCAGCCCCGTGCGGTCATCGGTTTCGACCAGAACGCCGGACAGGGTGGCCTCACCCTCGGCGGGGGTGAAGCGGTCGCGATTCATGCCGGTGATAAAACGGCGCAGAGGTTCCGCCTTATCCATGCCGATCACGCTGTCATAATCGCCGCACATCCCGGCATCGGTCAGATAGGCCGTTCCGCGCGGCAAGACCTGCGCATCGGCGGTCGGAACATGGGTATGCGTGCCGACCACCAGACTGGCGCGGCCGTCGCAGAAATGACCGACGGCCATTTTTTCGCTGGTCGCCTCGGCGTGGATATCGACCAAAATCGCCTGCACCATGCCGCCGGGGGGATGCGCGCGCAGCACGCCGTCCAGTGCCGAAAACGGATCATCATAGGGCCGTGACATGAACACCTGCCCCAAAGCCTGCGTAATCAACGCCTTACGCCCGCGCGTATCCGTGATGATGGTGGCACCCCGGCCCGGAGCCTCACGCGCATAATTCAGAGGGCGGACGATGCGCGGTTCCCGGTCGATAAAGGCCATCAGATCGCGCTGATCGAACGCATGATCGCCCAGCGTCAGGCAATCAGCCCCCGATTCCAGCAGCAATTGCGCGTGACCCGCCGTGACACCGCGCCCGCCGCTGGCGTTTTCGGCATTCACCACCACCAGATCGGCGCGCAGCCGCGTGCGCAGAGGAACCAACCTTTCGCTGATTCCCTGCCGGCCCGACCGGCCCATCACATCGCCAAGAAACAAAATACGCATAGCATCCTCTATGACAGCATCATGACAGCGCGCAAGACATTTTGCCGCATATGCTTAACAAACGCCTTTGCTTGCGCGCATAGGTGAACCGGGGCAAGCTGCCCGCAGGATCAACCAAAGGTGACCGATGCGATTTTCCCTTTCTGCGGCGATACTGTTGGTCGGTCTGGCGCAGCCTCTTTAGGCCGATGTCTTTCAGGCACCCAGCGGCAATATCTTTTGCGCGTTTGACGATGGCGCTGACACCGGCGAGGCGGGCGTGCGCTGCGACATCCTGCGCTATACCCCCACCACGCCGCCGCGCCCGGCGGATTGCCCTCTGGACTGGGGCGGCGCGTTCTGGCTGGGGGTGCGCGGCCCCGCCAAGATGATCTGTGCTGGCGACACGGTGGCCGATCCGGGCACGCGGATGGTCAGCTATGGCCGCATCGTGGTTCATCACAATCTGTCCTGTGCGGTCCGGGAAACAGGCGTGACCTGCACCAACGACAAGGGCCAGGGCTTCCGCCTGTCACGCGCGCGCCAGCAGCTTTTGTTGGGGAACTGAGCCTGCCCTGCTTAGACGCTGCGGATCAGTTTGTGATCCAGCACCCGCAACACCACGGCCAGATCATGCCCGCGTTTCAGGATGCGGCCATCCATTCCAATCACGGCATAGGCCCCCTGCGCCGCCCGCAGCCGGGGGCGTTTTTCGATGCGATACAGCGGATGTTCGGTCGCGCGGCGAAACACGCTGAAGACCGCGACATCGCGCAGAAACGACATGGCGTAATCGCGCCATTCCCCCGCCGCCACAAACCGGCCATAGGTGGACAGGATCAGCCCCAATTCGCGCCGGTCAAAGACCACGCGGTCAGGGTCAGGAATGGGCGGGGCGGTCATCATAGCCCGATGGTGGCACCGCCCGCGCCCATTCGCAACCGGCTTCGCAACGGATCAGTAACAGCCGACCCGTTCAATCCGCCCGCTGCGTCCGGTTTCGATATTCAACCGGTCGGGGCGGAAATCCGACGTCACCGCATCATCCGGCCCGATCAGGCGCGTGCCGATGGGAAAGCTCATGCGGGCCACAGCCTCGCGCGGTTGGCCGACCAGCCCTTGCAGCCCGTCCGCACCGCAGGTTTTCAGATCGGGTTCCGCGGGGGCGGTTGTCACGGGGTCACAGGCGGCCAGCGTCAGCGCAGCGGCCAAAAAAGCAATCGGTTTCATCATCTTATCCACAATCCACCTTGGTGATGTTGCCCGACGCGTCCAGTCGGAACACGATGCGGTTGGGGTCATAATCCTGGGGTTCGATCCCGCGATATTCCACCACGCGATAGACGCGGGTCAGTTCCAGATTGGGGATCGTGCGCCCCGGCTGACCGACAGAGGATCGGTAATTGCTGGCCCCGCACAGATCGGGCTGGCGTTCCTGCAACCCGGCAATGCCGGTTGCTGCGGCGGGCGCGGGGGCCGGATCATCGGGCGTCATCGCAACCGCCGGAGCCGACGCGACCGACGCCACCGGCATCTGCGGCAGCGTCATTTGCGGGATCCCCGCCGCCCCCGCGACCGGGGCCTGTGCGGGCGCGGCAACCGGCGCGGGCATGGGGGCCGACATGGGCGCCGGCACCGGACCGGCCAGATGCGGCGGGTTAAAGACACAACCGGCCAGAACGGCACAGGCAAAAACAGCAAGGGGAATACGGAACGGCATGGTCGGGGGCGAAACCTCTGGGACGTGTTGGCCCCATTCCTATACCACCCACGCGCGCGGGAAAAGCGGCGCAGCGGGACACATTTTCTTCAGCCGTCAACGGACTGTTCATGATTTTGCGTTAAAAGGGCGGGAAATCTGGCCCTTTGGTCGCAAATTGCCTAGCGTGACGGGCAGACGGACCCGAATCATTTTGTAGGAGGACTGCATGTCCAACACCGTTTCATTCCGCGACTCTGTTGACCGGATGTTCACCCATGCCGCTGGGCTGATGGGGCTGACCCCGGGGCTTGAAGAAAAAATCCGCGTCTGCAATTCCACCTATACCGTGCGGTTCGGGGTGCGTTTGCGCGGGGATATTCAGACCTTTACCGGCTATCGGTCGGTCCATTCCGAACATATGGAACCGGTCAAAGGCGGCATCCGCTATTCGCTGGACGTGAATCAGGACGAGGTTGAGGCTCTGGCCGCGCTGATGACCTATAAATGCGCCTTGGTCGAGGTGCCGTTTGGCGGGTCCAAGGGCGGTCTGTGCATCGACCCCCGCGCCTGGACCGAAGAGGAACTGGAACGCATCACCCGCCGGTTCACCTATGAATTGTCGCGCCGCAACCTGATTTCGCCGTCGCAAAACGTCCCCGCCCCCGATATGGGAACCGGCGAACGGGAAATGGCGTGGATGGCCGACGCCTATAAACGGCTGCATCCCGATGACATCAACGCCAAGGCTTGTGTCACTGGTAAGCCGCGCCATGCGGGCGGCATTGATGGCCGGGTCGAGGCGACAGGCCGCGGCGTCCAATATGCCGTGCGCGAATTTTTCCGCCATCACGACGTGATGCAGCGCGCCGGTCTGGAAGGCCCCTTGGCCGGGAAACGCATCATCGTGCAGGGTCTGGGCAATGTGGGCTATCACGCCGCGCAATTCCTGTCGGTCGAAGATAAGGCGCTGATCACCTGCGTCATCGAACGCGACGGCGTGATCCGCAACCCGCAGGGCATCAATATCGACGCGCTGCGCGGCCATATCCGCGCCACCGGCGGCGTCAAAGGATTCACCGGCGGCGAATTCAGCGAAGACGGATTGCGCGCCCTGGAAGATGACTGCGACATTCTGATCCCCGCCGCCATCGAAAGCGTCGTCACCGCCAACAATGCCGACCGCATCAAGTGCAAATTGCTGGTCGAGGCCGCAAACGGTCCCGTCACCGCCGACGCGGACGAGATTCTGAAACGCAACGGCGTGGTCATCATCCCCGACATGTATGCAAACGCCGGCGGCGTCACGGTGTCCTATTTCGAATGGGTCAAAAACCTGTCGCAGATCAGCCTTGGCCGTCTGGAACGCCGCCACGAAGAGGCCCGCGCCCGGATGCTGGTCGAAGAACTGGAACGCCTGTCCGCCGATTCGGGCCTGAACTGGACCCTGTCCAAGGGGTTCAAATCCAGCTTCCTGACCGGTGCCGATGAATTGGAATTGGTGCGGTCGGGTCTGGACGACACGATGCGCGAATCCTTTGGCAAGATGAAAGAAGTCTGGGTGAACAACGCCAAGGTCGATGACCTGCGCACCGCGGCCTATGTCGTGGCAATCCGGCGGATTTCCAACGTCTATAATTCGTTGGGTCTGTGATTTTGGCGGCGTGGCTGGGGGCGTTGCCCCCGGCCCGTCCCGGGCCTCCCCCAGAGTATTTTGGCACAGAAGAAGCTGGAAGGTGTGAGGGGGCGGGGCGGCGGCTCTGGGCGGCTAACAGCGGCGCATGGCAGCGATCCCGCGGCGAAAAGTCCGATGTGGTTTTCCTATGGCGCCGATGGACGCTGGTTGGTCTGCCGTCTGGGGCGCGTTGCGCGATTGCGGGGCACTGATCGCCGGACCACGAAATCACGTTCATGAGGCGTCAGGCTTGCGATTTCAGGCACGAACATCCCACCCCGAAGGGCCGAAGGCTCCTGTCGGAGCTTCGCTTGCGCGGCCGGATGGGCTGTCACGATTGCCGTTCCTGTGCATCCATGCGCCAATATCG
This sequence comes from Paracoccus sp. (in: a-proteobacteria), assembly GCF_030538495.1. GTDB lineage: Bacteria > Pseudomonadota > Alphaproteobacteria > Rhodobacterales > Rhodobacteraceae > Paracoccus. The sequence continues at coordinate 41,918 of NZ_JAUNTW010000006.1, forward strand.
TCCAAGAAACAGGCGCGGTTTTGTCAGGGTGTCGTGGGCGCATCGACTGGGGCGCGGGTGTGCTGATCGGGGCGGTTCATATGTTAACATCTCTCAAGGTTGCGTGTGGTGAAACCGCTTTGGTTCTATCCGACGCGCGCATACTGGGCGGCATGCTCGCGGGTCGCTGTCGGCGCGCCGTTTGCCAACGACCCCATCACGCGGGACAGATGGCCACGCGATAGTGGCGGGCAGATGGCAGCGGTTCTGTCGGTGGTTCATAAGGGTTTGCGCGGTTGTGTCGCAGATTGAGCGCGGGTGCAGATTTCACGGCCTTTACCCGTGTGGCCGATACGAGCCGGTTCGTCGGTGGCTCCGAACGGTTGGTGCGGTCGTGTCGTAACTTGGGCGCAGGGGCAGTCTCGGCGCGGTTTCCCGGTGAGGGCGATGCACAGACATGCGGCTAGACGGTGTCACACCTATCGGGCGCACGAATTGCGGCGGGGTGTTGCTGATGCGGTCCGGTTTGCTTGTGACTTTGGGCGGTTAGTGCGTTGAAATTGCGCCTATCGCGCCGGCGTATCTCGGACGCCTTTCCAAGCGTTGCCCGGTTGCATCCCCTTATCGCGGGGCGGCGGCGCGGCGCAGGCGGTCGTTGATGGCCGCGCCAAGGCCGTGATTGGGGATCGGTGCAACCGAAATCGGGCGGCCCATGCGGTCGGCGCGGCGCAGGGTGTCGAACAGGCGGGCGGCGGCCTCGGTCAGGTTGCCGGTGGCGGACAGGGTGAAATCCCCCGGTTCGCCAAAGGCGATGAAGGTTTCGCCCGCACGCGGCACCGCATTCAGACGCAGCGTGGCTTTGGGGGCATAGTGGCTGGTCAACTGACCCGGCGCGTTCGGGGCCACCGGGTCGCCGTCATGCCGCGTCAGGTCGTATCCCAGCACGGCGGCAACATCTTCGGCCGCGATGCCGCCCGGACGCAGCAGCACCGCGCGCCCCTGATTCCATCCGATGATCGTGGATTCCACCCCCACGCCGCAGGCCCCCGCATCTAGAACGGCGGCGATGCGGGTGTCCAACCCTCCGTCCGGGTCCAGAACATGCGCCGCCGTGGTCGGGCTGATCCGGCCCGACGCATTGGCCGACGGTGCCGCGACCGGCCCGCCAAAGGCACGCAACAGCGCCTGCGCCGCCGGATGCGCCGGGACGCGCAGGCCCACCGTATCCAGCCCCGACGTGACCAGCGACGCCACCCCCGCCCCGTCCCGCAGCGGCAGAACCAGCGTCAGCGCCCCCGGCCAGAACGCCGCCGCCAGCCGTCGCGCATCATCGGAAAACATCGCCAGCCCCTGCGCCGCCGCCAGATCCGGCACATGCACGATCAGCGGGTTGAACGACGGCCGCCCCTTGGCCGCGTAAATCCGCGCGACCGCCGGGCCGTTGCGGGCATCCGCGGCCAGCCCATACACCGTTTCCGTCGGCATCGCGACCGTCTGCCCCTGCGCCAGCAACGCAGCGGCGCGGGCAATCCCCGCCGGGTCATCCTTCAGTCGTTCGGTTTTCATAGCTTACGCGCGGTTTGGGTTGAGCCTGTCGCAAAGGCCCCTAAAATACCGCCATAGTCGCGCGCCACGCGATTGCCAAGAGGAGGACCAGATGACCTATAAGGCGCCCGTCGAACAGATCGACTTTATCCTGACCCATGTGGTTCCCTATGCCGATCTGGCCGCGACCGATACCTTTGCCGAAGCCGGGCCGGACACCGCCCGCGCCATTCTGGCCGAGGCGGGCAAGATGGCCCAGAACGTGCTGGCGCCGCTGAACCCGAATGGCGATCACACGCCCGCGCGGCTGGAAAATGGCGCGCTGCGGTCGTCGCCCGGATTCGACGCGGGCTTTGCCGCGATTGCCGAAGGCGGCTGGATCGGGCTGGCCGCGAACCCCGACTATGGCGGGATGGGGTTGCCGCAGGCGCTGAATATGTCGGTGGCGGAAATGATGTCGGGGGCCTGCCTGTCGCTGCAACTGAACCCCATGCTGACGCAGGGCCAGATCGAGGCGTTGGAACATCACGCCAGCGACGATCTGAAATCGCTGTATCTGCCCAAACTGATTTCCGGCGAATGGTCCGGCACGATGAACCTGACCGAACCGGGCGCGGGCAGCGATGTGGGCGCGCTGACCACGCGGGCCGAACGCGCGGATGACGGCACCTATCGCATCACCGGGCAAAAGATTTTCATCACCTGGGGCGACAGCGATGTGACCCGGAATGTCTGTCATCTGGTGCTGGCGCGTCTGCCCGATGGTGCCGCCGGCACGCGCGGGATCAGCCTGTTCATGGTGCCGAAATTCATCCCCGATGCCGACGGCAAACCGGGCGTGGCCAACAGCCTGAAAACCGTCAGTCTGGAACACAAGCTGGGGATTCACGGCAGCCCGACCTGTGTCATGTCCTATGACGGGGCGACCGGCTGGCTGGTGGGCGACGAACACAAAGGCATGGCCGCGATGTTTACGATGATGAACTGCGCCCGTCTGGGGGTGGGGATGCAGGGCGTCGGCGTGGCCGAAGCCGCGCTGCAAAAGGCCGTCGCCTATGCCCATGACCGCAACCAGATGGGGCCGATCATCCAGCATCCCGATGTGCGCCGGATGCTGGCAACCGCCCGGGCCGAGGTCTTCGCCGCCCGCGCCATCGGTCTGGCCTGCGCCACGGCGATTGATCTGGAACGCGCGACCGGCAATGCCGACCACGCCGCCCGCGCGGCGTTTCTGACCCCGATCGCCAAGGCCTATGGCACCGATGTCGGCATCCGCGTGGCCGATACCGGCGTGCAGGTGCATGGCGGCATGGGTTTCATCGAAGAAAGCGGCGCGCCCCAATATCTGCGCGATGTGCGGATTACGTCGATCTACGAAGGCACGAACGGGATTCAGGCCATGGATCTGGTCGGGCGGAAACTGGCGGATGGCGGCGATGCGGCCATGCGGCTGCTGGATGAAATTCTGGACGGCGCCAAAGCGGCCCAGGGTGATCATCCCGATCTGGCCGACGCGCTGTGGCAGGCCGCCGAAACCCTGCGCGAAGCGACGCAGGCGCTGTTGGATCGCGCTTTGCCCGAACGCTTTGCGGGGGCGGTTCCGTATCTGATGGCCTTTGCGCGGGTCTTGGGCGGGCATTACCATCTGCGCGCGGCGCAGGCCGGGGGGGCGTCGCATCGCGCGCTTGCGCAGGTGTTCATGGCCCGCATCCTGCCCCGCAATGCCGGTGATCTGGCCGAGGCCGTGGCCGGTCTGGACGATCTGACCGCGATCAGCGATGCGGCACTGGCGGGCGATTTCGGCGCGTGATCCGCACGCCATTCGATACGCCGCCCGGCGCGGGACAGGCCGTGACCGTCGCGCCGGGGGTGCTGTGGATGCGGTTGCCTCTGCCGATGGCTCTGGATCACGTCAACGTCTTTGCGTTTGATGATGACGACGGCTGGACGGTGGTTGATACCGGGTTCGACACCCGCAAAACCCGCTCGATCTGGGATCAGTTGCGCGCGGGACCGTTGCAGGGCCGCCCCATCCGCCGCGTCATCGGCACGCATCACCACCCCGATCATATCGGGCTGGCCGGGTGGTTCATGGCAACTGACGGGGCCGAGTTTCTGATCAGCCGCACCGCATGGTTAACCGCGCGGATGCTGACGCTGGACGAACAGGACCGCGCCAGCCCGCAGGCTTTGGCCTTCTGGCGGCGCGCGGGGATGCCCGCCGACATGCTGGACCGGCGGGCGGCGGAACGGCCCTTTAACTTTGCCGATGTGGTGCATCCGATCCCGTTGGGCTTCACCCGGCTGGAGGCCGGGGCGACCGTCACATTCGGGCGGCGCAGGTGGCGCGTCACGATGGGGCATGGTCACGCGCCCTGTCATGCGGTGCTGTGGTCGCTGGATGATGATCTGGTGATCGGGGGCGATCAGCTGCTGGCGTCGATTTCGCCCAATCTGGGGGTGTATCCGACGGAACCCGGGGCCGATCCGGTGGGCGAATGGCTGGACAGTTGCGCATCCCTGGCCGAATTGGCACAGCCGCAGCATCTGGTTCTGCCGGGGCATAAGCTGCCCTTTACCGGCCTGCCCACGCGGCTGCGTCAGTTGATCGACAACCACAGCGCCGCACTGGACCGCCTGCACGCCGCGTTGCGCGACCAGCCCCGAACGGCGGTCGATTGTTTTGACATTCTGTTCAAACGCCGCATCGGGGACGGCGAATACGGGCTGGCCTTGGTGGAATCGGTCGCGCATCTGAACCATCTGGCGCGGCAGGGGCGCATCACCCAAACCGGCGAAACGAACGGCGCAGCACTGTGGGGCGTGACATAGCCGCCGCAATCCGGTATCGCACAACCAGACAACGACGCGAGGAACATCATGGCCCAACATCACGACGTGACCGAACACAAACATGGTTCGATGGACATCAGCGAACATCAGCGCACCTATGCGGGCTTTATCCGTGGGGCGGTCTGGGTGTCGGTCCTGTCGATTGCGGTGCTGGTGTTTCTGGCACTGGCCAATTCGTAAACACGGGTAACATCATGAAACGCCGGACCTTTATCGCCGCGGCTGTGCCGGTCGCGCTGTCGGCCTGTGGCGCGCAAAACATCTGGGCCACGGATGAAGAGGTGCGGCGCGTCCGCTATGTCTCGCCGGAACCGCCGTCGATCACGCTGCTGACCGTCATCGGGATCCCCCGTGGCGAAGGCGGTCATTCCGCCCTGATGATCAATGGCAGTCAGCGCGTGATCTATGACCCGGCGGGCAGCTGGCACCACCCGCATATCCCTGAACGCAATGATGTTTTGTATGGGATCACGGACAGCACCAAATATTATTACATCGACTATCACGCGCGTTCGACCTATTGGGTGGCCGAAGATACGATCCCGGTCACGCGCGAGGTTGCCGATCTGGCGATCCAGCGGGCCGAGGCGAACGGCGCGGCAAACAAAATGTTCTGCGCGGTCGAATCGGGTAAGGTGCTGTCCGGCGTGCCGGGGTTCGAAACCGTGCCGCGCGGGTTTTCGCCCATCCGGCTGCGGGAATGGTTCCTGCGTCAGCCCAATGTTCAGTCGCGCCAATACCGCGACGGCGACGTGTCGCGCCTGCACAACGTCACCATCCTGAACAAAGAACGCTGATTATCCCAGCAGATACAGCATGGCGGCCAGCGTCCCGGCGCCGGCCACAATCGCCGCCAACAGATTGCGCGTCAGCATCCCGACCGCGACGGTGACCCCGGCGGCGATCAGGCGCGCGGGGTCCAGTTGCCCATCGGTCGCGGCGGGCCAGACGACCAGCGGCGCGACCAAAGCGGGCAGCACCGCCACGGGGGTATAGCGCAGCATCCGCGTAACCCAACCCGGCAAAGCGCGGTTGCCCAGCACGCCCAGAAACGAATACCGGATCAGAAACGTGCCGACGCCCAGCACGATGATGACGGCCCATATGGTCAGATCGCTCATCCCCGTTTCCTTTCGGTCCAGACCTCGACCATGGCACCGGTGGCCATGCCAAGCGGCGCGGCGATCATCATGCCCAGCCCCGACGGCATCCATGCCAGCATAAGCGCGGCGATAATCGCCACGGCGCAGGCGGCCAGATGCGCGGGCGTGCGCAGCATCGGCGCGATCATCGCCAGAAAGGTGATCGGGATTGCGAAATCCAGCGGGATGTTCCCCGGCATCGCATTGCCCAGCGTCGCGCCAAACCATGTCAGCACCATCCACCCCCCGCACAGCATCACCGCCGTGCCGGTGAAATAGGCCAGTCTTTGGGACAGGCTTAACGCCGGGTGGCGTTCGTAATGCTGGATCGACAGCGCATAGGTCTGGTCGATCAGCGCATAGGCAAAGGCGATTTTCTGCCCTCGGGTCGAGCCGCGCAGCCATGGCACCATGGACGCCGAATACATCGCCATGCGCAGATTGATAACCAGCCCGGTCAGGATCACAACGATGGCGGGCGCGCCTTCGTTAATCAATTGCACGGCGGTAAATTGCGACGCGCCCGCCAGCACGACCACGGAAAAGCCCATGATCTGCGCCAGCCCCAGCCCCGCATCGGATGCCACAATCCCGAACAGCAACCCGAACGGGATAATCACGATCATCAGCGGCAGCGACTGCGCCGCGCCATACCAAAACGCCTGATGCGTGGTGCGGGCCAGTGCGCGGTCATTCGCGGGGTCGGTCGCCCGCTGCGGTTCGGGCCGCGATTCGGGCGTGGGGGCCATCAGCCAAACATCCCCGTTGCCCGCCCCAGCAGCATAAAGCCCAAGGCCGAGCGCGTTTGCGACAGATAGGTTAATTGCGCGTCGTCCAGTTCCGGCACCAGCCGGGTGATCATGGCGTCGAAATGGCGCAGGAAATGATGGGCGGTGTCGCGGAAAATCTCATCCTGGCGCAGCATGTCGGACGCAATGGTCAGCGCGCGTTCGTCATGCACCGCGCCGAATGGGGCCAAGGCCGCGCCGCGTTGCCCATCCGCCAGACGCCGCCAGACGGTCGGCGTCACCGGGCTGGCGTCCAGATTGTCCATGAACACATCGCGCCCGGCCAGCAGCGTGACCAGATCATGCGCCGCGCGCAGCACGCGGGACGTGTCGTGGTTTTTCAACGCAATGCGCATCGCGTTGACCGCATCGGTATCATCCGGCCCATCGGGAAAGTTCAGCGCCAAAAGCAGCGTTTCCGGCGCGACCGGCACCGACCGGGCATCATCCAGCGGCATGGTCGCCTGTCGCTGATCGGGCTGGGCGCGCGGTTTGGCGGCCGGACGCACGCCAGCCCCTGCCGCAGCGGGACGCGCCGGGGTCACCGGCCCCACGGCTTCGTCCACCGGCGGCGGGCGCAGACGGTTCAGGGTGGCGCGCAGATCGTCGGCTTCGGCCCGCAGCAGGGCAATGGTGCGCGCGAATGACACGCCCAGCCAGATCAGCGCCACCGGCAGTAGCGCGCCAACGACCGATACCAGCCGCGCAATCCCCGCAGCACCTCCGGGCGACAAGAGCCAAAACAGCAACAGCAGAAACAGCCACACCCCCGTCAGCGCGAAGCCGACCGAGGTAATGGCATCCCGCTGCGTCAGCGATGCGATCCGCGCGACCAATGACATCGAATCACTCGTAGCGGATGGCAAGGATTTCGTAGCTGCGAATCCCGCCGGGGGTCGTCACCTCGACGCTGTCGCCTTCGTCTTTGCCGATCAGCGCGCGCGCCAGAGGCGACCGCAGATTCAGCAAGCCGCGTTCGATGTCGGCCTCGGCCTCGCCCACGATTTGATAGCTGCGTTCTTCGTCGGTGTCTTCGTCCACCAGATCAACGGTGGCGCCGAATTTCACCGAACCCGACAGGCGCGATGTGTCGATCACCTCGGCGCGGGACAGGATCGCCTCCAGTTCCTTGATGCGGCCTTCGATAAAACCCTGTTTTTCGCGGGCGGCGTGATATTCAGCGTTTTCAGACAGATCGCCATGTTCGCGCGCCTCGGCAATGGCGCGGATGATGGCGGGGCGGTCGTTGGATTTCAGGCCGCCCAGTTCGGTTTCCAACGCCTGAAAGCCGTTGCGCGTCATCGGAATTTTTTCCATCGCCGTGTTCCTTTGCGATGCGGTTCAGGTGGTAAGCCAACGCCCCCGCCATTCGGAAATGGCAGGGGCGTTCAGCCAAGGTTCCGGGTATCGTCACCAATTTGCCGCCCAATGCAAGCCTGCCCCGTCATCAAATGGCGGTTTTTGGCCATTTGATGACGCGCACGATTGTTGCGCCGCTGGTCAGGGCGGGTTAACAACGGTCAGCCAGTGCGTAAGGGAGCAAGCCACATGACCGACGAAACCCAAATCGAACGCGAGTCGATGGACTATGACGTGGTTATCGTTGGTGGTGGCCCCGCCGGTCTGTCCGCCGCCATCCGGCTGAAACAGATCAACCCCGACATTTCGGTCGTGGTGCTGGAAAAAGGGTCGGAAATCGGCGCGCATATCCTGTCGGGCGCGGTGCTGGATCCGTCGGGTCTGAACCGTCTGTTCCCCGATTGGCAGGACCGTGGCGCCCCCCTGAACACCCAGGTCGTCGAAGACAATTTCTATATTCTGGGCGAGGCCGGGCAGGTTCGCATCCCCAACTGGCCGATGCCGCCGCTGATGAACAATCACGGCAATTACATCGTCAGCATGGGCAATGTCTGCCGCTGGCTGGCCGAACAGGCCGAAGCGTTAGAGGTCGAGATTTTCCCCGGCATGGCCGCCAGCCAGATCGTCTGGGACGGCAACCGCGTGGCCGGTGTGGTCGCGGGCGAATTTGGCCGCAACGCGGATGGCAGCATCGGCGACGGTTACGAACCCGGCATGGAATTGCGGGGCAAATATGTGTTCATCGCCGAAGGCGTGCGCGGATCGCTGGCCAAAGACATCATGGCGCGGCTGAACCTGTCTGACGGCCATTGCCCGCAGAAATTCGGCATCGGCATGAAGGAAATCTGGGAAATCGCCCCGGAAAAATTCAAACAGGGCCGCGTGTCGCATACGATGGGCTGGCCTTTGGGCAACAACGCCGGCGGCGGGTCGTTCATTTACCACTTTGAAAACAATCAGGTTCTGATTGGTCTGGTGGTTCACCTGAATTATCAGAACCCGCATCTGTATCCCTATGCCGAATTTCAGCGGTTCAAACATCACCCGATGGTCGCCGAACTGCTGGAGGGCGGCAAGCGCGTGGCCTATGGCGCGCGCGCGATCAGCGAAGGCGGCTGGCAGTCGATCCCGCAATTGTCGTTTGACGGCGGCGTGTTGCTGGGCTGTTCGGCCGGTCTGGTCAACGTCCCGCGCATCAAGGGCAACCACAACGCCATGCATAGCGGGATCGAGGCCGCCGAGGCCGCAGCCGCCGCCATTGCCGCAGGCCGCGCGGGCGACCGCCTGACCGATTACGACGATGCCGTTCGCGGCGGCGTGGTCGGCCAAGACCTGAAAAAGGTCCGCAACGTCAAACCGATCTGGTCGAAACTGGGCCTGTGGTCGTCGCTGGCCTTGGGCGGGTTTGATATGTGGGTCGCCAATCTGACCGGCTGGAACCCGCTGGGGACGTGGAAACACGGCAAAACCGACGCCGCCGCAACCGGCAAGGCCGCCGATTTCCCGAAAATCGACTATCCGCGCCCGGATGGGAAGCTGTCCTTTGACCGGCTGACGAACGTCGCCTTCAGCTTTACCAACCACGAAGAAAGCCAGCCCTGCCATCTGAAACTGCGCGATCCCTCGGTCCCGATTTCGGTGAACCTGCCCGAATATGACGAACCGGCGCAGCGCTATTGCCCCGCCGGCGTGTATGAGGTGATCCAGGACGATGCCGGCCCGCGTTTCGTGATCAATTTCCAGAACTGCGTGCATTGCAAAACCTGCGACATCAAAGACCCGTCGCAGAACATCAACTGGACCACGCCGCAGGGGGGCGACGGGCCGAATTACCCGAATATGTGATGGCTTTGGCCGGGCGGGGCGTTGCTCTGCCCGGTGCGGGGGGTTAGGGTCTGGCAACTGATCCGTTGCCCGAAAGACCGCCCGTGACGAACCGCCTGACCCTGACCCTGTGCGCCCTGCTGGTGGCGCTGCCCGCAACCGCGCAGACCCAAGCGCCGCGCGCCAAACCTGTGCAACACGCGCAGCTAAGCGGCGAATTGCCCGGTATGCCGGTGCGCATCCCGCGTTCCGCGCGGATGCTGGGCGTGTCTGGTCCCTATCTGGCGGCGCGCATGGCCGCGGTCGAAAACGACTATGCCGCCGCCGCGCGCTATTTCACGCAGGCACTGGCGCATGATCCCACCGACCCGTTCTTGCAAGACAGCGCACTGGTCGCGCTGACGTCGTCGGGTGATGTGGATCGCGGCGTGGCCTTGGCCAGCCAGATGATCCAATCGGACCGAGGCACCGAACTCGCCCGCCTGCTGCATCGCGCATCGCTGATCCGGGCGGGGAATTGGGACGGGCTGATCGCCTTTATCGACGCCAACCGCAGCAGCGACCAGCCGATTGACCGCGACCTGATGGATGGCACGATGCGCGCATGGGCGTTGCTGGGCGCGGGGCGCGGCAGCGACGCATTGGCCGCGTTCAACGCCATGGCCGCGCATCCCGATATTGCGCCGGTGGTGAATTACCATCTGGCGCTTGCCAGTGCCAAGGTCGGCGATTACGAACGCGCCGCCGAATTGCTGGCGGTTGATGACACCGGCGCGCATCTGCTGGGTGTGATGGCGCGGGCGCAGGTTCTGGCGCAACTGGACCGCCGGGATGAGGCCGTGGCCGTGCTGAACGCCCTGCCCGCATTGGACAATGAACCGCAATTGCTGGCGCTGCGCGACCGGCTGGCGGCGGGCGAAGCCGTCAGTTTCGACGTGATCGACGGCCCGGCGGATGGCGTGGCGCAATTGCTGCTGGCGTTTTCGGCGGCACTGGCGACCAGCCCGGACCCGGAACCCTTATCCCTGATTCATGCGCGTCTGGCCGTCTGGATGTCGCCCGCCAATTCCGAAGCCCGCCTGCTGACCGCGCAACAATTGCTGGACCGCCAGCAATTCGATCTGGCGGATGTGGAATTTAACGCCGTCCGCGATATGGGGCAGGTCCGCCCCGTCGCTGAACTGACCCGGATCGAGGCTTTGGCCCGCGGCGACCGTCTGGAACAGGCCGAACAGGCCGCGCGCGATCTGGTCGCGGACTATCCCAACCTGCCACAGGCGCAATCGGCCATGGGCGACGTGCTGCGCCAGCGTGAAAAATTCGCCGACGCCGTGCCGTTTTACGACCGCACGCTGGACCTGTTGGCGGATGCGCCCGCCGATGCCCGGTGGTTCCCGCTCTATGCCCGCGGCATCGCTTTGGAACGCTCGGGCCAGTTTGACCGGGCCGAGGCCGATTTCCTGGCCGCCATCGACATTCGCCCCGATCAGGCCAGCCTGTTGAATTATCTGGGTTATTCGTGGATTGACCGCAATGTCAATCTGGATCGCGGGCTGGATCTGATCAAACAGGCGGCGGAATTGTCGCCCGGCGACGGCTATATTCTGGATTCGCTGGCATGGGCCTATTACCGGCTGGGCCGCTATCAGGACGCCGTGGCCCCGATGGAAGAGGCCGTCGGCCAAATGTCCAATGACCCGCTGGTCAACGACCATCTGGGCGACATTTACTGGAAAGTCGGTCGCAAACGCGAAGCTGACATCCAATGGCGCCGCGCCCTGTCGTTAAAACCCACCCAATCGGGCGAGGTGAACTTTGACCGCATCCGCGACAAGCTGGATCGCGGGCTGGATGCGGTTCTGGCCGATGAAGCCGGTCAGTGAACCCGCCCCCGCCAAGCTGAATCTGGCGCTGCATGTGACGGGGCGGCGCGATGACGGCTATCACCTGCTGGATTCGCTGGTCTGTTTTGCGGGGGTGGGTGATGTGGTCACGCTGACGCCGGGGGGGCCGTCGCTGACCATCGACGGGCCATTTGCGGCGGGGCTGTCCACCACCGACAATCTGTGCCTGCGCGCCGCCGATCTGGCGGGCGGTGCGGCGCAAATCGCGCTGACGAAAAACCTGCCCGTGGCGTCGGGGATTGGCGGCGGCTCCGCCGATGCGGCGGCGGTTCTGCGCGGGCTGGCGCAGATGGGGCATCCCCTGCCCCGCGCGCCCGAACGGCTGGGCGCGGATGTGCCGGTCTGTCTGGCGGGGCGGCCTGCGCGGATGCAGGGGATTGGCGAACACATCACGCCCCTGCCGCCGCTGCCCGCGCTGCATCTGGTGCTGGTCAATCCCGGCATCGCGCTGTCCACGCCGCAGGTGTTTTCCGCCCTGACCTGCCGAGACAACCCGCCCCTGCCGCCGATCCCGATTTTCGCGGATCTGAACGCGCTGATCCACTGGCTGCGCGCCACCCGCAACGATCTGGAACCCCCCGCCCGCCAGATCGCGCCGGTGATTGGCGATGTGCTGGACGCGCTGACGGCGCAGGGCGCGGCATTTGCGCGGATGTCGGGGTCTGGCGCGACCTGCTTCGGGCTGTTCGACCGCGCCGATCACGCCGAACGCGCGGCCACGGCGCTGTCGCACAACGGCTGGTGGGCGGTTGCAACCGAACTGGCGCAACCGGCCACGGCGCGCTAATCTCATCCCAATCAATCACGGGGGTTTGCCCATGCTGCGCCTTGGCGTCAATATCGACCACGTTGCCACCATCCGAAACGCGCGCGGCACGCCGTGGCCGGACCCGGTGCGCGCGGCGCAACTGGCCGAACAGGCCGGCGCCGACGGCATCACCGCCCATCTGCGCGAAGACCGCCGCCACATCACCGACGCCGATATTGACGCGCTGATGAACGCGCTGCGCCTGCCGCTGAATCTGGAAATGGCCGCGACGGATGAAATGCAGGCGATCGCGCTGCGCCACCGTCCTCATGCCGTCTGCATCGTCCCGGAAAAGCGGCAGGAACGCACGACCGAAGGCGGCTTGGACGTCGCCGGTCACGAAGCCGCACTGGCCGAATACATCGCGCCCCTGCGCGATGCGGGCAGCCGGGTGTCGCTGTTTATCGGCCATGACCCGGCGCAAATCCGCGCCGCCGCCCGCATCGGCGCGGCGGTCGTGGAACTGCATACCGGCGCCTATTGCGATTACGACACAGACGGGCACACCGCCGAACGCGATACCGAACTGACGGGCCTGCGCGACGGCGCAAAACGGGCCGCCGATCTGGGGCTAGAGGTTCACGCAGGCCACGGCCTGACCTTTGACACGGTGGGGCCAATCGCGGCCATCCCCGAACTGGCGGAACTGAATATCGGCCATTTCCTGATCGCCGAATCGGTGTTCATCGGCCTTGACGCCGCCATAGCGGAAATGCGCCGCGCCATGGATGCGGCGCGGGGGTGATTTCTTCTGTGCATAAATATCCACGAACCCCAAACCCTCCGCGCCGAACATGACCTTCGCAATGACCCCCGCCCCTCAACCATGAAGCTGCTACGTCGGATTGTTGCGACTCTGGGCGGGCTGTGGTCGGCCCTGATGCTGGTGCTGATGGCGATGTCGCTGGCGCTGAGCGTGGCGATGACCGTCATTCCGGCGGTGTTTATGGCCGTGGCGGGGGTGGTGGAAACCGTCACCGGCGTGAAAACCGTGCGCAGCCGCCACGCCGCCCAACTGACCGCCGCAAATACCCGCGCCGATAATCTTGCACGCGAATTGGCTGACAGCCGGGTGGCCGGGCGCCGGATGGCGCAGGAACTGGCCGACAGCCGTGTCACCTATCGCGGCACCCGCGTTGCCGCGCGTCAGGCTGTGGCCGACACCACCACCCGCGTGTCAAAACGTGTCAGCACCGCCGCCGCCCGCAACATCGCATCCACAGCGGGCGAAGCCTTGCCTGTTGTCGGCATAGGCGTGATCGCGGCGGCGACCGCGTGGGAAATTCACGATGCCTGTCAGTTGATGGGCGACATGCGCGAACTGGACGCGGCCTTTAACCCCGACAACCCGACCCGCGACGCCGAGGTGTGCGGAATGACCGTCCCCACCCGCGCGGATCTGTGGCGCAGCATCAAATCCAGCCCCGGCGCGGCGTGGGACGGGGCGCGGGGGATGTATGATGGCCTGCCTGAATTGTCCTTTGGTCGCGCATGGGGGGCGTTCAGTGCGGCCTTTGGACGGGCCTATGACCGGGCCTTTGGCACGGCAGAGGATACGGAATGATCATCGGAATCGGCAGCGACCTGTGCAATATCGACCGCATCGCGGCCACGCTGGACCGGTTCGGGGACCGGTTCCGCAACCGCGTGTTCACGCCCGCCGAACGGACCCGCGCCGCCGGTCGCGCGCATGAACCCGCCACGCTGGCCAAACGCTGGGCCGCGAAAGAGGCGTGTTCCAAGGCGCTTGGCACCGGGCTGGCCATGGGGATCAGCTGGCGCGATATGGCGGTGACGAACCTGCCCAGCGGGCAACCCGTCATGGCGCTGACCGGGTGGGCGGCGGATCGTCTGGCCGCGCTGACGCCGCCGGGTCATCACGCGATTGTTCACGTCACCCTGACCGATGATCACCCATGGGCGCAGGCCTTTGTGGTGATCGAGGCGCGGCCAGCTTGACACAGCCCCCCGCGCGGCCCATGAACGCGCAACAATCGCCAGCCCATAAACGGAAGGACGCATCATGGCGGATAAGGCCCCGAAAAAGGAAGGCATCTGGGAAACGATCAAAACCGTTTTCTGGGCGCTGCTGATTGCGGGCATTTTCCGCACGCTGTTCTTTCAGCCGTTCTACATCCCGTCCGGCTCGATGAAGGAAACGCTGCTGATTGGCGATTTCCTGTTCGTGAACAAAATGGCCTATGGCTATTCGCGGCACAGCTGCCCGTTTTCGGCCTGCCCCATCAGCGGGCGGATCATGGCGTCCGAACCCGAACGCGGCGATGTGGTGGTGTTCCGCCACCCCACCCGCAACGTCGATTTCATCAAACGCCTGATCGGTCTGCCGGGCGACACCGTGCAGATGCGCGGCGGGCTGATTTATATCAACGGCGAACAGGTGCCGCAGGTGCCTGCCGGGCAATTCATTGAAATCAAAGAACAGCAGGGGTCTCAGGCCGGGTCGATCCCGCGTTGCGTCAACGACCCCGTGCCGCAGGGCGGGCAATGCGTAAAGGATCGGTTCACCGAAACCCTGCCCAACGGCGTCAGCTATGACGTGCTGAACATCACCGACGGCTGGGTCGCGGATGACACGCCGGTCTTTACGGTGCCGGCGGGGAATTACTTCTTTATGGGCGACAACCGCGACAATTCCGAAGATTCCCGCTTCCCGGCGGAGATTCGCGGCTTGGGCATGGTGCCAGCGGAATATCTGATCGGGCGCGCGGATCGCATTGTGTTTTCGTCGGCGGGCCGGTCGCTGCTGTATGTGTGGACCTGGCGCCCCGACCGTTTCTTTAAGGCGGTGAATTGACCCCCGGTTCTGACATCCGCGCCTTCATGGCCCGTCTGGGCCATGATTTCGCGCGCCCCGAATTGCTGATCCGCGCGCTGACGCATGGGTCCATTGCGACCGCAACCCGCCCCGACAATCAGCGGCTGGAATTCTTGGGCGACCGGGTTCTGGGGCTGGTCATGGCCGAGGCGCTGTTTACCGCCGACACCGCCGCCAGCGAAGGCCAGCTTGCGCCGCGCTATAACGCTTTGGTGCGCGGCGAAACCTGCGCCGCCGTCGCCCGCGATCTGCGTCTGGGCGAGGTCTTGAAACTGGGCCGGTCCGAAATGATGTCCGGCGGTCGCCGCAAAGAGGCGCTGCTGGCCGACGCGATCGAAGCGGTTCTGGCCGCCGTCTATCTGGATGCCGGATTTGATGCCGCGCGGCGCGTGATCCTGCACCATTGGGCCGACCGTCTGGCCCATGTCGAACAGGACGCGCGCGACGCAAAAACCGCCTTGCAGGAATGGGTGCAGGCGCAGAAAATGCCTCCGCCCATTTACGAACAAACCGCCCGCAGCGGCCCCGATCACGCGCCAGTGTTTCACATCACCGTGCGTCTGTCGGATGGGCAGACCGCCGACGCCACCGGCGCAGGCACCAAACGCAGCATTGAACAGGCCGCAGCGCAGGCGATGCTGAACCGGCTAGAGGGATCGAAATGACCGATACACGCGCGGGCTTTGTCGCCCTGATTGGGGAACCCAATGCCGGAAAATCCACGCTGCTGAACCAGATGGTCGGCGCCAAGGTCAGCATCGTGACGCACAAAGTGCAGACCACCCGCGCCCGCATCCGTGGCATCGCGATTGCCGATCAGACGCAAATCGTGTTCGTCGATACGCCGGGGATTTTCCGCCCGCGCCGCCGGTTGGATCGCAGCATGGTGGCCGCCGCGTGGGGGGGCGCGTCGGATGCCGACATCATCCTGTTTCTGATCGAGGCGCATCGCGGCCTGACCGACGGCGCGACCGCCATTATCGACCAGTTGCGCGACTTGGGCGGTGACACGCCGGTTGCCTTGGTCATCAACAAAATCGACCGGGTGCAGGCCGAAACGCTGCTGGCGCTGTCGGCGGAACTGAACGCGTCGTTCAATTTCGCGCAAACCTTTATGATTTCGGCGGAAAAGGGTTACGGCTGCGGCGATCTGCGCGACTGGCTGGCCGAAACGCTGCCCGCCGGTCCGTGGCTTTACCCCGAAGATCAGATTGCCGATCTGCCCATGCGCATGATCGCCGCCGAAATCACCCGCGAAAAGCTGACGCTGCGCCTGCACGAAGAAATCCCCTATCAGCTGACGGTCGAAACCGAAGCGTGGGAGGAAAAAAAGGACGGCAGCGCCCGCGTCGATCAGATCGTCTATGTCGCCCGCCCCGGCCACAAAGGCATCGTTCTGGGCAAGGGCGGCGAAACGATCAAGGCCGTGGGTCAGGCCGCCCGCGCCGAGCTTGAGGAATTCATGGGCCGCCGCGTCCATTTGTTCTTGCAGGTCAAGGTCCGCGAAAACTGGCTGAACGAAGCGGAACGGTTCAACGAAATGGGTCTTGATTTCCGCGATGGGGACTGACGCCCGTCTGGCATCTGGGATCTGGGTGTCGGCCTATCTGGCGCGGCTGGGGCTGGCGAATATCCCCGCCTATATCACCGCGCGCGGCGATGCGACTGCGGGGGCTGTGGCGGTGAAATGCGCGCGTCTGGACGGGCGCGCGCAGTTGTGGATGCGCGAATGGGACATGGACAGCGACACCCGCCCGTGGCGCGTGACCCATGACGGCCCGGAACCCGACATCGACGCCGCGATTGCACGTCAACGCAGCTTTGACCCCGACCTGTGGGTGATTGAGATCGAAAGCCGCGACGGTGAAACGCTGCTGGATCAGGACGGGTTCGCCTGACGCTGCGGGGATATGCCGCCCAACCGCGGCAGCACGCAAAGCCGACTGAACCGTGCCGCCACGTCCCCCGCGCCGCAGACGATCACCGACAATCAACGCGCCCGCCAAACCCCACGGACAGAACCGTTTCCCGACGCGCGGCATTGCCCCCTTACGACCGCGAACGATGCAACCATCCGCCCGCGCCCCCTAAGCAACACGACAGCACCACCACGAGGGACAAGCTGTGTTCGCCCCATCATCGTGCCCTGCCAGACCCCAAACGCCGACCCGACGCGCCCCCGCCACGCGAGAACAAAACGGGGGCATCCACCACATCTTACGCCACATTCCACCCTGCCCCGTCTTAGGCCGCGATCCCGGCATCACGCCCCCACCACACACAGCCGAACCAAGCATCCGCGCTTATGCCCGTGATCAAAGCCAAACAGCACGCCCGCCAAACCTGATGGCGAGAACAGCTTTATCCGACCACTTTTTATATGGCATTGCCCCCTGCGACCGCGAACGATGCAACCGCCCGCCCCCAATCCGCAGGCGGTCACAGCCCCAAAACGCAACCGCGACGAACCCGGCTGACCGAACAGCTTTGCCCCACAAAGGCAAGTCGTCCTGTCCACACAACAAAAGCCGCCACCACCCGCCGCAACATCTGTGACCCCGATTTATGGGTGACCAAGGTCGAAAGCCGCAACGGCACCGCCCTGCTGGGTCAGGACGGGTTGGGGTGACGCGGCCAGGGTGTGCCGCTGAACCGCACCACGCGGGCGAACGCGGTCTGTCGTCCCTCTTGGCACTGCGTTCTGCCCACCGTCTCGGGCCGCCCCCAATCCGCAGGCGGTCACGGCCCCAAAACGCAACCGCGACGAACCCGGCTGACCGAACAGCTTTGCCCCACAAAGGCAAGTCGTCCTGTCCACACAACAAAAGCCGCCACCACCCGCCGCAACATCTGTGACCCCGATTTATGGGTGACCAAGGTCGAAAGCCGCAACGGCACCGCCCTGCTGGGTCAGGACGGGTTGGGGTGACGCGTCGCGGCGTGGTGTGGGTGGCCGTTGGCGAACGGCACCGCCTTTGCCCTGATCTGTGGGCGCGCGACGAACATAAGCGTAGCGGCACGACCCTGCGGCACAGGGTAGGTTTGCCCCGCGCCATTGCGTTGCGCCGCTGAACGCACCGACCTGCCAGCGACAAAACCCCAACAACGTGGCACCACCACGCGGGACCAAACGCGCCTCCCCCCATCCACCAGAACAGACCCGACCCGCAGATGATCACGGCACAACAGGACGCCCGCCAAAGCCCGCTGAACGGCCTGTTCGGTCGCGTCAGCCTTTGCCTCCATACCCCCGCGAACGGCGCAGCGTCTGCCCTGTTGTCGCCCCCCCCCACAGCGCGACGGCATCACAGCGCAGATCGGGGCGGGATGACCGGCAGCCGGACAGGCGGGCCAAGCCATATAAGGCCACCCGATTTGTGGGCGACAAACCGTAACCCGCAGGCGGGCCACACTTTTCTGGATCGGGACGTCCCCCTGAGGCCACCCTGCGCCCCGCCCCGGCAACCGGCGCAAGCGCCCGTCAACGCAGCGCCGACCTGCCGGGAACCAAAACCCAACAGAGTGCCAGCCAAACCCGCCGGACCGCCCGCATCATCGCGCGCGCCGCTGACCGCTTGAACATCGCGGCGCGATGACGCAACGTGGCGGGCGTTACTACGAGGTGTTGCTATGCCCGCCCTCTCTGCCGGAATTGTCAGCCTGGTGCTGGCCTATGTTCTCAGCCAGTTTTACCGCGCCTTTCTGGCGGTGCTGGCGCCTGTGTTGCAGGTCGAAATCGGGGCCTCGCCCGGTGATTTGGCGCTGTCATCGGGGCTGTGGTTCATCGCATTCGCGGCGCTGCAAATCCCGGTCGGCGCGGCACTGGACCGCATCGGGCCGCGCCGCACCGTGGCGTGGTTCATGGCCATCGGCGGGGCCGGAGGCGCGGCGGTCTTTGCCATGGCGACCGCGCCGTGGCACCTGCATCTGGCGATGACGCTGATCGGGATTGGCTGCGCGCCCGCGCTGATGGGGTCGTATTACATCATCGCGCGCAATTATCCGGCGGCGGCGTTCGGCACCATGGCGGGCATGATCGTGGGGTTCGGGTCGCTGGGCAATATCCTGGGTGCGGCGCCTCTGGTCTGGGTGACGCAGGCGGTTGGCTGGCGCGCGGCGCTGTGGGGGATGGTCGCGGCCACGCTGGCCGTCGCCGCGCTGATCGCCGCCACCGTGCGCGACCCCGACCGGCTGGACGCGACGCAGCCCAAAGGATCACTGGCCGAACTGCTGACCATCCGCGCGCTGTGGTTCATTCTGCCGCTGTTTTTCGTGAACTATGCGGCCTCGGCGGCGATCCGGGGGCTGTGGGCCGCGCCCTATCTGGACCAGGTGTTTACCGCCACACCCGAACAGATCGGCCATGCCACGCTGATGATGGGGCTGGCCATGGTGGTGGGGAACTTTGTCGTTGGGCCTGCCGCGCGCCTGATCGGCAGCCTGCGCCGCACGATCCTGATCTTTACCGCCGCCGTGATCGCGGTGCTGGCCCTGATGGTCGCGCGCCCGGATGCGGGACTGACATGGGCCATCATCCTGCTGGCGCTGATCGGGTTTTCGGGCGCGGCCTATCCGCTGCTGATGGCGCATGGCCGGTCGTTCCTGCCGCCGCATCTGGTCGGGCGCGGCGTCACCTTTCTGAATATGTTTTCGATCGGAGGCGTCGGCATCCTGCAATTCGCATCCCGCCCCGTTTACGATGCCGCGCAGGCCGGATCGCCCCCCGCGCAGGCTTTTGCGATGCTGTGGTTGTTCTTTCTGATCCCGATGGTTATCGGTTTTGCCCTCTATTTCCTGACGCCCGAGGCTAAGAATGACTGATCCTGTCGTCATCGCCCCCAATCTGAAACGCCGGCTGTCGGGCGTGACGGCCACCGTGGTGCGGCTGATCCCGGTGCAGGCGCGCATGATCGCGATTGCGGCGACCGGGCCGGGCCTGCCGCCGGAGGTGCCGCATATCCCGTTATGGCGCGCCGCCACAATGCCGCGCGACCGCTGGCGGGTCTGGCACGCGCGCAGGAACACCGAAATGCTGCTGGGGCTGGCGCTGCGGCATATCCTGCGGCGCAAATACCGGCTGCTGTTCACATCCGCCTCGCAACGGGTCCACAGCCGCTATACCCGGTGGCTGATCCGCCAGATGGATGAGGTGGTGGCGACCTCGGCCAAGGGGGCGGCCTATCTGCACCGCCCGGCCCGCGTCGTGCTGCACGGGATCGACACCGACAGCTTTGGCCCGACCACCGACCGCGCGGGGCTGAGGGCGCGGCTGGGCCTGCCACAGGACGCGTTTCTGATCGGCTGTTACGGACGCATAAGGGCGCAAAAAGGCACCGGCGATTTCGTCGATGCGATGATCCGGCTGTCGCCGCAGCACCCGAACGCCATAGCCATCATCATGGGCCGGGCGACCGAAAAACATCAGGGCTATCTGGCCGATCTGCGCGACCAAGTGAACCGGGCGGGGCTGGCCGACCGCATCCTGTTTCTGCCCGAAACGCCGGTCAACCAGATGGCCGACTGGTATCGGGCGCTGAACCTCTATGTCGCGCCGCAGAGATGGGAAGGCTTCGGCCTGACGCCCTTGGAATCCATGGCCTGCGGCGTGCCGGTGGTGGCCACCGATGTGGGCGCGTTCCGGGAACTGATCCGCGACGGCGAAACGGGGGTTGTCACCCAACCCAACGACCCGGCGGAGCTGGCCAATGCGATTGCGCCCTATCTGCGCGACCCATCACAGGCGACCGCTCAGGGCGCAGCGGCAGCGACCCATGTCGCCACCCATCACGCCATCGAATCCGAGGCCCGCGCCCTGATCGACATCTATACCGACCTGTTGGCCCGCCCATGAACCGCCTGCGATTTTACGCCGCGCGCCTGATCCGCGACGACGCGGCGCTGATGAAGATGTCGGTGACACAGGCGGACCTGCTGGCACCGCTGACGGGGCGACGCGTGGCGCTGATCGGCAATGCCCGCGCCTTGGGCAACCACACACATGGCCCGGCGATTGACGCCGCCGATCTGGTCATCCGCATCAACCGCGCGCCGATGCCCGCCGCAAACAGCCACGGCACCCGCACCGATTGGCTTGGTCTGGCCACGCGGCTGTCGGATGACGACCGCGCCCGGATCCATCCTGGCCGCATCCTGTGGATGTCGCCCAAACGCAAACGGCTGGATTACGCGACCGCCACCAGCCCCGGTTTTTACCTGCACCCGCTGGCCGATTATCACGCACTGGCCACGACGCTGAACGCGCCCCCCACCACCGGAGCGATGCTGATTGACCTGCTGCTGCGGTCCGACCTGAGACAACTCTCACTCTATGGGTTTGATTTCTTTGTCAGCCTCAGCCTGTCAGGCCGCCGAAACGCCGATCAGGTGCCGCATGACTTCGGCGCCGAATCGCACTGGGTCAGCACCCTTGCCGCAAACGACCCGCGTCTGATTCGCAACTGACGGGCTTCTTCTGTGCATAAATACTCATATCCAACGCTATCGGCCCCGTGCATCGGCGCGGATTCTGGGCTAAGCGACAGGGACCATCACATAAAGGCGCATCATGGGCTATAAAATCGTTGTTGCCGGGGCCACCACAGACATAGGCCGCGAAATGCTGAACATTCTGGCGGAACGCGAATTTCCCGTGGACGACATCGCGGCCCTTGCCCCCCGCAAATCGCTGGGAACCGAGGTCGGCTTTGGCGACCGCACCCTGAAATGCCGCGATATGGACGGGTTCGATTTCGACGGCTGGGACATCGCGCTCTTGGCCTTGGACGCGGACACCGCGCGCAAAACCGCGACGCAGGCCGCGCGGGCCGGGTGCTACGTCATCGACAATTCCGGCAGCTTTGCCACCGATGCCGACATTCCCCTGATCGTCCCCGAGGTGAACCCCGACGCCATCCAGAACGCGCCGAAACGCATCATCGCCAGCCCGGCGGGCGCGGTGTCGCAATTGGTCGTGGCGCTGAAACCGCTGCATGACCGGGCGCGGATCCGGCGGGTGGTGGTCAGCACCTATCAATCCGTGTCCGATCTGGGGACGCGCGCCATGGATGAATTGTGGAACCAGACCAAGGGCCTCTATGTCCCCGGCCAAGAGGTTGAGGCCAAAGAATTTCCCCGCCAGATCGCCTTTAACGTCATCCCCCAGATCGACGCGATGATGGAGGACGGCACCACCCGCGAAGAATGGCGCATGGTCGCGGAAACCAAGAAAATTCTGGACCCCAAAATCCGCATCACCGCCACCTGCGTGCGCGTGCCGGTCTTTGTCGGTCAGGCCGAATCCATCAATATCGAATTCGACGATTTTCTGGACGAAGACGAAGCCCGCGACATCCTGCGCGAAGCCCCCGGCCTGCTGGTCGTCGATAAACGCGAAGACGGCGGCTATATCACGCCCATCGAGGCCGTGGGCGAATTCGCCACCTTCATCAGCCGCATCCGCCAGGATTCCACGGTCGAAAACGGCCTGACCCTGTGGTGCGTCAGCGACAACCTGCGCAAAGGCGCCGCGCTGAACATGGTCCAGATCGCGGAACTGCTGGGGAACAGGGTGTTGAAAAAGGGGTGATGGGGTTGGGGGGGCTCGCTTATCTTCCCAGCATCAAGGCGGATGGTTACGCCATGGGGATGATCGGCCATCTTGACACCCTATGGCTGCGATTGCATTTTTAGAAAGCGGACGGGGAAGATTGGTGATTGGTCCTAGATTACCCGGACGTGCGCGCGGCGGGATCACCCCTGCCGCGTTTTTTTCCGCGATAGCTTAAGCCTTGCATCGAACGTCACTTATCGGCACGACGTTGGCCCTAGCTTAGCCCCCACTCACCCCATCACACCGCCTGCCACGCCTGCCCGTTGCTGCTGGCCTGCCACAGGGTGCCTTCGCAAATGTCGTGGATCAGGCCGTGCAGGGACAGGTCGCCGGATTCGACGGCATCCTTAACAAACGGAAATGTCAGGATATTTTCCAGCGACACCAGAACCGCCTGTTGTTCCAATGCGCCGACCTGTTGATCTTCGGGCAGGTCTTTGACGCGGTCATAGCCGGGGCGCAGAATGTCCATCCAGCGGCCGACGAAGCTGGTTTTATCCTCAAGCTGAGGCGCATGGCCCGCGCACATCGCATGACAGCCCGCCACGCCGCCGCAATTGGTGTGGCCCATGACGATCAGATGCGCCACCCGCAGCGCCGTGACCGCATATTCAATCGCCGCTGACGTCCCGTGCTGCAACCCGTCCGGGGCATAGGGCGGCACCAGATTGGCGATGTTGCGGTGAATGAAAAACTCGCCCGAATCGGCGCCAAAGATGCTGGTCACATGCACGCGGCTGTCGCAGCACGAAATGACCATGGCGCGGGGGCGCTGCCCCTCGGTCGCCAAACGGCGGAACCAGGCGCGGTTTTCGTTATAGGCCGTGGCCTTCCAGCCATGGTAGCGTTTGCTGAGATATTGCGGCAGCGGAGACAGGTTCATCGCGGTATCCTTTGATCTGCGGCGCGTGATAGGCTGC
Organism: Paracoccus sp. (in: a-proteobacteria); assembly: GCF_030538495.1. Lineage (GTDB taxonomy): Bacteria > Pseudomonadota > Alphaproteobacteria > Rhodobacterales > Rhodobacteraceae > Paracoccus. Next base: position 65,485 of record NZ_JAUNTW010000006.1, read on the forward strand.
ATTTAAGGAAAATGCGAGACATTTTCATCCCCCGCGTCAAGGCTTTCTTCACGCAACTGCGCCATGTTCGCCGTCGATTAGGTTCATGGTGAAAGGCTGCGGGCATGGCGCAGATTGCGAAATTGATGGTCAGCGAACCCGTGCGCGTGGATGCGCGGCGGGTGACGGATATTGTAACGGAATTGGGCGAAACGGCGGCCCAGCATGTGATCGGGCTGGCATTGGAACAGTTGGCATCCGCGCTGATGCTGGTGGAACGGGCGGCGCAGGATGGCGATATGGCGGGGCTGGTCGGTCACGCGGACCGCATGGCACGGCTGGCCTGGCAGATCGGGTTGCTGTCTCTGGCGGGGGTGGCCATGGATTTGGGGGCGGCGGCGGATCGCGGCGATCAGGCGGCCTTGACGGCGATTCAGGCGCGACTGATGCGGATTGGAAACCGGTCGCTGACCGCGATCTGGGACCGCAGCGCCTGACCCCTTGCCCAACACGCGCCAGTGGTTAGGTTGGCGGGAACAGGAAAGGACTGCCCATGACCCCCGAATTTGCCCGCCCCTCTGACGCCGCCCGCCCTTTGTGGCTGGTGTGGCAGGGGGATGACCTGCCCGATGCTGTGGGCGATTGGCCCGCCGCCTGTGGATTCACGGCCAAAGCGGGTGAGATTTGCCTGCTGCCCGGCGATAACGGGCTGCGCGGCGCGGTGATGGGACTGGGCGCGCCGAATCAATCGGCGCGGGACCGGTTCCCACTGGCGCGCGCGGCGGCGCTGCCGGCGGGGGATTGGGCCGTGGCTGATCTGGCGGGGCTGGACCCGGAACAGGCGGCTCTGGGCTGGTTGTTCGGGCAATATCGCTTCACGCGGTATAAATCCGGCGCGGCGGATGGCCCGCGTCTGGTTTGCCCCGACGGCGCGGATGCGGCCCGCGTGCAGGCGATTGCGGCGGGCGAATATCTGACCCGCGATCTGATCAACACGCCTGCCAATGATCTGGGACCGGACAGGTTGGAACAGGCCGCCCGCGATCTGGCCGCACGGATCGGGGCGCAGATCACGGTGACGGCGGGCGATGATCTGGCGGCGGGCTTTCCGCTGATCCACGCGGTCGGGCGCGCCGCGACGGAACCCCCGCGTCTGATCGACATCACGCTGGGCGATACCGGGCCGCTGCTGACCGTGGTGGGCAAGGGCGTGTGTTTTGACACCGGCGGGCTGAACCTGAAACCCGGCGCGTCGATGGGCCTGATGAAGAAAGACATGGGCGGCGCGGCGTCGGCATTGGGCCTGATGCAGATGCTGGCCGATACCGGCGCGGCGCGGGGGCGGCGGCTGCGCCTGCTGATCCCGGCGGTCGAAAACAGTGTATCGGCGGCGTCGTTCCGTCCCGGCGACATTCTGACCGCCCGCAATGGCCTGACGGTCGAGGTGAACAACACCGACGCCGAAGGCCGCCTGATTCTGGCCGACGCGCTGACCTATGCGGCCGAGGGGTCGCCGGATGTGCTGATCTCGATGGCGACGCTGACGGGGGCGGCGCGGGTCGCGTTGGGGCCGGATTTGCCGCCGATGTATTGCGACGATGACGGCGTGGCGGGCGCGCTGCAATCGGCGGGCATGGCGGTGGGCGACCCGCTGTGGCGGATGCCGTTCTGGGATGCGTATGAACCGCTGATCGAACCCGGAATTGCCGATCTGGACAACGCGCCGTCGGGCGGCATGGCCGGGTCGGTGACGGCGGCGCTGTTCCTGCGCCGCTTTGCGGGCGATGCGCGCTATGTGCATCTGGACATCTACGGCTGGCAACCGACCGCCGCGCCCGGTCGGCCCAAAGGCGGCGTGGGTCAAGGCGCGCGCGCCATTCTGGCGGCGCTGCCGGATTTGCTGTGATGGATCGTCGCGTGGTGCCTGTGACTGACCGGGTGGCGCTGAAGGGACCGCCTGAAGTGCTGGATCGCCCCGTCTGGACCAACGGACGCGTGGCGCGTGTGGCAGAGGTGCTTTGATGACCCTTGGGCCAATACCCACCACCGGGCAGGTCGCGCCGAACCGACAGCGTGGCGCGTGGCAGCGCATCAACGGGACCGGGGGACGCGCGTTCCCTCTGGCAAAGGTGTTGTGATGGATCGCCGCTTGACGCCCGCCACCGACCGGGTGGCGTTGAACAACTTGCGCGGGGTGCTGGATCGCCCCAACTGGACGGACGGACGCGCGGCGCGTGTGGCGGTGCCTCTGGCGGATCTGCGCGACGCGCCGGATGGCCGCCGCGACCGTCAGGTGAATTTCGGCGCGGATTTGGTGGTGGTCGAGGAACGCGGCGCGTGGGCCTTTGTTCAGGCGGGGCTGGATGGGTATTGCGGCTGGGTGGCGATTGATGCTTTGGGTGAACCCGTCCCCGCGACGCACCGGGTCAGCGCGCCCGCCACGCATATCTATCCTGCGCCCGATATGAAAACGCGCGACATCATGGGCCTGTCCATCGGCGCACGGCTGGCGGTGACCGGGATCGCGGGCGGCTTTGCCGAACTGGCGACGGGCGGATATGTTCCGGCGCAGCATATCAGCGGCCAGCCCGCCCCGGATGCGGTTGCGGTCGCCGAAAGCCTGATCGGCACCCCCTATCTGTGGGGGGGCAACAGCCGTTGGGGGATTGACTGTTCCGGGCTGGCGCAGGCGGCACTGACCGCCCATGGCACGTCCTGCCCCGGCGACAGCGACATGCAGGAACGCGCCTTTCCCGTGACCGAGACCATTCAGCGCGGCGATCTGCTGTTCTGGCCGGGGCATGTGGCGATTGCGGTGTCGGCGGATATGATGATTCACGCGACGGCGTGGCAAATGGCGGTGATTTACGAACCGATTGCCGATGCCATGGCCCGGATTGACGCGGCGGGTCAGGGGCCGTTTCGGGGCGCGCGCCGCCCGTAAGGGGCGCACGTGATCGGCGACGCCGGGGGTTTCACACCCCCGGACCCCCGTGGGATATTTTTACACAGAAGATACGACGGACGCCCTCGTTCATCTTGGTCTAAATATCCCGGGGGTCCGGGGGCTGGCCCCCGGCGGGCGCGGGACGCAATGACGACGGTTCGGGAGGCGCGCGCATGGCGGATAGCGCCGTGGGGGTCACGCAGATGATCGCGCCGTCAGTTTCGCCACCAGCCGGTCGCGTGCCGCAGGCAAGGGGCGGCCGACCAGTTCGGCGGCGATGCGGGTGCGCAGGAAATGCCCGGTGATCGTCAGCGCGTCGCGCAGCGGGTTGCCGCGATTGTCGCCCGCGCCGCCCAGAATATCGGGCAGCGGCAGCAGCCGGTCGGCCCATTCGCCTGCCCCCGCGCGGCTGACCGCGCGCCCGGATTTGGGGCTGACATAGGCCAGACCGTCGCGCGCCCCCGTCACCGCGCATTGGTCCAGATCCAGACCGAAGCCCATTTCCGTCAGCAATTGCATTTCCCAGTGCAGGTAATCCATGGCCCAGTCATCTCCGCGATCCATGGCGTCCAGCAGCGCGTCGGTTTTCATCACCAGCGACGGATGCGGGTCGCGTTCCGGCAGGGCAAAGACCAAGAGCGCCGACACCGCGTTCAGCCCCGCCAGCGACAGGGCATCGGCCATCAGTCCCGCCCTCAGCCGGATCGGTTCGACGGAAAATGTCCCCAGCTGATCGGCGTGACGCGCGCGCCATTTCAGGTCCAGATGCGCGCCGGGTTGCAGCATGGCTGCGCGTTTTTGCGATGCTCCGCCCGGGACGATGCCGCTGTGGCGGCCATGCTGTGCGGTCAGCACGTCGATGATGACCGCGTTTTCGCCATGCGCGCGCCGGGCGATCAGGGTGCCGGGGGCCTGCCACTCCATCAGGGGAGGGTCAGGCTGCCGTCATCTGACAGCGGCCAGAACGGGTTATGCGCGATTTCCCAGACATGCCCGTCCGGGTCCGCGACATAGCCCGAATATCCGCCCCAGAACACGGGTTGGGGGCGTTTCAGGCAGGTGGCCCCTGCGGCAAGGGCGGCGTCAAACACCGCATCGGTTTCGGCGCGGTCGGCGCAATTCTGCGCCAGCGTCATCGCGCCGGTTCCCAGATCGGCGTCGGGCCGCCCCTGATCGGCGGCCAGTTCGTCCCGCGGAAACAGCGCCAAAGCCGCGCCGTGCATTTGGTAGAAATGAATACCCTCGGCCGTCGATGGGTGCGGCGTCCAGCCCCAATCGGCATAGAATTGGCGCGCGCGGTCCAGATCCGCGACGCCAAGGGTGATCAGGGTCACGCGTTGCCGGGGCAGGGTCATCATTGCATCCTTTTCGTTGTTGTGCTGCGGGTCATGCGTCGGCGCGCGCCCGCCTGCCGGATCAGCGCCACGGAATAGATGATCAGCGCGGCCCAGATCATCGGAAACGCAATCACCCGCGCCCCGTCAAAGGGTTCGTGAAACAGCAGCACCGCGATCAGGAAAATCATCGTCGGCGCGATGTATTGCAGCACGCCGATGGTGGACAGGCGCACCTGTTTCGCCGCATTGGCATACATCAGCAGCGGCACGGCGGTGACCACGCCGCAGCCCATCAGCAGCGCGGTATCGGTCAGGTTGGTGCCGAAATGGCCGCTTCCCTGCGCCGTCATCCAGCCGATGATCCCCAGCGCAATGGGGGTCAGCAGCAACACTTCCAGCGTGAAGCCCTGGTTCGGCCCCAGCGGCAGGCGCTTTTTGCAGAACGCGTAAATGCCCCAGGACAGGGTTAACCCCAAGGCGACGATGGGCAACCGCCCCGCCTGCACGGTCAGCACCACAACCGCCGCCGCCGCCAGAACCACGGCGGCCAATTGCGCCCGCGACAGCCGTTCGCGCAGCAAGGTGGCGCCCAAAAGCACGCTGAACAGCGGGTTTATGTAATACCCTAACGCCGCCTCCATCGCCTGATTGTTGGCGATGGCCCAGACATAGATCAGCCAGTTCGCCGAAATCAGCAGCGCGGTGATGACGGCCATCACCAGCAGGCGCGGCGTGCGCAGGGCGTCGCGCACCTGTCCCGCGCGGCCCTGCCAGATCAGCACCCCCGCCGCAATCGGCAGGGACCAGATGACACGATGGGCGATCACCTCGACCGGGGGGATGTGGGCTAAGCCCTTCATATAGAGCGGCAAAAACCCCCAGATGACATAGGTGGCCACGGCCAGCATCAGGCCGGTGGGCGAATCGGTGTTGTGATCGGGTGTCGCGTTCATAGGGGCAGCTAATCGCGGCTCTGCGCCGGTTGCAAGCGGCGTCAGACCCGCGAGACCCACGCCCGCCGCCAGTCCGGGGCGGGGGTATCGTCGGGCCAGTATTCGCGTTGCCGCGCGATCAGGCCGTTTTCGACGTGGTGAAAGGTCACGGCGCGGGCGGTCATCTGACCGTCGCTGACCACCGTATCGGTGACGACCTGCGCGCCGTCTGCGATCAGGGTTTGCACGTCAAACCGCCACGGCCCGCCGGGATAGGCGTGATTGAGCGCCGCGAAATCCGCCCGGCCCCGGATCAATTCCCCCGATTGCGGCCAGATGATTTCGACATCGGGCGCCAGCCAGTCGGCCGCGCGGGCAAAGTCATTGCTGCGCATCGCGTCCCAATAGCCGGTGACAATCTGGGCGGGGGTCATGGGGGGCCTTTGGTTGTTATGCGCAGCTTATGGGCTGGGGGCGGCGCAGGCAAGGCGGCGTTTGGCCCGTTGCCGCGCCGCGACCCGATACGAAGGCGTCGCGCCGTGACGTATTATGCCAAGATGCTTTGCCCTTGCCGCGACTCTGGCCCCTCCGCGGCTGCCTGACCCGAGCCGTCACGCATCACGATCCACCTTGGCGGCCGTTCACATCGTGCAACGCCCCCCTTACGGCGCCGTATCCGCATCCGCCGGCAGGTCCGGGGCATCCGTATCGCTTGGCACATCCGGGTCAGCCGTCACCAGACGGTTGTCATCCCATTCGCCGCCCGCGACCTGCCCCGTGGCGTAACGCATCACGCCCTGACCCTGGCGGCGGCCTGCGACGAAATGGCCTTCGTAGCGGTCTCCGGTCGCATAGGTGGCCACGCCCTGCCCGTCGATTTCGCCGCCCTGCCAGCCGCCTTCATAGATGAAGCCGTCCGGCGTGGTCAGTTTGCCCTGACCCTGACGCAGCCCGTTCACAAATTCGCCCGTGTAAACCGTGCCATCGGGATAGGTCGCCTGCCCGCGCCCGTGGCGCTGTCCGTCCTGCCATGCGCCGTTATAGACGTAGCCGTCGGGATAGCTCATCCGGCCCTGACCGTGGTTGCGGGCGTCGCGAAAGCTGCCTTCGTAGATCATGCCGTTGGCATAGGTCGCGCGGCCTTCGCCCTGAATGACGCCCGCCGACCACGCCCCGTCATAGGTCGCGCCATCGGGATAGGTGATGCGGCCATGGCCATCGGGGCGATCGGCCCGCATCTGCCCCAGATAGATGGATCCGTCGGGATAGGTGATCTGGCCGCGCCCCTGCATCCGACCCTCGGCCCATTCACCGACATAGACAAAGCCGTCCGCCCCGGTGAATGTCCCCTGCCCCTGACGGCGATCATTCACAAATTCGCCGTCATACACATCGCCATTGGCATAGGTGGCGACGCCGCGGCCTTGGCGGCGGCCTCCGTCCAGCTGGCCTTCGTAGCGGTCGCCGGTGGGCTGTTCTAATACGCCGGTTCCGGCCATCTGGCCCGCCGCCCACACCCCGTCATAGGTCAGACCGTCCGCCATCACCAACCGCCCCCGGCCCGCGCGCTGACCGGCCAGCATCGCGCCCGTATAGGTCGCGCCATCGGGATAGGTGATCTGTGCCGCGCCCTCTTTCACGCCGGCCTTCCAATCGCCGTCATAGCGGTATCCGTTGGGCTGAGTCAGAACGCCCCGGCCTTCGTGCAGGCCGTTGCGGAACGCGCCGTAATAGACCGATCCATTCGCGTAATGCGCCACGCCCTGCCCGGTGATGTCGCCCGCGACCCATTCGCCTTCGTAGGTGCCGCCATCGGCATAGGTGATATGCCCCACCCCGTCCGGCTTGCCCGCCGTGAAATGCCCACGATAGACCGACCCGTTGGGGAATTGCGCGACGCCTTGGCCCATGATCTGACCTTCGACCCAATCGCCCTGATATTGATAGCCGTTCGGCAGGGTGTAACTGCCCTGCCCGTGCTGCAAGCCGTTGCGAAACGTGCCTTCGTAAACGCCGCCATCGTCATAGTGTTTGGTCACGACCTGAGCGGCCCCGATGCCCGCCATGACCGCCCATGCACATAAGATCACAGATGCCCGTTTCAGCGTCATGGTGTTGCCCTCGCCTGTTTGGGACGTGTTTATCCGATCCGTGACCGGGGCGCAAAGGCCGACTTTTCACCCAGCCCAGGTTGGCGTATCACAAGGACGGATCAACCGCCAAAGGCCCGCTATGACCGACCGTTTCCGCCTGACGATTGCGCAACTCAACGCCACCGTGGGCGATTTGCCCGGCAACGCCGCCCGCGCGCGGGATGCGTGGGAACAGGGGCGTGCGGCGGGGGCCGATCTGGTCGCGCTGCCCGAAATGTTCCTGACCGGATACCAGACGCAGGATTTGGTTCTGAAACCCGCCTTTGTCCGCGACGCGGTGCAGGCGGTGATGCAGTTGGGCGCGGATTGCGCCGATGGCCCGGCAATTGCCGTCGGCGCGCCTTGGGCCGAGGATGGGAAACTGTTCAACGCCTATTGGGTCTTTCAGGGCGGCGAACTGATCGCGCGGGTGCTGAAACACCATCTGCCATTCAAACAGCTGTTCGACGAATTGCGGCTGTTTGATGCGGGGCCGGTCAGCGGGCCGTATCAGATCGGCGCCGCGCGGATCGGGTCGCCCATTTGCGAAGACGGCTGGTATCCCGATGTCTGCGAAACGCTGGCCGAAACCGGGGCGCAGATTTTGATCTCGCCCAACGGGTCGCCCTATCACCGGGGGAAACTGGACCTGCGCATGGGGCATATGGTGGGCCGCGTGGTCGAAACCGGGCTGCCGCTGGTTTACGTCAATCTGGTGGGCGGGCAGGATGACCAGATCTATGACGGGGCCAGCTTTGTTCTGAATCCCGGTGGTCATAAGGTCGTGCAACTGCCCGCCTTTGTCGAATCGGTGGCGCATGTGGATTTCACGCATGACCCCGATGGCTGGCGCGCGGAACCCGGCCTGATGGCGGATCAGCCCGACGCATGGGAACAGGATTATCAGGCCATGGTGCTGGGCCTGCGCGATTATCTGCGCAAATCCGGGTTCAAACGGGTGGTTCTGGGCATGTCGGGGGGGATTGATTCCGCGCTTGTCGCCACAATCGCCGCCGATGCGATTGGCCCCGACAATGTGCGCTGCGTCATGTTGCCGTCGGAATACACATCACAGGCCAGTCTGGATGACGCCGCCGAATGTGCGGGGCTGATTGGCGCGCGGCTGGACACCGTGCGCATCGACGGCGCGCGCGATGCTGTGGCGGGGGCTTTAGATCACCTGATGGCTGGCACCACCCCCGACATCACCGAAGAAAACATCCAGTCCCGCCTGCGCGGGGTCATGCTGATGGCGCTGTCCAATAAGTTTGGCGAAATGCTGTTAACCACCGGCAATAAATCCGAGGTCGCCGTGGGCTATGCGACGATTTACGGCGATATGGCGGGGGGCTATAACCCCATCAAAGATCTGTATAAAACCCGCGTCTTTGAAACCTGCCGCTGGCGCAACACCCATCATCGCGACTGGATGCTGGGCCGCGCGGGAAAGGTGATCCCCGATCAGATCATCACCAAGCCCCCGTCGGCCGAGCTGCGCCCCGATCAGAAGGATCAGGACAGCCTGCCGCCCTATGACGTGCTGGACGCGATCCTTGAAGGGTTGATCGAACGCGACCAATCCATTGCCGAACTGGTCGCGCAGGGCTTTGACCCCGACACCCTGCGTCAGGTGGAAAAACTGATCTATATCAGCGAATGGAAACGCTATCAGGCGGCCCCCGGGCCGCGCATTTCGACGCGGGCGTTCTGGCTGGACCGGCGCTATCCTCTGGTCAATCGGTGGCGGGACCGGGGGTGAGGGCCGGACCGGGGGAGAGCGGCCCGGGGGTTTCACACCCCCGGACCCCCGTGGGATATTTTTACCAAGATGAAAGGTCAGGTCAGCCGGAACATATCCGGGATGCGGTCGGTGCCGGTCAGGATCAGGTCGGCCATCATATCCGCGATGATCGGGGCCATGCCGAAGCCGATCTTGAAGCCTCCGTTCGCGACGAACTGCCCCGGGCGTCCGGGCCATGCGCCGATCAGCGGTGCGCGGGATTGCGCGCGGGGGCGGATGCCGGCCCAGCGGTCGATCACCGGGGCGTTGTTGAGCGCGGGGCAGATGGCGCGCGCGCGGGTCAGCAGGTCATCCAGCTGATCGTCGGGGTCGGTGTGGGCGTAGCTGTTTTCCGATGTGGACCCGACCGCCGTTGTTCCGTCCGCATGAGGCACAATATGGATGCCGTCCGCGAAAATCTGCGGGCTGTGGGGCGCGGCATAGTCCAGCAGCAGCGATTGCCCCTTGACCCCCTGACCGATTTTGCGGCCCAGATCGCGGGTCAGGTCGTGCAGCCCGTCCGTTCCTGTGGCCCACAGTGTCGCGGTGTCGGGGATGTGCTGTTCGGTGATCGTGCCGCCCTCTGCCCGGATCGCCGCGGTCAGTGCGCGCAGTGCCGCGCGGGGGTTCAGCCGCGCCGTCAGATCGTCATGCAGCCACAGACCCGTGGGGCTGTCCGGGGCCAGCGGCGTGTCCGGGTCGCGGATCAGCGCCATGCCCAATCCTTCGGGCCAGTGCCGCGCCGCCCCCGCGATGCGGTCGGCCAGACGGTCCGCCGTTGCCCTGTCCGGCACGGGTTGCAGCCGCCCCGTGCGGCCATAGCCCGACGCCACCCCGCCCGCCTGTTCGACCCCCGCCCAGAAATCCGGTGCGGCCAGCAGGCTGTCCAGTTGCAGCGCCTTTTTGATGTTCCACGTGTCGGGCGCGTGAGGGGCCAGTGCGCCGACATGCCCGCCCGATGATCCCGCGCCGATGCGGTCGCGTTCGACCACCTGCACCTCTGCCCCGCGCCGGATCAGCGCCCATGCGCAGGCCAGCCCCAAAACTCCGCCACCTGCGACGATCCGCCTTGCCATATGCGCGTCCTTTGCCCACAACACCGGAATGTGTGATCTATCCCAAACCACGACAAAAGACGAGCCTGTGAACTGGCGCGAGGGCGGCGTGCCGGTGTCCGAACGCTTTGACGATCCGTATTTCAGTCTGGCCGGGGGCTTGGCCGAAACGCGGCATGTGTTTTTGGACGGCAACGATTTGCCCGCGCGACTGGTCCCCGGTTTTCATGTCGCGGAACTGGGGTTCGGAACCGGGCTGAACTGTCTGGCCTTGGCGCAGATCGCGACGGTTCCGGTGCGCATGACCAGCTTCGAGGGGTTTCCCCTGTCGGTGCCGCAACTGGCGCAGGCCCATGCCGCCTTTCCCGAACTGGCCGAATGGGCGGCGCAATTGCGCGCAGGCTGGGGCGCGGCGCAGTTTGACGTTGGCATGGTCCGCGTTCAGATCATCGGCGGCGATGTGCGCGACGCGCTGCCCGCATGGGGCGGGCGGGCGGATGCGTGGTTTCTGGACGGGTTTTCCCCGGCGAAAAACCCGCAGATGTGGGGCGATGACCTGATGGCGCAGGTGGGCGCGCATACCGCGCCGGGCGGCACATTCGCGACCTATACCGCCGCTGGTTTCGTGCGCCGCGCATTGGAAAGCGCGGGGTTTGCCGTGGAACGCCGCCCCGGATTTGGCCGCAAACGGCATATGAGCGTGGGGCGCATCACCGCCTGACGCGCGGCACCCGGCTGCCCGGATAAACCGCATCGGGATGGGGCGGGTGGCCGTGGGTGCGGCTCCAGAATCCCGGCCCGCCGAGGCGCAGAAACAGCGGCACCGTCAGCGCCAGCCCCGCGAGAAATCCGCCGGCATGCGCCCAATAGGCGACCCCGCCCTGATCGCCCGGCATCGAAAACCCGCCAAACAGTTGAATGGCAAACCACACGCCCAGCGTGATCCATGCCGGGATCGAAAACACGCGGAAAAAGATGATAAAGATGAACAGCACATCCACCCGCGCGCGCGGAAACAGCAGCAGATAGCCGCCCATCACCCCCGCAATCGCGCCCGATGCGCCGATCATCGGAATCATCGAATTGGGGTCAGCCACAATCTGCGCGCCCGCCGCCAACAGCCCCGCCGCCAGATAGAACAGCAGGAATCCCAGATGGCCCAGCTGGTCCTCTAGATTGTCGCCGAAAATCCACAGAAACAGCATATTCCCGGCCAGATGCAGAAACCCGCCATGCAGGAACATATGCGTGACCAGCCCGCCCCACATATCGCCCTGCGTGACCGCCCCGGCATAGAGCGCGTTCTGCACCCACCAGATTTCCCCCGCCGTTCCGGGCAGCGTGGCGATATACAGCGCCACATTTGCGGCAATCAACGCCCAGGTGACCCAAGGCGTGCGTTCAGACGGGTTGTGATCGCGAAACGGAAACATGCCCGCAGCATGGCGCGCAGTCGTATGGGGCGCAAGGGGCCGCGAGGGGGGCGCGGACATGCGAGGCGTGGTGAAAACCTGATGGGCGGAACCGGGGCCAGCCCCGGACCCCGGGATATTTCGGCACAAGAGAGAGGTGGAGTTCGACGCCGGTGGGGCGGCATGTGCCGCACAGGCTGGCAGGTTCATGTGGGCAGGCGGCGGTCAATCAGCGTGGGGGGGCGGCGCGCGCGGCGGACCATCCCCCTTGATTGCTGGGCCGCGCAGGGCCTAGACAGGGGCATCACATCTGCCGGGGGGAATCCTGATGACCACACTGACCGACCGCAAAAACGCCGCCATTTCGCGCGGCGTGGGCATGACAACGCAGGTCTATGCCGACCGCGCCGAAAACTCGGAGATCTGGGATCAGGACGGGAATCGCTACATCGATTTTGCCGCCGGAATTGCCGTGGTGAATACCGGTCACCGGCACCCCCGCATCGTGCAGGCCGTGACCGAACAGCTGGGCCGGTTCACCCATACCTGCCATCAGGTCGTGCCGTATGAAAACTATGTCGCCTTGGCGGAACGGCTGAATGATCTGGTGCCGGGGGATTTCGATAAGAAAACCATCTTTGCCACCACCGGGGCCGAGGCCGTTGAAAACGCCATCAAAATTGCGCGTTACTACACCGGGCGTCCGGGCGTGGTCAGCTTTGCGGGCGGGTTTCATGGCCGCACCTTTATGGGCATGGCGCTGACGGGCAAGGTCGCGCCTTACAAAGCGGGCTTTGGGCCGATGATGCCGGATGTGTGGCATCTGCCGTTCCCGAACCCGCTGCATGGCGTCACCGCCGAGGACGCGCTGAAGGCGCTGCATCAGCTGTTCAAGGCCGATCTGGAACCCGCCCGCATCGCCGCCATCATCGTGGAACCCGTGCAGGGCGAAGGCGGGTTTTATGAGGTGCCGACCGCCTTTATGGCGGAATTGCGCGGCCTGTGCGACAAACACGGTATGTTGCTGATCGCGGATGAGGTTCAGACCGGTTTCGCCCGCACCGGAAAACTGTTCGCCATGGAACATCACGGGGTGGTGGCCGACATCGTGACCATGGCCAAGGGTCTGGGCGGCGGTCTGCCCATCAGCGCGGTGACCGGCCGGGCCGAGGTGATGGACGCGCCGCATCCGGGCGGTTTGGGCGGCACCTATGCGGGCAATCCGCTGGGGGTCGCGGCAGCACATGCGGTTCTGGACATTATCGCGGACGAAGACCTGTGCAACCGCGCCACCCAACTGGGCCAGCGGCTGAAACAGCGTCTGGCGGCGGCGCGCGAAAATGTGCCGGAAATCGCCGATATTCGCGGCCCCGGTTTCATGAATGCGGTCGAATTTAACCTGCCCGACACCGACACTCCGGCCCCCGATTTCGCGAACCGCGTCCGGCAAGAGGCCTTGGATCGCGGCCTGATCCTGCTGACCTGCGGCGTTTACGGCAATGTGATCCGTTTCCTTGCGCCGCTGACGATCCCGGATGATGTCTTTGCCGAAGCCTTGGACATTCTGGACGCGTCCCTGATCGCCGCGCGGGGGTGATCTGCGTCCCGCGACCGCCGGGGGCGCTTCGCCCCAGCCCGCCCCACGGCGGCGGGCGTTCGACGGGGAAAAGGTCCACTGGACCTTTCCCTGATCCGTCTCACCCCAGAGGATATTTAGACACAGAAGATAAAGCGGGCGGCGCCGTAAATCAGGTGCCGCCTTTGCCGTTTCTTCTGTGCAAAAATACTCACGGCGTGACCGTGCCGGTGGGTGGCCGGTTGCGGTTACGGAACCTCGATCTTGCCCAGTAATGGCATGTCGTCTTGCGGGGTGACATTGTGGCGTTCGATCATGCGATGCACCGCTGGCGCGCTGTCGCCGCGATGCAGGGCGCGCAGCGCGGTTGTCACCTCGGCGTCGGTTTTGGTGCGGCGCAGGTTGTGGCGGACATATTCGTCCCATGTTGCGATGTGATAGCTTTCGGACCATTGGCCCGGATGTTCCAGATCGCGCAGCAGCGCCCAGTTGCGCGCGCCATCCCGGCGGCGGATGTCGCGGCGCAGGCGCATCAGGCGCAGAAATTCGGGCGTGTCGGATTGGTCGATGCGGTAATCCACCATGATCATGATGGGGCCGGACCGCCCCCGCAAATCCAGTGCCAGTTCCGGTTCGCGAAACCCGTTCACCGGGTCCAGATCGGCGGTGCCGAATTCCGGCGCGCGCAGCCAGATGCCGATGACCGCGCCGACCAGCAGCACCCCTCCTGCTGCCGTCAGCGCGACGTTCAGCCCCTGCGATCCGGCGACCATGCCCCAGACCCATGCGCCAATCGCCATGCCTCCGAACACCGCCGTTTGATACATCGCCAAGGCCCGCGCCACGACCCAGCGAGGTGTTGACAGCTGCACCGTCACGTTAAACAGCGACAGCGCCAGCACCCATGCCGCCCCCGCAGGCAACAGCGCCGCCGCGTGCAGCCAGACCGAATCGGTCAGCCCCAAAATCAGCGCCGCCACGGCAAAGCCCGCAAAAGCCAGCCGCGTGATGTTTTCATTGTCGAACCGCGCCCGGATGCGGGGGTTCAGCATCGCCCCCGCAATCGCGCCCACGCCGTAACAGCCGAGCAGACCGCCGAACAGCATGGATCCCCCTTCGGGGTGGGACAGCGCCACCAGCGGCAGCAGCGCCAGCACCGCAATGGCGGCAAAGCCGAACAGCGCGCCTCGGATCAGCACCCGCACCAGATTGGGCGACAGCGCGACATAGCGCAGCCCCGCCCCCATGGCCGCCATGAAGGGTTCAGGTTTCGTGATGCGGGGCGCGGTTTGCGGATGCCACCGTGACATCGCAAACAGCAGCGGCAGATAGCTGAAGGCGTTGACCGCAAAGGCCGCCGCCGCGCCATAGGCCGCGACGATGAACCCGCCCGCCGCCGGGCCGACGCTGCGCATCAGGTTAAAGCCCACCGAGTTCAGGCTGACCGCCGCTGGCAGATCGGCGCGCGGCACCAGATCGCCCACACTCGCCTGCCATGGCGGGTTATACAGCGCCACCCCTGCGCCCAGCAGGAACGTAAACATCAGCAGCAGCCACGGGTTCAGCCATCCCAGCCACGCAATGACCGCCAGCCCCACCGACACCACCGTCAGCATCAGCAGCGCCGTAATCAGCAGCGTTTTGCGGTCGAAAATATCGGCCAAGGCCCCGGACGCGATCGCCAGCAGCATGATGGGCAGGGTATTGGATGCCTGCACCAAGGCGATCAGGGTCGGGCTGGTGGTCAGCTGCGTCATCAGCCACGCCGCGCCGACCGCCTGCACCAGCCCGCCAAAGTTTGAAAACAGCGTCGCCGCCCACAGATTGCGGAAATCGCGGTGACGAAAGGGGGCAAGCGCGGATGGCCGGGGTTCGTGTGACATGGCGGCAGGTTAGGGCTGATGTGCCGCCGTGGCAATCGGACATGGAGATGGGGGCGGCGCATATGTGTTATGCGCTTGGCCGGGTTATGGCGCGGCACTCGTGACGCTGGGGCAGCTACAGCATCGCAGGTCAGCGGGGACAGTGGCGTGGTGATGACCGCATGAATAGGAACGTCACCCGACAGATGCGGCCAGCCCCCGACCCCTACCATTCGCCGGGGGGAGCGACACGCCGCCCTCTTTTGTGCCGGCCCTGCGGCCCAGATGCCGCGCCCGACGCGCGACCACACACGGCATCCGTGGGACAGGCCGAGTCATCCACACGTCCCGACAGCCTCCCCCAAAAAAGGGGCACAATCGCCGCCGCTTCTTTCGCGCTTATCCGGGGCAGACGCGGTGCGTCGCTCGCAGGATGCAATTGGCGGGAAAGATGGTGTAACCGATGCCACTCTCGTGCCGACGAAGCCAACCGTAGTGGTCAAATGACAGCAGGGTCACCCCTTGCCCTGACAATCGGCCATGAAAAAGGGCGGCACAATCGCCGCCCTTTGGGTGCTTGCGTGGGGCGCGTCAGGCGCATGATCAGCAATATCACCGCGCCGATGGCAACCGTGGTTAGCGGGACAGAAGCGCGTCGGCAACGCGCCCGCGCATCGGCAATGATGTTCCGATCGCCGTCTAGATGCAGGCGCATCGCCCTGACAATTGGCCATGAAAAAAGGGCGGCACAACGACCGCCCTTTGGGGTGCTTGCGTGGGCCGTGTCAGGCGCATGATCAGCAATATCACCGCGCCGATGGCAACCGTGGTTAGCGGGACAGAAGCGCGTCGGCAACGCGCCCGCCCCATCGGCAATGATGCTCAGATCGCCGCTTAGGTGTCTGCGCACCGCCCTGACAATCGGTCATGAAAAAAGGGCGGCACAACGACCGCCCTTTGGGTGCTTGCGTGGGCGCGTCAGGCGCATGATCAGCAATATCACCGCGCCGATGGCGAACGTGGTTCGCGGGACAGGCGCCGACGGCAACGCGCCCGCGCATCGGCAATGATGTTCGGATCGCCGCTTAGGTGCAGGCGCACCGCCCTGACAATCAGCCATGAAAAAAGGGCGGCACAACGACCGCCCCCTTTATCATCTGCCTGGCCCGCGTCAGGCGCGGCGCACCAGACGCATGATGACCAGCAAAATCACCGCGCCGATGGTGGCAAAGATGATCTGACCGATGGTCGAACCGCTGGCACCAATGGCAATACCGGTCAGCGGGAACAGGAAAGCCGCGATGACCGCGCCCACGATGCCGACCACGATGTTCATGACGACGCCCTGGCCTTCGCCTTTAACGATCTGACCGGCCAGCCAGCCCGCGATTGCACCAATGATCAGCGCCCAAACCAAACCCATGATGATATCCTTTCATAATTGTGACGCGCCCCGGCGCGCGATTGCCATGTCAACATTCCAAGCGGCGCAGTTGTTCCCTGCTGACCAAAAATTGATGCGGAAATCTGCGGACTCGGGGCGTGATTTATGCCACAAGCCCGCCAATTCCCGGCAAATTGTGCCGGAACCCTTGACGCCTGCGGCCCGTTTGGCTGATTGGAACGATAACGACGCGCCCCTTGGGGTGATGTTGAAACGAATCTGCTGCGACCTCGTGGCGCGATCCGCGCGGGGTTCATGAAAGGAATACGCCAAGATGCGCCTTGCTTCTTTGTTGACGGCTGTGGCTTTGGGGGTTGCGGCTTGTGGTCCGACCCAACAGGCGACGCCTCCGTCGGTGCAACAGCCCGCAACACTGCCCGCGATTTATCAGGCGCGGGTCGATACCGGCCCGAATGGTGAACGTATTGATATTCCGGCGGTTCGTCTGGCCTATCTGAACGAACGCAACAGCCGCCAGCTGGTTGCCTATAACGGGTCCGAACGCCCGGGCACGATCGTGGTCGATCCCTATGCGCGCGTGTTGTATCACGTTCAGGCGGGCGGTCAGGCGATGCGTTACGGGGTGGCCGTGGGCCGTGCTGGCACCGGCTTTGAAGGCACCGCGACCATTGCCCGCAAAGCAAGCTGGCCCGCATGGCGTCCGACCGACAACATGATCCGCACGCAGCCGGAACTTTATGCGCAGTTCCGTGGCGGTCTGACCGGCGGGATGCACAACCCCTTGGGGTCGCGCGCGCTGTATCTGTATCAGGGCAGCCGCGACACCTATTATCGGATTCACGGCACGATGGATCCGTCGTCGATTGGTAAAGCGACCTCGGCCGGGTGTATCCGCCTGTTCAACCAAGACGTGATGGACCTGTTCGAACAGGTGCCGAACGGCACGACCGTGGTTGTGCGCGGCCCCGCGGAAAGCCGCCGCATGGAAGGCCCGATGATCGAAACCCCCGAAGGTTACGTCATCCCCGCGTCGGAAATGGCGCAGGCGACGGGTCAGCCGGTCGTTGCGCCCGCCCCGCAGGCTCTGGCACCCACGCCGGTGGCGCAGCCCGCAAACCCCTATGGCGTGGATGCCTTTGCGACCGCGACCCCGGTTGTGACGGACCCGTTCGCGACCGCTGCTTTTGTGTCTCCGGTCGAAAGCGCGGTTCCCGCCCGCTGATCGGTTTGATCCCGACGTCAGGCCCCGGCAGCGCGTCCGGGGCCTTTTTCGTTGCACTATCTGTCATTTTGCGGCATGTGCGCGGCATTATTCATCTTCAGCGGACTGCATACCATGCCCCAAGACCCCAGCACGATTCAGCAATTGGACACGCAAAGCCGCCAGCCTGCCCTGGGGGCGCTGTCGGATGGCGATCTGTATGGCCTGCTGGCCGAGATCGCCCAAGTGGACACCGCTGATCTGAATCCCGATGATCAGAAACTGATCGCGGGCGCGCTGCGTCGTGCGACCGCCGAACGGCGCAAACGCAAACTGCCCGCGCCGTCGGATGCGGATGCGTCGGGCTCGGCCAAACCGGCGGTTGCAGCGCCCGCGCGCAAACCGGCGGATCGCAAAGCCGCCGATGCGCGCAAAACCGATCAGCGCACCGAACCGCGCCGCGTGACGCAACCGGCCAAGGCCGCCGCGCCCTCGGACGACGCCGCCCGCGAGGAACGCCGCGCCGCCCGCCGCGCCGAAAATCAGGCCAAGCGCCAAGCCGAAAAAGAGGCCCGCATCGCCGCCCGCAAAGCCGCCAAAGAGGCCGAGCGTGAGGAACGCCGCGCCGCCCGCAAGGCGGAAAACCGCGCCGCGCGTCAGGCCGACAAACAGGCCGCCGAAAAACCCGCCAAAGCCGACAAACCGGCGGACGCCAAGCCTGCGAAAAAGAAAACCGGCAAGAAATCGGACAAAAAGGGCTGATCCGATGGCCGGATGCGCGGGGCAATCATGGACCGGGCGCATCCGGGCCGCCTGTGTGGCGGTGATGATGCTGGCGGGTGGGGCAGGTGCCTATCCGGCGATTGACGCCCATCACGGACGCCCCGCGCCGCGCGTATCGGATGATGTGCGCTGTTCCGACAATGGCCGCGACTGCATTCGCCGCGCGCATTACGTCACCGATGTCTGCACCATGATTGAACGCAACGCCGCCGAACATGGGCTGGACCCGGCCTTTGTCGCGCGGCTGTTGTGGAAAGAAAGCCGGTTTGAACCATCGGCCATCAGCCCCGCTGGCGCGCAGGGGATTGCGCAATTCATGCCCGGCACGGCGGATTTGTATCGGCTGGATGACCCGTTCAATCCCGCGCAGGCGATCCATAAAGCGTCGTGGTATCTGCGCCTGCTGACGGATCGGTTCGGCAATATCGGGCTGGCGGCGGTCGCCTATAACGGTGGCGAAAACCGGGCGGCGCGGTTTGTCGCGCAGCAAACGACGCTGCCCTTTGAAACTATTGATTATGTTGAATCCATCACCGGGTTCAGCGCGCATCGCTGGCGCGACAATCCCCCGGCGGATAGCGAACTGAAACTGGCGCTGTCGCGGGATCACGATTTTCACCCCGCCTGTGTCGAACTGGCCGGAAACCGGACCTTGCGCGAATTCAACACCCAGCCGCGTGTCTTTCCGTGGGGCGTGATTTTGGCCAGCCATCCCAGCCAATCGGGCGCGGCGCAACAGGTCGCGCGCCTGAACCGCACCCTGCGCCCGATTATGGATGACGGCACGCAGGTTGGTTACGTCCGCAAACGGCTGACGGGGAATCCGCGTCCGGTCTATACCGCGCAGATCGGCTATGAATCGCGCGCCCGCGCCAATGCGTTTTGCGCCCGGTTCCAAAGCATGGGCGGGCGCTGCATCGTGTTGAAAAACTAAACCGAGATCGCGCCCGATTGCAGCGCATCGCGCAAGGCATCGACCGCCCCGGCCAGTTTTTCGTCAATGATATGCAGGTATTGCGTCCAGTCGGCCATCTGCCCGGTCAATTCATGCGCGCCGTCGGACACCCCCCGCAGCCCGATCAGCGGAATGTCAAACCGCATGGCCGCGCGCAGATGGGCGAAGGTCTCCATATCCACCATATCCTGCGCAATCGGGGCATAGCCCGCGCCGCTGACGATGCTGGCCCCGGTGGCCAGCGTGGCCGTGGGCAGGCCGGGGATGCGATGCGGCACATCCACCACAGCGGGCAAATCCAGCAGCGGCGTAACCCCGCGTTCAAACCCCAATGCCGACGCATCCATATCGCGATAGGCGACGGCGGAAATCTGATACAGCCCCGTCTGTTCCAACCGCGCGGACCCCGCCGATCCCAGCGACACGATCAGGCGCGGGCGGTCGTCCCCGGTCATCGCGGACAGGGCGGCGGTCAGGGTCACGGCCCCTTCCACCGGGCCAATGCCGGTCATCAGCGGCGTGATCCGCGACCGCAAAGCGGGGCCATATTCCGCATCCGCCGCCATCACGAACAGCACCGGCACCCCGGCAATCACATCTGCGCGCATCATCGCCCCCCTGTTTGACAGGTCGGGGGTGGCATGGCGGGGGCGTGGGCGCAATCCCCCTTGCACGGGCGCGGGATGCTGTGGCAGGGGTTGGCCATGACCACGATACGCGATCTGTATTCTGCCCGCGCCGCGTCCGGCGATCTGCGCCCTGATCCGGCGCAACAGGCGGTGCTGCCTGAACTGGACCGGGTGTTAACCGACATGACCACGGCCCCCGCGCCCCAGCCTGCGAAATCGCGTGGCTGGCGGTCGATTTTCGGGGGCGGGTCCGCGCCGGCTCCGGTTGCGGGGGTCAGGGGGCTGTATCTGTGGGGCGGAGTCGGGCGCGGCAAATCCATGCTGATGGACCTGCTGGCGGATGCCGCAACCGCGCGCGGCATCACCAACCGCCGCGTGCATTTCCACGAATTTATGCAGGAAATTCAGGCCGGTTTGGAACAAGCCCGCCTGCGCGGTGAACAGGACACGGTGCGCCCGGTGGCTATGGCTGTTGCGGCGCAGGTGCGGCTGTTGTGCTTTGACGAAATGCAGATCACCGATATTGCCGATGCGATGATCGTGGGGCGGCTGTTTCAGGTGCTGTTTGAACAGGGCGTTGTGGTCGTCACCACATCGAACCGAGTGCCTGAGGATCTGTATAAAAACGGCCTGAACCGTCCGTTATTCCTGCCCTTTATCGCGCTGATCCGGGACCGCATGGCGGTGATCTGTCTGGACAGCGATACCGACCACCGGCAAAACCGGCTGGCGGGCGGTCAGGTCTGGTTCAGCCCCGCCAATGCCGATGCGGCACGCGCTTTGGATGATATTTGGGCCGATCTGACGGGCGACGCCGCGCTGACGCATGGGTCGTTTACGGTCAAGGGCCGTCAGGTGCATCTGCCCGCTTTGTCGGGCCGGGTGGCGCGTGCGGGGTTCTGGGATCTGTGCGGTCAGGCGCTTGGCCCCGCCGATTATCTGGAACTGGCGCGGCGCGTCGATGTGCTGATCCTGGACGAAATCCCCCGCCTCGGCGTGTCGAACTACAACGAGGCGAAACGCTTCGTCACCCTGATCGACGCGCTGTATGAGGCGCGCGTGCGTCTGATCGCGTCGGGCGCGGATGACCCGGAACGGCTCTATAACGAAGGCACCGGCAGTTTCGAATTTGAACGCACCGCCAGCCGGTTGCGTGAAATGCAGGACGCGGACTGGGGCCAGCCGCAGGGCTGACCCCGCATCGGTCATTCGCGCAGCCGCCACCCGGTCGCAAAGATCCAGCGGATGATCCCCATACAGACCACCACCATCAGCCCCACAGCCGCCAGCGACACCCCCACCGGCACATCGGCCAGCCCGAAAAACGACCAGCGAAACCCGGAAATCAGATACAAAACCGGGTTCAGTTTCGCCACGGCTTCCCAGAACGGGGGCAGCATATTGGCGGAATAAAACGCCCCGCCCAAAAACACCAAGGGCGTGATGACCATCATCGGCACGATCTGCAACTGTTCAAACGACTTGGCCCACAGCCCGATGATGAACCCCAACAGGCTGAAGCCCA
Source organism: Paracoccus sp. (in: a-proteobacteria) (assembly GCF_030538495.1). Lineage (GTDB taxonomy): Bacteria > Pseudomonadota > Alphaproteobacteria > Rhodobacterales > Rhodobacteraceae > Paracoccus. The sequence continues at coordinate 86,995 of NZ_JAUNTW010000006.1, forward strand.
AAGCCGACAGAAACAAAAACGCCAGCATCCAGAACGGGTGCAGAATATGCACCCCGACAAAGGCAAAGCTGGTCAGCAAAATAATCAGCGCGATCAGCACCGCCTTGGCGGCAGCGGCACCGACGAACCCCATCGTCACCTCGACCCAACCCACCGGCGACACCAGATATTCGTAAATCGTGCCGCTGAATTTCGGGAAATAGATGCCGAAGGACGCATTGCTGACCGATTGTTGCAGCACCGTCAGCATCATCAGCCCCGGCACGATGAACGCGCCATAGGCCACGCCTTCGACCGATTGAATCCGCCCGCCAATCGCCGCGCCAAAGACGACGAAATACAGCACCGTGGACAAAACCGGCGATGCCAGCGATTGCCAGATCGTGCGGAAAAACCGCGCCATTTCGTGGTTGAAAATCGCGCCCGCGCCGCGCCAGTTGATGCCGGTCATGCTTTGCCCCCTTCGCCGTCCACCAGGGCGATGAACACTTCTTCCAGTGATGATTGCCGGGTGGCCACGTCGCGCACGGTCAGCCCCTGCGCCGCCAGATCGCCCAACAGCCGCGCAATGCCGGTGCGTTCGGCCCGCGTGTCGTAATCAAAGACCAAAGCCCGCCCGCCATCCGCCAGCACCAGCCCGCGCCCGTCTAATGCGGGCGGGATCGCATCCAGCGGCTGATCCAGTTCGATGGTCAGGGTTTTCTTGCCAAATTCGCCCATCAATTCAGCGGTCGGTTTGACCAGCAGCAACTGACCTTTGTTGATCACACCGATGCGGTCGGCCATTTCCTCGGCCTCTTCCAGATAATGCGTCGTCAGGATAATGGTCACGCCTTCGCGACGCAGATCGCCCACGACCTGCCACATTTCGCGGCGCAGCGCGACATCCACGCCTGCGGTCGGTTCGTCCAGAAACAACACCTTGGGTCGGTGGGCCAGAGCCTTGGCGATCAGAACGCGCCGCTTCATCCCGCCCGACAATTCGCGCGTCGCGGCATCGCGTTTGTCCCACAAGGCTAAGGCGCGCAAAATCCGTTCGATATAGGCGTCATCCGCCCCCATCCCATACAAACCACGGGTAAACCGAACGGTGTTGATCACCTTTTCAAACGGCTCTAACGCGATTTCCTGCGGCACCAGCCCGATCAGCCGCCGCGCGGCGCGCCAATCGGTGCGGATGTCATGCCCACCCACGCGCACCGTGCCGCCCGTAGGAACGACCAAGCCGCAAATCGTTGAAATCAGGGTCGTTTTCCCCGCGCCATTCGGCCCCAGAAGCGCGATAATTTCGCCTTCGTTGATGGTCAGGGATACGCGGTCCAATGCCTTGGTCCCGCTGTCATACTGTTTGGACAGGTTGTCCACCTGAATAATCGCGGCCATCTGCCCCTCATCTGTTCATTGTGCCGCAGATAGGCACGGGCGCGTGATCTTACCAGCCCCGACCGGCACGAATCCGCGACCTATTTCTGTGCGCAAAAGGTCACGCCGTGAGTATTTTTGCACAGAAGAAACGGCAGGGCCGCGCCCATTATCTTCTGTGCGCAAATATCCTCTGGGGGTCCGGGGGGCGAAGCGCCCCCGGCGGTCGCGGGACGCAATCACACGGTCAGAAGGTAACCTCGACCCCCGGCAGGCGCAGTTCGGCGATCAGGTCGCGCAGTTCCTGACGCGCGGCGATGTTGGACATGGACAATTGTTCGGTGCCGATGTCCTTCAGGTCCAGCAAAGTCAGCCCGCGCGGGAACAGTTCGCGGAAAATCACCCGTTCGGAAAAACCCGGCGCGACGCGGAACCCGATGCGTTTGGACAGCGTCGCCAAGGCGCCGCCGACTTTGCGTTTGTTGTGCATCGCCTGCGTTCCCAGACGGTTGCGCAGCACCAGCCAGTCGATGGGACCGGCGCCTGCTTCTCCGCGCATCTGGCGGGCGGACCACACCATTTCGGCATAGATCGACGGCCCCAGCACCTTGCCTTCGGGTGACATGCGGGCCAGCAGGTCGAAATCGACAAAGCTGTCATTCAGCGGCGTGATCAGCGTGTCGGCCAGCGTATGCGCCATCTGGCTCAGCTTGGTATGCGACCCCGGACAGTCCAGCAGGATGAAATCCGATTGCGGTTCCAGCACCTCCAGAGCAGGCGTCAGCGGATCGCCCCCGTCGCCCAATTCGCCCAAAATCGGGGTCGGCAAATCCAGGCCCTGCCGCGCCATGAACGCCATGCGGTTTTCCAGATAGCGGCCAAAGCTGCGCTGCCGCACATCCAGATCCAGCCCCGACACGCGATGCCCCATGCGCGCCAAAGCCGTCGCCACATGCATCGAGGTGGTGGATTTCCCCGACCCACCCTTTTCATTGCCCACAACGATAATATGCGCCACGGTGGCCCCTTATCCCGATTTTGCGCGGACACTAACGGTTGCGTGAACGGATGAAAAGCGGGGCGGCGCAGATCGCGGCGCGGCTGCGCTTTCTGTGCCGCAGGGTCGCGCCGGGGAACGAACACCCCCAGACAGGCCGGGTTGGGGAACGCCCTTTCTTTAATCACGACATTTCAGATCGATTTTTTCTGTTGCAATACACGACTGATCGTGTCGTAATAAACCAGAAGCCCCATACGGGCGACAGGAGGAAACGACATGACCCCGAATCTGATCACCGGCCTTGTGCCTTATCCCGCCTTCCCGATCCCGGCCGAGCTTCTGACCGACCCGCAGGACACGGCGCCGGATTACGCCACCGTTGTTCTGGGCAGTCGCCGCACCGCGCAAGGGCCGGTTCTGCGCCGCCATTTCGACGGGCGGATCACCATTGACGCGGGCGGTCAGCCGATCACCGGCCTGCCCGTCTCGGCCGCGCCGCGCGGGCGCAGCCTGTGGGAACGCCTGACCAGAGCTTAACGCGCGGGCAATTCGGCCAAGATGGCCTGCGCCGCCGCGCGCGGATCGGCGGCTTGCCAGATGGGGCGGCCCACCACGATATGATCGACGCCCGCCGCGATTGCTGCGGCGGGGGTCTCGACCCGTTTCTGATCGCCCAGATCGGCGCCTGCGGGGCGCACACCCGGCGTGATGATCAGCCGTGATCCCGGCAGGGCGCGGATCGCCGCCGCCTCGCGCGGGGAACAGATGATGCCGTCCGCGCCCGCATCAAAGGCCCGCGCCGCGCGTTCCACCGTCAGATCGTGCAGATCACCCGGCGCGATCATCGCCGCATCCAGATCGGCCCGGTCCAGCGATGTCAGAATCGTCACGCCCAGAATCTTCATATTCGATCCCGCCGCGCCCTGTTTTGCGGCGCGCACGACATGCGGGTCGCCATGCACGGTCAGGAAATCCAGATCAAATTGCGCCAGCCCACGCACAGCGGATTCGACCGTCGCGCCGATGTCAAACAGCTTCATATCCAGAAAGATGCGCTTGCCGTGTTCCTGTTTCAATTCATTGGCCAGCGCCAGACCGCCCCCGGTCAGCATCCCCAGCCCGATTTTGTAGAACCCGACCGCATCGCCCAGACGTTCGGCCAAATCCAGCCCCGCCACCGCATTCGGCACATCCAGCGCCACAATCAGCCGATCATCCATCTGTTTACCCCGCGTTAATCTGTGCGTGATATGGCACAAGGCGGGCGGTCTTGAAACCCCGTGCCACGCCCCGCATCATAGCGCAAAGAAAGGATAGGATATGACCCGTTTCACCGACATTTTGCGCGACGAAAATCAACCCGCCTGGGACCGCGCCGTGACGCATGAATTCGTGCAGGGCGTCTATGATGGCAGCGTGCCGGACGCCGCCATGGCGCGGTATCTGGTGCAGGATCACCGGTTTCTGGACAGCTTTCTGGCGTTACTGGGTGGGGCCATGGCCACGGCGGACAGCACGGCGGCGCGGCTGCGTCTGGGGCAGTTTGTCGGCATGGTGTCCACCACGGAAAACACCTATTTTCTGCGATCCTTTGACGCTTTGGGCGTGACGCAGGCGGCCCGTGACGCCACGCCCGACGCCGCCCCCACCACCGGGTTTTCCAACCTGATGCGCGAAGCGGCGATCAGCGGTTCCTATGCCGCGTGTTTGTCGGTGCTGAATGTGGCCGAATGGCTGTATCTGGATTGGGCCAGCCGCGCGCCGCAGCCTCTGCCCGATAATTTCGTTCATGCCGAATGGATCACGCTGCACGACAACCCCGATTTCCGCGATTTCGTGGCGTTTTTGCGCGCCGAACTGGACCGGGTCGGCCCGCAAGATGCCGAAACCTGTCGCGATTTCTTTGGCCGCGCGGTAAAGCTAGAAAATGATTTCTTTGATATGGCGATGACCGATGCAGTTTAACATCACCGTCCAACGTGACCCTGACGACCCGAAATCCGCCCCCCTGACCGTGGGCTGGCTGCGCGCGACCGACAAAGGCGGGGTGCTGTATGACCCGCCCGAACGGGTGATCTTTCGCGCCCCGAACCGCAGCCACGCGAAATCGGCCAGCCGCTGCCCCGCGGTGATTGCGCTGGAAAGCCGGTATTTCATGGTCAAATGTCCCTTTGATCTGCATATCGGGTTCACGCGCGACGAACAGGGGCGCGCCGTGCTGGTCAATCGCGCGGGACAGGCGGGCGCGGTTCGCACGAACAAACTGAACGAAGTTCTCAGCCTGGTTGCCGAACAGGAATGGCGTTACCCCGACCGGCCCACGGTGCAGCTGACGCTGCCCTATATCTTTGTCGCGGATGAGCTGGTTTATATGACGCAACTGGATGCGTTCGCGCATTACCGCCGCCAGCCGCTGCCGGGGACGATCTTTGGCGGGCGGTTCCCGATCAATCTGTGGCCGCGTCAGATCATGTGGGCGTTCGAATGGCACGAACCCGAACGCGACCTGATCCTGCGCCGGGGCGACCCGCTGTTCTATGTCCAGTTCGAAGGCGACAACCCCGAACGCGCCGTGCAATTGGTGCAGGCGGAACGGACGCCGGAACTGGAATCCTATATCGAACATGTCGCGGGGGCCGTGAATTACGTCAATCAGACCTTCAGCCTGTTCAAAGCCGCCGAGGCCGCGCGCCCCGCCCAACTGGTGACGCCAAAATCGCGGGGCTGACCCCTTGCGACCGGGTCGGGCGATGAACACATATCGACCGAAGGCCACAGGGCCGCGTGCTGCACTGGCGGGCGCGGCCAAACGGGCGCTTATGGAGGTTATGATATGAATATGGAAAAATTCACCGAACGGTCGCGCGGTTTCTTGCAGGCGGCCCAGACCATCGCCATTCGCGAAGGGCAACAGCGCGTTGTCCCCGAACATCTGTTGAAGGCACTGATGGATGACGATCAGGGGCTGGCGTCGAATCTGATCACCCGGTCCGGCGGCGATGCTGCGGCGGTCCGCGCGGCGGTCGATCAGGCCGTGGCGAAACTGCCTCGCGTGTCGGGCGGCGGCGGGCAGGTCTATGTGGACCCGTCCATGGTCCGCGTTCTGGACGAGGCCGAAAAGATTGCAAAACAGGCGGGCGACAGCTTTGTTCCCGCCGAACGCATCCTGATGGCACTGGCAGTTGTGAACACGAACGCCAAGGATGCCTTGGACGCGGGCGGGGTCACGGCGATGAAACTGAACGCCGCGATCAACGACATTCGCAAAGGCCGCACCGCCGACACCGCTTCCGCCGAAGACAGCTATGAAGCCCTGTCGAAATACGCCCGCGACCTGACCGAGGCCGCCGAACAAGGCAAGATCGACCCCATCATCGGCCGGGATGAAGAAATCCGCCGCGCCATGCAGGTTCTGTCACGGCGCACGAAAAACAACCCTGTTCTGATCGGGGAACCCGGCGTCGGCAAAACCGCGATCGCCGAAGGTCTTGCGCTGCGCATCGTCAACGGCGATGTGCCGGAATCGCTGCGCAACAAAAAACTGATGGCTTTGGATATGGGCGCGCTGATTGCGGGCGCGAAATATCGCGGCGAATTTGAAGAACGGCTGAAATCGATCCTCAAGGAAATCGAAAACGCTGCGGGCGAGATTATCCTGTTCATCGACGAACTGCATGTGCTGGTCGGCGCGGGCAAAACCGATGGCGCCATGGACGCGGCCAACCTGATCAAACCGGCGCTTGCGCGAGGCGAACTGCATTGCGTCGGTGCCACCACGCTGGACGAATACCGCAAATATATCGAAAAAGACGCGGCCCTTGCCCGCCGGTTCCAGCCGGTTCTGATCGAACAACCGACGGTCGAGGACACGATTTCCATCCTGCGCGGCATCAAGGAAAAATACGAACTGCATCACGGCGTGCGTATTTCCGACGCGGCTCTGGTTGCGGCGGCGGAATTGTCGAACCGCTATATCACCGACCGGTTCCTGCCGGATAAGGCCATTGATCTGGTAGACGAAGCCGCGTCCCGCCTGCGGATGGAGGTGGACAGCAAGCCCGAAGAACTGGACGCCCTGGACCGCCAGATCCTGCAAATGCAGATCGAGGCCGAGGCGCTGAAGAAAGAAGACGACGCCGCATCCCGCGACCGTCTGGAACGGCTGGAAAAAGACCTGTCGGACCTGCAACAGCGCAGCGCCGAAATGACCGCCCGCTGGCAGGCCGAACGCGACCGGCTGGAAGGCTCGCGCCACCTGAAAGAACAGCTGGACCGCGCGCGCGCCGATCTGGATCAGGCCAAACGCGAAGGCAATCTGGCCCGCGCGGGCGAATTGTCCTATGGCATCATCCCCGGTCTGGAAAAGCAGTTGGCCGACGCCGACGCCGCCGACAGCCTGATGGTCGAAGAGGCCGTGCGCCCCGAACAAATCGCCGAGGTGGTCGAACGCTGGACCGGCATCCCGACCAGCAAAATGCTGGAGGGCGAACGCGACAAGCTGTTGCAGATGGAGGCGATTCTGGGCAACCGCGTCATCGGCCAGTCCGAGGCCGTGACCGCCATTGCCCGCGCCGTCCGCCGCGCCCGCGCCGGTCTGTCGGATGAAAAGCGCCCGCTGGGATCGTTCCTGTTCCTGGGGCCGACGGGGGTTGGCAAAACCGAACTGACCAAGGCCATGGCCGAATATATGTTCGACGACGAAGACGCCATGGTTCGGATTGATATGTCCGAATTCATGGAAAAACACGCCGTTAGCCGCCTGATCGGGGCGCCCCCCGGCTATGTCGGTTACGACGAAGGCGGCGTGCTGACCGAGGCTGTCCGCCGCCGCCCCTATACCGTCATCCTGTTTGATGAGGTCGAAAAGGCGCATCCCGACGTGTTCAACATCCTGCTGCAAGTGCTGGATGACGGGCAGTTGACCGATGGTCAGGGCCGCAAGGTTGACTTCAAAAACGCGCTGATCGTGCTGACGTCGAACCTTGGGGCGCAGGCTCTGTCGCATCTGCCGGCGGATGCCGACAGCGGCGATGCCCGCGCGCAGGTGATGGAGGCCGTGCGCGGCCATTTCCGCCCCGAGTTTCTGAACCGGCTGGACGAAATCATCATCTTCCGCCGTCTGACGCGCGACAATATGGACGGGATCGTGCGCATCCAGCTGGCCTTGCTGGAACGCCGTCTTGCGCGGCGGAAAATCACGCTGGATCTGGATGATGCCGCGATGCACTGGCTGGCCGAACAGGGTTACGACCCGGTGTTTGGTGCGCGCCCGCTGAAACGCGTCATTCAGCGCGCCTTGCAGGATCCGCTGGCGGAAATGCTGCTGTCGGGGGATGTGCTGGACGGCCAGACCGTCACCATCAGCGCCAGCGATGACGGGCTGATCGTGGGCGACCATATCGGCCGGGCGGGCGAAAAGCTGGGCGCGGTCGGGGAAAGCCCGCGCGACCCGACCCTGCATTAACCACCTGCCACGATCAGGCCCCGGACCACCGGGGCCTGATGATCAGAACCGCGCCGCCAGCCCGACCGACAGCGTGGCCGCCCGCATCGCCGCGCCGGACGTGTCCCATGTGCCGCCATCCCGCGCGCCGCTGACGATTTCGCTGTAAACCGTATCGCCGCGACGGCGGAAATGCTGATCGTAATCGGCCTGCGCATATCCGGTCAGGCGGTCATTGATCCGGTAATCCGCGCGCAGCGTCACCCCGGCATAGGGCATCGGGTCAAACCGGCTGTCAAAACGCAGATTGCGCAGCCAGTGGAAATCGGTATCGCGCGGCGCCACGCTGACCCCGCCGCGCAAGCCCCCGCTGATCGTCCAGTCGCCCAGATCGCGCGCCGCATCGACGCCCGCGAAAATCGTCGTATGTCGCTGACGATAGGTGACGACCGCCTGCCCCGCCGGGAAGGTGCCGGTGGTGTCGCGCAGCGCGTCCTCGGAATAGACATAGCGCCCGCCATGCGCGGTCCAATCGGCGCGCACATATTTCACCCCGCCATGCAGGTTCAGGCGGGTGCCGTTTTCGGTCGTCACCTCGCGCCCGCCCGTCAGGGTGAAATCGAAATACTGGTTCAGGCGCGTATCGGGATGGGTGGACCAATCCGACCAACCCGATTTGCCGGTGCCGGTCATGAATGTGGGTTCCCAGTCGTAATCGGTCATCCGCCCCGTCTGGCCCATATTGGCGACCATCTGCCCGCCCAGCGTCCAGCCGCCATCGAACCGCCGTTTGACCCCCACGGTCACGGTCGGCACGGATGACCGCCATTCCAACAAGCTCAGCCGGTGATCGCCGTCATAGACAATCTCATCCGCGCGCAGATTGGTGACGCCGAACCCGCCCCAGACCACACGGTCAGGCGTTTCAGCCACGGCCATACCGGCCGACAGAATCAGGGAAAGGGCGCAGATCGCACGCATGAGGCACCTTTTGGTTAACGCACGCCCAGCCATGCGCCCCAGATCCGGCGCGGTCAATGCCCCTGCGTCACGGCTTGACCATGTGGACACGCCGCCTCCACACTGCGTCAACACAAGGGGAAAGACATGCTGCCGCCCATCCTGCAAAATCTTCGTATTCCGGTCGTGGCCTCGCCCATGTTTATCGTGTCGGGGCCGGAACTGGTCATCGCGCAATGCAAGGCCGGGATCGTCGGCAGCTTTCCTGCCCTGAACGCGCGCGAAGCGGCGGGCGATGCGCCCCTGCTGGATCAATGGCTGACCCGCATCACGGACGAACTGGACCGTCATAATCAGGCCAACCCCGACCGCCCCGCCGCGCCCTTTGCCGTGAACCAGATCGTGCATCGCAGCAATGCCCGGCTGGAACGCGATATCGAGATTTGCCACCGCCACCGGGTGCCGATCTGGATCACCAGCCTTGGCGCGCGCCCCGAAGTGAACGAAGCCGCCCATGACTGCGGCGGCATCGCGCTGCATGATGTGATTAACAACGCCTTTGCGCGCAAGGCGATTGACAAGGGCGCAGACGGCCTGATCGCGGTCGCCGCCGGGGCGGGTGGTCATGCCGGGGTGCAGTCGCCCTTTGCGCTGATTCAGGAAATCCGGGATTGGTTCGATGGCCCGCTGCTGCTGTCCGGGGCGATTGCCACAGGCCGCGCGGTTCTGGCGGCGCAGGTGATGGGGGCCGATCTGGCCTATATCGGCAGCCCCTTTATCGCCACGACCGAAGCCCATGCCGACCCCGCCTATAAACAGATGATCGTGGACAGCGGCGCCATGGATATTGTCAATTCCACGCTGTTCACCGGGATTGCGGGCAATTATCTGGCTCCGTCGATCCGCGCGGCGGGCATGGACCCGGACGCCTTGGGTCATGCCGACCCCTCCACCATGTCATTCGACGGCAGCAAAAGCGGCGCCAAAGCTTGGAGCCAGATCTGGGGCGCGGGCCAGGGCATCGGCGCGGTGCGCGCCGTCACCCCGGTGGCCGAGCGCGTGGATCAGCTGGCCACCGAATACGCCGCCGCCCGCGCCGCTGTGGCGGGGTTGTGAAACGCGCCCCCGACCCCATATTGGGGCAAAAGGGGGCAATATGAGTTATGAAAAAACGCGCGAAGCGGTCGAACGGCTGACGCCGGAACAATACCGCGTGACACAGGAAAACGGCACCGAACGGGCCTTTACCGGCGAATATGATCACCATTTCGAACCGGGGATTTACGTTGATATCGTGTCGGGTGAACCGCTGTTTGCCAGCGGGGCGAAATACAATTCCGGCTGCGGCTGGCCCGCCTTCACCCGCCCGATCACCGACAACGTGACCGAACATCGCGACACCAGCCACGGTATGGTCCGGGTCGAGGTGCGTTCACGCCACGCCGACAGCCATCTGGGCCATGTGTTCCCTGACGGGCCGCGCGATCAGGGCGGGATGCGGTATTGCATCAACTCGGCCGCGCTGCGCTTTGTCCCGCGCGACGACATGGCCGCGCAGGGTTATGGTGATTATCTGGATCAGGTCGGCTGACCGTCGGGGGCGGCGTCCATAGGGGGCCGCACCCCAAACACCGCGCAATACAGCGCCGGCACAAAGACCAGCGTCACCAGCGTGCCGGCGATAATCCCGCCCATCATCGAAAACGCCATCGGCCCCCAAAACACCTGACGCGAAATCGGGATCAGCGCCAGCGACGCGGCGGCGGCGGTCAGCAGAATGGGACGGGCGCGGCTGTCGGATGCCTCGAACACGGCGTCCCATTGGCTGCGGCCTTTGGTCAGCAGGACCTGAATTTCATGCACCAGAATGATGGAATTGCGGATCAAAATCCCGATCAGCGCCAAAATCCCCAAAATCGCCACAAAGCCCATCGGCACCCCGAACGGCACCAGCACCGCGACCACGCCAATCAGCCCCAAAGGTGCTGCGGCAAAGACAATCAGCGACAGCCGGAAACTTTGCATCTGCGCCATGACCAGCACCGCCATGATCAACAGCATCAGCGGCACCACGGCGGCAATCGGCGCCTGACTGTTGGCCGAATTTTCGACCGTGCCGCCCACATGGATCTGCACCGTTGGCGGCAGAGCGGCGGCATAATCCGCAACCGCCCCCGCCATGGCCGCAACCAAAGTCGCGGGCTGATCCTGACTGGCAATCCCCGCCATCACCGTGACCGTCGGCAGACCGTTGCGCTGCGCAATCAGCGGCTGTTCCGTGCCATAGGTCAGCGTCGCCAGTGCCGACAGCGGCACCGCCCAGCCCTGCGGCAAGGTCAGTTGCATATCGCGCACGGAATCCAGCGATCCGCGATCCATTTCCACGCCGCGCGCCACCACATTGATCAGGAAAATATCATCGCGCAGCTGCGTGACGATCCGGCCGCTGAACAGCGCGCTGACCGCATCGGCAATGTCCACGCCGCTGACGCCCAAAAGGCGGGCCTGATCCTGATCGACCTCCAGCCGGACCAGACGCGCCGGTTCGTTCCAGTCCAGCGAGATGTCGCGCAGCCGCGCATCCGACGACAGCACCGCCGCCAAACCTAACGCCGCGTCGCGCGTCTGGTCCGGGTCGGGGCCGGTGACGCGATATTGCACGGGTTTCCCGACCGGAGGCCCGACCTCAAGGTTTTTCACAAACACATCGGTGCCGGGAAAATCGGACACGGCCAAGCCTTCGATCTTGGCGCGCAGACGGTCGCGCGCGGCCAGATCGGGCGTTTGAATCACGATCTGCCCCATATGCGGCCCCGCCGTCGGCACATCCATGGCCAACACGAAACGCGGTGCGCCGCGGCCCACATAGGTGGTCCAGAACATCACATCCGGGTCGCCCTGCAACGCCTGTTCCAGCCGCGCAATTTCCGCATCCGCCCCCGCAATCGACAGGTTCTGACGACCGGTCACGTCGATGATCAGCTCGGTCCGGTCCGAGCTGGGGAAAAACTGCTGTTCGACGAATTGCATCGCCCAGACCGACACGCCAAACAGGCCCAACGTGGCCGCAATCGTCACCCATTTCGCCGCCATCGTCGCCCGCAACAGGCGGTGAAACCCGCGCCGCAGCCGCCCCGGCCCCGCATGATGATGCGCCATGCTGCGCGGCAAAAACGTCACGCCCAACAACGGCGCAAACAGCACCGCAACGATCCATGACAAGGACAGCGACACCGCGATCACCACGAACAGCGAAAAGGTAAATTCCCCCGCCGCCGAGTTATTCAGCCCGATGGGAATGAACCCCGCCACCGTCACCAGCGTGCCGGTCAGCATCGGAAACGCGATCGAGGTCCACGCATAACTGGCCGCCTTAGCCAGCGATTCGCCCAGTTCCAGCCGCGAGATCATGGTCTCAATCGCGATCATCGCGTCATCGACCAGCAGGCCCAGCGCAATGATCAGCGCCCCCAGCGAAATGCGTTGCAGGGTGATGCCGTAGAGGTCCATCACCACAAAGGTCATCGCCAGACACAGCGGAATCGTCAACGTCACCACCAGCCCCGCGCGCAGGCCCAGACTGACGAAACTGACCGCCAGCACGATCACGACCGCTTCGGCAAGGGCGGTGACGAAATGGCCCACGGCGTGATCCACGACATGCGGCTGATCGGCGAATTTCGCCATCTCGATCCCCACCGGCAGATCGGCGGCGATCTGCGCCATCAGCGCGTCCAGTTCCGCACCAAAGCTGATGATATTGCCGCCCGCGCGCATCGCGATTTGCAGCCCGATCGCCGGTTCGCCGTTATAGCGGAACATCTGTTGCGGCGGATCGCGATAGGCGCGGGTCACGGTCGCCACATCCGCGACATTGAAAAACCGTTCCCCCACACGCAAATTCACCGCCGAAATCGCGTCGGCGGTGTCAAACTGACCGCCAATGCGGATCATCACGCGTTCGGCCCCCGACTGGACCACCCCCGCCGGAGGGATCGCGTTTTGCTGCGCCAGCGTGGCCAGCACCTGATTCTGGTTCAGCCCCAAAGCCGCCAGACGGGCGGCGGAAAATTCCAGATGGATTTCTTCTTCCGGCACGCCCAGCAGGCCGGTTTTACCGGCTCCGGGCAGCGCGCCCACGCGTTTTCGGATCACCTCGACCTGATCGCGCAATTCGCGGGGGCTGTAACCATCACCGGTAAAGGCATAAATATTGCCGAACACGTCGCCAAAGCTGTCATTGAACTGAAAGCCCTGAAATTCCGGCGGAAATTCGTGCCGGATATCCGCCATCATATTGCGCACACGCTGCCAGACATCCTGAATATCGCGCCCGCGCACGGTGGGACGCAGCTCAAGATAGATCACGGCCTGACCGGGCATGGTGACGGACCGGGAAAAGTCCAGTTCGTCCAGTTCGTCCAGCTTATCTTCGATGCGGGTGGTCACCTGAAGCAGCGTTTCTTCGACCCCCGCACCGGGCAGAGCCGCGCCGATAACCATGGTTTTGACGGTGAATGCGGGATCTTCTTCCCGGCCCAGATTCAGGTAACTGATCGTGCCGGCAATCATCGACACGATCAGCAAAAACCACACAAAACTGCGGTGACGCAGCGCCCAGTCGGACAGGTTGAATTTCGTCATGGTTCCAGCCTGCGGCCAACAATATGACCATCTGTCAATGAGTTGACGCCCCTCAGGACGATTTCATCGCCGGGATTCAGCCCCGACAGCACCGGCACGCGTCCCGCCATTTCGGGGCCAAGCGTGACCGCAACACGCGTCACCCGCGCCTGCGCGCCGTCGCGCGTCACCCGCCAGACAAAGGCGCCGTCATCGGTGGTCATCACCGCCCGCGGGTCCAGCGACAAAGCGGGCGTATCAACCGGCCCCTGACGCGCGCGCACCAGCCCTCCCAGACGGAACGGCGCGTCGGGCGGCAGCGTCAGATACACCCGGCGCGTGCGGGTGGCGGCATCCGCGACCGGGTCGATCCGGTCCAGAACCGCCGGCACCTGCGTGTCGGCATCGTTGCGGTGCCAGACCGTGAACACGGCCCCCCGTTCCAGCGCACGCAAAGCGGGTTCGGGCAGGTCGATCACGGCCTCGCGCTGATCATAGGCGGACAGTTGCAGCACCGGCACCCCGGCGCCGACGGTGGTTCCGGGCGCTTCGAACACGGCGCTGATCACGCCATCAAAGGGGGCGGTCATGCGCGCGAACCCTTCGGCATCCTGCGCCTGAATCAGCGCCGAGCGCGCCTGTTCAACCGCCGCCGCCGCCGCCGAGGCCGCCTGCTGCGCCAGTTCCAGTTGCGCCGCCGGGGCAACGTTGCGCGCGCTGAGCGCCTGTGCGCGGTCCAAGGCGGCGCGGGCGGTGCGGTCGTTCACCTCGGCCGTGGCAAGGGCGGCGCGGGCGGCGCGCGTCACCGCCTGCAAATCATCGACGGCCAGTTCCGCCAGCAGATCACCGGCGCGCACGCGCGCGCCCACATCCACCGGGCGGGCGATCATGCGGCCCAGCGTTTCAAAGCCCAGATTCACCTGCGTACGCGACTGCACCACGCCGGGCAGCCACCGTGCTTCGATCCCGTGATCGCGGATGATGTCGGACACAACCGGGCGGGGATCGTCCCGATCATCCGCCACAGCCGGGATTCGCAGCAGCGCGACCGCCACAAGGGCCACGACCGCCGCCGCCAGCACGCTCAGCCGCCGCATCGTCATTTTGGCCCCCATGCGGTGACGGAACGGCCCGGATAGAGCCGCTGCGCGCCCTGCCCGACCACCATCTGCCCGACCGACACGCCCCCCGCCAGATAAACCAACCCGTCGCCAAATCCAGCAATATCAATTGGTTGCATCGAGACCCGGCCATCATCGCCCACAACCCACACCGCCGCGCCGCCGCCATGGCGCACCAGCGCGGTCCATGGCACGGACGGATGCACCGGATCGGGCAAGGTGACCCGCCCGCGCACCGCCGCGCCCAACAGCCCGATATCGGGATCATCCGTCAGGATCGAGGCGCGCAGATTGACCGTGCCGGTGCGCGGATCGACCAGCGGAGACACTTCGGATATGCGGGCGCGCATGGGGGGATGCGCCACATCCAGCGGCGTCAGGGCCACATCGGCCCCCAGAACATCGGCCAGAATACGGTCATCGGCCGTCTGAAACACCGCATCCAGCCCCGACAGCGCCGCCAGAGTCAGAACCGGCTGCGCCGCCGCCACCACCTGACCGGGCGCGACCGATTTCGACACGATCACCCCATCATCGGGGGCGCGCAGAACGGTATCTTCGACCGCGCGGCGGGCCTGTTGGCGCTGACTGTCAGCCTGTTCCAGTGCCGCCGCGGCCTGCGACAGCGCCTGTTCCGCGCCGTCACGCGCCGCCCGCGTCCCGGCCCCGCGCGCCAACAGCCCCGCCGCGCGGTCATTGGCCTGATCGGCCTGCGCCTGCACGGCCATTGCGGCCTGAAACCCGGCTTCGGCCACGATCAGGGCCTGTTCCTGCTGAACCGCGCTCAGCCGCGCCAAGGGCTGACCCCGCGCCACGCGATCCCCTTCGCGGACCAGCACCTGTTCGATCCGCCCGCCATAGCGAAAGCCCAGCTGGACGGTGTCGCGTGCCTGAATTGTGCCGGTCAGGGTGATGTCGGCGGACATGGCGGCATCGGTCACCGCCACAAATTCCACCCGCAAGGGATCGGCCCATGCCACGGACACCGCCCAAAACGACAGCAGCGCCAAAAACACACCCTTTACCCAGACATCGCGCATTTTTTGCCCATAGCGAACGATCTACCGGCCTTCATATGCACAATTAGCGCATGCCATAACAGCATTTTTTGCCCGCACTGCGTGACTTATTGCCTAAAACTTTAGCGACTGCCGCACGGGCCGGGTTAATCGCGGATAAACCGGCTTTCCTTGATCTGTTCCCAAGCCCAGACGACTTCGGACAGGCGGTCTTCGTCGGATCGGTCGCCGCCATTCATGTCGGGATGCAGATCCTTGACCAGCGATTTGTATTGCTTGCGGATTTCCGCGCGGGTCCAGCTGTCTTTGGCTTCCAGAATGTCCAAAGCGCGGCGTTCGGTCGGGGGCAGTTTGCGGGTCGCCTGTGCGCGGGCCTCGGGCGCGGTGCCGTTGGCGCCCAGAATTTCCAGCGGATCGCTGACGCCATGGCGTGCCCATTTCTGTTCCTGCGCCGACCGGCCAAAGGGCTGCGTCGGGCGTTCCCACACGGTCGCGTTGTCGATGAATTGCTGGAATTCTTCTTCGGACTGGCCTTGGAAATAATTCCAGTTGGCGTTGTATTCGCGGACATGTTCTTTGCAGAACCAGAAATAATCATCCAGATTGCGCGGGTTTTTCGGCGCGCGATACTGGCCGGGTTCATCGCAGCCTTCGCGTTCACACATCCGGGTTGATGTTTCAAACGCGCCGGACATGCCGCGCCGACCTTTGGTTTTCCGCTTTTTGTCCTTAGCGGCTGAAATGTCAAAGCCAAACGGGTCGTTCTTGGACATGATCGTAATACCTATGCGACTCGGAGGCAGCAGTTTAGGGTATTTTGCGAAACTTGTAAGGTCTTGACGAAAGGGAAATCACATGATCGCGGATGAAATGGCACAAAAACTGGCGGCGCTGCGCCCCACAGCGTTAGAGATCATCGACGAAAGCGAATCCCACCGGGGCCATTCGGGCTATCGCGACGGCGGGCAAAGCCATTTTCGCATCCGCATGGCCAGCCCCGATTTTGCCGGCCTGACCCGGATTCAACGGCACCGGCTGGTGCATCAGACGCTGGGCGATATTGTGCCGCGCATCCACGCGCTTGCACTGGAATTAACCGAAAGCTGAACTGTTAGCGATGTCAGGGTTGCCGCCGCCCCAAAGCCCTGCAACAAGACCCCAAAACCGTCATGAAAAGGGAAAATGCCATGACCGCGGCCACGGATTTTAACGATCGCATGTTGTCTTTGGGCCTGGCCCGCGTCAGCGAAGCGGCGGCCCATGCTTCGGCCACGCTGATCGGGCGCGGCGATGAAAAGGCCGCCGATCAGGCCGCCGTCAACGCCATGCGCGACCAGTTGAACAAGCTGGACATCAAAGGCGTGGTCGTCATCGGCGAAGGCGAACGCGACGAAGCCCCGATGCTGTATATTGGCGAAGAGGTCGGCACCGGCCAAGGCCCCGAAGTGGACATCGCGCTTGACCCGCTGGAAGGCACGACCCTGACCGCCAAGGATATGCCGAACGCGCTGACCGTGATCGCCATGGCTCCGCGCGGCACGCTGCTGCACGCGCCGGATGTGTATATGGAAAAGCTGGCTGTTGGCCCCGGCTATCCTGAAAATGTGGTCAGTCTGGATATGTCGCCCGCTGAACGCGTTCGCGCACTGGCGGCGGCGCGCGGCTGCAAAGACAGCGACATTACCGTCTGTATTCTGGAACGCCCCCGCCACGAAGACCTGATCGCCGAAGTGCGCAGCACTGGCGCGGCCATTCGCCTGATCACCGATGGCGATGTGGCGGGCGTCATCCACTGCGCCGAATCGGAACTGACCGGCATTGATATGTATATGGGCAGCGGCGGCGCCCCCGAAGGCGTGCTGGCCGCATCGGCGCTGAAATGTATGGGCGGGCAGATGTGGGGAAAACTGTTGTTCCGCAATGACGACGAACGCGCCCGCGCCGCCAAGGCCGGGATCACCGATCTGGACCGCATCTATTCCCGCGATGAACTGGTGACGGCGGATGTGATCTTTGCCGCGACCGGCGTGACCAACGGGTCCATCGTGGCGGGTGTGAAGCGCGAACCGGGTTATCTGACGACCGAAACCATCCTGATGCGGTCGAAAACCGGGTCGGTCCGCCGGATGATTTACCGCAACCCGATTAAGTGAGTTGACGGTTCGCGGGGGGGGCCAGCCCCCCCGCGAAAGGATAGGCCGGGGGCCAGCCCCCGGACCCCCGGGATATTTATGCACAAGAGATAGGGCGTGGCTGGCGCATCGGGCGGCGTTTCTGTTAGGGTGGCGCATTGTCCGGCGGGGTCGGATGTTCAGGTAAGACGAAGCAGCATGGCCTATTTGGGTGTGGAATCGTCGCTGACGGGGCGGTGTTGGATCGGTCCTGATGCGACGCTGGAACGATTGGCCGAAGGATTGGCCCAGCAGGCCGCGTTGCCGTTGCCGGTGGCGCGGGTGTTGGCCGAACGCGGGGTTCCGGCCGCCGATGCGGCGGCGTTTCTGGCCCCGAAATTGCGGGATTTACTGCCCGATCCCTTGACCCTGCGTGATATGGGGGTGGCCGCTGAACGGTTGGTTCAGGCCGCCATTCAGGGGCAGCGCATCGCGGTGTTCGCCGATTATGATGTCGATGGCGGGTCATCGGCGGCCTTGTTGTTGGATTGGCTGCGTCAGCAGGGCCGCGACGCCACGCTGTATATTCCCGACCGCATCGACGAAGGCTATGGCCCGAACGCCCCCGCCATGTCCGGGCTGGCCGCCGCGCATGATCTGATTATCTGCGTGGATTGCGGCACGCTGTCGCATGATGCGCTTGCCGCCGCCCAAGGTTGCGATGTCATTGTTCTGGATCACCATTTGGGGGGTGAAACCCTGCCCCCCGCCTTGGCCGTGGTGAACCCCAATCGCGCGGACGAAGACGGCGCGTTAGGGCATCTGTGCGCGGCGGGTGTGGTGTTTCTGACGCTGGTTCAGGCGGGGCGCGTGCTGCGGGGCATGGGCCGGGCGGAACCCGATCTGATGGCGATGCTGGATTTGGTAGCCTTGGCCACGGTCGCGGATGTGGCACCGCTGGTCGGTGTGAACCGCGCCTTTGTCCGGCAGGGGCTGGCCGTGATGGCGCGGCGGGCGCGGCCCGGTCTGGTGGCGCTGTCGGATGTGGCGCGGCTGGATGGCCCGCCCAGCGCCTTTCATCTGGGGTTTCTGCTGGGGCCGCGCATCAATGCGGGCGGGCGTGTGGGCCGTGCCGATCTGGGCGCGCTGACCTTGGCGAGCCGCGATCCGGCCCATGCCGAACGTCTGGCCGCGCAACTGGACGAATTGAACCGCGACCGCCGCGCCATTGAAGCCGCGGTAAGGGCCGAGGCTGTGGCTCAGGTCGAGGCGCGCGGCGACACCCGCCTGTCATGGGCCGCGGGCGAGGGCTGGCATCCCGGCGTGGTCGGCATCGTCGCCGCGCGGGTCAAGGAATCGTCGAACCTGCCTTCGGTCGTGATCGGCGTGGATGGCGGCATCGGCAAAGGATCGGCCCGGTCGGTTCCGGGCGTCGATCTGGGCCGCGCCATTCAGCGGCTGGCCCGCGAAGGGCTGCTGATCAAGGGCGGCGGTCACGAAATGGCCGCCGGTCTGACCGTGGATGCGGACCGCATCCCCGCCGCTATGGATCGTCTGGCCGAACTGATCGCGCCGCAACTGGCCGCGCGCAGCGGGGTGGGCGATCTGCGCATATCGGGCCTTCTGGACCCGGCGGGGGCCACGCCGGATATGTTTCGGATGCTGGAAGACGCCGGCCCCTTTGGTCAGGCCGCCCCGGCGCCGCGCTTTGCATTCGGCGATCAGTTGATCGACAGCGCCGCGACCATGGGTGACGGGCATCTGCGGCTGTCCTTTCGCAGCCCCGGCGGCCCGGCGATCGAGGCCGTCGCATGGGGCGCGATGAACACCCCGCTTGGCCCCGGTCTGATTGGCGCCAAGGGGCGGCGGTTCCATCTGGCTGGCAAGCTGGAGCTGTCCACATGGGGCGGGCGCGAACGGCTGCGGCTGCGTCTGGATGATGCGGCACCTGTGTGATGGGCCGGTCTGACGGTCTGGTCAGCCCGCGCCGCGCCCGCTAACCTGCATCCAAACGGTGACACCAAAGGGGATGACATGAAACTGACTTGGCTTGGCCATTCCGGCTTTCGTCTGGAAATCGAAAACGCGGTGATCCTGATTGATCCGTGGCTGTCGGGCAATCCGATGTTCCCCGAAGATGCCCGCGACGACGCCCTGCGCGGGGCGACGCATATTCTGCTGACCCACGGCCATGGCGACCATTCCGGCGACACGCTGGCCATTGCCAAGGAATTGAACATCCCCATCGTCGGCATCTATGACCTGATCAATTCATGGGAAGGCCCCGAACAGATCACCGGCATCGGCTTTAACAAAGGCGGCACGGTCGATCTGAACGGCGCGCGCGTCACGATGGTGAATGCCAGCCATTCCAGTTCGCTGGACGGGCCGGATGGGCCGATCTATGCGGGACATGAATCGGGCTATATGATCGCGGGCGACGGGCATGTGATCTATGTCAGCGGCGACACCGATATAATGGCCGATATGGCGTGGATGGGCGAATATCATCAGCCCGATATCGGCATCCTGTCGGCGGGCGGTCATTTCACCATGGATATGAAACGCGCCGCATGGGCCGCGCGGAAATATTTCGATTTCCGGGTGGTGATCCCGTGCCATTACAAAACCTTTCCGCTGCTGGAACAGTCGGCAGAGGCTTTGCGTGACGGGTTGCCCGGCGTGCAGGTCATTGAACCCACCGTGATGAAGGCCATCGAATTGTGACTCTATTTCAGACCTTTGACGAACCGGCGGGCGGCGGCGCACATGCGGCCCGGTTAAATGTCCTGCGCGCGCGGCTGGCGGCGGATGGGCTGGACGGGTTCATCATCCCGCGCGCCGATGTGCATCAGGGCGAATATGTCGCCGATTGCGACGCGCGGCTGGGCTGGCTGACCGGTTTCACCGGCAGCGCAGGGTTCGCCATCGTGCTGCCCGATCAGGCGGGGGTGTTCATCGACGGACGCTATCGCGTGCAGGTCCGCGCACAGGTGGACGGCGCGCAGTTTACGCCGGTCCATTGGCCCGAAACCGGCGCGGCGGATTGGCTGCGTCAGGCTCTGCCCGCAGGGGGGCGCGTGGGCTTTGACCCGTGGCTGCACACGCGGGCGGACATCGCGGCCTTGGATAAGGCATTGGCGGGCAGCGGCATCGGGCTGATCGCCGTGGATCAAAACCCGGTCGATGCGATCTGGTCCGACCGCCCCGCACCGCCGGTCGGGGCCGCGCGCATCCATGACGCGGATCATGCGGGTGAAACGGCGGGCGACAAACGCGCCCGGATCGCCGCTGATCTGGCGCAGGCGGGACAGGCGGCGGCGGTGCTGACCCTGCCCGATTCGGTGTCGTGGCTGCTGAACATCCGGGGCGCGGATGTGCCGCGCAATCCGGTGGTGCAATCCTTTGCGGTGATCTGGGCCGATGGCCGGGTGGCGCTGTTTGCCGATCCCGCGAAATTCGACGACGCTTTGCGCGCGCATCTGGGCGACGGCGTGTCGATCCTGCCGCCCGAAGGCTTCGCTGCCGCGCTGACCCATCTGGAAGGTCCGGTGCTGCTGGACCCCGACACCGCGCCCGAGGCGGCGTTTCGGATCCTCGAATCCCACGGAACGCCGATCACGCCGGGCCGCGATCCGGCGATCATGCCCAAAGCGCGGAAAAACCCATCCGAGCTGACCGGGATGCAGGCCGCGCATCGCCGCGACGGCGCGGCCATGGTGCGGCTGCTGTGCTGGCTGGATGGCCAAAACCCCGGTGATCTGACGGAAATCGACGTCGTGCAGCGGCTGGAACAGTTCCGCCGGGATGCGGGCGCGCATGACATCAGCTTTGACACGATTATGGGCGCGGGGCCAAACGGCGCGATTGTGCATTACCGCGTGACCGAAGCCAGCAACCGCCCGCTGGCCCCCGGCGAATTGCTGTTGATTGATTCGGGCGGGCAATATGCGGACGGCACAACCGACATCACCCGCACGGTGGCACTGGGCGAACCCGATGCGCGGGCCGTCGCGCCCTATACGGCGGTGCTGCGCGGGATGATCGCGGTCAGTCAGGCGCGCTTTCCGACAGGGGTTGCCGGCGCGCATCTGGACGCTCTGGCGCGGCAATTCCTGTGGGCGCAGGGTTTGGATTACGACCACGGCACCGGCCACGGCGTCGGCGCGGCGCTGTGCGTCCACGAAGGCCCGGTGCGCATCAGCCGCGCCAGCACGCTGCCGCTGGAACCGGGGATGATCCTGTCGAATGAACCGGGCTATTACCGCGAAGGCGCATTCGGCATCCGCATTGAAAACCTGATCGTGGTGACACCGGCGGACGCGGAACCGGGGCGGCAGATGCTGGGCTTTGACACGCTGACGCTCTGCCCCATTGACACGCGGCTGGTCGATGCTGGCGCGCTGTCGCTGGATGAACGGGACTGGATCAACGCCTATCACGCCCGCACCCGCACGGAACTCTCGGACCTGCTGGACGAAACCACACGCGACTGGCTCACCCGCGCCACAGAACCGATCTGAACGCCCGCCTTATCTTCTGTGCATAAATATCCCGGGGGGTCCGGGGGGCTGGCCCCCCGGCCTCTCAACCTAAACCGGCCTCTCCACCTTACGCCGCCCTCTCCCCCGGCGTGACCATAGCCACAATATCCATCATAATCGTGTTCAACTGAAAATCCTTGGGCGTATAGACTCGCGCGACCCCCATCCCCAACAGCCGCGCGGCGTCGTCATCGGGGATGATGCCGCCGACGATCACCGGCACATCGGACAGCCCCGCATCGCGCATCCGCTCCATCAGATCCGCGATCAGGGGCAGGTGACTGCCCGACAGGATCGACAAGCCCACGACATGCGCCTGATCGGCCACGGCGCGGGCGACGATCTGTTCGGGGGTCAGGCGGATGCCTTCGTATGTAATGTCCATGCCGCAATCGCGCGCGCGAAAGGCAATCTGTTCGGCGCCGTTGGAATGGCCGTCCAGCCCCGGCTTGCCGACCACGAATTTCAACCGCCGCCCCAATTGGGTGCTGACCTGATCCACGGCGTCGCGGATGTGGTCCAGCCCCTCGGTCTGGTTGGACGGGCTGACCGACACGCCAGTCGGGCCGCGATATTCGCCATGCACCGCGCGCATCACCCCAGCCCATTCGCCGGTGGTCGCGCCCGCCTTGGCCGCCGCGATCGACGCGGGCATGATATTTTCGCCCGCAGCCGCCGCCTGACGCAGCGCGTCCAAGGCCGCCCGCACCGCCCCATCGTCCCGGCCCGCGCGCCATTCGGTCAGCCGCGCGATCTGGTCCTGCTCAACCGCCGGATCGACAACCATAATTCCGCCATCCCCCGCGGTCAGAGGCGACGGCTCTCCCTGTTGCCAGCGATTGACACCGACCACCACGGTATCATGCGATTCAATCCGGTTCAGCCGCGCGGCGTTTGATTCGACCAGCCGCGACTTCATGTAATCAATCGCCGCAATCGCGCCGCCCATATCGTCCAGCAACTGCAATTCCGCGCGCGCGCCGTCTTTCAGCGCGTCCACCTTGGCCGCGATCACGGGGTTGCCGTCGAACAGATCGCCATATTCCAACAGATCGGTTTCATAGGCGACGATCTGTTGCATCCGCAGCGACCATTGCTGATCCCAGGGGCGCGGCAGGCCCAAAGCCTCGTTCCAGGCCGGCAATTGCACGGCGCGCGCGCGGGCGTTTTTCGACAGCGTGACGGCCAGCATTTCCAACAGGATGCGATAAACATTGTTTTCCGGCTGCTGTTCGGTCAGGCCCAGACTGTTGACCTGCACGCCGTAACGGAACCGGCGGAACCGTTCATCCGTGATGCCGTAACGATGGGCGGTGATGTCGTCCCATAATTCGGTAAAGGCGCGCATTTTGCACATTTCCGTCACGAACCGGATCCCCGCATTCACAAAGAACGAAATGCGCCCGACCATGGCCGGGAATTCATCCGCCGGGACTTTGCCGCGCAGATCGTCCAGAACCGCGATTGCCGTGGCCAAGGCATAGGCCAGCTCCTGTTCCGGCGTCGCGCCAGCTTCTTGCAGGTGATAGGAACACACATTCATCGGGTTCCATTTCGGCAGATGTTCGCGGGTATAGGCCGCAACATCCGTAATCATCGCCAGCGACGGTTTCGGCGGGCAGATATAGGTGCCGCGCGACAGATATTCTTTGATCAGGTCGTTCTGCACCGTGCCTTGCAGCGCCGAAATATCCGCGCCCTGTTCCTGCGCAACGGCGATATACAGCGCCAACAGCCACGGCGCGGTCGCGTTGATTGTCATGGATGTGTTCATCTGATCCAGCGGGATCTGATCGAACAGCGCGCGCATATCGCCCAAGTGACAGATGGGAACGCCGACCTTGCCGACCTCGCCCCGGGCCAGAATGTGATCGCTGTCATAGCCGGTCTGCGTCGGCAGATCGAAGGCGACGGACAGGCCGGTCTGCCCTTTCGACAGGTTCGAGCGATACAATTCGTTCGATTTCGCAGCCGTCGAATGGCCCGCATAGGTGCGGAACAGCCAAGGTTTATCTTTTTGGGTCATGCGGCGCCCCTGAAACAATCTTACGGTCAGGACACCCCTATCGCAACAATCATGCGCCGTCAATTCGCTGCAATGCGGCAAATATCGCGCCCAACCGGACCCCGGCGCATCATCAAAAGATGATGCAATCCGAACAACGATCCGTTATGGTTGCATCAACCCGATCAGCCCCGAGCCGCCATGACCCGCCCGCTGCGCTATCCCGTCGAAACCGCGCGCCTTTTGGCGGTGCTGTGCCTGGTCAGTTACCATGTCATCGGCCCGACGGGGGCCACGGCCTTGCAGCAGGGCTATCCGTCACCCCTGCGCATCTTTGCCGACCTGTTGATCGACGTGCGGATGCCGTTGTTCGCGGCGATTTCGGGGCTGCTCTATGCGATCCGACCGCCGCAGATCAGCCAGCTGACGACATTTTTCCGGGGCAAAGCGGCACGCCTGCTGGTTCCGGGGGCCGTGGCGATCATCCTGTTCATCGCGTTTTCCAATCTGCTGAACACGCCCTTTGCCCTGCATGACAATTTCCACCTGCCCTTTGTGCAGGGCTATGCGCATTTCTGGTTCCTTCAGGCGATTTTCGTGATTTTTCTGGTCTTTGCGCCGCTGGATGCGGCTCTGAGGCAGCGGTTTTCCGTGCCGATCATGCTGGCGGGGCTGGTCGCGGTCTGGGCGGGGCTGCGCAGCCCGGTGGAGCTGTTTTCCGCACAGGGCGCGGTGTATCTGTTTCCGTATTTCCTGCTGGGCGTGAATCTGTGGCGGTATCGCGACTGGATCGCATCCCGGCGGGGAGAACTGATCATCATCGCCGCGACCGCGCTGTCGATCGGAGTGGCGTGGAACATCGCGACGCTGCACGAAACGGGGCAATTGTCGCTGGGGCGGTATGATTTGCAGTCGATCCTGACCTCGGTCGGGGTGTGCGTGGTGGTGTTTCTGACGCTGCCGCAGGTGCCGGCTCTGGCGGGGTTCGGCGCGGTGTCGTTTACGATTTACCTGTATCATGTCTTTGGGACATCGGGCGCGCGCCGACTGGCCGAAGGGCTGGGCGTCACCTCCATTCCGGTCATTTTCGTGCTGGGCGTGGCGGCAGGATTTGCGGTGCCGTGGATCATTCACCGCCTGTCCAGCCAGCATCCGATCACGCGCGGGCTGGTGCTGGGCCAATGGCCGCGGCGCAGCATTTCGGCAACGCCAGCCACGGCAACGGCGCAATAAGCGACATATTCTTTCACATCAGGCCTTCATATGGTTGCAATATTGCGCAGCGGCGGTTACGCCTTGTCGGACGACCGCGCCGATTCTGCACTGCGGCACCACGAAGGAGACACCGATGGCCCTGGACGCCCCGACCCCGATCGCGCCCTATGATGCGCCGGAAAAAGATTTGTATGCTGTGGGCGAAATGCCCCCTCTGGGCTTTGTTCCCAAACAGATGCACGCATGGGCCATTCGCCGCGACCGGCATGGCGAACCCGAACAGGCCATGCTGCAAGAGGTGGTGGACGTTCCCGACATCGACAGCCACGAAGTGCTGGTTCTGGTGATGGCGGCGGGTGTGAATTACAACGGGATCTGGGCCGGTCTGGGCCAGCCGATCAGCCCCTTTGATGGCCATGGCGCGCCGTTTCACATTGCGGGGTCGGATGCCTCCGGCATCGTCTGGGCCGTCGGCAGCAAGGTGAAACGCTGGAAGGTCGGTGACGAAGTGGTCATCCACTGCAACCAAGACGACGGCGACGACGAACATTGCAACGGCGGCGACCCGATGCACAGCCCCAGCCAGCGGATTTGGGGTTACGAAACCCCCGACGGGTCATTCGCGCAATTCACCCGTGTGCAGGCGCAGCAATTGATGCCCCGCCCGCGTCACCTGACCTGGGAAGAGTCGGCCTGTTACACTCTGACGCTGGCCACGGCCTATCGGATGCTGTTCGGCCATGAACCGCACGAACTGAAGCCCGGCATGAATGTGCTGGTCTGGGGTGCCTCGGGCGGTTTGGGATCCTATGCCATTCAGCTGATCAACGCGGCGGGCGGCAACGCCATCGGCGTGATTTCCGAAGAAGACAAACGCGATTTCGTTCTGGGTCTGGGCGCCAAGGGCGTGATCAACCGCAAAGAATTCAACTGCTGGGGCCAACTGCCCAAGGTGAACACCCCCGAATACAAAGAATGGTTCACCGAGGCGCGCAAATTCGGCAAGGCCATCTGGGACATCACCGGCAAAGGCAACAATGTGGACATCGTGTTTGAACATCCGGGCGAAGCGACGTTTCCCGTGTCCACGCTGGTCTGCAAAAAAGGCGGCATGATCGTGATCTGCGCCGGGACCACCGGGTTCAACTGCACCTTTGACGTGCGCTATCTGTGGATGCACCAGAAGCGCGTTCAGGGCAGCCACTTCGCGCATTTGAAACAGGCCAGTGCCGCGAACCAGCTGATGCTGGAACGCCGTCTGGACCCTTGCATGTCCGAGGTGTTCCCATGGGCCGAAATCCCGCAGGCGCATACGAAAATGTATAAAAACCAGCACAAACCCGGCAATATGGCCGTGCTGGTGCAATCGCCCGTCACCGGCCTGCGCACGTTCGAAGACGCGCTAGAGGCCGGTCCCAAGGGCTGACAAACGCGGAACGGGCCGTCACGGCCCGTTCCGCCGCTATGGCATGGGGGAACCCTGACCCCGCCCGCGTGTTGGCCCTTGTGTGACAACGCAAAGGCCCAGCCCATGACCAAAGACCTGACCGCCATCACCGACGCCATCATCGCGCGCAATCCGGGCGAAGATGACTTTCATCAGGCGCTGCGGCAGGTTCTGGCCAGCCTGCAACCTTTGGTCAAAAAACACCCCGATTATCTGGATCACGCGCTGATTCAGCGCATTTGCGAACCCGAACGCCAGATCATCTTTCGCGTGCCATGGGTGGATGACGACCATCAGGTGCAGGTCAATCGCGGCTTTCGGGTGCAATACAGTTCCGCCTTGGGTCCGTATAAGGGCGGGCTGCGGTTTGATCCGGGCCTGACGCTGGGGACGGTGAAATTTCTGGGCTTTGAACAGATGTTCAAAAACGCGCTGACCGGGCTGCCCATCGGCGCGGGCAAAGGCGGCGCGGATTTTGACCCGCACGGCCGGTCCGAGGACGAAGTGATGCGGTTCTGCCAGTCCTTCATCACCGAAATGTGGCGGCATCTGGGCGATGACATCGACATTCCCGCCGGCGACAAAGGCGTAGGCGAACGCGAAGTCGGATTTATGTTCGGCCATTACCGCCGCCTGACAAACCGGTCCGAGAACGGCGTCATCACCGGCAAGGCGCTGACGCTGGGCGGTCTGCGCGGCCGGGCCGAGGCCACGGGCTACGGCACCGTCTTTTTTCTGCAACGGATGCTGGAAACGCATAACGACAATTTGGACGGCAAAACCTGCATCGTGTCGGGGGCGGGCGATGTGTCGATCTATGCCATTGAAAAGATACGCGATGCGGGCGGTGTGGTGCGGGCCTGTTCCGACAGCGGCGGCTTTGTTCAGGACGATGACGGCATCGACGTAGAATTGCTGAAACAGGTCAAACAGGATCAGGGGGAATCGCTGGCCGCCTATGCCAAGACCCGCAAAAACGCGCGGTTTCACAAAGACAAAACCCCGTGGGGCGTGGCCTGCGACATCGCCATTCCCGCCGCCACCGAAAACGAACTGGACGCCGCCGACGCCGCACGCCTGATCAAAAACGGCGTGAACATCGTGGCCGAGGGCGCGAATATGCCCTGCACCGCCGACGCGACCGACGCCTTTCGCAAAGCGGGCGTGCTGTTCGCCCCGGCCAAGGCCGCCAATGCGGGCGGGGTCGCCGCATCGGTGCTGGAAATGCAGCAAAACGCCACGCTGGACGACTGGGACCGCGACCGCACCAACCGCCATCTGCAACGGATCATGACCGATCTGCACGACACCTGCACCAGCACCGCCGCCGAATATGGCAATGGCGATGATTACATGCTGGGCGCCAATATCGCGGGGTTTCAGCGCGTGGCGCGGGCGATGCGCGCCATGGGGGTGGTGTGAATTTAGGCGTTTCTAACCGTCTCTAACCCTGTATAACACATCCACCTTATACAGCCGCAGATTTGGTTAGATGGACCCTGTTCGCAATCCCTTTGCCCCCGGCGCGGGCGCGCAGCCGCCGGAACTGGCGGGGCGTCACGGCGTGATCCAATCCGCCGATTTCGCCATTCAGCGCGCCCTGATGGGCCGCCCCGCCCGGTCGCAAATGCTGCTGGGCCTGCGCGGCGTGGGCAAAACCGTGCTGCTGAACCGCATCGAAACGCAGGCCAGCGATGCCGGCCACCTGACCAGCTTTATCGAAGCGCGCGAGGGTGAGCCTCTGGCCAGCCTGTTGTTTCCCGCCGCCCAACAGATCGTGCGCAAATTATCGGTGATCGAGACCGCCAAAACCGCCGGTCTGGCCGCCATGCGCGCGCTGCGCAGCTTTGCCAAGACGTTCAAGATCAGCTTTGGCGATATTTCCATTTCCGTGGACCCCGAACCGGGCGTCGCCGACAGTGGCAATCTGGAACTGGATTTACCCGAACTGTTCCTGACCATCGGTCAGGCGGCGGCCGCAGCGGGCAAGGCGTGGACCCTGCTGATCGACGAAGTGCAATATCTGAAAGAACCCGATCTGGCCGCGCTGATCGTGGCGATCCACCGGGCCAATCAACGCAACCTGCCGATTTTGTTTTTCGGCGCCGGTCTGCCGCAGGTCGCGGCGCTGTCGGGGGATGCCAAATCCTATGCCGAACGGCTGTTTGAATACCCCGCCATCGGCGCGCTGTCCCCGGACGCCGCCACCGACGCGCTGCGCCAACCCATTCTGGACGAAGGCGAAACCATCACCGATGACGCACTGGCGCGGATGGTGGCGGAAACGCAGGGCTATCCCTATTTCCTGCAAGAATGGGGGTTTCAGGCATGGAACGCCGCGGCCCAGTCGCCCATCACGGCGGGCGACGTGGACAGCGCCACCGAAAACGCCCTGCGCCGTCTGGATCAGGGGTTTTTCAAAGTCCGCTTTGACCGGCTGACCCCCAAAGAACGCGAATATGTCATCGCCATGGCGCGTCTGGGGGCCGGTCCCTATCGGTCGTCCGATGTGGCCGATCTGATGGGCGAAACCGCGCAAGCCTTGGGGCCACGCCGCGCCAGCATCATCAGCAAAGGCATGATCTACAGCCCCGGCCACGGCGACATCGCCTTTACCGTGCCGTTGTTCGAGGCGTTTTTAACCCGGAATTACCTGTGACCTCCCCCACCCTTTCCCCCGACCAGGCCGAGGCTTGGGACGCGCTGACCGACACCTTCGCGAGCGCCGGAATTGATCTGGTGGCCGAGGAATTGCGCCCCCCCGAACCCGGCAAAGGCCGCGTCATGGCCGTGATCGGCAAGGCCGGTTCGGGCAAAACCCTGCTGCTGTCGCAGATCACGCAGGCGCTCTTGGCGGCGGGCGTCGATCTGATCAGCCCCGATTACGAACCCCGCCGCCGCAAAGACGCACGCAGCGTCGCCATTCTGGCCCCCACGAACAAAGCGGCCTTTGTGCTGCGGATGCGCGGCGTGCCGGCCACGACGATTCACCGGATTCTGTATACCCCGGTTTATGACCCCGAATATGAAAACATCGCGGAATGGCTGACCGGCACCGGCGACCGCCCCGCGATCGAAGGGCTGTCGGACACCGCACTGGACCGGGCCAAGGCGTTTTATGATCTGCACGCCTCGATCCCCGGCGCTTTGGCGGCGGCGGGGCTGCGCGGGTCGGACTTTATCCGGGGCTGGAAACGCCGCGACGAAGGGCTGGATATCGGCCTGATCGACGAAGCGTCGATGCTGGACGAAAAGCAATTCGACGATCTGCGCGAGATTTTCCCGGTGCTGGTGCTGTTTGGCGACCCGGCGCAGCTGGCCCCGGTGGGGCTGTCGGGGGAAATGGTGTTCGACCGTCTGGCCGCGCCGCAACGGCTGGTCCTGAACCGCATCCACCGGCAGGCGGGCGACAACCCGATTCTGGATTTGGCCCACGCACTGGCCGACGACGCCTTAGGTTTTGATGATTTTGAACGGCTGATCCGTCAGGCCGCCGCCCGCGATGACCGCGTGGTCTGGGCCGAACGCGTCGAAAGCGATCTGATGGCGCGCAGCCCGGTTCTGGTCTGGCGGAACGCCACGCGCATCCGGCTGATCCACGCATTCCGAACCGCCTATGGCGCGCCGGGCGATGCGCTGTTGCCGGGCGAGCCGCTGATCTGCGACGGGCTGGAACTGCCGCTGAAGCATCGCAAAAAACGCATCGACCTTGAGGCGCGCGGCCTGATCAAAGGCGCGCAGGTCGTTTACCTTGGCCCCGGCCGCAAACCCGGTTTTTCCCGCCTGCACGTCATCGGGGCCGAGGATCCGCGCCTGTCCGCCGCCAGCATCGTGAAAATCGAAATGCCGGATGAGGACGAACCCTTTATCCCCTATGCCGCGCGGATGGGGGCGGCGTTCCTGCACGGCGCGGCGGTCACGATCCACAAAGCCCAAGGGTCGCAATGGCCCGATGTGCAGGTCTTTGGCCCCGACATCAGCGCCGCCGCTTGGTCCAACCGGTCCGAGGCCGGCATCCCTCTGTGGAAACGCCTGACCTATGTGGCGATCACGCGGGCGCAGGAACGGCTGTTCTGGATCACCCGCGCGCGTCTGGCCCGCCCCGCCGGACCGCTGACCACCGACGACCTGACCGCCCCCGTGGCCGATCTGTCGCTGGAATCCGACCCGTCGTAACTGCGTCCCGCGACCGCCGGGGGTTTCACACCCCCGGACCCCCGTGGGATATTTTTGCACAGAAGATAAAGCGGGCCGCCTCTTTCATCTTGGCCCAAATATCCCGGGGGGAATCCGCGGCACGCGGATGGGGGGCTGGCCCCCCTGCCCGCTTGCGTCTGGGCGCAGGTCGCGCAAGACTGTGCCAAAAGGATACCATCCCATGACCGACACCCTGCCTGACCGCACGACCGATCGCCTGACTCAGGCCCTGACCGCGATTGATGCCGCCAATGCCGCCGATCCGACGCAGGTGGATGGGCAGCCTGCGGCGTTGATCTATGGTCAGCGGATGACGGCGGAACAGGACCGTCTGTTTCCCGACGCGCCCGATGTGCTGCGCATTGCCTGCCGGGGGCAGCATATCGAACGCTGGTTGTTGCCACGCAGCGATTTTCCCATGGACCGGGCGGGGTATTTCGCCTGGCGTCAGGAACAGGGGCGGCGTCATGCCGAACGGGTGGCGGGGATTATGGCGGATGCGGGCTATGATAGCGACGTCACCGATCAGGCGCGGCAGATGCTGACCAAACAGGGGATCAAGCGCGACCCCTTGGTTCAGGCGCTTGAGGATGTGGCCTGTTTCACCTTTATCCGCTGGTATCTGGGCGATTTTATGGCCGAACAGCCGGATGAGAAAATGCCCCGTATCATTGAACGCACGGCGCGGAAAATGTCGGCCGAGGCCCGCGCACGGGCTGTGCGTGAGTTTCCCATGCCGGACCATTTCGCGGCGCTGTTCCGGGGGGCCTGTTGATGCGCGCGATTATTGTGGCGCATGGCCAGCCCGGCGATCCGGGGCCGCAGGAACAGGCGTTGCAGGTGCTGGCCGCGCAGGTGGCGGCCTGCAACCCCGGCTGTCCCGTCCATGGCGCGACCTTGGCCATGCCCGGCGCGTTGCGCGTGGCGGAACCCGGCGATCTGATCTATCCCATGTTCATGGCCGAGGGCTGGTTTACCCGCAGCGAATTGCCCCGCCGGCTGGAGCAGGCGGGCGTTCGCGATGTGCGCATCCTGCGGCCCTTCGGGGCGGATGCCGCGCTGCCGGGGCTGATCCGTGCGATTGCCACCCGCGCCGCCGCCGAACAGGGGTGGACGCCGCGCGACACCACGCTGCTGCTGTCGGCGCATGGGTCGCAGCGGTCGCAGGCCAGCCATGACATCACGCAATCACTCGCCCGTGCTGTCGCGCCTTATTTCGCGCATGTGGTCACGGGGTTTGTGGAACAGGAACCCTATGTCGCCGATGCCGCGCGGGATTTGGGTCGCGCGGTGCATCTGCCTCTGTTCGCGCTGTCGGCGGAACATGTCACCGATGACCTGCCCGAGGCTTTGGACGCGGCGGGCTTTGACGGGGTGCGTCTGGACCCCATCGGATTGGCACCCGAAACCCCCGGCCTGATTGCAACGGCCATCCGGGGGCAGCGATGACCATCAACCCAGCCGATGACGGCGCGCGCATGTCCTTTGACGGACGGATGAGTTATGGCGATTATCTGGGGCTGGATGCGGTGCTGGACGCGCAGCATCCGCTGTCGCCCGCGCATGATGAAATGCTGTTCATCATTCAGCATCAGACCAGTGAATTATGGATGAAGCTGGCCCTGCATGAAATGGCCGCCGCGCGGATCGCGATTCAGGCGGGCGATCTGCAACCGGCGTTCAAAATGCTGACCCGCGTGTCCCGGATTATGGAACAGTTGAACAACGCCTGGGATGTTTTGCGCACCATGACGCCCAGCGAATACACGCAGTTTCGCCCCTATCTGGCGGAAAGCAGCGGGTTTCAGTCCTTTCAATACCGGATGATCGAATTTGTGGCGGGCAATCGCAATATGGCGATGATCGGGCCGCATGATCACCGCCCCGAACTGGCTGATGCTCTGCGGGCCGAGGCCGCGCAACCGTCGCTGTATGATGTGGTTCTGGCGCGGCTGGCAGGGGCGGGTTTTGACGTGCCGCCGCGCGACCGGCTGGATGTGCCGCATCAGCCCGACCCACAGGCGCGGGCGGCGTGGATCGCGGTTTACAATGACCCGGTGACGCATTGGGATCTGTATCAACTGGCCGAAAAGCTGGTTGATTTCGAAGATTATTTCCGTCGTTGGCGATTCAACCATGTGACCACGGTGGAACGCATTATCGGGTTCAAACGCGGATCGGGCGGCACGTCGGGGGTGAATTACCTGCGCCGGATGCTGGATGTCGTGCTGTTTCCGGATCTGTGGGAATTGCGCACCGATCTGTGACGCAATCAGTCCCGCATCAGGTAATCATAGGCACCCGCAACCTGAAACCCCAGCCCGTCATACAGCGCGCGGGCGGCGATGTTGCCCGTCCCCACGGCCAGGGCCACCTGCGACGCCCCGCGTTCCGCCCCCCAGAACGCGGCCTGTCGCATCATCCATCCGGCCAGACCGCTGCGGCGAAATTCGGGCAGCACGATCAGCG
This sequence comes from Paracoccus sp. (in: a-proteobacteria), assembly GCF_030538495.1. Classification (GTDB taxonomy): domain Bacteria; phylum Pseudomonadota; class Alphaproteobacteria; order Rhodobacterales; family Rhodobacteraceae; genus Paracoccus. Next base: position 120,511 of record NZ_JAUNTW010000006.1, read on the forward strand.
CGTGGACCATCACCACGCCGTCATGATGCCCGACAAAGGCGGTTCCGGCGGCGCGGTCGTTGATGCGGCCAAGGATCGACACTTTATCGCCTGCGACCCGCGCCATCACGTCGCGGCGCGCGGGGCCGAAATCGCCCGCATCCCACAGATCGCGCTGAATCGCCAAAGGTGGCCAGACCGGAATCGCGGTCACCGGCGGCAAAGCCTGATCGGTCAGCGCCGCCACCGGGGCCGTCATCAGCAACGCCCCGTCATGGCGGCGATAGCCGCGCGCGATCAGCGCATCGCGCAGCGCCGCGTCATCGGCCATCACGCGAAACAACGCGGGCTGGCCCCAGCGGCGATGCGCGGCCTCGGCCTGGGCGATGTCGTCCAGCGTCGGGTCGCTGACAGGCACAGCGGACCGGACACGTTCGCCCGCCCCGGTGCCGCGCGCCACGCGAAACGCGCCGGCCGTTGCGTATTCAACCGCGGGCCATGTCGCGTCAAAGGCGGCCCAGACCGCGTTCACAGCGCCAGCCTTTCGCGCAGGGCCGCCATGGCCATGCCGACACGCGCGCCGTCCAGACCACGCACGACCAGATTCGTTCCCCAGCCCGTTTCGTCGTGAAAGGGATAGGATCCCAGCGACAGATCGGAAAAGTCCTGCGCGACGGCGGCCAGCCCTTCGGCCACGTCGGATTCGCCGCGCCGCACCTCGACCGTCAGGGATTGGACCGGGCGACCGCCGGGCAGGCGCGGGATCAGCCAATCGACCATGGTTAAAAACACCTGCGGCACCCCGGCCATCACATGCGTGTTGCCGATGGAAAAACCCGGCGCGGCGGATGCGGCGTTTTCAATCAGCGTCGCGCCCACCGGGATGCGGGCCATGCGCAGGCGGTTTTCGGTCAGCTCGATCCCCAGTTTGTCGTAACGCGCCTGCAACAGCGCGCGGGCCTGCGGGTTCACCTGAACCGTCGTCCCATGCGCGGCGGCGACGGCATCAGCGGTAATATCGTCATGCGTCGGACCAATGCCGCCGCTGGTGAACAACAGGTCATAGGCCCCGCCCAGCGATTTGTCATATTCGCGAATCGCCGCCACGATGCGGTCGTGATCGTCGGCGACGACGCGAATTTCGCGCAGGTCAAAGCCCGTCGCGTTCAGCACTTGGGCCAGATGATGCGCGTTGCCTTCGCGGGTGCGGCCGGACAGGATTTCATCCCCGATCACCAGAATGGCGGCGGTTGGGTTGTCTGACTGCATGGCGCGGCCCCCTCTGATCGCGATTTCCCCCTTGTTTGCACGCCGCTGGGGCTGGAACAAGTGGCCGCGCGTGTCTATCTGTGGCGCGATCACGAAAGGAACGATTATGACCGAAGGCCGCATCACCAAAGAGGGAATCCGCATCCACCTGCCCGAAGATTCCGCCGGGATGCGTGTTGCCGGGCGGCTGGCCGCGCAGATTCTGGACGACGTGGGGCCTCTGGTCGAACCCGGCGTGACCACCGGCGCATTGGATGATTTCATCCGCAACCGCGTGGCCGAACTGGGCGCGACCAGTGCCACGATCGGGTATCGCGGCTATCAGCACGCCAGTTGCATCAGCGTGAATCACGTCGTCTGCCACGGGATTCCGGGCGATAAGGTGCTGGCAAACGGCGATATTCTGAACATCGACGTGACCGTGATCGTGGATGGCTGGTTCGGTGACACCAGCCGCATGTATGTGGCGGGCAAAGCCCCGCTGAAGGCGCAGCGGCTGATTCAGGTCACCTATGACGCGCTGATGCTGGGGATTGATGCGGTGCGCCCCGGCGCGACATTCGGCGACATCGGTGCCGCGATCCAGACCTATGCCGAAGGACACCGCATGTCGGTGGTGCGCGATTTCTGCGGGCATGGAATCGGTCGGGTGTTTCACGCGCCGCCGAACGTGGTTCACTTTGGCCGCGCGGGCAAAGGCCCGGTTCTGGAAGAAGGCATGTTTTTTACCATCGAACCGATGATCAACCTTGGCCGCCCCGAAACCAAGACGCTGGCCGATGACTGGACCGCCGTCACCCGCGACCGTTCGCTGTCGGCGCAGTTTGAACATACGGTCGGCGTAACCGCCGATGGATTCGAGATTTTCACCCCATCGGACCGGTTCTTCCCAACGCTGGGCTGACCGCCCCGCGACCGCAAACAGACCCCCGACACCGCCCCCGCGCCGCCCCGCCGGGGGCGTTTTCATGCGCGGATTGCCGCCGCATTTTTCCGGCGAATTGTCATAATGATGTCACAATTTTCATACATAGGCGTCACATCGGGGCGGTAATCCTTAACCGTCCTTTAACCTCCGTCCCAACGGGAGACTAAGATATGAAAAAATTCGGTTTTGCCGCCACGGCTGTGTCGGTGATCGCTCTGTCCGCGACCGCTGCTGTTGCTCGTGACCAGATTCAGGTCGCTGGTTCGTCCACCGTTCTGCCCTACGCGACCATCGTGTCGGAACTGTTCGGCGAAAACTATGACTTCGCCACCCCGGTCATCGAATCGGGCGGGTCGTCGACCGGTCTGCGCCGCTTCTGCGAAGGCGTCGGCACCAACACCACCGACATCGCCAACAGCTCGCGTCCGATCCGTCCGAACGAAATCGAAACCTGCCACGCCAATGGCGTCACCGACATCATGGAAGTGCGCATCGGTTACGACGGGATCGTGTTCGCGAATCTGGCGACCTCGAACGAATTCGCGTTCACCCCGGCTGACTGGTTCAACGCCATGGCTGCCAAGCGCGTTGAAAACGGTGAAGTCGTTGACAACACCCTGACCAACTGGAACCAGGTGAACCCGGAACTGGCCGACCAGGAAATCATGGCCTTTGTTCCCGGCACCCGTCACGGCACCCGTGAAGTGTTCGAAGAAAAAGTGATCATGATCGGTTGCGAAACCTCGGGCGCCAAAGCTGTGTTCGCTGAAAAACTGAGCGAAGACGAAGCCAAAGAAGCCTGCCACGCCCTGCGCACCGACGGTCGCGCTGTGGACATCGACGGCGACTACACCGAAACGCTGGCCCGCATCAACAGCGCGCCCAACGGCATCGGCGTGTTCGGTCTGTCCTTCTATGAAAACAACACCGACACCCTGCAAGTGGCGACCATCGACGGCGTGACGCCTTCGACCGAAACCATTGCGTCGGGCGAATACCCGGTGTCGCGCCCGCTGTATATCTATGTCAAAAAAGCCCATATCGGCACCATCCCCGGCCTGAAAGAATTCGTCGAATTCTTCGTGTCGGACGAAGTTGCTGGCCCGGCTGGCCCGCTGTCGGCTTATGGTCTGGTGTCCGATCCGGAACTGGCTTCGGTTCAGCAAGCTGTCGCTGACGAAGTGACCATGAACTGATTTTGACCTTTGGGCGGCGCGATCTGTTCGCGCCGCCCATTTTTGTTTGACGAATACCCCCAAACCGCCCCCTTACAAGGAACCGCCAGATGCCTATGTCCTGGGCCTTGGTCGCCAGCCTGCTGCTGGCCACGGCAGGCTATCTTGTCGGACGCAGCCGCGCGCTTTCCGCCGCCGGCAGTGATATTCGCGTCCTGCACAGCCGCCCCACCTATCACGGCGCCAATGTGGCGCTGCTTGCATTTCTTCCGGCTGTCGCCATCATGGCGATTGCGTCGTTTCTGCGTATGGCAGGCGTTCTTGGCGCCAGTGCCATGCCGATTGTCAGCATTCTGGCACTGGCTGCGGCCATCGCCGGTCTGGGCTGGGGCGTGACGCGCATCAGCACCGAATTCCGCGCCCGCAACACCGTGGAGAAAATGGTTCTGGGGATCCTGATCTTCTGTTCCACGATCGCCATTGCCACGACCATCGGCATCGTGATGTCGCTGATCTTTGAAACGGGCCGCTTCTTCCAACTGCATGACTGGCGCGATTTCCTGTTCGGCACGCAATTCGCGCCGCGCCCCGAAGGTATTTCGCGTCTGGGGATGCTGCCGCTGTTGTGGGGGACGATGTATATTTCGTTCATCGCGCTGCTGTTTGCGGTTCCGATTGGCCTGTTGGCCGCGATTTATCTGTCGGAATATGCCAGCCCGCGGATGCGGTCGATCGCGAAACCCGTGGTCGAGGTTCTGGCCGGTATCCCGACCATCGTTTACGGTCTGTTTGCTCTGGTCACGGTTGGCCCGATGCTGCGCGATTATTTCGCTCAGCCGCTGGGTCTGGGGTCGTCGGCCTCGTCCGTGATGACCGCCGGGCTGGTTATGGGCATCATGCTGATCCCGTTCGTCAGCTCGCTGTCCGATGACATCATCAACGCCGTGCCGCAAAGCCTGCGCGACGGTGCGCTGGGTCTGGGATCCACGCAGTCGGAAACCGTGAAACAGGTGGTTCTGCCCGCCGCGCTGCCCGGTATCGTCGGCGCCATTCTGCTGGCCGCCAGCCGCGCCATCGGGGAAACCATGATCGTGGTTCTGGGGGCCGGTGCCGCCGCCACCATGAGCCTGAACCCCTTCGAGGCCATGACCACCATCACGGTGAAGATCGTGGGCCAGCTGACCGGGGATAACGACTTTTCGTCGCCTGAAATGCTGGTTGCTTTTGCACTGGGCCTGACCCTGTTCATCATCACCCTGATCCTGAACATCGTCGCACTGTATATCGTGCGCAAATATCGCGAGCAGTACGAATGACCGATATTTCCCAAACCCCGCCCCCGGCTGCGAATACACATTCGTCGCTGCTGACGCTGGACAAACGCACCCGCAACCGGAACGCGACGGAAAAACGCTTTCGCGCCTATGGCCTGACCGCCATCGGGATTGCGGTTCTGGCGCTGATTATTCTGGTGTCCACCATCCTGCGCGACGGTTCCAGCGCGTTCCGCCAGACCTATCTGGATTTGCCGGTTTATCTGGATGCGCAGATCGTTGACCCGAACGGCAATCGCGATCCGGCCGAAATGGCCCGCGTGCTGACGCTGTCCTACAGCCGTATTCTGGACGCCTCGCTGGATCGTGCCGTCGCTGGCATGAACCTGAACATCGACGGCCTGACCGAACGCGACATCGACGGTCTGGTGTCGCGCGAAGCCGCCGCTCAATTGCGGACCAAGGTTCTGAACGACCCCGAACTGGTCGGCCAGACGATTGACGTGAACGTGCTGACGAATGGCCGCATCGACGGTTATTTCAAAGGCCGCGTCACCATGGCCAGCGCCGAACGCGACAGCAACACATCGCCCGCGCAGCTGATGCTGGCCGATGAACTGAAACGTCAAGGCCTGTTGGTCACGCGCTTCAACCGTGAATTCATCACCAACCCCGACGCATCCGACCAACGCCCCGAAGCCGCCGGTCTGGGCGTCGCGATCCTGGGTTCGGCCTATATGATGCTGGTGGTGCTGTTCCTGGCGGTGCCGATTGGGGTGGCTGCTTCCATCTATCTGGAAGAATTCGCGCCGAAAAACCGCTGGACCGACATTATCGAGGTGAACATCGCCAATCTGGCCGCCGTTCCGTCGATCGTGTATGGTATTCTGGGTCTGGCCGCGTTCATCAGCTTTGCCGGTCTGCCGCAATCGGCGCCCATCGTCGGCGGTCTGGTTCTGACCCTGATGACCCTGCCCACCATCATCATCGCCACCCGCGCATCGCTGAAATCGGTGCCGCCGTCGATCCGTGATGCGGCACTGGGCATCGGTGCGTCGCGGATGCAAACCGTGTTCCACCACGTTCTGCCGCTGGCGATGCCGGGCATCCTGACCGGGACCATCATTGGTCTGGCGCAGGCACTGGGCGAAACCGCGCCGCTGCTGCTGATCGGCATGGTCGCCTTCGTGCGCACCTATCCCGATGCGCCGTGGTCGGGCGGTCTGATGGACCCCGCTTCGGCTCTGCCGGTTCAGGTCTATAACTGGACCCAACGGTCGGATCCGGCCTTTATCGAACGCGCATCTGGCGCAATCATCATCCTGTTGATCTTCCTGCTGTGTATGAACGTGCTGGCCGTCTATCTGCGCCGCAAGTTCGAACGCCGCTGGTAATCCCACGGCGTAAGGAGAAAACCCATGTATGACGTTTCCCGCACGGAGAGCACCGTGAACACCGATAATATCAAAATTTCCGCCCGCAAGGTTCAGGTCTATTACGGCGAAAAACACGCCATCAAAGACGTGGATGTGGACATTCTGGACAAAACCGTGACCGCCTTTATCGGGCCGTCGGGTTGCGGCAAATCCACGTTCCTGCGCTGCATCAACCGCATGAACGACACCATCGACGTGTGCCGCGTCGAAGGCAAAATCAATCTGGATGGCGAAGACATCTATGATAAACGCGTGGACCCGGTTCAGCTGCGCGCCAAAGTGGGCATGGTGTTCCAGAAACCGAACCCCTTCCCCAAGTCGATCTATGACAACGTGGCTTACGGCCCGCGCATCCACGGTCTGGCCCGCACCAAGGCCGATCTGGACGCCATCGTCGAAAAATCCCTGCGCGGCGCCGCGCTGTGGAATGAGGTCAAAGACCGCCTGAACGAAACCGGCACCGGCCTGTCGGGGGGTCAGCAACAGCGTCTGTGCATCGCGCGCGCGGTTGCCACCTCGCCCGAAGTGCTGCTGATGGACGAACCCTGTTCGGCACTGGACCCCATCGCCACCAGTCAGGTCGAAGAACTGATCGACCAGCTGCGTCAGGAATTTTCGGTCGTGATCGTGACCCACTCGATGCAGCAGGCCGCGCGCGTCAGCCAGAAAACCGCGTTCTTCCACTTGGGCAATCTGGTGGAATATGGCTCGACCGACGACATCTTTACCAACCCCAAAGACAGCCGGACCGAATCCTATATCTCGGGCCGCATTGGTTAAGGAACCGGATATGACGAACGAAAAACACATCGCTTCGGCGTTTGACCGCGATCTGGAAACCATTCAGGCTTTGGTCGTCAAAATGGGCGGCATGGTCGAGGCGGCGATTTCCGACGCGGCCAATTCGCTGGCCAATCAGGACGAAGAACTGGCCGAAGATGTGCGCCGCCGCGACGCCGCCATCGACGCCTTGGAAACCCAGATCAACGAAGAGGCCGCGCGCCTGATCGCCCTGCGCGCACCGACCGCCACGGATCTGCGCATGGTGCTGGCGGTGATGAAAATCGCCGCCTCGCTGGAACGTGTGGGCGATTACGCGAAAAACATCGCGAAACGCACCACCGTTCTGTCGCAGGGTCAGGTCGTCGACGGCTCTGGCGCGGCCCTGCGCCGGATGAGCGTGGCCGTCAGCAAAATGCTGCAGGATTCGCTGGACAGCTATATCCGCCGCGACGCGGAACTGGCCGCCGATGTGCGTCAGCGCGATCTGGAAGTGGATCAGATGTATAACGCGCTGTTCCGCGAATTCCTGACCCATATGATGGAAGACCCGCGCAACATTTCCGCCTGTATGCACCTGCATTTCATTGCGAAAAACATCGAACGCATGGGCGATCATGCGACCTCGATTGCTGAACAGGTGATCTATCTGGTCACCGGGACCATGCCGGAAGAAAACCGCCCGAAAGTCGGCAGCGTTTCGGCCTGATCCACCCGCCAAAGGAGAGCATGATGACCGAACGAGCCCCCTGCGTTTTGTTGGTCGAGGATGAAAACGCCCAGCGTGAAGTTCTTCAATACAACCTTGAAGCCGAAGGATTTACCGTCATTTCGGCTGATAATGGCGAAGATGCACTGTTGCTGGTGCGCGAGGAAATGCCGGCTCTGATCGTGTTGGACTGGATGCTGCCCAAAGTGTCGGGCATCGAGGTCTGCCGTCAGGTCAAAGCCGATATGGCCACGCGCGACATCCCGGTTGTCATGCTGTCCGCCCGCAGCGAAGAGGTGGACCGCGTCCGCGGTCTGGAAACCGGGGCGGATGATTACGTCGTCAAGCCCTATTCTGTGGTGGAACTGATGGCGCGGTTGCGCACGCAACTGCGCCGCACCCGCCCGGCTTCGCTGGGCGAACGGCTTAGCTTTCGCGACATCATTCTGGACGCGTCCGAACATCGCGTGTTCCGGGGCGGCAAACATCTGCATCTGGGACCGACCGAATTTCGTCTGCTGTCCACGCTGATGGAAAAACCGGGCCGGGTCTGGACGCGCGAACAGCTGCTGGACCGGGTCTGGGGGCGCGACATTTACATCGACACCCGCACCATCGACGTGCATGTCGGCCGTCTGCGCAAAGCCCTGACCAAAGAGGGCGGCGATGATCCCGTCCGCACGGTTCGCGGCACGGGCTACGCCTTGGGCTGATTTTCAGAAACTGCATTTTCCTGCGCCCGCCATGTAGCAATTCCCCGTCGCCTGCCCTAAAAGCGCGGTGAATCCGACCGTTACACAGGCAACCGCTATGACCAAACGCGCCCTTATCACAGGTATCACCGGACAGGATGGCAGCTATCTGGCCGAATTGCTGCTGGCCAAAGGATATGAGGTGCATGGCATCAAGCGGCGGTCATCATCGCTGAACACGCAGCGCATCGACCACATTTACCAAGACCCCCACGCCACCAATCCGCAGATGTTCCTGCATTATGGCGACCTGACCGACACGTCATCGGTCATGCGGATCATGGAACAGGTGCGCCCGGACGAAGTCTATAACCTGGGCGCGCAATCCCATGTCGCCGTCAGCTTTGAAACGCCGGAATACACCGCAAACGTGGACGCCATCGGCACGCTGCGCCTGCTGGAGGCGATCCGCTTTCTGAAACTGGACCAGACCACGCGGTTTTATCAGGCGTCCACGTCGGAACTCTATGGCTTGGTTCAGGAAACCCCGCAGCGCGAAACAACGCCGTTTTACCCGCGTTCGCCCTATGCTGTGGCAAAGATGTATGCCTATTGGATCACGGTGAATTATCGTGAATCCTATGGCATTTACGGCTGCAACGGCATTTTATTTAACCATGAATCGCCGCGCCGGGGCGAAACCTTTGTGACGCGCAAAATCACGCGCGGGATGGCCAACATCGCCTATGGGCTGGAAGATTGCCTGTATATGGGCAATCTGGACAGTCTGCGCGACTGGGGCCATGCCCGCGATTATGTGCGGATGCAGTGGATGATGCTGCAACAGGATCAGGCGCGCGATTTCGTGATTGCCACGGGGCAGCAATATTCCGTGCGCCAGTTCATCCAATGGGCCGCCTCGGAATTGGGCGTCACCTTGCGGTTTGAAGGCAGCGGCGTGGATGAAATCGGCGTTGTCGAACAGGTCGATGGCGATCTGGCCCCGCATATCAAACCCGGCATGACCATTCTGCGCATCGACCCCCGCTATTTCCGCCCGGCCGAGGTGGACAGCCTTCTGGGCGACGCCACCCGCGCGCGCGATGAGCTGGGCTGGGTTCCCGAAATCACGCCGCAAGAAATGTGCGCCGAAATGGTGGTCGAGGATCTGAACATCGCCCGCCGCCACGCGCTGTTGCGCCAGCATGGCTTTGACATCCCCGTCTATCACGAGGGGCAGGCATGACCCGCATCTTTGTCGCCGGCCATCGGGGCATGGTCGGCAGCGCGATCCTGCGTCAACTGCAACAGCGCGCGGCAGCGGGCGAGGATCTGCACCTGATCACCCGCAGCCGTGCCGAACTGGACCTGACCGATCAGGCGGCGGTGCGCGCCTTTATGGACGATCAGCGCCCCGATCAGATCATTCTGGCCGCCGCCCGCGTGGGCGGGATTCACGCCAACAACACCCTGCCCGCCGATTTCATCTGGCAAAACACCATGATCGCGGCGAATGTGATCGACGCGGCGTGGCGCAGCGGCGTGGGGCGGCTGCTGCAATTAGGCTCAAGCTGCATTTACCCGCGCAATGCCGATCAGCCGATTGATGAATCCGCGCTGTTGACCGGCCTGCTGGAGCCGACAAACGAACCCTATGCCATTGCCAAGATCGCTGCGATCAAGCTGTGCGAAAGCTATAACCGCCAGCACGGCACCGATTATCGGTCGCTGATGCCGTGCAATCTGTATGGGCCGGGCGATAATTTCCATCCCGAACACAGCCATGTGCTGCCCGCGATGATCCGGCGCTTTCATCAGGCCACGCAGCAGGGCGCGGATCGCGTTACCATCTGGGGCAGCGGCACGCCTCTGCGCGAATTTCTGCATGTCGATGATATGGCGCGCGCGGCGCTGTTCGTGCTGGATTTGCCGCGCGATGTCTATGACGCGCAGACGCAGCCCATGCAGTCGCATCTGAACGCCGGCAGCGGATCCGAGGTCACCATTCTGGAACTGGCTCAGATGGTGGCGCAGGTCACGGGGTTTCAGGGCGTGATCGACACCGACCCCGCGCGGCCCGACGGCACCCCGCGCAAAGTCATGGCCTCTGACCGGCTGCGCGCCTTGGGCTGGGCGCCGCAACTTGATCTGGCCACGGGCATCGCGCAAACCTATCAGTGGTTTACGCAACACATCGCGGAATGACGACCGGGTCGGGAAAACTGATTGCGTTCCGATCGGACCGGCTGGGGGGGCGGCTGATTGCGCTGTTGAACACGCTGCGCATAGCGCGCAGTCACGGCATGGATTTCGTGGTCTATTGGCGCGACAGCGACGGGATGGGCGACGGGTCCGACCTGTTCCGTGCCGATTTTATCCGCGACCATTTCATCAGCAAGGATCAGTTTCAGGCCATGCGCGCGCAGGCGGTCGCGCTGAACGCAGTCACCAATGACACCGCCGACGCGCTGCGCGCCCATCTGAACAGCGGCCATCACCTGTTGATCGACCACCCCTTTGGCGCGATCAACCTGCCCTTTGAAAACCCCGAGGAATGCCGCGCTCTGCTGGGGCAAGAGGCGGCGCGTCTGCCGCTCAACGACCGTCTGGCCGCCTGTCTGGACGATCTGCGCGGGCAGTTGCGCGACGGGCGGCGGCTGGTCGCCTATCACATCCGGCGCGGCGATCTGACGGCAGATATGCGCGCGACCAACCGCGCCTGGCCCAACAAATTCACCCCCGACGAGTTTTTCGAAACCGACATCCGCCGCAATGTCGATAATGCCGCGCGGACGATTTTGTTCAGCGACAACCGCGCCGTTCTGGACCGCTATACGAAGATGTTTCCGACGCTGATGACGCTGGACGCGCTGCGGGTGGACCCCGGCCTGACGCCTCTGCAACGCGACGCGACAGAACTGTTCGCCATGGCGCAGGCTGATGAAATCGTGGCGCCTCCGTCATCGGCGTTCAGTTCCACGGCGGCGACGCTGGGCGGGGGGGTGTTTTTCGATATTGAAAAACGCCTGCCGCCGCAGGATCGCCATGCGGCACTGGATCTGTTGTCGGACCGGCTGCGCCATCAGCCCGAAATATTCGCCAATTCCGGCGAAATCGGGCAGTATCTGGCCCATGCCCATCAGCATCTGACCACGACCGGGCGGACGGATCAGTTCATCGACACCGCCCGGTTTCATATCGACAACGGGCTGAACATTTCCTTTGTCTATGCGCGGACGGCGCGGGAATTGTATCATCAGGGCCGGTGGCAAGAGGTCTGCGACCTGTTCGCGCAAATTCAGCGCGGCTATGTCTATTATCAACGCAGCTATGCGCAGATTCAGTTCTTTCACGGGCTGTCTTTGCTGATGCTGGGCCGCCGGGCCGAGGGTCTGGACCAGATCGCGTCCGCCTTCTGGCACGAACCCGTCGAAGGCGAAATCAATGTGCTGGCCGGTTTGCTGCGTGCCAGCAGAGATTTCCACGACGGCAATTTCATGACCACCGATCCGGTGATCGAAGTCTTTTTCGGCAATCAGCACACGATCGACCATGTGCGCAGCCATCTGCGCGCGCCGGTGGCCGCCGGGGTGATCGCGATGCCCGGCATTGTGCCGAATTGCCGCCTTTTGACATGGGAATGGCCGTGGTTCACCCGCAGCGACAATGCCGGGCATGACCGCCTGCAAGGGCTGATCAAGGCGACTCTGGACGCCTTGGCCCGCCACAGCTTCGGCCCCGAACGCCAGCCGCATTTCGGCAGCCTGACCGGGATGCTGCATCTGCGGATGAACCAGCCCGACGACGCCGAGCGCGCCATTGACGCGGCTTTGACCGAGCGGCCCGACAACGCGATATTCTGGAAACGCCGCGCGGATATGCGCATAGCGCAAGGCCGCTGGGACGACGCGCTGCGCGATGTGGACCACGCCATCGGGCTGCGCCCCGATATGGTGATGCTGGCGGCGCTGCGGGGGTTTATTCTGCATCGCGCGGGCGATGCGCAGGGGGCAACCGATGCGCTGCAGCCTCTCTACGGGCGGGGGCTGCGGGTGCCGTCGGTGTCGTTTCTGGGGGCCGAGGCCGCGCAGGCCGTCGGGCGCATCCATGACGCCGCGCAGATGCTGACCGATGGGCTGGCTCTGGCTCCGATCAACTGGCGGCGTCAGGTCGCCTTGGCGCGGTTGCAACTGGATATGGACCAGACCGACGCGGCGCATGACCGGCTGGCCTGGACGCTGCAATGGGCGGGCGAACATCCCCCCGTCGCACGCGCCATGCTGGACGTTCTGGACCACCAGGGCCGCCCCGACGACGCCCGCGATCTGCTGACGCGACTTGCCGACCAACACCCCGATAAAACTCAATTCAGCCAATGGCTTAACCGCCGGACCTGACCGCAGGAGCCCCCCATGACCGCATCCACTGCCCGCCGATCCGACCGCCTGACCCGCGTGGGGAAGGTGCATTTTCTGGTCTATTCCAACGGCGCGGAACCCTTTGCCCAGAATGCCGATGATTACTGTCAGTCGGCGCTGCGGGTGGGCTTTGACACCGCCACGCATGTGACGGAACAGGATTTGCGTGCGACTCCGTTCTGGGACGAAAACCGCGCCATTCTGGAACAGCCGCGCGGGGCCGGGTATTGGCTGTGGAAGCCGTGGATCGTGCTGCAAAAACTGCGCGAGGTCGGGCCGGACGATGTGGTGATCTATAACGATGCGGGGCGTTACAAACCGGGGTCGTTTCATCAATTCCCGGCCTTTCCCCATGCCGCGGTCGAACTGTGCGCCCTGACGCCACGCCGGTTCATCCACGGCTTTGTCACCAACTGGACCGTGCAGGAAAACCTGACCAAGCGTGACTGCTTCACCCTGATGGACGCCGACACGCCAGACATGCGCAAGGCGTTGCAGATCGGGGCCTGCCCGCTGATTTACATGCCTTCGCCCGACAGTTTCGCGTTTCTGGAACGCTGGGTTGAACTGGCCCGCGATCCGCGCCTGCTGACCGATCAGCCCGATGAAACCGGTGCGCCCTTCCCCGAATTTCAGGATCACCGCCACGATCAGTCGATTGCGTCGATTCTGGCGCATCAGACGGGCGCGCATTATCTGGACCTGACGCGCGCGGGCGCGGGTGCGATCTGCGATGACATCACCCGGCGCAACCCCGATGTGCCGCGCCTGCAAACGCATATCGGCTGGGTGTCGCTTATCATGTCGCGCGCTTTACCCGATGATTTCTTTGTCCAGGACCCCCCGAATCTGAGGCTGGCCAGCCATCTGGTGCGCAACCTGACCCCGGACGAGCCGCTGCCGAACGCGTCAGGTATTCAGCCCAAAGGCCAGCTGGTCGCTCAATTCGACGCGCTGCGCCAGGCGGGCGCGGGGGGCGTGACGCGCCAGCATCTTGAGGCCGCTCTGGATGGCTGCAAACCCGTTGCGGCGTGGATGCATCTGCTGTCGCGCGAGGATGAAGCCGAAGCCTTTTGGCAGGCCTTCCGCGATCAGGCCAACAGCGGCACCGAATCGGATGGCGAAGACCCCCGCCGCGCCGCCGTCGCCGCCCTGCACCGCACCCGCGCGGCCATGCCCGACCTGTCGCGGCGCGTCACGGCGCTGTGGATTTGGGGGCTGTTGGGCGATCAGGCGCGCGCGACCTTCAAATCCGCCCATAACACCGTCAAAAACCCGGCGGGGCTGGCCGCGATGATGCGCTTTGCCGATGTGCTGACCGCCGAAGGCATCCCGTCGATTCAGCACGATCTGGCCCCGGACACGGCCATGCTGTCGGCCAATGTGTCGGACCGGCTGATCCGGTGGCTGATCGCCTGACCGAACTGAGGCTTTCTGGCACCGCATCACGGATAACCGCCCGTCCCCGGTTGAGCCGGGCCGGGCGGAACGCTAAACTGCACAGGACGCCCTGTTTTTAATGGTGACCTTATGCAGATTGAACAAACCGCGTTGCCCGGCGTGGTGATTCTGACGCCGGCACGTTTTGGTGATTCGCGCGGTTTCTTTTCCGAAAGCTGGAATCGCTCAACGCTGGCCAATGCCGGGGTGAACCTGCCCGAATTCGTGCAGGACAACCATTCGATGTCGCATCAGGCGGGCACGCTGCGCGGGCTGCATTATCAGGCGCCACCCCATGCGCAGGGCAAATTGGTGCGCTGCGGGCGCGGGCATATTTACGACGTGGCCGTGGATGTGCGCCGGGGCAGCCCGACATTCGGGCAATGGGTCGGCGTCGATCTGACCTATGATAACGGGCGGCAATTGTGGATTCCGGCGGGATTTTTGCACGGATTTGTCACCCGAACCCCCGACAGCGAAATCATTTATAAATGTTCTGCGCATTATAATCGCGACAGCGACGGCGCGGTTCGTTGGGATTCGCTGGGCATCGACTGGGACGTGACCGACCCGCTGTTGTCCGACAAAGACCAACTGGCCCCCGCTTTTGACGACTGGCACAGCCCCTTTGAGTATAAGGAAACGGCATGAAGATTCTGGTAACGGGCGGGGCGGGGTTCATCGGGTCCGCCGTGGTGCGTCTGGCGATTCTACGCGGGCATCAGGTGGTGAATGTCGATGCGATGACCTATGCCGCGAATCTGGAAAATGTGGCCAGCGTGGCGGATAATCCGGGCTATGCCTTTGAACAGGTGGATATTCGCGACCGCGCGGCACTGGATCGCGTCTTCGCCCAACACGCCCCCGACGCGGTGATGCATCTGGCGGCGGAAAGCCATGTGGACCGATCCATCGACGGCCCCGCGGCGTTCATTGAAACCAACGTCATCGGCACGTTTAACATGCTGGAATCGGCGCGCGATTACTGGACGCGGCAGGGCAAGCCCGACGGGTTCCGGTTCCACCACATCTCCACGGATGAGGTGTTCGGCAGCTTGGGCGATACCGGTCAGTTTACGGAAACAACGCCCTATGACCCGCGCAGCCCCTATTCCGCCAGCAAGGCCGGGTCGGATCATCTGGTGCGGGCGTGGCACGAAACCTATGGCCTGCCGGTGGTTCTGACCAATTGTTCCAACAATTACGGCCCGTTCCACTTCCCGGAGAAACTGGTTCCGGTGGTGATCCTGAACGCGCTGCATGGCCGCCCGATCCCGGTTTACGGCGACGGCGGCAATGTCCGCGACTGGCTCTATGTCGAAGATCACGCCGACGCGCTGCTGACCGTGCTGGAACGTGGTGAGCTGGGCCGCAGCTACAATATCGGCGGCGAGAATGAAGCCAAGAACATCGACCTTGTCCGCACCATCTGCGCGCATATGGACGACCTGCACCCGGCGGGCGCGCCCCATGCGGATCTGATCACCTTTGTCACGGATCGCCCCGGCCATGACCGCCGCTATGCCATTGATCCGACGCGGATTCGTGACGAATTGGGCTGGCGTCCCTCGGTCACCGTGGAACAGGGGCTGCGCAAAACGGTGGAATGGTATCTGAACAATCGCGACTGGTGGGAACCGCTGTTGTCGCGCGACGGCGTGGGGCAGCGGTTGGGTCAGGCGTGATGTTGGTCTTTGGCAAAACGGGTCAGGTCGCGCGCGAATTGGCGCGTCTGGCCCCCGATGCACAGTTTCTGGGCCGAGACGACGCGGACCTGACCAACCCCGCCGCCTGTCACGACCTGATTTTGCAGGCGGAGCCGTCGGTGGTGATCAACGCCGCCGCCTATACCGCCGTGGACCGGGCCGAATCGGACGCCGACACCGCGCGTCTGGTCAATGCCGACGCGCCCGCCGCCATGGCGCGGGCCTGCGCGACGCTGGGCGTGCCGTTTGTGTCAGTCTCGACCGATTATGTGTTTGACGGCAGCGGCGACACCCCCCGCGACGAATCCGCGACGACCGCGCCGCTTGGCGTCTATGGCGCGACGAAGTTGCAGGGCGAACAAGGGATTGCGGCCGCGGGCGGGCAATGGGCGGTGCTGCGCACGTCTTGGGTCTTTTCCGCGCATGGGCAGAATTTCGTGAAAACCATGCTGCGGCTGGGGGCCGAACGCGACCGGCTGACGGTGGTGGCCGATCAGATCGGCGGGCCAACCCCGGCGGCGGCGATTGCGGATGCGCTGCTGGTAATGGCGGCGCGGATGCGGGACGGCGCGCCGGGCGGCATTTACCATTTCGCAGGCGCGCCGGATGTCAGCTGGGCCGAGTTCGCGCGCACCATCATGACGCAGGTCGGGCTGACCTGCGATGTGGCCGATATTCCGACGACCGATTACCCCACCCCGGCGCGACGACCGCTGAATTCCCGGCTGGATTGCCGCGCGATTGAACGTGATTTTGGCGTAACGCGCCCCGATTGGCGCACAGGGCTGGCCGATGTGCTGGCGGAATTAAAGGTGACATCATGACTCAGCGCAAAGGCATCATTCTGGCCGGCGGCTCTGGCACGCGGTTGTATCCGATCACCATGGGCGTGTCGAAACAGCTGCTGCCGCTTTATGATAAGCCGATGATTTTCTATCCGATTTCGGTTCTGATGCTGGCTGGCATCCGCGACATCGCGATCATCACCACGCCCGACGATCAGGCCCAATTCCAACGGCTGCTGGGCGACGGGTCGCAATGGGGGCTGCGGTTTGAATGGATCGTGCAGCCCAGCCCGGACGGGCTGGCGCAGGCCTATCTGTTGGCGCGCGATTTTCTGGATGGGGCGCCTTCGGCTATGGTTTTGGGCGACAACATCTTTTTCGGGCATGGCTTGCCGGATTTGCTGCGCGCGGCGGATCAGAAAACCGATGGCGGCACGGTCTTTGGCTATCGCGTCAGCGACCCCGAACGCTATGGCGTGGTGGATTTCGACGAACAGGGCCGCGCGCGCCAGATCATTGAAAAACCGGCACATCCTCCGTCGCATTACGCCGTGACGGGGCTGTATTTTCTGGACGGCACCGCGCCGGAACGCGCGGCACAGGTGCAGCCGTCCGAACGCGGCGAACTGGAAATCACCACCCTGCTGGAAAGTTACCTGCATGACGGCACGCTGTCGGTCGAAAAAATGGGCCGAGGTTTCGCATGGCTGGACACCGGCACGCATGAAAGCCTGCTGGATGCCGGGAATTTCGTGCGCACGCTGGAAAACCGGCAGGGTTTGCAGACCGGCTGCCCCGAAGAAATCGCCTTTGAACAGGGCTGGATCAGCGCCGATGACCTGCGCGCGCGGGCCGATCTGTTTAAGAAAAACGATTATGGCCGCTATCTGGCAGGGCTGCTGCCTGCGTGATTCGGTTCGGGGCGGCCGCATGTCGCCCCGGCCCCTGAAAACCGGCATCTCGCCCAGACATATCGGTGCAATCCGCCCCACGGGGCCGCATTTCTCACCAAAGTTTAACAAAATATCCCAATTTTCATGAAATTTTTACCTGCATAAAGGACTATCCCCCTGCGTGTGTGTTGGTTCGTTTTTCGCGCACAGGATGTAAATGTTTCCTTTATGCAGAGGTGCTCTATGCACGTTAACCTTAAGGCCATCACCGTCGCGGCTGCCGCGCTGATGGCAGCCACGGCGGCCCATTCGGCGGTCGTGGACATCGAAACGCAGATCGTCGCCTATGACGATATGGCGCTGATGTCGCGCGTGATTGACCAGTCCGGCAATTACACGCTGAGCTTTGCGGCTCTGGACACCGACACCCCCATACCTGACCCCATGGGCTATAAGGTGTGGCGGATTGTCGATCATTCCGACAATTTGCGTCGCATTATCAACAGCTTGTTCGATCAGGCCGACACGCCAATGTCGCACGGCCATTCCGTTGATCTGGGCCATATCGAGGCGGGCGTCCGTTTTGTGGCCTTGGCTCTGGCGGATTACACCGGGTTTTCGATGACGCTGAACTATGTCGAACCCGACGCGCCGCAACCCGCGCCGGTTCCGCTGCCCGCAACGCTGCCGCTGCTGGCGGGGGCCTTGGGTCTGGCGGGCGTCGCGCTGCGCCGCCGCAACGGCTGACATCGGGGGGCCGTCCCATGCGGGCGGCCCCTTTTACGGGTGGTTCTTTTGCGCGGCAGGCCGTAAATTTGCGCCATGGAAAAGATCACGCTGCCCGAACGTCCCAATCTGGCCGACATCGCATCCGAGGCGGGGTTTACCTTTGCGCATATGCATGGCGAACCTTATTGGGATGAAACATCCGCCTATCGCCTGACGCTGGCGCAGGTCGAAAACGATATCGAGGCCCCGGCCACCGAACTGCACGCCATGGCGCGCGAGGCTGCCGCACAGATCATCGGCAGCGAAGCCTTGCTGACGCAATTGGGGATTCCGCCCGAATTTCACGATCTGGTCGCGGACAGCTGGGCGCGCAATGAACCCGAAATCTATGGCCGCATGGATGTGGTCTATGACGGCAACGGCCCGGCTAAGCTGTTGGAATACAACGCCGACACGCCGACCTCGCTCTATGAAAGCGCGGCGTTTCAGTGGCAATGGCTGGAAGATCAGATGGCCGCGGGCCACCTGCCCCCCGATGCCGACCAGTTCAACGGCATTCACGAAGCGTTAACCGAACGCTTTCGCGAACTGTTCCCGCAAAACACCGACCTGCATTTCACCGCAATCGCCGACGCGCCCGAAGATTACGCGACCGTGGAATCCATGGCCTGGGCTGCGCGCGAGGCCGGGATGGGCGCGCATTACAGCGACCTGAACCAGATCGCGATCAGCGATGAGGGGCAGTTTCTGGACGATCAGGACCGCGTGATCGGCACCCTGTTCAAGCTGTATCCGTGGGAAGATGTGCTGACCGAACCCTTTGCCCAGCACATCGCGGGGTCGGGCTGCATGATGCTGGAACCCGCATGGAAATCGGTGTTGTCGAACAAGGGCTTACTGCCCGTCCTGTGGCAGATGTTCGAAGGCCATCCGAACCTGCTGCCCGCGTTTTTTGCCGATGATGTGGCCGATGCTTTGGTCGCGGGCGGGCGTCCGATTCCGTCGGTTGCGGCGGCCTTTGACCGCGCGGCGGATGCGCTGACACGCGGCCATGTCGTGAAGCCGATTTTTTCCCGCGAAGGCGCCAGCATCAGCATCGTGGAAAACGGCACCGTGACGGACGCATCCAGCAGCGCCGATTACGACCGCCACCCGCGCATCGTTCAGGCCTATCACCCGCTGCCCGATTATGACGGGTTCCGCCCGGTCATTGGCGCGTGGATCGTGGGCCATGACTGCGCCGGGATCGGCATCCGCGAAGACCGCAGCCGCATCACCCAAGACATGTCGCGGTTCAAGCCGCACTTTATTTCCGGCTGACCCGAAAGGACATCAGATGAAAAAACGTTCCCGCACCGTTGCTTTGACCATTTTGGGCGCAAGCGCCTTTGCCTTGGCCGGGTGCCGCGACGAACAGGTGGATGCGCAAGCCTTTCCCGATCTGGCCAGTTGCCACGCCGCCGCTGCGCAGGGCGGGCTGTTCACCGCCGCCGAATGTGACACCGCCTTTGCCGAGGTGCAGCAACTGCATGTCGAGGCCGCACCCCGTTACGACAGTCTGGCCGTCTGCGAAGAACAGCATGGCGTCGGCAATTGCGGGTCGGAACAACAGGCGACGTCGGGCGGATCCGGCAGCATTTTCATGCCCTTGCTGGCGGGTTACCTGATCGGCAGCATGTTGGGCCGCGCGGGTGCCGGCACCGCCGCATCGCAGCCCATGTATCGCAACGCGCAGGGCGGATATACAAACGCCGCGCGGACGACGAATTTCGGGTCAAATGCGGGCCGCGCGCAGATGGGCAGCCAGAGCTTTGCCCGCCCCGCCACAACCGCCGGACAGGCGCCCATGAACCGCGCCACGGCCGCATCGCGCGGCGGTTTCGGCAGCAGCGGCGCGTCTCGTGGCGTCGGTAGCTAAGATTTTAGGTAAAAAACATGCCGATTTAACAGAATGTTAAGCTATGATGCGGTAAGGATAGAATCGCGCCAACTGACAGAATGTGATCATGCCCAGCAGCCTTGCCCTTACCCGCGATGATGATGCCGTGACGGCCTTTCTCAAACGGGTCGATGACGCCATTTCACGGGTTCAGTCCCTGCCCGACGCCACGCGGCGCGCGATCTTTGTGGAATTCTGCCCCGACCGCATCCGGGCCGATGCCCAAAAACTGGCCGCGCGTCATCGGGCAGGGGATGACATGCCCCTGTTCGGTATCCTGATCGCGATTAAGGATATGTTTGACGAAACCGGCCAGATCACCGGCGCGGGGTCGGTCCTGTTGCATCGTGAACGCGCGCCCGCAGGGGATGATTGCGCGATTATCAAGCGGTTGCGCGATGCGGGCGCCCTGCCCTTTGGCCGCAATACGCAGTCGGAACTGGCCTATTCCTGTCTGGGGGTGAATGACACCTATGGCACGGCGTCCTCGGCGTTGATGGAGGGCGTGATCCCCGGCGGGTCCAGTTCGGGGTCCGGCGTGACTGTGGGGCTGGGCCTGACGGATGCGGCACTGGTCACCGATACCGGCGGATCGGCGCGGATTCCGGCCACGATCAACGGTGTTTGGGGCTATAAATTCAGTCAGGGGCTGATGGATACGGATGGGATACAGCCTCTGGCCGCCAGCTATGACAGCCCCGGTGTGATTGCGCGTAACGGTGCCATTTTGCAGCGAATCGCGGCGGTGCTGATGGACAGGCCGCCCTCTGACGCGCCCGCCCGGTTGAACATCGCGGTGCCGGACGGCGCCATGACCGATAATCTGACGCCTGACATTCAGGCCATGTTCAACGCCGAACTGGACCGCCTGCGCGCGGCGGGCCACATCCTGACCACCGTTGATTGCCACGCCATGAGCGCGGCGATCTGGATCACCGCCGCGATTGTGTCGCAGGAAATGAACCAGTCCTTTGCCGACTATCGCGACCCGTTGCTGGAACAGGGGCAGGACCCCGTGCGCGACATTTTGCAGTTCAGCAGCTTTCTGCCCCCCGTTCAGTTGCAGGTCGCGCAAATTCACCGCCAGCAATTCACCGTCGAATTTGACACGATGATGCAGGGATATGACGCCATGCTGATCCCGGCGCTGATGGCCCTGCCGCCCATGATCGAACAGGCGCGGGCGGATTTTGTGAATCTCAGTTCGCCGATTATCCGCAACGCGTCGTTTGCGAATATGCTGGACGCCTGCGCGGTTGTGCTGCCGACGCCGGGCGCGGTCCCGGCATGGTCGATGACCATGCTGATGGGGCGCAAAAACACCGACGCGGCATTGATCGCGGCCGCGCGCCAGATTGCCGGGTAATGACACAGGCCGGGGTGCAGATTCGGCCGCAGGGGCTGGATGGGCTGCTGGTGCGGTTTGCCCTGACGCCCGACGCCCACGCGATGACGGCGGCGCAGGCTGTCGCGGCGGCGTTGCGCGACGATCCCCCGGCAGGAGTTGTGGAAATCGCGCCTGCGCTTGTGTCGGTGTTTGTCCGGTTTGACGCGGCGCGGGTCAGCCGTGCGGAATTGACCGAGGCGCTGCGCGCGCGGGTGGACGGGCGGCCCATGACCGCGCCGGAACCGCTGCGTCGCTGGACCATTCCGGCCTGTTTCGGCGGGGATGACGGCCCGCAACTGGCGCAGGTCGCGGCAAAAGTGGGTGTTACCGAACAGGCCGCGATTGACCAGATATGCGGTGCGGATCTGCGCGTTTTGGCGATTGGGTTCGCGCCGGGGCAACCCTATATCGGGCTGCTGCCCGATGCGTGGAACCTGCCGCGCCTGTCCGCGCTGACGCCGCAGGTGCCTGCGGGCGCGGTCGTCGTGGCGGTGCGGCAGGTGGTGATCTTTGGCGCGGCCTCGCCCACCGGCTGGCACCATGTCGCGCGCACGGCGTTTCGCAGCTTTGCACCCGACCGCGACCCGCCGATGCCCTTGCGCGCGGGCGATGCGATCCGTCTGGCCCCGGCCACCCCGTCTGACATCGCCGCCCTGACCGACCCGATGAGCGGCGCGCAATTAACGGTGCTGCGATGACCGCGCTGCGGATTTTGCGCGCCGATGGCGTGCTGAGCGTTCAGGATATGGGCCGCCCCGGCCATATCGCGCAGGGTCTGTCGCGCGGCGGCGGCGCCGACCGGATGGCGGTGATCGAGGCGGCGGCCCTGCTGCGCGCCCCCTCCCCTCTGGCGGGGGTCGAGATGGCGGGCGCGGGCGGGCGCTTTGCCGTAACGCAGCCGATGCGGGTGGCGCTGACCGGCGCGCCGATGGTGGCGATGCTGGACGGGCAGCCTGTCGCATGGCACGCCTGCCACCTGATTCAGCCGGGGCAGGTGCTGACCATCGGCGCGGCCTTGGGCGGCGTTTATGGGTATCTGACCCCCGCCGGCGGGATCACGACGCCCGAATGGCTGGGCAGCCGCGCCGCGCATTTATCCATCGGCATCGGCGCGGCGCTGACCGGGGGCGATCTGCCCTGTGCGCCCGACCCCGCGCCCGATGATCCGCCTCGGATCATTGATCCCGCCCTGCGTTTCGGCGGCGGCAGGCTGCGCATGACCTGCGGCCCGCAGACGGATCTGTTCACGCCCGACACCCGAACCGCGTTCCACAACGCGACCTTTGCCCGCACGCGCGGCAACCGGCAGGGGATCACCCTGCATCACGCCGACCGGTTCACGACCGACCGCGCGGCGGGGTTGGCGTCAGACGTGATCGGGCCGGGGGATGTGCAGATGACCGGCGACGGGGTGCCGGTGGTGTTGCTGGCCGAATGTCAGACCATCGGCGGCTATCCCCGCATCGGCACTGTCATTCCCGACGATCTGCCGCGCGCCGCGCAGGCGCCGGTTGGCGCGGAACTGCGGCTGACCCTGATCACGCTGGAAGAGGCTGATGCCCTGCACCGCACCGATGCGCAGCTGCTGCGTGATGCGGGCGGGCGGTGCCGACCTCTGATCCGCGATCCGCGCGATATTCCGAATCTGCTATCCTATCAATTCATCAGCGGCGCGGTGCGCGGGGACGAAACATGAAGGTCGATCTGAACGCCGATATGGGCGAATCCTTTGGCCCGTGGGTGATGGGCGACGATGCGGCGCTGATGGATGTGATTACATCCGCCAATATCGCCTGCGGCTGGCATGCGGGCGATGCCGATGTGATGGCCACGACCATGCGCGCGGCAGTCGCGCGGGGGGTGGGGATTGGCGCGCATCCGGGCTTTGCCGATTTGCAGGGCTTTGGGCGGCGTCGGATTGCGCTGTCGGCTGAAGAATTGGGCAATCTGACCGCCTATCAATTGGGGGCGGCGCAGGGGATGGCGCGGATGGCAGGCGCGCGGGTCCGGCATCTGAAACTGCATGGCGCGTTGTCGAATATGGCCAGCGAAGACGCCACGATTGCCCGCGCCTGTTACTCTGCCGCGCGGCGTCTGGACCCCGATATTGTGCTGGTGGTGCTGGCCGGAACCGCGCAACAGGCCGTGGCCGAGGAATTGGCCGCCCCCTTCGCCGCCGAGATTTTCGCCGACCGCGCCTATAACGACGATGCGACGCTGGTGGATCGGCGTTTGCCGGAGGCGGTGCTGCATGATGCGGCGCAGGCGGGACCGCGCATTGCCGCGATGATCCGGGCGCGCGCAATCATCACCGCCAGCGGCAAACATCTGCCCGCGCGGATCGACACCGTGTGCGTGCATGGCGACAGCCCCGATGCGGTCGCCATGGCGCGCGCGCTTCGCAGCCACCTGACCGCATCGGGGATCAGTGTCAGCCGGTTTTAACCGATGCCGTGACGATTGCCGCCAATCCTGCGGTCGGATGAAAAGACCCCTGAACGCGCGATGTTTGGCGCGGGCATGGCCGGGGGATGCCTCTTTCCCCCGCGTTAAGATTTGGCCCGACGGACCCGACGCCGGGGGCCGCGGTTCGGCCATGCTGGCATTGTGTTTCGCGGGATCGGCGGCGCGCATCGCCGGGCCGTTGTGGATCGTCGCGGCTATGTCGTTGCCACGGTGAATCACGGATTTTGCCAGCCGAGACCTCGGCCCGGCTTTACAACGCGACCGACCGCCTGCGTCACCGTCTCGCCGTGAGTATTTTTGCACAGAAGAAGCGGCAGGGGCGGCGCCGGATTTACGGCTGCCACAGCCCCTGTTGCCATGCCGGTTCATCGGCAAAAGCCGCAGCGATGTGGTCGATCAGCAGGCGCGTTTTGCGCGGCATGGGGCGGATCGGGGGCCAGACAAGGCTGATTGGCAGGGGCGTTTGCGGCATATCGGGCAGCACCCAGACCAGTTGCCCCTGACGCAGCGCGTCGGCCACAATAAACAGCGGCAGCATCGCGACGCCCAAGCCCCCGATGGCCAGATCACGCATCGATTCGCCATTATTGGCGGAGAGGCGGCCCGTATGCATCACCGCCACCTGAGCGCCAAAGGGCCATTGGTCGGACAGCCGCATATTCCGATACCCGATGGCCTGATGGCGCAGCAAATCGACGCTGGTGATAATCGGGCCGTGGCGGTCCAGATAATCCGGGCTGGCGACCAAGGCGAAAGGATCGGCGCATAACCGCCGCGCCATCAGCCCGCTGTCGCGCAGCCGCCCCACCCGCACCCCCAGATCAAAGCCCGCCCGCACCAGATCAACCGGCCGGTCGTCATAATCCAGCACCAGTTCCAATTCGGGATGCGCCTGCGCAAAGGCGGCAATCACCGGCCCCAGATGCCGAATCCCCAGGCTGAGCGGCGCGCTCAGCGCCAGACGTCCGCGCAGTTCGGTGGTGGCGTTCAGATCTTCGGTCGCGGCGACCAGCTCGGCCAAAGCGGGGCGCAACCGGTCGGCCAAGGCGCGCGCCTGATCGGTGGGGGTGATGCGTCCGGCGCTGCGCGTGAACAGGGCAACCCCCAGAGCCGCTTCCAGATCGCTGATGCGTTTGCTGACCACCGATTTCGACAATTCCGCCCGCGTGGCCGCCGCAGACATGCTGCCCGCATCCAGCACCGCCAGAAAGGTTTGCATCTCGGATATGGTCCAGTTCATGGCGCGATTATGCACCTCCGGCGATCCGTTCGCAATCACCGAACGCAGGTTTCGTAAACGGCCAACTTATCCGAACGGCGGCGATGTGATAGAATTGCACCGTTTCAGGCAGAGAGCTATCCCGTGCAGTTAACCGGCATCCATCATCTGACCGCCATCACGGCTGACGCCGCCGGCAATAACCGATTTTATACTGAAATCATGGGCTTGCGGCGGGTCAAGAAAACCGTAAATCAGGATGACACATCCGCCTATCACCTGTTTTTTGCCGATGGTGCGGGGACGGCGGGAACCGACATCACCTTTTTCGACTGGCCGACAGAGCGGGAACAGCGCGGCACGAACGCGATCACGCAAACCGGGCTGCGAATCGCGGAAAGCAGTCTGGATTTCTGGGCCGCGCGGCTGCGCGATCACGGCGTTGACGCGGACGCGATCACGATGCTGGACGGACGCGCGGGCATTTCGCTGCGCGACCCCGAAGGGCAACGCCTGCGCCTGATTGCCGCGCCCAAGCCTTTGGGCGAGACATGGGACCACAGCACCGTCCCCGCCGAACATCAGGTTCAGGGCTTGGGACCGGTCACCATATCGGTTCCCGAACTGGCCCCGACCGAAACCGCCCTGACCCAGATCACCCATATGCGCCGCCTGCGCGATTATCCCAGCCCGGATGGGCAAGGGCAGGTGCATGTGTTCGGCATGGGGCAGCAGGGCGCGGCGGCCGAATTTCACGTTGCGGTGCAGCCCGATCTGCCGCGCGCGCGCCAAGGGGCGGGCGGCGCGCATCACGTGGCCTTTCGCGTGCCGGATGCGGTCGCGCTGACCGGATGGGCGCGCCATATCAACAGCTTTCGCGTCCCCAATTCGGGCGAGGTGGACCGCTTCTATTTCCGGTCGTTCTATTTCCGCGAACCGGGCGGCGTGCTGATTGAACTGGCCACCGACGGGCCGGGCTTTGACGTGGATGAACCCCGCGAGGTGATGGGCCAGTCCCTGTCTCTGCCCCCCTTTCTGGAACACAAACGCGACGCCATCACGGCACGGCTGAAGCCTCTGGATTAAAGGACGACATCATGACGCCAATCGGCCACGTCGCCCTGACCGTGCGGAACATGCCGGGAATGGTTGCCTTTTATGAAACCGCCTTTGGGTTGCAGGTTCTGGACGATTGCGGCCCCGTGCGCCGGATGGGCGCAGGCGGTCGGGCGCTGATGGAACTGCGTCACGCTCCGGCGCGGAGAGACCGGGTTCCGGCCATCTTTCTGCTGCCGTCGCGCGATGATCTGGGCCGATGGCTGCACCACGCCATGTCAGTGGGGCTGCCCCTGACCGACGCCTGCGATTGCGGCACCCGGCTGACAGTCAGCGTGACGGATCCCGAAGGCAACCCCATCACGATCAGTTGCCCGGCCAACCGCGCGGGCACCGCATCGCGCGCGCTGAACCTGAACGCGCTTGCGGCGCGGGCGGCGGGGCAATGGACCGGCGCCCCGCACGACATCCGCATCTGCAGCGCCGCACAGCATATCGACGGTCCCAGCCCCGCGCGCGGCTTTCTGATCGGTGATCTGGGGCTGACGCCCACGGGTCAGGCCCATGGCGCAACATGGTATGGCTGGAACGACCATCCGCACCGGCGCACGCCCTGCCGGCCCCACAGCGCAAACACCAATACCGACCTGTCGCGCGCGCCAACCGACCCGTGGGGCGGCGCGACCCATTACCCGAACTAAGGCCCAGTCATGACCGCATCCCCCTCGCATATTCTCAGCTTTTGGTTTTCAGATGCCGTCCGCCCGTTCTGGTTTGCGCGATCCGATGACCTTGACCGCCAGATCGCGGACCAATTCAGCGCAACCCATAGCGCGGCACATAACGGTGATCTGGACCACTGGATCGACGCCCCCGACAGCGCGCTTGCGCTGACCATCACGCTGGACCAGTTCCCGCGCAACCTGTTTCGCGGCACGGCCCGCAGCTTTGACAGCGACGCCCGCGCACGGGAACACGCGCGCACCGCGCTGCAACGCGGCTATGACCTGATGCAGCCGGACGACCGCCGCCCGTTTTTCTACCTGCCCTTTATGCACAGCGAAGACCTGGCCGATCAGGAAAAATCCGTCGCCCTTTATCAGGCACTGGGTGCGGAGACCTCTCTGACCTTTGCGCGCGACCACCACGACATCATCGCGCGCTTTGGCCGCTTCCCGCATCGCAACGCCGCCTTGGGCCGCACCACCACCCCGGACGAAGCCGCCTTCCTGAAAACCCATCCGGGCTTCTGACCCCACTCCTTTCATCTTGGTGCAAATATCCTCTGGGGTGAGGAGGGTCAGAAAAAGGTCCAGTGGACCTTTTTCCCGACGAACGCCCGCCCTTGGGCGGGCAAGGGGGCGACGCGCCCGCGGCCCATCCGCGCAAAACCACCGCAGGATCTGGACGCAACCCCGCAATCACGCTATGTTTACAGCCATAAACGGGGCAAAGACCCTGATTGTATGAGGCAGATATGGCATCCCCGCAGCGGTTTTCGAACCTGCCGGATTATGCGTTTCCGCGTTTGCGGGCGCTGTTATCTGGCATCACCCCCGATCCTGACCTGACGCCAACGGTGTTGACCATTGGCGAACCGCGCCATGCCATGCCGGATTTTGTCGCGCCGCTGCTGGCACAACATCTGGACGGTTTCGCCAAATACCCCACAAACGAAGGTATGCCCGCCCTGCTGGACGCGATTTCCGGCTGGCTGGACCGCCGTTACGGGCTGACCATCAGCCACGACCGCATCGTGAACCTGAACGGCACGCGCGAGGGGCTGTTTAACGCCGCCCTTGCGCTGTGTCCTGAACAGAAAAACGGCGCGCGTCCGGTGATTTTGGTGCCGAACCCGTTTTATCAGGTCTATGCCGTGGCCGCCGCCGCCGTGGGGGCGGATGCGCAATTCGTGCCAGCCACGCCTGACACCGGCAACCTGCCCGATTACGCGGCCTTGCCCACGGACACGCTGAACCGCACGGCGATTGCCTATGTCTGTTCGCCCGCCAATCCGCAGGGCGCGGTCGCGTCGCGCGATTATCTGGAACGGCTGATCCGGCTGGCCGAACAACATGATTTTCTGATCTTTTCGGACGAATGTTATTCGGAAATCTGGCGCGATACGCCGCCGCCGGGGGCCTTGGCGGTCGCCAGTGAATTGGGACTGGCCGATCGCGTGGTGATGTTCAATTCGCTGTCGAAACGGTCGAACCTGCCGGGGCTGCGGTCGGGCTTTGCCGCCGGATCACCGGCCCATATCGCCCAGATTCGCCGCCTGCGCAGCTATAGCGGCGCGCCGGTGCCGCTGCCCCTGCAACAGATCAGCGCGGCGGCGTGGAGCGATGAAACCCATGTCGATGCCAGCCGCGCGCTCTATCAGGACAAATACCGCATCGCGGATCGGATTTTAGGCGACATCCCCGGATACCAGCCCATTCAGGGCGGGTTTTTCCTGTGGCTGCCCGTGGATGATGGCGAAGCCGCCGCGCGCCGGTTGTGGCAACAGGCCGCCATTCAGGTGCTGCCCGGCGCCTATCTGTCGCGCGATGTGGACGGGGTGAATCCCGGCGCGGGGTTCATCCGCGTGGCCTTGGTCGCGGATGCGGCGCAAACCGAAACCGCACTGACCCGCCTGCGCGCGGTTCTGTATGATCACACTGACGAAAAGGGCCAAGGCTGATGGCAAGCTGGCAGGCAAAACACCGTGACCCGCTGTTCGATCAAACCACCCGCGCGGCACTGGAACGGCGCGGTCAGGAACTGATCGGCGCGGCGCTGATCGGTCTGGGCGTGATCATCGCGATGATGCTGGCCAGTTGGTCGCCCGACGATCCCAGCTTTCTGGCGGCGACGGATGCCCCGGCGCAGAATCTGCTGGGCAGCTTTGGCGCGTGGATCGCATCGCCCTTGATGATGATTGCGGGTTACGGCGCATGGATGCTGGTTGTCGCCGCCGTGATCTGGGGCCTGCGCCTGATCACGCATCGCGGGCAGGACCGGATCATGCGCGGGATTTTCACCCCAATCGCGGTCGCGCTTGCATCCATTTACGCCAGTATGCTGACGCCGGGGGCGGACTGGCTGCAAAGCTATGGTCTGGGCGGGCATTTCGGCGACATGATGCTGGGCGCGATGCTGAACATCCTGCCAATGGCACCGCAAACCGGCATCCGCGTGGCGCAAATCCTGATCGCGGCGGCGGTGCTGGGGGTCGGAGCCTTTGTTCTGGGCTTTGGCCGGGATGAATTGCGCGGGCTGTGGGCGCGGTTCGTCTATGGCCTGATGACGGCGCTGTTCCTGACGCGCCGCATGATCCACGGCGTATCCGTGCGGATGCAGAACCGCCGCGCCGAACGCACAGCCCCCCCTGCCCCGGCCGCACGCCCCGCGCCCGCGCGTCGTCAGCCCGCCCCGGATGATTTCGAACTGACGGCGGATTTGCCCGAACCCGAACTGATCGAACGCGACAGCGATTATGACGGCGACGCGCCCAGCCCCGAACAGGTGGCCGACCGCATCACCGACGCCATTCGCAACCGCACGAAACCGTCGGTTCTGGCCGCCGTTGCCGCGCGCCTGAAACGCGACGGCGCGCCCGACACCACCCCCGAACCCGCCGATCCGCGCCCCTTCAACGCCGATGCGCAGCGCGTCGTTGTCCCGCCTCTGCGCAAGGCTGAACCGTCCCGCGCCGCACAGGCCGAGGCCGCGCCAGAACTGCGTTTTGACGACACCACTCCGGCCTATGAACTGCCGCCGCTGGCGCTGTTGTCGGCACCCACCGACAGCGACCGTTTGCAGATTTCCGAAGAGGCGTTGATGGAAAACGCCCGTATGCTGGAAGCCGTTCTGGACGATTACGGCGTCAAAGGCCAAATCACCGAGGTGCGCCCCGGCCCGGTCGTGACGCTGTATGAACTGGAACCCGCGCCGGGGCTGAAGGCGTCGCGCGTCATCGGCCTGTCCGACGACATCGCCCGGTCCATGTCGGCCCTGTCGGCGCGGGTCAGCACCGTGCCGGGGCGCAGCGTCATCGGCATCGAACTGCCCAATGCGCGCCGTGAAAAGGTGCTGTTGCGCGAAATGTTTGCATCGCGCGCCTTTGGTGACGGCACGCAGCCGCTGCCCTTGGCTTTGGGCAAAGACATCGGCGGCGATCCGATTGTCGCCAATCTGGCGAAAATGCCCCACCTGCTGATTGCCGGGACCACGGGCTCGGGTAAATCGGTGGCGATCAACACCATGATCCTGTCGCTGCTCTATAAACTGACGCCGGATCAGTGCCGGTTGATCATGATTGACCCGAAAATGCTGGAGCTGTCGGTCTATGACGGCATCCCGCATCTGCTGTCCCCCGTCGTCACCGATCCGAAAAAGGCGGTCGTCGCCCTGAAATGGGTCGTGTCCGAAATGGAGGATCGTTACCGCAAAATGTCCAAAATGGGCGTGCGCAACATCGAAGGTTACAATGGCCGCGTGCGCGAGGCGCTGAACCGCAACGAATTGTTCAAACGCACCGTCCAGACCGGATTCGACGACGACACGGGCGAGCCGATCTTTGAAACCGAAGAATTCCAGCCCGAGACTTTCCCCTATATCGTCGTGATCGTCGATGAGATGGCCGATCTGATGATGGTCGCCGGCAAGGAAATCGAGGCGTGTATTCAACGCCTTGCCCAAATGGCGCGCGCGTCGGGCATCCATCTGATTATGGCGACGCAGCGGCCGTCGGTCGATGTGATCACCGGCACGATCAAGGCGAACTTCCCCACCCGCATCAGCTTTCAGGTCACGTCGAAAATCGACAGCCGCACGATCTTGGGCGAACAGGGCGCGGAACAACTGCTGGGTCAGGGCGACATGCTGTATATGGGCAACGGCGCCCGCATCACCCGGATCCACGGCCCCTTTGTCAGCGACGAAGAGGTCGAAGAAATCGTCACGCATCTGAAATCCTTCGGGCCGCCGTCCTACAAAGCGGGCGTGGTCGAAGGCCCCGAAGATGACGTCGCATCCGATATTGACGCGGTTCTGGGTCTGGGCAGCGACGATAATTCCGATGATGCGCTGTATGATCAGGCGGTGATGATCGCCGCCCGCGACCGCAAATGCTCGACCAGCTATATTCAGCGGAAACTGGCCATCGGATACAACAAAGCCGCGCGTCTGGTCGAACGGATGGAGGAACAGGGCGTTGTCAGCGCCGCCAACCATGTCGGCAAACGCGAAGTGCTGGTTCCCGAAATCTGATCACACCGCCCTTGCCCATGGCAGGGGCGGTTTTCGTTTCAGGCGCGTGCCGTGGTTGCCTGCATCGGCTTGCCGTTAAACAGGAACGCCAGCAGCGGGACGGGCCGGATGACCCAGACATGGATCGCCAGCCCCGCCAGCAACGCAAATGCGGTGAACCCCACCCAATGCAGCAGGGTCAGATCGCCCCGATACATCCCAAACGCCCACGCGATCCCATACAGCAACAGCGTGTGAAACAGATACACGGTATAGATCGATTCGGACAGCAGACGCTGCACCGCGCCGGTCATATTCCCAAACCGCCGGAACAGCGCCATCAGGCTGACCACCACGGCCACCACCATCACGCCACGCGACAGGGTCGCCACTTTGCCCCAGCCCAGACCTTCGGCGGCGGTGTAATATTGCGACAGCACCGCCAGAGCCGCCGCCCCCGCCAGCAGCGGAACCGTGGCGCGATGACAGGCGGCCCAGATCGCCGGCCCGTGAAACGCCGCCGCCCCGATCAGAAACCACGGCAGATTGCCGAAAAACGGCAACATCAGGCGCAGCGTCGGGATACGGGCCAGAACCTCGACCACCAGCATCGGCCACAGCGCCAGGACAAGCGCGCCGATCAGCACCAGCATATCGGGTTTGCGCCCGTCACACAGCCGCGCAAACCGGCGCATCAGCGGGTCAAGCGCGATCAATATCGTGACATAGCCCAGCAGCACGACCAAAAACCACAGATGCAGCTCATACCCGCCATTATAAGGCGCGATCCGCGCATCGGCGTAGCTGCCGCCATTAAACCCGTCGATCAGATACAAAATGGCAGGGTTGACCAGAACCAGCGTGGACACCAGCGGCAGACCAATGGCCAGCCAGCGGCGGCCCAGAAACGCGACCGTCCCGCGCCGCATCAGCATCATCGCCGCCAGATAGCCCGCCACCAGATAAAAGGCTTGCATCCGAAACATCGGCGACATCACCCGAACGGCATCGGCCACGCTATGTTCGACCATGCCCGCCGCGTGGTAAACAATTCCAAACATCATGCAAAACACGCGGATATTATCAACGTAAATCAATCGCGCCGTCATCGTGACCCCCCGCAGGCCGCTAATAGCCGCGCGATAGGTCATCGCCCCGGCTTTGTCCAGCCGCCCCCCCCCCACCCGCCGATGACAGCACGATGACGGCCACCGATCCGCACCCCCTTCCCCCTGCGCCCAAAATCAGGCATCACGCCGACATGACCATCTGGCACATCCATATGCTGAACGCGCGCCACGCGCTGACTCCGGTTCTGGCCGAGCTGCGCGCCACAACGCGGGATGCGGTCGCGCGGGTGGGGGCGGTTGCGGACCTGCCACGCTTTGATCTGGTGATCCGGGCGGAACCGGGCGGCGGCATCCCCGAATGGGGCATCGCCGGTTACGCCCCGGCGCCGGGCCTGATCGAGGTCACCCTGAACCCCGCCCGGTTTAACGCAGCCCTGATGCTGCGGACCTTGGTTCACGAAATGCACCACCTGATCCGCTGGGACGGGCCGGGCTATGGCACATCACTGGGCGAAGCTCTGGTCAGCGAAGGCCTGGCGGGCCATTTCGTCCTGCAAATTCTGGGCGGCACCCCGGATCCATGGGACGCGGTGCGCCCGGCCTCGGGGCTGGCGCGGGCGGCCCAATCGGAATGGGCAAGGCGCGATTACGACCACGCCCGCTGGTTCTTTGGTCGCGGCGATCTGAGGAAATGGGCGGGCTACGGTCTGGGCCACCGGCTGGTCGCCGAACATCTGACGCAAAGCCCCGACGCGACCGCCGCCACCCTCGCCCACAGCGCCGCCGACAGCTTCCAACCCGCCCTGCGCCGCCTGATCGCCTCAGACGCAGACGCCTAACCCCGCTGATCACCGTGGCGCGGCGCGCCCCCTTCCATCTTGCCGACATTCCCATGGAGCGCCTGCCCCTTCGTCTCAGCCTGCGGAATGTCTTTCATCTTGGCCCAAATATCCCGGGGCAACGCGGATCAGGAAAAGGTCCAGCGAACCCTTTCCCTGCCGAACGCCGCTCCGCCCTAGGTCCGACAGCAGAGAGCTTTCTATCTTCTGTGCCCAAATATCCCGGGGGTCCGGGGGCTGGCCCCCGGCGCTATCCTTGACAAACGCCCATCCGCGCGGGGCGGGCCGCCCCCTTTACCCGCCAAACAACTCCAACTGCCCGCCCGGATCATGCCCAAATCCCGAAACCGTGATCCCCAACAATCGCGCCCCGCGCGGATCGGGCAGCACCCCCGCCGTCAGATCGCAGGCCATGGCCCACAGCTCATCGCGCGACGCGACCGCGCGGGGCAGGCTACGCGCGCGGGTCACTTGCTGAAAATCGGCGTATTTCACCTTTAACGTCACGGTGCGGCCCGCCAGTTCATGCCGCGTCAGATGCAGCCAGACCTTATCGGCCAACACACCCAAGGCATCATAACAATCCGCCAGCGTCATCAGATCGCTGGAAAAGGTGTTTTCCGCCCCCACCGATTTGCGCACCCGGTCAGGCCGCACCGGCCGATGATCCACGCCACGACTGATATTCCAATAATATTGCCCCGATTTACCAAAGCGCCGCGTCAGAAAATCCAACGACTGCGCCCGCAGATCGGCGCCGGTTAATATCCCCATAGCCTGCATCTTCGCCGCCGTCGCGGGGCCGATGCCGTGGAATTTCCCGACCGGCAGGGTGCGCACGAAATCCGGGCCTTGGTCTGGGGTGATGACGCATAACCCGTCGGGTTTGTTCTGATCTGAC
The DNA here is from genome assembly GCF_030538495.1 of Paracoccus sp. (in: a-proteobacteria). Taxonomy (GTDB): domain Bacteria; phylum Pseudomonadota; class Alphaproteobacteria; order Rhodobacterales; family Rhodobacteraceae; genus Paracoccus. The sequence goes on from NZ_JAUNTW010000006.1 coordinate 154,833, forward strand.
GCCAGTTTCGCCAGAAATTTGTTGTAACTGACCCCGGCACTGGCGGTCAGCGACGTTGCGTCACGGATGCGGGCGCGAATGTCGCGGGCGATGCGGGTCGCGGTCTGACCGGCGGGCAGATGGTCGGTCACATCCAGATAGGCTTCGTCCAGCGACAAGGGTTCGATCAACGGCGTGTAATCGGCAAAGATCGCCCGGATTTGCTGACTGACCACGCGATAGACATCAAACCGAGGCTTCACGAACACCAAATCAGGACATTGCCGCGCCGCCGTCACGGATGGCATGGCGGACCGGATGCCCCATTTACGGGCCTCGTAACTGGCGGCGGCGACCACACCGCGCAGGGACGACCCGCCCACAGCCACCGGACGCCCGCGCAATTCGGGGTTATCGCGTTGTTCAACGCTGGCATAAAACGCATCCATATCAATATGGATGATCTTGCGCATGGGCGCGGTGTCGCCCGCCCCCGTCACACCACCGACAGGCGCGCGTCACCCGCCTGCATATCATCGCCCAGCCGGTCAAACCGAACATGCGCCAGACCAAAGCCGCCGGACTGCGTGAACAGGGTGCCGACGTCACGCCCCCCTGCCGTGATCGGCGTGCCGATGGGGGCCGCGCCGGTTACAGCCAGCCGCACCAGCCCTTTGCGCAATTCGGTTTTGTGCTTCATCCGGGCCGTGACCTCTTGCCCGACATAGCAGCCTTTGCGGAAATCAACGCCGTTCAGCCGTTCAAACCCGGCCTCAAGAATAAATGTGTCGTTCGGGATCAGCTCGGCCAGCGTTTCAGGGATGGTATGCGTCACGCGGATCGCGTCCCAGTCGCTGCCATCATCGCCCGCGATCCCATAGGCGCGCCAGCCCAGCGCCGGATGCCGGGGGTCCGGGATCGCCCCATCCGGCGCGGGACCGGTGCCGCGCGCCACCGGCAGACCTGCGGCGGCAATCGCCACATCGGACCGCAGCCTATACATCATCAGCCGCCGCAGCAGATCATCCGCCAGCCGCGCGTCAATGTCGATCAACAGCGCGTCACCATCGGGGATGATCAGAAAATCGGCCAGATATTTGCCCTGCGGCGTCAGCATCGCGGCCCAGATGGGCGCGCGGCGCACGTCATTTGTGACCAGCCCTTGCAGGAATGTGACCCGGTCAGGGCCAGAGATGCGAATGATCTGACGGGTCAAGACTGCCCTCCGAATTGCAACGCGACCAGCCGGGCATAGGCCCCCTGCGCCGCCATCAATTGGTCATGATTGCCCTGTTCCACAACCCGCCCGGCATCCATCACCACGATTTTATCGGCGTTGCGGATGGTGGACAGGCGATGCGCAATCACCAGCGTGGTGCGCCCCTGCGCCAGTTGATCCAAGGCATCCTGCACCAGCCGTTCGCTGGCGGTGTCCAATGCGCTCGTCGCTTCGTCCAGCAACAACACGGGCGCATCGCGCAGCACGGCGCGGGCAATGGAAATGCGCTGACGCTGACCGCCCGACAGGGCGGACCCACGCGGCCCGGCGGCGCTGTCCAGCGTGCGCGTGTCGTCGATGAAATTCGTGACATTCGCCACGTCCAGCGCCTGCATCAGGTCCGTTTCCGACGCCCCCGGCCGCCCCATCAGCACATTGTCGCGCAGGCTTTCGTCAAACAGGGCGGTGTCTTGGGACACGGTGGAAAACTGATCGCGCAAGACGCCCAGATCATAATCCTGCACCAGCACGCCGCCCAGCAAAACCCGCCCCTGCACCGGATCAATCAGCCGGGTTAGCAGGTTGAAAACCGTGGTTTTCCCCGCCCCCGACGGCCCGACCAGCGCGGTGATCTGCCCGGGTTCCGCGGTAAAGGACAACCCACGCAGCACCGGCGCCCCGTCATAGGACAGATGCACATCGTCCAACATGATGCGGGTGCTGTCGGGGGGCTCGATCCGCGCGCCGGATGTCACGGTGGGGGCGGTGTCAAAGACCTCGTAAATGCGTTCCAGACTGGCGGCGGCGGTCTGCCACGTCCCGGCCAGCCCCCCCAACCGGCGCAGAGGCTGAAAGGCCAAAGCCAGCGCGGTGAAAAACGCCATAAAGTCCCCGACGCTGCGTTCCCCCGACATCACTTGCGCGCCGCCCAGCGCCAGCACCATGACAAAGCCGATGCCGGTGACAATATCGGCCAGCGCGGGGATGACGGATGATGTGGCGGCGACCTTAACCTCGGCCCGGCGGATGCGGTCCACGATGGCGGCGAAACGGCGGGTCTGTTCGCCCTCGGCCCGGTTCAGACGGATGGATGTGATGCCATGCAGCACTTCGTCCAGACGGGTGGCGCGCGCACTGGCATTGACGCGGTTTTCCCGCATTTTCCGCCGGATGTAACGCTGCACCAGCGTGGCGGGCAAAATCAGGATCGGCGCACCGACCAGCGCGGCCAGCGTCCAGACCGGATCAATCGCCACCGCCACCGCAAACAGCATGATCAGCGAAATCACATCGCGGGTCGTGCTGGTGATGATCGTGGCCCAGACGCCCTGAACCGCAATGGTATCGCCTTGGATTCGCTCGATCATCGCACCGGGCGGGTTATCACGGAAAAACCGCTGATCCAGCGTCATGATATGCGCCAGCAACTGCGTTTGCATGGTGGTGGACACCGACAGCGAAATCCGCGTCAGCATCGCACGGCTGGACACCAAAGTCACCGCCCGCAGCACAAAGATCCCGAAAATCGCCGCGCCAACCCACCAGATCGCACCCTGCTGCTGACCGATAAAGACCTGATCGAACAGCGGCTTTAACATCCAGCTGATCAGCGCCAGCGTGGACCCCTCGACCGTCATCAGGGCAAAGGCAATCAACATCGCGGCCCGATGCGGACGCAGATAATCGCGCCACAACCGGGCCAACAGGCCGGCGGGCGGGGCGGTCAAACGAGGCGAAGGCATCTGCAACATTCCCCAGCCATACCGCGCCACCCCGCCCCACGGCAAGGCCCGCCACGACCCCGCCAAAACGCGCCACCCTTGCCGCTTCTTCTGTGCAAAAATACTCATGACAACCGCGCCACACACACAACGCCCGCGAACAACCGCACGCCCGCAGCCCACACCTCAAACACCCCCACAAAAACGCGCCACCCTTGCCGCTTCTTCTGTGCAAAAATACTCATGACAACCGCGC
>NZ_JAUNTW010000006.1:158107-228094 GCF_030538495.1 Paracoccus sp. (in: a-proteobacteria)
CACACACACAACGCCCGCGAACGCGCGCACCCCAAACCAAAAGCCGCAAAGGCACAACACCCCTGCGGCTTCTTCTGTGTCTCAATCCTCACATCGCGACGGGGCCGCGCGTGTTACGCCTGTTGGCTTTTGGGACGGCGCGACGGGCGGCGGGCGGGGCGTTTGTTGGCCGCGTTGTCCATCGGCTTGCCCGCAGGTTTCCCGGCCCCACGACCCGCACCACCCCCACGGGCGGGACGCGCGGCCGCCGCATGGGCCGGGCGTTCGCCGCCGATCAGGGGAATGTCCGCCTTCATCGCCTTTTCGATGGCGCGCAATTCGCCCAGTTCCGCGGGCGAACAGAACGCCACGGCGCGGCCATCACGACCGGCCCGCGCCGTCCGCCCGATCCGGTGGACATAGTTCTCCGGCACATTCGGCAGGTCATAGTTATAGACATGCGCGACCTGCGGAATATCCAGCCCCCGCGCGGCCACATCGGTGGCGACCAGCACATGGGTCTGGCCCTGACGGAACGCCTCAAGCGCGCGTTCACGTTGGCCCTGACTTTTGTTGCCGTGGATCGCGGCGACCGCAAAGCCCCATTTTTCCAACAGCTTGGCCAGCTTTTCACAGCCGTGCTTTGTGCGCCCGAACACCATGGCCAATTCGCCCGGATGCTTGGCCAGATATTCCGACAGCAGCGTCGCCTTGTCGCCCTGATTGACGAAATGCACGCCCTGTTCGATCTTTTTCGCGGCCTGACCCGGCGGGTTGACGGCCACGCGGACCGGATCGGTCAGATAGGTGTCGGCCAATTCCTCCATCAGCTTCGGCATAGTGGCCGAAAACAGCAGGGTCTGGCGATCACGCGGCAGCATCTTCGCAATCTTGCGCAGCGTATGAATAAAGCCGATGTCCAGCATCTGATCGGCCTCGTCCAGGACCAGATAGGTCGTCGCCTCAAGACTGATGGCGCGGCGTTCGATCAGGTCCATCAGACGCCCCGGCGTGGCGATCAGCACGTCCACACCGCGCGACAGGCGTTCGGTCTGCACATTGATCGATGCGCCGCCAACCACGCGAAAACTGCGAATCGGGGTGCCTTCGGCATAGGCATCAATGTTCTGCGCGATCTGAGTCGCCAGTTCCCGCGTCGGCGCCAGAATCAGCGCGCGGCAGGTTTTCGGATCGGGCTTTTTGCCGTATTTAATCAGCCGCGTCAGCATCGGCAGACCAAAGGCGGCGGTTTTGCCCGTCCCCGTTTGCGCCAGCCCCAGCACGTCGCGGCCCGCCACAACCGACGGAATCGCCTTTTCCTGAATGGGCGTCGGTTTGACCAGCCCCATAGCGGTGATGTTGGCATTGATGCGGTGATCAATCCCCATATCGGCAAACGGCCCGGTTTGCATGGGCGGGCGCGACGGCGCGCGGCGGCCTTCGTTTGCGATCGGTTCCGCGTGGCGCGGATTGGGTTTGGTGCCACGGTTAAAGCGGCGGTTTTTATTACGTTGTTCCATCATATCACTTTCACACGCCCCGCGCCCCCCTTATCGGGCAACGGGACAAGGGCCGCGTGTTGCGGCCAATCAAAGGGGGTGCAGACGCGATAGGGTGCCTGCAAGCCTCCCCGCGTGAATGGGAAACTGAAAACGGTGTGCCATCGGGGCAGAGTTCTGCGGCTGCTCACGCGGCAGCGGATGGCGACGTGTTGCAGATGGGGGCTGGTGGCGCGGATGTCAAGCGCGGTCGGCGCTGTCCAGCCAGATCGTCACCGGCCCGTCATTGGTCAGGCTGACCGCCATATCCGCGCCAAAGCGTCCGGTTTCCGTCGCAACACCCAGATCACGCAGCGCGCCCGCCAGCCGTTCATACAGCCGCCGCCCATCGTCCGGGGCGGCGGCGGATGAAAAACCGGGGCGGTTGCCGCTGCGCGTATCGGCGGCCAGCGTGAACTGACTGACGACCAAAGCGCCGCCGCCGATGTCCAGCAGCGACCGGTTCATCCGCCCCTGATCGTCGCGGAAAATCCGCAACTTGGCGATGCGCGCGGCCATTTTATCGGCGGCGTCGTCCGCATCGCCCTGCATCGCGCAGATCAGCACCAACAGCCCCGGCCCGGTTTGCCCGATGACCTGACCATCGACCGCGACGGATGCGTGGGTGACGCGCTGAATTAATGCCCTCATCTACGGCTCCATATTCCGAACAGGGCCATGCCGGACGCCATGGCCGCCGCGAATATCAGCACGGGAACCCCGCCATAGGCAAGGGACGCAATCGCCGGGCCGGGACATAAGCCCGCCAGCCCCCAGCCCAGCCCGAACAGCGCCGCGCCGGTGATCAGCCGCGCGTCGATGGTGGGCGGCGGGGGCGGCGGGGGTGCGTTTCTGGCCACGCGCCCGACCAGTCGCCCCACCCCATGCCACGCCATCAGCATCGGGATAATCGCGCCGGTCAGCACAAAGCCCAGCGTCGGATCCCATGCGCCGAACACATCCAGCCAGCCTTGCACCCGCGCGGGGTCGGTCATGCCCGACACCACCAGACCCGCGCCGAATAACCCGCCCGACAGGGCTGCGATGATCACCCTCATGCGGCACCTAAGGCGCGGGCGGCGATGACGGCGATGCCTCCGGTCAGCAGGTAAACCACGGTTGCCACAATGCCGCGCCGCGAAAACCGCGATATGCCGCACACGCCATGCCCAGAGGTGCAGCCATTGCCCAGCCGCGTGCCAAACCCCACCAGCAGCCCCGCCAGCACCAGAACCTCTGTTCCCGCGACCGGAGCCGCCGCCTGCGTCAGCCCAGCCGCCGCCATCAGCGCCGGCACCCCGATCAGCGCCGCGACAAAGGCCACGCATTCCGCGCTGCGCCCGCTGCCGTCGATCAGCCCGCCCATAATACCGCTGGCCCCCATCACGCGGCCATTGCCCAAGAGATACAGTGCCGCCGCGCCGCCAATCATCAGGCCGCCCAGCAGCCCCATTAACCAATCGTGATTCATCATCGCCCCGCCTTTATTGACGGGGCCAACATATTCCCATTTCGGAATGCGTCAAGGCTTCAGAAAAATCCCCACCACCACCATCATCAGCCCAATGGTGGACGCGGCCAATGCGCCCATATTGACCGCCAGCACGCCCTGCATTTTCTGGCGCAGGGCGTCGTCGTCCAGCCCCGCGCGGCGGGCGCGTGTCACGGTCAGGATGCACCAGACCAGTGCCGCCAGCCCCGCCATCGTCAGCGCAGCACCCGCCCAGATAATCATGTCATACATCACGCGATCCTTTCCGTTTCGCGCGGCTTAGCGGCGATTGCACCGCGCGGCAAGACCGCCTAACAGAGGGGCAAAACCATCATGAGGATCCCGCAATGGCGAATGATCAGGCCTATAATGTCGCCGCAGACGAGCTGCGCCAGTTCATCGAACAATATGAACAACTGGAAGCCGAGAAAAAAGACATCACCGAACGCCAGAAAGAGGTCATGTCCGAAGCCAAGGCCCGCGGCTATGACACCAAAGTGATGAAGAAAATCGTCGCTTTGCGCAAACGCGACCGCGACGACGTGGCCGAGGAAGAGGCGATTCTGGATCTCTATAAATCCGCCCTCGGGATGGAATAATCAGCGCTTCAGCCACGGGGCGTCGTCGTTTTCCTGCCATCCCGTGCGGTGCAGCAGCGGCGTGTCGTCGCTGCGTTCGGGCCAGCCGATGCACAGCCACGCCGCAAACCGCCAATCCGGCGGGGTGTCCAGCAACGCGGTGATCCGGTCGGGGTTCAGGATCGACACCATCCCCACGCCCAGATTCTGCGCCCGCGCCGACAGCCACAGCGCAAACACCGCCATCGACACCGATTGCATCAGCGTGTGCGGCATCGTCTGGCGGCCCAGCCCATGCCCCTGCGCCGGGTCATCCACGCAAAACACCGCCAATTGCACCGGCGCGGCGTCCAGCCCCGCCAGCTTTAGCGCGGTGTATTCGGCGCGTTTGTCGCCCTGATACCGCCCCGCTGCGGCGGCGTTGCAGGCCGCGAAATCGTCGCGCACGGCGGCGCGAATGGCGGGGTCATCCACGCGGATCACCCGCCACGGCCGCGCATTCCCGACAGAAGGGGCCAGACGCATCGCGGCCTCTAACCGGGCGATCATGGGTTCTGGCACCGGATCAGGTCGGAAATGGCGCACATCGCGCCGCCATGCCAACAGCGTCATCAGCGCATCATGATCGGCGGAGGAAAACTGCATCGGGCATCCTTGGGGTCTGCGTGGTCTTTTCATGGCGCGCGCGCCGGGCTATGGCGCGTCATGGCGAAACTGTATTTCCATTATTCCACCATGAACGCGGGCAAAAGCACGCTTTTGTTGCAGGCGTCCTATAATTACCGCGAACGGGGGATGGCGACGCTGCTGCTGACCGCCGCATTGGACGACCGCGCCGGCGCGGGCCGCATTGCCAGCCGCATTGGCATTGGCGACGACGCGCTGACCTTTTGCGCCGACACCGACCTGTTCGCGCTGATCGACATGCGGGGCCGCGACTGCGCCTGTGTGTTCATCGACGAAGCGCAATTTCTGTCGCGCGAACAGGTCTGGCAACTGGCGCGTGTGGCCGATGATCTGAACATCCCCGTCATGTGCTATGGCCTTCGCGTTGATTTTCAGGGCGAATTGTTCCCCGGATCAGCCGCGCTGCTGGCTTTGGCGGATGATCTGCGCGAAGTCCGCACCATCTGCCATTGCGGGCGCAAAGCCACCATGGTGATCCGCCGCGACGATCAGGGCCGCACCATCACCACCGGCGCGCAGGTGCAGGTGGGCGGCAACGAAACCTATGTGTCGCTGTGCCGCCGCCATTGGCGACAGGCGGTGTCCTGACCGGCGTTGCGGGTTCGCGGGGGTTGTTGTATCCACGAGGGCAAACAGGCAAGGAAATATCAGATGCGTGGATTGCTGTTGTGGATCGTCGCGGTGCTGGCTCTGGCGGCTCCGGTTCGGGCGTTTGATACCAATGCGACGGCGGCGTGGGTCTTGGACGTCAACACCCACACCGTGTTGATGGAAAAAAACGCCGATGCGCCGATCCCGCCCGCGTCGATGTCGAAACTGATGACGCTGTATATGCTGTTCGAGGCATTGGAGGATGGCCGCCTCAGCATGGACACCCAACTGCCCGTATCGACCAAGGCGCGTCAGATGGGCGGATCGACCATGTTCCTGAACGAACGCGACCGCCCCACCGTTGCCCAACTGATCAAAGGCATCATCGTGCTGTCCGGCAATGACGCCTGTGTCGTCGTCGCCGAAGGTCTGGCCGGGACCGAGGACGCCTTTGCCCGCCAGATGACCGAACGGGGCCGTCAGATGGGGCTGACCCATTCGACGTTCAAAAACTCGACCGGGTGGCCGCATCCCGAACACCGCATGTCGGCCGAGGATCTGGGCATCGTCGCCCTGCGCCTGATCGAAGATTTCCCCCAATATTACAGCGATTTCGCGCTGACCGAATACCGCTTTGACGACCGCGCGCCGTCGAACCGGTATAACCGCAACCCGATCCTGTCGCTGGGCATCGGGGCCGACGGCCTGAAAACCGGCCACACGCAAGAGGCGGGCTATGGTCTGGTCGGCTCTGCCCAACAAGACGGGCGGCGGGTGATTTTCGTCATCAGCGGGCTGCAAACCGACCGCGCCCGGGCCGAGGAATCCGAACGCATCGTCAACTGGGCCTTTCGTCAGTTTTCCATGCAAACGCTGGTTCCGGCGGGCGAAACCGTGACGCAGGCCCCCGTCTGGCTGGGGACGCAATCCCGCGTCGGGCTGACCGCGCAGAACGGGGTGAATGTGCTGATCCCCGCCGGTGCGCAGGATCGCGTCCGGGTCGAGGTGGTGTATGACAGCCCCATCCCCGCCCCCATTGCCAAGGGCGACCCGATCGGCCAGTTGGTCGTGACCGTCCCCGGCGCGCGCGACGCCATCACGCCGTTGATCGCCGCGCAGGACGTCCCCGAGGCGGGCTTTGCCGGGCGGATGAAGTTCGCGGTGATGCAACTGGCGCAACAGGCCATGCACGCCGCAGGCATCTGATGTTCATCAGTTTCGAAGGGATCGACGGCTGCGGCAAGTCCACTCAGGCGCGGATGCTGGCGGATGCTCTGCGCCGGGATGGCCGCGACGTGACCCTGACCCGCGAACCCGGCGGCAGTCCGGGTGCCGAAGAAATCCGCAACCTTCTGGTTCAGGGCGCGGGCGAACGCTGGTCGGCGGAAACCGAATGTCTGCTGTTCACGGCGGCGCGGCGCGACCATCTGGAACGGGTGATCCGGCCCGCTCTGGCGGCGGGGGGCGTGGTCATTACCGACCGCTTCGCCGACAGCACCCGCGTTTACCAAGGCACCACGCGCGGCGATTTGCGCGCCATGGTGGACCGGCTGCACGACCTGATGATCGGGGCGGAACCGGATGTGACCTTTGTCATCGACATTGCGCCCGAAACCGGGCTGGCGCGGGGCAAGGCGCGCGGCGGAGCCGAGGATCGCTTTGAAAACATGGGGCTGGCGTTTCAGGAACGGCTGGCGGCGGGGTTTCGCGCACTGGCCGCCGAATATCCGGGCCGGGTGCGGCTGATCGACGGATGCGGCACGCCTGAACAGGTCGCCGCCCGCGTCCGGGCCGCGTTGTGAAGGAACCGGATGACATCCCCGAACCCGACCGGGTTCCCGGCGCGCCGCATCCGCGCCATGCCCCCCGCGTCATCGGTCAGGATCAGGCCGTGCGCGATTTCATCGACGCCGTGCGGTCGGGGCGGCTGCATCACGGCTGGTTGCTGACCGGCCCGCGCGGCGTGGGCAAGGCCACGCTGGCCTGGGCCATTGCCCGCTGGATGCTGTCGGGCGCGGTCAGCGACGATCTGACCACCGACCCCGACGCCCCCGAAATTCACCGCATCACCGCGCTGTCAGAACCGCGTTTGCAGCTGATCCGTCGCCCATGGGACGACAAAGCGGGCCGCCTGCGGGCCGAGATCACCGTGGACGAAATCCGCAAACTGCTGTCGTTTTTTCACCTGTCGGCGGCGGGTGGCGGGCGGCGCATCGCGATTATCGACGCCGCCGATGACCTGAACCCAAACGCGGCGAATGCGCTGCTTAAGGTGCTCGAAGAACCGCCCGCCGACGCGCTGATCCTGCTGATCGCGCATCAGCCCGCCGGTTTGCTGCCAACGATCCGGTCGCGCTGCCGGACGCTGCGGCTGTCACCTCTGACGCCGGGGCAGATGGCGGGCATCCTGACCGATCACGGCATCCATGACGACGCGGACGCCTTGGCCGCGCTGTCGGGCGGATCGGTGGGCGAGGCGCTGCGCCTGTCGGGTCAAGACGGGCTGGATCGGTATCAGGAACTGGTGAACCTGTTCGCCACCCTGCCCCGTCTGGACCGTCTGGCGGCGGCGACATTTGCCGATGGCGCGGCGGGGCGTGCGGGCGCGGATGGCGACCCGTTCGATCTGACCATGACGCTGCTGGATGTGTTCCTGAACCGGCTGGCGCGCGCGGGGCTGATGGGCGCGCCCATCCCGCAGGCCGCGCGCGGCGAAGGCGCGGTCATGGCGCGTCTGTCCCCCGATGATCTGGCCGCGCGGGCTTGGGCGGATGCGCAGGCGCGGCTGTCGGCGCGGGCGCGGGCGGCGCGGGCGGTGAACCTTGACCCCGCCGCTTTGGTAATGGATATGGTTCTGGAATTGGGGCAGTTGCCGCCGGCGCTGTCCGCCCCACCCGCCAAAGGTTGACGGATGAATGATGCGGCCCCCCCGCCAATCGTGGACAGCCATTGTCATTTGGACTTTCCCGATTTCGACGGTGAACACGACGCCCTGATCGACCGCGCCCGCGCCTCTGGCGTCACGCGCATGGTCACGATTTGCACGAAACTGCGCCAGGAACCGCAGGTGCGCGCCTTGGCTGAACGGTTCGACGGCGTGTTCTATGCCGCCGGAACCCACCCGATGAGCGTGGCGACCGAGCCCATGGCCACGCTGGATCAGCTGATCGCACTGGCCGCGCATCCGAAATTCGTGGGGATTGGCGAAACCGGGCTGGATTATCACTATACCGCCGACAGCGCCGCGGTGCAGCAGGACAGCCTGCGCATCCATATTCAGGCCGCGCGCGCCACGCGGTTGCCGCTGATTATCCATTCGCGCGATGCCGATGACGATATGGCCCGGATTTTGGCGGATGAACACCGCAACGGCACGTTCAGTTGTGTGATGCATTGTTTCACCTCGTCCCCGGAACTGGCGCGGGCGGCCTTGGATTTGGGGTTTTACCTGTCCATGTCGGGCATCGCGGCATTTCCGCGATCGGGCGATCTGCGCGACATTTTCCGCGCCGCGCCCATCGACCGGATTCTGGTGGAAACCGACAGCCCCTATCTGGCGCCGCCGCCCTATCGCGGCAAACGCAACGAACCCGCCTATGTCGCGAAAACGGCGGCTGTGGGGGCGGACCTGTTCGGCATGGATTACGCGGAATTTGCTGCTCAGACATCCGCCAATTTTGACCGCCTGTTCTGGAAGGCCGCGCCATGATCCGCGCCACGATTCTGGGCTGTGGATCATCGGGCGGCGTGCCGCGCATCGGCAATAACTGGGGAACCTGCGACCCCACCAACCCCAAAAACCGCCGCCGCCGCTGTTCCTTGCTGGTGCAGCGTGTGGGCGCGGAAGGGACCACCACGGTTCTGATCGACACCGGCCCGGATCTGGTGCCGCAGATGCTGGATGCGGGCATCGCCACGCTGGACGGCGTGGTCTATACCCACGCCCATGCCGACCATGTCCACGGCATCGACGATCTGCGGCAACTGGTGTTCAACGCGCGGCAGATGCTGCCCGTCTGGGCGGATCGCGACACCGCCGATCAGCTGGTCAGCCGGTTCGGCTATGTGTTCACCACGCCCGAGGGCAGCTTTTACCCGCCCATCTGCGAACTGAACCTGATCGAAGGGCCAATCACCATCACCGGCGCGGGCGGGCCGGTGCGGCTGATCCCGTTCCGGGTGCAGCATGGCGAAATCACCGCTTTGGGGTTCCGCATCGGCGGGCTGGTTTACCTGCCCGATGTGTCGTCGATCCCGGATGCCGCTTGGCCGCTGATCGACGGCGCGCCCGTGTTTATCTGCGACGCGCTGCGCCCGGTGCCGCATCCCAGCCACGCGCATCTGGATCTGGCACTGGAATGGATGGCCCGCGCGCAGAACCCGGCGGGCGTGTTAACCAACATGCACTTTGACATGGACTATGCCACCGTCGCGCGGATCTGCCCGCCGCATATCCGCCCGGCCTTTGACGGGATGGAGATTGACACGACCGCCGACACCCCGGACCTGCCCGCCGCATTATGACCGCGCTGTTCACGATCATTCTGCCGGTGTTTTTGGTCGTGGGCTTTGGCTATGTCGTCGCGTGGCGTGGCTGGTTCCGCGAAGGGTCGGTCGATGGGCTGATGATGTTCGCGCAGAATTTCGCCGTGCCGATGCTGCTGTTTACGTCCATGGCGCGGCTGGACCTGTCCACCGGGTTTCGGGCGGCGCTGTTGGTGCCGTTCTATGCCGGAGCCTTTGCCAGCTACGCGATTGGGTGGAGCGCGGCGAAATTCGCCTTCAGACGCCCGCCGATGGATTGCGTGGCGATTGGGTTTGTCTGCCTGTTTTCCAATTCGCTGCTGTTGGGGGTGCCGATCACGGAACGCGCCTATGGCACCGACGCGCTGCTGGGGAATTGGGCGATCATCGCGCTGCATTCGCCGCTGCTCTACACCTTTGGCATCACGATGATGGAGTTCACGCGCGCCCGTGGAACCGGCCTGTCGGTCGGGCGCGTGGCGATGCGGGCGCTGTCGGGGGTGGCGCGCACGCCGCTGGTCATCGGCATCCTGTGCGGGCTGGCGGTGAATCTGATGATGGCGCAGGGGCTGATCCTGCCCGAAGGGTTCTGGGCCGCCGTGGATATGATCGCCCGCGCCGCCCTGCCCGCCGCGCTGTTCGGCTTGGGCGGCGTGCTGCATCGTTACCGCCCCGAAGGCGATGCTGGCCCCATCATCATCTGCTGCGCCTGCGCGCTGATCCTGCATCCGGCGATCACGCTGGGGCTGGGGCGCGTGATGGGGCTGGACAGCGCCGGGATGCGGTCGGCGGTGATGACCGCGGCCATGGCGCCGGGGGTCAACGCCTATCTGTTCGCCAATATCTATGGCGCGGCGCGACGGGTGGCGGCGTCCGCCGTGCTGGTCGCGACCGCGCTGTCGGTGCTGTCGGTGTGGATGTGGCTGGCGGTGCTGCCTTAATCGGCGGTTTCAGCCGCTAGGGCCTTTTCCAACTGCGGCAAAAACCGCTGCGTGTAATCATCGCGGATCAGCGGCCCGGCATGGCGGTATAACACCTCACCCCGGCTGTTGATGATAAAGGTCTCGGGCGGCGCGCTGACGCCCCAGTCAATCGCCACACGCCCGCGCGGGTCGTTGCCGATCGCTGCAAACGGATCGCCATCCACGGCCAGAAACGACAGCGCGTTATCGTCATTATCGCGCAGCGCGACGCCGTAAACCGGCATCTGCTGCGACAACTGCATCAGCGTGGGATGTTCAGCGCGGCAGGGCGGACACCAGCTGGCCCAGAAATTCACCAGCTTGACCCCCGGTTCGCGCAGCATATCGTCGGTCAGTTGCACCTTACCGGGCAGCGTTTCAACCGGGACAGAGGGCGCCGCTTGCCCGACAAAGGCCGACGGCAGCGCCTGCGGATCATCGCGGTTCATGCCCCACAAAAACATCGCGGCCAGCCCGGCAAAAGCCAGTGGCGGCAGCGCAACAAGAGGCGAGATTTTAGCCATTCTTGCGTCCCTCGTGCTGGTCCAGATCACGGCGGGCGCGGGCATTGGCGGCGACCGTCTGCCAGATCAGCCCGCCCAGCAGCGCCAGCGAAATCCCCCAGGACGCCAGAACCGTGACCGCGTATTTTCCCAAATCCATCATGCGCGCAATTCCCGTGCTTGCAGTGCCGCCAGACGACGGCGGCGAATCTCGGTGCGGGTGCGAATCAGCATCAGCGCCAGAAACAGCAACCCAAACCCCGCCATCGTCAGATAGAGGGGGTAACGGTAAACCGCGCTCATGCGTTCGCCCGATTGGACCGACAGCGACGCGCCCTGATGCAGCCCTTGGTTCCAGAACAGCACAGCATAACGCGACAACAGCGCAAACAGCGATCCGACCAGACACAGAACGCCGGTCAGATCGGCGGCGCTGTCGGGATCATCGACCGCCGACCACAGCGCCATATAGCCCACATAAAACAGAAACAGGATCAGGAAACTGGTTAATCTGGGATCCCATTCCCACCACGTCCCCCACATAGGTTGCCCCCACAGCGCGCCGGTGATCAGCGCAATCAGCGTCATGATCGCGCCAATCGGGGCGGCGGCGCGCGCGGCCAAGGCGCTGACATGGTGGCGGCGGATGATCCAGATCAGCGATGCCACCAGCATCATCACCCAGATATTGATCGCCATCATCGCCGCCGGGACATGCAGGAACACGATTTTGACCGTGGACCCTTGGCGGAAATCATCGGGCGTCATGAACCCCCAGACCAGCCCGCCAACACAGGCGATTGCGGCGGCCACAACGACGAAGGGCAGCACCTTATCGGTGGTGCGCATGAACTTGACGGGGTTTGCGTATTCCCAGATCGACATAGGCTGTATCTATCCCCCGGCGGGCTGTGGCTCAAGCCTTGGCTAGCGCAGATTAACGCGCAGCGCAGCCGCTGCGGCAAAAGGTATCAGGGCGATGACGCCCAGCGTGATGCCCGCCTGAAACACCAGCGGAGTCGTAACGGGCGCGCCTTCGGAACCGCGGCGGATGATCTCGGCCCCGAAAATCAGCGTCGGGATATACAGCGGCAGCACCAAGAGCGACAGCAGCAACCCGCCCCGGCGCAGGCCAACGGTGATCGCCGCACCAAACGCGCCCAGCATCGACAGCGCAGGCGTGCCAATCAGCAGCGACAGCACCAGCCACGGCACCGCCGCCCCCGGCAGATGCAGCAACAGACCGAATACCGGCGCGGCCACGATCAGAGGCAGGCCGGTGGTCAGCCAATGGGCGAATGCCTTGATCGCGACCGTGCCTTCCAGCGGAATGGGCGCGGTTGCCAGCAGGTCCAGACTGCCATCTTCGTGATCCAGTGCAAAGATGCGGTCCAGCGACAACAGGCAGGCCAGCAACGCGCCGACCCACAAAATCCCCGGCGCGACGGGGGCCAGCGTGTTGCCCCCCGGCCCGACCCCAAACGGCACAAGCGCGCACAGGATCAGGAAAAACGCCACGCCCAGACCGAATCCCCCGCCCGCGCGGGTGGCCAGTTGCAGGTCGCGGATCAGCAGGGCCTTCATGCGAATGCCTCGTTAAAGCCTGCGGGACGGGCGGCGCGTCCGGGGGCGGCGCGATAAGGGGTCAGGTCCAGAACGCGGGCCTCGGCCAGACCCAGATCAATATGCGTGGCCATCAGCGCCGCCCCGCCCGACGCCAGATGCGCGCGGATCACGTCGCCAAACCGCGCCACCGATGCCGCATCCAGCGACACCGTCGGTTCATCCAGCACCCAGATGGGACGCCCGCTGACCAACAGCCGCGCCAGACCCAGACGGCGTTTCTGCCCCGCCGACAGCGCCGCCGCCGGACGATCGGCAAGCGCGCTCAGGTCCAGTGCCGCAAGCGCGCGCTCCACCTGCCCGCCGCCGAAAATCGCGGCCCAAAAGGCCAGATTTTCCGCCGCCGTCAGCGCGCCTTTCAACCCATCGGCATGGGCGGCATAGGCCACGGCGTCGTCGGGCATGGTGATGGTGCCGTCAACCGGCGCTTGCAGCCCGGCGATTGTGCGCAGCAGCGTGGTTTTGCCGATGCCGTTGGGGCCGCGCAGGATCAGCGCCTGCCCGGCCTGCACATCAAAACTGACGCCCTGAACCGTGCGCAACCCGCCACGCGATACGGCCAGATTGTGAACGGTCAGCAGCGTCATACCGGCAACAGCGCGCAGGCAACGCGGCGGCCTTCGGACAGGGTGACGTTGTAAATGCGCGCGGCTGTGGACGAGGCCATGGGTTCCACCTGTATACCCACACCCGCCAAAGCATCGACCAGATCGCGCGGGGCATAGGCGATGTCAGCGCCCATCCCCAGAAACAGCACATCCACCCGACCACCCAAAGCGACCAGCGGGGCCAGATCGTCCAAGCCGCCCCACGCAATCGCGGTGTCCTGTTCCACGATGACCGGGCCGTGATGCACCTGCCCGCCCACGCGGAAAAAGCCGGGGCCGAACCCGTCAATCGCCGCCGCGCCTTCGAATTCGGACGGGCGCAGGGCCATCAGCCTTCCTCGGCGCCTTCGAAGGGGGAAACGGCTTTGCGCTTTTTCGGCTCTCCGTCATTGCCCCAGTCGCGTTTGACGCCCAGCCACAGGACGAAGTAGTTCGCGACATAGATCGACGAATAGGTCCCGATGATGATGCCCAGCGTGATCGCCGAGACAAAGCCCCGGATCACATCGCCGCCCAGCACCACAAGCGCAATCAGCGCCAGCAGCGTGGTTCCCGACGTCATCACCGTGCGCGACAGCGTTTCGTTCACCGACAGGTTGATCAGATCGCGCAGATCGCGTTGTTTGAATTTGATCAGATTTTCGCGCAGGCGGTCATACACAACCACGGTGTCGTTGATCGAATAGCCCACAATCGTCAGCAGCGCCGCAATGGTGGTCAGATCGAACCGGATCTGGAACAGCGCGAAAATGCCAATCGTGATGACCACATCATGAAACAGCGACACAATCGCGCCCACGGCAAATTGCCATTCAAACCGCACCCAGATATAAATCGAAATCCCGATCAGCGCCGCCAGCACCGAATAAATCGCGGTGTTGATCAATTCGCCCGACACCTTGGGACCAACCGATTCGACGGACGGGAAGGTGATCGAAGGCTCGACGGTCTTCAGCGCCTCTTCGACGGCGGCAATGATTTCGGGGGTGATCGCCTCGGCCCCGTCCTGCGCGCTGATGCGGACCTGCGCGACATGCTGATCGGCGCGGAAACTGGGGTCAAAGACCTGCGTAATCGCAACATCGCCCAGATCCATATCCGACAGCGCCGCGCGATAGGCGGCGACATCGACGGGTTGGGTCGCCTCGGTCCGGATGGTGGTGCCGCCGCGGAAATCGATGCCGAAATTCAGCCCGTTCACGAACAGCAGCACAACCGACGCCACGCACAGGAACACCGACAGGGCAGAGGTTACATACTGCCACCGGATAAAGTCGAAATTCGTGTTGTCCGGGACCAGTTTAAGACGAAAGGCCATGTTACACCTCGACGGTTTTGGGGCGGGCGCGTTCAAACCACATCACGGTCAGAAGGCGGGTGACATACAGCGCCGTAAAGACCGAGGTGATCAACCCGATGGTCAGCGTCACGGCAAACCCTTTGACCGGGCCAGAGCCCAGAACAAACAGAATCCCCGCCACGATCAGCGTGGTGATGTTGGCGTCCACAATCGCCGACATCGCCTTTTCATAGCCCAGTTCAATCGCACGCGCCGGACCGCGCGCAGTGCGCAATTCTTCGCGGATGCGTTCGAACACCAGCACATTGGCGTCAACCGCCATGCCGATGGTCAGCACGATCCCGGCGATGCCCGGCATGGTCAGCGTGGCCCCGATCAGCGACAAAATCGCAAACATCAGCGCCATGTTCAGCAGCAGCGCAATCGACGCGAACACGCCGAACAGCCCGTAACACGCCACCATCAGCACAATCACCGCGACAAAGCCAACCGCGCCCGCGATTTTACCCGCGTCGATGCTGTCTTGCCCCAGTTCGGGGCCGATGGTGCGTTCTTCCAGAAAGTTCAGTTCCGCCGGCAGCGCACCCGCGCGCAGCAGCACGGCCAGACGGCTGGCTTCGTCAAAGTTCATCGACCCCGAAATCTGGCCCGACCCGCCGGTGATGGCGGAACGGATGGTGGGGGCGGAAATCACTTCGTTATCCAGCACAATCGCGAAAGGCTGGCCGATATTGGCGGCGGTATAGTTGCCGAACGCGCGCGCCCCGGTCGGGTTAAACCGGAAATTAACCGAGGGCATCCCGTTTTCATCGGTCGCGGGCATGGCATCGACCAGTTCTTCGCCCGTCACCACCGGCGAGGCGTCCAGCGTGTAAAACAGCCCCGGATTATCCACGGATGGCAACACCATCTGCCCCGCAGGCACCAAAGCGGCCGCATCGCTGCCGATCCCCAGAACGGGGTTAAAGGTCAGTTGCGCCGTGGTGCCGATCAGCGCCTTTAGTTCATCGGCGGACCCGATGCCGGGAACTTGGATCAGAATACGATCTTCGCCCTGACGCATGATGGTGGGTTCGCGGGTGCCGACTTCGTCCACGCGGCGGCGGACGATTTCCAGCGATTGCTGGATCGTGCGATCGTCGGTCAGCGATTTTTCCGCATCCGACATTTGAATCGTGATGACATTGCCGCGCGTGGTGATGGCCAGCGATTGCTGGCCCACTCCGGTCAGCGTCTGCACCGGCGTGCTGAAGGTGCGGGCGATTTCAACCGCGCGGGTCATGGCATCGGCATTGCCGATTTCCACCGACAGCACGCCATCGGGCGCGTTCACGCGGCGCACCGCGCCGATGCGGTCGCGTTCGGCGGTCAGCGCGCGGCGGTATTCCGGCCACAGCGAATCCATCCGCGCCTTATAGACCTGTTCGACCTTGACTTCGCCCAACAGATGCGCGCCGCCGCGCAGGTCCAGACCCAGATTGACCAGACTGGAGGGCAACCACCCCGGCCAGCCATCCCGCGCCGCCTGCAATTCGGGCGTGGTCACGCCGGTTGCAGTGATGGTTTTGACGGCATCGTTATGCGCCTCGACCCGGGGATAGAAAATGTTCGGCATCGAAAACAGCAAACCAAGGGCGCAAATGGCCCAGATCAGAATGCGCTTCCAGCGGTCAATCTGCAACATAGTGGCTTACGCCTTTCAGTTATTGGCGGCGACGGGGGTTGTGGCGGTCACAACCTGACTGATGCTGGCGCGCACCACGCGAACACGAACACCGGTCGCGATTTCGACTTCCAGTTCGTCATCGCGAACCGACGTGATTTTGCCCAGGATACCGCCTTGCGTCACAACCTGATCGCCTTTTTTGATCGCGGCGACCATGTCGCGATGTTCGCGCAGGCGTTTTTGCTGCGGGCGGATCATCAGGAAATACATGATCGCGAAAATCAGGATCAGCGGGATGAACTGGGCGAATGCCGCACCGGCACCACCACCAGCGGCCTGAGCGTAAGCGGGGGTCACAAACATAAGCAATCCTTTCGGGCTTGGGGGCGACACCCGTGGCGCCGACCTGTCTATTTGGCGCGCAACCTATCGCCGCCGCCCGCCCTTGGCAAGAAAGGCGGGCGCGTGGCATGGCAACGCCTGCGTGATCTAGTGCGCGGGCTGGGCGCGTTCCACCAGCCGGGCGAAAAAACTGGCCCCGATGGGCGCGATGTCGTCATTGAAATCAAAGCCGGGATTGTGCAGCCCCGGCCCTATGCCTTGGCCCAGAAACAGGTAACAGCCCGGACGTTCGGCCAGGAAATAGCTGAAATCCTCGGCCCCCATTTCGCGGCCTGCGTCGTCATGAACCAGGGCATCGCCGGAAATATCGCGCGCGACCTGCACGGCAAAGGCGGTTTCCGCGGCGTCATTCACCGTCGCGGGATAGCCCTGTTGGTAATCCAGCCGCACCGCCACGTCATAGGCCGCCGCCTGCCCGTCGCAAATCTGCGCCATGCGCCGCGCCACCATGTCGCGCACCGCAGGGTCAAAGGTGCGCACCGTGCCGCAGATATAGGCCCCGTCCGGCACGATATTATCCGCGCTGCCCGTATGGATCTGCGTCACCGACAGCGCCAGTTCCTGCAACGGGTTGTGATTGCGGCTGGAAATCGTCTGGATCGCGTTCACCACCCCCACGGCGGCAACAATCGGGTCGGCGGTCTGATGCGGCATCGCGCCATGCCCGCCCCGCCCCTGAACATAGATTTCGAACGTATCAACCGCCGCCATGATCGGGCCGGAGGTGGTGTGGAAACTGCCCACCGGCTGATTGGGGTTGGTGTGCAGCGCAAACAGCCGCGAAATGGCGAATCGGTCCAGAATACCGGCGCGGGTCATGACATCGGCGCCGCCTCCGCCTTCTTCGGCCGGTTGAAAGATCAGCGCGACCCGGCCCGCGAAATTGCGCGTTTCCGCCAGATATTTCGCCGCCCCCAGCAGCATCGTGGTGTGGCCGTCATGGCCGCAGGCATGCATCATTTCCGGCACGCGGGACGCCCATTCCGCGCCCGTGGTTTCGGCCATGGGCAGCGCGTCCATATCCGCGCGCAGGCCAATGGTGGGGCCGTCCCCCTGCCCGTTGATGATCGCGACGATGCCGGATTCCGCGATGCCGGTGTGAATCTCATCCACGCCAAAGTCGCGCAGGCGTTCCACGACAAAAGCCGCTGTTTCGTGGCAATCAAACCCCAATTCCGGGTGCTGATGCAGATGCCTGCGCCATGCGGTCATCTGGTCAGTGAAATCGGCAATTCGGTTCAAAACGGGCATGGTGGACTCGCGCGGCTGGCTGTGGCAATCGGGCCGCATCTTGCCCCAGCCACAGGACGCCCGCAATGGCCCAACCGCCCCGCGATCCCGCCGCCGAAATCACCCGCCTGATCGACATCATGGCCGCGCTGCGTGACCCCGACACGGGCTGTCCGTGGGATATTGAACAGACATTCGCCACAATCGCCCCCTACACCATCGAAGAAGCGCACGAAGTCGAAGACGCCATCACCCGTCAGGCATGGGACGAATTGCCCGCCGAATTGGGGGATTTGCTGTTGCAGGTGGTGTTTCATGCGCAAATGGCGTCCGAAGATGGCATGTTCGATTTCGCCGATTGCGCCGCCGCCATTTCGGATAAGCTGATTTCGCGTCATCCGCATGTGTTCGGCGACGAATCCCGCGACAAAACCGCCGAACAGCAGGTCGCCGATTGGGAAGCGATCAAGGCCCAGGAACGCGCGGGCAAGGCCGAACGCGGCACGCTGGACGGGGTGGCCTTGGGCCTGCCCGCGCTGACGCGGGCGGTGAAACTGCAAAACCGCGCGGCGCGTGTGGGCTTTGACTGGCCCCATGCGGGCGATGTGCTGGACAAACTGGCCGAGGAAACCGCCGAGCTGGTCGCCGCCCACGACATGACCGCTGATGACCGTCAGGAAGAATTCGGCGATCTGTTATTCGTCATGGCTAATCTGGCGCGGCATCTGAAGATTGACCCGGAACTGGCGCTGCGTCAGGCGAATACGAAATTCACCCGGCGGTTTGAATATATCGAAGCCGCCCTTGCCACCGAGGGCCGCCGCCCCGCAGACAGCGATCTGGCCGAAATGGACGCGCTGTGGAACGCGGCAAAACGCGCCGAACGCGGCACGCCCGATTAAGTATCGGGCGTTTTGTAATCGTCGGAATCGCGATCCGGTTCGGCGTCCGTGTTGTGGGTCAGCTCGTCGGCGGTGACCTCTTCGCCGCTGCGGATCAGACGGCGTGAGGACGGAACCTCGGGCGATCCGGCGATGCGGTCGCGGTGCAGCGCGACGCGCCCCAACAGCATCAGCGTGACCGGGGTTGTGATCATCACGAAACAGCCGATGACCAATTCGTGAATGATCGTCCGCCCGTCCAGCCACGAAAACAGCCCCATCGACGCCAGCAAAATGCCCGCCGCGCCCCAGCTGGTCCCCATAGTCGGCGCGTGGATGCGGTCATAGAAGCTGCGCAATTGCAGCAGGCCCAGCGTCCCCAGCAGCGTCAGCCCGCTGCCCAGCAGCACGAAAAACGCGACCGGAATCGCCAACCACAGCGGGATTGCGTCCAGATGGGTCATTCGATCACCTCGCCACGGATCAGGAACTTGGCCAACGACACCGTAGCGACAAAGCCCAGCATCCCGATGACCATGGCCCCTTCAAAGAAAAACGGGCTGCCCATGCGCATACCGGTGACGATCAGCAGTAACATCGCCGTGACATAGAGCGTATCCAGCCCCAGAACGCGATCCTGCGCGCGCGGGCCGCGCACGGTGCGCACAAAGGCCAGACAGGCCGCAACGCCCAGCAGAAACTGCGCAACCGACAGCGCCATCAGCAAAATCATTCCGCCGGTCATGCAAAAGCCTCCATCAGCAGGGATTCGTAGCGGGTGCGGATCAGCGTCCGCCATTCGTCTTCGTCCACCATATCAAAGACATGCAGCAACAGGATGCCGCTGTCGGAATCGTATTCCAGCCATGCCGTGCCGGGGGTCGCGGTCAGGATAATCGCCAGCAGCGCCAAAGGCGCCGGGTCGCGCAACTGCAACGGGATTTCGACAAAGGCCGATTTGCGTTTGCCATGCCGCCCGCGCGTCAGAATCAGCGTGGCGACGGCGATATTGGACCGCACGATGTCCGCCGACACAATCGCCATCAGCCGGATCAGCGCGGGGATGGACCGGATGCGCACGGCCTCGGGTTCCAGGGGGCGGAACGCCATCCCGGCCATGATGGCAAGCGCGGAACCCAGCACCAGCTGGCCCAGCGAAAACCGCGTCAGCAGCAGCCACATGAACAACAGGACCAGCGACAGCATGGGATGGGGCAGGATACGCTTCATTGGCTGTTCTCCATCACCTCGACCGCGCGGGGGGCGTCCAGAACGCCGTCCACATAGACGGTCTGGCGGTGCAATGCCTCGGCGGTGTTGCGCATAAACCGCATCACATCTTCGGCCTGAACGGTCATGATCACGATCATCCCCAAAAGCGCGATGATCGGCGCGATTTCCAGCGGCATCACCCGCGGCGCGATGCCGTCAGACGCCCAGAAGGTCTGAATACCAATGCGGATCAGCCCGATCAGCGTCGCCAGACCGGCCAGAATAACAATGGCGACAAAGGCCCAGCCCATCGGCGCATCCAGAAGCGGCGACCCGATCATCCCGCGCAGCATCACCAATTTACCGATGAAGCCCGACAGCGGCGGCAACCCGGCAAGCGCGATCAGACAGCCGACAAAGCACAGCGCCAAAATGGTCAGAGTTGCCGGAACCGACAATCCGTCGCTGCCTTCGCGTTCGTCTTCGGTCAGGTCCAGACCATAGGCGTCGGCGGTCAGCGCCAGAAGGTCGGCGATGCCGCCTTCTTCGCGGCTCATGGGTTCGATCAGCAGGAACAGCGCACTGGTCGCCAGCGTGGAACTGACCAGATAAAACAGCGCCCCCGACAGCATTTGCGTGCCGCCTCCGGTGACGGTAAAGCCGATGACCGACAACAGCGTGCCGGATGAAATCAGCACCAGATGCGCGGCCACGCGGCCAATGCCCTGCGATCCCAAGACGCCCAGAATCCCGAACACCATCGTCGCCAGACCGCCCATAATCAGCACCTGCCCGCCGAACCCGGCGGACGGCCCCGCGCCTTCGCCGACCAGCAGCGTGGACAGGCGCAGGATGATATAAACGCCGACCTTAGTCATGATCGCAAACATCGCCGCGACCGGCGCCGCGCCCGCCATATAGGCCGTGGGCAGCCAGAAGGACAGCGGCCAGACACCCGCCTTCACCAAGAACGCCAGCCCCAGAATGGCAATGCCGGTATGCAGCAAGGGCCGGTCGCCCGCAGGCATCAGCGGCACGATATTGGCCAACTGCGCCATGTTCAGCGTGCCTGCAACGCCGTAAATGATCGACACGCCGATCAGGAACAGCAGCGAGGCCGCCAGGTTGATCGCGATGTAATGCAGCCCCGCGCGCACCCGCAACTGACCCGAGCCATGCAGCAACAGGCCATAAGACGCGGCCAGCATCACCTCGAAGAACACGAACAGGTTGAACAGATCGCCCGTCAGAAACGCGCCGTTGATCCCCATCAGCAGGAACTGGAACAGCGAATGAAAATGCTGCCCCTGCCGATGCCAGAACGCCGCCGAATAGATCAGCGCGGGCAGCGCCAAAAGCCCCGTCAGCACCAGCATCATCGCCGCCAGACGGTCGATGACCAGCACAATCCCGAACGGCGCCGCCCAGTCCGCCAGCAGGTAAAACCCGATATCGTTGCCGTCGGACAGAGGCCCGCCCTTGGACTGGTTCAGCAGCTTGACCGCGACAAACAGCATCGCCAGCACCGACAGAATGCTGATGGCCATTTTTTCGCGCCGCTGTTTGTCTTCATACAGCAGCATCAGCGCGCCCGCGAACAGCGGAATCAGGATGGGCGCGATAATCAGGTGGTTCAGCACGTTGGTCATTGGGTCTCACGCTCCTTCCCGTCCACATGGTCGGTTCCGGTCAGACCGCGCGACGCCAAAATCACCACCAGAAACAGCGCCGTAGTGGCAAAGCTGATGACGATGGCGGTCAGAACCAAAGCCTGCGGCAGCGGGTCGGCATAGGTGGTCGGGTCAATCATCCCGCCTTTGGGCATGATCGGCGGACCGCCCAGCGTGATGCGCCCCATCGAAAAGATGAACAAATTCACCGCATAGGACATCAGGCACAAGCCCACGATCACCTGAAAGGTGCGGGGCCGCATCAGCAGCCACACACCGGACGCGGTCAGAACGCCAATCGCAGCGGACAGAACGATTTCCATCAGGCAGTCTCCTTTGCGGTGTCTTTGTCGGCGTCATGTTCGCGCAGGCGCGCCAGACGCAGCGACTGGTGCGCAATCGCGATCAGCAGCAGCACAACCGCCCCCACAACGACCATGTAAACGCCCACATCAAACGCCATGGCCGTGGCCGCCGGAACCGCGCCGATGAACGGAATGTCGATATACTGTGCATGGGCCGTCAGGAACGGATAGCCAAAGGCAAACGCCCCCAGCCCGGTTCCCAGCGCAATCAGCAGGCCAATCCCCATCCAGCGGATCGGCAGCACGTTCAGGCGCGCCTCGACCCAGCGGACATTGTTGCCCAGATATTGCAGCATCAGCGCAATCGCCAGCGTGACACCGCCCGCAAAGCCTCCGCCCGGCAGATCATGCCCGCGCAAGAAGAAATAGGCCGACAGCATAATGATCGCCGGGAACATCCACCGCATGATGACCGACGGCACCAGCAGATAATCATGCAGAGATTCCGCTTCACGCGCGCGTTGCTGATCCAGACTATAGGCGCGGTCCTGCGGCGGGCGGAAACGACGCAGCAGCGCGTAGACCGTCAGCGCCACGATGGTCAGAACCGCGATTTCGCCAAAGGTATCAAAGGCGCGGAAATCGACCAGCACCACGTTCACCACATTGGTGCCGCCGCCTTCGTAATAGGCGTTGCGCAGGAACCAGTCGCCCACATTCGGAACCAAGGGCCGCGTCATGATGATATAGGCGATCATCGCCACGCCAAAGCCCGCAACGGATGCCACCAGAAAATCCCAACTGCGGCGGATGCGCGCGCGCACGGCCCGGTCTCCGGCGATTTCTTCGTTCCGTTTCGGCAACCACCGCAGGCCCAGCAGCAGCAGCACCGTGGTGACGATTTCGACCAAGAGCTGCGTCACCGCCAGATCGGGGGCCGAAAACCACGCAAACGTCACGCAAGTCACCAGCCCCGCGCCCCCCAGCAGCACCAGAGAGGCAAAGCGGTGATATTTCGCCTGCATCGCCGCGCCGACCCCACAGGCCGCGCCGACAATCCACATCAGCGCGAATGCCGGGTGCAGGTCGTTCGAAATCGCGCGCGGCGTCGTCAGCGGCCCGCCCCACAGGATCAGCGCAACCGCCGCAATCGTCAGCAGCGTCATGATCCGCAGCTGCGGCTGCAACCGTTCCGTGCCGAACAAATGATGCAGAACGCGCGGCTGACGCCAGGTCAGTTCAAACAGGGCGACCTCGAACACGCGCTGACCACGGATGTTGTGCAACAGCGGCGGGCCTTCGGGGCCTTCGGCGATCTGGCGCTTAAACGCCCAATACAGCGCGCCGCCAATGACGATGCCCAAAATGCTCAGGATCAGCGGCAGGTTCACCCCATGCCACAGATAGATCGAGGTATAGGGCATATCCGGCCCCACCACCGACCGCGCGGCAATGTTCATGACCGGCACCACCAGCCCCGGCATCAGACCAATCACCACACTGGCCGCAACCAGCAATTCGACGGGGCGGCGCATCCATGCGGGCGGCTCGTGCGGGGTGGGGTTGGGCAGGTCCGTGGTTTTGGGGCCGAAAAACACCGCATGAACCAGACGCAGCGAATAGGCGACGCCGAAAATCGCGGAAATCAACCCAAGGATCGGCAGCGCGTTGTCCAAGACCGACCCGTTATGCGTTTCGGTCAGCAGGGTCAGGAACATTTCTTTCGACAGGAACCCGTTCAGCGGCGGCAGGCCTGCCATGGCCGCCGATCCGATAATCACCAGCGTCCCCGTAATCGGCAGATACGCCATCATCCCCGACAATTTGCGCATGTCGCGCGTGCCGGTTTCATGGTCGATAATCCCCGCCGACATGAACAGCGACGCCTTGAACACGGCGTGGTTCAGAATGTGGAAAATCGCCGCGAAAATCGCCGCCGGGCTGCCAATCCCGGCCAATGCGGTGATCAGGCCCAGATGGCTGATGGTGGAATAGGCCAGCAACCCCTTCAGATCATGGCGGAACAGCGCCACCACCGACCCGATAATCAGCGTCGCCATACCCGTGCCGGTGACCAGCCAGAACCACAGATCCGACCCACCCAAAGCGGGCGAAAACCGGATCAGCAGGAACACCCCGGCCTTAACCATGGTGGCGCTGTGCAGAAACGCGGATACCGGCGTCGGCGCGGCCATAGCGCCCGGCAGCCAGAAATGAAACGGAAACTGCGCCGATTTCGTGAACGCGCCCAGCAAAAACAGCACCAATGCCAACGGATACAGCGGATGCGCGCGGATCACATCGCCGGCCCACAGCACGCGGTCCAAATCATAGCTGCCGACGATCTGACCAATCACGATCATCGACAACAGCAGCGCAAGGCCCCCGGTCGCGGTGATAATCAACGCCATACGCGCGCCGTCGCGGGCCGACTGGTTCTGATACCAATACCCGATCAGCAGGAACGAAAAGATCGAGGTCAGTTCCCAAAACACCACCAGCATGATGATGTTGCCCGACAGCAGCATCCCCACCATGGCGCCGGTAAACGCCATGAGGAACGAATAAAACCGCGGCACCGGGTCGGTTTTCGACATATAGAACCGCGCATACAGCACGACCAGCACGCCAATCGCCAGAACCAGCGTGACAAACATCCACGCGAACCCGTCCATGCGGAAATTCAGGTTCAGCCCGATGGACGGCATCCATTCGAGCGTGCCACGGATCACGCGGCCTTCGTCGATGGTGTCGTAAAGGCCCGCCATAATCGCAAGGCCCCCGGTCAGGAACAGCCCCGACACCCAAGCGGCGGCGGTGCGCCCATGCTGCGGCAGCGTAGCGCAGGCAATCGACGCGATAAAGGGCAACAACACCAATGTCAGGATCAGGTTCTGGTCGATCATTCCGGTCTGGTCCCTTTCGTCATCGGCATCACGCAGCCCCAAAGATCAGGCGCGGCAAGGCATCGTCCAAAAGGGCGACCGCAATTTGCCTGTCCGGGGTTTTGCCTTTCCTTAAACGCCCCGCCCCCGGTTTTTCAATAGCGCGCGCATGACAAAACCGCCGCCTGTCACGAAAACGTCAAGCGCGCCAAACAAAAACGGGCAGACCATCGGCCCGCCCGTTTCGTTTTCAGAGGTCGCCCGGGATCAGATCACGCCAAGCGCGCGCATCGCATCGGCCACCCGGACAAAGCCCGCGATATTGGCGCCCAGAACGTAATCGCCCGGCGCGCCGTATTCGTCAGCGGTCGCGGCGCAATCGTCGTGAATGTTGCGCATGATCTTGGCCAGACGTTCCTCGGTCTGGTCAAAGCTCCAGCTGTCGCGGCTGGCGTTCTGCTGCATTTCCAGGGCCGAGGTCGCCACCCCGCCCGCATTCGCGGCCTTACCCGGCGCGAACATGACGCCCGCTTGCTGGAACACGCGAATCGCTTCGGGGGTGGATGGCATATTCGCGCCCTCACCCACGGCGATGACGCCGTTTTTCACCAGCGTCTGCGCGTCTTTGCCGGTCAGTTCGTTCTGCGTGGCCGACGGCATGGCAACATCACACGCCACATCCCAGACCGAACCGCCTTCGATGTAATGCGCGCCGGTGCCTTTCAGGCGGGCATATTCGGAAATGCGTTCGCGGCGCACCTCTTTGATTTCCTGAACCAGTGCCAGATCAATGCCGTTTTCATCGACGACATAGCCGTTGGAATCCGAACAGGCCATGACCTTGCCGCCCAGCTCCATCACCTTTTCCATGGTATAGATGGCGACGTTCCCCGACCCCGACACGACCACCTTTTTGCCGTCAAAGCTGTGGCCTTTGGTGGCCAGCATGGATTCGACGAAATAGGTGTTGCCGTAACCCGTGGCCTCTTTCCGGGCGCGCGACCCGCCATAGGACAGACCCTTACCGGTCAGAACCCCCGCCTCATAGCGGTTGGTCAGGCGTTTGTATTGGCCGAACATGTAACCAATTTCACGCCCGCCCACGCCAATATCACCGGCCGGAACATCGGTATATTCGCCCAAGTGACGGTGCAGTTCGGTCATAAACGACTGACAGAACCGCATGATTTCCGCATCCGAACGGCCCTTGGGGTCGAAATCGGTGCCGCCCTTGCCGCCGCCGATGGGCATCCCCGTCAGAGCATTCTTAAACGTCTGCTCAAAGCCCAGAAACTTGATGATGCCGACATTGACGGACGGATGGAACCGGATGCCGCCTTTATACGGGCCTAATGCGCTGTTGAACTGCACGCGGAAACCGCGGTTGATCTGAACGCGGCCTTTGTCATCGGTCCACGGGATGCGGAAAATGATCTGGCGTTCGGGTTCGCAAATCCGTTCGATCAGCGCGTCATCGGCGTAATCGGGGCGCTTGGCGATCACGCGGCCCAGACTTTCCAACACCTCGCGCACGGCCTGATGGAATTCGGGTTCGCCCGCATTGCGGTGCATCACCGATTGCAAAATCGGTTCCAGCTTTTCGTTCAGGTGAGTCATCACGCTGCCCCTTTGTTATTTCACGTCGCTGGCAATGGCATAGCGGCAAGAAATGCCAATGAAAAGCACCGCCCGCGTATTTTTCGCAATTGCAGCATGACGCGACAACGCACCAAGTCGCAGCCCGCTCATCCCGCCGCACAGAACCCGCCCGCGACCAATCAGAAAACGCGCCGCCCTTTCATCTTGGCCCAAATATCCCGGGGGTCCGGGGGCTGGCCCCCGGCCTTTCCCGTCGAACGCCCGCCCCCGTGGGGCAGGCTGGGGGGCTGGCCCCCGGCGCTCTCCACCAGCCTACTCACCATCCAATGCCAAAAACCCCGCCCGCTGCCGCGCGGTCCAGCGCAGATGCAGCACCAGCCCCTCATCCCCCGCATCTTCGCGTTCGACCACACCCGCCTCGTGCAACCACGCGCGGCGGCGGCCGTCGCTGAAATCCAGCGTCACGGCCTCAGACAGGCGGGGTTCGTCCAGAACCTCGCCCAGACGCAGGTCGATGGCGGCGATCAGATCGTCCAGCCCTTCGCCGGTCAGGGCGCTGACGGCCTGAACGCCCGCCGTGCGCGCATCGGTGCGGCGCAAAGCGGCGCGGGTGTCGGGGCCAAGCGCGTCAATTTTGTTCCACACCTCGATCAGCGCGACATCCTCGTCCACGCCCAGACTGTCCAGAATCTCGGCCACATCGGCGGCCTGTTCTTCGGTTTCGGGGTGGCTGATGTCGCGGACATGCAGGATCAGATCGGCCTCTAACACCTCTTCCAAGGTCGCGCGGAAGGCGGCGACCAGTTCGGTGGGCAAGTCGCTGATGAACCCCACCGTGTCGGACAGGATGATCTTGCGCCCCGACGATCCGCCGCCCGCATCCGGCAGACGGATGGCGCGCATGGTCGGGTCCAGCGTGGCGAATAACATATCCTTGGCGAACACATCCGCGCCGGTCAACCGATTGAACAGCGTCGATTTTCCGGCGTTTGTATAGCCGACCAAAGCCACGATGGGATAAGGCACCCTGGCCCGCGCCGCGCGGTGCAGAGTGCGGGTTTTGACCACGCGCTCCAATTGCCGGCGGAGCCTGGTCATCTGTTCGTCGATCGCGCGGCGGTCGGCCTCGATCTGGGTTTCGCCGGGACCGCCCACGAATCCCAAACCGCCCCGCTGGCGTTCAAGGTGCGTCCAGGCCCGCACCAGCCGCGTGCGCTGATAGGACAGCGCCGCCAGTTCCACCTGCAACACCCCTTCGCGGGTCCGCGCGCGGTCGGCAAAGATTTCCAGAATCAGGCCGGTGCGGTCCAGCAGTTTGACCCCCCATTCCTTTTCCAGATTGCGTTGCTGAACGGGCGTGACGGGGCCATCGACCAGCACCAGTTCGACCTCGGCATCGGTCAGACGTTCGCCGATTTCGGCCAGCTTGCCCTTGCCAAACAGCTTGCCGGGATTGGGGTCACGCAGACGCGCGACCTCGGCCCCGACGATGTCGATACCGGGCAGCGCATGTGCCAGTGCCACAGCCTCGGCCAGTGCATGTTCGGGTTCGCGCCGCTGCGTGCGGGCATGGCCCAGATCCGGATGCAGGACATAGGCGCGCGTCGGCAGCGCCTCGGTCGGGGTTAATTCGGCCAATCAATCCTCGCCTTCATACAGGCTGATGGGCTGGCCCGGCATGATGGTGCTGATCGCGTGTTTATAGACCAGCTGCGATTGACCATCCCGGCGCAGCAACACGCAAAAATTGTCAAACCACGTGATCACGCCCTGCAATTTGACGCCGTTAATCAGGAAAATGGTGACCGGCACCTTCGCCTTGCGGACATGGTTAAGGAATGCGTCCTGAAGGTTTTGCTTATCGCCAGCCATTGGTTTTCCCTGTTGTGTTGTTGGCTTATCCTGAAATGTTTAGGCCAGACCGCGCCCCCATGCAAGACCGGCGCTTTACCGCCTGCGCCAGAATTCCGGCGACATCAGCGCCAGCACCGCCAGCGTTTCGACCCGCCCGATGATCATGGCAGCCGCCAGCACCGCCTTGGTCATCACGGGCAGACCCGACCAGCCTTGCCACGGCGCCGATGCCATGCCCGCCGTGCCATCGGTTGCGGGGATCAGCGGGATCGTCCCGGCCAGAGGCCCGGTATTCGTCAGCACCGCAATCGACAGCACGGTCGCGGTTTCAAATTCCAGCGGGTGAATGGACACGGCGGCAATCACCACGGCCAAGGTCAACGCAAACAGCATGAAAAAGATAAACGCCAGATAGGCACCCGGCCCCGCCAGACGCCGCGCCATTTCGCCGCCGCCGCCCACGGAATTGGGATGGGTGACGCGCTCCAATTCCCGCGCCCCATGCCGCGACAGGGCATAGACCCGCAGCAATTTCACGCCCCCCGCCGTGGTGGCCACGCCGCCCCCCATCATCGCCAGCCCCGCCAGCACCAGCCCCGGCGCGGTCAGTCCCGACCATGCGCGCATCCCCTGCCATTCGATTGAATTCCAGCCGGTCGTTGTCAGAAAACTGATGGCGTTGAACAGCCCGCCCCAAAACGCGCGCAGCGCCGACAGGATGGCGGTTCCGGTGCCGCCGTCAATCGCAGCCCAGAAATGGCGCAAAAACAGCGCGCACGCCGTCAGCAGCACCAGCCCCGCCGCCAGCCGCAATTCCGGGTCATCGCGCAGCCGTTCCGACGCGCGCAGCCGCACCGATCCCGGCCAGAACCGCCGCGACAGCGCCGGGATCAGGAACAGCGCGATCAACACCTCGCCCACGATACCGCTGGTCACGGGGGCCATGGCGGGCGCAATCCCCGATGTGGACAGCGTCCCCATAGCGCGGCACAGCGCGACAAAGGACGTGTCCCCCGCCAGCGACAGCCCCACCCACAGCGCCAGCGTCAACCCGCCATAGACCGGCAGCACCATCACCACAGCGCGGCCCAGCCGGTGATTGGGCGGATGCGGGCGGCCCTGCGGTTCCAGATGCGGGCGGCGGGCGGCGGCATTGGGGCGCGGATCGGGGGTGTCCATGATCTCGAACCCGCCCAACCGCAGCGGTGCCAGAATCGCGACCGCCGCCGACAGAACGAACAGCCCGCCCAGCCAGCCGACCAAAGCGCGCCACAGATGCAGCGGCGGCGCGATCAGATCGGCAGAATACAGCGTCGCCCCGGTGGTCGTCAGCGATGACACCATTTCCCACCACGCATTGAACCAGCCCGTATCCGGCACAGACAGAACCCAAGGCAGCGCCAGAACCAGCGGCAGCGCGGCAAAGGTCACCACCACCGACAGCAGGCTGTCGCGCGTGCTGCGGTCGCCGCGCCCGGCAAAGGCCAGCCCCATCAGCACCGCGCCCACCATGACCAGCCCCGCACTGGCCGAAAATATCCGCGCAAGCCCCGCGTCCCCCGTGATCTGCGCAAACACCGCCGGCACCAGCATCGCCACCCCCGACAGCCCCATCAAGATCACCAGCACCGGCAGGCGGATCAGCACGCGCATCAGAAAAAGTCGATGCTGACTTGCAGCAGAGATTCAACCTCGGGGACATCGCCGGTCAGGGCAAAGATCAGGATCACATCGCCTTCATCCAGCCGCAGATCGGGCAGAGGCTTGACGATGCGGTCGCCCTTTTGCACAGCGCCGATCAGCGCGCCTTCGGGCAGGTCCAGATCACGGATCGCCCGCCCCGCCATGGATGAGGTGGACAACACCTGAGCCTCGATCATCTCGGCCTCGGCGTCACCGATGGAATAAATGTCGCGCACGCGCCCATGCCGGATATGGCGCAGGATCGACGACACGGTGGTCGCGCGCGGGTTGATATAGGCGTCAATGTCCAGAACATCCGTCATCGGAACCAGCGCCGGATCGTTAATCAGCGCAATGGACAACCCCGCCCCCGCCTGTTTGGCCCGCACCGAAGCCAGCAGGTTCACCTTATCATCATCGGTCACGACCAGAACGGCGTCGGCATCCGGCACGCCGGCCTCGGCCATCAGATCGGACGACAGCCCGTCGCCATGCAAAACGATGGTGCGCTCCAGCCGGTCGGCGGCGTATTCCGCGCGGGTCCGGTCGCGGTCAATCAGCTTGGCGCGGATGCGGCGGCGCTCCAATTCGCGCGCCACGGCCAGCCCGACATTGCCCGCCCCGATAATCGCCACGCGGTCCAGTTTCGGCGGCGGCTTGCCGAAAATCTCTAACGTGCGCGGCACGTCATCGCTATGGGTGACGACATAGATCTGATCGCCCGCAAACAGCTGATCGCCGGGTTCGGGCGCGAACAAATGCCCGTCACGCCGCACCCCCACCACAACCGCGCGGAGGCTGGAAAACAGATCGTTCAAATGCCGCAAGGGCGTGTTCAGCGCCGGACAATCGGGGTCCAAGGCGATCCCCAGCAACTGCACCTGCCCACGCAAAAACACTTCCACATCAAAGGTGGACGGCGCGGACAACCGTTGCAGCGCAGCCTTGGCGATCTCTAATTCGGGGCTGATGACGACATCAATGGGCAGATGATCGGTGCGATACAGATCGGAATAAATCGCCTCCAGATAAGACTGCGCCCGCAGCCGAGCAATCTTGCGCGGCACCTGAAACACGGAATGGGCCACCTGACAGGTGACCATGTTCACCTCGTCCGAATGGGTGGCGGCGATGATCAGATCAGCGTCCCGCGCCCCCGCCCGGTCCAGCACATCGGGATGGCTGGCAAAGCCCACAACCCCCTGCACATCTAACGCATCGGTGGCGCGGCGGATCAGATCGGGGTTGGTGTCAATCACCGTCACGTCATTGCGTTCGCCCGACAAATGCCGTGCGATCTGCCAACCGACCTGCCCCGCCCCGCATATAATGATCTTCATCCGCGCCTTTCAGAACCGCGCTTGCGGCTTCTTCTGTGCAAAAATACTCATCTTTTGGGGCGACCGGGCGGGCCGGTGCAACGGCTATTTTCCCATCACCAGATCGTCATCGCCCCGCATGCCCCCAACCACGCCCAGCGATTTTAACTTGCGATGCAGCGCGCTGCGTTCCATGCCGACGAATTGCGCGGTGCGGCTGATATTGCCGCCAAAGCGGTTGATCTGCGCCAGCAGATATTCGCGTTCGAACAATTCCCGCGCCTCGCGCAGCGCCATCGACGTGACCAGCGGCCCAAGGCTCAAACTGTCGGTGTTGTCCGGCGTCGCGCCTTGGGGCTCCAGTTCCGCCGGTTGGATCGGGCCGGTTTCTTCGGCCAGAATCAGCACGCGTTCGATGATGTTGCGCAATTGGCGGATGTTGCCGGGCCAGCGCATGGCCTGCAACGCGGCCACGGTTTCATCGGGCAGATCGCGCGGCGTCAGGCCCTGCGATTGCTGGCATTGGTCGATGAAATGCCGCGCCAAGAGCGCAATATCATCGCGCCGTTCGACAAGGGAAGGCACCGCGATCGGCACCACATTCAGCCGGTCATAGAGTTCCTGACGAAACCGCCCCGCCGCGATTTCGGTGGGCAGATCGCGGTTCGTCGATGACAGAACGCGCAGATCGACGCGCACGCGGTCCGACCCTCCGGCGCGAACGAATTGCTGTTCAGTCAGCACGCGCAGGATTTTCGGCTGCGTTCCCAGCGGCATATCGCCCACTTCGTCGAAATAGATCACGCCGCCATGGGCCTGTTCCAACAGGCCCGGCTCAACGCCGCGTTCGGGGGTTTCGCGGCCAAACAGAACCTCTTCCATGCGTTCGGGTTCGATGCTGGCGCAGGGAACGGTGACAAAGGGCGCAGAGGCGCGCGGGCTGTTGGCGTGGACGTATCGGGCCGCTACCTCTTTGCCGACGCCGGGTTCGCCCGACAGCATCACCCGCCCGTTGGATTTCGCGACCTTATCCAGATTGTCGCGCAGCCGTTTGAACGCAACCGACTGGCCCAGCATATCAAGCGCGCGTTCACCGCCCCGGCGCAGCGTGCTGTTTTCACGGCGCAGGCGGCTGGTTTCCATGGCGCGGTTCACCACCACCATCAACTGGTCGATGTTGAACGGCTTTTCAATGAAATCATAGGCCCCCTGCCGGATCGCCGCGACCGCGATTTCGATATTGCCATGGCCGGATATAATAATCACCGGCACATCGGGATTGTTGCGTTTGACCTGTTTCAGAATGTCGATGCCGTCCATCCGGCTGTCTTTCAGCCAGATATCCAGCACCATCAGCGCGGGTTCGCGGTCATTCAGCGCCGCGATCGCCTGATCGGAATTGGCGGCGGTGCGGGTGTCAAAGCCTTCGTCTTTCAGGATGTCAGCGATCAGGTCGCGAATATCCCGTTCGTCATCGACAATCAGAATGTCGGTCATTGGGTCGCCTCATGATGTTCGTGTCTGTTTTTGGTTTTTGGGCCTCGGACGGGCTGCCGTTCGCGGGGCAGGCGTATTTCGGCCACGGCGCCGGGATGGTCCGGCGCATCGGTCAGGGACAGGCTGCCGCCATGTTCCTCGACGATCTTTTTGACGATGGGCAGGCCCAGACCGGTGCCGTGGGACTTCATCGTGACATAGGGGTCAAACAGCCGCGACCGATCCGCCGGCAGGCCGGTGCCGTTATCGGTGATGCGGATGGTGACGGCATCGGGCTGGGCGGTCATGGCCACGTCGATGCGGGGCGTCCAATCGGCGGGGGCGGATGGGGCGTGTTCATCGACCGCCTCGCCCGCGTTTTTCAGCAGATTGGTAAACGCCTGACGCAGCATCCCCGCGTCGCAATCCACGATGACCGGAGCGTCGGGGATGTCCACCACCTGCGCCCCATGCAGCGCATCGCGTTGCAGCAAGGTGACGTCGCGCAGCAGGGCGGCGATGTCCACCTGCGCGCGGTCGGGTTCGGGCATCCGGGCAAAGCGGCTGAATTCGTCCACGATCCGGCGCAAATCGCCGGTCTGGCGGATGATCACATCGACATATTGATCCAGTGCCGCGCGGTCATCATCGGGGACATGCTGACCGAATTTGCGGCGCAACCGTTCGGCGGACAGCTGAATCGGCGTCAGAGGGTTCTTAATTTCATGCGCCACGCGGCGGGCCACGTCGCCCCATGCCGCCATCCGCTGCGCGCTGACCAGTTCGGTGACGTCATCGAATGCGACGACATACCCTTCCAGCCCGCCTTCGGCACCGCGCCGCACGGCCATGCGCACCAGCAGGCTTTCGACGCGACCGTCGCGCATCAGGCGCACTTCGTCCTGAATGGTTTCGGCGACCGATGCCGACAGCCGGTCGAATAAGGGTTCAAATTCCGGCACCGCCTGCGACAACAGCGCGTCGATATCGCGCTGCGGGTCCAGCCCCAGCAACCGGCTGGCGGACCGGTTCACAAAGTCAATCTCGCCCGCCGCGTCCAGCCCGATCACGCCCGAGGTGACGGACGACAGCACATTATCAAACAACCGCCGCTGATCGTCGCTGACGCGCCAGCTTTCAACCAGTTCCTGACGCTGCGCCTTCAGCTGGCGGGTCATGCGGTTAAACGACTGGCCCAAGGTTTGAATTTCATCGCCCGTTTGCGGTTCGGGGATTTGCAGGTCCAGATTGCCGCGCCCGACCTGTTCGCTGGCGCGCGCCAGCAGACCGATGGGGCGCGACAACCGGCTGGCAAACCACAGCCCCAGCCAGATGGCCGCCGCCACCAACAGCAGCGCAAAGCCCAGATACACCAGCGAAAATTCAAACAGCACCTGCCCCCGCGTCGCTTCAAGCTGGCGGTAATCGCCGACCGTGGCGCGGGTGTCGTCCAGAAGGCCCAGCAGGCTGCCATCCACGTCGCGGGTGACATACAGATACCGGTCGGCCAGTGGCGCCAGCGACACAAGCGCGCGGAACTGGTCCTGTTCCCAATCCTCGATCAGCGCGACACCATCGGTTTGCGCCTGATCCAGATGGGCGCTGTCGGGCGCGGCATACCAGAACAGATAGCTGCGATCCCCCCGCGCGCGGATTTCGGCGGTGCCGCTGATGATATAGGCTTCGCGCAACCCGCGTTGAATCAGCCCCTGCCCCTGCACCAGCAACTGACGCAGCTCGGCATCCTCGATCAGGGGGTTTTGCCGCGCGGCTTGGGTCAGGACGGCGGCAAGGGCGGTCGCGTCCTCGGTCAGGTCGCGGCGGTGTTCGTCCTGATAGGCCTCGGCTGCGGCCTGGGCATTGGTGACGACCTGCTGCACACGGCTGGAAAACCAACCCTCCAGCCCGATATTGACCAAGACCCCCGCAAACAGCGCGACCAGCACCGTGGGAACCAAGGCCAGCCCCGCAAAGACCGTGACCAGCCGCCCATGCAGCCGTGACGCCCCCGCCGCCCGGTCGCGCCGCGTCATCAGCCGCGCCATGCGGGCGACCACAAATCCCGTCAGAACAATCAGATAGGCCAGATCCAGCATCAGAACGATGCGCAGCGCGTCGCCCCGCGCGCCCTGACTGAACAGGCCCAGCGCGGCCATGGTGGCCCCCGCCAGCAACGCGCCCGCAAGCGCAACGAACCACACCACCACGCCCCGCCATTCCCGCGGCAGGCGGATGCGCGCCAATCTGTCCCAGCCCCACAGCTTTGCGGATACTGCCATAACCTCACCTGCCGTCTGTCGCGGCCTTACAATGAACGTGGCTTTCACGCCGCGCCCTGTGGCCGTTTTACATCAGTTTGCGGCGGCGTGTCACCTCGATATTCAAATCAGTCAGCTTTTTGCGCAGCGTGTTGCGGTTGATGCCCAGCAAATCGGCGCATTTCAACTGGTTACCCCCCACGGCATCCAATGCGACCTGCACCAAGGGCCGTTCGATTTCGCGCAAAACCCGATCATACAATCCGGGCGGAGGCAGCGCGTCCCCATGCAGATCGAAATAGCGTTGCAGATGCGCCATGACGGAATCCGCCAGCAGCGCCCCGGCGGGCGGAGGCGGCGCGGATTGCGGCGCGTCGATGACCTGCTGACCTAACGCGTCGCGCATCTCGGTCACGCTGACCGCCGCCCCCGCCGCCGTCAGCGCCAGCCGCCGCATCAGGTTTTCCAATTCCCGGACATTGCCGGGGAACGGGTGCGCGCGCAGCAGCCCCGCCGCGTCATCGGACAGGCTGCGCGACGGCAAGCCCTGCCCCGCTGCGCGCGCCAGAAAATGCGCGGCCAGCGGCAGAATATCATCGACCCGCGCGCGCAGAGGCGGGACAGTGATCGTCACCCCCGCCAGCCGATAATACAGATCGGCGCGCAACGCGCCCCCTGCCACCTCTGCCGCCGGATCGGGGCCGGTCGTGGCCACAATGCGCGGGGCGTGGCTGCCGTCAGGGCCGGCGTCGGCGGATTCGATCATCGCAATCAGCTGCGCCTGCGCAGGCGCGGAAAACCCGGCGGGGTTTTCAATCAGGATCGTGCCGCCCTGTGCCGATGCGGCGGCGCGGGTGATGGCATCCTGCGCGCAGGCCGGGGTCAGCACGACCATGCCCCGCCCCTGACGATCCGACAAATCGTGGAATGACCGCGCAATCGTGGATCGCCCGACGCCGGGTTCGCCCGCAATCAGCACCGCCAGATCAGCGTTCAGCACCCGCGCCACGGTCCGAAACAGCGCCTGCATCGCCGGGGCGTGACCAATCAGCGGCAATCCCGGATCGGCGCGTTCGGGCGCGGCCTCGACCGCTGCACGCCTGCGCCGCCGCGACAGCGCCAGCCCCGATTTCGCCATCAGATCCGGCAGGTCAAAGGGCTTGGGCAGGTAATCAAATGCATCGGCCTCGGTCGCGCGAATGGCGGTGACGATGGTGTTCTGCGCGGAAATGACGATCACCGGCAGGTCGGGCCGCGCGCGGTGAATGGCCGGGATCGCGTCCAGACCGTTGCCGTCGGGCATCATGACATCGGTAATGACCAGATCGCCGCGCCCTTCGTCCACCCATTTCGTCAGTTGCGCCAGACTGCCGGTGGCGTGAACGCGGCACCCCGCGCGGGTCAGCGCCTGCGTCAGAACCATGCGAATGGTGCGGTCGTCATCCGCAATCAGAACCGTGCCGTCCATCAGCCCCCCTATGCTTTGGCCAGAGAAATACGAAACACCGTCCGCCCCGGCTGGCTGTCCACGCGGATCAGGGCGTCGTGATCGGTGATGATTTTGCTGACCAAAGCCAGCCCCAGCCCGGTGCCGTTTTCGCGCCCCGACACAAAGGGGTCAAAGACCTGATCCGCAATCGCAGCCGGCAGGCCGGGGCCGTTATCGTCAATCTCGATCTGCAACGGCACCGGGCCGGTCGCCATGCGTCGGGCATGGTCGTAAAAGGTGCGCAGGCGGATGGTGGTTGCCCCGGCCTCGGCCGCGTTTTTGACCAGGTTCAGGCAGACCTGCATCAACTGATCCGCGTCGGCCAAAGCAGGCGGCAAAGACGGGTCGTAATCCGTCACCATCCGAACGCCCTGCGCAAAGCCCGCCGTCGCATTGCGCCGCACCTGTTCCAACACGTCATGCACATTCACCGCCGCCCGTTGCGGGGGCCGCGTGTCGCCAAACCGTTCGACCTGATCCAGCAGCGCCACGATCCGGCGCGATTCGGCGACGATCATGTCGGCCATTTCGCGATCCTCGGGTCCGACATTCATCGCCATCAGCTGCGCCGCGCCGCGTATCCCGGCCAGCGGGTTTTTGATTTCATGGGCCAGCATCTCGGCCATGCCGATGGCGCTGCGGGCGGCGCGGGGGGCGGGGGCGGCGTGGTCGGCCTGCGGAACAATGACGATCATCACCCGGTTTGGCGCATCGCCGGGGGCGGCGTGAACCGCGCCGATCCGCGCCTGATGCCCGCCCGCGCGGTCGCCGATGCCGAACCAAACCCCCGGCTGCACGACGCTATCCCCCTGCGCCAAGACCCGCGCCGCCAAGGGCGCCAGAGGCGGCACAATCCGCAACCGCGCCGCCAGATCGCCGCTGTCCACCCCCCGCCCGATCAGCGCGTTGCGCGACAGGTTCAGCCAAATCTCGGCCGCGTCGTTCACATCGGCCACACAGCCCGCCCCGTCCAGCATCAGCGACGGCAGAGGCATCACCTGCCACGCGGTCATGCAATATCCCCCATGACGTCACCGGGCGCATCAGCAAACGCCGCCCGGATCAGGGCCAGAGTCTCAGCGGGGCTATCCGCCCGCATCATCTGATCGCGCAGCGCCGCGCCGTTGACATCAGCATACCAGCCCAGATGTTTGCGCGCCACGCGCAGGCCCAGATCGCGCCCGTAAAAGCCCAGTATTTCCTCGTAATGTTCCGCCACCAGATCGGCCAAATCGCCCCCGCGCGGCACCTCAACCGCCGGACCTGCGCCCAGCTCATGCGTGATCTGCGCCAATCGCCACGGCGCGCCCTGCGCCCCACGCCCGACCATCACCGCATCCGCCCCCGACGCCGCCAAAGCCGCCCGCGCCGACGCCGCATCCACCACATCGCCATTCGCAACGACCGGAGGACGCCCCGCCAGCCCCGCCACCGTCGCGATCTGCGCCCAATCCGCGCGGCCTTTGTAAAATTGCGCCCGCGTGCGCCCGTGAACGGTCAGCATCGCCACACCCGCATCGCGCGCCCGCGCCGACAGATCGGCGGCGTTCCGACAGTCGTCATCCCAACCCAGCCGCATCTTCAGCGTCACCGGCACAGAGACCGCGCCCACAACCGCATCAATCAACCGCAGCGCCAGATCCAGATCCCGCATCAACGCGGCCCCCGACAGCCCGCCCGTGACCTTTTTCGCGGGGCACCCCATATTGATGTCGATGATCCGCGCGCCCATGCCTGCGACGATCCGGGCGGTTTCGGCCATGGCGGCGGCCTCGCGCCCGGCAATCTGGACACTGACCGGCAACGCGCCATGGGTCAGGGCCTTGGCGCGAACCGCAGCGCGGGTCGATGGGCGCGGCGTCACCATTTCCGAACTGGCCACCATTTCGCTGACCAGCAACCCCGCGCCGAACTTCGACACCGCCCGGCGAAACGGCAGATCGGTGATCCCCGCCATCGGCGCCAGAAACACCCCCGGCCCCAAGGCTTCGGTCCCCAGAATAATCGGCTGTGACAGCGGCATGATGCGTTCCATAGAATAAACCCCGCCATTGCCCAATTTTTAGGCAAATCACAAGTCCCTTGCGCGCGCCCCCCACGCCCCTAGACTGGACGCGTCACGAAAGGATGCGCGATGTTTCTGTCGGTCTTTGATCTGTTCAAACCGGGCGTCGGCCCGTCATCGTCGCATACGATGGGACCGATGGTGGCGGGGGGCCGGTTTCTGGCCGCCCTGCGCCAGCAACCCTTTCGCCCGCATGGGCTGAGGGCCAGCTTGCACGGCAGTCTGGCCTTTACCGGGCGGGGCCACGCAACGGACCGGGCCACAATTCTGGGGCTGGCGGGGTTCGATCCGGCGACCATCGACGCCGATCAGGCGCAGGCCGCACTGGACCGCAACCGCGACACGCATACCCTGACGCCGCCCGATTTGCCGGAACTGGCCTTTGACCCGGACCGCGACCTGAAATTCGATTACGACAACGCCCTGCCGGGACATGCAAACGGGATGACCTTATCGGCCACGGATTCGCAGGGGGACGTAATCTTTCATCAGGTCTATTATTCGATCGGCGGCGGGTTTGTGCTGACCGACCGCGAACTGGCCGATCAGGCCAACAAACCCCGCAGCGATGCCGTGGCGCAGGTGCCGTTCCCCTTTGCGACCGCCGCGCAGATGCTGGACATGGCGGCGGCGTCCGGCACATCCATTGCCCAGATGAAGCGCGCCAACGAATTATGCTATCGCAGCGCGGCGGAACTGAATCAGGGCCTGCGCCAGATCTGGCAGATCATGCGCGACTGCATGGATCGCGGCCTGACCACCTCTGGCACCCTGCCCGGAGGGCTGCGCGTTCAACGCCGCGCGCAGGCCATTCACGAAAAATTGCTGGCCGAACGGGGGATGAACCTGACCGCGCCGCATGTGATCAATGACTGGATGTCAACCTATGCCATGGCCGTGAACGAAGAAAACGCGGCGGGCGGTCAGGT
This sequence comes from Paracoccus sp. (in: a-proteobacteria), assembly GCF_030538495.1. GTDB lineage: Bacteria > Pseudomonadota > Alphaproteobacteria > Rhodobacterales > Rhodobacteraceae > Paracoccus. The sequence continues at coordinate 197,416 of NZ_JAUNTW010000006.1, forward strand.
CGTCACCGCGCCCACGAATGGGGCGGCGGGAACGGTGCCAGCGGTGATCCGATACTGGCTGGACCACGTCCCCGGCGCGTCGGAATCCGCGCTGCCCGATTTCCTGCTGACGGCGGCAGCGATTGGCGGGCTGATCAAACACAATGCCAGCATCTCGGGCGCCGAATGTGGCTGCCAGGCCGAGGTCGGCAGCGCGTCCGCCATGGCCGCCGCAGGTCTGGCCGCCGTTCTGGGCGGCACCCCGCAACAGGTTGAAAACGCCGCTGAAATCGCATTGGAACATCACTTGGGCATGACCTGCGATCCGGTGGCGGGGCTGGTTCAGGTGCCCTGCATCGAACGCAACGGTCTGGGCGCGATCAAGGCCGTCAGTGCCGCCAGTCTGGCCCTGCGCGGAGACGGCCGCCACTTTGTCCCCTTGGACGCCGCCATCGAAACCATGCGCCAAACCGGCCGCGATATGAGCGATAAATACAAAGAAACATCCCTTGGCGGTCTGGCGGTGAATGTGCCGAATTGCTGAACCGGCGGCTTCTTCTGTGTCTAAATACTCATAATCCCGCACCATCCGCCCGCGCCACGCCGGATTTGGGCGATTCCGCGCCGCAGACGCCCAGCAACCGCGGCAGACATTGCGCCACGGTGCGGCTGTTGGTAACGATTGGGCGACAGTTTTCGATAAAAGGCCCGCTTATGTATTCGCGTCTTGCGCTGATTGCCATGATGACCCTGCCGATTGCTGCCTGCGATCAGGCGGCTATGGATCAATTCCGCCGTTCCATCGGTGGTCAGGCCGAACAGGCCGAATCGGACACGCCCGACGCGCCGCGCGCGCCCGCCGTGTCGCCGCTGGTTCAGGCGATCGAGGTGGGCGGCGAGACCCGCGCCCTGTCAACGGCGGATGCCGCGACCTATCAGCAGGTGGCCTTTGCCGCGCGGGGTCATGGCGGCGCGTGGACCGTGGGCGTGGACGGAGGGCGCGCCAATTACCGCGCAGGCGGCACCAATCGCCGCATCGACGTGAACCGCATCGTCTTTGCGCAGGGCGTTGAATATGTGGGCTTTCTGGATGGGCGGGCCTTTGTGCTGAACATCCGCAACGCCGCCTGTCGTGACACCGCATCGGGCGAAAATTTCCCGCTGACCGCGCGCCTGACCGTGGCCGGGCGCAGCCAGAACGGTTGCGCGGCACCGGCGACGGCGACGGCCTCGGCGCCTGCGGCATCGCCCACTGTGGCCCCGGTGGCGGGTCCGGCGCGCGCGACCCCGGCCCGTGCGGCAACGCCTGCGCGCACGCCCGCACCGGCGGCGCGTCCGGCAACCCCTGCCCCCGCGACCCCTGCCCCCGCGACGCCGGAACCCGCACCCGCAGCAACCACCACGCCCGAACCGGCCACCCCGGCACCTGCCACGCCCGAACCGGCTCCGGCTGCCACAGCCCCGGCCACTCCGGCGCCCGCGACTCGGGCCCCCGTGGTCATCCCGCCCGCACCGTTTTCGCTGGACAACGCCGCCCCGGTGGTGACGCCGCCCGCCGCGAACTGATCCCGCGCCACGCACCAAAAAACCGGCCCCGAAGGGCCGGTTTTTTCACATCGACCCAAAGGCCGGACATGAAAAAGGGCCGGCAAAGCCAGCCCTCTGCAACAGCCAAAGCTGTTGATATTCTTATTTGTTTGCTGCGACTGCGGCGATAACGCCCAGCACCAGCAGGGCCGGAACGACCAGACCAGCATTCGACGAAGCGGGCTGAGCGGTGACAACAACCGGCTCAACTTCAACGACGGGTGCAACGTAACCACCAGCCAGAGCCGAGGTTGCGGTCATGCCAGCGACGGCGGCGACGATAGCGACTTTTTTCATGTCATGCTCCATTACATTGACCGCTGCCATGACCGGCAGCATCACCCGAACAGTTACACAAAGCGAACGCCTTGAAAAGCCGCGACCGATGAAATCACCCGCGCCGCGGGCAAAACTGTTGCATATTCGCCAGCATGGCCGCGAAAAACGCGGTAAAACCCGCATATCGGCACAAAAAAACCACGCGACCGGGGCCGCGTGGTGTGTGATCGCATCAGGCCAATCGGCCCGACGGATTATTTGTTTGCTGCGACTGCGGCGATGACGCCCAGCACCAGCAGAGCCGGAACAACCAGACCAGCGTTCGACGACGCGGGCTGAGCGGTGACAACAACCGGCTCAACGGTGACGGGGGCGACGGGCGCAACGTAACCACCAGCAACAGCCGAGGTCGCGGTCAGGCCAGCAACGGCGGCGGCGATAGCAACTTTTTTCATGATAAGCTCCTGTTTCAGTTGAACTGCCAAAGGCGGCATTGCGGGCAGATTAACGTGCTGTGCGCGATTCGACAGGGGGCAAAGCGATTTTTCCCCCATTTTGTGCCGATTGTTGCGGTTATGCACCCGCGAAAATGTGAACGCTAGGACCGACGAAGCAGTTGCGACAGAACGAAAAACACCGCCGCCGCCGTGATGATCGACGGCCCCGCCGGGCTGTCCAGCCGCAAACTGGCCCACAGCCCCGCCAGAACTGACGCCCCGGCAATCAGCGACGCCACCCCCGCCATCCATTCCGGCGACCGGCTGATCCCCCGCGCCGCCGCCGCCGGGACAATCAGCAGCGCCGAAATCAACAGCGACCCCACCACACGGATCGCCAAGGCGACCACGACCGCCAAAGCCAGCGACAGAATCAGCCGTTCGGTCCGGGGGTCGATGCCCGCGGCCATGGCCAGTTCTTCGTTCAGGCTGGACGTGACCAGACGCTGCCACCGCCAGATCAGCAGCGCCAGCACGGCCGCCGCTCCGCCCCAGATCAGCGCCAGATCGCCGCGCCCCACGGCCAGAATATCGCCGAACAGATAACGCGACAGATCCGTGCGCGCGGCCGGAACAAAGCTGATCCCGACCAAGCCCACAGCAAGCGCCGAATGGGACAGCACCCCCAGCACCGTGTCCATGGCCTGCCCGCGCGTGACCAGTGCCGACACCACGGCGGCCATCACCGCCGCCACGGCCAGCGTCCCGGCATAGATCGACACGTCAAACGCCAATGCCAAAGCCACGCCCAGAATCGCCGCATGGGCGGTCGAATCCCCGAAATAGGCCATCCGCCGCCACACCACAAAGCTGCCCAGCGGCCCCACGACCAGCGACAGCCCCAGCCCCGCCAGCACCGCGCGCGCGAAAAAATCATCCAGTATCATAGCGTTATCCGTGCGCGTGGTGGCTGTGGTCGTGATCGTGGTCATGGTCGTGATGGTGACGATAGAGCGCCAGCATCCCCTGCGCCTCGGCCCCGAACAGGGCGCGATATTCGGGCGCGCCGCTGACATGGGCGGGGCTGCCTTCGCAGCAGACATGCCCGTTCAGGCACACCACCCGATCCGACGACCGCATCACCACCAGCAGATCATGACTGACCATCAGCACCGCGGCCCCGGTCTGGCGGCGCACATCTTCGATCAGTTTGTAAAACCCCACGATCCCCGGCTGATCCAACCCCTGAGTCGGCTCATCCAGCACCAGCAATTGCGGATCATGCAACAGCGCCCGCGCCAGCAAGACGCGCTGAAACTGCCCGCCGGACAGTTGCGTCAACTGCCGGGTTTCCAGCCCCGGAACCCCGGTCCGGCGCAGCGCCTGTGCGGCCAGATCATCGCCAACCCGTTGGGGCAGCGATAAAAACCGCCGCACGGTCATGGGAATGGCGGTGTCCAACTGCACCCGCTGCGGGACATAGCCGATGCGCAGCCCCCGCGCGCGATCAACCCGCCCTGACGCCAGCGGCATATGCCCCAACAGCGCCCGAACCAGCGTCGATTTGCCTGACCCGTTGGGACCAACCACGGTCACAATCTCACCGGCCTTGATGCTGAAATCGACGTGACGCAGCACCGGATCGGACGCGCCAGGGCGGTGAATGGTCACCCCCTGCGCCGTGATCAGCGCGGTCATGCGTCACCCGCGCAGGCGGGGCAGAGGCCCAGCGCCTCGATCGTGGCGCGTTCGACACGGAACCCGCCATGCCCCGCCAACCCGGCCAAGGCGTCACGCACCGGATCGCCCGCCATCTCTGCGACATGATCGCATTGGCGGCAAATCAAAAAGGCCGGGCTGTGGTCATGGCCCGGATGCAGGCAGGCGACAAAGGCGTTCAGACGCTGCAACCGATGCGCCAACCCATGCGTGACCAGAAACTCTAACGCGCGATAGGCGACGGGCGGCTGGCGTCCGAACCCTTCGGCGGCCAGACGGTCCAGCACCTCATACGCACCCATGGCCCGGTGCTGTTCCAGCAGAATCTCCAGCGTGCGACGGCGAACCGGGGTCAGGCGCGCGCCCTGTTCGGCCAGCCGCGTTTCCGCCAAATCCAAGGCATGCGACGAACAGGCATGGTGATCATGGGGCGCAAAGGCCGGGGCGATATGGGCAGAGTTCGAGGTCATGAATGTTATTTTATCACATAAAGGTTGACTTGTTATTCTATAACGCGCAGATCTGCGCTTCGCAATCACACTAAAAGAGGTTTCCATGAACCGCATCCTGACCGCCGCGCTGTTGTCGCTGACCGCAGCCCCCGTTTGTGCCGCGCCGAATGTGGTGGCCGACATTCCCGCCATCGGGTCGCTGGCGCAGCAGGTGATGGGCGATCTGGGTCAGGTGCGGGTGCTGCTGCCGGACGGAGCAAGCGCGCATCATTACCAGATGCGCCCGTCGGATGCGGCGGCGCTGCAATCGGCGGGGCTGTTGGTCTGGGTTGGGCCGGACCTGACGCCGTGGCTGACGCGGGCGGCGGGCAATCTGGGCGCGGGCGTGGCGCAGGTGGAGTTGCTGCGCGTGGACGGCACGCATCTGCAAGATTATGGCGACGGCGCGGCGCATGATCACGGTGATCATGACGACCATGGGCATGATCACGACCACGACGATCACGCACATGATGACCACGACCACAGCCATGACGGCACCGATCCCCATGCATGGTTGGACCCGGCCAATGCCGTGATCTGGCTGGGCGCGATTGCCGACGCTTTGGCCGAACAGGACGCCGAAAACGCCGCCACCTATCGCGCCAATGCGGACGCTGCGGCGGCGCAGATCACCGCGCTTGACGCCGAACTTAAGGCGCAGCTGACGCCCTTGGCCGACCATTCGTTCGTGGTGTTCCACGATGCCTATGGCTATTTCACCGGGCATTATGGGCTGCAACCGGCGCTGTCTGTGACGCTGGGCGATGCCTCGACCCCGTCCGCCGCGCGTCTGGCCAGCATCCGCGCGACGATTCAGGACACCGGCGCGACCTGTGCCTTTCCCGAATACAATCACGACGATGCCTTAGTGAAAACCGTGATCGAAGGCACCGGCGCGCGTCTGGGCGGCAAACTGGCACCCGAAGGCACGAATGTCGATCTGGGCGCCGATCAATATGCGGCGCTGTTGCGCAATCTGGCCGATACGCTGACCGATTGCTTGGCCGCCGATTAAACCGCCCACACGGAACGAATCCCGCAGCGATGCCCCTATCGCTGCGGGATGTTTAATTCCTGACTTTTTTACTTTGACATTCCAGATTCTTTTTGTCAGATTTGGCGGGCAACCACCGAAAGGCCCACGCCATGACCGCCACCCGTCCCGCCGATTTTCACCGCCCCGGCACTGAATTGCTGGCGCGCATCCCGCAATATGACGCCACCCGCCTGACCCAAGGCGGCAATCAGGCGATGATTGTTCTGGATGAACAGATTTATCAGCTGCGCATCACCCGCGCGGGTAAGCTGATCCTGACGAAATGAAAAAACCGGGCCTTGCGCCCGGTTTTTGATTAATCGCGCGGTTTGCCGCCGGGGCGTCCGCCCGGTTTCCCGCCGGGCTTACCCCCCGGGCGGCCACCAAATCCGCCGGGTTTGCCACCCGGTTTGCCACCCGCGTTGAACGGGCGATCACCGCCGGGTTTGCCGCGGAAGCCGCCCGGACGATCTCCGGCGCGGTCATCCGAACGCGGTTTGTCGCCCCAGGGTTTACGCGCTTCGCCCGGTTTGCCGCTGTGACGCGGTTTGCGTTCGCCGTCACGCTGACCGTCACGGGCGGCAAAATCGCGGCGCGATCCGTCGCCATCCCGGCGCGGCCCCGGCTTCCCGCCAAAGCGCGGACGATCCCCGCCCTGCCCGTCGGGCTTGCCAAAGCGGCGGCCTCCGTCTTGCCCATCACGCCCCTGCCCATCACGGGGGCCGTCAAAACGACGCGGACGGTCGCCATCGGGTTTCCCGCCAAAGCTGCGGCGGGGTTTGTCCCCATCATCACGCCGAGGACGATCGCCCTCATCCCGTCGCGGAAAGCGCGGGCGGTCGCCATCCTCACGCGGGCGGAACGGGCGGGCGTCGTCGCGGTTGCCGAAACGGCGCGGTTTGTCGCCATCGTCCCGACGCGGGCGGTCGCCGTCATCCCGGCGCGGAAAGCGCGGCTTATCGCCATCGTCGCGCGAACGGAACGGGCGGTCATCGCGGTTCCCGAAACGGCGCGGCTTGTCGCCGTCATCCCGACGCGGGCGGTCACCGTCATCCCGGCGCGGAAAGCGCGGACGGTCGCCGTCGCCCCGGCTACCCGCACCGCGCGGGCGCATTTCGCGTTCTTTTTCCTCAACCTCGCCGGTCAGAAGCCCGCCCAGCTGGTCGCGCAGGACGCGGCGTTTCACCTCGACCACTTCGTTCTTTTCCATGCCGATCAGCTTGAACGGGCCATAGCCGATCCGAATCAGCCGGTTCACCTGCAAGCCCACATGCGCCATAGCGCGGCGGATTTCGCGGTTTTTGCCTTCACGGATGCCGACGGTCAGCCACGCATTCGCGCCCTGCTGGCTGTCCAGTTTAATTTCCATCGGCGCGAATTCTTCGCCGTCAATCGTCACGCCCCGGCGCAGAGGGTCAAAGGTCAGGTCGTTCGGCTGCCCGTTCACCCGCACGCGATAACGCCGCAGCCAGCCGGTTTGCGGCAATTCCAACCGGCGTTTCAATTCGCCGTCATTGGTCAAGAGCAACAAGCCTTCGGAATTCAAATCCAGCCGCCCGACCGTCATCACGCGCGGCAAATCGCGGGGCAGCGCGTCGAACACGGTCTGACGCCCCTTTTCATCGGATTCCGACGTGACCAGCCCGATGGGTTTGTAATACAGCCACATCCGCGTTTCCTGCGGCGCGTCCAGTTTTTTGCCGTCCACGGTCACGCGGTCGGTGGGCAAAACGTCCAAAGCCGGGCTGGTGATTTTCTGGCCGTTCACAGTGACGCGGCCTTCGATGATCATGCGTTCCGCCTCGCGCCGGCTGGCGACGCCGGCGCGGGCGATCACCTTGGCGATGCGGTCGGCATCGGGGTTTTGCGGGGTGTCGGGGGTGTTTGGGGTGTCGGTCATGCGAAATCTCCTGCGCATCGCTGCGGTGGTTAAGCGCGCGTCATACGCCCCTTAACGCCGCTGCGAAAGGATTCGTTTCACCGCCTTGCGGAACCTCGCCCATGTTGCGACAACCCCGATATGACACGGTTTATCAGCCATATGCCGCAGGCACTGGATCAGGCGCGCAAGGCCGCGCAGCGGGGTGAGGTTCCCGTGGGCGCCGTCATCATCGCCCCCGATGGCCGCGTTGTGGCGGCGGCGGGCAACCGCACCCGCGAATTGTCCGACCCGACGGCGCACGCGGAAATTCTGGCGATCCGCGCGGCCTGCGCCGAATTGGGGTCGGAACGGCTGCCGGGGTTTGATCTGTGGGTGACGCTGGAACCCTGCCCCATGTGCGCGGCGGCGATTTCGGCGGCGCGGATCGGGCGGCTGTATTACGGCGCGGGCGATCCGCGCATGGGGGGCGTGGCGCATGGCGCGCGGGTGTTTGACCATGCGCAATGCCACCACCGGCCACAGGTCTATGACGGCATCGACGACGCGCCCGCCCGCGACCTGCTGCGCGATTTCTTTGCCGCGCGGCGTTAGCGCGGGTTGCACCCTTGGGCGCGGCGTTTTATACGGGCTGAACGCGGGTGTAGCTCAATGGTAGAGCAGCAGCCTTCCAAGCTGAATACGTGGGTTCGATTCCCATCACCCGCTCCAACCCACACACATCACCCATGCGTCACCGGGTCGATCAGCACCCGATGCCCCGGCGCCACGGTCTGATAAGTGGACGGCACCGCGACATAATCCACCGGGTGAATGGGGGACGGGATGGGGCGGAAGTTCAGATCCTCGGATATTTTCTTTTGCCGGGGATCGGCGACCGGGACCGCCGCCATCAATTGCCGCGTATAGGAATGTTGCGGGTTTTCAAAGACCTGCGCGCGGCTGCCGATTTCCACAATCCGGCCCAGATACATCACCGCGACCTGATGGCTGACGCGTTCGACCACGGCCATGTCGTGACTGATGAACAGCATGGAAATGCCCAGTTCCTGCTGCAATTCCATCAGCAAATTCAGCACCTGCGCCTGAACCGACACGTCAAGCGCGCTGACGGCTTCGTCCGCGACAATCAGTTTCGGGTTCAGCGCCAAGGCGCGCGCAATCGCGATCCGCTGCCGCTGACCGCCCGACATTTCATGCGGATAACGACGCATGAAACTGCGCGGCAATTCCACGCGGTCAAACAGCGCGGCGATGCGGTCGGCGCGTTCGGACCGGGTGCCGATGCCGTAATTTTCCATCGGTTCGGCGACCTGATCGAACAGCTTCATATGCGGATCAAGGCTGGCAAAGGGATCCTGAAAAATCATCTGCATATCGCGCCGCGCCCGACGCAGGGCCGATTGCGACAGCGCCAGAACATCGGTGCCGTCCAGATGCACCCGCCCCGATTCCGGTTCCACCAGCCGCAAAATCGACCGCCCGCAGGTGGATTTACCGCAGCCCGATTCCCCCACCAGCGACAGCGTTTCCCCGGCATTGAGGGTAAAGCTGACATCTTCGACCGCGTGAACCCGCGCGACGGTGCGGCGCAGGATGCCGCCTTTGACCGCGAAACGGGTGGTCAGGTTTTCCACCGTCAATAACGGGCGCGGATCGGCCACGATGATGGGTTTGGGGTCCGGGCCGGGGCTGTGCATCAGGCGCATGGGTTCGGGCGCGGCTTTGCCGGTCATTTCGCCCAGACGCGGCACGGCGGCCAGCAGCATTTTCGTGTAATCCTGCTGAGGGTTTTCAAAGATTTGTTCGACCGGGCCTTCTTCGACTTTGTCGCCGCGATACATCACCACCACGCGGTCCGCCATCTGCGCCACGACCGCCATGTCATGCGTGATGAACATCACCGCGATCTGTTTTTCGCGCTTCAGCCGGTCGATCAGGGCCAGAATTTCCGCCTGAATCGTCACATCCAGCGCCGTGGTGGGTTCGTCGCAAATCAAGAGGCGCGGCTCGCACGCCATGGCAATCGCGATCACGACCCGTTGCCGCATGCCCCCCGACAATTCATGCGGATATTGGTTCAGGCGGCGTTCGGGTTCGGGGATGCGGACCTGACGCAGAATGTCCAAAGCGCGCGCGCGGGCCTGTTTTTTGGTCATGCCGCGATGCGCGATCAAGCCTTCGGTCAGTTGGTCGCCGATGGTAAAGACCGGGTTCAGCGCGGTCATCGGTTCCTGAAAGATCATCCCGATCTGGTTGCCGCGAATGTCGCGCATGGTCGCGGTCGATTGCCGCGCAAGGTCGATCATGTGCCCGTCTCCGGGATCGAACATCAGCTGACCGCCCGCAATCGTGCCGCCGCCATATTCCACCAGCCGCATCAGTGACAGCGACGACACCGATTTGCCGGACCCCGATTCCCCCACCACACAGACACATTCGCCCGGTTTGATGGTGAAGCTGACATCCTTGACCCCCACCACGATGCCGTCATTCGTTTCAAACTCAACCCGCAGATTGTTAATCGAAACAAGCGGTTTTTCGTCCAGCATCCAGCGGCCCCGTGGTTAAGGTTCAGGCGCACAGGCTAACCACCCGCCGCGAAAAGTCAAAGGCGAAACGTCCCCGCAGCGTTCCGCCCGGCCGCGCGGTCTCGCCGTGAGTATTTTTGCACAGAAGAAGCGGCAGGGGCGGCGCGCATCCGACAGGGGGGCGACAGGGGGGGGGCCGCGATAAGGGGGCTTGCCTTTGCGGCGGGTCTGGATTGAAACTGTCATCCAAGCCGCGGGGTGCGGCGCAGATCGCAGATCAAAAACCCCGCGACCGACACCAACAGGAGAGTGTGATGAATCTGAAAACCGTTCTGATGGGCGCCGCCGCATCGCTGGCCTTGGCCCCCGCCGCCTTTGCCGAACGCGGCAGTGATGGCCAGCTGAGCCTGATTTTGTGGCAAGCGCCGTCATTGATGAACCCCTATCTGTCGGGCGGGACCAAGGAAACGCTGGCGGGCAGTCTGGTTCTGGAACCGCTGGCCAGCTATGATCCCGATGGCAATATCTTTGCCCGTCTGGCCGCCGACATCCCCACCGTCGAAAATGGCGGCGTGGCCGAGGACTACACCAGCATCACCTGGAAGCTGAAAGAGGGGCTGAAATGGTCCGACGGCAGCGATGTGACCGCCGATGACGTTGTGTTCACCGGCGAATATTGCATGGACGAAGCGGGCGGCTGTTCGCGCATGGCCAAATTCGAAGGCGTGCAGTCGATCGAGGCCATCGATCCGCTGACCGTGCGCATCACCTTTACCGGGCCGCGCCCGGATCCGTATTCGGCCTTTGTCACCTATGAATCGCCGATCCTGCAAAAGGCGCAGTTCGAAAACTGCAAGGGCGAGGCCGCGCCGACCTGCACCGATCAGAACTTTAACCCCATCGGCACCGGCGCGTTTAAGGTCACGCGTTTTCTGACCAATGACAGCATTTCGTTGGAAGCGAACCCCGAATATCGCGACCCGGCCAAGCCCGCCTTTGCCACCGTTCTGGTCAAAGGTGGCGGCGATGCCGCAGGCGCCGCGCGGTCGGTTCTGGAAACCGGCGAATTTGACTATGCGTGGAACACCCAGCTGGCCCCCGATGTCATCGCCGGGATGGAGGCCGCAGGCCGCGGCAAAGTCAGCGCCGCATTCGGCAGTCTGGTGGAACGCATCCATGTGAACCTGACCGACCCGTCATCGTCCTGGCCCGAAGGGGAACGGTCGACGACCGCGCATCCGCACCCCTTCCTGTCCGATCCGGCGGTGCGTCAGGCGCTGTCCATGGCCATTGACCGCGAATTGCTGGTCGAAATCGGCTATGGCCCGGCGGGTCAGCCGGTCTGCAACTATGTCCCCGCGCCTGCGGCCTGGGCGTCGGACAACACCGACTGTCTGACCCAGGACATTGACGGCGCGAACGCCCTGCTGGATGAGGCCGGTTGGGTCAAAGGCGCAAACGGCATCCGCGAAAAAGACGGCGTGCCGTTGAAGATGGTTTACCAGACATCCGTCAACGCCGTGCGTCAGGATTTTCAGGCGCTGATCAAACAGTGGTGGTCGGAAATCGGCGTTGAGACCGAATTGAAAGCGATTGACGCGTCGGTCTATTTCGGCAGCGATCCGGGGTCGCCCGACACGCTGCAAAAATTCTATGCCGATGTGCAGATGTATGCGGATAACTTTGCCGGCACGAACCCCGCGCCGTATCTGGGCAAATACACCTGCGCCAACATCGCCAGCCCCGCAAACCAGTGGCAGGGCGAAAATGTCAGCCGCTATTGCGACCCGGAATTTGACCGGCTGATGACCGAAATGGATACCACCTATGACGCCGACGAACGCGCGGCGCTTGGGCGGCAGTTGAATGATATGCTGACCAAAGACAGCAACGCGATCATTCCGCTGGTCTATCGCGGGACGGCGTCGGCCCATGCCAACAGCTTGGGCGGGGTTGCGCTGAACGCGTGGGATTCGGAAATGTGGAACATCGCCGATTGGCACCGCATTAAGTAAGCCCCTATCGGCCCCCGTTTCGCGACGGGGGCCGTCACCCTGACATCAAGGAAACGCTCCATGATCCGCCGCAGCCTTTTGACCGGCACCGCAATCGCGATTGCCGCCACCGCAGCCTATGCCGAACGCGGCAGCGACGGCGAATTGCGGATCATCTACTGGCAAGCGGCATCGACGCTGAACCCGTATCTGTCCACGTCGGGCAAGGATGTGGACCCGGCTTCGCTGGCACTGGAACCGCTGGCGGGTCTGGATGGTGACGGCAATCTGGTGCCGCGTCTGGCGGCCAGCATTCCGACGCTGGACAATGGCGGCATTGCGCCCGACCATCAGTCGATCACATGGACTCTGCGCCCCGATCTGGTCTGGTCCGATGGCAGCGCCGTGACCGCACAGGATGTGAAATTCACCGCCGATTATTGCATGGCGCCGGGGTTTGGCTGCGCCGTTCTGGCCCGGTTCCAAGGCATCTCGTCGGTCGAGGTGATCGACGACCTGACCGTCCGCATCCATTTCGACGCGCCGAAATTCGCGCCTTATCAAGCCTTTGTCGGATCGCGCGTGCCGGTGTTGCAGGCGGCGCAGTTTGACGGCTGCATCGGCCCGGCGGGCGCGGCCTGCACGGCGCAGAACTTTGCCCCCATCGGCACGGGGCCGTTTGTCGTGACCGATTTCCGGCCCAATGACGTGGCAACCTTTGCCGCCAATCCGCATTACCGCGACCCGGCTTTGCCTGCCTTTGACCGCGTTCTGGTCAAAGGCGGCGGCGATCCGTCCGGGGCGGCGCGCGCCGTTCTGGAGACCGGCGAATTTGATTTCGGCTGGAACCTGATGATCGCGCCCGAGACGCTGGCGCAAATGGAATCAGCGGGGCGCGGCAAAACCTTTGCCAGCTTTGGCACCATGGTGGAACGGATCGAACTGAACCAGACCGACCCATCGTCAGACCTTGGCGCCGAACGGTCCACGCTGGCCCATCCCCACCCGTTTCTGACCGATCCGGCGGTGCGTCAGGCGCTGTCCATGGCGATTGACCGCGATTTGCTGGTGGAAATCGGCTACGGTATGGCGGGGCGGGCGACCTGCAACATCGTTCCCGCGCCTGCGGATTTTGTCTCTGACAACACCGCCTGTCTGACCCAGGACATCGAGGGCGCGAACGCTCTGCTGGATCAGGCGGGATGGACGCGCGGGGGCGACGGCATCCGCGCGCGCGACGGAGTGCGGTTGTCGGTGGTGTTCCAAACCTCGGCCAATGCGGTGCGTCAGGATATTCAGGCCTTGGTCAAACAATGGTGGTCCGAAATCGGCGTTCATGCCGAATTAAAGGTCGTGGATGGCAGCGTGTTTTTCGGCGGCGATCCGGCCAGCCCGGACACGATCCAGAAGCTGTTCGCCGATGTGCAGATGTATACCAACAGCTTTGATAACCCCGACCCCGAAGCGTATATGACCAATCTGACCTGCGCGCGCATCCCCAGCCCGGACAACCAGTGGCAGGGCAACAACTTTGCCCGATTCTGTGACGCGGATTACGATGCGGGTGTGGCGGAACTGCGCCAGACCGCCGGACGGGCCGAACGCGCCGAGTTGGTCAAACGCCTGCAAGACATACCGACCAAAGACACCAACATCCTGATCCCGCTGGTGCATCGCGGCATGGTGTCGGCGCATACCAATTCGCTGGTGGGTGTGGTCCCGAACGCGTGGGAAAGTGACCTGTGGAATATCGAAACCTGGCACCGTTCGGAATAACTCTATGCTGAATTTTATCATCCGCCGGCTGTTGTTGGCGATTCCGACGCTGCTGTTCATTTCGCTGGTGATTTTCCTGCTGTTGGAAATGTCGCCGGGCGATCCTTTGGCCGATGTGCCGCTGACCGTCCCCCCCGAGGTGCGCGAACGGATGCGCGCCGCATTAGGTCTGGGTGAGCCATGGCCCGTCCGCTATGTCCTGTGGCTGAAACAGTTTTTCTGGGTCGAGCCGCTGTATTGGTTCGACCGCGCCACCGGCACCGGCTTTGCCGACGGGATGCAGCGGATCATCAGCTTTCAGTCGCGCAGCCCGGTGTTTGACGTGATCGCGCAGCGTCTGCCGCAGACTCTGACGGTGGTGGGGCTGTCCTATATCGTGGGGATCCTGATTGCGCTGCCGATTGGGATTATCTCGGCCTATAAACAATATTCGTGGTTCGATCAGATCGGCACGTTCATTTCGATGATCGGCTTTTCGATGCCCACGTTTTTCACCGGCGTGCTGCTGATCATTATTTTCGCGGTCAATTTGCAGTGGTTTCCGTCGGTCTATAACACCACGCTGGTGGTGCGCGATTGGGACAGTTTTCTGGCGCAGGCGCGGCAGATGGTGATGCCGGTCACGGTGCTGGCGCTGTATAACGCCGCGCAGATCAGCCGCTATATGCGGGCATCCATGCTGAACAACCTGTCGCAGGATTACGTCCGCACCGCCCGCGCTAAGGGTCTGTCCGAACGCAAAGTCGTGCTGAAACACGTTCTGCGCAACAGCCTGATCCCGGTGATCACCGTCATTGCGCTGGGCCTGCCGGCGGTGTTTGGCGGCGCGATCATCACCGAACAGGTGTTCAAGGTGAACGGGCTGGGCCAGTTGCTGATCTCGTCCATCCACGCCAATGACATTCCGATGGTGCTGACGCTGACCTTTATCTTTGCCATTCTGATTGTGGTGTTCACGCTGATTGCGGACATCCTGTATGGCATCCTTGACCCCCGGATTCGCTATGACTGACGCCGCCGCACCTGAAAACCGCAGCCAATGGGCCGATATCTGGCGCCAGTTCCGCCGCAGCCGGGGCGCGATGATTGCGCTGGTTCTGTTCGTGGGGATCATCCTTTTTGTGTCAGTCGGGCCGCTGTTGTGGACGCTGGACCCGACCTATGTAAACATCCGCGCGCGCAATCAGGGCTTTAGTCTGGCCCATCCGTTAGGCACCGATCATCTGGGCCGCGATCTGCTGGCGCGGCTGATGGCCGGGGGGCAGGTGTCCATTGCCGTGGGCCTGACCGCCATGGTCATCGCCATTGTTCTGGGCAGCGCCATCGGGATTTTGTCGGGCTATTTCCGGCGGCTGGATGCGCCCTTGATGCGGATGACGGAACTGTTTCTGGCGCTGCCTCTGTTGCCGCTGCTGCTGTTGATGGTGACGCTGTTTCGCGATCCGTTGTCCAAGAACTTTGGCACCGGGTTGGGGATGTTTTTGCTGATCGTGTCTGCGATTGGCGCGACCAGCTGGATGCAGGCCGCTCGCATCGTCCGGGGCGAGGTTCTGGGCGTCAAGGAACGCGAATTTATTCTGGCCGCGCGGTCCATCGGCACGCCGCCCATGCGCATGATCCTGCGCCATATTCTGCCGAATGTGCTGTCGCCGATCATGGTCGCCGCCACGCTGGGCATTGCCACCGCCATCATCACCGAATCGGCGCTGTCCTTTCTGGGCTTGGGCTTCCCGCCGGATTTCCCGACCTGGGGGCGGTTGCTGTTTGATGCCATTGACCAGATGGTTCTGTATCCGTGGCGGGTGATCTTTCCCGGCGTGATGATTTCGCTGACGGTGTTGTGTGTGAATTACATCGGGGATGGTTTGCGGGATGCCATGGACCCGCGTATTCGGGGGCGGTAGCCGGGGGCCAGCCGTCAAGCCGGGGGCCAGCCCCCGGACCCCCGGGATATTTGTGCCAAGATGAAAGAGACGCCGGTTCGCGGTTGGTGAGCGGTCCAGCCCGCGCCGCGAGGGGGCATTCGATGGGGAAAGGTTCGCTGGCCTTTTCCTGATCCGTCTCACCCCGGGATATTTGCGCCAAGATGAAAAAGCTGTCGGTCTGCGTGGAAACCGGGTTCGCCTTCGCCTAAGTAGAGGGCGGATGAGCAGGTAAAGGGCGGCAGATGGGGCTGGGCGCGACATTGTTATCGGGGATCGGGCTGGGCGATCCGGTCGTGCGGCTGGGCGTCACCGGGCTGACACGCGCGGGCAAGACGGTGTTTATTACGTCTCTGGTCGCCAATCTGCTGGACCGGGGCCGGATGCCCGCGCTGCACGCGGCGGCGAATGGGCGGCTGCGCGCGGTGTGGCTGCAACCGCAGCCCGATGACACGATCCCGCGCTTTGATTACGAACGCCATCTGGCCGCGCTGACCGGCCCCACCCCGTTTTGGCCCGAAGGAACCCGCCATGTCAGCCAGTTGCGCCTGTCGATGCGGCTGGAAACCGGGGGGATGCTGTCGGGGCTGACGGGCGCGCGCACGCTGCATTTGGATATTGTCGATTATCCGGGCGAATGGCTGCTGGACCTGCGCCTGATGGAGAAATCCTTTGACGATTGGTCGGCGGAAACCCTGTCGCGGTTGCCGGGGCGTCCGGGGGCGGATGCGTTTCTGGCGGCTCTGTCCGGGCTGCCGACCGATGCCGCGATGACCGAGCCGCTGGCGCAGGGGCTGGCCGAGACCTATACCACCCATCTGATTGCGGCGCGGGATGCGGGCTGGGCCGATTGCACGCCGGGGCGGTTTTTGATCCCCGGCGAATTGGCCGGATCGCCCGCGCTGACCTTTGCGCCGCTGCCGCCGCCGATGCTGGACAGCCCGCTGGGGCGCGAATTCCGCCGCCGCTTTGACGCCTATAAATCGCGGGTGGTGCGGCCGTTTTTCCGCGACCATTTCGCGCGCATTGACCGGCAGGTGGTGTTGGTCGATGTGCTGGGCGCCATTCACCAAGGCCCCCGCGCGACCGAGGACACCCGCCGCGCCATGGCCGATATTCTGACCGCGTTTCGCCCCGGTCGTCTGGGCTGGCTGTCGCAATTGCTGGGGACGCGGCGCGTGGAACGCATCCTGTTTGCCGCGACCAAGGCCGATTATCTGCATCACGAACAGCATCCTCGGTTAACGGCGATCCTGACCGCTATGCTGCGCGAGGCCCGCGACCGCGCCGATTTTTCCGGCGCGCGGACCGAGGCTATGGCCATTGCCGCCCTGCGCACCACGACCGAAGATGTGATCCGCCAGAACGGCGACGACCTGCCCGCCGTGCGCGGACGGTTGCGCGACGGGCGGCAGGCGGCGTTCTATGCCGGGGATTTGCCGGCGGAGCCGTCGGTTCTGCTGCATCCGGCACGGGATGGGGCGGATCGCTGGCTGGATCAGGATTATGGCGTGATGAATTTTCAGCCCGCACCCCTGACGCTGCGCCCGGGTGACGGCCCGCCGCATATCCGGCTGGACCGCGCCGCCGAGTTCCTGATCGGAGACCGCCTGTGACCGACATCCCAAACGCCCCGAGGCCGCGCGGCCCGGTCATCATCCCCATCGACGACCGCCCCGAACCTATCCGCGACGATCCGCCCCGGCGCGGACCTGAACCGCATCGCCCCGAACCGAACGCCCCCCGGCGCGGCCCGGTTCACGCCGACACCGCCGACATCCCGAACCCCGCCGACGCCGCGCCCATCGACGCCCCCGACAGCGCCCTGCCGCAGCCGCGCACCATGCAGATGGTCACGCGGCTGGTCGGGCGGCGTCCGTCGCGCCTGACGCGGCTGTTCCTGCAATCGGGCGCGGCGCTGTTTGCGTTTCTGCTGACGGTCGCGGCGTGGAACTTTGTCACCGGGCTGATGATGGCCTGTCCGCTGTTGGGCTGGGTCGCGGTTGTGCTGCTGGCGCTGTTTGTGCTGGCGGGTCTGGGCATGGCATTGCGCGAATTTCTGGCGTGGCGGCGCTTTGCCCGCGTCGAAACCGTGCAGCGTCAGGCGGCGGCGGCATTGGCCGATGATGATCTGGGGCAGGCGCGCCGGGTCGCGGATGATCTGGCGCGGCTCTATGCCGGGCGGCCCGAATTGGACTGGCACCGCCAGCGGCTGACCGACCGCATGGATGACGCATTGGATGCGCGCACGCTGCTGACACTGGCGGAAACCGAAATGCTGGCCCCCCTGGACGACCAGGCCCGGCGCGAGGTCGAAGCCGCCGCCCGCAGCGTTGCCGCCGTTACGGCGCTGGTTCCGCTGGCACTGGCCGATGTGATCGCGGCACTGGCGGCCAATCTGCGGATGATCCGGCGCATGGCCGAAATCTATGGCGGGCGCGCGGGGGCTGTGGGGGGCTGGCGGCTGGCGCGCACGGTCATCACGCATCTGGTCGCGACCGGCGCGGTCGGGGCCGCCGATGATCTGATCAGCACCGTGGCGGGCGGCGGCGTGCTGTCCAAGGTCAGCCGCCGCTTTGGCGAAGGCATCGTGAACGGCGCGTTAACCGCCCGCGTCGGCATCGCCGCGATCGAGGTGTGCCGCCCTCTGCCCTTTATCGCGCAACCCCGGCCAAAGGTGAAAAATCTGGTCAGTCGGGGGCTGGCGGGGTTGTTTGGCAGCGACGACCGCGCGCGTTGAGTCGGCGTTGCTTTCGTGTGGAGAGCTGCCCGGGGGTTTCACACCCCCGGACCCCCGTGGGATATTTTCGCACAGAAGATAATCAGTGCAGTATCTGGGCGTCAGTGCAGCATCCCGTCATCGGGCTGATCCCCGAAATAGGGTTGCATCTGCGCGATGATCACCGCGTTTTCGGCCAGTGCGCGGTCCATCAGCGCGCGTTCGTCGGCGTCGATGTCGTGGCCTTCGGCGATGCGTTCGTCCAGCGTGCCATATCCGGTCACGTCCAGCGGCGCCATATCGGCCTGTTTCAGGATGGCGACGGTTTCGCGCACGGCCTCGGCCTCATCCTTGCCGGCGGCATAGCAGACCAGACCGGCCCCGGTTGCGCCATCGGGCAGGCCGTCGCCCTCGCGCCGGCCCAGTTCAACAACAAGCGTGAAAACCTTCATCGCGTCCTCTCTTTTACGGGTGGGGATAGGGGGTTAGGCTGTCCCCCGCAAGAGATGGGGGAGCCATGAGCAAAAGTTTAGCCCGCGTGCGCGCGGCGTTGCAGGATGCGGGCGCGGATGTGCAGGTGTTGGAAATGCCGGGCAGCACCCGCACCGCGCAAGAGGCCGCCGATCAGGCCGGGTGCGCCTTGGATCAGATCGCCAAGTCGATCATTTTTCAGGGGCAGGCGTCCGGCCATGTCGTGTTGTTTCTGACCGCAGGCGGCAATCGCGTGGACGCAGGCCGCGCGGCGGCGGTTGCGGGTCAGGAATTGGGCCGGGCGGATGCGGCGCTGATCCGCGCGGAAACCGGCTTTGCCATTGGCGGCGTCGCGCCGGTGGGGCATCTGCGCCCGGTAACGGCGTTTTTCGATCCGCGTTTGCTGGATTTTCCGACCGTCTGGGCGGCGGCTGGCACGCCGCGCCATATTTTCGCGATTGCGCCGGATCGGCTGCTGGCCCTGACCGGCGCGACACTCGCCGATTTTACCGCATAAAAAAGCCCGGGTTTATGCCCGGGCTTTTCTGGATCAGTTGCGGGCCTTATCGACCATTTTACCTTTGGAAATCCACGGCATCATTTCGCGCAGTTTCGCACCGACCTGTTCGATCTGATGTTCGTCATTGATGCGGCGCGTCGCCTTGAAGGACGGCTGGCCGACGGCATTTTCCTGCATAAAGTCGCGCACGAATTTGCCGGTTTGAATATCGGTCAGAACCGCCTTCATCCGCGCCTTGGTTTCGTCATAGGGTAGGATGCGCGGGCCGCTGACATATTCGCCATATTCCGCGGTGTTGCTGATGGAATAGTTCATGTTGGCGATGCCGCCTTCATAAATCAGGTCAACGATCAGCTTCACTTCGTGCAGACATTCGAAATAGGCCATTTCGGGTTCATACCCAGCCTCGACCAGCGTTTCGAAACCCATGCGGATCAGTTCCACCAGACCGCCGCACAGAACCGCCTGTTCGCCGAACAGATCGGTTTCACATTCTTCGCGGAAATTGGTTTCGATGATGCCCGAACGCCCGCCGCCAATGGCCGAACAATAAGACAGCGCAATATCCATGGCCTTGCCCGTGGCGTCCTGATGGACCGCGACCAGACAGGGAACGCCGCCGCCTTTGGTGTATTCGCCGCGCACGGTGTGGCCCGGACCTTTGGGCGCCATCATGATGACGTCAACGCCGGGTTTCGGTTCGATCAGCCCGAAATGCACGTTCAGACCATGGGCGAATGCAATCGCCGCACCTTCGCGCAGATTGTCATGGACGTATTTTTTATAGGTTTCCGCCTGCAATTCGTCGGGCATGGTGAACATGATCACATCGGCCCATTTCGCGGCTTCGGCGATCTCCATGACCTTCAGGCCCTCACCCTCGGCCTTGGCTTTGGACGGGCTGCCGTCGCGCAGCGCCACGACGACATTTTTTGCGCCCGAATCGCGCAGGTTCAGCGCATGGGCGTGGCCTTGGCTGCCATAGCCCAGAATCGCCACTTTTTTATCTTTGATCAGGTTCACGTCGCAATCGCGGTCGTAATAAACGCGCATCTCAGCATCCTTCCATTTGCTGACATGACTATAACGCGCGCCGCAGCGCAGAAAAGTGCAATTATCACAAAAATTGCGCCTTGTGTGAAATGATCATGCCCTGTTATGCGTAAAAATATGGATTTCATACCGGACAGCACCGATCGTCGCATACTTCGTCAGCTTTTGGCGGAACCCGATGCCGCAACCGCTGTGCTGGCGGAACGGGCGGGGGTGACGCAGGCCAGCCTGTGGCGGCGGCTGGACCGGATGACGCAGGCGGGCGTGATCCGCGCGCAGCAAACCCGCATCAATTGGCGCGCTTTGGGGTGGGAGGTTGAGGTGTCCCTGCGCTTCACATTGGACAAAACCAACCCGCGTGCGTTCGACGAATTTCAGGACGCGGTGCGTCAGGTTCCCGAAGTCACGGAAATTCAATCTTTTTTGGGCAGCGTTGACTGGCGCGTGTCGGTGGTGGCGCGCGATATGGCGCATTGGCAGCAGGTGTATCGCGAACGCATCCTGACCCTGCCCCATATTGCGGATATTGACGCGCTGATGCTGGTGTCCACGATCAAAGACAGCACAGAGCTGGCGCTGTGACCGGGCCAGACGCCACCGATCTGGCGATTCTGCGGCTGTTGGCGGGGGATGCCACGTTAAGCGCCGCGGAAATCGGGCGCGCGGTCGGGATTGGCCAGCCTGCGGCGTGGCGGCGGATCAAACGGCTGAGCGATCAGGGCGTCATCGCGGGGCGGCGGGTGGTGCTGGACACCGCCGCGTTAGGGTTTGGCGTGACGGTGTTTCTGGGCATCCGGCTGGCCGCCAAGGGCCGCACCAGTCTGGATGATTTCGAACGCGCCATCACCGCCATTCCCGAAGTGCAACTGGTCCAGCATGTGCTGGGCCAGTTTGATTACCGCCTGCGCATCACCGCCCGCGACATTTCCGACTTTGAACGCATCCTGCGCCGGCGGATCATGACCCTGCCCGGCGTCGGTCAGGTCGAAGCGAACGTCATGCTGTCCGAAGAACGCCGCCCCGGCCCGTTAGGTTAATCGCCCGGAATGATCCGCACGGCACCGCGCGCGGCACTGGTCGTCATCGCGGCATAGGCGCGCAGCGCGGTGCTGACCTGACGTTTGCGAGGTTTCGCGGGCTTCCACCCGGCGGCGTCTTGGGCCGCGCGACGCGCGGTCAGTTCGTCATCCGGCACCACCAATTCGATCACGCGGTTCGGAATGTCGATGCGGATGGTGTCGCCCTGCTGCACCAGCCCGATCAGGCCACCTTCGGCGGCTTCGGGCGACACATGGCCAATCGACAGCCCCGATGATCCGCCCGAAAACCGGCCATCGGTGACAAGCGCGCAATCTTTGCCCAGCCCTTTGGATTTCAGATAGCTGGTCGGATACAGCATTTCCTGCATCCCCGGCCCGCCGCGTGGCCCTTCGTAACGGATCAGAACGACCTGCCCCGCCGTGACCTTGCCGGTCAGGATGCCCGACACAGCGTCATCTTGGCTTTCGAAAATATGGGCCGGGCCTTCAAACGTCAGGATGGATTCGTCCACGCCCGCCGTTTTCACGATGCACCCATCAAGGGCCAGATTGCCATACAGCACCGCCAGCCCGCCATCGGTCGAAAACGCATGATCCGCCGACCGGATCACGCCGCTCTGCCGGTCCAGATCGACCGAGTCATAGCGCCGATCCTGCGAAAAGGCGGTTTGCGTCGGCACGCCCCCCGGCGCCGCGCGAAAGAAATCATGGACCTCGGGCGAATTGGTGCGCGCAATGTCCCACCGATCCAGTGCGTGCGCCATGGTTTCGGCGTGAACCGTGCCAACATCGGTTTTCAGCAAACCGGCACGGTCCAATTCGCCCAAGATCGCCATAATGCCACCGGCGCGGTGAATATCCTCCATATGCACATCGGCCTTGGCGGGGGCGACTTTGCACAGAACCGGCACCTGACGCGACAGGCGGTCGATGTCGGACATGGTGAAATCCACGCCCGCTTCATGCGCAGCGGCCAGCAGATGCAGCACGGTGTTCGTTGATCCGCCCATGGCAATGTCCAGCGTCATCGCGTTTTCAAACGCCGCCATCGTCGCAATCGACCGAGGCAGAACGCTGGCGTCGTCGTTTTCATAATACCGCCGCGCCAGATCGACGACCAGACGGCCCGCCTGCAAAAACAACTGCTTGCGGTCGGCATGGGTGGCCAGCGTGGACCCGTTGCCGGGCAGAGACAGGCCAAGCGCCTCGGTCAAACAGTTCATCGAATTGGCGGTGAACATGCCCGAACACGACCCGCAGGTCGGGCAGGCCGCCTGTTCAATCGCCTGCACATCGGCGTCTGATACGCTGTCATCGGCGGCGGCGATCATCGCATCGACCAGATCCAGCGGTTTATTCGTGCCGTCTTGCAGCACGACCTTGCCCGCCTCCATCGGGCCGCCGGACACGAACACGACGGGGATGTTCAGACGCAGCGCCGCCATCAACATGCCGGGGGTGATTTTGTCGCAATTGCTGATGCAGACCATGGCATCGGCGCAATGGGCGTTAACCATATATTCCACCGAATCCGCGATGATTTCGCGCGACGGCAGCGAATACAGCATCCCGTCATGGCCCATGGCGATGCCGTCATCCACGGCAATGGTGTTGAATTCCTTGGCGATGCCGCCCGCGGATTCCACCTCGCGGGCGACCATCTGGCCCAGATCCTTCAGATGGACATGCCCCGGCACGAATTGGGTAAAGCTGTTGACGATGGCAATGATCGGCTTGCCAAAATCGCTGTCCTTGACGCCGGTTGCCCGCCACAGGCCGCGCGCGCCAGCCATATTGCGGCCATGGGTGGTTGTGCGGGAACGATAAGCGGGCATGGTTTCCTCCGGGGCTTGGCTTACTTATGTTGCGTTTAGCACCCGTTGGCGGCAATGAACATTCCCAAGATCACCGCACGCCCAATCCCGCCCGCATCATCAGCCGCCGCACCGGAGCGATGCCATAAAGCGCCCCCAACCCCGCCGCGCGCAAATCCCGCAGCGGGCGCGCGCCCATCTGGCTGGCGCGGTTCAGCGCGTCGATGCCGATAATGCGCGCCATGCTTTCGGGGCGGCGGGTGCGGTTGTAACGGTCCAGCGATTCGGCGCTGCCGGGATTGTCGCGCGACAGGTCCAACAGCGCGGCCAGATCGGCCAGCGACATATTCAGCCCCTGCGCGCCAATGGGGGGCAGGACATGCGCGGCCTCGGCCATCAGGGCGGTGCGGGGGCCGCTGTAGCGGTCGGCGATCTGGCTGATGATCGGCCATTGCGTCAGGCGGGTGGCCTGTTCCAGCCGGCCCAGAACGCCCGCCGACCGCGCATTCAGTTCGGCGTTGAAATCATCGCGTGACAGCGCGGCCAGACGCGCGACATTCGCGCCGCTTTCCATCCACACCACGGCGGACGATGGCCTCCCGTCCCGATCCGGCAGCGGCACCAGCGTGAACGGCCCGCCGGATCGGTGAATTTCGGTCGAGACATTGTTATGCGGAAACTCATGCGTGACGGCAAAGGCCAATGCCTTTTGCCCATACCGGAACGTCCGCACCCCGATGCCCAATGCCTGACGCACCGGCGAATCGCGCCCGTCAGCGGCGACCAGCAGACGCGCCCTTATGCGGCGGCCATCGGTCAGGGTGACAATCGCGCCTTCGTCGCGGGCCAGAACCGCCGCCGTGCCGGTGCCGGGTTGAAACCGCACGGTTTGCAACTGATCCAGCCGCGCCGCGATTTCCCGCCGCAAGAGCCAGTTCGGCAAGTTCCACCCAAAGGGCTGGTCGCCCAATTCGGATGCGTCGAAATCGCGGGTCAGCCGGGCGCGGGGTTCCGCCCCGCCTGCATCGACAATGCGCATGATCTGCAAGGGCGTGGCGTGACCGGCCAGCCGGTCCCACAACCCGATCCGGTCCAGCAGATCAACCGATGGGGTCAGAAAGGCCGTGGTCCGCAAATCCGACCCGGCGGCGGATTCGTCCGTGACCGGCGGCGCAGGGTCCACACACAGGGTCGAAAACCCCTGCGCGCCGAATGCCGCCGCCGCGATCAGCCCGGCGATCCCGCCGCCGGACACCAGAATATCGACATCCTCGACCCCGTGCATCGGGGTCAGTTTCCGGCGGTGAACAGCAACAGCACGCCAAACACCACCAGCGTCAGGGCCATTCCCAAAATCCCCAGACCCGGCAGGCCAAAGACGGCAAACACCGCCACCACCAGCAGCACCACCACCAACAGCGCGGCGAAGATGTTGCGAATCAGGGTCGGGCTTTCATAATTTTCGTCGGTCATGATCGGTTCCTTATGCGGGCGCGTTCTGCGTAACAGTTTAGCCGCCGTGCCGCCCTGCGACAATGGCGCGCAGAAACGCCGTCAGGTCATCGGTCTGGAATTGCACATGCGCCCCGTGCTGCGTGCCGACGGGCAGCGCGTCCGGCCCATGCCGCCCCGGCCCGACCAGCACCGTGCGCATCCCCATGACGTCCGGCACAATCAGATTGCGGGGGTCATCTTCGAAAAACGCGGCATGGGTTGGGTCGATGTCTGCCGCAGCCAGCACCGCGTCATAGGCGCGGGCGTCCGGTTTTGGATGAAACCCCGTTTCCGCAATGCCATACACCCCGTCAAACCCCGACACCCCGCGCCGCGCCAGCACCTGCCCCGCATAGCCCGCATCGGCATTGGTGTGAACGATCTTGCGCCCCGGCAGGGCGGCGATCGCG
The DNA here is from genome assembly GCF_030538495.1 of Paracoccus sp. (in: a-proteobacteria). Taxonomy (GTDB): domain Bacteria; phylum Pseudomonadota; class Alphaproteobacteria; order Rhodobacterales; family Rhodobacteraceae; genus Paracoccus. Next base: position 222,570 of record NZ_JAUNTW010000006.1, read on the forward strand.
TCGTTCAACGCCGGATCGGGCCGCAGCGCGCCAAAATCAATGTCATGCACCCGCGCCAGATAATCGCCCGCATCAATCTGATGCTGCGCCATCAACCCGGCCAGCGTGGTGCCATGCTGGCGCCAGTATTCCGCCCGCAAATGGTCGGCATGGGCGCGATCCACGCCCAGCAGGTCCATGACATAATCCGTCATTCGCGCTTCGATCTGGGGAAACAGCGCGGTTTCGGGGGGATACAGAGTGTTATCCAGATCAAAAATCCAGACGGTGACATGCGAAAAATCCATGCCTCTGTCGTAGCGCGGCGCGAGGCGGGTTGCAATTCGGGCGCGCGCGGCGGATCGTGGCGGGATGAAAGACGCCTATTCCCTGATTTTGGCCGCGATTGAATCCGGCACCTATCGCCCCGGCGACCGTCTGGTCGAATCCGAACTGGCGGAACGGTTCGGCGTGTCCCGCACCCCCGTGCGCGAGGCGCTGCAACGGCTGGAAACGCAGGCCATGCTGGTGCGCGACGGGCGCAGCCTGATCGTGGCATCGCTGGATCACAACCAACTGGCCGAACTCTATACCGTGCGGGCAGAACTTGAGGCTTTGGCCGCGCGTCTGGCCGCCCGCCACGCCACCCCGGAAGAAGTCCGCGTTCTGGCGCAAATGGTGGATGACGACCGCCGCGCCCAAAACGACCCTCAGGCTTTGGCCCGCGCCAATAAACGCTTTCACCGGCAAATCCATCTGGCGTCGCATAACCGTTATCTGGTGCAGCAACTGGATCTGGTGCATCGGACCATGGCCCTGATGGCGCGCACATCCCTGTCGGCCGAAGGGCGCGGTGCCACCACCATCGACGAACACGCCCGCATCGTGGACGCGATCGCCGCCGGTGACGGAGCCGCCGCCGATCAGGCGCTGCGGGCGCATATCTCGATGGCATGGGAAACGCGGCTGAAGCTGGAGGCGCGGGCCGGTGGCTGACGCCCGCATCGACACCGACGCCGATATTGCGGCGGGGGTGGCGCATCTGGTGCGGGTCTGTCCGGTCTGGGCGCGGGTGCTGCCGGATTTGTCGCCTCTGCCGCTGCGGCGCAGCCCGGACGGGTTCGGCGCGATCCTGTCCGCGATTGTCGGGCAACAGATTTCCGTGGCCGCCGCCGCCGCGATCCGCGCCCGGATGGAGGCCGCGAACCTGACCACCGAATCCGCCATCCGCGCGGCAGGTGATGACGACCTGCGCGCGGCGGGGCTGTCGCGCGGCAAGGCGCGGTATCTGCGCGCCGTGGCCGATGCCGGGATCGACTGGGACGGGTTGCGCGCCCTGCCCGACGATCAGGCGATTGCGACGCTGACCGCGCTGCCCGGTATCGGCGTCTGGACCGCCGAAATCTATCTGATGTTTGCGCTGGGCCGCCCCGATGTGCTGCCCGCCGCCGATCTGGCGTTACAGGAATCGGCGCGGATGCTGTATGATCTGGACGCCCGCCCCACCCCTGCCGTGCTGCGGCGTCTGGCTGACCCTTGGGCGCCATGGCGCGCGGTTGCGGCGCGGGGGCTGTGGGCCTATTACCGACATGCAAAAGGACGCGAGGGAATAACATGACCGCCTTAACATCGCCACGCAAAGGCCCGAAAACCGCCGATTCGGTCGTGGTGTTCCTGCACGGATATGGCGCGGATGGGGCCGATCTGCTGGGTCTGGCCGACCCGCTGGCCCCGCATCTGCCGACGACGGCGTTCTATGCCCCAAACGCGCCGGAACGCTGCGCCAACAATCCGATGGGCTATCAGTGGTTCCCGATCCCGTGGCTGGACGGATCAACCGAGGATCAGGCCCGCGCATCCATGGCCGTGTCGGTGGACGCCGTGAACGCGTTTCTGGATCAGGTCCTGACGGACGAAGCCATCAGCGCCGACCGTCTGGTTCTGGTCGGCTTTTCCCAAGGCACGATGATGTCGCTGCATATCGCGCCGCGCCGCGATCAGGCGGTTGCCGGGGTGGTGGGCTTTTCAGGTCGCCTGCTGGTGCCAGAGCTGTTGGCCGATGAAGCGCGCGTCAAACCGCCGGTCATGCTGATTCACGGCGATCAGGATGACATGGTCCCCTTTGCCGATATGAATCTGGCCGGTCAGGCGTTGCAGGACGCAGGGTTCGACGTTTACGGCCATGTGATGAAGGGAACCGGCCACGGCATTTCGCCTGACGGGCTGTCGGTGGCACTGGCCTTTATCCGCGACCGTCTGGGTTAACCGGCCCCATTAACCGGCCCACGCCGGAACGGGGTCCAATCGGCAAGGGCGGTGATTTCATCGCCCACGGCATCCCGTTCCTGATCCAGATAATCCGACAGAGCGCGCAAAAACCCCGCATCCTGCACCCAATGCAGCGAATGGATCGGCACCGCGCGATAACCGCGCGCCAGTTTGTGTTCGCCCTGCGCGCCGGCTTCGACGCGGGTCAGGCCGTGGGCAATCGCGTGGTCGATGGCCTGATGGTAACACAGTTCAAAATGCAAAAACGCGTGGTCCTGAACGCAGCCCCAATACCGGCCATAAATCGCATCCGGCCCCAGAAAGTTCAGCGCCCCCGCAATCGGCACCCCGTCCTGTTCGGCCAGAACCAGCACCACATCATCCCGCATCGTATCATGCAGCGCGTCAAAGAACGCCCGCGTCAGATAGGGCTGCCCCCATTTGCGCGCGCCGGTGTCCTGATAAAACGACCAGAACGCGTCCCAGTGATGGGGCTTCAGATCATCGCCGCGCAGATGCCGGATCGCTCCGCCAAAGGACTGCGCCCGCGCGCGTTCTTTGCGCAGGTCTTTGCGTTTGCGCGATGACAGCGCGGCCAGAAAATCGTCATAGCAGCCGTAACCATCGTTCAGCCAATGATATTGCTGCGTCACGCGCGGCAGAAACCCCACCTGCGCGCCGATGTCGGATTCGGTTTCGGTGCAGAACGTCACATGCGCGCCCGACGCCCCCACATGGCCCGCCACCTGCATCAGCCCCGCCAGCAAAGCCGCCCGCGTATCGTCATCCCGCGCCAAGAGCCGCGCCCCGGTGGCGGGCGTAAACGGCACCGCGCATTGCAGTTTCGGGTAATAATCGCCCCCCGCCCGCGCATAAGCCTGCCCCAGGCGTGATCGAAAATATATTCGCCCTGACTGTGACCCTTGGCATAGACCGGCGCGGCACCGACGATCTGCCCGTCCTGTTCCAGCGTGATATGCAGCGCCTGCCACCCCGTCCCCGGCCCGACCGACCCTGACGATTCCAGTGCCGCCAGAAAACGATGCGTTGTGAAGGGGTTGCCGTCGGTTAAGGCGTCCCAGACCCCTGCGGGGATCTGGTCAATGGCGGCGTGCGTGGTCAGGGTCAGCGGTGACATAGCGCCAAGATAGGACATAACGGGCGGAAAGGAAGGGGGGCTTTGGGCGGAGAGCGCCGGGGGCCAGCCCCCGGACCCCCGGGATATTTAAGCCAAGATGAAAGGGCGGGGGGGGGAAGCAAGAGGACGGCGGGCGGCGCTGAGGCCGGTGTGCAGGGGGGCGCCCCCTGCACGTCCCAAGAGGGGTGCGCCGCAGGAAGGGGCAGGCGAGTGGGTGCCAGCCGCCAGCTCGCCCCAAAGGGGCGGGCCGTGCGTTAGGCTGAGCGGCGCGTTAGGGGCGGATCGTGCCGTTGCCGGTGACCAGATATTTGAAGCTGGTCAATTGTTCCGCCCCCACCGGGCCACGGGCGTGCATTTTGCCGGTGGCGATGCCGATTTCCGCGCCCATGCCGAATTCGCCCCCATCCGCGAATTGGGTCGAGGCGTTGCGCATCAGGATCGCGCTGTCCAGCCCGTTGAAGAAGCGCGCGGCGGTTGCGTCGTTTTCGGTCAGGATGGATTCGGTGTGCTGGCTGCTGTGGCGGCGGATGTGGTCGATCGCCCCGTCCACCCCGTCCACCAGCCGCGCGGCGATGATGCTGTCCAGAAATTCGCGCCCGAAATCATCGGGATTGGCGGGCGTCGTGCCGGGGATCTGCGCCAGTTCCCCATCGGCGCGCACCTGCACACCGGCCGCCAGCAGATCGTCAATCAGGACCGCGCCGTGACGCGCGTAAAAGCCTCGGTCGATCAGCAGACATTCCGCCGCGCCGCACACCCCCGTGCGCCGCGTTTTTGCGTTCAGCACCACCCGGCGCGCCTTGTCCAGATCGGCGTCAGCATCGGCATAGATGTGACAAATCCCGTCCAGATGCGCGAAAACCGGCACGCGGGCCTGTTCCTGCACCAGACTGACCAGCCCTTTGCCGCCGCGCGGGATGATGACGTCGATCAGCCCCTGCGCGGTCAGCATGGCGGTGACGGCGGCGCGGTCTCGGGTCGGGACCATCTGGATCGCGGTTTCCGGCAGATTGGCCGCGCGCAGCCCCGCGACCATGCAGTCGTGAATCGCGGCACTGGAATGCAGGCTTTCGGATCCGCCGCGCAAAATCACCGCATTGCCGGATTTCAGCGCCAAGGCCCCCGCATCCGCCGTCACATTCGGACGGCTTTCGTAAATCACGCCGATCACGCCAATGGGGGTGCGCACGCGCTGAATATGCAGGCCGTTGGGGCGGTCCCATTCGGTGATCACCTGCCCGACCGGATCGGGCTGTTCGGCAATCGCGCGCAACCCGTCCTGAATCCCGCGCAGCCGGTCGGGGTTCAGCGCCAGCCGGTCCAGCATGGCATCCGTCAGCCCTTTGTCGCGGGCCAGTTCCAGATCGCGCGCATTTGCGGCCAGAATCGCATCGGTGCGGTCGGCAAGCGCATAGGCCGCCCCGATCAGCGCCGCATGTTTGCGTTCGGCCGAGGCCGTGCGCAGGACCACAGCCGCCTGCTGCGCGTCCCGCCCCATCTGCGCAATCAACGCGCCTGCATCCTGATGATCCAACATGTCCGCCCCCCGTTTGGCAGTTTTGTATCATGGCGCGGGGGTCAAAGGCAATATGTCGTTGCGTGACATTCGGGGGCGCTTGGTCTGGAATGGGGGATATGCCGATGACTGATCTGTCGCCCATCTGGGGCAAAATCGCGGGGACAATCTGAGCCGTGATCGGCACCGCGATGCTGGCCACGGTGCCGCATGACAGCGCATGGATCGGGCCGATGGTCGCGGTTGGGTTTCTGCTGGCAGTGTCGGGGCTGGTCACGCTGTTAATGCCGCCACGCCGCAAACCGCAGAAAAGGCGCGAACACATCAACCTGACCCTGCATCAGACGGATGGCGCATGGACGCATTACAGCGCCGAACAGGTCCAGACCGATGACCGGGGGCGCGTGGTAAAGCAGATGGGCCGGTTTCGCGGGCCATTGCCGCCGGACGATCACTGAAAAGGGGAAAATGGCGCGGTTGACGGGGCTCGAACCCGCGACCCCCGGCGTGACAGGCCGGTACTCTAACCAACTGAGCTACAACCGCGCATTTTGTGGCGAATTTCGTTCTGGTGATGGCGCGGTTGACGGGGCTCGAACCCGCGACCCCCGGCGTGACAGGCCG
>NZ_JAUNTW010000022.1 GCF_030538495.1 Paracoccus sp. (in: a-proteobacteria)
CTTCCGATTCGACGCGGCGAACCAGCACGCGGTCGTGCAGCGGTTTGAATGCCATTGTGAACACTCCGTTTCAGGTTTCAGTGTCTCTGTTGGCACTCGGGTTAGGTGAGTGCCAATAGCGGTCAGATAGGCGCGCGCCCCCGGCCTGTCAACGCCCCGTTGCGTCTTTTCCCTATTTCCAGCGGCGATGCACCCAGAACCATTGATCCATATGCCGCCGGATCAGCGATTCCAGATCGTCGTTCAGCGCCTGCATCCGGTCCGGCGCGTTGCCCGGCGGCACGGGGTCACCCACATGCACGGCAAAGCTGAGGCCGTCCGGCTGGCGGATGCCCGCAATCGGCACCAGCAGCGCGTCATAGCGTGTCGCCAGTTCCGCAGGCGTCAGCACGGTTTTTGTGGGCAGATCGAAAAACCGCAGCGTCGCGCCGTCGTGTTCATATTGATCAAAGCCCAAGGCCAGCCAGCCGCCGCCCCGCAAAAACCGCAGCATCGCCGACAGACCGGCGCGCCCGCGCGGGAACAGCGGTTCGGCAATCGCGGTGATCGCAGGGATGTAATGGCGGTTGAACGCGGCGTTGTTCATCGGACGATAGAGCGCACCAACCGGCCAGCCCCGCCCCGCCAGTGCCGCGCGCATGGCGTCGTAATTGCCGAAATGCGCGCAGGCCAGAATGACGGGACGACCGGTTTCAAACGCCTGTTCCAATGCGGGCAGGCCCGGCCCGGTCAGCGGATCGGCGGCATGGATGCGCGCGGTAAAGGCGTCGCCGGAATAGATCTCGGCCAGCGAACGGCCTGCGTTATCGGGGACCGCGCGCAGCAGATGGGCGACCTGATCCGGCGTCAGATCGGGGCGCGCCAGGGCCAGATTGTCACGGATGCGCCGCCTCCACCCGGCCAGCGGTGCCAGAATATGCGCGAAAAACCAACCCATTGCCGGGATGCGCCGATGATACGGCAGCATCCGCGCAACCGTCATCACCACCAGAAAGGCAGCATTCGCCACGCGGTCGGTCAGGGTGGGGTCATTGTTCACGGGTTGCCTCTTTGGACCAGACGTAAAGACCGGCGGCCACGATAACCGCCGCGCCCGCAATCGTCCATCCATCCGGGAACTGCCCGAAAAACAGCCAGCCCCACAGCCCCGCCCACAACAACCCGGTATAGCCAAAGGGCGCCAGCGTCCCCGCCTGCGCCAGTGCAAAGGCGCGGACCAGCAGAAACTGGCTGATCGTGCCGAACAGACCCAACAACGCGAACGCCCACAGGTCGCCCGTTTGAATCGGAGTCCAGAAAAACGGCACCACGGCGGACATAACAACCGTGCCAAAGACCGCCGACCACATAACCGACGTCGCCACCGAATCAGCGCGCACAACCCGCGTCAGCAGCGCCCCCGCGGCATAGGTGAACGCCCCCACCAGCGGCAGCAGCGCGCCCATGTCGAACACACCCGCGCCGGGGCGGATAATCATCATGGCCCCGATCATCGCCGCGATAATGCCGATGATCCGGCGCGGACCGATGCGTTCGCCCAGAAACAGCGCCGCGCCCAGCGTGATCAGAACCGGGTTCAGGTCCATGATCGCCGTCGCCTCGGCCAGACCAATGAATTGCAATGACGTGAAAAACAACCCGACCGAGGCCAGTTGCATGAACGACCGCGCCGCCTGCAAGCCCGGCTGTTTCGTGCGCATCAGCGCCAGCACCGCACCGCGATAGATCGCGATGAAAATCAGCAGGTTAACGGTGAAACGCGCCCAGACGATCTGAACCGGGTGATAATCCGCCGTCAGATGTTTGGCCGTCGCGTCCATCAGGGTAAAGCCGACAATCGCCGCCAGCAGCAGCGCGATGCCGCGCGCCTGATCCGAACCGGGACGGCGCAACCCGTCCCGTTCGCGACCCATCAGCGCAAATGCGCGCGCCAGCACCCGCATCAGAGCACAGGATCAGTGCGTATTTTGGCACAGAAGAAACCCTCTGTGCCGGTGTTTTTCGGCTGCGTCACAGCAGGTCTTTGGCCTGATCCACGACCGCATCGGCGGTAATGCCAAATTCCTGATACAGCGCCGGGGCCGGGGCCGATGCGCCAAAGCCGCGCATACCGACAAAGGCGGCCTTTTTCTCGCGCCCGCGTTCGCCCAACAGCAGCCAATCCCAAGGCTGGCGAACGGCGGCCTCGATCGCGATGCGGACGGGGCCTTTGGGCAGAACGTCGCGGCGGTAATCCTTGGACTGTTCGCGGAACAGCTCCATCGACGGGACGGACACAACGCGGGTCGGCACGCCTTGGCTTTCCAGTTTGTGCCGCGCCTCGATCGCGATTTCGACTTCGGAGCCGGACGCCATCAGGATGACTTCGGGTTCGTGGCCGGACGCTTCGCGCAGGATATAGGCGCCGTAAGCGGTCATGTTCACGTCATCGCCTTTTTTGCGCAGCGTCGGCAGGTTTTGACGCGACAGCGCCAGAACCGACGGCGTGGCGTCGCGGGTCAGGGCGATTTCCCACGCCTCGGCGGTTTCGATCTGATCGCAGGGGCGCAGAACCAGCGTGTTCGGCGTGGCGCGGCACAGGGCCAGATGTTCAACCGGCTGGTGGGTCGGGCCGTCTTCGCCCAGACCGATGCTGTCATGCGTCATGACGTAAATCGCCGGCACCCCCATCAGCGCCGACAGACGCATCGCGCCGCGCGCGTAATCGGTGAACGTCATGAACGTGCCGCCATAGGGGCGGAATCCGCCATGCAGCCAAATCCCATTCATCGCCGCCGCCATGCCGTGTTCGCGGATGCCATAATGCATGTAACGGCCCAGACGGTTATCGGCGCTGAACACGCCCATGCCGCCGGTTTTGGTGTTGTTCGACCCGGTCAAATCCGCCGAGCCGCCAAAGTTTTCCGGCATCACCGGGTTCAGCACGGCCAGCACGTTTTCGCTGGCTTTGCGGGTGGCCACCTTGGGCGCGTCGTCAAAGGTTTTTTCTTTGAACGCGATGATGGTGTCGCGCAGTTTTTCGTTGTCGTCGCCCGACACGCGGCGGGCGAATTCGTCGCGTTTGTCGCCCGACAGTGCGTCAACGCGGGCGTTCCATTCGATGCGGGCGTCGCCGCCGCGCGCGCCAATCGCGCGCCAGTCGTTCAGAATATCCGCCGGGATGTCAAACGCCGGGGCGTCCCAGCCCAAAGCCGCACGGACCTTGGCGATTTCGTCGGCCCCCAAGGGCGAGCCATGCGCCGAACTGCTGTCAGCTTTGTTGGGCGAACCGAAACCGATGATGGTTTTGCAATCGACCAGAACCGGGCGGCCGTCATCTTTGGCGGCGTCCGTCAGGGCGCGGTCGATGTCGGCGGCGTCGTGGCCGTCGCAGGACAGAACGCGCCATCCCGACGCCTCGAACCGGGCGCGTTGATCGGTGCTGTCGGACAGGCTGACGCGGCCGTCGATGGTGATGTCGTTGTTATCCCACAGCACGATCAGGCGGCCCAGTTTCAGGTGACCGGCCAGACCGATGGCCTCTTGGCTGATGCCTTCCATCAGGCAGCCGTCGCCCGCGATCACCCAAGTGCGGTGATCGCACAGATCGGACCCGAATTCGGCGCGCAGGGCTTCTTCGGCAATGGCCATGCCGACGGCGGTTGCGATGCCCTGACCCAGCGGGCCGGTCGTGGTTTCGACACCTTCCACATGGCCGTATTCGGGATGGCCCGCGGTGATCGCGCCCAGTTGGCGGAAGTTTTTGATCTGATCCAGCGTCATCTGTTCATAGCCGGTCAGATGCAGCAGCGAATAGATCAGCATGGACCCATGGCCCGCCGACAGAACAAAACGGTCGCGGTCAAACCAGTTCGGCGCGCCGGCGTCGAATTTCAGGTGATTGCGGAACAGCACGGTCGCCACATCGGCCATGCCCATCGGCATACCGGGATGGCCGGAATTGGCGGCCTCGACCGCGTCCATGGACAAAACGCGGATCGCGCTTGCCAGATTCCAGTGTTGGGGGTCGGCCTTGCGGCGGGCGTCGATGTCCATGGGCGGTCCCTTACGGCAGATAGATTATGTGTGGTGTGTTAGGGCTGATGGCGCGCGGTTGCAAGCGGATCACGGTTCCGCCGGTTGCGGCGACAGCGGGCGGATGCGCAGGCGGGTGATGCGGTTTTCGCGGCGGGTCACCACCTCGAACCGATACCCGTGGAAGGAAAACACCTGACCCTGTTCGGGGATCGACTGCGCCATATGGATGACCAGACCGGCGACGGTGTTGGCTTCGTCATCGGGCAGGGACCAATCCAGCTGGCGGTTCAGGTCGCGGATGGTCATGCCGCCTTCGACCAGATAATCCCCGGTGGGGTTGGGGCGCAGGGTCTGGTCGGCCTCGGTGTCGTGTTCGTCTGCGATTTCGCCGACGATTTCTTCCAGAATATCTTCCAGCGTGATCAGCCCGCGCAGGCTGCCATATTCATCAACGACCAGTGCAAAATGCGTGCGGCGTTTCAGAAATTCGCGCATCTGTTCATCAAGCGCCGTCGTGTCCGGCACGAAATAGGGCGGCATCGCGACCGACATCACGTCAAACTGGCGCGCGACGGTGGCATCGCCCGATTGGCGAATGGCGCGGTTGACGGCGCGCAGCAAGTCTTTGGCATGGACCACGCCGATGACGTTTTCGCGTTCCTGACGATAAACGGGCAGGCGGGTATGCGGGCTGGCCAGCACGGTTTCCAGAATACGTTCGGGCGGCAAATCGCCGTCGATCATCTGGATTTCGCTGCGATGCAGCATGATTTCTTCGACCGTGCGGTTGCCCAGATCAAGCGCGCCTAACAGGCGGTCGCGATCCTCTTTCTGGACGGCGCCGGTGGCGTGGCCGATGGACAGAGCGCCCGCGATTTCATCATGCACCGAAAACATATGCGCGCCTGCGTCGGTTTTGATCCCGAACAGCGACAGGATCCCGCGCACAATCACCCGAACCACCGTCACGATGGGCGACAAAAACAGCGTCACCCAGCGAACCGGACGGGCCACGCGCGTTGCCAGATTTTCCGGGTTCATGATGGCATAGGTTTTCGGCATCACTTCGGAAAAAATCAGGACCAGTGCGGTCATGACCAGCGTGGCAATGGCCACACCATTCGCGCCCATCAGCCGGGTGAACAGCGCGGTCGCCAGACTGGCCGACAGGATGTTCACCACGTTATTTCCCAACAGGATCGCGCCGATCAGGCGTTCGTTATCCTCGGTCACTTTCAGGGCGGCCTCGGCCCCGGCATCGCCTTTGTCGGCGCGGGCGCGCAGTTTCGCGCGGCTGGAAGCGGTCAGGGCGGTTTCCGACCCCGAAAAGAACGCCGACATCAGCAGCAGCACCACAATGGCGGCAACGGTGATCCAAAAGGCGGTGTCAAGCGAACTGGCGGATAGGTCCATGGTCATACGGTATCGTTTTGTGAATCGGCGTCGTTTTGGGGAACGCGCGCCAGGGGGTGATGGTTCAGCACCAGATCACGCATTCGTTGATCCAGAACATGCGTGTAAATTTCGGTCGTGCCAAGGTCTGCGTGACCTAACAGCGTCTGAATACTGCGTAAATCGGCTCCGCCTTGCAGCAAATGCGTGGCGAAGGCGTGGCGGATGACGTGGGGCGTGACGCGGGCCGGGTCCAGCCCGACCGACAGCGCCAGTTCATTCAGCAGCCGGTTCACGGCGATGCGGGGGATGTGGCCGTCCTTGCTGGCCGCCGGAAACAACCAGCGGGACCCGCGCCCGGCGATGACGCGGCCCAGCGGGCTGTCGCCCGGTGCCGCATCGCGGATCGCCAGCCATTCGGACAGACGCGCGCGGGCGGCGGGGGTCAGCGGCACCATGCGTTCGCGGTTGCCCTTGCCCCGGATCAGCAGCACCGCCGGATTGCCGCGACAGCCCGCGACGGGCAGCATCGCCAATTCGCTGACGCGCATCCCGGTGGCATAGAGCAATTCGACGATGCAGCTGTTGCGCGCGCGATCCGCGGGGCCTCGGCCCAGTTGCGGGGCGGCGGCCAGCATCGCGTCGATTTCATCCGTCCCAAGCGTTTTCGGGATGCGTTGCGCGCGCCCCGGCCCGGTCAGGCGAATGGCGGGGTCGTCGGCGCGCCAGCCTTCGTCAAGCGCAAAGCGGGTGAATTGGCGGATGCTGGACAGACGCCGCGCGCGGGTGGCGCGGGACAGGCCCTGTGCGTCGCAATGGGTCAGGTAATCCTCGATCAGGTCGCGGGTCAGGTCGGGCAGGGCCGCGCCGCGCGCGGTCAACCAATCCGACAGATCGCACAAATCGCGGCCATAGGCCAAAATCGTATTCCGCGCCGCCCCGGTTTCGGCGGATTTGGCGTCAAGAAACGCTGAAATCGCGCGTTGATCCTGCATCACATGCCGTCATTCATCTGAGGCAGCAACCTGACCTGAGCCGCCGCGCGATCCGCATCGGGTTTCAGCCCAAGCGCGCGCAGCATGGCAATGCCCCGCGCGGCGCGGTGCATATCGCCGTCAATAGCCGCGTCAATATCGGCCATGGCGGCCAGCAGAGCCTGCCCTTTGCGCGTGTCGGGGGGGATGGCCTCGGGGATGGGCAGGGGCGGGGTGGTCGCCGTGGCTTTTAGCCCGACCCATTGCCGCAGCATCCGGGTGATGTCGCCCGCGCGCCCGTCGGTATCAGGGGGCAGATCGGCGGCAACCATCCCGGCCAGCACCCCCGCCATGCCCGCGCGGCGAAATTCGTCAAACGCACGCGGCAGGGCCTGCGACACATCGCCTGACGTCAAGCCCGCCTCTAACGTGCGCATCGCGCCCGCGCGTTCCCACACCCCGCCCGACGCCGCCGGGCGTTGTTCGCCGTAAATCTGACGCAGGCGATCCGGGGGAATGGCCCCGGCGCGGGCCAGACGTTCCGCCGCTTCAAGCCGGGCTTTGTAGCCGCCATTCATGCGCAAATCCGACTGCGCAAAGGCAATCGGCAGCGGCATGGTGGGCAGAGGCTGGCCAATCGCTTCGTGCAGGCGGAATTGCAGCGGCGTCATCGGGCCGGACGGGTCCAGATGCGTGCCGGTATCGACATAGGCATCATCCAGAAAATGCGTCATCAGCAACGCCTGTTGATCGTCAATCAGGCCCAGCGATTCCGCTCCGTTCAGCGTGATCGCCGCCGCCGCCCAATCGCCCCCCTGCGCCAAACAGAAAATCCGCGCGGCAAAGCTGGGCGCAATGCCGGGGGTGTCGTTCATAATGGCGCAGGCGCGGGCCTCGTCGCCCTCAAGCAGCGCAATATCGAACAGGCGGCGAAAGGTTTCGGGTTCCGCAGGCCCCGCCGATAACAACAGCGCCTGCGCCTGATCAAGCGCGCCCATATCCAAGAGCCGATCCGCCCGCGCCAGAAACAGCCCGCCATTCGCGCCGGTTTCGGATCCCATTTCCGGCGGCGGCAGTTGCGCGGTCAGCACCCGGCGCAACAGATATTGCATCGCGCCCAGCCGCGCGGGCGTCTGCCGGATCAGGCGCGCCACATCGTCAGGGTCGCTGCCCTGCCACAAATCGGGGGGCAGACCGGCGCGGCGCGCGGTCATGGTGCCGACCGTATCCGCATTCACGCGGTCCAGACGGGTGACGGTGACCGGACCAACCGCACCGCTGGCGGCAACCGGCTGACGCGGGGCGGGGCGTTCCGGCGGACGCGGCACCGGACGCCAGGCCGATGATTCGCGCACCGGCGCGCGCACGCTGCCCGACAGCCAGTCGCTGGCCGACAGGGGTTGCGTCTGCGCGCCCACCGGCCCCGTCAGCAGCGCCAGAATGATGACCGATGCCCTAATCACCCGTGTTATCCAGTGATAACGGGGTGCGAACCTCGGTCCGGGTGGGGGTCATGTCCCCGAAATAGGCAAAGCCCGCCAGCCCGATCACAGCCAGCAGGATCAACACCACCAGAACTTTCAACAACCGCATCGCTTGCCCCATTTTTTCCGCTTTTGCGCCGGTCTTATGCCGGTTCATGCCGAATATATATGGCAATTTCCGAAAGATCACGTCATTCAATCCTGCAATTTGGGGAAGATGGATGAAACCGCGCCTGAAACGACATATCGTGCTGATCGGAATGATGGGGGCTGGCAAAACCGCCCTTGGAACAGAACTGTCGCGCCGCCTGCGTGTGCCGTTCACGGATTCGGACGCCGAAATCGAATCCGCTGCCGCCATGAGCATCAGCGAAATCTTTGCCCGCGACGGCGAGCCGTTCTTTCGCGCCCGCGAAACCGAGGTGCTGGGCCGCATCCTGACCGGCCCGCGCGGGGTGATCTCGACCGGAGGCGGCGCGTGGATGCGCGCCGAAAACCGCAGCCTGATCGCAGGCACGGGCGTGTCGGTCTGGCTGAACGCGGAACTGGACACGCTGTGGCATCGGGTGCGGTTGCGCCCCACGCGGCCGTTGTTGCAGACCGCCGACCCGCGCGGCACGTTGGAACGCCTGCTGGCCGAACGCAACCCGGTTTACGCGCAGGCGGATGTGAACTTTGCCGTGCAACGCGCGGATACGATTGACCAATCGACCGACCGCTTGATTGAGGCGCTGCGCCGCCATGACCCCGATCTCTATCAGGATGGAAAATGACCGATCCCGTTACCGTTCATGTCCCGCTGGGCGATCGCGCCTATGATGTTCGCATCGGGCAGGGGCTGATCGCCCGCGCCGGTGCCGAAATCGCGCCGCTGCTGCGCCGTCCGCGCGTGGTCACCGTCACCGATGAAACCGTCGCCGCGCTGCATCTGGACCGGCTGAACGCCGCGCTGCGCGAACAGGGGATCGACAACGACACCCTGATTCTGCCCCCCGGCGAATCAACCAAAAGCTGGCCGCATCTGACCCGCTGCGTGGAATGGCTGCTGGAACAGCGGGTTGAACGGCGCGACATCGTGATCGCCTTTGGCGGCGGGGTGATTGGCGATCTGGTCGGTTTTGCCGCGTCCATCCTGCGGCGCGGCGTGCGGTTTGTGCAGATCCCCACGTCTCTGTTGGCGCAGGTGGACAGCAGCGTCGGCGGCAAGACCGGCATCAACAGCGCGCAGGGCAAGAACCTGATCGGCGCGTTTCATCAGCCGTCGCTGGTTCTGGCCGATATTGACGTGCTGGACACGCTGACCGACCGCGATTTCCGCGCCGGTTATGGCGAGGTCGCGAAATACGGCCTGCTGGGCGATGCCGCGTTTTTCGACTGGCTGGAACAGAACGCCCCGGTGCTGCGCCATGACCCCGCGCTGCGGCAACAGGCCGTCGCCCATTCCGTGGCGATGAAGGCGGGCATCGTCACCCGCGACGAAACCGAACAGGGCGAACGCGCGCTGCTCAATCTGGGCCACACCTTTGGTCACGCATTGGAATCCGCGACCGGCTATTCCGACCGCCTGCTGCATGGCGAAGGCGTGGCGATTGGCTGCGCCCTGGCCTTTGATCTGTCGGCGCGGATGGGGCTGTGCAGTCAGGAATCCCCGTCGCGTGTGCTGGAACATCTGCGCGAAATGGGAATGCCCGCCCGCCTGTCCGATGTGCCGGGCGATCTGCCCGACGACGCGGCGCTGATCGCGCTGATGGGGCAAGATAAAAAGGTCGTCGATGGCCGGCTGCGGTTCGTTCTGGCGCGCGGCATTGGTCAGGCATTCGTCAGCGATGACGTGGATGGTGAGACGCTGAGGGCAGTGCTGGCCGCGGCGCGGTGATACGTTATCGGTTTGATCCGAAAGGATAACGCGGCTGGGCTGGCTGCGGTTCATCCTGACGCGCGGCCGTGGTGATCCTAGGGCCAGCGAGGATGCGGACGGTGGGATATTGAAGCGCCGCCCTGTGGGGGATGTGCTGTTATCGCCTTAACCCGAAAGGAGAAACGGCCTGCGGTTCATCCTGACGCACCGGATCGGTCACGACGATCTGGACAGCTAGACCCTGCGGGGTGACGGCGGTGTCGTTATCGGTTTGACTCGAAAACCCAAAGCGCCTTGCGGCCGGTTTCCGCCCGTCCTGACGCACGGCTTTTGCGGCGGCGAAGCGGGTTGGCGACGTGTTGAGATGGTTCTGACCGCCGCATGGCGATGCCGGTGCCGTCATGGGGTTGATCGAAAAGCAAAAAGAGGTTGAGGCTGGCTGCGAT